>NZ_KE159567.1:566910-1978885 GCF_000403845.2 Eubacterium sp. 14-2 | reverse complement strand
GGAACACTGAAAACAGAAGTGAAAGAACTGAGAAAAGACGTAGATATATTAAAAGAAGATGTGGGAACACTGAAAACAGAAGTGAAAGAACTGAGAAAAGATGTGGATACATTAAAAGGAGACGTGAACACATTAAAAGAAGACGTAGATACATTAAAAGAGGATGTAGGTACACTGAAGGAAGACGTGGAAACGCTGAATACGGAATCCCGGATTCTGAAAAAGGGCATCCGGATTTTAAACCTGAAAATGGAGAATGACCTTTCACCACGTCTGCAGAATATCGAAGAATGCTATATTTCCACTTTTTATCGTTACAGAGACGGTATTGTACAGACAGAACAGATGCAGGCTGACATAGAGGTATTGAAAAGTGTGGTAAAAGACCACAGCAAAACGATACAGAGATTTTTAATTCCATAAAGCAACTCTAAGTAATATTATCAGAAAATCAACCGTTCATATTCCCGAAATAACCACATAGTCTGATACGCTGGCAGTCAGCAGATTTTTCCAGTATACTGAACTCCCAATAGAATTCACAGAGAACGTGAGTTTATGGAAGTGGAAAATCGAATTCTGAATAATATTCTTCATAAAAGTCAATAAAGTGTTCCAGAGATTTCGAAATTCGAGTATCTTTTCTGTAGGCAAAACCTATGTACCGTTTGGGAATGGAAGAACCACAGGGAATTTCCAGAAGAGTTCCGGTTTTCAGTTCGTTTTGTACAAAGTCCCGGATGACACAGCCTATACCAAGACTGATTTTTGACATTTCAATCAGGAGATCCATATTGGAGACTTCAATAATATCCTGAACTGGCAAATGACTGGTCTGAAAATAATTATCAATATATTGGCGTGTCATATTTTCACGGTCCAGAAGGAGAAGGGTGGAACTCTGCAGAAGAAAAGATCTTTCCACACCTCGGATTTTAAGGTTGTGCAGATAATCTCTGGTGGCTACAAAAATGTCTTCAATCTCCCGGATTGGATAGAAATCCATATTTTTCAGAAGTTCCGGTTTACCGACAAGGCCGATGTCCAGTTTTCCGTCTTCCAGAAGTTTCAGCGTCTGGTTGGTGGAATGGCAGGTAATGGAAATATTGATATGAGGATATTTTTTTATAAATTCCTTAAGGCAGGGAAGCAGAATATATTTACAGAGGGTAGAACTCACCCCAATAGCCAGATTTCCCACTCCAAGAGCAATGGAGCGGCGCAGCTTATCTTCTCCGAGGGTAAGGGTTTCAAAAGCAGATTTTACATGGGTATACAAAAGTTCTCCCTCTGAAGTCAGGACAACTCCTCTGGAGCTGCGCTCAAACAGTTTCACCCCGATATTTTCCTCCAGTTTCTGGACAGACTTGCTGATGGCCGGCTGACTGATATACAGTTCTTTTGCCGCTTTGGAAATATTTCCAGTATTGGCAACTGCATAAAAAATACGATAAGATGAAAGATTCTGTTCCATAATTATCAGTCCTTTCTTTTTTCTGCTGCAAGGGCTTTCCTACACTGTGTATATTCTGACATAACGTAAACAAAGTGAATGTGTCTGCCTGTTCTTTCAGGAAATGGTACTATAACTGTACATTATAATGATTATACTTAATATGTATTTCTATTATACTATGGAATATGTTAAAATAGCAAGCAGAAAGAAAGGAACAGGAGGATTGAAACATGGGAATGACGATGACACAGAAAATTCTTGCGGCAGCAGCAGGCCTTCCGGAAGTAAAGGCCGGACAGCTGATAGAAGCGAATCTGGATCTGGTGTTGGGGAATGACATTACTGCACCGGTTGCGATTAACGAAATGGATAAGTTTACAACGGAAGGTGTATTTCATAAAGACAAAATTGCTCTGGTTATGGACCATTTTGTGCCCAATAAGGATATAAAATCTGCGCAGCACTGTAAATGTGTCCGGGAATTTGCCTGCAGACATGAAATTACCAATTATTTTGACGTGGGAGAAATGGGGATTGAACATGCCCTTCTTCCGGAACAGGGGCTTACTGTGGCAGGAGATGTGATTATCGGTGCAGATTCTCACACCTGTACATATGGAGCATTGGGCGCTTTTTCCACAGGAGTGGGAAGTACAGATATGGCGGCAGGAATGGCCACCGGAAAAGCATGGTTCAAGGTCCCTTCCGCCATCAGGTTTAATCTTACAGGAAAACTGTCCCGATGGGTTAGCGGAAAAGATGTGATATTGCATATCATCGGAATGATTGGCGTGGATGGAGCATTGTATAAATCCATGGAATTTACAGGGGAAGGCATCAGCAGTCTGTCCATGGATGACCGCTTTACCATTGCAAATATGGCTATTGAAGCAGGCGGAAAGAATGGTATTTTCCCTGTGGATGAGAAAGCAATTCAATATATGAAAGAACATTCTGACCGGGAATTTAAGATATATGAGGCAGATGAAGATGCGGAATATGAAGAAGAATATACCATTGATTTAAGCACTCTTAAACCTACCGTGGCATTTCCCCATTTACCGGAGAATACAAAGACCATTGACCAGGTTGGTGAAATAGCCATTGACCAGGTAGTAATCGGATCCTGTACCAACGGGCGCCTTGATGACCTGCGCACAGCAGCAGAAATATTAAAGGGAAAGAAAGTGGCAAAGGGAGTGCGCTGTATTGTAATTCCGGCCACCCAGCAGATTTATCTGAAAGCAATGGAAGAAGGGCTCCTTAAGGCTTTTATAGAGGCAGGAGCAATTGTAAGCACACCAACCTGCGGTCCGTGTCTGGGAGGGTACATGGGTATTCTGGCAGAAGGAGAGCGCTGTGTATCCACCACAAACCGCAATTTTGTGGGACGTATGGGACATGTGGAATCAGAAATATACCTTGCAAGTCCGGCAGTAGCTGCAGCCAGTGCAGTGACCGGTAAAATTTCGGCACCAGAGGAACAGGAGGGAAAATAAAATGAAAGCCAGTGGAACAGTATTTAAATATGGAGACAATGTGGATACAGACGTGATTATTCCGGCAAGATACCTGAATTCTTCAGACCCCAAGGAACTGGCCACACACTGTATGGAAGATATTGACAAAGACTTTGTAAACAGAGTACAGGCAGGGGACCTGATTGTGGCAGATAAGAATTTCGGATGCGGTTCCTCCAGAGAACATGCCCCCATTGCCATCAAAGCAGCAGGTGTGAGCTGCGTAATTGCAGAGACATTTGCAAGGATCTTTTATCGGAATGCCATCAATATCGGCCTGCCTATTATTGAATGTCCGCAGGCAGCGAAGGGAATTGAAGCCGGAGATAAGGTGGAGGTTGATTTTGACAGCGGAATCATCACCAACAAGACAAAAGGGACTACCTTCCAGGGGCAGGCTTTTCCTGAATTTATGCAGAAGATTATCAAAGCGGAAGGGCTGATTAACTATATCAATCAGAAAGCATAAAAATAAATATGCCAGGCACAGGCAGAACATAACTGCATAAGTGCACTGGCGCGTCAAAGTGTGCAATTCCTTAAAATCCGGGGGATTGCACATTTTGTTCCAGATATTGTATATATTTTTCAGAAATTTTTGTCTGACTGTAAATTTCAGCATATTCACGGGGAGAGTAATGCTCCAGATAATTGGTCTGGAAATTTTTGGAGATTCCGTATTTTTTTGCCAGATCTGCAGCTTTATTGTAAGCAATTGCAGCCTCTTCTTCCTTGTGGTAGATTCCTACCATATAATTTCCATTGATATGTATCTGTACTTTATAACATTCTTCACCGGATGTGGCAATTCTTGTCACACCATAATATTTATTAACTACAATAATATTGGAATAGCGGTAATCTGTGGCATCTTCATTGGCAAAATAATAATCCCGTCCGGCCACGGCATAATTTTTAATGCCGTATCGGGAAAGAATATTAACCTGCATTCCATAGTCGCTCACAAAAAGATGGCCCTGCCGGCGCATGATTTTATGACTGGAATAGTAAAACAAATCATCAATATCAAATTTTAATTCGTCCCTTCTGGAAATATAGTAAATAAAATAATTATTCCTCAAATAAATAGGATTTTTAAAATAAATGAGATTATCCCGAAAATTCAACAAAGAAATCACTTTACCAAAACTTAAAATAGTTGGTAGTGAGAAGGCGTCTTCAAAGGAGACAGAAGTGTCCTGAAGAAGCTCGGAGGCTTCACAGTAGGCAAGATTAGCTTTCTCCTCGGTATCAAAGCTGCCCAGAGATATATGCTTACCATGATAAGTGATACTGGCGCGATAGTAAGCAGTTCCGTTTTTTTTGTAAGCAATATAGACACCTGGCAGCATAATACCCTCCATAAATCATATTTCCATGTATTTTTTCGGTAAAAAAATACAAAATAAGTATATCACAAAAATGCAGAAACGCAAGTTTTTGGGATACTGGAAAAGATATGGTAAATTATGGAAAAGTCAAATGGAAAAGAGGAACGATTATGTTGACAATTCAAAACTTACTAAAGAACGTATATTGTTGTATTCGAAATATATCCAAAAAGTCCTATCGGAATTGTGCAGTTCTTGTTTCCGGATTTTCGGTATTTGCAATGATTTCTCTGAATGCCCATGGATTTGGCGGTGCAGGAAAAAGCAGGAGTGCAGTGGAATGCAGCAGTATGAAGGGGCCCGAAGAGGAGATTCAGACAGAAAATTTTCAGGAACCGGAACTTCTGCTGCAGACTGAAAATACAGAAGAGACCGGGGTGCCTGCAGGAAATGGAAACTCCAAAGGAGCAGAGCCTGTGACAGCAGGAAATTTTGCGGCTTCCTGTAAACAGGCAATGGAATCAGAACAAAGCAAAATAAAGGAGGCACAGAAGGCCCGTATTGAAAAACGGGAAGTAGTGGCTGTATGTGCCAGTATTCAGCCGGTTCACAATGAAGTACAGCAGGTTCCGGTGAATCCCTATGGAGATATTATTCTTACAGAAGAGGACTATGACGCCCTCCTTCGCATTGTACAGGCAGAGGCAGGAGGAGAAGATGAACAGGGAAGAATTCTGGTGGCAGAAGTAATTCTGAACCGGGTTCTTGCAGAAGAATTTGAATCATCTGTCTATGAAGTGATTTTTGAGCGAAGCGGCGGCAGTCCTCAGTTTGCGCCTACTGCTGACGGAAGATACTATTCCGTGGAAGTGACCCAGACAACGGTGGATGCTGTGGACAAAGCCATATACGGAGAAGATTTTTCCCAGGGAGCATTGTTTTTTTCTGCCCGCAGGAAAGCCAATCCTTACGATATGGCCTGGTTTGACAACAATCTGACCTGGCTGTTTCAGTATGGCGGACATGAATTTTATACACTTCCCTGAACTTTCAGGCAGAGATTGACAGAGCAAAGGAAAACTTTTATAATGAGGGGTGTCCCGGAGAATTGCCGGGGCACCCCTGAACTGTTAATGACAATCAATAATGATAAAGGATGGAACAGAATATGTTATATGTAAGTACAAGAAATGACAATGAAAAAGCATCCCCTTCTCAGGCGATTTTAAAAGGGTTGGCAGAAGATGGAGGACTGTTTGTTCCGGAGCAGATTCCGGTATTGGATATACCGGTGGAAAAACTGGCAGAGATGACTTATCAGGAGACTGCATATGAAGTGATGAAGCTGTTTCTGACAGATTTTACGGAAGAAGAACTGAAAACCTGTATCAGAAACGCCTATGATGAGAAGTTTGACACAGAAGAAATTGCACCGCTGGTAAAAGCTCAGGATGTAAACTATCTGGAATTGTTCCACGGAGCCACCATTGCTTTTAAAGATATGGCTCTTTCCATTCTGCCCCATCTGATGATAACATCAGCCAGAAAGAATCAGGTGAAAAATGATATTGTGATTCTGACCGCAACTTCCGGCGATACAGGAAAAGCGGCTCTGGCCGGATTTGCAGATGTAGAAGGAACAAAAATCATTGTATTTTATCCCAAAGACGGCGTCAGTCCGGTACAGCAGAAACAGATGGTGACTCAGAAAGGGGATAACACCCTGGTAGTTGGCATTAATGGGAACTTTGACCAGGCTCAGACCGGCGTGAAACAGATGTTTTCTGATAAAGAGCTGGGAAAACTCATGAAAGAATCCGGATATCAGTTTTCTTCTGCCAATTCCATTAATATCGGGCGGCTGGTGCCACAGATTGTTTACTATGTGTATGCCTGTGCCAGAATGATAAAATCAGGAGAAATTAAAAACGGAGAGAGTATGAACGTGGTGGTTCCCACCGGAAATTTTGGAAATATTCTGGCGGCATTCTATGCAAAAAATATGGGGATCCCTGTTGGAAAGCTGATTTGTGCTTCCAATGAAAATAAAGTATTGTACGATTTTTTCCGTACCGGTACATATGACAGAAATCGGGAATTTATCCTGACTTCTTCTCCTTCCATGGATATCCTGATATCCAGTAATCTGGAGCGTCTGATTTATCGTATTGCAGGGAATGATGCAGAAAAAAACTCTTCCCTGATGAAAGAACTGCAGGAATCCGGAACATATGAGATAACAGAGGAAATGAAGGAAAGGCTTTCTGTATTTTACGGAAATTATGCCAGTGAGCCGGAGACAGCAGCAGTAATTCGGGAAATTTATCAGGAAACAGGATATATCATTGATACCCATACGGCGGTGGCAGCGGCCGTATATCAGAAATATAAATCAGAAACAGGAGATGACACAAAGGCAGTAATTGCTTCCACTGCAAGCCCCTATAAATTTGCCAGAAGCGTTATGACAGCCATTGACAGAAAATATGAAAACAGGCCGGATTTTGAATTAATTGATGAACTGGAAACAATATCCGGAGTAAAGGTACCTCAGGCCATTGAGGATATCCGGACAGCCCCGGTCAGACATAAAACAGTCTGTGAAGTGGAAGAAATGCAGTCCGTGGTAAAAAAATTCCTGAATATATAATTTGCCCAGGGGGCCGGTTGTAAAACAATCCATGCCATCTCTGCGAGATTCGTATGGGCTGTTTTATGCCACAGGAAAATCTTTCAGCTGAAAGATTTTTCCATACACAAAAAAGAATCCTGCAGTGCAGGATTCTTTTTTGTGTAATTTTATGATGTTATAGAGAAAATAAAATTAACAGTTCCAAAGGAATAAATTATCGGAAGCAGATAACAGGGAGATTCTGTTGCCAGCACCGTATTCTCATGAGCAGCAGGGGGCTGTAAATGTAATTCCAGTGTATAATCGTTTGACATATTTACAGAAAAAAGACCGTTATGTAAATTCAGAAAATCTTCCATGGAAGCACTGACATATTCGTCGAATTCTTCAAATTCTTCGTCCACATATCTGCTGGCAAAAGCGATTGACGTTTCTGTGTCCATGTCCAGTGCAGACATAAAAGCAAATGAACCGTCTACCATCTGTGAAACACAGAAGCTGGTGGGAACTTCAGGTAAAGTCATAATATTCAAAGGTGTGAAATCTTCCCCGATAAAGCGTACCAGATTATTAAAAAGGAGCGTAAGATAAGAAATAATATTCTGTGTGTTTGGCAGCTCCTCAGGAAGATAAAGGCTGGAAAGAAGTTTATCCACCAGGTTTTTCTGTTCTTCCATCATATCCAGTTCATAAATTTCATATTCAGATTTATACTCTGTAATCAGATTTTCCAGTTCAATATGTGTCAGGATTTTCTGATCTACCAGAATCTGTCCCAGCAACATATAGTTCGGGAGTTGAATGGTCAGCAGTTTGTCCACCTGTTCCGGAGTAAGATAACCCAGTTCCATGGCAAGTTCTCCAAAACGTTTATCGTAATGGGTCTGTGTAATATAGACGTCTGCGACTTCACTTGCTGACATATATCCGGAATGAATTGCCAGTGTACCGAATTTTTTGTGAGTAGAGGACTGAATTTTCAAAGCCTCTATCAGCTGTTCAGGAGTGATAACCCCTTTATTAAGCAAAAAATTACCAAAAAACTGCGTATGCATAACTCTTATCTCCCTTCAAAACGCCCTTTTAAAATTTCTGCAATCGCAGAAGAAGAGAAAGGCTTCTGTACAAAATCACGTGCTCCTTCTAAAATAGCATTTTTCAGCTGGGTCTGAGTACCTACAGAGGAAACAACCACAATATAGGCTTTGGGATCAAAACCGCGAATGTCGCGAATCGCTTCCACGCCGTCTTTTACAGGCATAACAATATCCAGAAATGCCAGATCCGGCTGTTCTTCCTTATACCGGTCAAATGCCTCCTGTCCGTTAGAAGCCTCTATAAAATTGTCATAGCCGCATTTTTTGATGATATCCTTTAACTGTTTTCGTGCCAGAACGGAATCATCGCAGATTAATATTTTTACATTTTCCATTCGAATCGCTCCTTGCTGATTGATTTATATATTATGATTCTACACCAACTGATGGTAAGTTTCAATCTTTTCTTTTAATAAATACCGTTTGCAATCCTTTTCGACAGCGTATATAATATTTTATTATTACCATTATATACTGATAAGAAGAGAAAAGCAACAATAAAGAAAGGAATTATACCATGTTGGTACTATTTGATGCAGTCATTTTCATTTATGGAGTTTATACGGTTTATTCTGCTGTCAATATGAAACAGACAGGGAAACTCAGCAGCTGGTTTACCGGCGGAACGGCTGTTTCCGCCATTCGGGACGAAAAGGGATACATAGATTATATTTACGGAAGAACCATCGTTATGGGGGCAATGGCGTCACTGTTTGGTCTTGCAGGATTCGTAAATGACTGTGTAACACCTGTTCCCGCTGTAATGCGTGCCATGATTCTGCTGTTTCTGACAGTATGTATCTGGTTTTATATTTCCATAAACCGGGCAAAACGCAGATTCTGGTAATCAGCGTTCCTTCATGGGAATGTAATCCCGGTGTTCCTGTACGTTTTTATAGGCAGGACGCATGATTTTACCATTGTAATTCAGTTCTTCCAGACGGTGGGCGCTCCAGCCGGAAATTCTTGCGATGGCAAAAATAGGGGTGTAGAGTTCCAGAGGAAGATTCAGCATACTGTAAGCAAATCCGGAGAAAAAGTCCACATTGGGGCTCACCCCTTTGTATATTTTCCGTTCTCTTGCAATGATCCGGGGAGCCAGACGTTCCACGGTAGAGTAAAGGGCAAATTCTTCCTCCCGTCCCTTTTCTCTGGAAAGACGTTCCACAAAAGTACGGAACAGTTCCGCACGGGGATCTGACAGAGAATATACCGCATGGCCCATACCATAAATCAGGCCCGCACGGTCAAATGCTTCTTTGTGAAGGAGTGCTGTCAGATAAGCGCCGATTTCTTCTTCATCATTCCAGTCATGAATATGTTCTTTCATATCTTCAAACATTTTTACCACCTTGATATTGGCACCTCCGTGTTTTGGGCCTTTCAGAGAACCAAGAGAAGCAGCAATGGCAGAATAGGTATCCGTACCTGAGGAAGATACCAGATGGGTGGTAAACGTGGAATTGTTTCCGCCGCCATGTTCCATATGAAGAATCAGTGAAATATCCAGAAGTTTTGCCTCCAGGGGCGTATAGTTACTGTCCGGCCGCAGAATATGCAGAATGGTTTCCGCTGTGGACAGCTCCGGTCCCGGTGTATGAATGAAAAGGCTGGCACCGTCGTGATAGTGGCGATAGGCCTGATATCCGTACACGGAAAGGAGCGGGAACAGACTGATCAGTTCCAGACACTGGCGCAGAACATTGGGAATTGAGATGTCATCTGCCCTGTCATCATAGGAATACAGAGTCAGGACGCTTCGGGCAAGAGTATTCATCATATCCTGGCTGGGAGCTTTCATAATAATGTCTCTGACAAAACTGGTGGGAAGAGAACGGTATGTTGCAAGCAATGTGCAGAAATCTGTCAGTTCCTGCTGAGACGGAAGTTTTCCGAACAAAAGGAGATATGTACTTTCCTCAAAACCGAAATGAGCGTTGTCAGAAAGGCCCCGGATAATGTCCTTCACATTATATCCGCGATAATACAGTTCTCCAGGTGCAGGAACAGATTTCCCGTTTTCCATTCTGGTGGAACATACGTCTGAAATTTCCGTAAGTCCTACCAGAACACCTTTTCCGTTTAAATCCCGCAGACCTCTCTTTACGTCATATTCTGAAAAAAGATCCGGATTGATGGTGGCGGCCTGCTGACTTAATTCTGCCAGACGGGCGATTTCCGGTGTGATTTCGCAAAAATTGTTTGTGTTCATAAAAGCCCCCTTTAAATGGTTTGTTAAAAAGTATTTTATTATCATATCATATATTTTTGTATTGAGACAAGAAAAATCCTGTAATTTACGAAAAATTCATAGTTTATTTAAAAAATTTATTTATTTTTGCGATTTTTTTTATGGATTTTACGGTAAAAATAGTTTAGAATAGGGATAGTCCGGCATGGACGGAAAGGAGAGCAGAATGGAGTATCGGGAACTGATTATTCAGGCAGTCGCAGCAAAGGAATCTGCCTATGCGCCCTACTCAAAATTCCGTGTGGGAGCTGCACTTCTGACAAAAAGCGGCAGGATCTTTACAGGCTGCAATATTGAAAATGTAAGTTTTTCAGCTACAAACTGTGCGGAACGCACTGCCGTATTCAAAGCGGTATCCGAAGGTGAGCGGGAATTTGAGGCCATAGTTATCACCGGGGACAATTATGATTATCTGGCCCCCTGCGGAATCTGCAGACAGGTACTGGCAGAATTCTGCGATTTTGACACATTTTCGGTAATTCTGGCCAATGACCAGGAAGATTACCGTGTCATGACCCTGGGAGAACTGCTTCCAGGTCCTTTTCGGAAGGAAAACCTGAAGCCGGGCAGATTCTGACAGCAGAAGCTGAGACTTTGCCTGTCTGTGAAACGGAACGGGAAAGGAACCCCAATGTAAACAACATTTTTTTACACAGAAAGACAAAAAAAGATTGACAGGGAATTGACAAAAGGATATGCTATATAGTAGTGAAGTTTAAATTTAAGGAGGAAATGAAACAATGGCAACAAAGGCATATTATCCAAGAACAGAGATCGGGCCCAATAAAGTTGGTTTTTCCAAGACCCGTTCTATTATTGAAGCCGCTTTTTACGGTAACAATGTAGTGAAGGTAAATACCCTGAAAGAAGCATATGAACTTGCAAAGAATTCTCCGGGAACTGTTGTAACAGACATGCCTGTATACAGAGGCGAGGAATTTGGTCTGGAGCCGGATGCAAAAGTATTGCTGCTTAATGACGGTTCTATCACAGGACGTTATGCGCCTGCAAGAAGAATCACCGGAAAACCGGGTGTTAATACCGCAGAACTGGATAAGATTCTGATGGATGCAGTTTATGATACCAGATGGAAAACCATGTATCATGCAGAAGTATATATCGGTCTTGATCCGGAATTTATGGTAAAAGCACATCTGCTGATTCCGGAAGGAGAAGAGAACCTCCTTTACTCCTGGATGCTGAACTTCCAGTACATGTCTGACAATTATGTTAAGATGTACAAATCATCCAAACTGTATGAAAATGAGCCGGATATTTACATTTTCTCTGATCCTCAGTGGGTTGGAACAGACAAGACCGACATTTCAGACCCGAACTGCCTGTGCTATTTCAATACAGATACCAACTGTGCAGGAATTCTTGGTATGAGATATTTCGGAGAACATAAAAAAGGAACTCTGACTCTGGCATGGGCACTTGCTAACAGAAACGGTTATGCTTCCTGCCATGGCGGACAGAAAGAATACACTCTGGAAGACGGTTCCAAATATGTTGCTGCTGTATTCGGATTATCCGGATCCGGTAAGTCTACTCTGACACATGCAAAACATAACAATAAATATCCGTCCATCAAAGTGCTTCACGACGATGCATTTATTATCAATGCAGAGACATGTTCTTCCGTGGCATTAGAGCCTACTTACTTTGATAAGACTGCAGATTATCCGACTGCATGTGAGGACAATAAATTCCTTCTGACAGCTCAGAACTGTTCCGCAACTCTGGATGAGGATGGAAAGGTAGTTCTGGTAACAGAAGATGTGCGTAACGGTAACGGACGTGCTATCAAGTCCAAATTATGGTCACCAAACCGTGTGGATAAGATTGAAGCTCCGGTAAATGCCATTTTCTGGATTATGAAAGACCCCACCATTCCGCCGGTAGTAAAATTAAAAGGAGCTTCCCTTGCTTCTGTTATGGGTGCAACCCTTGCAACCAAACGTTCCACCGCTGAAAGACTTGCAGCAGGTGTAGATCCCAACGCACTGGTTGTGGAGCCTTATGCAAATCCGTTCCGTACTTATCCGCTGGTGAATGATTATGAGAAATTCAAATCTCTGGTGGAAACCAAGAACGTAGACTGCTATATCATCAATACCGGTGAATTTATGGGCAAGAAAGTTCAGCCGAAGGATACTCTGGGCGTTCTGGAAGCTATCGTTGAGAAAAAAGCAGATTTCAAACCCTGGGGACCGTTCTCCGATATTGAAATCTTCGAATGGGAAGGATTTGTTCCGGATCTGTCTGACAAAGAGTATATTGAGCAGCTGAAAGCACGTATGCAGGACAGACTGAATTATGTGACAAACCTTGATGAAGCAGAAGGCGGATTTAACAAACTGCCGGAAGATGCTGCTGCCGCAATTAAGAAAGTGGTAGATGAGGCAAATACTTTATAAAAATCAGGATGTTTTTATAACTCCCACAGGATATTTATATCCTGTGGGAGAATGTGTATTAGAAGAAATGTATGTAAACTGTAAAGAAAATGTAACGATTCAGAAATGTGTTGGAGATTAAGAATGAAAAAAAGTAAGAGAATCATTTCGCTTATGCTTTGCTTTCTGCTGGCCGCTTCTCTTTTTACTGTGAATACCGGTGAGGTACAGGCAGCAGGAGCAGGAAATTACATATTACAGGTGAATAAAGGAACAAATGTGGTAACCGTTTATCGAAAAGACGGAACAGCAGAGCGGGCATTTATATGTTCCGTTGGAACTGCAACGCCCCTTGGAACCTTTTATACTCCTAATAAGTACAGATGGCATGAACTGGACGGACCTTCTTACGGACAGTATTGTACCCGTATAGTGAACGGTATTCTGTTCCATTCCGTATGGTATTACCGGAATGGAGATTATGCATCCCAGTCTTATGTACAGTACAATAAACTGGGTTCCACAGCATCCCACGGGTGTGTTCGTCTGACAGTAGCAGATGCAAAATGGATTTATGATAACTGCCCGCTGGGAACAGAAGTCAGGATAATCTATGGTTCTTCTGCCAATGACCCCCTTGGGAAGCCGGCATCCATTAAAGTACCAAATACCGGAACAGGCTGGGATCCCACAGATCCCATGTCAGGCAATCCTTACAGTTCGGCAATGCCTTCCATTGATACCAGCGGGGCCTCCAGAACAGTGTCCTATGGGAGTGATTTCAATCCTCTGACAGGAATTGTGGCAAGAGATTCCCTTGGAAATGATATCAGCGGCAATCTGGCCTATGCCGGAAAAGTAAATACAAAAAAACTGGGCGATTATAAAATCACCTATCGAATTACGGACGCTCTGGGAAGAACTGCCTATGCAGATGTGGTATATACCGTTGCTGATACCGGAAAGGCCAAAATCACCGGCGTGAAGAAAAATCAGACCAAAGAGTATAAATCAACACTTAAATTAAAGAAAAATATAAAAGCATCCACTGCATCCGGTAAGAATCTGACCAAACAGATTAAAATTAAAGTTATTTATCCGGGAAGCAAAAAAGAGAAGACGTATAAGAAGAGTACCCTGAAGCTGACGAAGCTGGGAACCTACAAGATTAATTACTATGTAACCCACCCGGATAACAAACAGGTGACGAAAGTAACTTCCACAGTTAAGGTAAGAGACACAAAGAAACCGAAATTCAGCGGTATTTCTTCACAGAAGACAATAGAATACGGTTCTGTGCTGAATCTGAAATCCGGCATCAGGGCGAAACTGGTGTCCGGCAAGAATATGACTTCAAAGATTGAAGTCAGAATCAAGGCGCCGAACAAAGAGAAGTTTAAGAAACTGAGCAGCAGCCAGTATAAAAATTACAGATTTATTCAGACAGGAGTTTATACGGTACGATATACCGTAAAGAATCCAAATAATAAGAAAGCCGCCGCTGTAAAAGAAATGACGGTAACCGTAGTTGATACAGCCGCTCCTGTAATTTCCGGAGTTACTGACCTGAGTGCGGAAATTGGAACTGCTCTGAATCTGAGAGCAGGTGTGACTGCCGCCCTGGTATCCGGTCAGGATGTAACGGCAGGTATCAGAGTGACAGTAACTGCTCCGGCAGGAAATTCCAGTGAATTTACCGGAACTGACTATACCTTTGACCAGCCCGGCATTTACACCGTAATGTATACAGCGGTAAATCCGGCTAACAGTCAGGCAGCCGTACAGGCCATAAGACGTGTTACAGTAACAGATAACCGGATTCCTGTGATCAGTATTGATGCCAATAAGCTCAAAGCTGTTGAAACAAATGTGCCGTATAATGTTTATGAAGGTGTCAGCGCTTTGGTTGGACAGACGACTGTTTCCGGTGTAACTGCTCAGATCACCAATGAAAGCGGACAGGTGCTTAATATCGTAAACGGGGCAGGAATGGCAGTATTTGCAGCACCTGGAACATATACCATCACATATACTGCAGCAAATCCCAATAATCCTGCAAAGACAGGAACTGCACAGTTTACACTTACGGTAACCAGTCCTGTAAACCCGGCAGGTGCTCCGGCAGCACCAGTCAGCGTGGAACCTGAAGCAGAAGGAGAAGTTCAGCCTGAACCTGAACAGCCGGAAGAGGAAACCGGTAATATTCAGACTCCAGACAATTCTTCAACAGGCGCGGATCCTTCCCGGTCACCCCTTGAAAATGAAAAACAGGGGCAGCCGGAGGCAGATTCTGAAAGGAATGACACGGAAGAAACAGAAGGATTTGGAGCTGAAATTTAACTTCATGGAAAATTTTGTGAAGGAAACATGAAATTAACATTAATTTTTAGTTGCGAATCAGGACATAATAAGGTATAATCAGTTTAGGTTTGAGAGTATTTCCTGGAATGTTCGATACCCTGCTATTTTGAACCTACATTTACTTTTATGGGATTCTTATATTGCCAATTGGATGCCAGGCCGTCATTGAGCAGCGGAAGGCAGAAGAGAGGTTGCGGTTACCCACCTGGCTTTGCTAGGAGTCAAAATTGCAGGAAACGGCATTTTGGGGTACTTTCAGAAAAAAATTTGAATGTACAAAAGAATTTTACAAAAGCGGATAAGCGCATAAGTTTCAAAAGAAAACAGTGCTCACTTTTACGGAAGTGGCTGTTACAAAGTACGAAGGACAGAAAATAACAAAAGATTCCTGGGGTACGAAAGATAAAAGTACAAAAGAGGAAGGGCTGCTTTGGAGAAAGGCAGCCTTTTCGCTTGAAGGCAGTTATTTTTGAATGAAAAAAGGGACAGGAAATGTTACATGGAAAAAAGATATTCTGTAAATAAAAAGAGTCTCAGGAAAGCAGTTCTGGCGCTGCTGATGCTGATTCTGGCAATTATTTTTATCCGGTTTGCAGCCAGAGAAAGAGTCATTCTGGAATACAGCAGTGAATATGTGGCAATGGCGGAACTGCCTTCTCAGCTGAGTTTTACATATTATGAAGAAGCAGAATGGAAAGATAAAATAACAGAGATAAACGGAGGAAAGAATCTGAATGGGAAACTCACTGTGGGAAAGCTGGAAAAGCTGTTGAAGCAGCTTTCTGTTCAGGAGTATGTGACCTGCCCGAAAGGATTTTTCTGGAAACAGGTCTCACGTTCCGAGTGGAACGACGTTTACGAACAGATACTGGATTTGCTGGATACGGAAGGACGCGTATCTGCAACGAACCTGATATTTCTCATGGATGAAAAAGAAGAACCGAATGAAAACGGAAGTTCCAAAAGACTGACTCAGAAGGGCTATTATGAGGTGGCCCAGGGCATTAATTATTTTCATGTCTGTGACATGTATCAGGTCTATGTTATGGAAAACCGGATGATAGGAATCAGCAGCAAATGCAAAGGCCCTCTGATGCTGAAAAATGTATTTGTACATACCACCAGCGAAGGAAAAGCAGAGCTTTTGTTTGAACGACAGAAAATTTCTCTGGACATTGCCGGACTGAAGGAAAAAATAACAAATACGATCTGCGACCTGGAATGGACAGAAGGACGGGTAACAGCAATCTATAAAAAAGAAGATATGATTTCTGGCAAAGTTCTCAGTTTTAATGAAGAACAGATTGAAATATCCGGATATGGGACACTGGAGCATACCGGAGCATTGAAAATATATAAGACTTATGGTACGGTGGAAGAACTGGATGAATCCAAGCTGGTAATTGGAAATCTGCAGGCAGATTTTGTGGTGGCTGAAAAACAGGTGTGCGGTATTATTCTGAAAGAGCCCGCCTCCATTGAAATTGTCCGGGTTCTTCTGCTGAATGAAGGCGGAACACCTTACCATGAAGACCCGGTATTTGTGACAGATTTCAATGGAACACTGACGATTGGGGAGAACACGCAGCCGGTAGAAGCCGGGCAGCCTGTGAAAGCAGCAGAATTTTTTAAAAAGGATTCTGATTATCTGAAAATTGCGCTGGATGATGAAAAGGGAAATATATATTTTTCTGATACAGCAGGAGCTTATACTTCTCTGGGATATAAGGGAACCATGGAAATTCGGAAATACCCGGAAGGATACGGAGTGGTCAATGAACTGTCCCTGGAACAGTATCTGTACGGAGTGGTACCCAGTGAAATGCCATCTTCCTATGAGCGGGAGGCATTATGCGTTCAGGCAGTCTGTGCCAGAAGTTATGCATGTATACAGCTGATGAAAGGTGATTATGCCGCACTGGGAGCTCATGTGGATGACAGTACCAGTTATCAGGTATATAATAAGCAGGAAGGAAACGAACAGACAAAACTCGCAGTGGACGATACCGTAGGGGAAGTGATAAAATATCAGGGAGAAGTTGCAGAAGCCTACTTTTTTTCCACTTCCTGCGGTCACACAGGAAATATGGGCCTGTGGAATACGGAGGAAGGCGGAAAATACGGATATCTGCAGGGAATATCTCTGCTGACAGACGGCAGTGAACCCGTTCTGGAAGGAGAGGAAGCATTTTCAGAATTTATCCGGGACGGAGCGGTGAATTCCTACGATAAAGACAGTCCCTATTTTCGCTGGCAGGCGGAAATATCTTTAAGCAAAAGTGAGGAAGCCATAAGTAAGGCAGTGGCAGAACGGGTTCAGGCCAGTTCAGGAAATGTACAGATTCTGAAACAGGACGGTTCTCAGGGAACCGGTTCGGATCTTGCAGCTTTCGGCAAAGTAAAAGGGTTTTCCGTAGGAGAACGGGGAGCCGGAGGAGGAATTCGGACCCTTTGCGTGTCTTTTGAAAAAGGGACTGTAAATCTGCTGACGGAGTATAACGTACGCTGCGTACTTGGAGCCGCCGCCGGAAGTTTAAAAAACCAGAACGGGGAAAACCTGGATATGCAGCTTCTGCCCAGTGCTTACTGTACCCTCACTCCCACCGAAGACGGATATACGCTGTATGGAGGAGGATATGGCCATGGGATCGGTATGAGCCAGAACGGTGCCAACGGAATGGCAAAAGAAGGTATGAGTTATATTGAAATTTTAATGAAGTTCTATCAGGATATTACCATAGAAAACATATATAATGAGGAATAGACATGTTTTGGAAGATAATAGCAGGAATAAAAGCCTTTCTGGAGGAATGCAGAAAAGATAATATCAGTGCATATGCGGCTCAGTCGGCATTTTTTATTATTATGTCCCTGATTCCCTTTGTGATGCTGTTCATATCCCTGATACAGTATACGCCGGTGACAGAAAGTATGGTGATGGAAACCATAAACCGGCTGATGCCTGATTATATTGCTCCCTTTCTGATTGGAATTATCCATGAAGTATACAGTAATTCTGTGGGAATTGTATCTGCAGCGGCAGTGATGGCAGTCTGGTCTGCAGCCAAAGGACTCCAGTGCCTGACCAACGGGCTGAACAGCGTATATGATATTGAAGAAACCAGAAACTGGCTGTTACTGCGGCTCCGTGCGATACTTTATACTTTAATGCTGGTGGTTGCCATTGTAGTATCACTGACACTGATGGTATTTGGAAACAGCCTGCAGCATCTGATTGTGAAATATCTGCCTATTGTGGCAGACATTACGCAGGGAATTTTAAAACTCCGCTCCCTGATTCTGCTGGCTGTTCTGATGCTGTTTTTTGCAATGCTGTTCAAGATGCTTCCCAACCGGAAAGCAGAAGTGAAAAATCAGCTTCCAGGCAGCCTGATTGGAGCAGTGGGCTGGTCCCTGCTGTCTTTCGGCATCTCGGTGTATGTGGACTATTTTAACGGATTTTCCATGTACGGCAGTCTGACCACCATTATTCTGTTAATGCTGTGGCTCTATTTTGGTGTATACATTCTGCTTGTATGTGCAGAACTCAACAAAGTCTATGAAGAATATCAGATACAAAAGAGGTAATGACATTTCATTCCAGATGTGATAGACTATAAAGAACGACAGTTTGGGAGGAAGTCATATGGCGTCAAAACCAAAAAATACGACAAAAAGAAAATCAGACGGAGGAAAGACCGCATCGGGAAAGAAAAACAGCAGCCAGGAGGTATCATTTGGAAGTGAAGTGGTCCTTCTGGTTCTGTTGGCTGTCTGTATCATATTGTTTATCAGCAATTTTGGAATCGGCGGTTTCATTGGAGAAAAAGTAAGCGCTTTCTGTTTCGGTCTGTTCGGAATGATGGCCTATCTGTTCCCGGTATGTTTTTTTATGGGAGCAGCCTTTTTTGTGTCCAACCGAAATAACAGAATTGCTGTCATAAAACTTACGGCAGGTGTGATATTTGTACTGTTTTTATGCCTGTTTATGGAACTGGTTGCAGGAGAATCCGGTGAATACCAGATTGGTGCGTCTTTCCAGTATGCGGCAGAACATAAAAGCGGCGGAGGGGCACTGGGCGGACTTCTGGCTGTACTGCTCTGTCCTGCCATCGGCAAACCGGGAGCTTATATTGTGGATGTCATTGCTCTGATTATCGCTCTGGTGCTGCTTACAGAACGCTCTTTTCTGAGCGGTGTAAAAAAAGGAAGCAGGAAAGTATATGATACTGCAAGAGAGGATGCTGCAAGGCGCAGGGAACAGAAAGAACTGCGCCGGGAGGAAGAGAACCGGAGACGGACGGACCGGAAAGTGGAAGGGGTCGCTCTGGATACCAGGATTCTTCCGGTGTCCCCGGAGCGTTCTGATAATATCAGCGAACTGAAGCTGCCAGTGGAAACCGAAGCCTTTTCCAGAGAATTAAAGGAGAAGCTGTTTTCTGACAGGGGAAAGGAAAAACAGGGAAAAACCACATCTTATTCCGTTTTGCCAGGAAACAGTTTTTCGGACCATACATCTTTGGATGAAGAAGTTCACAGTAATCCCGTCAGAAATGTGGTGGGATGGGATTCACAGGAAGCGCCTTCTTCAGCTTCTGTTCTGGAAATGCCTGTAAAAAGAGAAACGAAACAGCCCCAGGAGCTTTTTTCAGAACCAGTGGTGGTGGAAAAAATTCACCGAAGTCCCAGAAGAAGCAGAAAAGTATCTGAAATACCGGAATCACCTGAAATTATGAAAATCATGGAACAGAACGACCAGACAGATACAGGAGCCGGAGAAATACTGTATACAGGCGAAGAACCTCTGGTGATTAATTCTGAGCCATCTTTCACAGATGAAATATTTGCAGGACTGGAGTCTGCTATTATATCAGAGGCTTCTCAGGAAGCAGAAGACAGTATGATTTCTAAATCACCTGTTTTAGAAAAAGAACAGGAACCGGAAGAAACCATACCGGAACTGAAAGATATGGCAGAATTGCTGCAGGCAGATTCCATGGCTGAAAACCTGGCGTCCCCGGAACCGGAACATATACCGGAATCCGTCACAGCTGCAAAGCCTGTAACGGAAGCACCTGCGGCAGTAACGATACCGCCCAGGGAAACGGTTCCTCCGGTCAGAGCAACTGTTCCGGCGCCTCCTGCTCCCCCGAAACCGGAATATGTGTTTCCTCCGGTTTCTCTGCTGAAAAAAGGGACCGGAAGCCAGGGAGATTCCCGCAAACATTTACAGGAAACGGCCCTGAAATTACAGCAGACCCTGAAAAATTTCGGCGTCAATGTAACCATCACCGATGTAAGCTGCGGTCCCAGTGTGACCCGATATGAAATGCAGCCGGAAATGGGTGTAAAAGTCAGCAAGATTGTAAATCTGGCGGACGATATCAAATTAAATCTGGCAGCTGCGGATATCCGTATTGAAGCACCCATTCCCGGAAAAGCGGCAGTGGGCATAGAGGTACCCAACAAGGAAAATGTCATGGTACGGTTCCGGGATATGATAGAGACGCAGGAGTTTCAGAATCATACTTCCAGTATCTGCTTCACTGCCGGAAAAGATATCGGCGGACAGGCTGTGGTGGCGGATATCGCAAAAATGCCCCATCTGCTCATTGCCGGGGCAACCGGTTCCGGAAAATCTGTGTGTATCAATACCATAATTATGAGTATTCTTTACAAAGCAGACCCGGAGGATGTAAAACTGATTCTGATTGACCCGAAAGTGGTGGAATTAAGTGTGTATAATGGAATACCTCATCTGCTGATTCCTGTGGTTACAGATCCGAAAAAAGCTGCCGGCGCCCTTCACTGGGCAGTGGCGGAGATGATGGACCGATATCAGAAATTTGCAGACTGTCAGGTCAGGGATCTGAAAGGCTATAACCAGAAAATCGCCGCCATAGAGCATGTGGAAGATGAGACAAAACCCACAAAACTGCCCCAGATAGTGGTGATTGTAGACGAGCTTGCAGACCTGATGATGGTGGCCCCTGGGGATGTGGAAGATGCTATCTGCCGGCTGGCACAGCTTGCCAGAGCCGCGGGTATCCATCTGATTATCGCCACTCAGCGGCCTTCCGTGGACGTTATTACCGGACTGATTAAGGCAAATATGCCTTCCCGGATTGCTTTTTCCGTATCTTCCGGTGTGGATTCCAGAACCATACTGGATATGAACGGAGCGGAAAAGCTGCTGGGCAACGGCGATATGCTGTTTTATCCACAGGGTTATCAGAAGCCCCTGCGTGTCCAGGGCCCTTTTGTGTCGGACTCTGAAGTGGAAGAAGTGGTGGATTTTCTGAAAAAACAGGGTACCGTAGTATATAATCCTGAAGTGGAGGCAAAAATGAATACAGTTTCTGCGGGCTCCGGAACCGGATCCGGCAGCGGAAATGAAAGAGACGCCTATTTCCTGGAAGCAGGAAAATTTGTAATCGAAAAAGAAAAAGGTTCCATCGGAATGCTGCAGAGAATGTTCAAAATCGGCTTTAACCGGGCGGCAAGAATTATGGACCAGCTGGAAGAAGCCGGCGTGGTAGGGCCGGAAGAAGGCACAAAACCGCGGAAAGTACAGATGACTATGTCAGAATTTGAAACATATGCAGAAGAACACATATAGAAATTACGGGAGGAAAACATGAAAACAGATATTCAGATTGCACAGGAAGCAGAAATGATTCACATCAGAAATGTGGCAGCCACACTGGACATTCCGGAAGATGACCTGGAGCTGTATGGAAAGTATAAGGCAAAGCTGTCGAATGAATTAACAGAAAAAGTAAAAAATAACAAAGACGGAAAATTAATTCTTGTGACGGCCATCAATCCCACTCCGGCAGGAGAAGGCAAAACCACCACCAGTATAGGTCTGGGCCAGGCATTTGGAAAAATGGGAAAAAAAGCGGTTCTTGCACTGCGGGAGCCTTCCCTTGGGCCCTGTTTTGGCATTAAAGGAGGAGCAGCGGGAGGCGGATATGCCCAGGTAGTTCCCATGGAGGACTTAAACCTTCATTTTACCGGGGATTTTCATGCCATTACCTCTGCCAATAACCTTCTTGCAGCTTTGCTGGACAACCATATTCAGCAGGGAAATCCTCTGAACATAGACCCCCGGCAGGTAGTATGGAAACGCTGTCTGGATATGAATGACCGCGTACTGCGCAACATTGTGGTAGGCCTTGGAACGAAAATGGACGGAATGGTGCGGGAAGACCATTTTGTCATTACCGTGGCTTCCGAAATTATGGCCGTATTATGTCTGGCAGAAGATATGGCAGATCTGAAAAAGCGTCTGGGCAGAATGATTGTGGCCTATACATTTGAAGGAAAACCTGTGACAGCAGATGATATTCAGGCCACCGGCTCCATGGCGGCTCTGTTGAAAGACGCTTTAAAACCCAATCTCATTCAGACACTGGAACATACCCCGGCCATCGTGCATGGAGGACCCTTTGCCAATATTGCTCATGGCTGCAACAGTGTCCGTGCTACAAAGACAGCCCTGAAACTGGCCGACTATGTGGTAACGGAAGCAGGATTCGGCGCTGATCTTGGCGCAGAAAAGTTTCTGGACATCAAATGCCGTATGGCAGGTCTGAAACCGGATGCTGTGGTACTGGTGGCAACGGTCCGGGCCCTGAAATATAATGGCGGTGTTCCAAAATCCTGTCTTTCCGAAGAAAATCTGGAAGCACTGAAAAAAGGAATCGTAAACCTGGAAAAACATATTGAAAATCTGCAGAAATATCATGTACCCGTAGTGGTAACCTTAAATTCCTTTGTTACGGATACCCCGGCAGAGACAGAATATGTGGAACAGTTCTGCAAAGAACGGGGATGTGAGTTCGCCCTGTCAGAAGTATGGGAAAAGGGCGGAGAAGGCGGAATCGCTCTGGCGGAAAAAGTGCTGGAAACACTGGAAACAAAAGAAAGCAGTTTCCGGCCTCTGTACGAGGACAGCCTTTCACTGAAAGAAAAAATAGAAACCGTTGCAGGAGAAATTTACGGTGCTGCGGGAGTTACTTACTCCCCGGCGGCAGAAAAAGAATTAAAACGAATTGAAGAACTGGGGATGGGAAATTTCCCGGTATGTATGGCAAAGACCCAGTATTCCCTGTCGGATGACCAGACAAAACTGGGAAGGCCCACAGGATTTACCGTAAATGTCCGTGAAGTATATGTGTCTGCCGGAGCCGGATTCGTAGTGGCAGTTACGGGAGCTATTATGACCATGCCGGGACTCGGAAAAACCCCGGCGGCATATCAGATTGATGTGGACAATCAGGGAGTAATCACCGGATTATTCTGAGGCAGTCCCGTCCGGAGAGAATTTATACGTCAGTAAAAGAAAGGAAGAAGCATGGCAGTAATTATAGATGGAAAAAAGATTTCTCAGCAGATAAAGGATGAATTAAAAGAAAAAGTACAAAAACTGCGGGCGGAGGGGAAACACGGAGCCCTTGCAGTGATTCAGGTGGGAACAGACCCTGCTTCCGGTGTCTATGTACGAAACAAGAAAAATGCCTGTGCCTATATCGGTATTGATTCTCTGGCTTATGAACTTCCGGAGGAAACCGGAGAAGAAGAACTGCTGGGGTTAATTGAAGAATTGAATCAGAAAGAAGAAGTAAAAGGCATTCTGGTACAGCTTCCCCTTCCTGAACATATCTGTGAAGACAGAGTGATACAGGCCATCAGCCCTGAAAAAGATGTAGATGGTTTTCATCCCTGGAATACAGGAAAACTTACAATCGGAGAGCCGGGATTCGTGTCCTGTACCCCGGCGGGCATTATACAGCTTTTGAAACGCTCCGGTGTGGAAACAGAAGGGAAAAACTGCGTGGTCATCGGACGAAGCAATATTGTGGGAAAACCCATGGCCCTTCTGATGCTGCGGGAAAATGCCACTGTAACCATTGCCCATTCCAGAACCAGGAATCTTCCAGAAATCTGCAGGCAGGCAGATATTCTGATTGTGGCAGTTGGAAAACCTCAGCTGATTGGCGCGGAATATGTGAAAAAAGGCGCTGTGGTAATCGACGTGGGAATTCACCGGGATGAAAATAACAGATTGTGCGGAGATGTAAAATTTGATGAAGTGGAGCCTCTTGCTTCTGCCATTACCCCTGTTCCGGGAGGCGTAGGGCCCATGACCATTGCAATGCTGATGAATAACTGCGTACAGAGCATAGAAACGGGGCAGGAAGGATGAAATGTGCAAATTGCGGTGCAGAACTGAGAACCGGTTGTGTATACTGTTCTGTATGCGGGGCAGAGGCTCAGATTGTGTCAGATTACAATCTTCTGGAAGATGACTTTCTGCGGGGATTGCTGCAGGAGAAAAAGAAAAAAATACAGAGCCATAAAGCAGCGGGAAACGGAAAACAGAAAACAGCAGGAAAAAGCAAATCCGCCCCTTCCGGAAAAACAAAATCCGGACGAAAAAAGAAATATCCCACCTGGGCAGTCCTCGCCCTGGTAATTCTGGCAGTTTTACTGGCAGGAATTGTGCTGCTTGTAACGTATGCCCGGAGTAATTCCTACGAATATCAGATGAAAAAGGCGGATGATTACCAGAGCAGAAATGACTACCGGAAAGCGGAAAAATATCTGCGGCGGGCATTAAAGCTCCAGACAGACAGCCTGGATGCCCGTATGCGTCTGGCAGAAATTTTCCTGGCACAGGAACAGAATGACAGTGCACGGAAATTTCTGTTAGAGGTACTGAAACTGGATGAAGATTATTCTGCGGCCTACGAACAGCTGATTCAGATTTACGCAGAACAGCAGAATTATGGAGCCATTCAGAAATTAAGCGGACAGGTAACGGATGAAGATATCCTGGAACTGTTTGATGAATATCTTCCAAAGCCTCCCCGTTCTGATCCCAAAGGCGGCATTTACCAGGGAGAAACCTTTGTGGAACTTACCGGAGAAGGGGATTGTGAAATCTATTATACCACCGATGGCACAGACCCGGTACAGGGAAGAAAATATCATACTCCCATTCTGATGGAACCGGGAAAAAACACCAGGCTTCGGGCAGTTGCCCGCAATCAGTTCGGCCTGTACAGCCAGGAAACGGAAGAAGTTTTTCAGATAAAAAAGCAGAAGCCCAATCCTCCTCAGGTAGCTCCTTACGGCGGGAATTTTTACACCCCGGAAACCATTGTGGTCCATATTCCGGAGGGATGTACGGTATATTATACCTGGGATGACACGGTGCCCACGCAGGAATCTCAGCAATACAAAGAGCCCATACCAATACCGGAGGGCAATAATGTGCTGTCTCTGATCCTGGTAGATAAATATGACATGGTTTCTGACGTACTGCGGTGCAACTATATTTACATGCCGGAATAAACCCTGTAAAAGCCATGGCTCTTTTTCAGAAAGAGCCATGGCTTTTTCCATGAAAATACAGATACAAACTTGCCTTTAAGGCTCAGTTGTTATATGATAATTATATACTTTGATGAGGAAGTGGCATATGAAAGATTTAAGTGAAATTCGGGAAGAAATAGATAAAATTGACCGTCAGATCGTGGCATTGTACGAAGCACGGATGAAGCTGACCACAGAGGTTGCAGAATATAAAATATCCACGGGAAAACCGGTGCTGGACAAAATACGGGAACAGGAGAAACTGACAAAGATAAAGGAGCTGGTTCATACAGAAGAGAACCGTTACGATGCAGGGGAGCTGTTTGAACAGATTATGGCTCTCAGCCGGAAACGTCAGTATCAGAGGATGATTCAGCACGGACAGGGACTGGAAACTGGCTTTGTCCAGGTGGACAGGCTGCCCTTTACCAGCCATAAAGTGGTATATCAGGGAACAGAGGGTGCCTACAGCCAGATTGCCATGAAGGCCTATTTCGGAGAAGATACGGACAGTTACCATGTGGAGACCTGGCGGGACGCCATGGAGGCCATCCGCAGCGGAGAAGCAGACTATGCAGTCCTTCCCATAGAAAATTCCTCTGCCGGAATTGTGGGAGAAAACTTTGATTTGCTGGTGGAATACGGAAACTACATTGTGGCAGAGCAGACCATCAAAGTGGAACACGCACTGCTTGGGCTTCCGGGCAGCAGCCTTTCTGATATTACCCATGTGTATTCCCACCCTCAGGCCCTTATGCAGAGCGTGGACTTTCTGGACGAGCACAGGGACTGGAAACGGGTAAAGGCAAAGAATACCGCTATGGCTGCCAAAAAGATTCTGGAAGATGGCCGAAAAGAACAGGCTGCCATAGCAAGCACTGTGACTGCGGACATTTACGGACTTAAAATTCTGAAAGATCATATCAATTACAGTGATGAAAACAGCACCAGATTTATTATTGTTTCCGGCAGAAAAATCTGTCAGAAGGGAGCAGATAAAATCAGTATCTGTTTTGAAATATCTCATGAAAGCGGCTCCCTGTATCACATGCTTTCCCATATGATCTTCAACAACCTGAACATGGTAAAAATTGAATCCAGGCCTGTTAAGGACAGGAGCTTCGAGTACCGCTTTTTTGTGGATATGGAAGGAAATCTCAGAGACGGCGCTGTGCAGAATGCCCTGAAAGGGCTGCAGGAAGGAGCCCTTTCCATTAAAATACTGGGGAATTATTAGCAGCAGGAGGAAGAAAAATGACAAATACGGAAAAACTGATTTTATACCGGGAATTTGAACAGGGGAAAATTCTTGCAGATTTTACCTGGATCATGGAGCATTACAGAGATAAGGACTGTTCCAGGACAGAACTTCTTTCTCTGAGCTATGAATGCATCCATCATCTCACAGAACTTTCCGTCAGTCATGGGTTTGAAGGAAATCTCTGGCAAAATTATCTGACATTCCTTCTGGTGAATCATGAAAATGCCTACAGCACATCCTGCGAAATCAAAGGCAGAATTACCGGGAGCATTAACGAACTGGCGCTCCATGATTTCGCCATCTTCAAGGAACTGTTCGACTTCGACTTACTGGAACTTCAGAAAGAACTGGAACTTCCGGAATTTGCCATCCTGAAAGATTATAAGAGGGCCCACCGGGGAGGAAAAGTCTTCAACCATCGGATCCGGGACAGAATCTGTGCCTTAAGCGTCCGCCTGGAGCAGACAGAAACAGTAGAAGAGTTTAAGGATGAAGTGACAGAATTTTACCGGGAATTCGGTGTGGGCAAACTGGGTTTACATAAAGCATTTCGCGTGGAACATGAAGATCGTCAGGTGAAAATTGTACCCATTGCCAACATTGCCCATGTACATCTGGACGATCTGGTAGGCTATGAGACTGCAAAGCAGAAACTGATTGATAATACCGAGGCCTTTGTTAAAGGCAGACGGGCCAATAACTGTCTGCTGTTCGGGGATGCTGGTACGGGCAAGTCAACCAGTATAAAAGCAATCATCAACCAGTATTATGAACAGGGTCTTCGAATGATTGAGATTTACAAACACCAGTTCCAGGATTTGAATGATGTAATCGGAAGGATTAAGAATCGAAATTATAAATTCATCATATATATGGATGACCTGTCTTTTGAAGAATTTGAAATTGAATACAAATATCTGAAAGCAGTCATCGAAGGAGGGCTGGAGAAAAAACCGGACAACGTGCTGATTTACGCTACTTCCAACCGACGACACCTGGTACGGGAAAAATTCAGTGATAAAGCAGAACGCGACGATGAACTTCATACAAACGATACGGTGCAGGAAAAGCTGTCTCTGGCTTCCAGGTTTGGCGTTACCATTTATTTTGGAAAACCGGATAAAAAAGAATTCCAGGAGATTGTGCAAAGGCTGGCCCGGAAACATCAGATCCCCATGGCAGCGGAAGAACTGCTGGCAGAGGCGAATAAGTGGGAACTGAGCCACGGAGGGCTTTCCGGCAGAACCGCCCGGCAGTTTATTGATTACCTGCTGGGAAAGCAGTGAGTCAGAAGCCGGGACCAGAGAGATCCGGCAGAAAGGAACAGGTATGAAAATTACGACATTTGCAGCAATTTACATCGGCTCTTATGAAGTGAGCCTGAAAATATTTGAAATTTCCGCAAACCGGAAAATACGTCCCATTGATTATATACGCAGCCATGTGGAACTGGGCCGGGACGCTTTTGGCAAAGGCGTGATCGGATATGAACTGGTGGAAGAACTCTGTCAGATTTTAAAAGAATTCCGCTCCATTATGGATGGGTATAAGGTTGACGATTATGAGGCCTGTGCGGGAAATGTATTTCGGAATGTAAGCAACGCCCCCTTTATTCTGGATCAGATCCGCCTCCGCACCAGAATCGAAGTAATGGTACTCAGCAATTCCGAACATCGGCTGATGGATTATAAATCCCTGGCAATCCTGCCGAAATTTGAAAAAATGATTCAGAAAGGAGCAGCGGTAGTCAACGTTGGAGGGGGCAGTATGCAGATTACTCTGTTTCGGAAGGGGACAGCCATTACCACCCAGCATATTGAACTGGGTATTATGCGCATTCGGGAAAAACTGTCTAAAATTGAAAATCTGGTTTCCCACTACGAAACCCAGATACAGGAGCTGATTGACAAGGAGCTGGAAATTTTCAAACGTATTTACCTGCAGGAGCGGGAAATGAAATATGTAATTATCATGGGAGATTACATTGAGGAAATGACGAAGGGATTTTCCAAAAAAGAAGAGGATGGAACCATAGAAACCGAGCGTTTTATCAAAATGCTGAATAAATGGTACCGGAAATCTGCGGAAGAAATTTCTCTGGAATTAAATCTGGCCAACGAACACGATCCTCTGATTCTTCCGTCGGTGGTGCTGTACAAACGTCTCAGCGAGGAGCTGAATGCAAAATATATCTGGGTGCCCGGGGTAAATATCAGCGACGGCATTGTCTGCGCCTATGCGGAAAAAAAGCGCATGATTTATTTTGAGCACGATTTTGAGGAAGACGTACTGGCCGCCGCCCGGAATCTGGCAGAACGCTATCAGGGCTATTCCAGCCATACGGAAGCCGTCCTCAATATGACAGTCTCGATCTTTGACGCCATGAAGAAAGTTCATGGTATGGGCAAACGGGAACGTCTGCTGCTGCAGGTGGCTGCCATCCTTCACGACTGCGGCCGCTATATCAGCCTGGTAAATCAGGCGGAATGTTCTTACCAGATTATCATGGCCACTGAGATTATCGGCATGACCCACATAGAGCGGGAAATTGTGGCAAACGCCGTAAAATACAATTCTCAGCCTCTGCAGCCTTACAGCAGCGTCAGCGATAAAATGGATCAGAAAGGCTATATGACGGTATCAAAGCTCACAGCTATTCTCAAAATTGCCAATGCCATGGATCGAAGCCACAGGCAGAAGTTCCGGAATATCAAAGCGGCTCTGCAGGACCGGGAACTGGTGATTACCGTGGAATCCTCAGAGAGCATTGTACTGGAAAAAGGACTTTTTTCCGCTTATGCCAATTCCTTTGAAGAGGTTTTCAGTGTAAAACCAAGAATCAGAGAAAAGAAAGTGTTTTAAGGGAGGATATAAAATGGACAAAGAAAAGGATTATCTGAAACCGGAATATTATGAAAACCGGGAACTGAGCTGGCTGAAGTTTAATTACCGGGTGTTAAATGAAGCCAGAGATAAAAATATTCCCCTGCTGGAACGGTTAAAGTTTGTAAGTATTACCTCATCGAACCTGGATGAATTTTTTATGGTGCGGGTAGCTTCCCTGAAAGACATGGTCCATGCGGGATATAAAAAGACAGATATTGCAGGAATGACGGCAAAAGAGCAGCTTGAAGCCATCAATAAAGATACCAGAGCTCTGGTGGAGATGCAGTACAGTACCTATAACCGTTCTCTGGTACCCCTGCTTCACAACCACGGAATTGAAATTATTTCCGCCTATGAAGAACTGGATGAGGTCCAGGGTGAATATGTGGACCGTTATTTTGAGGAAACCGTATACCCGGTACTGACTCCCATGGCTGTAGACGCTTCCCGGCCTTTTCCGCTGATTCGGAACAAGTCTTTAAATATTGCAGCTCTGCTGAATAAAAAGGGAGACAGGAAAGAAGAACTGGAATTTGCCACAGTGCAGGTGCCCTCGGTACTTTCCAGAATTGTGCAGATTCCCTCTCAGGATGAAGGCAGCAAAACCTTTATTCTGCTGGAACAGATTATTGAACGCAACATTCACCGGCTGTTTCTGAATTACCATGTGGTATGTGCCTGGCCATACCGGATTATGCGGAATGCAGACCTGACCATCGACGAGGACGAGGCAGAAGACCTGCTGCAGGAAATCCAGAAACAGTTAAAGAAGCGTCAATGGGGAGAGGTTATCCGGCTGGAAGTGGAAGATAAAATGGATAAGCGGCTTCTGGGAATTCTGAAAGAAGACCTTCATATTGCACAGGAGGATATCTTTAAGATTAACGGGCCTCTTGATCTGACCTTTTTGATGAAAATGTATGGAACAGAAGGGGCAGACGACCTGCGCTACGAGCCTTATCAGCCCCAGCGTGTGCCTCAGATTGTACCGGGAGAAGATATTTTTGCCGCGATCCGAAAAGGGGACATTCTGCTGCACCATCCTTACCAGACCTTTGACCCGGTGGTGGATTTTATCCGACAGGCTTCCCTGGATCCGGACGTGCTGGCCATCAAACAGACCCTTTACCGTGTCAGCGGCAATTCCCCCATTATTGCCTCTCTGGCTCAGGCTGCTGAGAATGGAAAACAGGTATCCGTACTGGTGGAACTGAAAGCACGGTTTGATGAGGAAAATAACATTGTATGGGCAAAAAAACTGGAAAAAGCAGGCTGCCATGTGATTTACGGACTGGTAGGGCTGAAAACCCACAGTAAAATTGCACTGGTGGTCCGGAAAGAGGAAGACGGAATCCGCAGATATGTTCACCTTGGAACGGGAAACTACAACGATTCCACAGCTAAATTGTATACGGATCTTGGGATGTTTACCTGTTCCGAAGCCATTGGGGAAGATGCCACCGCCGTATTCAACATGCTGTCGGGATATTCCGAGCCCCCTTCCTGGAACAGGCTGGCAGTAGCTCCCATCTGGCTGCGCAAACGGTTTCTGAAACTGATTAAACGGGAAATAAAACATGCGCAGGCGGGCAGAGAAGCATTTATCAGGGCAAAAATGAACTCTCTCTGCGACCGGGACATAATCGGGGCGCTGTATGAAGCCTCTGCAGCCGGGGTGAAAATAGATCTGGTGGTGCGGGGAATCTGCTGTCTGAAGGTGGGAATTCCCGGAATCAGCGATAATATCACTGTGCGTTCCATTGTGGGAAATTTCCTGGAACACAGCCGCATTTTCTGGTTCCACAACGATGGGCAGGAAGAAATCTACATGGGAAGCGCAGACTGGATGCCCCGGAATCTGGACCGCAGAGTGGAGATCCTCTTCCCGGTGGAAAATGAAGCGCTGATGGACCAGGTACGACATATTCTGGGAACCCAGCTTGCGGACAATATGAAATCTCATGTTCTGCAGCCTGACGGCAGATACGAAAAAATAGATAAAAGAGGGAAAAAACTGGTAAATTCACAGCAGCAGTTTTGCGAAGAAGCGAGAAACGCGCTTCCCAAAACAGTCAATGTTTATCAGGAAAGGGTATTTATTCCGGCTGAACCGGTGGTATAAAAAAACAATATAACGTTTTATTCCCGGCTTATTGTCTGCGGGAATAATTTCAAGGAGAGAGTGGAGGAGATCTTATGAAACATAAAATTTTGTTTACAGATCTGGATGAAACATTATTAAATCATGACAAAAGTATTTCAAAAGAAAATCGAGCGGCCATTGCCAGAATGCTGGAACTGGGCCATGATTTTGTACTGATGACAGGACGCCCCATTGCCACAGGGCGCCTTGCAGTAAAAGAGCTGAATCTGTCTTTTCCCAGATGCTATATGGTAGCTTATAATGGAGCGGTGGTTTACGACTGTGTGGCAGACCGGGTACTGGCGGAGCGTACTCTTCCCATGGAAGTGGCAAAGGAAATCATTCTGGAGGCGAAGAACGCTGATATTTATGTGCAGACTTATGAACAGGATACCATTCTGGCAGAACGCCATAGCAAGGAACTTGATTTTTACCTGCGCAATGCCAGGATGAAATACCGGCTGGTAGATAATGTCTTTGTAAGGCTGGAACAGGAACCCCATAAAGTAATGCTGATTAATGTGGATCAGCCGGAAAGGCTTCTGCAGTTTCAGGAAGAACATCCGGAACTCAGAGAACGAAGCAACTGCTTTTTCTCCTACAATGAATATCTGGAATACTGTCCAAAAGATACAGATAAGGGCAGCGGCCTGAAATATATCAGCAAATTCCTGAATGTTCCCATTGAAAATACCGTTGCCGTGGGAGATGAACGCAACGATATCCCCATGATTCAGGCGGCCCATGTGGGAGTAGCTGTGAAAAACGGCCATGAAGACCTTAAAGATGCGGCAGATTATGTGACAGAACATGATAATGAACATGGAGCAATAGCGGAAATCATTGAGAAATTCATCTTAAGCGAATCAGCTTAATCCCAAAAGGGGGTTTTTGGATGAGGTATTTGAAAAAGAACATGCTATGCTTTGCGGGGTTTTTCCTGTTTTTTTGCGCGCTGTTTCTGAATATGGGGATTCTGACACACGCAGCGGGAAGCAAAACCATAAGGGCAGGCGAACAGCTTACCTTAAGAGCCGGCAGCAGCAGTTCTTCCTACCGGTGGCAGGTCAGTGATACATCCGTACTTTCGCCGGGAGAAAACGGAAAACAGTTTTGTAAAATTTCAGGATTACGGGCCGGAACAGCCACGGTTACAGTAACTTATTCCAAAATGGAATGGGACAGCAGCAAAGCGGATATATGGGGTAATATTACAGGAGACTTTGTAACCAGGCGAAAAACCGAAAGCTGGAACGTTACCGTACTTGCTGCAGGCAGCGGTGGAAGCAGTGACGCAGCACCGGTCAAAGACTGGCCGGACCCTGTCACCAGTCCGATGGGGACTGTGGGTGAACATGTGGCCGGAACCCTTGAGGACAGCTCTCTGAACCGAAGGACAAACTGGAATAATCAGGGCCTGCTGGCGGTAAAACGAAACGGCCTGTGGGGATATGCAGACAGGAACCTGAATCTGGTCATTCCGTTCCAGTTTACAGACGCATATGATTTTGAAGGCAGTCATTTTGGAAAAGTGAAGGCAGGAGGCCAGTTCTATTACATCAATGAAAAGGGAGAATACATTATCCGCCTTACACCAGGAGTATTTTACAATACGGAAGTAAAAGATACGGTAATCCGCCTTGCAGCTCCTGCCGGTATGAATTCCGGGGCCAGTATCCCTACGGAATACTATGACTGTACGGGCCAGAGGATTACAGAAGAAGAATATAACAGCGCAGCATATGCCTGCAGTGAGAAACTGGCTACAGCCGGCGGCCTGACCCGCTACCGTGAAGGGGACACAGCCGGAACCTGGGCTTTTACCAGAAGCAACGGAGACGGAACTGCGGTAAAATGGACCATGCCGGCCCCTGCAGGCATGGATGCCTCCGATAATTCCTCCCGTAATTTTCGGGAGGGCCTGCTGGTAGTGGAAAATTCCGAAGGCCTGAAAGGTGCGGTAGACAAAAAGGGAAACTTTGTGCTGAACTGTGAGTACCTTTTACTGTGTGATTCTTCCGGAGGCTGGCTGGTGGGCCGAAAAGAGGGACAGACCAGAGCAGAATTTACTGTTGTGAGAAACCCTCTGTATCCCAGGGTTACCGTAAGAGGCATGGAAGCCGCATCCCCTTCCGGCAATGCAGATACCAATTTCTCCATATCCCGGCTTATGTCAGCAGCTTCTCTGCCCGCAGCAGCGGAAATTCAGATTTATGCAGACAGAGCAGAAGGACTCACTTTCTCTTCTCCTGTTTCTGCAGACGGCGGAAGAACCTGGTCTTTCATTGCCGCAGACTCTGCAGCAATGCAGACCACATACCTTATTGAAATGACAGAGGTACTGGAAGGAGTTACACTGGACAACACCAGTCTTACACTGGAAAAGGGGACAGGCCATACGCTTCATGCAGCATGTTCTCCGGCGGAAATTACCGGGACAGCATTTACATGGACCTCCTCCGCACCCCAGGTGGCGTCTGTATCCCCGGAAGGTACCGTCAGTGCAGTGAGCAAAGGAACAGCTGTGATTACTGTGAACTGTATGGGACTGACTGCTTCCTGTGAAGTGACGGTTGCAGAACCGGAACCTGGAGAAACCGGTGACAGCAGGCAGGAAACAGAGCCGGAGGAAGAAACAGAAGAGAATGATTCTCCCGTTCAGAAAAAGCCAAAAGACGGAGACCTGGTAACCACAGGGAAGATAACCTGCAGGATTATCAGCACGAAAAAGAAAACCGCAGAATACAGAAAAACCTCTGTTACCTCCGGCAGCATCTCCATTCCAAAGACAGTTACCATTGACGGAATGAAATATAAAATCATAAAAATCGGGGACAACGCTCTGAAAGGGAAAAAGAAAATCACGAAAGTCAGTATCGGAAGTAATGTGGAAATCATCGGAAAACAGGCCTTTTATAACTGTACCGGATTAAAATCCGTCACACTCCCGGCAAAACTTACCGCCATAGGGGACAAAGGATTTTATAAGTGTACGTCTCTTGGCAGCATTGTGATCCCTTCCAAAGTAAATAAAATCGGAAAATCAGCCTTTTACGGAAACAGGAAACTGAAGAAGATTACTGTAAAGTCCACAAAACTTACAAATAAAAATGTGGGTGCCAATGCATTTAAAGGGACAGACAGCAAAGCCACTGTCCGGGTTCCGGGGAAAAAACTGTCTTCCTACCGGAAACTGTTCAAATCAAAGGGAATGAGTGGAAAAGCAGTATATCGGAAAAACTGAAAATTTTTATCCAAAACAGCAGGCTGTACAAAACATGTACAGCCTGTCTGCAGATACCTTACATTCAACTGAAAGCCTGTTTTATTTTTTCAAGCAGTTCATAAGGAATCTGAAGGTTTCCTTTTCCGGTACCCAGATGAATGTATGGCTTGTTACTGCCATGGAAATCAGAACCGCCGCTGATTAAAAGGCCGAATTCCTCCGCAAGTTTCAGAAGAGCCCGTTCATCCCCCGGTTCATTCATGGAATAAACTGCCTCGATCCCGGACAGACCGGACGCTTTCAGCTCCCCGATAAAAAACCGCAGCCTGTCCCGGTTCATATGGCACAGAATCGGATGGGCAAAAAACGCAAGTCCTCCGCCTGTCTGAATCAGACGGACAGCCTCAAAAGGAGTGATTTTTTCACGAGGCACATAGCAGCGGCAGTTATCCCCCAGATATTTACGAAATACCGTTTCCCGGTCTCTGACGAACCCGTGTTCCACCAGATATCTGGCAAAATGAGCCCTTGTGATCACGCTGTTTGGATTTTCACGATAAAGATCTTCCATGGTAATGTCAAATCCCTCTTTCTGAAGGAGCGCGGTCATTTTTTCATTCCGACTGTCCCGGCTGTCTACGAATTCCTGCAGTTTTGCAGCGAATTCCGGATTATTTTCGTCAATGTAATAGCCCAGAATATGAACCTCCGTACCGGAGTAATCGGTGGAGAGTTCTATGCCGGGAACCAGCTCTATACCAAGATCCTCTGCCAGCGGACGGGCCTTTTTTATACCGCCTGTGGTATCGTGGTCCGTAAGGGCAATGGCAGAAAGCCCCGTTTCTTTCGCGAGTTTCATCAATTCTTCCGGTGTAAGGGTCCCGTCTGATTCTGTGGAATGGGTATGCAGGTCAATCCTGTCTGTACGATAATCAGCCATAATAATGTTTTCCTCCAAAAAATATACTGCAGAATGCTTTTATTGATTGTAACAGAGAAGCGGAATTTTTAAAAGAGCTGATTTGCGTATTGATTCGGAAAAATTTGAAAAACCCCTTGACGGAATTGCCGAAACGTGATAAAGTTACAGAGTTGTAAGAAGAAAGTAGAGTATCCGCTCTCACCTTAGCACAATTGGGTGACTAATGGTCTATATTTGAAATCAGTCATATAATTTCCATGGCTGTGGTGTTTGAATATAATTGAAGTGGATAGTCTGTCCACTTTTTTAGTATGTAAATTAATTTTTGGAGGTGCGCGGCCATTAGTGAATTAATGATTAATGAACAAATCAAGGATAAGGAGATTCGTCTAATCGGAGAAGACGGAGAACAGCTTGGCATTATGCCGGTCAGGGAAGCCATGAAGATTGCTCAGGAAGCAGAGCTTGATCTGGTGAAAATTGCCCCGACTGCAAAGCCGCCCGTATGTAAGATTATCGACTATGGTAAGTATAAATACGAGCTGGTAAGAAAAGAAAAAGAAGCCCGGAAGAAGCAGAAGACTGTTGAGATAAAGGAAATCCGTCTGTCACCCAATATTGAGGCAAACGATCTGAATACAAAAATTAATGCAGCCAGAAAATTTATTTCAAAAGGTAATAAAGTAAAAATCACTCTGCGGTTCCGCGGCAGGGAGATGGCACATATGCAGAGCAGCAGACATATCCTTGATGACTTTGCAGAACATTTAGCAGAAATTGCTACAGTGGAAAAAGCACCAAAACTGGAAGGACGCAGCATTAGCATGGTACTGACAGAAAAGAAATAACCGGATATTAAGGAGGAAGTTAAAATGCCAAAAATGAAAACAAGCAGAGCAGCAGCAAAACGTTTTAAAAAGACAGGAACCGGAAAATTAAAAAGAAATAAAGCCTATAAGAGCCATATCTTAACAAAGAAATCTCCCAAGAGAAAGAGAAATCTGAGAAAATCAGCTATCACAGACGCTACCAATGTTAAGAATATGAAAAAGATTTTACCGTATTTGTAAGAATGAGTTAAGGAGGAAGCAGACATGGCAAGAATTAAAGGCGGCTTAAACGCCAGAAAAAAACATAACAGAGTATTAAAACTGGCAAAAGGATACAGAGGAGCACGTTCCAAACAGTATCGTATAGCAAAACAGTCTGTCATGAGAGCCCTGGCAAGTTCTTATGCAGGAAGAAAAGAGAGAAAAAGACAGTTCCGTCGTCTCTGGATTGCACGAATCAATGCTGCAGCCAGAATTAATGGAATTTCCTACAGTCAGTTTATGCACGGACTGAAACTGGCAGGGGTGGATGTAAACCGCAAAATGCTGGCAGAGCTGGCAGTAAATGACGCAGAAGGATTTAAAACTCTGGCAGAACTGGCAAAAAGCAAAGTAGCATAGTGTTATTCATACTGTGAAAGTTATCACTTTTCTGTTCTGTGTGCCTGTCAGGAATGCAGAACAGAAATTTACTTTACAGGCACAGCTGCCTGTGATATAATGTTTCCCGGTGGGTTCAGAAAGCCTGCCGGAATTTTGAGAGAGCCCATATTCAGTAACCGGATGACTCCGACCCTTACTTAATATCTCACAGACGGACTTTTTGAATGTTCAGAACCGGAAAGGGCGATAATAATATTTGAGGAGGTTATCATAAGATGATAGCAAAAGAAAAGAAACAGGCAATCATTGCAGAATACGCAAGAACACCGGGAGATACCGGTTCACCTGAAGTTCAGGTTGCAATCCTGACCGCAAGAATTCAGGAATTAACAGAGCATCTGAAAGAGAATCCCAAAGATCATCATTCCAGACGCGGACTGTTAAAAATGGTAGGTCAGAGACGTGGTATGCTCAGCTATCTGAAAAAGACAGATATTGAAAGATACCGTAATTTAATTGAACGTTTAGGAATCAGAAAATAATTCCTTTTTCGAGATAGAGCGGTTATCCGCTCTATTTTGTCTTACAGGAAGACCTTTACACACTAAAGTGTGAAAGCGTCTTCCTGTAAGACAGTAAACAGGGATGCGCACGCAAATGCAGAAAACCATGCCCCTTTGGGACGCATTTGCAGCGCAGAATCTCGCATTGCGAAATTCTTTTTTATCTGAATTAAAGGAGAAAAATATGTTTAAACAGTTTACCATGGATTTGGCAGGAAGAACCCTGCGTGTAGATATTGGACGAGTTGCGGCCCAGGCAAACGGTGCGGCATTTATGCATTACGGTGATACCGTTGTATTGTGTACTGCCACCGCATCGGACAAACCCAGAGAAGGAATAGATTTCTTCCCGTTAAGTGTGGAATATGAAGAGAAGCTGTATTCCGTTGGGAAAATTCCCGGAGGATTTAACAAGCGGGAAGGCAAGGCTTCTGAAAATGCAATCCTGACTTCCCGTGTGATTGACCGTCCCATGCGTCCCTTATTCCCGAAGGATTACCGGAATGATGTGACACTGAACAATCTTGTTATGAGCGTGGATCCCCAGTGTCGTCCGGAACTGGTGGCTATGCTGGGTTCAGCCATCGCTACCAGTATTTCCGATATACCTTTTGCAGGCCCCTGTGCAACTACCCAGATAGGCATGATTGACGGAGAATTTGTGGTAAATCCTTCTCAGGAACAGTGGAAAAACGGCGATCTGAATCTGACGGTTGCCTCCACCAGCGAAAAGGTTATTATGATTGAAGCCGGAGCCAATGAAATTCCGGAAGATAAAATGCTTGAGGCAATCTACAAAGCCCATGACATTAACCAAACTATCATTGCTTTTATCAATGAGATTGTGGCGGAAATTGGAAAAACAAAGCACGAATATACAAGCTGTGCCGTACCGGAAGAACTGTTTTCCGCTATCCGGGAACTGGTGCCGCCGGAAAAAATGGAAGAAGCGGTATTTACGGATGAAAAGCAGGCACGGGAAGAAAATATCCGGAAAATAACCGAACAGCTGGAAGAAGCATTTGCAGAAAAAGAAGAATGGCTGGAGGTTCTGGGAGAGGCAATTTACCAGTACCAGAAAAAGACAGTCCGCAAGATGATTTTAAAAGATCACAAAAGACCGGACGGTCGTGCCATTGATCAGATTCGTCCTCTGGCAGCAGAAATAGATCTGATTCCCAGAGTCCATGGTTCCGCCATGTTTACCAGAGGTCAGACTCAGATCTGCGATGTGGTAACTCTTGCACCTCTGTCTGATGTTCAGCGTATTGACGGTCTGGATGAAAATGAAGTAAACAAGCGTTACATGCATCACTATAACTTCCCTTCCTATTCCGTAGGGGAGACAAAACCCAGCAGAGGTCCGGGACGACGGGAAATCGGCCATGGCGCACTGGCAGAACGTGCACTGATACCAGTGCTTCCCACAGAAGAAGAATTTCCCTATGCAATCCGCGCAGTTTCAGAAACCTTTGAATCCAACGGTTCCACTTCCATGGCCTCCACCTGCGCTTCCTGTATGGCGTTGATGGCTGCAGGCGTACCCATCAAAAAAATGGTGGCTGGTATTTCCTGCGGTCTGGTAACCGGCGATACCGATGATGATTATATTGTACTGACAGATATTCAGGGCCTGGAAGATTTCTTCGGCGATATGGACTTTAAGGTGACCGGTACGCACGAAGGTATCACAGCCATCCAGATGGATATTAAGATTCACGGACTGACCAGACCTGTTGTGGAGGAAGCCATCCGCAGAACAAAAGAAGCCAGACTCTACATTATGGATGAAGTAATGTCCAAAGCCATTTCCGAACCCCGGAAAGAGGTGGGAGAATACGCACCCAAAATTGTTCAGGTTCAGATTGACCCGGCGAAAATCGGTGACGTGGTGGGCCAGAGAGGCAAAACCATCAATGCCATTATTGAGCAGACCGGCGTAAAAATTGACATCAGCGATGAAGGCGCTGTATCCATCTGCGGCACAGACCGGGAGATGATGGATAAGGCAGTAAAACTGATTGAGATTATTACCACAGACTTTGAAGCCGGACAGATTTTCGTGGGAAAAGTAATCAGTATCAAGGAATTCGGAGCATTTCTGGAATTCGCCCCAGGAAAAGAAGGAATGGTTCACATTTCCAAAATTTCCAGAGAGCGGATTAATCGGGTAGAGGATGTGCTGACCCTGGGCGACATGGTGAAAGTAGTCTGCCTTGGCAAGGATAAAATGGGAAGAATCAGTTTTTCCATGAAGGATGTACCGAAAAATAAATAAGTATTTTCAGAGCAGTCATTTTTCATATTTGTGAAAGGTGGCTGCTTTTTTATCTTATAGGAAAGACCTTGTCACGCTAATGCGTGAAAGTATCTTTCCTATAAGATAAAAATAATATGCGCACTCGCACAAGAGGTAAAATATTGCTTCGCAATTGTGCTCGGCGCAGCAAACCGTCCAGGTCCCTCATGAGTGAGGGATTCAGGGATTTGAAGCGGACCTGTCCGCTTTGTTCTTATTGCCGGAATACTATCCCATATGCCCCGAAGAAATGTTCAAAAAGAACGTAGATTATCCTGGTAATCTGTGGTAATATATAGCCGAATGAAAACAGAAAGAAAGAGAAAACATAACAATGACTGTAAGTATGAAATTTACAGCACAATACAAGCATGGGAGGACATTATGGGAAAAGAAGATTACAGAAAAGCACTGAAAGCAGGAAAGAGAGACTATCAGGCCAGGCTGCTTCGGGGAGAAAAGCCGATTTTAAAGGTGCTGGATGATTTTCTTCCGGAACGGGGGTCTTATTCGGAAACACCTCTTGGTCTTGTACAGGTTCCCATAGATCAGATTGAAGGGACAAAAACATTTGGAAGAAGCAGCTCTTTTGCGGGAAACTTTATGCCTATTCTGCGAGAGGACACCGAATTTGCCGCAAAATGGATAAAGTTACTTGATTCTCATGTGGAAGAAGGCATACGTGAGCCAATCAAAGTTTACGAATACATGTATAAATTTTATGTGGTGGAGGGAAACAAACGGGTCAGCGTCATGAAATATTCCGGCGCTGTCTCCATTCTGGGAAACGTGACCAGAATTATCCCAAAACGCAGTGAAGAAAAAGAAAATAAGATTTATTATGAATTTCTGGATTTCTACCGTCTGGCTCCTGTGAATTATATCTGGTTTACCCAGGAAGGCGGATATGCAAAACTGCAGGAAGCGGTGGGGAAGGAACCGGATGAAGTCTGGACCGAAGAAGACCTTTTGAAATTCAGCTCCATTTATACCAGATTTACAGCTGAATACCGGGCAAAAGGCGGAAATAAACTGAAGAATTCACCAGGAGATGCATTTCTTTCTTTTATTATGCTCTACGGCTATGATGTAATAGAGGACAAAACAACCAGTGAAATGCAGGAACTGGTGGCAAAGAGCTGGGAAGAATTTGTACTTCTGGGAGAAGAATCAGAGATTGACCTTAAGATGAAACCCAATCAGAAGAAAAAGTCATTGCTTGATATTCTGCACCTGCCGGCCCTTGCTCCGGGAATATTGAAAATAGCCTTTATCTATGAAAAAACACCGGGAACTTCTGCATGGACCTATGCCCATGAACTGGGCAGGCTGCATCTGGAACAGACATTTCCGGAAGAAGTACAGACCATCTGTTACGAAAACGGAACCACGGAAAATATTGATGCGCTGCTTGACGAGGCCATTCAGTCAGAATGCGACCTGATTTTCACCACCACGCCTCCATTCGCTCAGGCCAGTGTAAAAGCAGCAATTAACAATCCTAAAGTCCGGATTTTGAACTGTTCTCTGAATACATCCCACCGATATATCCGGACTTATTATGCCCGGATGTATGAGGCAAAATTTCTGATGGGTGCCATTGCCGGAGCCATGGCGGAGAACAATCGGCTGATGTATATTGCAGATTACCCCATTTATGGATCTATCGCAAATATCAATGCCTTTGCCACAGGGGCAAAAATGACCAATCCCTGGGCTAAAGTATACCTGGAATGGTCTGCCAAAAAAGATATGGACATTGAAGAACGTATCCGGGAGAGCGGTTCTTCCTGTGTTTCCGGACGGGATATGGTAATACCGGAGGAGGCCTCCAGATTTTTTGGACTTTATCATATTAATAATGGCAGTCCAAGAAATTTTGCCATGCCTCTGTGGCACTGGGGCAATTTCTATGAACAGCTGATCTGGGCAATTATGGACGGAACCTGGAAATACGATGATGACCCTTCCACAAAAAAAGCCATCAATTACTGGTGGGGAATGGAAGAAGGGGTGGTAGATGTGGTATTTTCCAAATATCTGCCAAATGAACTGAGACGTCTGGCAGGACTGTTAAAATCTGCTATCTGTTCAGAAGTATTCAATCCCTTTTCCGGCATTTTATACTCTCAGACAGGCACCGTGCTGAATGATCCTGACGGAAGCCTTTCTCCGGAGGAAATTATGACCATGGACTGGCTGGCGGATAATGTAATCGGCTCTATTCCCAAAAAAGAAGAACTGAAGGAACAGGCTGAGCCGGTAATGAAACAACAGGGTGTAAAAAAGAAAGAAGGTTAATCTCAGAATGAAAATACTGGCAATTGCAGATGAGGAGTCAAAAAGTTTATGGGAATTTTACGACAGAAGTAAACTGGAGGATGTGGAGCTGATTATTTCCTGCGGAGATCTGGACCCGCACTATCTGTCTTTTCTGACTACGCTTTCTTCTGTGCCGGTGCTGTATGTACATGGGAACCACGATGGAAAATACGACAGAGTTCCTCCGGATGGCTGTATCTGTATTGAAGATCAGATTTATGTTCACAATGGCATACGGATTCTGGGACTGGGAGGCTCCATGCGTTACAATGCGGGAAAACATCAGTATACGGAATGGCAGATGAAACAGCGGGTGGCAAAGCTCCGGTTTCAGATTTTCCGGAAGCGGGGCTTTGACATCCTGGTAACCCATGCCCCGGCCTACCAGCTCAATGACGGACGGGATCTTACCCATCAGGGATTCCAGGTGTTTCGGAATCTGATAGAAAAATATAAGCCGAAATACTTTCTCCATGGCCATGTACATTTGTCTTACGGGGGAAATCATAAGCGTTACGACAAATATCAGAACACCCATATCATCAATGCATTTGAGAAGTGTATGTTTGAATTTGAGGCAGAGAATCCAAAGGATTCTCTGTCCGGATTTTGAAAAAGTTAATTCAATCTCTTGAATATGAAAAAACAGAAGGCGTAAAATCAGCAACAGCTTATGCAGAATAAAGCAGCAGGACCATATCCCGGTAAGATGATCCTGCTGCTTTATTCTGTCTTCCGTACAGATAAGATTCCTCTTGCAATATACCCCCATAGGGTATATAATGATTCTGAAAGGAGGGAATGATGATATGGAAGAAGAAAAAGAACCATGCAGCTGTCACAAAACAAAAAAACGTTCCGGAAAAGAATATAAAGATTTAATCAACCGCTTAAACCGGATAGAGGGCCAGATCAGGGGAATCAGAGGGATGGTGGAAAAAGACGCTTACTGTCCTGACATTCTGATTCAGGTGGCAGCTGCCAATGCAGCTTTAAACAGTTTCAATAAAGTTCTGCTGGCGAATCATATCAGAACCTGCGTCATAGATGATATTCGAGAAGGCCGGGAGGAAACTGTGGATGAACTGCTGGTTACCCTGCAAAAACTTATGAAATAAGGTGATAAATATGGAACAGTATACAGTAACAGGTATGAGCTGCGCAGCCTGCAGCACCCGTGTGGAAAAGGCAGTTTCCAAAGTACCAGGCGTCAGTTCCTGTGCAGTCAGCCTTTTGACCAACTCCATGGGTGTGGAGGGAACAGCTTCAGAACAGGACATTGTAAAAGCAGTGGCAGAAGCCGGATACGGCGCCGCTCGTAAGGGAACAGCATCCGAAAAGGGACAGACCGGACAGAGTTTTTCAGGAGAAGAACTGCTGAAAGACCGGGAAACACCTCTGTTAAAACAGCGGCTTCTGGCTTCTCTTGGATTTTTGCTGATACTGATGTATCTGTCCATGGGACATATGATGTGGAACTGGCCTTTGCCGGCAGTTCTGGCGGAAAATCATGTGGCAGCAGGACTTATGCAGCTTTTGCTCACTGTGATTATAATGGTAATCAATCAGAAATTTTTTATCAGCGGATTTAAAAGTCTCCTCCACAAATCTCCAAACATGGATACCCTGGTTGCCCTTGGGGCTACGGCAGCCTTTGGCTACAGTACCTGGGCCCTGTTTGCCATGACCGCTGCCCAGCAGAAGGGAGACATGGCAGGTGTAATGGCATATATGCATGAATTTTATTTTGAATCTGCAGCCATGATTCTGACATTGATTACCGTGGGTAAAATGCTTGAGGCCCGCTCCAAAGGAAAAACAACAGACGCATTAAAAAGCCTGATGAAACTGGCGCCCAAAACAGCCACCATCCTTCTGGATGGGAAGGAGACAGAGGTTTCCATTGAACAGGTAAAAAAAGGTGATATTTTTGTGGTACGTCCCGGTGAAAATATCCCGGTGGACGGCATAATACTGGAAGGCAGCAGCGCTGTAAATGAAGCGGCATTAACGGGAGAAAGCATTCCATGTGACAAAACAGCCGGAGACAGCGTATCGGCCGCCACCTCCAATCAGTCCGGATTTCTGAAGTGCCAGGCTTCCAGGGTGGGCGAAGATACTACCCTGTCTCAGATTATCCAGATGGTAAGCGACGCGGCAGCCACAAAAGCTCCCATTGCCAAAATAGCAGACAACGTATCTTATATATTTGTACCGACGGTAATCGGAATTTCCCTGCTGACCCTGCTGGTATGGCTGCTGACCGGCGAATCCCTGGGATTTGCACTGGCCAGAAGTATTTCCGTGCTGGTAATCAGCTGTCCCTGTGCCCTGGGACTTGCAACACCGGTGGCCATTATGGCCGGCAGCGGGATGGGTGCAAAAAACGGTATCATGTTTAAAACAGCCGTATCTCTGGAAGAAACCGGAAAAATGGAAATTGTGGCTCTGGACAAAACAGGCACCATTACCAATGGAGAACCGAAAGTTACAGATTTGATACCTGCCAGGGGGATTTCAGAACATGAACTTCTTACCGCTGCCTGCGGACTGGAACAGAAAAGCGAACATCCTCTGGCCAGAGCTGTGCTGGAATATGGAAAGGAACAGAACATTCAGGCTCCGGAAATATCCGATTTCCAGGCACTGCCGGGAAACGGTCTTTCAGGCACCTGGAACGAAGATTTTATCTGCGGCGGAAATTACAGTTTTATCAGCAGTCAGGCTGAAATTCCTGATACATTAAAGCAGCAGTCCGAAGAACTGGCAGAAAGTGGAAAAACACCCCTCTTTTTTACCGGAAACGGACGGATAATCGGTATGATTGCCGTTGCAGATGTGATGAAAGAAGACAGCGCTCAGGCTATCCGGGAACTGAAAAATATGGGCATACACGTGGTAATGCTCACCGGGGATAATCAGCGCACCGCTCAGGCAATTGGCCGGCAGGCAGGAGTGGACGAAGTAATTGCAGGCGTTCTTCCTGACGGAAAAGAAGCTGCCATCCGCAGTCTTCAGAAAAAAGGAAAAGTTGCCATGGTGGGAGACGGCATTAACGATGCCCCGGCCCTGACCAGAGCAGATATGGGAATTGCCATCGGCGCAGGAACGGATATTGCCATTGACGCGGCAGATATTGTACTGATGAAAAGCCGCCTCAGAGATGTTCCCGCCGCCATACGTTTAAGTCGGGCAACTCTGAAAAACATCCGGGAAAATCTTTTCTGGGCATTTATCTATAATATAATTGGTATTCCTCTTGCAGCAGGCATATGGATTCCGGTATTTGGGTGGCAGCTCAACCCCATGTTTGGAGCAGCTGCCATGAGCCTGTCCAGTTTCTGTGTGGTAACAAATGCACTGCGCCTGAACATGCTGCGGATTCATGATTCCCGAAAAGACAGGCCTCTCAGGAAAAAAGGGTCAAAAAAGTCTGAAAACCACACCCCGGTTACAGACCTGAAAGAAACGGAACATCTTAACACAACCAGAAATATAAAGGAGGAACAGAACATGGAAAAGACAATGAAAATCGAGGGAATGATGTGCGGACACTGCGAAGCAGCCGTAAAGAAATGTCTGGAAGCATTTCCGGAAGTATCAGAGGCAAAAGTAAGTCATGAGTCTGGTACGGCAGTCATAATACTGACCGGAACCGTTTCAGACGAAGCGCTGATAAAAGCAGTGGAAGAAAAAGATTATAAAGTAATTTCCTTACAGTAATCAGCAGCTTTTCCTGCTAATCTGGTGCCATGGGGCCTGTCTTCTGACAGGTCCCATGATTGCCTTATTGCAAAATCCGGAGATTTATCGTTAAAAATGCACAAAAACAGTCTATCTGTCCCTTGTACTTTTTACTGAAAATAAATTTTTTCCATAAAATTCCTGACAAAAACCGAAAAAAATGGTAAAATAGTACCATAAAATCTGCTGTAACAGATGACTAAAATCAGACAAGGGGTGATCAGGATGAAATCATTAGTCAACGAAACCGTTTCCCATGACAAATTTGGCACAGGAAAAATTGTGGAAGAAACTGCCCTCAAAATACGGGTGCAGTTTTTCGGGACAGAGCAGCCCAAAATTTTCGCTTTTCCCATTGCTTTTGAAAAATTCCTTGTACTGGAAGATACAAACCTGCAGGAGGAATGCCGGAAGCTGGCTCAGAAAAAACGGGAAGAACTGGAACAGGCAGAAGCTGAGCGTCTCGCCAAAATCAGGCGTATTGTGGATGAAAACCACAGGGAGCGGATGGAAGCGCTGAAAAAGAAACGACAGCCGGGCAGAGGCAGACCTAAAACCATCGGAACCGCCGCAGCTGAACCGAAGAGCGATACGAAAAAGTAAAATATGCACATAACATCGGAAAGAGAATCCTGCTTTTCAGGATTCTTTTTTTATTGCTTTTCTGCCGCTGAAAGGGTTATAATAAAGGAAATGTTAAAAATCAATACAGGCAGTAAAAGAAAATGCCGCAGTTTCAGCCGAACAGAGGAGCAGTTTTATGGATGACAGGGCGCGTGAGAACAAAATCCGGGAACAGGAGATGTTACTGGAAAGTATTTATGATACTATTGAATTCGGAATTATCCGCTACGTGGTAAAAAATGGGAACGATTGTGAAATATTGTCCATGAATCAGGCAGCATTGCATATGCTGGACTATGAGACAGTACAGGAGTGTGTAAATGATGGTTTTTACGGAGTGGCAAGCCATGTGTCAGATGAGGACAAACCCAAAATCCTGTCTCTGACAAATTCTCTGGGAAAACCTGGGGATATGGTAAAATTTGAGTATCAGGCCAAAAGTAAATCCGGAGACAGCCGTTGGATATCTGCCAGTTCAAAGCTGCTGAAACTGGATCAAAATCAGAATCCGGTGATTCAGCGTACCATGACGGACATTACAGAAAAAAAAGAACTGGAACTGCAGCTTCGGCAGGAGCGGGAAGTCTACCAGCTTGCTCTGGAAAGCAGCGCGGATATTCTGTATGAATACGATATGACAAAAGACTGTCTGATTATGTATATGCCTTATACAGATAGTTATGGCAATAAACATACCAGACAGGAAATTATTGCAGATTACCGGAACAAGGTAATCGCCGGGGAATCTGTCCGGGCAGAAGACGTTTCCAAACTGAAAAAACTCTTCACAGGCAGTATGGAAGACAATATGGAGATTCAGCTCAAAACAGAGGAAGGCGTCCGCTGGTACCGGGTATTCGGAAAGAAAGTATTTGAAAATGGCCGTGCCATCAGAATTGTAGGCACCATGCACGATATTCATGAAGTCAAAGAAGTTCAGCGGGAAAACCAGAATAATCTGGAAGAACTGAGAATCAACCGTCTGGCTATCAATTCTCTGAGTAATTCCTATACGGGCATTCATTATGTAAATCTCCGTTCAAACACTTACTATGCAGTCCGGATACCCGGACATTTAAAAAGCATGATTCCCAAACGAGGCGATTACACGGATGTGATTTATCACTATATCGAAACACAGGTGGCGTTTGAAGACAGAGGAAAAGTGAGCAAATTTGTAGATCCCGAATATCTGATCAGGCAGTTAAGTCCCAGAAACAGCCATATTGAGACAGAATTTCGCTGTGTCAGAAAAGAACAGAACCATCCTGTATGGAACCGCCTGGAAATCAATCTGGTTTCCTGCAAAAACAATATACCGGAATATGTCACCATCAATTTTCTGGATATTACCGGCGAAAAGCGCCGCGCCCTGAAACGTCAGTACGATAATGCCCTGCTGGGATATGCAATTTCCGATTCCTATGATTCCATTTTTGAAATCGGTCTAGAGCACGATACTGTTTACCGGGTAATTTTTGACGGAAAAGAAGTTTCAAGAAAAAAATACGCCCGGCATTTCACTGATATGGTACAGGAAAATCTTCAGCATCTTATACATCCGGATTCCAGAGAAGAATATCTCCTGATGATGAATCTGGAACGTCTGCGTACTCAGACCGGGGAAAATTACAGTGAACTGCTGATTCAGAACGAAGAAGGCAGTTACGAATGGATTTCCCTCACTCTGCGTACGGTCGTCAGAGACAACAGTAAAAGAATGCTTCTGTTTACCAAAAATGTGGATGCCCGGAAACGGAAAGAACTGGAAACCCTGGAACGGGAACAGAAAAGCCGGGAAGCCATTATGGAGGCCTGTGAAGCAGCCAATCGTGCCAATGAAGCCAAAAGCCAGTTTTTATCCAGAATGTCCCATGATATCCGAACGCCTCTGAATGCCATTATTGGAATGACAGCCATTGCGGGAACCCATCTGGACGACAGGGACAGGATTCAGGACTGTCTGGGAAAAATTTCCTCTTCCGGAAAACTCCTTCTGAATCTGATTAATGAAGTTCTGGATATGTCAAAAGTGGAAAACGGAAATATTTCACTGAATGAAGAAGAATTTAATCTTTCCGATATTATTCAGAATATCCTGGAAGTGATAAAACCCAACCTGACAGAAAAATCTCAGGAAATCAAAGTGGATATCAGGTCTCTGCAGCACGAAGAAGTTGTGGGAGACACCCTGCGGCTGCAGCAGGTATTTATGAACCTTCTTTCCAACGCCATCAAATATACACCGGAAGGGGGCAGGGTAACGCTTCATATCCGTGAGCGGAAATCCACTGTGAGCAGCGCAGGCTGTTATGAATTTATTTTTGAGGATACCGGAATCGGTATGGCTCCGGAATTTATTCCGAAGCTGTTTGAGCCCTTTGAACGGGCAGAAGACTCCAGAGTCAGCAAAATACAGGGTACCGGCCTTGGAATGGCAATTACCCAGAGTATTGTACATATGATGAACGGCACTATTCATGTGGAAAGTGAACTGAATCAGGGCACCCGCATTACCGTCACCATTTTTCTCAGACTTCAGGACAGGGAACTGGAATCTGTGGCAGAACTGGAAGACTTATCCATACTGGTGGTAGATGATGATCCGGACATCTGCGAACATACCTGCGTCATGCTGAAAAATATCGGTATGCGGGGAGAAAGTGTCTGCTCCGGTGCCGATGCAGTGTTAAGAGTGGAAAATGCCCATCAGCGGGATGATGATTATTTTGCAGTGATTATGGACTGGAAAATGCCGGGGATGGACGGAATTGAAACCACACGGGCTATCCGGAGTCTGGTGGGACCGGAAGTACCGGTCATTATTCTTTCCTCCTACGACTGGTCTGAAATCGAAGCAGAAGCAAAGGAAGCAGGGGTAAACGGATTTATTTCAAAGCCCCTGTTCCGTTCCAGACTGGTATATGCCCTGAAAAAATTCCTTCCAGGCAGCGAAACGGAACATACTGTTGAAACAGAACAGATTCATTTTGAGGAAAAACGGATTCTGCTGGTAGAAGACAATGAACTGAACCGTGAAATCGCAGAAGAAATCATCGGAGCAACAGGTGTGACAATTGAATGCGCTGAAAACGGAAAAGAAGCGACAGATCTGGTAAGTTCCAGACCGGAAGGATATTATGACCTGATATTTATGGATATTCAGATGCCGGTTATGGATGGATATGAGGCCACAAAGGCCATACGTGAGCTGGAAAAACAGCGGCAGCAAAGTGTTCCTGTCATAGCCATGACTGCCAATGCCTTTATGGAAGATATCCAGAACGCCAGGAAAGCGGGCATGAATGCACACCTGGCAAAACCCCTGGACATCCGCCAGTTAATGGAAACATTGAAAAAATGGCTGGCTCCAAAGGAAAATGGACGCAATTAAAAAAGGAATTTTAATATTTCAGAAAAAGATTCTGTTTTTTTCTGAAAATGCATAGAATATAAGTTGTATATTCTGGATATTATATCAAATATACAAAAAAAAACTTCTATTTTTTCGCATATTTTTAATGTAATTTTTGAAAAATGTGTTACAATAACTTATAGCGATGCTTAAAATACCGGGGAGGTCCGTACATGGAAGAGAATGCAGCCAGTGGATTGCGTGAGCAGCAGTTAAGACGAAAACGAATTAAAAAAATAAAGTCGACGATTGTTACAGGAATCGTAATCTGGATTTTAACAACGAGCATATTGACGGTTACCCTGTTTGTTAAACTGCTTCATATGGAAGACAGACTGGACGAGCTTGCAAAGTCCGTGATTTCCGTGGAGCAGGTTATGGAAAACCAGCAGGAAAAAAGCGCAGCTTCTCCAAAAGAAAATGCGGAAACTCTGGACACGGTAAAGAACGGGGCGGAAGAAGATAATCTGCTGAAGGAAGGTCAGACACAGAAGGTTTACCTGACTTTTGACGACGGCCCAAGCGAAAGTACCGCCCGGATACTGGATATCCTGAAAGAGAAAAATGTCAAGGCAACTTTTTTTGTAATTGGACAGGAAGACGGGGAATCAAAAGAACTGTACCAGCGGATTGTAGCTGAGGGGCATACGCTGGGAATGCATTCTTTTTCACATAAATATAATGTAATTTACGAATCTCTGGAAGCATTTTCAGAAGATATGGCACATCTGCAGTCCTATCTGGCAGAAGTTACGGGAGTCACACCGGAGATTCTGCGCTTTCCGGGAGGAAGCAGCAATCAGGTGAGCAATACGGATATGAAAGAATTTATCCGTTTCCTGAAAGAAAAAGGGATTACCTATTATGACTGGAATGTGGCCAGCGGAGACGCTACCAGTCATGCCTATACACCGGAAGAACTGGTGCAGAATGTTATGAATGATGTGGGAAGATATGAGACATCCATCGTGCTGATGCATGATTCATCTGCAAAATCCGGTACCGTGGAGGCGCTGGCGCCGATGATCGACCAGCTGAAGGAAATGGGTGCAGAACTGCTCCCCATTGACGAAAATACAACGCCCATACAGCAGATACCTGCTGACAGCGTTGATTAACAATAATTTATGGAGGTACATATATGAGCTTTTTTAAGGAATTTAAAGATGACTTATCTCAGGCAGTAAACGAACTGCTTCCGGGAGAAGAAGAGTTAAAAGCAACGGTTCCTGAACAGCCGGATCTGGTGGTGAATACTCTGGAACAGGAAGTGGACGTACAGTCTGAATTAAAAAAATTAGAGGGCCTGTTTGAAAAAGTAGATGAAACTGCAGCCAGACGGTCAGAAAAGCCTGTTGTTCCCCCGGTGGAAAAACCTGCCGAGGTACCAGCCCCCGCCATACAGGAAGCAATTCAGGAAAAACAGAAAGAAACAGTAAAGCAGAAACCTGCAGTAGCAGAGAAGCCGGAACATAAGGAGGAAACGATTGTGAGTACAGAAGCTGTGAAAGAAGAAAATGTAGTAAATGCTGTAAACGGAGCAGAAGAATTAATTGCAGAATCAAAAGGCATTGGTTCTCTGTCAGATGAGATATCAGATGAAGTAACGGTAATCACAGAGGGAACATCTCTGAAAGGTGATCTGGAATCTATCGGTTCCTTTGAACTGAGAGGAAAAATTGACGGAAATGTCCGCTGCAACGGCAAAGTAACAATTACCGGAAGCCTCAAAGGAAATGCAGAAGCATCTGAATTTTTCGCAGACGCTGCAAAAGTGGAGGGAGAGATTTCCACCAGCGGAACTGTTAAGATTGGCCTTGGCTCCGTAGTAGTTGGAAATATTACAGCAAGCAGCGCTGTAATTGCAGGCGCTATTAAAGGTGATATTGACGTACAGGGACCCGTTGTTGTAGATACCTCTGCAGTTGTAATGGGCAATATCAAATCACGTTCCGTACAGATTAACAACGGTGCGGTAATCGAAGGTTTCTGCTCTCAGTGTTATGCAGATGTGGATATGGAGACTTTTTTTGAAAAAAAATAAGGAAGGCATCCGATGAAGAGAATATTATTAAAGTTAAGCGGGGAAGCACTGGCCGGTGACAAACATACCGGATTTGATGAAGCTACTGTTATGGTAGTGGCAAAACAGGTAAAACAACTGGTGGATTGCGGCACAGAAGTGGGAATCGTGATTGGCGGCGGCAATTTCTGGCGGGGAAGAACCAGTGAAAATATCGACCGCACCAAAGCAGATCAGATCGGTATGCTGGCCACAGTGATGAACTGTATTTACGTGTCTGAAATTTTCCGCTCTGTGGGAATTATGACACAGGTTCTGACACCTTTTACCTGCGGCGCTTTTACGAAACTGTTTTCCAAAGACAGAGCCGGTAAATATTTTTCAAAAGGAATGGTCTGCTTTTTTGCAGGCGGAACCGGGCATCCTTATTTTTCAACGGATACCGCTACCGTACTGCGTGCCGTTGAAATTGAGGCAGAGGGAATTTTCCTTGCAAAGGCCATTGACGGTGTATATGACAGCGACCCGAAGATCAATCCTGCTGCTGTAAAATATGATGAAATTTCTATTCAGGAAGTGATTGACCGGCAGCTTGCTGTGATAGATCTGACAGCATCCATCATGTGTATGGAAAATAAAATGCCTATGTATATTTTCAGTTTAAATGAGGAAAACAGCATTGTAAAAGCAATCAGTGGGGAGTTTTCCGGTACAAAAGTTACAGTATAGCATAAAATTGGGAGGGTTCTTATATGGATGAAAGGTTACAGCAGTACAACAATAAAATGCAGAAATCTTTTGATAATCTGCTGAAGGAATTTGGTTCTGTTCGTGCAGGCCGCGCCAATCCTCATGTGCTGGATAAGCTGAAGGTGGATTATTACGGAACGCCTACCGGTCTTCAGCAGGTGGCAAATATTTCAGTTCCGGAGCCAAGAATGCTTCTGATTCAGCCCTGGGAAGCAAATATGGTGCGTGTAATTGAAAAAGCGATTCTTACGTCTGACCTGGGAATCAACCCTTCCAATGACGGTAAGGTGATTCGTCTTACATTTCCTGAACTGACAGAGGAACGAAGAAAAGAACTGGCAAAAGATGTGAAGAAAAAAGGTGAGGCCGCAAAAGTTGCTGTTCGCAATATCCGCAGAGATGCTAATGATTTTCTGAAAAAATCAGGCAAATCCAGCGATATTTCAGAAGATGAAATCAAAGAACTGGAAGAAAAAGTTCAGAAACTGACAGACAAATATGTGGCTGATATTGATAAAGCAGTAGAAGAAAAATCAAAAGAAATTCTTACAGTATAAATCCGCCTGCGAGAGAGTTCGCAGGCGAACTCTTTTTTCTGTGAAGTGTAAAGTACATGACTTTCCTGTAAGGATAAAGCGTATAGGAGGTAATTATGGAGGTTCCACAACATGTAGCAATTATTCTGGACGGAAATGGAAGATGGGCAAAGCAGCATGGCATGCCCAGAAATTACGGACACACTCAGGGAGCCAAAAATGTGGAAACCATCTGCCGGGAAGCCTGGAATATGGGTATCAAATATCTGACTGTTTATGCATTTTCAACAGAAAACTGGAGCCGTCCCAAAGATGAAGTAGGTGCCCTGATGAAGCTGCTGCGAAATTATATGAAAAACTGCATGAAAACTGCAGAAAAAAATCACATGCGTGTAAGAGTTATCGGAGATATTTCCAGACTGGAACCGGATTTGCAGGAGAGTATTCACAGACTGGAAGAATTTTCTGCAAATCAGGACGGACTGAATTTTCAGATTGCCATCAATTACGGCAGCCGGGATGAAATGCTGCGGGGAATGAAGCAGATGCTGTCAGATTATGGAGAGGGAAAATTTGACTTAAAGGATCTGGATGAAAAAATGTTTGAAAATTATCTGGATACCAGAGGCATTCCCGCTCCGGATTTACTGATTCGCACCAGCGGGGAACTGCGGCTTTCGAATTATCTCCTCTGGCAGCTTGCATACAGTGAACTCTATTTCACAGATGTGGCCTGGCCTGATTTTACAAAAAAGGAATTAGAAAAAGCTGTTCAGGACTATAATAAAAGAGACAGACGTTTCGGCGGTGTGACAGATCCTGTATCCAAACCTGCAAAAACAGATAAAGGAGGAACAGAAGGTGTTTAAAACACGGTTGTTGAGTGGAATCATTCTGGTAATTGCCGCACTTGGCCTTATTATTACAGGGGGAACCGTATTGCTTCTGGGACTTACAGCTGTTTCACTGATTGGATTATATGAGCTTTACCGGGTATTTCATATGGAAAAATCCCTTCTGGGGCTGGTGGGATACGCAGCAGTGCTTCTCTATTACCTGGATTTGTATTTCCCCTTTATTCCGGAATTGGACGTATTTGTCCTGGGGCTTCTGATTCTGCTGATGGCAGTTTATGTTTTTTCATTTCCAAAATACCAGGCCAGTCAGGTGTTTGCCGGATTTATCGGGGTATTTTACGTCGCGGTAATGTTATCCTGTATTTACCAGACCAGGGAACTTCCGGCAGGGGCCTATATTGTCTGGCTGATTTTCCTCTGTTCCTGGGGATGCGACACCTGTGCTTACTGTGTGGGAGTGCTGATTGGAACACATAAAATGGCGCCGAAACTGAGTCCGAAGAAATCCATAGAAGGGGCAGCAGGCGGCATTGTGGGAACCATCCTGCTTACCCTCCTGTACGGCAAAGTATTTCAGGAGCAGATGCAGCTTTCCTCGGCACATATTTTTATTCTGGCCGGAATTACCGCTGTGGGCGGCCTGATTTCCATGATTGGAGACCTGGCAGCTTCTGCTGTGAAACGCAATTATGAGATTAAAGACTATGGAAAGCTGATTCCGGGACATGGAGGTATTCTGGACCGTTTTGACAGCGTTATTTTTACCGCTCCCATTATTTATTATATGGCGCGGTTTCTGATATAAAGATTGCCAGGTGAAAGAGGTAGTTTATGAAAAAAATTGCAATATTAGGCTCCACCGGTTCCATAGGGACGCAGACCCTTGACATTGTCCGGGAGCAGAAAGATATTCAGGTGACAGCACTGGCCGCCGGGAAAAATATCCGGTGTCTGGAAGCACAGATTCGGGAATTTTCTCCGGAAGTAGCCGCTCTCTGGGGGGAAGCAGACGCCCGTTCCTTAAGAGAACTGGTGAAAGACCTTCCCGTCAGAATTGTATCCGGTATGGAGGGGCTTCTGGAAATAGCCACAATGCCCGGAACAGAAATTTTGGTCACAGCCATTGTGGGAATGCTGGGAATCCGGCCCACCATTGCGGCTATTGAAGCCGGAAAAATAATTGCCCTTGCCAATAAAGAGACACTGGTGACAGCCGGCCATATTATCATGCCCCTGGCCAGGGAAAAACATGTCTCCATTCTTCCGGTGGACAGTGAACACAGTGCCATTTTTCAGTCCATGAACGGAGAACGGGAACATGGAAATGAAATTCACAAAATTCTTCTGACAGCCTCCGGCGGACCATTCCGGGGAAAAAAGCGTGAAGAACTGAAACAGATGCGGGTGGAGGATGCATTGAAGCATCCCAACTGGTCCATGGGGAAAAAGATTACCATTGACTCTGCCACCATGGTAAACAAAGGACTGGAGGTTATGGAGGCAAAATGGCTCTTTGATGTGGAACCGGAACAGATTCAGGTAGTGGTACACCCCCAGAGTATTATTCATTCCATGGTGGAATATAAAGATGGTGCAGTGCTGGCACAGCTTGGAACTCCGGATATGCATCTGCCCATCCAGTACGCTTTATATTATCCCCAACGCAGAAATTTATCCGGAAAACGTCTTGATTTTTATCAGCTTTCCGGCCTCACCTTTGAAAAGCCGGATATGGAGACATTTCCCGGCCTGAAACTGGCTTTTCAGGCCATGGAGCGCGGAGGAAATCTGCCCACCGCCTACAACGCGGCAAATGAAAAGGCAGTGGCTCTGTTTTTAGAGCGAAAAATTTCTTTTCCGGAAATTCCGGAACTCATAGGTATCTGTATGGAACAATGTAGATTTGCAGAGAATCCTTCCGTGGAAGAAATTCTCGCAACGGAAGCAGAAGCGTATGCGCTGATAGAGAGCAGGTGGTAATATGAATATCATAATCGCAATTATCATTTTCAGTATTATTATTTTATTCCATGAACTGGGCCATTTCCTGCTGGCTAAATGGAACGGAATCAGAGTCAACGAATTCTGTCTTGGCATGGGGCCCACACTGGCAGGATTTACCAGAGGAGAAACGAAATATTCCCTGAAACTGCTGCCTTTTGGTGGAGCCTGTATGATGGAGGGGGAAGACGGAGAAAGCCAGGATGAAAAATCTTTCAACAGCAAATCCGTTCTGGCCCGAATCAGCGTAGTGGCGGCAGGACCTGTTTTTAACTTTATCATGGCATGGATATTCGCATTGATCGTAGTGGGAATCATAGGATATGACCGGCCGGTACTGTCCGGCGTTATGGAAGGATTTCCCGCAGAAGAGGCAGGCCTCCAGGCAGGAGATGAAATCATTTCCATGAACGGCCACCGCACCCATTTTTACCGGGAAGTCAGCCTGTATTCCGGATTCCATCCGGGAGAAGAAGTAGATCTGGTCTATGAGCGGGACGGAAAACGTTATGAGGTAACTTTATCTCCCAAACTGGACGAAGAATCCGGCAGAGAACTGATTGGTCTCAGCGGCCGGCCCCTGGACCGGGAAAAAGGAACGGTATTCCAGGTAGTGCAGAACAGTTTTTACGAAGTACGGTACTGGATCTGGAATACACTGGAAAGTCTCCGTATGCTGTTTACCGGCAAAGTGGGAATGAAAGATCTGTCCGGCCCGGTGGGACTTGTAAAAATGATGGGAGATACCTATGATAACAACCAGACTTACGGGGGAACCGGGCAGGCCATACTGAGCATGGTGAACTTTTCCATTTTCCTGTCTGCAAACCTTGGAATCATGAATCTTCTGCCCATTCCCGCACTGGATGGAGGCCGGCTGGTATTTCTGGTAATTGAGGCCATCCGCAGAAAGAAAATTTCGCCGGAAAAAGAAGGCATGGTGCATTTTGTGGGGCTTATGGCATTGATGGCGTTGATGATATTTGTTATGTTCAACGACATTAAAAATCTGCTGTAATACAGAAATTTTTCTGAGATTCCTGTACGAACAGACATCAGAGGAGAGCAATTATGAACGAAACTGTCATTCGAAAACAGACCAGAGAAATCACCATTGGAAATAAGGCAATCGGTGGAAAGAATCCCATTCTGATTCAGTCCATGACAAATACCAGAACAGAAGATATCAAAGGAACCATTGCACAGATTCAGCGTCTCACAGCCGCAGGATGTGAAATAATCAGATGTGCGGTGCCCACCATGGAAGCCGCAGAAGCTCTGGCAGAAATCAAAAAGGGAATCACCATTCCTCTGGTGGCCGACATTCACTTTGATTATCGTCTGGCCATTGCAGCCATGGAACACGGGGCTGACAAAATCCGTATCAATCCCGGAAATATCGGTTCCGGAGAACGGATTCGGGCAGTAATTGATGTGGCGAAAGAACGGAATATTCCTATCCGTATCGGTGTCAACAGCGGTTCTCTGGAAAAAGAGCTGGTGGAAAAATATCACGGTGTAACAGCGGAAGGCATTGTGGAAAGCGCACTGGATAAAGTGCATATGGTGGAAAATCTGGGATATGACAACCTGGTAATCAGCATCAAATCTTCCGATGTACTGATGTGCGTCCGTGCCCACGAACTGATTGCAGAACGGACGGATTATCCCCTTCATGTGGGAATTACGGAATCCGGTACCATAACCAGCGGAAATATCAAATCTGCCCTGGGGCTGGGCCTGATACTTAGCCAGGGCATCGGCGATACCATTCGGGTATCTCTTACCGGCGATCCACTGGAAGAAATCAAATCCGCTAAAATTATTCTGCGGACCCTTGGATTGCGAAAAGGCGGCATTGAAGTAGTTTCCTGCCCCACCTGCGGAAGGACCCAGATTGATTTGATTTCACTGGCAAATCAGGTGGAAAACATGGTCAGCGACATTCCTCTGGACCTGAAAGTGGCTGTGATGGGCTGCGTGGTAAATGGGCCCGGAGAGGCCAGAGAAGCAGATATCGGAATCGCCGGAGGGATTGGAGAAGGCCTCATCATCAAACATGGAGAAATCATAAAAAAAGTAAAAGAAGAGGAGCTGCTTTTGGCTCTCCGGGATGAATTACTGCATTGGAGTGAATAAATATGAGCAAGCTGTTTTTTGATGTGTTTCCGGATTTAAAGGTTCCCTCAGAAATGGAAAAACTCATGACAGGAGTGGAAGTCACAAAAGTTTCTTCCAACCACCGGAGAGACCGGCTTCGGGTTTATCTTCTCAGCAGCAGGCTCATTGGAAAATCCAATATTTACCGCCTGGAATCAGACATTCGCAAACAGCTTTTTCCAAACCATGAGCTTACCATAAAAATCATTGAGACATTCCGGCTTTCCGGTCAGTACAGTCCCAGAAAGCTGATGGATGTTTACCGTGAAAGTATTCTGGAAGAATTCCGCTCTTACAGCCTGTTAGAATACAATATACTGCGCATGGCCAGAATGGAATTTCCGGAAGAACAGAAGATGCATCTTGTTTTTGAAGATTCCGTCATTGCAAGACAGAAATCAGAAGAAATCGTGGAAATTCTGGAAAAAATCATCTGTGAGCGCTGCGGGCTGAGCGTGGATATCCAGGTGGATTATCGGAATCCGGAAGCGAAAAAACACCGGAAAAACAGTGATTTACAGATTCAAAACCAGGTGGAACATATCCTTAACCATGCTGCCCGGGAATCTGCAGCCCTGTCCCATTCCCCGGAAACAAACCTGCCGGAGTCTGTACCGGAATCCCGGCAGAAACCTGCCGAACCCGGCGTAAAAAAATCTTCTGTCCTAAAGAAAAAAGAAAGTTTTTCCGGAAATGTTCCATCAGGAAGAAAAGGAAATTCCTATGGCGGATTTAAGAAATCGGACAACCCGGATGTAATATACGGACGTGATTTTGAAGATGAAATAATTACCATTGAACAGATTGCGGGAGAGATGGGTGAAGTAGTTGTCCGGGGAAAGGTGCTGAGTCTGGATACCAGGGAAATCCGTAATGAAAAGACCATTATTCTCTTTTCCATTACAGATTTTACCGATACCATCATGGTAAAAATGTTTTCAAAAAATGAAGCGGTGCCCGATATTACCTCAGAGGTGAAAAAGGGAGCTTTCCTGAAAATCAAAGGTATTACCACCATTGACAGATTTGACGGTGAACTGACCATTGGCTCCGTTGTGGGAATCAAAAAAATACCGGATTTCACTTCAATTCGTATGGACACCAGCCCTCAGAAACGGGTGGAACTCCACTGCCATACAAAAATGAGTGATATGGACGGCGTCTCTGAAGTGAAAGATATTATCAGACGAGCCATGAAATGGGGCCATAAAGCCATTGCCATTACAGATCACGGTGATGTGCAGTCTTTCCCGGATGCCAACCATGCCGTTTCTCCGGAAGATGATTTCAAAATAATTTACGGCGTGGAAGCCTATCTGGTGGATGATTTAAAGCAGATTGTGGAAAATCCAAAAGGCCAGGACCTGGACGATACCTATGTGGTATTTGATCTGGAGACCACCGGATTTTCTCCCATAAACAATCGAATTATAGAAATCGGCGCTGTAAAGGTATCCGGCGGGAAGATTGCGGAACGGTTTTCCACTTTCGTAAATCCACAGGTACCCATTCCCTTTAAAATTGAGGAACTGACCGGAATCAGAGACGACATGGTATTAAATGCGCCTGTCATAGAAAAAGCATTGCCGGAATTTCTGGAATTCTGCCGGGGTGCCATTATGGTTGCCCACAACGCCGGATTCGATATGAGTTTTATCAGTAAAAACTGCCAGCGCCAGAAACTTCCCTGTGAATATACGGTAATTGATACGGTGGCACTGGCGCGGGTACTGCTGCCTCATCTGAATCGTTTCAAGCTGGATACCGTGGCAAAGGCTCTGAAAATTTCTCTGGAAAATCACCATCGGGCCGTGGATGATGCAGCCTGTACTGCTGAAATTTTTGTAAAATTTGCAGAAATGCTGAAAGAGCGGGGAATTTCCACGTTAGAAGATGTAAACGCACTGGGCAGTACCTCTGTGGAAAACATCAGAAAGCTCCCCAGCCATCATGCCATTATTCTGGCCGCCAATGATACCGGAAGGATTAACCTGTATCGTCTGGTATCGGCAGCCCACCTGACTTATTTCCACCGGCAGCCAAGGATTCCCAAAAGCGAATTTCTCAAATACCGGGAAGGACTTCTGATTGGCTCCGCCTGTGAAGCGGGAGAACTGTATCAGGCCATACTGCGGGGACGTTCTGAAGAAGAAATCGCAAGGCTTGTGCGCTTTTACGATTATCTGGAAATCCAGCCTCTGGGAAATAATGAATTTATGCTGCGCGGAGAAGAACCGGCAGTTGCTTCTGAAGAGGAATTAAGAGATATCAACCGCAGAATTGTAACGCTGGGCGAAGAATTTCACAAACCGGTGGTGGCAACCTGCGATGTACATTTTCTGGACCCGGAGGACGAGGTATACCGCCGGATTATTATGGCAGGCAAGGGCTTTAAAGACGCAGACAATCAGGCGCCCCTGTACCTGCGCACCACAGAGGAAATGTTGGCGGAATTCGATTATCTGGGCAGTGAAAAAGCGGAAGAAGTTGTCATTACCAATCCAAACCGTATTGCCGACATGTGCGAAAAAATTTCTCCGGTGCGTCCGGACAAATGCCCCCCTGTGATTGAAAATTCTGACCAGATGCTCCGGGATATCTGTTACAATAAGGCCCATGAAATTTACGGGGAAGAGCTTCCGCCCATTGTACAGGAACGTCTGGAGCGTGAATTAAATTCCATCATATCCAATGGATATGCGGTGATGTATATCATTGCCCAGAAACTGGTGTGGAAGTCCAATGAGGACGGCTATCTTGTGGGTTCCCGTGGCTCCGTGGGATCGTCTTTTGTGGCAACCATGGCGGGAATTACCGAGGTAAACCCACTTGCTCCCCACTATTACTGCAAAAAATGCCATTACTGTGATTTTGAATCAGAAGAAGTCAGAACATATGCCGATGCCGGACGGGCCGGCTGCGACATGCCGGACAAAAACTGCCCGGTATGCAATGAACCTCTGATGAAAGAAGGGTTCGATATTCCTTTTGAAACATTTCTGGGATTTAAGGGAAATAAAGAACCGGATATTGACCTGAATTTCTCCGGAGAGTACCAGAGCAAGGCCCATGCCTACTGTGAAGTGATTTTCGGGTATGGCCAGACTTACCGGGCCGGAACCATTGGAACACTGGCTGACAAAACGGCATTCGGATATATCCGAAATTATTACGAAGAACGCGGCGTGCGGAAGCGAAACTGTGAAATCGACCGGATTGTCCAGGGATGTGTGGGCATCCGGCGTACCACCGGACAGCATCCTGGAGGAATTATTGTGCTTCCTCTGGGGGAAGAAATTCATTCCTTTACCCCGATACAGCATCCTGCCAATGATATGTCCACCGATATTGTGACCACCCATTTTGATTACCATTCCATTGACCACAACCTGCTGAAACTTGATATACTGGGACACGACGATCCTACCATGATTCGTATGCTGGAGGATCTGACCGGCATTGACGCCAGGAAAATTCCTCTGGATGACAAAAATGTCATGTCTCTGTTTCAGAATACTCAGGCCCTTGGCATTACACCGGAGGATATCGGCGGCTGCCAGCTGGGTTCCCTTGGAATTCCGGAATTTGGTACGGAATTTGTTATCCAGATGCTGATTGACACTAACCCCCAGTCTTTTTCCGACCTGGTACGGATTTCCGGCCTGTCCCACGGAACAGACGTATGGCTTGGAAACGCCCAGACCTTAATCCAGGAAAAAAAGGCAACCATTTCCACAGCAATCTGTACCCGTGACGATATTATGACCTACCTGATTGGTATGGGAATGGAAAGCGAGCTGAGTTTCACCATTATGGAAAGTGTCCGCAAAGGCAAAGGCCTGAAACCGGACTGGGAACAGGCCATGACAGAACATAATGTGCCGGACTGGTATATCTGGTCCTGTAAGAAAATCAAGTACATGTTCCCCAAAGCCCATGCAGCAGCTTATGTTATGATGGCATGGAGGATTGCCTACTGCAAGATTTTTTATCCCCTGGCCTATTACGCAGCGTTTTTCAGTATCCGGGCCACTTCTTTCAGCTATGAACTGATGTGTCAGGGAAAAGAAAAACTGGAATATTTTATGGCGGATTTTGAGCGCAGAAAAGATTCTCTGACCAAAAAGGAACAGGACACCGTAAAAGATATGAAGATTGTACAGGAAATGTATGCCAGAGGTTTTGAATTCCTGCCTCTGGATCTGTTTTCCGCACAGGCCCACATTTTCCAGATTGTAGACGGAAAGCTGATGCCTGCTCTGGACAGTATTGAAGGGCTGGGTGACAAGGCGGCGGAAGCAGTGGTGGAAGCAGCCAAAGACGGGCCTTTCCTGTCGAAAGATGACTTCCGCCAGCGCACCAAAGTATCCAAAACAGTGATTGATCTGATGGGAGATCTGGGAATTCTTGGAAATCTGCCGGAATCCAATCAGCTTTCATTATTTGATCATTTCTCATAAGGAGGTAAATTATGACGTATGAAGAATTTTTTTCAAAGGTAAAAGAAACTTTTATGGATGCAGATGTAAGCAATATCACGGAACATCTGGCTTATCAGTTTAACATCACAGGAGAAGCAGAAGGGATTTTTTATGTGGAGGTAAAAGAAGGTAAATTGTACGTGGAGCCTTATGACTACCATGACAGAGATGCCATGTTTACCTGTTCAGCGGAAAATCTGATTAAAATTGCACAGGGAAAACTGGACCCTATTCTTGCAGTGACCTTAAAAAAACTGAAAGTAGATGGAAATATTGACAAGGCCCTGAAGCTGAAAAGCCTGATTGGCGGAAAAAAGAAATAGCCGGCTCAGAACTCTGTGACAAATTCAGAACAGGCAGAAACAGAACACATGAGATTTTTCCTAAAGGAAAGAAAACCGGCTGATCTGTATAAAAAAGAATGCGCTATGCGCATTCTCCGCGCGAGCGGATTGCGCAGCAATAAACATCAACCCCGCGAGCTGCGCATCATTGTTTTTCAAACCGGTAAAGATTACGCTTTAAATTCAATATAATTTTCTGCCATTTTTGCAATGCGGGCCAGCGCATGGACTTCAATTCCCTGTGCTGTGAGTTTTTCCCGGCCAGGCTGGAAAGATTTCTCGATCAGAACGCCCAGTCCGGCAATGGTGGCATGGGACATGCGTATCAGCCGGATTGCAGCGGTAGCCGCTTCTCCGTTTGCCAGAAAATCATCCACAAGGAGCACATGGTCGTCAGCTGTAATATATTTTTTGGAGAGAGTCAGTTCATAATTCGTCTCTTTGGTAAATGAAGTCACCACAGTCTGGTATAAATCCTGATTCAGAATCTTGGAAGGCTGTTTTTTCAGGATTACCATGGGAACCCCCAGAGCAAGGGAAGTCATAATGGCCGGAGCAATTCCGGAACTTTCGATGGTGGCAACTTTGGTAATGCCTCTGTCCTTAAAATGTTCTGCGATTTCTTTTCCCATTTCCTGCATTAACGCCGGATCTACCTGATGATTGATAAAACTGTCCACTTTTAAAATATGTTCATTTACGGCAATACCGTCCTGTCTGATTTTTTCTTCCAATAATTTCATAATAAGTTCACCTCTGAAAATTAGTATCTGTATGTACTGGGTAATTTATATGGATTCTTTGAAAATTCGAAGCTCAGAATATATTATAAAGGAAAAAGCGCTATATTACAACAAAAAGGAGAGCATAACGTGAAAATAACTCTGATAGCAGTAGGAAAAATTAAGGAAAATTTTTACCGGCAGGCCATTCTGGAATTTCAGAAACGCCTTGGCCGGTACTGCAAGCTGGAAATCATTGAAGTGGCTGATGAGAAAACGCCGGACCATGCCAGTGCCGCTGAAGAAATCCAGATAAAAGAAAAAGAAGGCCAGAGACTTATGAAGCATTTCCGTGAGGACGCCTGGATCTGTGCACTGGCAATCGAAGGAAAGATGCTGGATTCTGTGGAACTTTCTGAAAAACTGGAAAGTCTGGGAGTATCCGGAACCAGTCACATCATATTTGTCATCGGCGGTTCCCTGGGACTGGCAGACCAGGTTCTGAAACGAGCGGATTACCTGCTGAGCTTTTCAAAAATGACATTTCCTCATCAGCTGATGCGGGTGATTCTGCTGGAACAGATTTATCGGAGCTATCGTATTCTTATGAAGCAGCCATATCACAAGTAGGTAAAAAAGAACGTATGTTAGTAAAAATTAAAAAATAAGAATCGTATTTAACCCCATGGAAGTGTGTGCTTCCATGGGGTGTGTTGTCTGATGGAATATATTTTAACAGGGAAAGATGGATATGAAGCGGTGCAGTGTGCGTGCAGAATGCTTCCCCAACAAGCTGGTTATTTTGGAAGAATAAAACCACAAAAGCAACGTGTGGAATGATTGTAATTTGGCGGGGGAGTGTGTATAATAATATATGACGTTGTCAATGCGTGACCAGGAGGATATCCCAATGAAAAAGACAAGTATTTTTAAGCAGCTTCTTTTGCCTATGATACTGATTGTATGTGTACTGGCATTATGTTTAACAGGAATTGTTGTAACTATTTTTGTAAAATCCTATGAAAGGCAGATATACGGCAGGAGCCAGGACAAGTCTCAGCTGGTATCCGGAGAGATTGCCATGTTTTTGGACGGTGCCTATGGAATTACAGAAGAATTATCTGTTAATCCCAGTATTCTCACCATGGAAACTGATATACAGACACCGATTCTTGAAGATTGCGTCAGACGTAATTCTTATCTGGAACTTCTTTACATACAGGGAACAGACGGCATGCAGACAGGCCGATCTTCAGGTGAACTGGCAGACCGTTCCGGCAGATGGTGGTTTCAGCAGACTGTGGAAGAACAGAAACCGTTTATCTCGAAATCTTATTATTCCGTAAATACCGGAATGCCATGCGCTTCCATCTTTTTTCCCATGTATCGGGAAAATATGTTTACCGGAATTTTTGCAGTGGATTTAAAACTGGATTACCTGCAGAGTCTGACAGAAGAATTTTCCGATACGGAACATGGAGAGTATTCCTTTGTTATTGACGGAGAAGGCGTTGTGGTGGCCCATCCGGACAGCACCCAGACAAAAGAACTTTACAATTATAAACAGATGACGAAAACTGTTTCCGGTAAAGATAAGAACGGACAGCCCATGGTTGACCCGGAAGGCAATATTGTAACCGAGGAACAGGCCATAACGATTTCCGAGGATTATCAGAAAATCATCACAGAGGTTATGGCAGGAAATACCGGAAGCGGCAAAATTACAAATGAAGGCGAAGATTACATTGTAAGCTATGCATCTGTCCCGCTCAAAGGGGCATCTGATACCTGGTCTGTGATAACTCTTTATAAAGAAAAATCAGTAATGGCTCCGGTATATCGAATGATTGCAGTTGCGGCAGCAGTGGCTCTTTTTATTATCGCAGCCGCAATTTTGGTGACTGCATTGCTGGCACGCAGACTGACCAGTCCGATTGTGTCTGTTACTGAACTGATTCAAAACGCTTCGGATGGTGATTTTACTGTTCAGGCAGAAGAAAACAATAAGAATGAAATCGGCGTATTGTCAAAAATTTTTAATAAAATGACAGAAAAAATATCGGGGATTCTGAGGAAAAATGCGGTGATTGCCGGAGAAGTTGTGGAAAGTGCCGGACATTTAAAACAAATTGAAACAGATATAGAGAAAACCAGCCAGGCAGTCCGGGAAATACTGGACGGCTCACAGGCACAGGATGAAGATGTGAAGGAAGTCCTCATACAGGAAGAACTGTTAGGCGCGAATTTTGAGCATTTACGGGAAAAGAGCAGACTCCTTCTGGAAAATGCACACAATACCATTGTTTCCAGTGAAAAGGGAATTGAAGATGTTGCAAAACTTCAGAAACAGAACAGGGAGGCTTCCAGGGGAATGGCGGATGCCTATGATAAGATTATGGCACTGGAAGACCAGTCTCAGAAGATTTCAGGAATCTTAAATACAATCAACCATATCTCTTCTCAGACAGAACTGCTTGCCCTGAATGCCTCTGTGGAAGCTGCACGTGCAGGAGAGCATGGCAAAGGCTTTTCCGTAGTGGCAGAATCCATCGGAAGACTTGCGGCAGATTCGTCGGAAGACTTGCGGCAGATTCGTCGGCAGCAACTGATGACATAGAAAAAATCATTGCAGAACTGTGCAGTGAAATCTCTGATGTTGTTGCAAATATCGACTCTATCCGTGCAGGTGTGGATGGACAGACTCAGGCGGCAAAACAGGTACAGGGAACCTTTGCAGATTTCCGTATGCTGGCAGAACAGACAAAAGAATCCGTCAGCAGCATGGAAGAACTTGTGGAAAAAATGCATCAGTGTGACCGTACAGTGGTGTGTGCTGTAGAAAGAATACAGAATATCTCCGCAAACACAGCAGGATTTACCGAACAGGTGGCAGAATCCATAGAGGAGCAGGTAAAAGGCATTGCCAAAGTAGCCATGTGTATTGAAAATTTATCAGAAGTTTCTCAGGAAATGAAACAGGAAATGACAAAGTTTAAAATATAGAAGAAATCTTTGCAATACCATATTTTTCGTTCATACAGACAATGGGGCCATCATTGTCTGTATGAATCAGGCCTGCATTTTAAACGGAAATAAACTTTCCCGTTGCTACCTGAAAGATTTTCCTGTATAATAGTTTACTGAGAAATATCGTCAACAAAAGTAGTCGTTACAGACAGGAGGAACAAGAATGTCTCAGAGAAAAGATATCCACAAAGTGCTGATTATCGGTTCCGGTCCCATTGTCATTGGACAGGCATGTGAATTTGACTATTCCGGTACACAGGCGTGTAAGGCACTGAGAAGTTTGGGTTATGAAATCGTATTGGTAAATTCCAATCCTGCCACCATTATGACAGACCCGGAAACTGCCGATGTTACTTATATTGAACCTTTGAATGCAGAACGAATGGAACAGATTATTGCAAAAGAGAGACCGGATGCATTGCTGCCAAACCTTGGCGGGCAGTCGGGTCTTAATTTATGTTCAGAACTTGCCAAAACAGGAGTTCTGGACAAATACAATGTGCAGGTGATCGGCGTACAGGTGGATGCCATTGAACGAGGCGAAGACCGGATAGAATTTAAAAAAACCATGGACAGCCTTGGCATTGAGATGGCAAGAAGCGAAGTAGCCTACTCTGTGGAAGAAGCCATGGAAATTGCAGACAAACTGGGATATCCGGTGGTCCTGCGTCCGGCCTATACCATGGGCGGCGCAGGAGGCGGTCTTGTATACAATGTGGAAGAACTGAAAACCGTCTGTGCAAGAGGACTTCAGGCCAGTCTTGTTGGACAGGTACTGGTGGAAGAATCCATTCTGGGCTGGGAAGAACTGGAACTGGAAGTAGTCCGGGATGCGGACAACAACATGATTACCGTATGCTTTATTGAAAATATTGACCCCCTTGGCGTGCATACGGGAGATTCTTTCTGTTCCGCCCCCATGCTCACCATATCCGAAGAAGTACAGAAACGGCTGCAGGAAAAATCCTATAAAATTGTGGAATCCATTCAGGTTATCGGCGGCACCAATGTACAATGGGCCCATGATCCCAAAACAGACCGGGATATTGTAATTGAAATCAATCCCAGAACCTCCCGGTCCTCCGCACTGGCCTCCAAAGCCACCGGATTCCCCATCGCACTGGTATCTGCCATGCTGGCCACGGGGCTGACCCTTTCGGATATTCCCTGCGGAAAATACGGCACACTGGATAAATACGTGCCGGACGGAGATTATGTGGTAATCAAATTTGCCCGCTGGGCTTTTGAAAAATTCAAGGGCGTGGAAGATAAGCTGGGCACCCAGATGCGTGCAGTGGGAGAAGTCATGAGCATTGGAAAGACTTTTAAAGAAGCCTTCCAGAAAGCCATCCGCAGTCTGGAAACCGGCCGCTACGGCCTGGGACACGCCAGAGACTTTGACAAAAAATCAAAAGAAGATTTATTAAAACTCCTGATTACTCCCTCCAGCGAGCGGTATTTCATTATTTATGAAGCATTGCGGAAAGGAGCCACACCCGAGGAAATTCACGAAATCACCAAAGTAAAACATTATTTTCTGGAGCAGATGAAAGAACTGGCAGAGGAAGAAGAAGCCCTGGCAGCAGAAAAAGGCTGTCTTCCTTCTGACCACGCTTTGATTAATGCCAAAAAACATGGATTTTCAGATAAATATTTAAGCCAGATTTTAGAAATACCGGAGGCGGACATCCGGGAAAAACGAATTTCCCTGGGTGTGGAAGAAGCATGGGAAGGCGTACATGTCAGCGGAACCAAAGACAACGCCTACTATTACTCCACCTACAACGCAGAAGATAAAAACCCCGTTTCAGAAGGGAAACCCAAAATCATGATACTGGGCGGCGGCCCCAACCGGATTGGACAGGGGATCGAATTTGATTACTGTTGTGTCCATGCCTCTCTGGCATTGAAAAAACTGGGATTTGAAACCATTATTGTAAACTGTAACCCGGAAACTGTTTCTACCGATTACGACACCTCCGACAAACTCTATTTTGAACCGCTGACTCTGGAGGATGTGCTGAGTATCTACAAAAAAGAAAAACCGGCAGGCGTAATTGCCCAGTTTGGCGGCCAGACTCCTCTGAACCTGGCGGCAGATCTGGAGAAAAACGGTGTGAAGATTCTGGGCACCGCCCCCTCTGTGATAGATCTGGCAGAAGACCGGGATCTGTTCCGGGCCATGATGGATAAACTGGAAATTCCCATGCCGGAATCCGGAATGGCAGTCAATGTGGAGGAAGCGCTGCACATTGCAGAAAAAATCGGTTATCCTGTTATGGTGCGTCCTTCTTATGTGCTGGGCGGACGCGGTATGGAAGTGGTATACGATGCCGACAGCATGGAAGGCTATATGAACGCCGCTGTGGGCGTAACTCCCGACAGGCCCATTCTGATTGACCGTTTTCTGGGACATGCAACGGAATGCGAAGCAGACGCCATCAGTGACGGAACACACGCCTTTGTACCGGCAGTAATGGAACATATCGAGCTGGCCGGGGTACATTCCGGTGACTCCGCCTGCATTATTCCATCCAGACATATTTCAGAAGAAAATGTGGCAACCATTAAGGAATATACACGGAAAATCGCAGAAGAAATGCATGTACAGGGACTGATGAACATGCAGTACGCCATTGAAAACGGAAAAGTGTTCGTACTGGAGGCCAACCCAAGAGCATCCCGAACCGTACCTCTGGTGTCCAAGGTATGCAATATCCGCATGGTACCCCTGGCCATCGACATAGTAACTGCAGAACTGACCGGAAATTCCTCTCCGGTACCGGAACTGAAAGAAACAAAAACCGGCTATTACGGTGTAAAGGAATCGGTTTTCCCCTTTAACATGTTCCAGGAAGTGGACCCGGTATTAGGACCGGAAATGCGTTCTACAGGAGAAGTCCTGGGGCTTTCCGAATCCTACGGAGAAGCATTTTTCAAAGCTCAGGAAGCTGCTCAGATGAAACTCCCCCTGGAAGGAACCGTGCTGATTTCCGTCAGTGACCGGGATAAGCCGGAGGTAGTGGACATCGCAGGAAAATTTGCAGAAGCAGGATTTCATATTATCGCCTCCAAAAATACCTGCAGGCTCATTCGGGAAGCAGGCATTGAAGCAGATATGGTTCATAAACTTCAGGAGGGCAGACCAAATATGCTGGATCTGATTACCAACGGCAAAATTGATTTAATTATCAACACGCCCATTGGCCAGGAGCGGAAAACGGATGACAGTTACCTGAGAAAAGCCGCCATTAAGAAAAAAATTCCCTACATGACTACCATGGCAGCAGCAAAAGCCACCGTCAGCGGAATTCTTTCTCTGAAAAAACATGGCAGCAGTGAGGTACGGTCCCTGCAGCAGCTCCATGGAAATATGAAATAAAAAGAATCCTGATTGACTAATTATGGGAATTGTTTTATAATACATTCATCTATGCATACAGGAGGCTCTTATGATAAAAAGCATGACCGGCTTTGGACGCTGCGAGCTTGCAGACGAGGCCCACAGGGTTACGGTAGAGATAAAGTCGGTAAATCACCGGTATCTGGATCTTACTGTCAAGATGCCGCGGAAAATGAATTTTTTTGAAAATAATATCCGCAATCTCCTGAAAAAACATATCCAGCGGGGAAAAGTGGATGTTTATGTTACCTGTGAAGACTGCACGGAAAACCAGATTTCTCTAAAATATAACCAGGAGCTGGCAGAAAAGTACGTGGAATACATCCGGCAGATGGGAGATGCTTTCTCTCTGCCCTGTGATCTGAGTGCCGGAGAACTTTCCCGATACCCGGAAGTCCTCACCATGGAAGCTCAGGCAATGGATGAAGAAGAACTGTGGAAACTGCTGGAACAGGCCGTCACAGAAGCTGCCCGGCAGTTTGTGGCAGCCCGCGTTCGGGAGGGAGAACTGTTAAAAGAAGATTTACTCAGGAAGCTGGAACTGATGTCTGAATATGTGGAACAGATTGAACAGCGTTCCCCGGAAATTCTCACCGAACACCGGCAGAAACTGACGGATAAAATCCGAGAGCTGATGTCTGATGCTCAGATAGACGAAAACAGAATTCTTACGGAAGTCACCATTTTTGCAGACCGAATCTGTACGGATGAAGAAACAGTTCGTCTGAAAAGCCATATCAGCAGCACCAGAGATACACTGACAGAAGGCGGAAGCGTGGGAAGAAAACTGGATTTTATTGCCCAGGAAATGAACCGGGAAGCGAATACCATTCTTTCCAAAGCCAACGACCTGACTGTTTCCGACATCGCCATCAATCTGAAAACAGATATTGAAAAAGTACGGGAGCAGATTCAGAACATAGAATAAAAGGAATTGCATGTAATGAAAAGAAGCAGGAAAACAGGCATTTTGACTGTGGTATCCGGATTCTCCGGCTCCGGAAAAGGAACTATTATGAAGCAGCTTCTGGAAAAGTATCCGGATACCTACGCACTGAGTATTTCAGCCACTACCAGGACTCCCAGACCGGGAGAAAGCCATGGAAAAGAGTATTTCTTCGTGTCAGAAGAAGAATTTCTGGCCATGATAGAAAATCACGCACTGTTAGAATACGCACAGTATGTAAACCATTATTACGGAACACCTGAAGCATATGTGAGGCAGCAGCTTGACCAGGGGAAAGACGTCATTCTCGAAATCGAGATTCAGGGCGCCCTGAAAGTCAGAGAAGCCCATCCCGACACGTTACTGCTGTTTGTAACGCCTCCAAACGGGGAAGAACTGAAGAACAGGCTGACAGAAAGAGGAACGGAGACAGAAGAAGTAATCCGTTCCCGTTTAAGCCGTGCCTGGCAGGAAGCCCAGGGAGTGGAAGCATACGACTACCTGGTAATCAACGATAATCTGGATGAATGTGTGGAACAGGTACACACCATCATACAGAACGAACATGCCCGTGTGGCCGGAAACCATGAATTGATTGAAAAAATCAGGGCTGAGTTAAAAGGCTTTGCGAAAGGAGAATGATATTATGATGCTGCATCCGTCTTACACAGACTTAATGAAAGTGGTAAACAGCAACGTTGAGATTGGAGAGGAACCGGTAGTAAACAGTCGTTACTCCATTGTACTTGCAACCGCAAAAAGAGCAAGGCAGATTATCGGAGGGGAAGACCCGCTGATTGACAACCCTTCCAATAAAAAACCTTTTTCCATTGCGGTGGAGGAATTATACAGCAGTAAGGTGAAAATTGTGGGCGAAGAAGACAGTGAGGATTCAGAAGTCTGAATACGCTCCGGCAAAGTTACCACATTGTTCTGTCAGACGACAGAATGGTGTGGTAATCTTTATAAAGGAAATGGAGAAGAACATGAGAATTTTATTTGTTTCTCTGGGATGTGATAAAAACCTGGTAGATACAGAGTATATGATAGGAACGCTGAGAGAAGCCGGCCATACTTTTACTGATGAGGAAGAACAGGCAGAAGTGATTATCATTAACAGCTGCTGCTTTATCAATGACGCAAAAGAAGAAAGTATCAATACCATTCTGGAACTGGCGGAATATAAAGACGCGGGAACCTGTCAGGCCCTGCTGGTAACAGGCTGCCTGGCAGAACGGTACCGGAAGGAAATTATGCACGAAATTCCCCAGGTGGACGCAGTGCTGGGCACCGGTTCCGGCGAAAAAATTGCAGCGGCTGTGGAAGAGGTGCTGAAAGGGAAAAAATACGAGTCTTACCAGCCTCTGGAAAATCCCCCTTTCTCTTCCGGAAAACGTTTTCTGACCACCGGCGGGCATTATGCCCATCTGAAAATCGCAGAAGGCTGCAATAAAAACTGCACTTACTGTATTATTCCAAAGATCCGGGGCCGCTATCGCAGCGTACCCATGGAAGAACTGCTGACCCAGGCCAGGGAACTTGCCGCTCAGGGAGTAAAGGAACTGATTCTGGTGGCCCAGGAAACCACTTTATACGGCCTGGATTTATATGGAAAAAAATCATTGCACATCCTTCTGGATGAACTGAACAGGATTTCAGGTATCCAGTGGATTCGTATTATGTACTGTTATCCGGAAGAAATTTACGAAGAACTGATTCAGTCCATAAAGAGAAATAAAAAGGTCTGCCATTATCTGGATATGCCCATCCAGCATATCAGCAATGCAGTCCTGAAACGAATGGGTCGGAAAACCACCAGAGAAGAACTTACGGAAAAACTGGCACATCTGAGAGCGGAAATTCCTGACATTACACTCCGCACTACCCTGATTGCCGGATTTCCGGGTGAAACCCAGGAAATGCACGAAGAACTCATGTATTTTCTCAATGAAATGGAATTTGACCGGCTGGGTGCATTTTCCTATTCCCAGGAAGAGAATACACCAGCGGCAGAATTTCCGGATCAGGTAGAAGAATATCAGAAATCCATCTGGAAAGAAGATATTATGGAACTGCAGGAAGAAATCATTTTTGACAAAAATGAAGAAATGAAAGGGCAGGAACTGTGGGTCATGATCGAGGGAAAAGTGGAGGGAGAAAACGTCTGCATCGGCAGGACTTACCGGGACGCACCGGAGATTGACGGCTACATCTTTATCAATACGGAGGAAACACTGATGACCGGAGACTTTGTGAAAGTAAAGGTGACCGGAGCACATGAATATGATTTAACAGGAGAGGTGATTGTATGAACTTACCAAACAAATTAACGATTTTACGAATGATTCTGATTGTGCCTTTTGTAATCTGCATGCTGGTTCCCGGTCTGGGCGAGGCAGGCATGTATGCATCCGTTGTACTGTTTATCATTGCCAGTCTGACAGACCTGATGGATGGAAAAATTGCAAGAAAATATGATTTGGTGACAAATTTCGGGAAATTTATGGACCCTCTGGCTGATAAACTTCTGGTAGCGTCTGCATTGATCTGCCTGACTGCAAACGGAAGCCTTGCAGCCTGGATTTCCATTATCATTATCAGCCGGGAATTTATCATCAGCGGATTCCGTCTGGTAGCCTCCGACAACGGAATCGTAATTGCGGCAAGTTACTGGGGAAAATTCAAAACCACCTTTCAGATGATTATGATCGTAATGCTGATTTTAAATTATGACAATGATATTTACCGGATTTGCGCAGCCATCATCACTTATATTGCGCTGATTCTGACCCTTGTGTCCTTAATTGATTATATTGTCAAGAATAAAGACGTTCTGAAAGAGCAAAAATAATGTTACTGTTTACGAAACGTATGTATCGTAACAAAACAATAACTGTTTACAGCCAATGATTTTTATTTGCTGTGATTTTCAGAGAAAAGGATGAAGGACAATGACAGTAGAATTAATATGCGTGGGAACAGAATTACTTCTGGGAAATATCGTAAATACCAACGGCGCTTTCCTTTCGGAACAGTGCGCCATGCTGGGGCTTTCCATGTATTATCAGAGCGTGGTGGGCGATAATGCCGGACGTCTGGAACAGCTGCTTCACACAGCAAAAGAACGTTCCGATGTGATTATCCTGTGCGGAGGGCTCGGCCCTACCAGAGATGACCTGACCAAAGAGACCGCTGCAGAAGTTATGGGCAAAAAACTGGTGGAGGATGCAAGAGCCAGACAGGAAATCCGGGAATTTCTGGAAAAAAGAGGACATGAAATTACGGAAAACAACTGGAAACAGGCATTGGTACCGGAAGGCTGCAAGGTGCTGTATAACAGCAACGGTACCGCCCCCGGCATCATTATGGAAGATGAAAATACCTGCATGATTCTTCTTCCGGGACCGCCAAACGAGCTGATCCCCATGTTTGAAGAACAGGTATATCCCTGGCTGCGCAGCCTGCAGCCGGAAGTGATCTGCTCCAGAATGGTCAAGTTCTGCGGCATAGGAGAAAGCGCGGCAGAGACAAAGATACTGGATTTAATTGACGCACAGAAAAATCCCACAGTGGCACCTTACGCCAAAACGGGAGAAGTACATCTGCGTATTACTGCAAAAGCAGTGACAGAAGAAGCGGCCTTTGACCTGATTGCGCCGGTGGAAGACGCCCTGAAACAGCGGTTCGGAGATCTGATTTACACAGACGATCCCCAGGTAACCCTGGAACAGGCCATAGCAGAACTGCTGAAGGAACACCACCTCACCATTACCACAGCAGAATCCTGTACCGGGGGACTGCTGGCAGGAAGGCTGGTGAATGTTTCCGGCATCTCGGAAAACTTCAAAGAAGGCTATATTACCTATTCCAATGAGGCCAAGGAAAAACTGCTGGGTGTTTCCCATAATACGTTAAAGAACCACGGGGCTGTCAGCCCTGAAACTGCAGAGGAAATGGCCAGAGGCGGACGGAAAGCGGCAGGGGCAGATATCTGCGTGGCCGTAACCGGTATTGCAGGACCGGAAGGCGGTACTGCTGAAAAACCGGCAGGACTGGTCTATATCAGCTGCTGCTGTAAGGGAACAGTTTATACCGAAAAAAATCTGTTCAGCGGAAGCCGCAGCAAAATCAGGGAATATTCTGTGGCAAGCGCACTGACCCTTCTTCGAAAAGCAATTTTAAACGAGGTGAAAAAATGAGAATCATAGCAGGAAGCGCCCGGAGCCTTCCCCTGAAAACCCTTTCCGGCATGGAGACAAGGCCCACATCAGACCGAATCAAGGAAACCTTATTTAATATGCTGAACCCGGAACTTCCGGGCAGCAGGTTTCTGGATCTGTTTGCCGGAAGCGGACAGATGGGCCTGGAAGCCGTCAGCCGGGGAGCTCAGGCGGCGGTTTTCGTGGAAAACAATAAAAAGGCAGCCTCCTGTATTGAGGAAAATATACGGTTTACCAGATTTACAGACCAGTGCACGCTGTTGGTAAAGGATGTCATTTCAGCAATCCGATGGCTGGAGGGCAGAGAACATTTTGACCTTGTATTCCTGGACCCGCCATACAGAAAACATCTGGAAAAAGACGTTTTGCAGGCTCTGGGAGAATCATCGCTGATTACTGAGTCATCACTGATTGTAGTGGAAGCAGCTCTGGATACGGACTTTTCCTGGGCAGAATCCATGGGCTATACCATTACAAAGGAAAAAACTTACAAAACCAACAAACATGTATTTCTGCGGTTGATGTAAGAAGCTACGGGGGAAACAGATGAAAAGAGCAATTTATCCGGGCAGTTTTGACCCGGCAACCTTTGGACACATTGATATGATAGAACGTTCTGCGCAGATTGTGGATGAGCTGGTGGTGGCAGTTTTAATCAATAGTGCAAAAAATCCATTGTTTTCTGTACAGGAACGTGTTAGTATGTTAGAAGAGATTACAGGCCATATTCCAAATATCAGAATTACATCCTTTAACGGTCTTCTGATTGATTACGCCAGGGAAGCAGATGCTTCCATTATTGTCCGAGGTCTCAGGGCTGTCACTGATTTTGAATATGAACTTCAGATTGCCCAGACCAACCGTATTGTAAATTCCCGGATTGACACGGTATTTTTAACTACCAGTCTGGAATATGCCTATCTGAGCTCTACCATCGTGAAGGAAGTTGCTTCTTACGGGGGAGATATTTCTCATTTTGTACCGGAGCAGCTTATAGACAGAATTTATGCAAAATATAGCTGAATGTAAGGAGCGTTACATATATGAGTAACAAAATTGAGCAGATTATCGACGAAATAGAAGACTATATCGAAAACTGTAAATACCAGCCTTTTTCCAACAGCAGAATTGTGGTGGACAAAGATGAAATCGAAGATTTGTTATCAGAACTCCGCAGAAGAATGCCCGATGAGATTAAACGTTATCAGAGAATGATCAGTAATAAAGAAGCGATTCTGGCAGACGCACAGGCCAAGGCTGATGCCATTATCGCTCAGGCAGAAGTACATACCACGGAACTGGTCAGTGAACACGAAATTATGCAGCAGGCATATGCCCAGGCCAATGAGGTGGTATTAATTGCCACCAACCAGGCACAGGAAATTCTGGATAACGCCACAAATGATGCAAATAATATCCGTATGGGAGCCATCCAGTACACGGACGATATTTTAAAAGGCCTGGAAAGCATTATCGGACACGCCATAGACAGTACCAGAGCCCGGACAGACAACCTTTTAAATTCCCTGCAGGAATGCTACACTGTGGTGAATACCAACCGTATCGAGCTGTCGCCGGCAGGTGGAGATCCGGATTCCGGAACCAGTGAAAACGAATCTGTTCCGGAACTTCAGGTTACAGAAATATAACCCTTAGCGGACAAACAGGAAGGCCAGAATAAATGCAGTAACTGTTCCGAAAAGTTTCATCCGGACATAGGGAACCATGGAAAATCCGGTTCCTTTTACCATGGAAGCCGTCTGGGCAAAGCCGGAAAGACCGCCGAACGCGGTAAATGCCATCATCAGAGGATATGCTGTCTGAATCGTCATATTCTGTTCTGCTGTACAGGAAATTCCGTTGGTAATTTCCGTAAATCCAATGAAGATGCATTTTAAAACCGGATTTGACAGGGGCAGCAGCATGGTCATCTGTGCCAGGATGGCAAAGAGCATAATGTAGCCTCCCAGTTTTGCCAATGTTTCAAATCCGTTCATAATGCCGGCATCTATGATTTGAAAGCTCATGGATGTCGTTTTTTTTGGAAAATTACCATTCACAGGAGAGGTAAAACTGCGGCGGCTGTTCATAAGCATATAGAGAATCAGCGGCGGCCCGTACAGAATCAGATAACTCGTCGTTCTTAAATCCGGTCTTCCCAGACAGTCATTTAAGATAAAGCTGCTGATAAACATGGGACTGATGTTGTTGCAGACACAGAAGAGACGCTGTCCCTCCTCCCTGGTTATTTTTCCTGCAAGAACCAGCTCCGAGGTGATTTTGCTGCCCATGGGAAATCCAAACAGCAGTCCGGCCACCAGCGGATAAATACCGGCGCTGCTTACCGGAAACAGATGTTTCAGAACTCTGTGCAGCATAAGCGTAAATCCGTCCAGTATGCCGGAATGAATCACCAGATAGGACAGAATGGAAAAGGGCAGCAGAGTCGGCAGCATCTTTTCATACCACAGGTTCAACCCCAGCGCCGCAGCGCTTACCGATTCCTGGGGAAATATTAAAATGTAAAATAAAAATCCGGTCAGAATAATAATGTACATGATTTTTTTCATAGTTTATTCTATGAACCAATAAAATAAATATACCAAAGCAGGAGGCGAATATGAGAGTTTGTGAAAAGCTGAAACCAGAAAGAGTTTTTGCATATTTTGAAGAAATCTGCCAGATTCCCCATGGCTCCGGAAATACAAAAGCCATCAGTGATTACTGTGTATCTTTTGCCAGAGAGCATGGTCTGAGATGGATACAGGATGACAGCAATAACGTGATTATGTTCAAAGACGGTTCCGAAGGTTATGAAACGTCCGATCCCATTATCATACAGGGCCATATGGATATGGTATGTGAAAAAGAAAACCATGTGGACATTGATTTTGAAAAAGAAGGCCTGCGGCTGTATGTGGAGGGAGATTTCCTGAAAGCAGAGGGAACCACCCTGGGCGGAGACGACGGAATCGCTCTGGCTTATGCCTTTGCCATTCTGGAAGATGATACGCTGCCCCATCCGCCTCTGGAAATCGTCATTACCGTAGACGAAGAAGTGGGTATGCTGGGTGCAGAAGCCATTGATCTTTCCATGCTGAAAGGAAAAAAACTTCTGAATATTGACTCCGATGAAGAAGGCATCTTTCTTACCGGATGTGCAGGAGGCCTTCAGGCAGACTGCATACTTCCCATATCCCGGCAGCAGGTACAGGGAACCCTTTATGAAATCAGAGTAACAGGACTGCAGGGCGGACATTCCGGCAGTGAAATCCACAAAGAGCGGGGAAATGCCGCTGTGCTCCTTGGGAGAATTTTAAAGGGAATACGGGAAGAACTTCCCTTTTATCTGGAAACACTGGAAGGCGGGTTAAAAGACAATGCCATTCCGCGGGAGGCTGTATGTACCATTCTTATACCGGAAGACTGGAAAGGGCCCAACCCGGAATCACTGGTTTCCTCCTGGCAGGAAGTGCTTCGTCATGAATACCGCAGTTCTGACCGACAGGTCAGCGTTCTTTGCAGCGAGCCGGTAAAAAAACAGACAGAAGTTCTGGACGCCGCTTCTCTGACCAAAGTGCTGTTTTTCCTCCGTACCATGCCCTGGGGCGTACAGCATATGAGCCCGGAACTGGAAGGACTGGTGGAAACTTCCCTGAATCCCGGTATTATGAAACTGGAAAAAGACACTTTTTCTCTGTGCTTTTCTGTGCGAAGCAGCGTTACCAGCAGAAAATATGAAGTCACAGACCGGCTGACCTTTTTAACAGAATTTCTGGGAGGAGAAGTCACCATAAGCGGTGATTACCCGGCCTGGGAATATCGGGCAGACTCTCCCATGCGTGAACGGATGGCAGACGTCTACCGGGAATTATTTCAGAAAGAACCAAAGATTCAGGCTATCCATGCAGGACTGGAATGCGGTATTTTTTCCGGTAAAATAGAGAACCTGGACTGTATTTCCTTTGGCCCCGACAATTTTGATATCCACACGCCAAAAGAAAGGTTAAGCATTTCCTCCACGGAAAAAGTGTGGAAACTGCTCCTGGAATTCCTGAAACGCTCCAAATAATACCCATAAAGGAAGATTATGAAAAAGCAGGTATGTATATGGTTACTGATTCTTACAGCAATGGTCTGCCTGATTACGGTCCTGACCGAACAGATCCGGCAGGTTGCGAAGATTACCCACCTCCTGGTGGCAGAAGATACCAGAGAACTCCTGCGGCAGCAGAAGGTTCCCCCGGAACAGTACGAGGCCTTCTGCAAGTTTGAGAAAGATACGGATTACACCCGTTACGATTATCTGCTGGGTTATCTTTTTACAGAAAAAAAGAAACAGAGTGAACTGGAAGATTATTTAAACCTTCTGTATGAATATCAGCCTCAGAAAATCCAGGCGCTGAAACAGGCCGAACAGGCTGTCTGGGAAGATGTAAAATATTTTCCTGTTCCTCTGTCAGCACAGGACAGTTCCCTGACCACCTCCTTTGAAAATTCCTGGATGTTTGACCGGAATTTCGGCGGAGACCGGGGCCACGAAGGAACGGACATTATGGCCTCCTGTAATCAGCGGGGACACTATCCCATAATCAGCATGACAGACGGAGTAGTGGAAAAAATCGGATGGCTGAAACTTGGAGGGTACCGGATTGGAATCCGTTCTCCCCACGGCGGTTATTTCTATTATGCACATCTCCATGATTATGCCAGAGACTTTCAGGAAGGGGACGAAATAAAAGCCGGAGAACTTCTGGGCTTTATGGGAGACAGCGGCTATGGGGAAGAAGAGGGCACCGTGGGCAAATTCCCGGTCCATCTTCACATGGGTATTTACATTGACGGGGAGACAGGCACGGAACTCAGCATTAACCCCTACTGGATTTTAAAGTGGTTAGAGGAAAAACGTCTGAATTATCAGTTTTCATGATAATTTCTGCTCCCTGACTGTAATAAAACCTGTTCTTTTACCGGAATTTAAAAGTTCTTCATCAGAGAAACAGAAAGGAACCGCCATGGAGATCAGACTGGACAAATATCTTGCCGACATGGGAATCGGATCCCGCAACCAGGTAAAACAATACATACGAAAAAAACAGATTCTGGTAAACGGAAACCGTCCCACAGGACCGGAACAGAAGATAACACCGGACACGGATACGGTATCATTTCAGGGACAGGACATCGGTTACACCAGATATGAATATTACCTGTTTTACAAGCCAGGCGGCTGTGTCAGCGCAGTGACAGACAGGATCCACAAAACAGTTCTGGACTATTTTCCAAAAAATCGCAGAAAAGGCCTGTTTCCTGTGGGCAGGCTGGATCTTGACACGGAAGGGCTGCTTCTGATTACCAACGATGGCACACTGGCCCATAACCTGCTCGCACCTGGAAAACATGTGCCGAAAACCTACTACGCCGAAGTTTCAGGCCATGTGACAGAAGACGATGTAGAGCAGTTTTCTCAGGGCCTGGACATAGGAGAAGCCAGGCTTACCCGGCCGGCAGAGCTGAATCTTCTGCCTGAAAATCACCCGGAAATTTCCAGGATTACCCTGACCATCACCGAAGGGAAATTTCATCAGGTCAAACGCATGTTTGAAGCAGTAGGAAAAAAGGTGCTGTATTTAAAACGTATTTCCATGGGCAGCCTGGAACTGGACGATTCTCTGCTGCCTGGGGAATATCGTCTGCTGACCCCGGAAGAATTGCAGACAATCACCGAACACACAGGACCATCCCGGAAAGGATGATCCGGAAACAGGAGGAAGTCATGAAAAAAATTGGAGTAATCACAGACAGCCACAGCGGAATTACGCAAAAACAGGCAGAAGAACTTGGTATTATGGTACTGCCCATGCCTTTTTATTTTGACGATACATGCTATTACGAGGATGTGAACCTGTCCAGAGAAGAATTTTTTCGGAAACTGGACTCCGGCAGTGAAGTTTCCACTTCTCAGCCTTCCCCGGCGGAAGTTATGAAATTATGGGATAAAGGCCTTGAACGATACGAACAGATTCTGTACATTCCCATCAGCAGCGGACTGAGCGGCTCCTGCGGAGCAGCCCTTGGACTGGCTCAGGAAGAACCCTATAACGGAAAAATCTTTGTGGTAGACAACGGAAGGGTTTCCACAGCCCTGCACCGCTCCGTACTTGATGCACTGGAACTTATTGAAGAGGGCTATACCCCGCCGGAAATCAAAGAAATTCTGGAAGCATCCAGAGATAAAATGGTTATCTATGTGGGTGTGGAGACACTGGAGCACTTAAAGAGGGGCGGAAGGATTTCTCCGGCCACAGCGGCCCTTGGCACTGTGCTGAACATCAAACCGGTACTGAAATTTGACGTGGGAACCCTGGATACCTTTAAGAAATGCCACGGGACAGCCAGAGCAAAAAAAGCCATGATTGAGGCCATGCAGCATGATCTGGAAACCACATTCCGGGAGTGGCAGGAAAAAGGCGAAGTATATCTGCTGGCAGCCTCCAGCGCCTCAGAAGAAGCTACGGAAGAATGGCTGAAAGAAATCCGGGAAGCCTTTCCGGGTATGGAAGTATTGTGCGATAACCTTTCCATGGGCGTTTCCTGCCATATCGGTCAGGGAGGCCTTGGAATCGGATGTTCCTGCCGGCCCGGACGACCTTAAGGAGAACAACACTATGTTAAAAAATATACGATCCGTAATATTCGACCTGGACGGAACCCTGGTGGATTCCATGTGGCTGTGGCACGATATAGACGTGGAATTTTTAGAACAGCGCGGACTTACTCTGCCGGAAACCTACCAGCACGATATTGAAGGAATGAGTTTTACGGAGACCGCTGTTTACACCAGAGAATTATTTCATCTCTCCGAGAGTGTGGAGGAATTAAAGGAAATATGGAACCGGATGGCCATTGAGAAATATACATATGAGGTACCCTTCAAACCCGGCGCGGAAGAATTTCTGAAACACTGTAAAAAGCAGGGAATTTCTGCCGGTATCGCCACCAGCAATTCCAGAGAACTGGTGGCTGCAGTAGCAAAATCCCTCCATCTTGACCGTTATATTCAGGAGATCGTCACAGCCTGCGAGGTAAAACACGGAAAACCTGCGCCGGACGTGTATCTGGAAGCGGCAGAACGTCTGGGAGTAAAACCGGAGCACTGTCTGGTATTTGAAGACGTACCCATGGGAATTATGGCAGGAAAAAATGCCGGAATGCGGGTATGTGCCGTAGAAGATAAATTTTCATCTGCCCAGAGACAGGAAAAACAGGCTCTGGCAGATTATTATATCCACAGTTATTATGACATTTTTTCACCATCCCAGGAAGCAGAACCGGGCATTTTCATGGCTGCACTGGATGCATAGAACAGGAGACAGCATGGAACGGGACTTTTTACCAGTTTGCAGAGAAGATATGCAAAAGCGGGGAATTGCACAGTTTGATTTTGTATATGTAATCGGAGACGCCTATGTGGATCATCCCTCTTTTGGACATGCTATTATCAGCCGTCTGCTGGAAGCCCACGGATACACCGTGGGCATAATTTCCCAGCCGGACTGGAAAAAGAAAGACAGCATTGCCATCTACGGAGAACCGAGACTGGCTTTCCTTATAAGCGGCGGAAACATGGATTCCATGGTAAACCATTACAGTGTCTCCAGGCACCGCCGTAACCAGGATGCCTTTACCCCTGGCGGAATTATGGGAAAGCGGCCGGATTATGCCACCATTGTCTATGGAAATCTGATCCGCCAGACTTATAAAAAAACACCTGTTTTAATCGGCGGCGTGGAAGCCAGCCTGCGCAGGCTGGCCCACTACGATTATTGGAGCAATAAAATCAGACGTTCCATTCTTCTGGACAGCGGCGCAGACATTCTGATGTACGGCATGGGAGAACACAGTATCCTGGCGCTGGCAGAAGCACTGGACAGCGGACTGCCCCCGGAACAGATTACCTTTGTAAATGGTACGGTATACAAAACCAGGAAAAAAGAAGACATCTACGACGCGGTATTCCTGCCGGAATTTGAAAAAACCGCACAGGATAAAAAGGTTTATGCCAGGAGTTTTTACCTGCAGTATTCCAATACAGATCCCTTTTCGGGCAGACGTCTGGTGGAAGAATACCCCAATCAGGTATACGTGGTACAGAATCCTCCGGCCCTTCCTCTGAGCAGACAGGAAATGGACGACGTCTATGCGCTGCCCTATATGCGCACATACCATCCCTCTTATGAGAAAGCAGGGGGAGTACCTGCCATCGCAGAAGTAAAATTCAGCCTTACCAGCAACCGCGGCTGTTTTGGCGGCTGTAATTTCTGTGCCCTGACGTTCCATCAGGGACGGATTATCCAGTCCAGAAGCCAAGAATCACTGCTCAGTGAGGCAGAACTTCTGATAAAAGACAGAGATTTTAAGGGATATATCCATGATGTGGGCGGACCCACCGCCAATTTCCGTTTTCCCGCCTGCGAAAAGCAGCTGACAAAAGGGGTATGTACCGGCAGACAATGCCTGTTCCCGGAACCCTGCAGGAACCTGAAAGCAGACCACAGAGATTACCTTTCTCTGCTTCGGAAACTCCGGAATCTTCCCGGTGTGAAAAAGGTATTCATCCGTTCCGGAATCCGTTTTGACTATCTGCTGGCAGATTCTGACCGTACTTTTCTGAAAGAACTGTGTCAGTATCACGTAAGCGGACAGCTGAAGGTGGCGCCGGAACATATTTCTGACCAGGTACTGCAGTATATGGGAAAACCCAAAGCAGCTGTGTACCGCAGGTTTGTCCGGGAATACGAGAATATGAACCGGAACCTGAAAAAAGACCAGTATCTGGTACCTTATCTTATGTCTTCCCATCCTGGTTCCACCCTGAAGGAGGCTGTGGAGCTGGCAGAATTTCTCCGGGAACTTAACTATATGCCGGAACAGGTACAGGACTTCTACCCGACGCCCTCCACCATTTCCACCTGCATGTATTACACAGGACTGAATCCCTGTACCATGGAACCGGTGTATGTCGCCCGTAATCCTCATGAAAAAGCCATGCAGCGGGCGCTGATACAGTACCGGGACCCGAAAAACCATGATCTGGTCAGAGAAGCACTGGTAAAAACCGGCAGGCAGGATTTGATTGGTTTCGCAAAAAACTGCCTGATAAAACCCCGGAAACTGTCAGAACACAAAGATGGAAAGCAGGGCAAATCCAAAAAGAGAACACACAAGAATACCGGAACCATCCGAACGATACACAAAAGCAGAAAGCAGGAGAAAAAAACATGAAAGAATTTCAGATCGGAAACAACGAGAAAAATCAGCGTCTGGATAAATACCTGAAAAAACTCCTGTCTCAGGCCCCTGGAAGTTTTATTTATAAAATGCTCCGGAAAAAAAATATTACCCTCAACGGCAAAAAAGCAGACGGCTCCGAGAAACTCCAACTGGGAGATGAGGTTAAATTATTTCTGTCTGAGGAAACCTGGACAAAATTTTCAAAAGCCCCGGCCAGAACCTATCCCCGGATTTCGCTGGACATTATTTATGAAGATGAAAATATCCTGGCCATCAACAAACCGGCGGGAATGCTTTCCCAGAAAGGAAAACACTCGGATATTTCCGCCAATGAATATATCATTGGCTATCTGCTGGGAAAACAGGAGCTGACAGAAGAGGAGTTAAAAACCTTCCGGCCTTCTGTCTGCAACCGTCTGGACCGAAATACTTCCGGCCTCCTGATTGCCGGAAAGAGCCTGAAAGGCCTGCAGGAACTGGGAGCACAGTTACAGAGCCGCTCTGCGGAAAAATATTATCTCTGCCTTGTGAAGGGAAAAATTTCCGAATCACGTTTGCTGGAAGGATGGCTGTCAAAAGATGAAATCCGAAACCAGGTAAAAGTAACCCAAACAGAAGTTCCCGGCAGCAAACATATCCAGACAGCCTGTATGCCGGTGGAAACTTTTACCGTGGAACAGCAGGGAGATTTTACCCTCCTGAACGTACGCCTGATTACCGGACGTTCCCATCAGATCCGGGCCCATCTGGCCGCCCTGGGGTATCCGGTACTGGGAGATCACAAATACGGAGATAAACATATCAATACCTGGGGATATCGGGAACTTGGCATCCAGTCCCAGCTGCTCCATGCCTCCCTGATAAAACTGGCGGACGGCAGAACACTGGAAGCACCGGTCAGCGGAATTTTCCAAAAAACACTCGACTTCCTCAGAACACACAGATAAGGGAGAAGCTATTATGGCAACATGGAACTCCAGGGGCCTGCGCGGTTCCACTCTGGAAGAATTTATCAATCTTACCAATGAAAAATATGCGGAACACGGACTGGCCCTTATCCAGAAAGTCCCCACCCCGATCACACCTGTTCGGATTGACAAAGACAGCCGGCACATTACCCTGGCCTATTTTGATCAGAAAAGTACCGTGGACTATATCGGAGCAGTACAGGGAATCCCGGTATGCTTTGACGCAAAGGAATGCCATACCGATACCTTTCCCCTGCAGAACATCCATTCCCATCAGATTCGGTTTATGGAAGAGTTTGAGGGCCAGAAAGGAATTTCCTTTCTGCTGATTTTTTACTCACACAGAAATGAATTTTATTATCTGCGCCACAAAAAACTCATGGAATTCTGGAATCGGGCCGAAGCAGGAGGAAGAAAAAGTTTTCGCTACGAGGAACTGGAACCGGATTTTTTCCTCTCTTCCAAAGGCGGAATCCTGGTGCCTTATCTGGAGCTGATGCAGCAGGACCTGGAAAAACGAAGTTGACAAAAATACAGATTTCTTATATAATATTATTGTTTTATCGTGGTAGCATGGTAGCATACTAAAGTGCCGGTATATCATGGAATCTGCTGAATCAGCTTCAGAAACAGGAAGATTTCCATATACAGATGAAAGGACAGATTATGAGACAGAAATTATTACATACCCCGGAAGGAGTGCGGGATATTTACAGCAGTGAATGCGCACGAAAACAGGTTTTACAGAATAACCTCCATGAACTGCTGAAAAAGTACGGATATCATACCATAGAAACTCCGACTTTTGAATTTTTTGATATTTTCAGCCAGGAAATCGGAACAACACCTTCCAGAGATTTATATAAATTTTTTGACCGGGAGGGCAATACACTGGTGCTCCGTCCGGATATTACCCCCTCTGTCGCAAGATGTGCGGCAAAATACTACGGAGACGAAGAATTTCCGGTCCGCCTCTGTTATATGGGAAATACCTTTATCAACAACAGCAGCTATCAGGGCAGGCTGAAAGAAACCACCCAGTCCGGAGCAGAGTTAATCGGCGATAATTCCGTAGCTGCCGACGGAGAAATTCTTGCCCTTGTGGTAAACGCGCTGAAAGTGGCAGGTCTGCAGGAATTTCAGATTGGAGTGGGCCATGTGGACTTTTTCCGGGGACTGGCCGAGGCCGCAGGCCTGGAAGAAGAAACCGAACAGGAACTGGTGGAACTCATATCCAATAAGAATTTTTTCGGTGTGGAAGAACTTCTGGACGCCCTTCATTTACCGGAAGATTTGCGGGAACTGTTTTCCATGCTGGGAAATACCTGTATGTCAGAAGAACTGCTGCTGCGGGCAAAAAAACTGTCTGCCCCTTATCCGGTGATTCTCCATGCACTGGAACATCTGGAAGAACTGACCCAGGTATTAAAGTATTACGACGTGGAAAAATATGTTTCCATTGAGCCCGGTATGCTGAGTACCTATCACTATTATACCGGAATCATTTTTTCCGGCTACACGTTCGGAAGCGGGGAACCGGTGGCAAAGGGCGGACGTTATGACAAACTGCTCACCTTTTTCGGAAAAAATGCCCCAGCCATCGGATTTGCAGTGGCAGTGGACCAGCTTCTGGCCGCATTATCCCGTCAGAAAACAGAGATTCCTGTCAGCCACAATGGAATTCTCCTGGTGTATCAGGAACAGAAACAGGAAGAAGCCATCCGGCAGGCAATTATTATGCGGGAACAGGGACATCAGGTTTCCCTTGTCAAATGGCAGGAAACAAAAACACAAAAAGATTATCAGTCCTATGCCAGACGCATGAATATGACAAAGATTCAGTTTCTGTGTTAAGGGGCCCGTTTCCATATTGACTGAAATGTAAAGAGAAAGGATATAACATGGATACCATAGAGGAACAGAGATATTTAACCTTTGCACTGGGAAAAGGCAGACTGGCAAAGCAGGCGCTGGCCGCCTTTGAAAAAACAGGGATTACCTGCCAGGAAATGAAAGACAAAGATACCCGGAAACTGATTTTTGTCAATGAAGAACTGAAACTGAAATTCTTTCTGGCCAAAGGCCCCGATGTGCCCACCTATGTGGAATACGGAGCGGCAGATATTGGAATTGTGGGAAAAGACACCATTCTGGAAGAAGCCCGAAACATTTATGAAGTGCTGGACCTTGGATTTGGCAAATGCAGGATGTGCGTCTGCGGACCAAAAGAAGCAGAAGAACTTCTGAAACATCATGAGCTGATTCGCGTTGCCACCAAATATCCCAGAATTGCCAAAAATTATTTTTACAACAGAAAACACCAGACGGTGGAAATTATCAAGCTAAACGGTTCCATTGAACTTGCCCCGATCGTAGGACTGTCCGAAGTTATTGTAGACATTGTGGAGACGGGTTCCACCCTGCGGGAAAATGGCCTGCATGTGCTGGAGGAGGTATGTCCTCTCTCTGCGAGAATGGTGGTAAATCAGGTCAGCATGAAAATGGAACATGAACGAATCACACGATTAATTCAGGATTTAAAAGAGGTTTTATAATATCAATTTATATTTTAACATGAAGTTCATAATATTAATTTATGTTTTAACATGAAATTCATAATATTAATCCATATTTTAACAGTATATATAGAATACAGACTTGATTTTTTATTTTTACCGCAGATTGTTTTTTATATAATTCAGAATTAACTTTTATAAGATTGCTTCTGTACAGGGTGTCAGGGAGGAATATTAATGAGAATATTAAAATTAACAGATGATACAAAAACAAATCTTCTGGAAGATTTGTTAAAGCGAAGTCCCAACAACTATCAGCAATACGAAGCAAAAGTCAGTGAGATTATTGCTCAGGTGCGTGAGAAAAAGGATGAAGCGCTGTTTGCATATACAAAACAGTTTGACGGCGCAGATCTTACTCCGGAAAATATCCGGGTAACAAAAGAAGAAATTGAAGAAGCCTATGGTCTCACAGATGCAAAACTTCTGGACGTAATGAAAAAAGCGTTGGAAAATATCCGGGCCTATCACGAAAAACAGAAACAGTACAGCTGGTTTGACAGCCGGCCGGACGGGGTACTGCTGGGACAGAAAGTAACAGCCATCTCCCGTGTGGGCGTATATGTACCGGGAGGAAAAGCAGCCTATCCCTCTTCTGTTCTTATGAATATCATTCCGGCAAAAGTAGCAGGAGTGGAAAAAATTGTGATGACAACCCCCTGTAACCGGGACGGAAAGGTCAATCCTGCCACCCTGGCAGCCGCAGACCTGGCAGGTGCGGATGAAATATACAAAACAGGCGGAGCCCAGGCTGTGGCGGCCCTGGCCTTTGGTACAGAATCCATACCAAAAGTGGACAAAATTGTGGGACCTGGCAATATTTATGTGGCTCTGGCCAAAAAAGCAGTATTCGGCCATGTAAGCATTGATTCCATCGCCGGCCCCAGCGAAATCCTTGTTCTGGCAGACGAAACGGCCAATCCCCGGTATGTGGCTGCTGATTTGTTATCTCAGGCAGAGCACGACGAACTGGCCAGCGCCATCCTGATTACCACCAGTGAAGCACTGGCCAAACAGGTTTCCCGTGAAGTGGACAGCTTTACCGCCGTTCTTTCCAGAAAAGAAATTATTGAAAAATCCCTGGAAAATTATGGATATATCCTGGTTGCGGAAACCATGGAAGATGCTGTGGAAACCGCCAGTGAGATAGCTTCCGAACACCTGGAAATTTTAACAGCCAATCCCTTTGAAACCATGATGAAGATCAAAAACGCCGGAGCCATTTTCCTGGGCGACTACGCCAGCGAACCTCTGGGCGACTATTTTGCCGGGCCCAATCACGTGCTGCCCACCAATGGCACAGCAAAATTTTTCTCTCCTCTGGGTGTGGATGATTTTATCAAAAAATCCAGTATTATCTCATATTCCAGAGAGGCGCTGGAACCGATTTACAGAGATATTGTACAATTTGCTGCCTCGGAACAGTTGACGGCGCACGCAAATTCGATTAAAGTAAGGTTTGAGGATTAAAATAAATTCATTTCTGATGAATACAAAAAGGAGAATGTTATGCCTGGAGACAGAACTGCCAAACAGCACCGGAAAACAAAAGAAACAGATATCAGTCTGAACCTGAACCTGGATGGCAGCGGAACTACCCAGCTGAACACGGGAATCGGTTTTTTCGACCACATGCTGGATGGATTTGCCCGCCATGGTTTTTTTGACCTGAGAGTTCAGGTTACCGGCGATCTGATTGTGGATACCCACCATACCATTGAGGACACGGGGATTGTGCTGGGAAACGCCATACGGATTGCACTGAGGGACAAAAGGGGAATCAGACGCTACGGAAGCTGCATCCTGCCCATGGACGAAACGCTGGTACTCTGCGCCATAGATTTAAGCGGAAGACCGTATTTTTCTTTTGAAGGCGAATTTACCGCAGAACGGGTAGGCTATATGGAAACAGAAATGGTCCGGGAATTCTTTTATGCCATTTCCTACAGCGCAGGCATGAACCTGCACATGAAGCTCTTAAACGGCTCCAACAACCATCACATGATCGAAGGGCTGTTTAAGTCTTTCGGAAGAGCGCTGGATGAAGCCACCTCAAGAGACCCAAGAATTAAAGATATTATGTCAACGAAAGGTAGTTTATAGGTGAAGATATGGAACATAAGAACCTGATTGCCACCATGTACCTGAAAAACGGCATGGCAGTCAAAGGGAAAAAAAATCCGGAATGTGCCGGGGACTGGAAAAAACTGGCCAGAATATATAACGACAGCGGTGTGGATAAACTTTACATCTTTGATTTGTCAGAAACAGACGAAGAGCATGATACCAACCTCCACACCATAAAAGAGCTGAGCCGGCTTGTGGAAATTCCCATTTACGGAGCCGGAACCATTACAAGACTGGAAGACATTAAGAAATTACTTTATGCTGGCTGCAGAGGAACTATTTTAGACAGTTCCAGATATGAAACAGTCCAGCTTGCAGAGGACGCCGCTCAGCGGTTTGGCCGGGAAAAACTGCTGATTTCCATGGAAAACGTGGATTTAATGTTTAAACATAAAAAAGAAGTAGAAGAACATGTTCACAAACTGGTTGTACTGAATGAAAACATTATTGAATCTCTGGAAAATATTACAGACCTTCCTTTCAGTGTCCTTGTGGAAGGTTACAACAAAGACCACTGGGTGGAAATTCTGAAAAAAGACTGTGTCACAGGAATCGGCGGAGATTATATCAGCAATCCCGACACCTATATCACAGAACTGAAACAGACCCTGGCTGCAGAGGGAATCGAAACCAAAAAATTTGAATCCTCCATGGACTGGTCTGAATTTAAGCTGAACAGCGACGGGCTCCTTCCGGTAATCGTCCAGGACTACCGGACAGCGGAAGTGCTGATGATGGCCTATATGAATGAGGAATCTTTTAATACCACCCTGTCTCTTGGCAAAATGACCTACTACAGCAGAAGCAGGAAAGAACTCTGGATTAAAGGAGAAACTTCCGGCCATTATCAGTATGTAAAATCCCTGACCATTGACTGTGACAAAGACACTCTTCTGGCGAAGGTCTCTCAGGTAGGAGCAGCCTGCCATACAGGTAATACGACCTGCTTTTTCCAGGAACTTGTCAAAAAGGAGTTTACCACCAAAAATCCTCTGAGAATATTTGAAGAGGTCTATGAGGTCATTCAGGACCGTAAAGCTCATCCTAAAGAGGGTTCCTATACCAATTACCTGTTCGACAAGGGGATTGACAAGATCCTGAAAAAAGTGGGAGAGGAAGCTACAGAAATTGTCATTGCAGCAAAAAATCCGGAAAAAGAAGAGATTAAATACGAAATTTCAGATTTACTGTATCACATGATGGTACTGATGGTGGAAAAAGAAGTAACCTGGGAAGATATTGTAGAAGAGCTGAACCAGCGCTAGAAGTCCGAAACCATGGAACCTGACTGACTTAAAGAAAATTATGCACACTTGTGCATGGAAAATATCACTGCGTAACCGCACCCGGCGCAGCAAAGTGGCCGGTTCCCTCCAGACTGAGGGAACCGGCCACTTTGGATTATCGTTTTTTCTCTCCTGTTCATTGCCTCTTTCTTTGCTTTATTATACCACAAAAATACGTTTTTTTCCAGACTTGAGATGACAAAATATCCATGTTATATTATACCACGTTACTGTTCACAGGGCACTTGTGAACATATTACCCATCAGCTGACAAGGAGGAACTGCCATGGATCATAACAGTAAACGGAACCTGATGGAATATTTCATGGAATCAGGCAGAAAAATGCAGATATCACAGGTACTGGAAACCAATCAGTATACGGAAAAATTTGGCCTTACACTGACACAGGAAGAGGTGGAACTGCTAGTCACGGAACAGAAACAGACCCTGAAAGAGCAGAAACGCGTGGAATTATCCGGCAGCATCCTTCCGAAAATCATTTATGAATTCTGTGACTCCGACTATATTACAGCAGATAATTACACCGACACACTCATTCACCTGCAGGAAATCTTTTATCAGTGTAAAAACGAAATGCTGGATGAGATTACTGACACAGAACTTCTCCATTTCATGAAAGAACAGTTTGAAACTGTCTGTTCCGGGGATCTGGAGTACCTGGAAGGCACCTGCCTGAATGTCTTTGCTCAGGCTGTCCGGGCAGGTTACCATGGATACGAAAAAAGCGACGGTTATGGAGAGTATCAGCAGTTCGACGAAGTACAGCGCTGGGACAGAGAAGTATATCTGGACACACTGTACAGTCTTCTTTCCTGATATTTTATCTTATAGGAAATACCTTGCCACGCCAAAGCGTGAAAGTGTCTTTCCTATAAGACAAAAAATAATATGCGCACTCGCACAAGAGGTAAAATATTGCTTCGCAATTGTGCTCGGCGCGGCAAAATGTGCAAGCCCCTCATGAGTGAGGGGTTAGGGGAGTTGAAGTGGGCTTGCCCACTTTGTTCTCGAATCAGAATATAAAAACTATCTGTTTAACTGTTTTATCAATGAATGGAGAAAAATTATGTGCAGATTAAATTTTGAAATGGAAGAGCTGATTCCAATTGTGGCAGAACTGGCAGGACAGTATACAGGCTTTGAGAGTACCTCTGTCACCTATGAAAGAGCAGAGCAGCTGATGGAAGCTGTGCTGTACTGTATCCGGGAATACGAAACTGCCGGAACCGGAACGCTTATGGCAAACCATATCACAGCCAGAGAGGCTTATGAGCATGGCTGTCGTCTCGTGAGAGAAAAAGCAGAAGCTCTGCGAAAGCTCTATAATTCCCTGACACCTTTCTTCCGGTGGTACGGAAATATCTGCCTGCAGGATACCATATTAAAGGGAATCCCGGAATTTCTGAAATGGTATGATATGAAATATGCCCCCATGGATACGATTATCATGCTGGATTATCCCGTTCCTGCAGATCTCAGCGCATATTCAGGTGTGGATGCGGTATACAAATATCTGAAAATCCTTTATCAGGAACAGCGCTTTTTACAGGAGCTGGAGCCCTCCTATATCAGAACGGTACTGGAAGATTCTTTCGGAAACTCCGAAGACAGCATGGAAAATCTGGGGAATCCCATATTTTTAAACCTGATGGTCCATATTATGCTGAAAAAACCCCTGGATACAGCAGGATTTACCGAATCCGAACGTCGTCAGACGAAAGCCATGTGCGAATCCCTGACTTACGATGAACTGGCGGCACAACTGGAAAAAGTCACGGTAAAATTTGCAGAAACATACTGGCAGAATGATTCAGATATTGTGGAATATCTGAAATGCCATGTGAGAGACGCAGCTGTACGGATAAAAAACGGACAATTCTGAAAAAACATGTATTTTTCCAGTGGTTTTCAACTAAACTGTAACAAAGAGTTTTTCAGGAGAAGCCATGACAAAATCTATGAATGAAACTGTTGCAGAACGAAGAGACTATGTGAACCGAATCCGGGAATCTTTTTACCGGGAGGATTCGGACAGGAGAAAAGGCGCCCCAGCGGGAGAAGAACGGCAGGAAGAAATTCATTTTTCCAGTCTTGGCCTGCGGACCATGATAGCTGTCCTGATTTTTGCGGCTTTTGTCTATTGCGACCGGAAACAGATTACTTTTCAGCAATATAAGACTCAGGATGTCTGGAAACAGCTGGAATGGAACCCCCTTCCGCTGGAGGAACTGGAAGAGGTTTTCCATGTCGGTATGGAAAAAATGCCTTCCGAATCCAGATAAAAAGCAGATAATATCGCTAAGCCCCCGGACTTTTCTGTTGCGAAAAGGAAAGGGGATTGCTATAATGGTCTGAGTGACATACTCTGAAAAGGAATGAAAAAATATGAGACAATTAGCACTGAGCGATGAAATACTGATGAACATTGACAAACCTGCCCGATACATCGGCAACGAAGTCAATATGGTCAGAAAAAATCCAAAAGCCGCGGCCATCCGTTTTGCCATGTGTTTTCCGGATGTATACGAAATCGGCATGTCCCACCTGGGCATCCAGATTTTGTACGATATGTTTAACAGACGGGAGGACGTATACTGCGAGCGGGTCTATTCTCCCTGGAGCGATCTGCACAAAATCATGAAAGAACAGCAGATTCCGCTGTTTACACTGGAAACCCAGTCACCGGTCCGAAACATGGATTTTCTTGGTATTACCATACAGTATGAAATGTGTTACACCAATATTCTGCAGATTCTGGATTTAAGCCAGATTCCCTTTCTGGCAGAAAACCGTACCGGAGAACATCCCATTGTAATCGGCGGCGGCCCCTGCACGTATAATCCGGAACCGCTGGCAGATTTCTTTGACCTGTTTTACATTGGAGAAGGGGAAACACGTTACGACGACCTGTTTGATTTATACAAATCCATCAAATCCCAGGGCAAAGGCCGCCGGGAATTTTTGCGCGCCGCCAGCCGTCTGCCGGGAATCTATGTGCCTTCCCTTTATCAGACAGAATACGGAGCGGACGGAACCATTTCAAAATTCTGTCCAAAATATGAAGATGTTCCCGCCACTGTGAAAAAAGAAATTCAGATGGATTTAAGCCACACCCATTATCCCCGTAAGCCTCTGGTTCCTTTCTTAAAAGCAACCCAGGACCGGGTGGTACTGGAAATCCAGCGGGGCTGTATCCGGGGCTGCCGGTTCTGTCAGGCAGGTATGATTTACCGTCCCACCAGAGAACGGGACGTGAATATGTTAAAGGAATGCGCCCGTGAAATGCTTCAAAGCACCGGACATGAAGAAATCTCTTTAAGTTCGTTAAGTTCCAGTGACTACAGCCATCTCCCTGAACTGATCCGTTATCTGATGGACGTCAGAGAACAGGGCGTCAATATTTCCCTGCCTTCCCTGCGGATTGACGCATTTTCTCTGGAAGTTATGAATAAGGTTCAGGATATTCGAAAAAGCAGCCTGACCTTTGCACCGGAAGCAGGCTCTCAGAGGCTGAGAAATGTAATTAACAAAGGCCTCACCGAAGAAGTGATTCTGGAAGGGGCAGGTCTTGCTTTTACTGGAGGATGGCAGAAGGTGAAATTATACTTCATGCTGGGTCTGCCCACCGAAACGGAAGAAGACCGAAAGGAAATCCCCAGACTTGCAGATAAAATTGCCCGGCAATATTATGAAATACCAAAAGACCGGCGCAAAGGCAAATGCCAGATTACCATCAGCACTTCCTTTTTTGTGCCGAAGCCCTTTACGCCTTTTCAATGGGCGCCCATGCTGAAACAGGAAGATTATCTGGCCTGTGCCAGAACAGTCAATGACGAGGTAAAGGAACAGCTGAACCGGAAGAGCTTAAAGTACAACTGGCATGAAGCTGACGTTACTGTGCTGGAAGGGGTATTTGCCAGAGGAGACCGGAGAGTGGGACAGGTTCTGTTAAAGGCCTATGAGAAAGGCTGTATTTTCGATGCCTGGAGTGAATTTTTTGACAGTCAGAAATGGATGGAAGCCTTTGAGGAATGCGGCATTTCCATTGATTTTTATAACCTGCGCACCAGAAATACCGAAGAAATCCTGCCCTGGGATTTTATCGACTGCGGCGTTTCAAAGGAATTTTTGAAAAAAGAGTGGGAACGGGCGCAGACAGGGGAAGTGACGCCAAACTGCAGACAGCAGTGCAGCGGCTGCGGCGCTGCCGCATGGAAAGGAGGTGTCTGCTTTGAACATCAGAATTAAGTTTCAGAAATACGGAGTCATGAAATTTGTGGGACATCTGGATATGATGCGTTATTTCCAGAAAGCCATCCGGCGGGCAGGGATTGACATTGCCTATTCCGAAGGCTACAGCCCTCATCAGATTATGTCCTTTGCAGCGCCCCTGGGCCTGGGAGTTACCAGCGACGGTGAATATTTTGATATCGCAGTAAAGTCCTCCAAATCCAGCCGGGAATCCCTGGAAAATTTAAACCGTGCAATGGTGGAAGGCATCTCTGTTCTGGAATACAGAAAACTGCCGGATACAGCCAAAACCTCCATGTCCCTTGTGGCGGCCGCCGATTATCTGGTATACGCCAGAGAGGAACATAACGCTCTTTTTTCCTCCCTGGAAAACTTAAAATCACAGATTCATGATTTCTATGAAAAGCAGCCGGAAATCCTGATTACCAAACAGACAAAAAAAAGCCGGATGGAGTTAAACTTAAAGCCCTTAATCTATGAGATGAAGGGGGTAAACCTCAGAGAAGAATACCCGGATCTGAAAGAGTCTCCCGCCGGCCACCTGGGAATTTTCCTGAAGGTATGCACCGGAAGCAGCGACAATATCAAACCGGAACTTGTACTGGAAGCCTTCTGCAGATTCTGCGGCCTGGATTACGAACCTCTGAGCTTTCAGGTACACCGCCTTGAAGTTTATGCAAAATCGGAGGAAATTCCTGTAAAAGGGGAACAGGAGCGGAAAGCATATGAAAATTACCTGAAACAGTTAAAGCAGTCCCATGCGGAAAAAAAGACAGCATTTCCGGAATTTTTAACGCTGGGAGAACTGGGCGAGGACATTATTTATGGGAACGACATTACTGATAACCCGACTGCAGTGGAATAGCAGAACTTATATTGCAACTGCACTTTATCAGGATAAAAAAATACTGGAGCTTCATCTGGAACCGGATGGGCAGCAGAGTATTCTGGGAAATATTTATGTGGGACGAGTGAAAAATATCGTAAAAAATCTGAATGCCGCTTTCATCGAGATTGCACCGGGCATTCCCTGTTACTATCCGCTGGAAGAACTGAAACAGCCCCTTTATGTAAAGAAAATCAACAGCCCAAGGCTGGTACAGGGGGATGAACTTGTGGTTCAGATAGCTCAGGAAAGCAGCAAATCCAAACCACCCAAAGTTACCACCAACCTGAATCTCACCGGAAATTATCTTGTTCTGACCAGCGAGAATACCACCCTCGGAATTTCCAGAAAACTGGACGAAAAAAAGAGGCAGGAATTAAAGCAGGATTTGACTTTTGAGGAAAACAGTGATTATGGTATTATTGTACGCACAAATGCAGCATTTGCTTCCAGACAGGAGATTTTAAAAGAGTATCAAAAATTAAAGGAAGAATTTATACATCTTAAGAAAACTGCCCCCTGCCGCACCACTTTTTCCTGTCTGAAAGAGAGTACGCCGGAATATCTCCATGTCCTTCAGGGACTGAACCGCTCCTTACTGGAAAAGGTAATTACCGATGATCCGGAACTCTTTGAAAAAACAGCCCTTTATCTTAAACATATGCAGCCGGAAGAAAAAGAGAAACTTACCTTTTATGAAGATAACCTGTTAAGCCTGAACAAACTTTATCATCTTGATATCCGGCTGAAAGAGGCCCTTCAGGAAAAAGTGTGGCTGAAGTCCGGAGGCTACCTGATTATCCAGCCCACAGAGGCCTTAACGGTAGTAGACGTAAATTCCGGAAAAAGTATTTCCGGAAAACAGGCGCAGGAACATTACCTTAAAATTAATCTGGAAGCTGCCGAAGAACTTGCACATCAGCTCAGGCTCCGCAACCTTTCCGGTATTATTATTATTGATTTCATTGATATGAAGTCCACCCAATCTCAGGAACTGCTGATGCAGACTCTGCGCAGCGCTGTCCGCTCAGATTCCGTTCCCGTTCAGGTAGTGGACCGGACAAAACTGAACCTTGTGGAAATAACACGGAAAAAAGTGAAAAAATCTCTGGCAGAACAGGTAAAAAGCCATTGACTTGTCATCGTTTTTATGCTATTCTCTATGAGTATGCCGCACAGTGAGGTTTAAAAGACTGCAATTGCAGCACCATAACTGGCGAGTAATGATAAATAGGAGGTGCCATATGTACGCAATTATAGCAACAGGTGGTAAACAGTACAAAGTATCCGAAGGCGATATCATTACCATTGAAAAACTTGGTCTGGAAGCTGGTGAGAAAGTTACTTTTGACGATGTACTGGCAGTAAACGACGGTTCTTTAAAAGTTGGAACAGACGCAGCAAATGCAACAGTTGAGGCTTCTGTAGTGGAAAACGGAAGAGGAAAAAAAGTCATCGTTTACAAGTATAAGAGAAAAACCGGCTATCACAAGAAGAACGGTCACAGACAGTCCTTCACCAAAGTAAAGATTGAAAAGATTAATGGTTAAGTGACAGGAATATTATGATCTGTATCACGGTTTATAAAAACAGAGAACAGGATTACACAGCATTTCGCTGTATGGGGCATGCGGGATACGCTGTCTCAGGAGAGGATATTGTCTGCGCCGCAGTTTCAGTTCTGGTAATAAATACCATCAACTCTGTGGAACAGCTTGTATCAGACAGGTTCCGGCTGGTAACAGACGCCGATACGGGACTGATTGATTTTTCCCTGAAAGAGGGATATTCCGAACACTCCCTGCTGTTGCTCCGTTCACTGGTTTTGGGTTTACAGGGAATACAGAAAAATTACGGCAAAAAGTATGTTTCGCTTACATTCGAGGAGGTGTAGAACATGTTGAATATGAATCTTCAGTTTTTCGCTCATAAAAAGGGAGTTGGTTCTACCAAGAACGGCAGAGATTCCGAATCTAAACGGTTAGGTGCAAAAAGAGCTGACGGACAGTTTGTTAAGGCTGGAAATATTTTATACAGACAGCGCGGAACCAGAATTCACCCTGGAGTGAATGTTGGAAAGGGCGGAGATGATACATTATTCGCCAAGGTTGACGGCGTTCTGAGATTTGAAAGAAAAGGAAGAGACAAAAAGCAGGCTTCCGTATATCCAGTAGCAGGCAACGAACAGTAGATTGCATGATACGACTGATAGACTCGACTGAATAGCCGGGTCTATTCTTTTCATTCGGCCAAAATTTTTCTTAAAAATGAAAAGTTGTTTATCACAATTATGAGGTATAAATCATGTTTGCAGACAGTGCAAAAATAATAATAAAATCAGGGAAAGGCGGCGATGGACACGTCTCTTTCCGGCGGGAAAAATACGTTCCCAACGGCGGGCCTGACGGAGGCGACGGGGGCCACGGAGGAAACCTGATTTTTCAGGTGGATGAAGGTCTGAATACCCTTACCGATTTCAGACACAGACGAAAATATGCGGCTGAAAACGGAGAAGACGGTAAGAAACGCAACTGCCATGGAAAAAACGGAGAGGATCTTATTGTAAAAGTACCTGCCGGAACCATTATCCGTGACGCGGAAAGCGACAGGGTAATTGCAGATATGTCCGGAGAGAACAAACATCAGATTATTCTAAAAGGCGGAAGAGGGGGGCTTGGAAACCAGCATTTTGCCACTGCCACCATGCAGGCGCCGAAATACGCCCAGCCCGGACAGCCCGGCATAGAGTTGGAAGTTCGTCTGGAACTGAAAGTAATTGCAGATGTGGGACTGGTAGGATTTCCAAATGTGGGGAAATCCACGCTGCTGTCAAGAGTAACCAATGCCCGGCCCAAAATTGCAAATTATCATTTCACCACATTAAATCCCAATCTGGGCGTGGTAGACCTGGAAGGCACCGGAGGATTTGTGATTGCAGATATTCCCGGATTAATTGAAGGTGCTTCAAAAGGAGTGGGGCTTGGTCATGCTTTCCTGAAGCATATTGAACGTACCAGAGTTATGATTCACATGGTAGATGCCGCTTCTGTCGAAGGAAGAGATCCTGTGGCAGATATTTATGCCATCAACCAGGAGCTGGAAAACTACAATCCGGAACTGTTAAAAAAGCCCCAGGTCATTGCCGCAAATAAAACAGACGCCATCTATGATGAATCAGAAAGTGCCATTCCCATATTAAAAGAAGAATTTGAATCCCAGGGAATCCGGGTTTTTCCCATATCTGCTGTCAGCGGGCAGGGATTAAAGGAACTGCTGTACTATGTAAATGAACTTCTTTCCGGTATGGATGATACTCCCATCGTCTATGAGCAGGAGTTCTTCCCTGAGACCGTCATGCTGCAGGAAGAAGCATATACGGTGGAATACAGTGAAGAAGACGATGTCTATGTGGTAGAAGGTCCGAAAATCGAAAAAATGCTTGGATATACCAACATTGATTCAGAAAAAGGATTTCTGTTTTTCCAGAAATTTCTGCGGGAACAGGGAATTCTGGAAGATCTGGAGAAAGCCGGAATTTCAGAAGGAGATACCGTACGGATGTACGGACTGGAATTTGATTACTACAAATAAGACCTCAGAAAGGATATGTCATGAATATTACAAGTAAGCAGCGCGCGTATTTAAAAGGCCTGGCCAACAGCAGAGATGCTATTTTTCAGGTGGGCAAATCAAGTCTGACGCCGGAAATGGTGACTGCGGTGGACGAAGCACTGGAAAAAAGAGAACTGATAAAGCTCTCCGTATTAAAAAACTGTTTCGACAATCCCAATGAAATTGCTGACACCCTGGCAGAACGCACCCACGCTCTGGTGGTCCAGGTTATCGGAAAGAAAATTATATTATACCGTCCCGCAAAAAAGGAGCCGAAAATTCAACTGCCGAAATAGCAGGGGTGTATTATGAAAAAAAACACAGTACAAAGAATCGGGATTATGGGCGGAACCTTTGACCCCATCCATTACGGCCACCTGATGATTGCAGAAAATGCCAGAGAACAGTTCAATCTTGAAAAAGTATTATTTCTGCCTACAGGCCATTCCCCCCACAAGCAGGAACAGTATGTGACCGATTCCCTTCACCGCTGCCGGATGGTCTCTCTGGCTATTGCCGACAACCCTGTATTTTCACTGAATAAGATGGAAGTGGAATCTCAGGAAACCAGTTACACCTATGTTACCATGCAGAAATTAAAGGAAGCTTATACAAATGCGGAATTATTTTTCATTCTGGGTGCAGATTCACTCTTTGATTTTGAGCTTTGGCGGAAACCAGAGGAAATCCTGAAAAGCTGCCGTATTCTGGCGGCCTGCCGCAAACACAGGCAGGAAGAAGGATTTTTCCGGCAAATTGCATACCTGAATGAAAAATACCAGGACAGATTTTTTCCGCTGGATACTCCCAATCTGGAAGTATCTTCTCAGGATATCCGCAGGAGACTGCAGTATGGCCGAACCATCCGATATCTTGTTCCGGAAACAGTAGAATCTTATATCAGAAAACATCATTTATATGAAGGGGAGGAAGCAGAAGTTGAAACGAACGGAAATCGAGAAGAAACTGAAAAAGGAACTGGATAAGGAACGGTTCACACACACCCTTGGCGTGATGTATACCGCCGCAGCACTGGCAATGGCATACCATGCCGATCTGGAGCAGGCCATGTATGCAGGACTGTTGCACGACTGTGCAAAATGCGTTTCCAACCGGGACAAATTTAAACTGTGCAAAAAATATGATATCCCCATTTCCCCTTCTGAGGAGAGAAGTCCTTTTCTGCTTCATGCAAAGCTGGGAGCTCTTTTTGCGCAAAAATACTACGAAACAGAAGACGCAGATATCCTTCATGCCATTCAGGTGCATACAACCGGAGCGCCGGAAATGAACATGCTGGACAAAATTATTTATATTGCTGATTATATTGAACCAAACCGGGACAAAGCGCCGCATCTGGAAGAAGTACGGAAAATGGCATTTGAAGATCTGGACCGGACCATGCTGAAAATCCTTTCCGATACGCTGGACTATCTGAAAAGAAAAGGCGGTGAACTTGATCCCATGACCATAGAGGCTTATCAGTATTTTAAAAATCAGGCAAAACAGGAGGACATATAATGGATATTTCCCGTGAAATGGCAAAGGCTGCCTGCCATGCATTAAGTGAAAAAAAGGCAGAAGAAGTACGCGTAATTGACATCAGCGAAATTTCTCCGCTGGCTGATTACTTTGTAATCGCAACCGGAGGAAATGTCAACCAGATTCAGGCTATGGTGGATGCTGTAGAGGAAGAGTTGGGCAAAGCCGGCCATACACCGAAACAAATCGAAGGCAACCGCAGCTCCAGCTGGGTTCTCATGGATTACCGCGATATTATCGTTCATGTATTTTCCAAAGAGGATCGTCTGTTTTATGACCTGGAACGAATCTGGACAGACGGCAAAAAGATTGCAGCAGAAGATTTATAAAATATAGAAGGAACTGTCCTTGCAGCAGCAGGACAGTTTTGTCTTACGGGAAATACTTTCACACATTAGCGTGACAGGGTCTTTCCTGTAAGATAAAAAGAATGCGCCATGCGCATTCTTTTTTATTCAAAAAAACGAAATACTCCAAATACCTTTCCAAGAATAGAGCATTCTTCTACAATAATTGGCTCCATGGAATCATTCTCCGGCTGAAGGCGGTAATAACCGTCCTCTTTATAAAAGGTTTTCACAGTGGCAGAATCATCCACCAGTGCAACTACCATATCCCCGTTGGATGCAGTGGACTGACGCTGGACCAGAATATTATCACCGTCAAAAATGCCTGCATTTATCATGCTTTCTCCCTTTACACGAAGCATAAAACTTTCCTCATTGGGCATATATTCCGAAGGTACGGGAAAATAGGCTTCAATATTCTCCACTGCCAACAGCGGCTGTCCGGCAGCAACACGTCCCAGAAGGGGCACATTCACCACTTCACGGCGCACCAGATTAAAGGTATCATCTATAATTTCAATCGCTCTTGGCTTGGTGGGATCTCTCCGGATATAACCATTCTTCTCCAGTGTTTCCAGATGAGAATGAACAGAAGATGTGGACTTCAGATGAACAGCTTCACAGATATCACGCACTGCGGGCGGATAGCCCCGATTCAGAATTTCGCTCTTGATATATTCCAGGATTTCTTTCTGTTTCTCACTTATTTTACCATATGCCATAATCGTACCTCCCAAACTTTAACTGTTTTTATCTTAACACACATTTCTCTGAAATGCAAACACATATTCCGAAAATTTGTTCTCAAATTCTCTTGACAAATGTATGTTCGCAATTTATAATCAGTGTAAACAAACGTTCTGAAAATATGTTCGCCCGGAGGAAAATACAATGAGATACCATAATACAGATAAAGGGATATCAGAAAGATTTGATCTGTACATCAGAATTTGTCAGTTCATGAAAATTTATCAGTATAAGAAGGCTCTGTTTCTGACAGGAATGATTCTTATCTGCTGTATTTTTGCAGGAATTCTTCTGTTTCACCGGAAAACGCCGGCAGCAGCAGAAGCAGACACCGGTTTCAAATCCTATACAAGTATTGAAATTAAATCCGGTGACAGTCTCTGGAGCATTGCTTCAGAATATATGACGGAAGATTATGACAGCGTTCAGGAATATGTGAGAGAGATTAAGTCATTAAACGGCCTTGGCGGCGACGAGATTCATGCGGGAAAGTTTTTGCTTATACCATATTATCTCCAGCCATAAAAAAGTACCGGCATTCAGCTTTTTCTTTCCGGAACAGAATAAAATTCAATGTAATTTCTTGTGTTTTTCATTTAACAGGACTATAATAAAAAGGATATATACACACTGAAATTTTTGGAGGCATTTATGCGATTTATGATTCAGCGCGTCACAGAAGCGCAGGTAACCGTAGAACAGGAAATAATTGGAAAAATTGGGAACGGATTTCTGGTATTTATCGGAATCAGCCATCAGGATACCCGTGAAATTGCAGATAAGATGATTCGGAAACTGATCGGAATGCGGATTTTCAGCGATGAAAACGGGAAAACAAATCTGTCCCTCCAGGATATTTCCGGAGAATTATTATTAATTTCACAGTTTACATTGTATGCTGACTGTAAAAAAGGCAATCGTCCTTCCTTTACAAAAGCCGGTCATCCAAAACTGGCAGAAGATTTATACGAATACATTATTTCTGAATGCAGAAAACAGATTCCCGCAGTGGAAACCGGGGCCTTCGGCGCTGATATGAAAATTTCTCTGCTAAACGACGGACCCTTTACCATATTACTGGATTCAGAAGAAATAGTACACAGCGCTTCCCGACATATCAGTTCGCGAAATGTTGATTTTACGAACTGATATGTTAGAAAAGCAAACTGCTCACAGGATTCCCCAGCTTTTGAAGGAACGGAAAAGAAAGGATTTTTTTCATGGATTATGTTGAAAAAATTAATCTGGAAAACAAACGAAAATTACAGGGCCTGTTAAAGGAACTTCCAAAATTCTGCGGAGATTTTTTCCGGTACCTGGATACCAGAAATACAGCATCCAGAACCAGATTATCTTATGGATATGATATTCGTATTTTTTTTGAATTTATACAGGAAAATAATCCCGTATATGCCAGAATGCCCATGCATGACATTCCCATATCCGTACTGGATGAAATGACTCCGGTAGATATTGAGGAATATCTGGCCTACCTGTCCTATTACGAAAAAAGAGACGGACAGGCTGTTACCAATGGTGAAAAAGGGAAGTCCCGAAAACTTTCGGCCATCCGTACCATGTATAATTACTATTTTAAAAAGGAATTTATCAAAACAAATGCTCCTTCCATGATAGAAACCCCGAAAAAGCATAAAGAAAATATTATCCGTCTCGACAAGGATGAAGTTGCAGAACTGATTTCCACAGTGGAAAACGGAAGTTCTCTCACTGCGAAGCAGCTTGCCTCCCACCAGAAAACAAAATATCGGGATATTGCCATTCTGACTCTGCTGCTTGGAACAGGCATTCGGGTATCGGAATGCGTGGGACTGGATATCAATGATGTGAGTTTCAAACATTATGGTATGCGGGTTGTACGAAAAGGCGGAAATGAGTCCATGGTTTACTTTGGAGAGGAAGTAAGCAATGCATTACTGGATTATCTGGAACTGGAACGTCCCATTTTAGCAGAAAAAGCCTTGCCGGAACATGAAAATGCACTGTTTCTCTCTCTGAAATACAGCCGGCTTACTACCCGTGCTGTGGAAAAACTGGTAAAGAAATATACGGACGCTGCAAAAATCAATAAAAAAATTACGCCCCACAAGCTGCGAAGCACTTATGGGACGAATCTTTATAAAGAAACAGGCGACATTTATCTGGTAGCCGATGCACTGGGCCATAAAAGCGTCGAAACAACACGCCAGCACTACGCAGCCATTGACGATGAACGCCGCAAACTTGCAGGAAAATTTTCCGGAAGTATCTTTCAGGAAGATAACTGAATTGCCCCTCCTCTTCGTCGGCGGCATGACGTCGCCTGCATTTTAATTCGGCTTCGCCGATGCAGCTTCCTTTTTTGTATTGCCCCCTCCCTTCGTCGGCGGCATATCAGTCGCTGCATTTTAATTCGGCTTCGCCGATGCAGCTTCCTTCTGGTATTTTTTTCGAATATCCATATAGTTCAGAATTATCTCACCGCAACCCTGAAGTCCAAGCTGGCTGCTGTCCAGTGTTAAATGATAGCTTCTGGAATCGCCCCATCTTTTACTGGAATAATAGTTATAGTAACTTGCACGTTTCTTATCCGTTTTATGAATCATATCCGTGGCCTTTTCTCTTGAAAGGTCGAAAGTTTTCATAATATGGTCAATGCGGAATTCCATATCTGCATGGATGAAAACATTAATGCAGTTTGGATGCTCAGCCAGTGCATAATCTGCACAGCGGCCCACAATAATGCAGGATTCCTTTTTTGCAAGGTTCTTAATGGTTTCAAACTGCGCCAGAAAAACTTTATGATTCAGGGGCATATCCAGAAAAGGTGCAGAGGCATACCCGCTGACAGAATAAGTATCCATAACCAGCGAATAGAGAAAACTGCTGGTTGGCTTTTCATCATGATTTTCAAAAATTTCCTGACATAATCCGCTTTCTTTTGCAGCCATGGAAAGTAATTCCTTGTCATAGCACTTTACCTTTAATTTATCCGAGAGCATCCGTCCTACGTCAAGACCGCCGCTGCCAAATTCCCGTCCAATGGTAATTACAAATTGTTCCATACATATACCACCTTTCCATCTGTTCTGTCATCAGTCTGATATGTCATTTTTCCTGAGCAGAAGCCTTCCCATAACTCGGATGATTCGTTAAAGAAAGGACTCTCCTTAAAAATATTATACCACAGTCCCTTCAAAATGTATATACGGTTTCAAAGAGGGTTCTTCTCCAGAAGCTGCCTGAAATACTCAGGCAGCGGAGCTGTTACTTCAAGATATGCTCCGGTGGTGGGATGAATGAATCCTATGACTGCAGCATGCAGTGTCTGGCCCTGCAGGTGCCAGGGGTTCTTTCCGTTTCCATAGAGACTGTCTCCCAGAAGAGGATGCCCCATGCCCGCCATATGAACACGAATCTGATGGGTACGTCCTGTTTCCAGCTTAAATTCCATATAAGTGTGTTTTGAAAAGCGCTGCAGGACCTGATAATGGGTCACTGCTCTCCTGCCATTTGCCACATTAACTGCCATTTTTTTGCGTTCAACGGGATGCCGGCCAATGGTGGTTTCAATGGTACCCGTATCCTGTTTCACAATTCCTTTTACGATTCCAAGGTAACGCCTCGTAACAGAATGCTCCTTAATCTGTTCTGCAATCCTGATATGGGCATTGTCATTTTTGCAGACAATCAGAGCTCCGGTGGTATCCATGTCAATCCGGTGTACAATACCAGGCCGTATATGGCCGTTGATCCCGGAAAGGCTGTCCCTGCAGTGATACATCACTGCATTTACCAGAGTGCCGGAGCTATGACCTGCCGATGGATGTACCACCATGCCTTTGGGCTTGTTTACCACCAGAAGGTCAGCGTCCTCATAAAGAATATCCAGAGGAATCGGTTCCGGAAGAATTTCCGGCTCCTGCGCCGGAGGAACTGTAAGCTGTATCAGATCTTTTTCAGACACCCGGTAATTGGATTTCTGAGATTTCTGATTAACAAGAACCTGGCCTTCTCTTATCAGTTTCTGAAGAAAGGAACGGGAGGAATCTTTACAGACTTCAGAGAGAAATTTGTCCAGACGCTCTCCGCTCTGCTCCGGATTTACCTGATATTCCTGTATGCTGCTCTGTTCCTGTTCCCGGAACGGATCTGAGTCCTGCGCCTGATTCTCCTGCAAATCCCCTTCGAATTCCTCTTCCCATATTGCATCCGTATTTTCAGAAAAAAAGTCCTCCACTGCTCTGCCTCCTGTTACTCCTGTCCTTCTTCTGGCTCATGTTTCCTTTTGCGGAAAGGCCAGAGCACCTCCAGTTCTTCTTCCTTATAATAAAAGAGAACCAGTATCAGCAAAAGCGCCATTCCCACAGTGACATAGATGTCAGCCACATTAAAAATCGGAAAGTTAATCAGTTCAAAATAAAAGAAATCTATTACATAATTCAGCCGCAGCCGGTCAATCAGATTTCCCAGTGCCCCTGCGGTTAAAAGAACCAGTATAAACCGGAGCCAGCGATACTTTTTATCCATGGGAATCCGGAAATATACCAGAACCATCAGCATAAGCATAAGCAGCGTACTGATTACAAACCACAGCTTCTGACCCTGCATAAGGCCAAATGCCGCACCCTGGTTTTCCAGATAATGAAGCTGGAAAACATCCGGAATCAGTATAAGAGAACTGCTGTCCTTCAAATGGATGACTGCCAGATATTTTGTAATCTGATCCAGCATCAGCAGCAAAATGGTACTGACTGCATAGATGATACAACTGTTTCGCTTTTTTATATTCATAAAATATATCTTATCCCTTCTAAAATTTCAGAATCTGTCAGTTCCTTCGTGATATAAGATTCTCCCAGGGCGTTCAGCAGGATGAATTTTATTTTTCCGGACTCCATCTTTTTATCCAGTTTTGTAGCTGCCAGAATTTCTTCCGGGCTGTGAGAAAAACCCTCAAGAGATGTGGGTAATCCACAGCTTTGCAGAATTGTTTTCAGTTCTTCCAGCTGTTCCTGGGAAACAGTTCCTTTCAGACAGGAGATATAACCGGCGCTTACCATGCCAAGGGCCACACATTCTCCATGGCACAGGGAAAAATCCGACAATTTTTCAATGGCATGTCCAATGGTATGTCCAAAATTCAGCAAAGCGCGTTCTCCCTGTTCCTTTGGATCGCGTTCCACCACAGCTCCTTTAATCCGGCAGCTTCTGTAAATCATTTCCTCCATAACAGAATAATCCTGTGCCAGGATTTCCCGGCTGCGGCTGCGGATAAAATCCGTATAATTGCGGTCTTTGATAAATCCATGTTTGATTATTTCCGCCATACCTGCAGTGAACTGACGTTCCGGTAATGTTTTCAGGGTAGAAATATTCATATAGACCAGTTTCGGCATGTAAAAGGCCCCTACCATATTTTTATACTGCTGAAAATTCACTCCGGTTTTTCCTCCAATACTGCTGTCCGTCTGTGCCAGCAGAGAAGTGGGAACCTGTACAAAATCAATGCCCCGCAGGTATGTGGCTGCCGCAAACCCGGTTAAATCTCCCACCACTCCGCCGCCCAGAGCGATTAACACATCTTTACGATCAAAGGAATTCTGAATCAGATGACGGTAAACTGCTCCTACGGTATCTGTATTCTTGCTGGCCTCTCCTGCCGGAAAACAAAAAGAAGTACAGCAGGAAAAAACTGGCTCCAGAAGTGATTTCAGCTCTTCCAGATACCATTTTTCCACATTGGATTCGGTGATGATACATGCCCGGTTCCTGCCGTATCCAAGTCCCTTTAACTGTTCCGCAAGCATACTGAAGTCCGGCTGAATTTCAATATTGTAACATGGTTTTCCCTCATAAGAAACTGTTATTGTTTTTCCCATAATCATTCCTCAATTCAGATATATTTTTCATACTGTATTTTCATACGTCCTTTCCGTGTCTCTCCCCTGCAGCCCAGAAACCGGAACCGCCCCAGGGAACGCACGGAAATCAGTTCCTGCTCTTTACATTCATAAGTGGTCTGAAGAATTTCCCTGTTATTGATGAACACCCGCCCGCCCCGAATCCACTGGCTGGCCTGAGAACGTGATATTTTACAGAGACATGCAATGATACTGTCCAGACGGTTGGAAGTTATAATTCCCTCCCCGGATTCTTTTTTCGGCTCCAGGGAAATTTCCCCTGGTTCAGCCAGTTTAGTACAAACTGTGGTATGACGTATTCTGGTAAGTTCTTCCATAATGTATTTTGCATTCTTTTCATGGCAGAATACATAAATCGCATGTTCATCCACCAGAATATCCCCCAGCCTGGAACGCTCAAGTCCCAGATTCATCAGGCTTCCAAGCACATCCCGGTGACTCAGTTCCTCTGCAAATTTTTTATTTACAGGTGTGACTTTCAAACAGGAAACCGGAAATTTCCAGGTATAACAAAGAGCATCAGGTAAAAATGCAATCATCTGACGCTCACTTAATTCATATCCGCCGGATAATACAAAGTCGCAGCAGAGTTCAGGACCCTGGCGGCGGAAAATATTCAATTCGTTTAAATTTAAAAATTCACTGAATACAACGATGTTTTTCTGCTGTGCCTGTCTGGATAAATCAATAAAACGTTTCGCCAGTAATTTTTCGTCCCTTGTCATCTCTGCCATTTTCTAAAAATCCCTCTGAATGGCAGGTACGTCAAAGGCATCCATAATATTGGCAAAATCACCGGAAATATCCACGCTGGGCGGAGTAATGATAAATATGTAATTGGAAATTTTCTGAAGATTGCCGCTGATGGCAAAACAGGAACCGGAAGTGAAATCTATGATACGCTGGGCGATATCCACGTCCAGACCCTCCACATTTAATACAACTGTCCGGTTCAGCAGCAATGTCTCTGTGATTTCCCGTGCATCTTCCACTGTGGTGGGCTTTATTACACATACTTCCATACCGTTTGCCTGTCTTTTGGAAGGGCGCATGGGCGTCACTTTCGGCGTTTTTACCGGACGAGGACGCTTTTCTTCAAAATCATCTTCTTCGTCTTCTGCTTCTTTTTCTTTCAGAAAACTCTTCCGTTTGGGCTTTTCTTCTTCATAATCATCATCATAGAAGTCGTCGTCATAAAAATCGTCATCATCTGAATTCAGCCTCATAACATCTAAAAATTTATCCAGCATTCCCATAATAGTCTCCCTTTAATCAGTTTCACAGGTCTTCTGATAATTCCGTTCACCAAAAATACCTGTGCCAACGCGAACCATGGTGGCTCCTTCTTCTATGGCTACCATGTAGTCACCTGTCATGCCCATGGAGAGCACAGACATACTTACATTATCAATGTTTTTCCGCATTATGTCAACAGATAATTGCCGGATTTGGCGAAAATATTCCCGATTATCTTCCGGATTCTCCACAAAAGGAGCAATTGTCATAAGGCCTTTGATGTGAATATGGGGAAGCCTGGCAATTTCTTCCACAAGACAAAAAGCCTCTTCCCTGGAAGTACCAAACTTACTTTCTTCCTGAGCAATATTGACTTCCACCAGAATATCCGCTTCCACCCGTTTCTTCTTTGCCTGTGCACTGATTTCCTCTGCCAGACGAAAGGAATCCACAGAATGAATCAGACATACTTTATCCACAATATATTTTACTTTATTTCTCTGGAGATGTCCAATCATATGCCAGTGGATGTCAGGTGGCAGAACCGGATATTTATCCATAATTTCCTGTACTTTATTTTCTCCGAATTCCCGGCTTCCGTCTTCATATGCTTCTTTCAGCATGGGAACGGGCTTGGTTTTACTGACGGCAATCAGCGTTACCTCCTTCGGATTCCTTCCGGATTTTTCACATGCCTTCCGGATATTTTCCTGTACCTGCAATAAATTTTCTTTTACCATAATATATCATCCTCCTGAGGTAACTTATCGAATAATTTCATTTTCTTTAATTAACGAGGCATCCAGCGCAATGTGGTCATAAAGAGAAATGCCGTAACTGGTTCCCGTATCCACAATGGTATATTCCTGATTCTGAAACAGAATCTCCACTTTGCGGAATACCGCATACCCTCTGTTAATATTGAACACTCCCGGCAGAGATTCCGTTTCCGACAGAGTAAATTTGTCACTGGAATCTGATTTTATCAGAATATCCCCCTTACTCAGAGCAGAATTTGCAATATAGTATCTGTCTTCTGTTTCTTCCGCAACCGTAACTTCCGTAAATTCCATAACAGTTTTGCCCTCGTCGTCCTTATACTGGCGTGTAACACCGCTGTTCCCGTCATCCCCGCCTTTGGTGAGAAAATCTTTTGGTATGAGAAAGAAATCTTTTTTCGTCAGGGCCTTATTTGGTATTTTCAGTCCATTCGTATCTGACAGCAGCAGTTTCACGTCCAGATAGCGGTCTGCAGCAAACCGGACAGCGGAATTCTGGAAGGTCAGTATCAGATACCAGTCATCCTCCTGATTTAAAATCCGGGAAACTCCCCAGGCAGTGGAATTGTCTTTTTTGAACTCCACCTGGATATTAGACTCCCTGGCCAGATCGTTAGCCAGTTCCTGTTCCACCGGAACGACCAGATTCCAGATTTCACTGGTAATCATCTTATATGCAGGTTCTCCGGCAGTTACCTGCTCTCTGGAAATCAGATTTTTTTTCTGATGGGCAGAGGCGTCAAAAATATCTTTTGTAAAATTTTCCGTCGTCACATTTTCCAGACCGTCTGTATTATATACCACTATGCCAGGCTCTGAAGCCTGATGGATATGGAATCCGGAAGTCCCCTCCTGGTAATGGTCCAGACTGGACAAAGCATTGGCGCTTATGGCTTCCATCAGCTCCGCTTCCATATCATACTGAAACGTGTATACCTTATAAAAGTCCTCGTTGGAATAATCCAGCACAAAATTTGATGCTGTTTTCTCCAGTTCATCATAGGAACCTTTTTCGGAAAAAAGCTGCCCGTCGTTCTGACTGGTAATTTCCTTATAAAAATCTCCGCTTTCATCCACAGAATACACATAGGTATTAACACTGACCTTCGCAGCATCCCGGTTATAATAATTGATATAACCGGAATTCTCCGCCTGAAACACTTTTTCTTCCCGCAGAATAACGCCGGTATACGTGTGATTCTGAGTAATGGTTCCCTGCGTTACCTCATAGACTGCCACCTGTCCTGCAGTAAAATACTGGAAAATATTGTAAACCATATATACAAAAATAATAAGAAAAACAACAACACCTATATTGAAATGAGATGCTCTGTGAAATTTTACAACTTTTTTGCTATTTTTTTTTGCCATAAATGTTAAGTCCTGTTTCTGTGGTTGTACCTAATGGAAAGTTACAGATATTCTATCATTTTGAAAGCACAAACTCAAGTACCATGAATTTCCAACATGATTTTTTTTCGTCTGGAAATACTAAATTCATGTAAAAGGAGGAATGCATATGAATACCAAAGGTTTGGATTACACACTGCTGGCGCTTGTGATTATAGGCGCAGTCAATTGGGGACTGATCGGTTTATTCCGTTTTGACCTGGTATCATTTCTGTTCGGCGATATGAGCTGGCTCACCCGGATTATCTATGGAATCGTAGGAATCGGCGGTCTGTATCTCTGCAGCGTTTTTGGACGTATCCGTTCCATCAACGAAGCCTGACATCAGGCAGAATTTTCTGCAGGAAACGAATATATTTTCAATCAAAGGGGTTATCGCTGCGTACTCGATAACCCCTTTTGTATATGTTCTTCATGTGGATGCGGACCTGTCCGCTTTTTCTGATCGTTCTACAGAGACACGATTACCTTACCTTTGGTACATTCAGGCAGGTCTCTCTCATTCATGGAAATGCTTAAAACAAAATTAACACGGAATTTATCGCTGATAGAGTCCAGCTTTGCGATAGCATGGCTGATATCGCTGCCCTCTAACATTGCAATGGTAAGGAAACTGTCTAAATACATTTCTTCCAGATCGTGATCCTGAGAGATAATCCCACAGAGGAATCCCAGAAATTCATCACAATTTGAAATCATATAATCCGAAACATTAATCAGACGAACTTTATTACTCAGCTCATACATATGCTTCTGGCTTTTATCCAGATACACGATATTACCGGTGGCAGATTTTACCGATTCGTTTACCCTCTCCAATAAATGTTTTGTCTTACCTTTTCCCTTTTCGCCAGCTATAATTTGTACCATGACAATCTCCTCCTAGTCTCAGCCGAATTTATGCAAAATAGATAACTCCCTCCCCAAAATTTCAAAGTTCATTCTCAATTTTGCATGACAATAATGCTTTTAATATGGTAATTATAGTATATATTTACAGGAAATTCAACTGCTAATTCAAATTTCTTTTAGTAATTCTGTCATTTCTTCATAAAGGCCGTCTGCATTATCCGCCTTGAAAACAATGGAAATAACAGGAATCTCTCCTTTCCTGCTGAAGAGCACCAGACAGGAGCCTGCATCACTGGTGGTCCCTGTTTTTCCTCCGACAATCTGAATCCCTTCCGGTACCTCTTTTTCTCCGTTCAGAAACTTGTTGGTACTCTTCCATTCTTTTGTAACAGCCTGACCGGAAGCGTCAGTCAGCTCTCCGGTATGGGAAGAAGCGCTGATAATTTTTACAAATTCTTCCTTTTGCATGGCCCCCTGAAAAATCAGATACATATCGTACACGGTGGTATAATGTTCTTCATTCTGCAGACCATGGGCATTTACAAAATGGGAATTGGTGGCGCCCAGAGCCTTTGCCTCTTCATTCATCAGCTTTGCAAATTCTTCCGTGCTTCCGGAAACCAGATCTGCTATGACATTTGCAGCGTCATTTCCGCTGCAAAGAATCAGGCCATACAGTAAATGCTCCAGTGTGGTGGTTTCTCCCACCTTCAGCCCGCAGACAGATGATCCCGGCTCCAGCTGAAGTTCCGCTTCCGTCACCGTGGCAGTATCTGTCAGGTTCCCATGCTTTATAGCCACATAAGCAGTCAGAATCTTGGTGGTACTTGCCGGATACAGCCGCTCATGCACATTTTTTCCAAAAACCATTTTATTTTCTTCTAAATTAAACAGCCCGGCAGCCTGAGAAAGAGAATCTGTCACGTTTTCACTTAAAATATTCTCATTGCCTGCCACACAGAGTTCTTCTGCAAAAAAGGTACTGGATGATACGGCGCCGCTGTCACTTTCCACAGTAAGTCCGTATATTCCGGGACTTTCCGCAATGTCATAGGCATGTTCAACCGTTACCTTTTCCCCGCAGCCGCAAAGCAGTGCCAGGGACAGCATAAACCCCGCAATTCTGACTGATTTTTTTCTATTTATACATTTCACGCCACTCTAAATCTCCTCTGTCCAGTGATTTGATTAACAGTTCTGCTGTGGCAAGGTTGGTTGCCAGTGGAATATTATGGGTATCACACAGATGAACCACATTATTGACATCCGGCTCATGTGATTTCGGCGTCAGAGGGTCTCGCAGAAAAATTACAAGATCAACCTGGTTATGCTCTATCTGGGCACCAAGCTGCTGGGCACCTCCCAGATGTCCTGCCAGATATTTGTGTATCGAAAGATTCGTTACTTCTTCAATAAGCCTTCCGGTGGTTCCTGTTGCATACAGCTCATTTTTACAGAGTATCCCCCGATACGCAATGCAAAAATTCTGCATTAATTTTTTCTTCGAGTCATGTGCGATTAATCCAATATTCATTCTAAAAACCCTCCATTCTGTATTTTAGAGGCTGAAGCCCTACATTCAATACAAGTCCAATCCCAATAAACAGGCTCACCAGTGAGGTAAGTCCGTAGCTGACAAAGGGCAGCGGCAAACCGGTATTCGGCATCAGTCCGGTTACCACACAAATATTAACGAACGTCTGAAATCCAACCCAGGCAGCGACTCCGCCGCAGATCAGCCGGCCGGACAAGTCTTTTGCCTTTCTCCCAATTAAAATGCATTCGATTACGATTAACAGCAGCAGCAGCAATATGGCGGCTCCTCCCACAAATCCCAGTTCTTCTCCGGCAACTGCAAAAATAAAATCTGTCTGAGGCTCCGGAATATAATTTCCATTTTTTACCGAAAAGGCCGTATCATTGTTCAGTCCCTTCCCCCACAGCTGTCCGGAACCGATAGCCATAATGGAATTCTGCTGCTGATATGCGTCTTTCGCGTATTTTTCCGGCTGCAGCCAGGCCATAATACGCCGCCACTGATAATTATCAAGAATTTGCTGATTCGGCTGCAGAATCAGGTAAATGAACAGCGTTCCGGCCGGAACCAGCACCGCCAGCACGCCTGCTATTATTTTATAACTTAATCCGCCCAAAAACAAGAGTGCAATAAAAATTATTGCCACAACAATACTGGTTGACAAATCCGGCTGCTGCTCAATCATGACCCAGGGAATAAAAATCAGAACTCCGGAAATCAGAATCACAGGCAGTGTATTGAGTTTCTCCTGATACTTCGAAAAAAACCAGGAAAAAAACAGAATCAACAGGATTTTTGACAGTTCAGAAGGCTGGAATCGAAAACCTGCTATCTCAATCCAGCGTCCTGCTCCTCCGGCCTGATGTCCGAATACATGAAAGGTAATCAGCGAAAGAAGCCCTATATTGAAAAAATAAATCAGCCAGTTGAAACGCAGAATAAAGGAATAATCAATCATGGAGACAATCACCATCACAAACAGTCCCAGCAGAAGTCCGAACACCTGTTTCGACTGCACCGCTTTCTGGGCGCTTCCAATTACACTGATTCCAAGCATGGTAAGCGCCACCACATAAATTACCAAACGAAAATTGTAGTTTTTAATCTGATATTGTTTCAACATAATTCCGGTCCTTTATCCAAATTTCTGCATTCTATTACTGGGAATTATTGGGATGCTTCATATCCTTAATAGGAATATTGGCATACAGTGCAGGTACATTCCCGTTGTTCCCCTCTGATTCTGTCTGGGTGATCTGAATATCCAGTCCGTCTGCATCAATCTCCATATACTTTGAGATTACCTGGATAATATCATTTTTTATCATTTCCATCACATCCGGAGAACAGTTTGCGCGGTCGGAAACCAACAGTAATTTTAATCGGTCTTTGGCAATATCCCCGGAGGTTTTCTTCTTAAATAAATCCATTAAACCCATACTGGTTTCCTCCTAATTTTTTTTGAAAATTTCTTTCAGTTTCCCCCATACGCTGGATTTAATTTCCAAATCCAGAAATGGTACTTCCTCTCCCAGAATCCTGTGGCAGATATTGGCAAATGCTTTTCCTGCCAGACAGTCTGAACCCACCAGCGGTTCTCCCTGGTTTGTGGAAATAACAATCTGTTCGTCATCCGGCACTGCGCCAATCAGATCTATGGCGAGGATATCCGTCACATCATTGATATTCATCATATCCCCCCGTTTTACCATATCCATACGCAGACGGTTGACAATCAGCTCTGTTTTCTTCACCTCATTGGCTCCCAGAAGGCCGATAATGCGGTCTGCATCGCGAATGGCGGAAACCTCAGGCGTGGTAACCACCAGCGCCCGGTCTGCCCCTGCAATGGCATTTTTAAATCCCTGTTCAATTCCCGCCGGGCAGTCCAGCAGAATATAGTCAAATTCCTCTCTCAGTTCTTCAATCAGCTTAATCATCTGTTCCGGCGACACGGCAGATTTGTCTCTGGTCTGGGCAGAAGGCAGCAGAGAAAGATTGGGATAACGCTTATCCTTAATCAGAGCCTGCTTCATACGGCAGTTTCCTTCCACCACATCCACCAGATTGTAAACAATGCGGTTTTCCAGCCCCATAACCACATCCAGATTCCGAAGTCCGATATCGGTGTCAATCAGCACTACTTTTTTGTCCAGCTGTGCCAGACCTGTTCCCACATTCGCTGTAGTGGTGGTTTTTCCAACTCCGCCCTTGCCTGATGTTATAACAATTACTTCACTCATCCTACTATATCCTCCTGCTTTTTATATATTATTCAAAAGACCCTTTGTAATCGGCTCGATGTAGATATTGCCGTCTTTTACGATGGCTACCTGAGGTTCCGACACAACTTTCTGCTTTTTCAGACGTCTTTTTCCGGTTACCTTATCGGCGCTCCTTCCCATTACATCCCCGATCTTAATCTGAATGGGGTCCATATCCAGAGCGGCCACAAAGGCCTGTTCATTGCCGTTCGCCCCCGCGTAGGCATTGCCTTTCAGCGCCCCCAGCACCACAATATTTCCTTTGGAAATCACTTTTGCCCCCGGATTGATATCCCCAAGGATAACAATACTGGTCTCACAGTCCAGAACCTGGCCGGAACGAAGGGTTCCCTTGTAAAATTCTCCGGTTTTTCCCGCCTGTTCATCCTCAAAACGCTCAATTTTCTGGCGAATCAGTTCCTCTTTCAGCGCATCGTTGTCCAGAATACAGATAATATTGATGGATGTATGATCCGTAATGGTTTCCACAATGCGAAACTCTTCCTCCTGCGTCAGTTTTCTTCCCTCAAAAGAAATGGCCATTTTGGCATTTTTAAAAAATCCTTCGGAATCTTTAAACCGTTCCCGAATACAGTCCAGCAGCGACTCAAAATCCATGCTGTCATCCAGAATCAGATTGATTCCGTACTTGTTACTCTTCAATACCACTGGCTTTGACAAATTCATCCCTCCAAACTCTAATCTGCAAATCCGTTTGCTGTACTTTCGATGTCTTCCGCCTGTCCGTTCAGCAATGTGTCTTTATCTGCAAGTTTAAAATAATATTTCAGGATATTGCTGGACACTTCCACTGCATTGGCGGAAGAATATCCGTAAGCTATCCTTGTAGTGATGGCGATTTCAGGATTTTCAAAAGGCGCATATCCAATAAACAGCGCATGATTGGGCCTGGTTTCAATCTGCTGGGCAGTACCTGTTTTTCCGGCCACTGCAATGGGGAAATCTTTGAAAACGTCATTTTTTTCCGCTACCATCCGCATACCGTTCTGGATAGCGCTCCAGGAAGACGCGGATACCTCCGTAATATTCCGTATAATTTCCGGCTTAAATTCTTTCACCAGTGTTCCGTCTGAAGTGGTCTCCTTATCCAGAAGGGTCAGCTTATAAATATTTCCGCTGCTGGCCACTGCAGCCAGATATCTGGCAATCTGAGTGGTGGTAAAGTTGTGATTACTCTGTCCGATAGACGCAGTAATCGGATATTCATCTGCAATATGAGGCTTATTTTCCGGTATTTCAATCCCTGTATTTTCATCCAGCCCAAAAAGCGCCGCATATTTTTCTATGGTGGAAATTCCGCGGTTTTCATTGTAAGTGCCACCGGCAGAACTCATACGATAACCCAGCTCATAGAAAAAGTAGTTGCAGGAATCGCGGATTGCCTCGGAAATATTGATGGAACCGTGGGTGTTTCCCGGATAAATCCAGCATTTTGGAGAAGGATTGATTTCCGTGTATTCTCCTTTTGTAGCAATCTGTTCGCCTGTGCTGACCGCCCCCTCCGCCAGCGCTGCCGCTGCAGTAATGGGCTTGAAGGTAGACCCCGGCGCTGTCTGCTGCTGCGTGGCATTATTGTACTGAGGAATGGACAAATCACTCTGAAGGCTTGAAAAATATTCCGAATCCACCGTATTGGCAAGCCGGTTGGTATCATAGCCCGGATAAGTCACACAGGCCAGAAGCTCTCCCGTTTTCGGATTGATCAGGACACAGCTGGCAGTACAGGGGTCCAGAGCAAGCTGCGCAGGTGTGAGTTCCAGATTTTTAATCTTATCCCGTATAAAATTATAGGCGCTGAGACTGCCGTTCTGAAGGCCGCTTAAATCCCCCTCATTCTCCTGCAGTACCCCCTGCTCAAACAGCAGCAGACAAATCTGTGTACCCGAAATTAATTCCTGATTTATCATAAATTTGTATATTTTCTTGTTAAATTCCCGGTCTTCTTTTAAAGATTCCATAATATAATTTACAAGAGCATTATAGATTTCCGTGGAATCTGAGTACCTGGACTCCGTATCAAATTTCGTAATATCAATCCAGTTCATGGAAATGGCACGCCGCAGATATTCACAGAGACTGACCGTATCATTCTTCCATCCCTTGTAGACCTCATCCTCCGTATCTACCTCTTCGGACAGAAAAATATCATCTTCCTCCAGCATGGCGAGTATATAACTCATGTAATTCTTCTGTTCCCGGTCCAGTTCCTCGAAAGGTATGGGGGAAGCAGATGCAAACTGCTGGCGCAGGCCTTCAATCACAGCATTCTGTTTGTTCAGAAATGCGCTGTACACCTGCTGTTCCGTCTCTCTGGCGTCTTTTTCACTTAAATGGTCGATATTGATAATATTATTGTTAATCAGTGCAAAAAACACGTCATCTATCGGTATCTTAATGTCAGAAGCTGTACCGGAACTGGTATCATACTCCTTGATATTTTCAATATTGGCGTAAATAATACCGGCCAGTTCCTGTTCCAGCATACCGTAAACTGCTTTCTGCAGCTCCCAGTCTATGGACAGATAAATATCATTTCCGGAAGAAGCGTCTATCTTCTCTATCATTTCCGTAATCCGGCCCACACTGTCTGCATAGAACTTTTCCGTTCCCTTTGTCCCCTGCAGTTCCTGGTCCATGACCTGTTCAATACCGGATTTGCCAATCACGTCATTTGGCGTATAGGAATCGCTTTTTTTGGAAAGTTCATCGTATTCCGCCTGAGAAATTTTACCGGTATAGCCAATAATATGGGAAAAGTAAATACTGTCCTCATATTTGCGGATACTGTCTTCCATCACGTCAATTCCCTGAAGAATTTCAGAATTCTCCTTAATGACGGCAACGGTCTCATCACTGACATTCTGAGCAATGGTGGTCTGAACATACCGCTGATAGCTGTTCTGAGAAATGGCATACCGCAGAAGGGTAATTTTGTATGCATCGTCTTCCTCATAAAATACCGTATCCTTCGGCGCTTCATCCTTATATTCCCTGCCCTCCACATAGATGCCGAATCCCTTCTGCAGGTATTCCATTACCTGCTCCGGTGTGGCGGACCCTTCATTATAGCCTAACTTTTTATTGTATTTTAAATCGTCTGTCTTTGTATGTCCGTAGACGTCTGCAAGAAAACGTTTCAGCGCTTTCCCCGTCAGTCCAAATTCATATTCTCCTCTGTCGTTTTTCAGAATACTGAAGGTATTGGTAATGGTATCCCCCTTATCTTCTATCATATGGATAACCGTATGCAGTTCCTCGTTCATCTTCCTGTTCTTTTCATCGGTAGTGCTGTAAACTCCATTGTCCTCTATGGTAACCGAATAGGAAAGCTCATTGTAAGCCAGAAGTTTGCCGTTGCGGTCAAAAATACTCCCTCTGGTTCCGGAAGTAATCCGCTCTTTCTGAATGCGCAGGGTATAATTGTCCAGATATTCCTCTCCGTTGATAATCTGAAGTACAAAAATCCGCTGAAACAGCACAGCAAACAGCCCAATCATAACCACGCTGAGCACAAATAATCTGGAATTTATCAATTTTTTCATGAACTTTTTTAAAAACTCAAACAAATTTACCTGCACTCCTTCTTTCACTGACTTCCAGTTTCTGATTTATTTTCAGAATCACAAAATAGAGAATAATGGTTACCAGAATCGTATATACCAGCTCCGGCAGCATAATATGAATCAGATAATAGGGAAACCGAAACTTTCCTCTTAAGAAAAACAAAAACAGATACACCAGTATGTTATAGGAAAAGTCACTCATTGAAATCAAAATCAACGGCAGCTTAATATCGTCCGGGAAAAATATTTTGCGGAAAAATCCGTTAATGTAACCCAGATATGCATAGATCAGCGCATAAAATCCAATCACGCTCCCAAAAAATATGTCCAGCAAAAGGCCGCAGATCAGGCCAATCCACATGCCTTCTTTCCGGCCCCGCATAAAACCAAAGGAGGAAGTGACCACAATCAGCAGATTGGGCGAAATGGAGGCAAAGGCCAGCGCCTGAAACAGCGTGCACTGCAGCAGGAAACATATGCCGATTATTACAAATACCACCAGCTTGCGTCTCAGTCTCAGCTTCATGTTATGACTCCTCCTGGTCTTTTTGGATATTTTTCTTATCCAGAATCACCAGCACTTCCTGCAAATGCTGAAAATCCACGGCCGGCGTAATCGTACCGGAATACGTCAGGTTATTGGAATCACGCTCAATGGTGCTGACATAACCAATCAATATCCCTTCCAGATATTTATCGCTGATGTGGGAAGTTACAATCTGTTCTCCGATTGCCACCGCATTGTCTTCACATTTTAAATCCGAAAATTCAATGACCTGATTTTCATTCATGGTAGCCAGATTTCCATTGATGATACACCGGTCTGCCGTTGACAGAGCCATGCCGCTCACATTGCTGGCGTCGTCAATAACAGAACGGACCTTGGCATAATTTGGCCCCGTATCAATTACGATTCCAACCAGACCGCTTCCTGCAATCACATTCATGTCCTTTTCAATGCCGTCCCTGGTTCCCTTGTCAATCAGGAAAATATTAAACCAGTTTCCCCCGTCAACTCCAATTACCCTGGCAGCCACCTTTTCATAACTGGGATACTTCTGATCCAGGTCCATCAGTTCCCGGAGGTTGTCCAGCTCATACTGCTCCAGCTTTATGGTATTCAGTTCCTGGGTGAGCTGATCCACCTGTTCCTGCAGTTCCCTGTTTTCCTGCATCACATCCCGCAGGGATTTCAGATCATCCGCTCTGGACATAAACCAGGTACCCACAGAGTTGATTCCTTTCTGCATGGGCACAAATATATATCCCGCCACTGTGTTCAGAGGGCCTCCGGACAGATTCAGGGTAAAACTCACAAACATGACGATAACACAGACGCATGTGAGAATCAGAAGTGTGTATTTGGTTGGTATCGAATGTTTTGTTGATTTACGTCTCATAAACAATTACACCTTTATTTGTAAATTCTGGTCTTCATGCTGAATGCCAGTTTCCGCAGTTTCTCCTCGGAAACAATCTTGTTCAGCCCCCGTACAGCGCTCTCTTCCGGCAGTTCACAGGTGTTTACCCGAATATTGGTAATCTGAGTAAACAGCTCGTCCAGACGTTTGATTTTGGAAGATCCTCCGGTAATATAGATACCGGAATGAATAATGTCCCGTGCCAGTTCCGGCGGCGTCTTCTCCAGAATCATTTTGATGGAGTTGCAGATGGAATTCAGGTTGTCCTTAATGGCCTCATACACTACGGAGGAAGATACTTCCATCTCTATGGGCAGTCCGCTCACCACGTCCCGTCCCACAATTACCGCACTCTGCTCCTCTTCTTCCGGCAGGGCGCAGCCCAGGGTTTCTTTTAAATACATGGCTGTCTTCTGTCCAATCACCAGGCTGAAATTCCGTTTCAGGTGGTTGATAATGGATTCATCAATTCGCTTTCCGCCAAATAAAAGGAGATCGCTCAGTACCAGTCCTCCCAGAGAAATCACGGAAATCTCTGTGGTATCCGCACCGATATTTACAATCATAAATCCGGTGGGAGAACTTACGTCCAGTTCCAGTCCCACTGCGTCCGCAATGGGTTTTTCGCAGAGAAGCACGCTCTTGGGCTTGAATCTGCTCTTGTAAAACAGGTCAAAAAAGGCTTTTTTCTCCACTTCCGTAATATCTGTGGGCACAGCCACGATAAATTCTGCTCCTTTGATATGGTTTTTCACATGCTTGTCCAGAACCTCGCCGATCATGGTCTGCATATTGTTATAATCTGCAATCACTCCGTTTACTACCGGAAATGACACCTGAATGGAGTCCGGCGCTTTCTCATACATGGCATATGCATCGTCTCCAAATGCATACAGCTGGTTCTTGTTTACTATGGCAATGGTATTTTTCTCATTGATCACCTTACCGGTTCCCTTACAGAATATTTTCAGATTGTAAGTACCCAGATCAATTCCATAAACATTTGCTGACATAATTACGTTCCTTTCCTCAGCCTAACAGGCCATTTTCTCTCAGGCTTATATATCTGTTATCACCAATAATAATATGATCCGCAAGTGCAATCCCCAGAAGATTTCCGCTGTCCTGCACCCGCCTGGTCACTTTAACATCGGCCTCCCCCGGAGTGGGGTCTCCGCTTGGATGGTTATGGAGCAGTACAATGTGAACTGCCCGGTACTCCAGCGCTTTCAGAAAAATTTCCCTTGGAGAGGCCAGTGAGCAGGTCACGGTACCCACTGAAATTATCTCATCCCCTAAAAGATTGCTTTTGGCGTCAAACATGGCCAGTAACAGTTTTTCTTTTGTTTCATGCCGAAGGGGCTCCATGTAATAGGCCGCAATGCTGGCAGGCTCACTCAGCCTCACATTTTTAATCCTGCTGGTCTTTGCAATGCGTCCGGCGAGTTCGGCCACACATTTTAACTGGGCCGCCTTCACCTGTCCGATTCCTGGAATCTCCTGCATTTCCTCCATCTGCATACTGTTCAGATTCAGAAGATTTCTGTCCTTTCGTGCCAGAAGAAGCTGGGCAAGCTGCAGCGCGGTCATATGTTTCGTGCCGCTCCTTAAAATCACTGCCAGTAATTCAGCATCAGACAGTACCTGTGCTCCATAACGGAAACATTTCTCCAGAGGCTGCTCGGACTCCGGCATTTCTTTCATGGTAATATGTGTATTCATACTTTTCCTTTCCCTCTCTCAGACAGGGGAAAAAGTTTTACATTTTATTTTAGCACAAAAGGGCACCCATGTATACTAATATATTGTTAAAACTTCATAAAAATATCATAATATTACCAGTCCGGCTTCATACAGTTTCTGCAGAGACATTAAAATCCCCAGTTTTCCGTGATACCAGGTCAGACCTCCCTGAAAATAGGCGGTATAGGGTTCCCGGAGGGGCCCGTCCGCGCTCAGTTCAATGGAAGAACCCTGTACAAAGGCGCCGGCGGCCATAATCACTTCATCATCATAGCCTGGCATTACCCAGGGCTCCGGCGTTACGTGGCTGTCCACCGGCGCTGCCGCCTGGATGCCTTTGCAGAAAGCAATCAGCCCTTCCGGAGATTTTAAGGTCACTGCCTGAATAATGTCATGGCGGCTTTCCCTGCTGTCAGGAATCACCGGAAATCCCAGGCTTTCGTAAATATTTGCGGCAAAAATGGCGCTTTTTAATGCAGAAGCTGTCACTGTGGGCGCCAGAAACAGTCCCTGGTAAAAAGACTGAATCACGCCGAGGGAAGCCCCCACTTCTTTGCCCAGCCCCGGAGAGGTCAGCCGGTAAGCGGCGTTATCCACACATGCTTTTTTTCCCACAATATAACCGCCGATGGGCGCAAGGCCTCCTCCCGGATTTTTAATCAGGGAGCCCACTATCATGTCTGCTCCCACCTCCAGAGGCTCTCTTTGTTCCACAAACTCTCCGTAACAGTTATCTACCATGCAGATGACATCCGGCTTTATCTTTTTTACATAAGCAATCAGTTCTCCAATCTGAGCCACTGACAGGGTGGGCCTGGTCTGATAGCCTTTGGAACGCTGAATGGTAATCAGTTTTGTCCTTTCATGAATGGCTTTCCGTATTCCTTCCAGGTCAAAAGTTCCGTCTGAAAGCAAATCCACCTGCCGGTAAGTGATTCCGTACTCTGCCAGAGAACCTTTCGAAGGCCGGATTCCGATTACTTCCTCCAGGGTATCGTAAGGCTTTCCCACCGGAGAGAGAACTTCATCTCCCGGACGCAGATTTGACATAAGGGCAAGGGCCAGCGCATGGGTCCCGCAGGTAATCTGAGGGCGCACCAGTGCGGCCTCTCCGTGAAAACATGCGGCGTACACTTCTTCCAGCGTATCTCTTCCCATATCATTATACCCATATCCGCTGCTGCCCATAAAACATTCTGCGCTTACTCTGTGGCTCTGCATGGCATGAATCACCTTTAACTGGTTATATTCGGCCGTCCTGTCAATTTCTTCAAACCGTTCTTTTAATTCCCGTTCAAACTTCTGGCCATAGAGAAAAACTTTTTCGTCAATCCCCAGTTTCTGATAGATGGCTTCCATAACTTCCTCTCTTTCTGCCGGAACACTTAAATAATCTGTTTCTTTTTCAGTTCTTCTGTCATAAATGTTAAAATTTTATCATTGTCACAGTCAAAATCCTGTTTCTGAATCCAGGTGACTTCCCGCTCCCGGCGAAACCAGGTAAGCTGGCGTTTGGCAAAATGCCGGGTATCGCGTTTTATCCGGTATATGGCTTCCTCCAGAGTACAGCCTCCTTCCAGATAATCCAGGATTTCCTTGTAGCCAAGGCCCTGCATGGACACCATGCGCCTGTTGTATCCCATCTGCTTCAGGCTGCGGACTTCTTCCACCAGTCCTTCTTCCACCATCCGGTCCACCCGCAGGTCAATCCTCCTGTACAGTTTTTCCCTGTCGTCGTTTAAAACGAAATAGCAGAACTGGTAGGGAGATTCTCGCCGGCGTTCTTCTTCGTTGTGTTCTGATATTTTTTTCCCGGACAGATGGTAAAATTCCAGTGCCCGGATGACACGTTTTACATTATTTTCATGAATGGCTTCGGCAGATTCCGGATCTGCTTCCGCCAGCATTTCATGGAGCACATGGGCCCCCTGCTCTCTGGCTGTCTGCTCTAACCAGCTGCGGTAACTTTTATCCTCCGGTTCGTCTCTGAACTCAATATCATAAAGCAGCGCCTGAATATAAAACCCTGTACCGCCCGCCACAATGGGCAGCCTTCCCTCTGCCTGAATTTCTTCCATACACCGTCTGGCATATTCCTGAAACCGGACCACATGAAATTCCTCGTCCGGTTCCAGAATATCCACCAGATAATGGGGAATCCCCTGCATTTCTTCTTTTCTGATTTTGGCAGAACCAATATCCATACGGCGGTATACCTGCATGGAATCGGCAGAAATTACAGAGCCGCCAATCTTTTGTGCCAGGGCAATGGAAAGTTCCGTTTTCCCCACCGCTGTGGGACCTGTTAAGATAATCAATGGCTTTTTCATTACAACACCCGCTTAAATTTCTTTTCCAGTTCATGTTTTGACATGGAAATCACCGTAGGTCTTCCATGGGGACAGTGATATGGATTTTCCAGTGTCAGCAGTTCCCCGATCAATGCTTTCATTTCTTCCTCTGACAGCTTCTGATTTCCCTTCACCGCACCTTTGCAGGACATGGAAGCTATTTTTTCCGTAATCATCCGGGGCGTCTCCTTCCCCTGAAACCCGGCCAGACTGTCCAGAATCTCGATCATCAGTTCTTTTCCATTCAGGCTGAACAGGTTGGCCGGAACAGCAGTTACCGCATATTCCTTTCCGCCGAAATGTTCTATTTCATAGCCCAGCTGCTGAAAATAGCTCAGATATTTTTTCAGCAGCCCTTCTTCCTGCATACTCAGTGTGAGAAGTACAGGCGGATAGACAGACTGAGAGGTAAAATCTCTGGTTTCCAGAGAGGCCAGCATACGCTCATACAGCACCTTTTCATGGGCGGCATGCTGGTCAATAATATAAAGCTGACTGTCAAACTCCACCAGCCAGTAAGTGTCAAAAAGCTGCCCGATTATCTTATGTTCTTTCCGGGAAGATATATCCAGAAGTTTCCGTCCCCCGGCTGTTTCTTCTTCCTGTTTCAGGGGAAATGCTGCGGTCTCCTCCGGCTTCCCTGCGGCAAATGTCAGGGTTTCCTGTACCTGCTCCGGCTGTTCTTTCACAGATTCTGTTTTCTGTACCTGTTTCGGCTCTTCCCTGGCAGATTCTGCTTTCTGTGCCTGTTTCGGCTCTTCTTTCGCAGATTCTGTCTTCTGTACCTGTTTCGGCTCTTCTGCAGCAGGCGCCGTTTCCTGTATCTGCCTGTCCCTGTTCTGATATCTGGCCTCATACGGGCTGTCTTTCCGGATGGCACGCTTCACCGCTTCCAGGCGTTTCGTCTCAAAGGGTTCCGGCGCCTGTCTGCCTGACTGGAGATATTTTTGTTTTTCCTGTTCCCGGCGGGCCTTTTCTTCCCGCTCCTGCTCCAGATTTACCTGATACACCAGTTCGCTCTGGTTGATGGCATTTCGAAGCAGTTCTGTCAGAAACCGAAAGATGGCTTCTCCTTCCCGAAACCGCAGTTCCATTTTGGAGGGATGGACGTTTACGTCCAGAAGGTTGCCTTTTACAGAAATCTGAAGGACGGTAAAAGGGTATTTATGCTGCATTACAAAGGACTGATAGGCTTCCTCAATACTTCGGGCAATCAGGCTGCTTCTGATATACCTGCCGTTGATAAAATAATTTTCAAAATTCCGGTTCCCTCTGGATATCAGCGGTTTGCCGATAAATCCGTCAACGGAAATCAGCTCATTTTCTCCGTGCACCTCTATCAGATTAGAGGCAATATCCCGTCCGTACACATGGTAAATAATTTCCTTCAGACTGGAATTGCCGGAGGTGTGGAGTTTCGGCTGATTATTTACGATCAGCTTAAAAGAAATCTCCGGATGGGACAGGGCCAGCCGCTCCATCAGATCTCCGATATAGCTGGCTTCCGTATGGGGCGTTTTCAGGAATTTTCTGCGGGCAGGGGTGTTGTAAAAGAGATTACGCACCAGAAACGTGGTTCCCTCCGGCGCTCCGATTTCTTCCAGAGACTTTTCTTTTCCCCCTTCAATCACATAACGTATGCCGCTCAGACCGGAAAGGGGTTTGGTAATCAGTTCCACCTGAGACACCGCGGCAATACTGGACAATGCCTCTCCCCTGAATCCCAGGGAAGATACCGTAAGTAAATCCTCCACATCCCGGATTTTACTGGTGGAATGGCGCAAAAATGCCAGATTTACCTGGTCCTTTTCAATTCCGCATCCGTTATCTGTAATGCGGATAAAGGAAATCCCTCCCTCTTTAATTTCCACGGTAACAGCGCTGGCTTTGGCGTCTATGGCATTTTCCACCAGTTCTTTTACCACGGAAGAAGGGCGTTCCACCACTTCTCCGGCTGCAATTTTATCAATGGTCTGCTGATCTAAGATTTCTATTTTGGGCATGTCCGCTCCTTTGTTTATAATTCTGATTAGGGTGTCAAAAGGGTGCGTAGCACCAAAGGTGCTTTTGACACCCTAATCTGATTCTGCAAATACTTTATGGAGTTCTATAAAGCAACCGTCCAGAACATTGACTTTGGCCACATCATTCTGTCCGTAACAGCCGGTTCCTGTCGCACACCACAGTAATATCCGGCTCCACCACGGTTTTCACGTCTTCCGGCCTGTCCTCTTTTCCTGCAAACAGACGAACCGCAAAAGGAGCCGCATAGACCCTGCACTTGCGAGATAATCTGCAAATGTAGCGCAGTTTTTTCTTCAGGCAATGCCATAATGCTTCTTCCTTTTCTCTTTGCTTTTCTTTTTTTAGTTTACATAATAATATTATGTAAACTACCAGCGGTTTCTGATTTTATTCTGAAGCTGATACAGTTTATTCAGAGCGTCAATGGGCGTCAGATTTCCCAGATCCAGGTCTGTCAGCTCCTGTATAATATCATCGTCTTTTACTGTATCAAAGAGAGACATCTGTGTCAAATCCACTTCATCCAGTTTTTCCGGTTTTTTCCGGTGTACGTTCCGTTCTGTAATGATGGAACCGGTCAGCTCTGCAATGTCATGGGCGCTTAATTCTTCAGAAATGGCTTTCGCCCGCTCAATCACGCTTTCCGGCACACCGGCCAGTTTTGCCACCTGAATCCCGTAACTTTTATCTGCGCCGCCGGGAACAATTTTCCGCAGAAATACCACATCATCCCCCTTTTCCTTTACAGCGATACAGTAATTGTTTACATTGTTCAGCTTTCCTTCCAGTTCTGTCAGTTCATGATAATGGGTGGCAAACAGTGTTCTGGCTCCCAGCAGTTTTGGATTACTGATATGCTCCACCACCGCCCAGGCAATGCTAAGTCCGTCAAAGGTGCTGGTTCCCCTTCCGATTTCGTCCAGTACCAGAAGGCTTTTGCTGGTGGCATTTCTCAGGATATTGGCCACTTCTGTCATTTCCACCATAAAGGTGCTCTGTCCGCTGGCCAGGTCGTCGGAAGCTCCCACTCTGGTGAAAATCCGGTCCACAATTCCGATTCTGGCATGTTCCGCCGGAACAAAGCTGCCAATCTGGGCCATCAGCACAATCAGCGCTGTCTGACGCATATAAGTAGATTTTCCTGCCATATTTGGGCCGGTAATAATGGAAATACGTTTTTTACTGTTATCAAGGTAAGTATCATTTGCAATAAACATATCGTTGTTTATCATCTGTTCCACCACCGGATGACGGCCGTTTCTGATATCTATCACACCATTTTCGTTGATGGAGGGACGACAGTAATGGTTCCGTTCCGCCACCAGGGAAAGGGAGGCCAGCACATCGGTTTTTGCCACAGCTTTGGCAGTCTGCTGAATCCGCAGTACCTCTCCGGCAATCTTATCCCGAATGTTCCGGAATATTTCGTATTCCAGCATCACCAGCTTATCTTCCGCCCCTAAAATAATATCTTCCAGTTCTTTGAGTTCCGTTGTAATATAGCGCTCCGCATTGGCCAGAGTCTGTTTTCTGGTATAATAGTCGGGCACCAGATTCTGATAGGAATTGGTAACTTCCAGATAGTAACCGAAAATTTTATTGTATTTGATACGGAGATTTCGAATCCCTGTCTTCTCCCGCTCCCTGGCCTCCAGTTCCATAAGCCAGGTCTTTCCTTCCGTCTTGGCCTGACGCAGTTTGTCAATTTCCTCATCATATCCTTCTTTGATGATACCTCCGTCCCGGATGGAAATGGGCGGATCATCCAGAATGGAAGATTCTATCAGCTGGCAGATATCCTCCAGGCTGTCCAGTTCCCCACGAATTTCCTGAATCAGAGGCGCCTGAAATTCCCGGAGCAGTCCCTGAATATGAGGCAGCATTTCCAGTGAAATTTTAAATGCTGTCAGGTCCCGCGGATTGGCCGTCTGATAGGTCACCCGGCTGATTAACCGCTCCATATCATAAATGGGATTCAGGTATTCCCTGATTTCTTCCCGCACCATGGCATTTCGGTTAAAGTCTTCCACCGCATCCAGACGCCGCTCCATTTCCTGTTTGTCAATCAGAGGCTGTTCCACATATTTTCGGAGCATTCTGGCTCCCATGGCTGTTTTTGTTTTGTCCAGCACCCACAGCAGAGAACCACGTTTCTGCTTTTCCCGCAATGTTTCCACCAGCTCCAGATTTCTTCTGGTGGAACTGTCAATAATCATATATTTTCCGGTAATGTATAACTGCAGGGACGTCATGTTGGCCAGGCTATTTTTCTGGGTTTCGTACAGGTATTTCAGCAATGCTCCCGCCGCAATGGTTCCCCATTCATAATCTTTAATGCCAAGTCCCTGAATATCTGACATTTTAAAATGTTCCAGCAGTGTGGTTCTGGCAGTTTCATCACTGAAATACCAGGAATCCAGGTCGTAGACAGCAATGCCGAGCCTCTGTTTTAAGTCCTCGAAATCCATCCCTGTCATGTAAAAGGCCTCGTTGCAGATAATTTCCGAGGGTACGAATTTATGTATTTCATCCAGCAGCTTCTGTTCCTGGTCCACCTCTGTTACATAATAATCACCGGTGGTAACATCCGCAATGGAAACACCATAGCGGTCCTCCATATATACCACGCACATAATATAATTATTTTTCGTTTCATCCAGCGCCTGGGTATCCAGATTGGTTCCCGGCGTCACAATCCGCACAACCTCCCGGCGCACCAGCCCTCTGGACATTTTTGGTTCTTCCACCTGCTCGCAGATGGCCACTTTATATCCTCTGGAAACCAGCTTGTTCAGATAACTTTCCACAGAATGATAAGGCACGCCGCACATGGGCGCCTTTTCCTCCTGGCCGCAGTTTTTCCCTGTCAGAGTAATTTCCAGCTCTTTTGAGGCGGTTTTTGCATCCTCAAAGAACATTTCATAGAAATCACCCAGACGGTAAAAAAGAATACAGTCCGGGTAATCCTTCTTTGTTTCCATATATTGCTGCATCATTGGTGTAAATTCTGACACGTTGTTACTTCCCTCCTGTTTTTCCTCTGTATTTTCGGGCGATGGCTTCCGCAATCTTCATCCCGTCCATGGCGGCGGACATAATGCCGCCTGCATATCCTGCCCCTTCTCCGCAGGGATATACCCCCTGTTTATTGCTCTCAAATCCCTCATTTCTCGTAATTCTCACCGGAGAAGAAGTTCTGCTCTCCACCCCGGATAAAATGGCGTCCTCCCGGTCAAATCCTGGTATATACTCTGCAAACCGGTGAAATCCCGCACAGAAAGATGCTCTGAGTTCTTCCGGAAAAAGCTGATGCAGGGGGCCGAATGCATGATGACCTTTTATGGCTGATGAAAAAGCCCCGTAAGAAGCAGACATTTTTCCTTTCTCAAAATCACCGAACAGCTGCTGGGGCACTGCCCCATTGCCCATATTATAAGCTGTCTCTTCCAGCCTGCGCTGAAATTCCACCCCGGCCAGAGGACCGGAATCTGGAAAATCCTCCGGGGTTACTGTTACAATAATGGCGCTGTTGGCATTTTCTCCGCTCCGGCCGCTGTAGCTCATACCGTTTACTGCAATCCGTCCCGGTTCGGAAGATGCATTTACCACATAACCACCAGGACACATACAGAAAGAATACACACCCCGGCCATTTTCCAGATTTGCCGTAAGTTTATAGGAGGCTGCAGGCAGAACCTTTGCAGCTTCAGCCCCATACTGGATTTCGTTGATTACTGACTGGGGATGCTCTGCCCGAAGCCCCACGGCAAAAGATTTTGCTTCCATCTGCAGCCCGCGTTTCTGCAATACCTCAAAGGTATCTCTGGCGCTGTGGCCAATGGCCAGCACTGCAAGCTCCGTCTCCAGGGAAAAGCTCTTTCCTTCTCTGACACACTCCAGTGAAGTAAGGCTGTCCTGCCAAAAATGCAAATCTGTCACACAGGTTTCAAACAGAAAAACAGCGCCCCATTCCTCCATCTGCCTGCGCATATTTACAATAACCTTCCTGAGTACATCGGTTCCAATATGAGGTTTGCTCTGATAACCAACCGATTCCGGCGCTCCGTTTTGAATAAAAATATCCAGTACAGCCTGATTTCTCCCTTTTATATCTTTCACCAGTGTATTCAGTTTCCCGTCGGAAAAAGTACCGGCCCCGCCTTCTCCAAACTGTACGTTGGATTCCGGCTGAAGACGGTTTTCCTGCCAGAACAGTTCCACATCTTTTGTCCGCGCTTCCATCTGCCTGCCCCGTTCCAGGATAATGGGTTCATATCCATGCCGGGCCAGCAGCCAGCCGCAGAACAGTCCTGCCGGGCCGCTTCCGATAATCACCGGAGGATGGGCCAGCGCCTCTGTTCCGCTGACGGAAAATTCATAGGAAATGTCTCCTGCTGAAGAAATCTGACTGCTTTTTGCTTTTTTCAGAACAGCAGCCTCTTTCTGTACTTTCACATCTGCCGTATAGACATAGGACACCTGTTTTTTCCTGCGGGCGTCCACAGACTGTTTTCGAATCCGGTATTCCAGAACTGCCTGGGGCCTGATACCCAGCATTTTTGCTATTTTCTGTATCAGTTCTTCCTCTGTATGGGAAACGGGAAGTTTTAACTGTTGAATTCTTATCATTTTTTCACCCTGTTTCGGCTTTTATGCCCTCCCTGTATGCTTTTTCTTTTACGGTATTCTGCGGCGGATTTTCCTGCCACGTATCCGCTGGACCATGCCCACTGAAGATTGTAACCGCCGCACATGCCGTCAATGTCCATCACTTCTCCTGCAAAAAAAAGTCCGGGCACCAGTCTGGATTCCATGGTTTTTGGACAGATCTCCCCGGTATCCACTCCGCCTGCCGTCACCTGTGCCTGTTCAAATCCCCTGGTTCCGGTAATATCCACTCTGAGATGACGAATAAGAAAAGCCAGACGGTCCAGCTTCTGCTTCCTGCACTCAGAGGCTTTTTCATCCGGTGAAATACCGCTTTCTTTCAGCAGTACCCGGTTGAGTTTGGCAGGAAACAGGCCGATTAAGGATTCTTCTGCCGTTTTCCCCTCTCCATAGATGACAAAGCGCTCCCGTAGCAGTTCTTTTGTCTGTTTATCCGAATAATCCGGAAGGAAATTCAGACTGACCATGACCTGCTTTCCCTGTAGAAGTCCATATGCGGCATAACGGCTGATCTGAAACACGGGAATTCCGGACACCCCTGTTTCGGTCAGCTGAAGTTCTCCCAGATCTTCTGCAATTTTCTCGTGATTTATGTAAAGTTCTGCCAGAGCTTCTGCACGAATTCCTGCAATTTCTCTCAAAAATGACTGTTTACCCTGCAACTGAACCAAAGCAGGAACAATATCTGTCAATTTATGTCCAAATCCCACAATATATGGAAATCCGCTTCCGTCACTCCCTGTTTTTCGGGCAGCTTTTCCTCCGGTGGCAATGATACAGGCTCTGCCTGTGTATTCTCCCTGTTTCGTCCGGAACAGAAAAAATTCTCCCTGTTTTTGGATGGACCGGATTCCCACGTCACAGGCAATGGTAACGTTCCGTCTCCGGCATTCCATCAGCAGCACTTCCCGGACAGAAGCAGCCTGCCCGCTGGCCGGATAGTAATAACCATCCCGTCTGCTTTTCGGTAAAATCCCCAGTTTCCGGAAAAAATCCAGGGTTTCTCTCAGGCCGAACTGTTCCAGCGCAGGCAATACAAAGGCAGGGTCCTTGCCTCTGTAATATGCAATCCCCTGCTTTTCATTGGTAAAATTACATTTTCCGTTTCCTGTTGCCAGAAGTTTTTTCCCGGCCCTGTCCATATGTTCCAGAATCAGAACTTCCGCACCATGTTCTGCTCCATGAATTCCGGCAGCAAGCCCTGCTGCGCCGGCGCCCACAATAATGATGTCAAATTGTCTGTTCATGAATATCTGTGGTCTCCTCCTGTATCTTCTCCCTTTCAGGGCTCCTCAAAACAGATTATACCACGCAAAATTCGGGGTTTCAAGGGCTCTAACTGGAGTAACTTTCCAGAAAATTATAGAGCTGCGCCTCCGTTTCAATGCCTTTTCCTTCCCGGATTTCTTCCTGCAGTTCTTCCGGCAGATCTGAAATACGGATATCTGTAGAAGAAAACAATGTCTCCCGGTCTCCCCGGTACACTGCCACATAGCCGTCCTCTTCCACCAGTATATAGGCCCAGGGTTCCACCATTTTCAGGCTTTCTGCCAGATTCTGTTCCTTTCTGTCCGCAGTCTGCCTGGCAAGCAGATCTTCGTTCTGCTGTTGTAAAAGCACAATGCGTTCTTCATATGTTTCCCAGCTTTTATGGGTTCCGGCGAAAAATCCGGCGCTGAGGCTGAAAGCTGCGCTTATGATAATTCCAAACAAAAACAGGCGGATACTACATTTCTTTTCCATTTCAATCTCCTTTTTCTGGTAGTATCTGCTGTTTTTGGTATTTTATACATTTCTGAACTGCCGATGTTTCTGAAAAATACAGAGCAAAAGGCTGCTTTCCGCAAACATATCAATCGGTTACGACAATAAACGCATTTTTTTTGCAATCCGGATAATCAGGTTCCCCATGGGAAAACTGCGCAGCTCCTGTTCCCGCAGCCCCCGCAGGAGAAGCAGCACCATTCCATACACCAGAACGCCCACCACAATGGAAAGAATGGTGGAGACACTGTTGATTTTTATGGTCTTCATCATAAAATAATAGCTTCCGTAAACTGCCGCCCCCATTACCCCGGCGGAAATTCCGGGAATAATAAAAGTCCGCGCTATCTCCTGACGATACCGCAGATATTTGCGGATTGCCATTCCATTCAGAATACACATCAGAAAAGAGAAAAAGGTGTTGGCCCATACCACTGCATAAATATTCAAATCCAGCCCGTACATCAGGGCCGCCAGAACTCCGATATGTAAAAACAGCGCCAGCAGCGCATTTTTCACCGGCACATTCATACGATTAATGCCCTGCAGAATCCCGTTACTTAAAGTAGACAGGGAATAAAATACAATGGAAACCGCTCCAATCTGCATCATTCTGGCAGGCAGCTCCCTGCTGTCACCGAACAAAAGCTGCAGAATCGGAGACGCCAGCACTCCCATTCCCACTGCACAGGGAATGGCAATTACCATAATAAAGCGGATGGAATATGCCACTTTTCGTTTCACCTGCGGAATATCTCTGGCTGCAAAAGCCGTGGACAGACTGGGAACACTGGAAGCAGATACGGAAGACGCTATGGCAATGGGAACATTGATTAACACCTTATATTCTCCCACATATACGCCCCACATGGTACTGTAGTCTTTTGCCTTATATCCCTGGAATGCCGCAATCTGTTTGAAGACGCCCAGATCCAGAAAAGAAGTAATATTGTAAATCGTGGTGCTCAGCAATACCGGGATAATGGTCATAATCAGTACATAAAATATGGTACGGTAGCTTTCCACATTTCTGCTCCGGTCACGATCTGTCATTTTCCGGAACACCGGGCGGTAAATCATAAACACAAATATGGTAAACAGCAGAGCTGCCAGAGCTCCTGCTCCGGTTCCGATGGTTCCCCCGGCAGCCCCGTATGCCTCTGCGTAAGTGGCAGGATTTCCCAGTACCGCGCCAATTTTCGTACCGTACTGAAACAGCATGTAAGCGCTCCAGACACTGATTACCGCATTGATGACCTGTTCAATGAGCTGAGATACCGCGCTGGGCATCATGGTACCCATCCCCTGGAAAAATCCGCGGATGACCCCCAGCACAGCCACCACAAAAAGTGTGGGCGCCAGTACCTTCAAGGCAAAAATACTCAAAGGAGTCCGCACAATATAAGTTGTGATAAAATCTGCACCAAAATAGACAATAAGGCTGGCAGCGGCACCGGACACAAAGGCAAACAGCAGCGCGCCCCGGAAAATCCGGTATGCATTTTTCCGCTGCCCCTTTGCCATTCTGGTGGAAACCAGTTTGGAAACGGCCAGAGGAAGGCTGTAGGAAGAAATCAGCAGCAAAATGCTGTAAATTTCCATAGCCGTTCCATAATAGTCGTTTCCAATATCTCCAATGATGGATTTTAACGGAATCCGGTAAATCAGACCTATGATACGGCTGATAATGGAAGCGACTGCCAGAATAGAGCCCTGTACCAGAAAATTCGATTCATTTTTCTTTCTTTTACTCATATGCTTTCCTCAATACTTCCCTTCCATCTGCAGCGTATCATCCAGTAAATGCACTCTGTCCGCAGCGCCTACTGTTCTGTGGCTCTTGCCGCTGACAGTTCCTCCTGAGTTGCATAGACGCCGAAACGGTCCATATAATCTTTTCTTGCAATGCAAACCCATGTTTTTCCCTGATTCAGGGTAATTTCATCTCCTGATTCACTGTAATAACGTGCCGGAGAATCTTCGTTGTCTTTTGTCCAGGTTACTTTTTCCATTTTTCCGTTGGTGATATAGATTCCTTCGCCTCCGGATGTGGTATTGATGTCCATGTAACCGTTTTCATCCAGTTTTGACCAGTCACAATACTGAATCAGAATATTTTTTACCGCAAGCTGACTGTCGGTGGCAGCATCAATCTGTCTGTCTTTAAATTCATAGCGATAATAAAGGCCGTCTTCGCTGTTGTATACAAACCAGGGCTTGTTGACAAAATATCCGGGGCTGACCACCAGAGCGTCCTCTCCCGTCAGCATTACCGGCGCATCATCTTCTGCAAACTGATAATGTCCGCTGTAAGATTCGGAAAGTTCGGTGCGGTATCCCTTTTTCTCAATGCCCGCATTGATGCCCTCTTCACTGATAAATGCATTGTGAGGCGCTTTGCGGTTGGTATCACGGTAGAACATAATCGTTTCAATGGAAGAATCCATACCGCTCAGATTGTGTACGTCTTCTCTGTCCAGAACCGGCTCCGCATAAACTGCCTGTCCGTAATGGGTGTAAATAGCGTCAAATTCCCTTGCAAAATAAATAAAATAGTGACGGCAGCTGCGCACGGAACCAATTTTTTCAAGTCCGGCATAATTCTGGAAAATCGCCATCAGACGTGTGTAGGAACCCTCCACCGGAACTTCATAGATAATGTCCGCAGATGAGATCCCGTACTGAGGCAGAGCATCGGAAGTATTGCCGATCATCACAGCCAGAGGCCGCTTCCTGGCCAGCTCCTGGTCAATCCATTCACCGGTCAGATAACTTCTTGCCATTCCTTCTGGCGTGGCAGGCGCTTCCGGCACTTCCTCCGGTTCCTCTTCCGGTTCCTTTTCCACCGGTTCTTCCACCACCGGTTCCTCTTCCACAGGTTCTTCCTCTTTCTTGCCGCAGCCGGCAGATATGCTCAATATCATTGCCGCCAGCAACAGCCATACCATACGTTTCTTCATGATTCATTCCTCCAGGTTTTCTGTGATATGCAGCCCTTCGGGACTGCTGAAATAAATTTATCTTAAAATATCCATCTGATTCAGGAGCTGTCTCTGCTTCTCTTCCATTACCGCAGCTTCCTCCTTCGTCATATGGTCATATCCAAATAAATGCAGCATACTGTGCAGAATCAGGAATGCATATTCCCGCCTTTCACTGTGGCCGAATTCCTGAGCCTGTTCCGTGACCCGGTCCACACACAGCACAATATCACCCAGCAGCGCCTCTCCCGTATCCGGATTGAAATTATCCTCATCCTGCTCCAATTCGGAAAAATCTCCCGGTCTCTCATACTGTATCATGGGAAAGGAAAGTACATCTGTGGGCGCGTCAATCTGACGGAATTCCCGGTTCACCCTGCGGATTTCCTCCGCAGAAACAAGAAGCAGGTTTACTTCCGCCTCAAAGGGAAATGCTTCCGCCTCTGCTGCCTTTCGTATCACTGCCTCTGCCAGTGTCCTGTAATCAAAAGGGAAGTTCACTTCCACTTCTTCTTCGATACTCACAGTCAAAACAGATTAGCCTCCTTTATAAGATAATCCCTGATTTTCAAAAACATATTCATGCTGAATCCGGATTTGTCATAAAGTCCGGAAGCTGAATTTTCATTCAATGTCTGATACACCAGAATATCCTGATTCCAGGAGCTGGAAAGGGTGGTTTTATCCAGCACGTCAAACTTTGCCACCACACTGTCCACAATATGCACGATGGCAGATTCCAGTGTGGAAGGCAATGCCTGTTCTCCATTATATTCCCGCAGTATTTCAATGACTTCCATGGGCAGACGGTTGCTTTTCGCAAGGGCCACTCCATTTTCCACATAAGGCTCCCCGGCCATCCTGCCCAGCCGGTAATAAAATCCCGCTGCCGCTGCCAGATCCGGGTCGGCCCCTGCAATTTTAGCACAGTTCTCTGAAATGATGGAGACTTTAATGGCATGGTTATAATCCATTTTGGAAAATTTCTGTACTTCCTGCACCAGACCAAAATCATCCCGCACAATCCGCTCCAGTTCCTGTTTTCTGGAATTCTGAGGATAGGAATATACTTTCCGGTATAAAATGCCAGCGCCCACAGAGGAAAAAATACCGTTGCACACTCCATAGATTAACACATCCCACTCCAGTTGGCCAGTCCGTGCAAAGGAAAAAATCAAAACACTGCCAAAAGTGTAGAGAAACAGAAATACAATTTCATGGCTCTGTTCTTTGATGTCCTGCAAAACAGAGGCCGCCATACAGCCTGCAATCAGCAGAAAAATGTCGCACAGAAGCACATGGACATTTGCCTGTCCGCACAGACAGAATACCGCCGCATGAAAAATACCCGCTGCCAGTCCGAAAAAATTGCTGGTAACAACTGTCATACCCAGGGACAAAAGCAGCACCGGCCTGGCAAATTCCGGAAGAAATCCAAACAATACTCCGGCTCCGCAGAAAATCCAGTACCATCGGGCAATACTTCTGTAATTCGCCGCTTTTTCATAAAACCAGTCTTTCTGCAGGCGATAGAGTTCCATTCCCGCAAAAAACACCACCGAATACAGAATGCCAAAAAGGACCAGTATCACCATCCGGTCTGTTTTCTGATGGCTCAGAATCCCGGACAGCACACATTCCAGAATACCGGCTCCTGCCATACTGCCCAGCATAAAATTCCTGCCTGACCGCTCAGTGTCTTTCAGGACGCCGAACTTTTTTACTTCTGCTCCGTTCTCTGCTGTTGTTTCCGCTTCCTTTTCTCTCATGTTTCTCATACTCTTCATAAGCCTTTACTATTTTTTGTACCAGCGGATGGCGCACCACATCACTGCTGGTCAGTGTACAGATTCCTATGTCCTCCACCGGCTTCAGTACCCGCAGCGCCACATCCAGTCCGGATACCGCTCCCGGCGCCAGGTCTTTCTGGGTAGCGTCCCCCGTAACCACCACTTTGGAGCCAAACCCGATACGGGTCAGGAACATTTTCATCTGGGCCGGCGTGGTATTCTGGGCTTCATCCAGAATGATAAAGGCATTGTCCAGCGTTCTTCCTCTCATATAGGCCAGCGGCGCCACTTCAATCAGGCCCTTTTCCATATTCCTCTGGAAACTGTCCGCTCCCATAATCTGATACAGGGCATCATACAAAGGCCGCAGATACGGATCTATCTTGCTCTGCAGATCTCCTGGCAGAAACCCCAGCTTCTCTCCTGCTTCAATAGCAGGCCGGGTCAGGATAATCCGGTTCACTTCCTCTTTCTTAAAAGCTGTGACTGCCATGGCCATGGCAAGATAGGTTTTCCCGGTTCCTGCAGGCCCTGTGCCGAACACAATCATTTTATCGCGGATTTCATCCACATACTTTTTCTGCCCCAGGGTTTTGGGCTTCACCGGTTTCCCGTTCACCGTATGGCAGATTAATTCCTTATCAATTTCCAGGATTGTGGATTCCTTTTCCTCAAAAGTCAGAGAAATGGCATAATCCACGTTCTGCTCTGTAATCTGACTGCCCCGTCTGGACAGTTCAAAAAGCTGCGTAAAAACTCTGGAGGCTTTCTTCACGTCACCCTCGTTCCCCAGAAGTTTCATTTTATTATCCCGCATTACCACCGTAACACCAAACGCACGCTCTATTTTTTTCATATATGCATCAAACTGCCCGAAAACATTGGACATGTGTTCTGCGGGAATATCAATTACTGTTTCCATCAGACTCATCTTCTATCAGCCCTTCCTGCGGTATGTCTGTTAATACAGTTTCCTTTGGCGTACCAATGGGTTCTATTACTTTTATGGTACCGGAAGCTGTACAGTTTTTCCCATCCGTTACTATCATAACATTATTTTCTATAATTTGAACCCCTTTTTGTGTTAATTCTTCACAAAATTCGTTCAATTTCTCTTTTGCCGTCTGTTCGGCCTTCGGCTTTGTATATTGCTTTTTCTCCCTCTGATACTCCCGGTAAACCTCTTTCGTAACACTAAACGGCAGATAAAAACTTTCTCCCAGCTTTACATCATATTCATCGGTAACAGTGTCGTAATCTGAAAATTTCCGGGAAATATGGGGCAGTTTCATCCGCAGTCCAAACAGCCGCAGTCCATATGACTGACTGGTTCTGCCTGTAAAATGCTTCTCCTCGTACCACATGGAAAAATGATCTTCGTAAGGGTATTCCGTAACTCCCAGAATATCCGCGTCGGAAACGCAATACTGATAGGAAACAATTTCTTCACTGTCATTCATAACAGGATTTTTTCCTTCCACCAGAATGTCGCCGGGATGAACCTCTGCTCCTTTTTCCACCTTCGGCGTTCCCTGACGGGTCAGTATGCTGTAAATAACAGCCTCTTTCTCCGCCACCAGATCCCTGGGCGTTCCGTCTTCCTGCGTCCGGTCCTGTGCCTGCTGGTTGGTGGCCAGGTTTTCCTGCACGTCAATAATCAGCATGGTGCCTTCCAGCTTTGCGGAAGCCCAGATAATATCCCCGTAACCTGCCCGGAGCTTTTCCTCGATTTCCTCACAGTTTATTTTGCTTTTTAACAGTCCGTGATATACCTGATTTTCTTCCAGAAATTTCAGAATATTGCTGTCTGTCTCATGGAGGTTTCCATGCACCTCAATTTTCCACACAAACAGGGACATGGTATACAAAATCCCAAAACAGAGGAAAATTCCCGCAAAAAACAGTTTTCGTTTCCGGTAGCGGCGCATCAGAAAGGGAAGTCCGGTGCGTTCCAGTATCACAAACTTTGTCCCCGTTTTTTTCAGTATGGGTTTCAGCCTTTTTAAACCCTGAACACTGATGCAGAATACATAGTGGTCCTCCTCATACTCCAGATTCCATATCAGAATATTGTGATTGCTGCACAGATTCAGAAAACGCTCCGGTGCATACCCTGAAAGTTTAATTTTAACATACCCCTGCAAATATTTCAATTTATCAATCAACAATTTTTTACCCCTTATGAGTCATATAATATTCCCTGAATGTAACCGGTAATTTTCATTTCCTCATTGGTGTAATATTCTACCAGCAGACGCTTTCCCTGAATGGTCACCTGGCAGGTTTTGGTCTGCAGACGGATTTTTTCCTGGGTATATTCAATGATTCCCTTATAATTTTCCACCAGAACCTGATTGCGGCCCATGGCGGTAAGAATCACTGCCCCATACATAATATCCACAGGCAGTTCCAGAGACTCCACAATATTTGATTTTACATTTTCCTTTACCCGGCTTAATTTCGTTCGTTTTTCTCTTCCCATACTGCAATATATGAAGAACACCGCCGGTTTATTCCCGCAGGCGCCGGGTAAAACAGCCTTATTATCATGCTGTCTGACGAACACCCGGATTTTTGCACCTCCGGCAGCCGCAGGACTGGCTTGCCTGTATCTTTCTATCGGATAATTCCCTTTATCATGGGAACTGTTTCCGGCCGGTCAGGCTGTATCCGGTAAGCCCGTACAATTTTCCCATAGGCCTCTTTGGCCTGTTCCATATCAGCGGCATATACCGTTGCCAGGATTTCACCAGGCATAAGAGCATCCCCGCGTTTTTTATGAAGCAGAATTCCCACGGACAAATCAATCACGCTGTCTTTCGCCGTCCGGCCTCCGCCCAGAATCAGATTGGCCAGACCAATTTCCTCCGCCTGGATTCCGCCCACAAATCCGTGTTCCGTATTCATTACCTGAAGCTGAATTCCGGCAGCAGGCAGAAGTTCCGGCTGGTATACAAAACGCTTTTCCCCTCCCTGGGCTTCCACAAATTCTGCAAATTTATCCAGTGCGGTTTTCTTCCGGATGGTTTCTTTCAGCATGGCTTCTGCCTCTAAAGGATCGTCTGCTTTTCCTGCCGCCAGCACCATTTCTGTGCCAAGGGCATACACCACTTCCATAAAATCAGCGGGGCCGAGACCATTCAGTGAAAGAACTGCTTCCTTCACTTCCAGAGAATTGCCCACTGCATTGCCCAGAGGCTGGTCCATATCCGTCACCACAGCGGAAATCTTCTTTCCGGCATTTTTTCCAATCTGCACCATTTCCCGTGCAAGGGCAAACGCATCATTTTCTGTTTTCATAAACGCACCGCTGCCTGTTTTCACATCCAGTACAATGGCGTCTGCTCCCGACGCCAGTTTCTTGCTCATAATGCTGGAAGCAATCAGGGAAAGCTGGTCCACGGTAGCGGTCACATCCCGCAATGCGTACAGCTTCTTATCGGCCGGAGCAAGCTCTGCGGTCTGTCCCATAATGGCCATTTTAACCTGATTTACATTCTGGTAAAACTGTTCTCTGGAAAGCCCTGTGGTAAATCCCGGAAAGCACTCCAGCTTGTCGATGGTTCCTCCCGTATGTCCCAGCCCCCGGCCTGACATTTTGGCAACAGGTATCCCAAGAGCAGCCACCATGGGAGCCAGCACCAGGGAAGTTTTATCACCAACGCCGCCGGTACTGTGTTTATCTGCCTTTATTCCGTCAATCCGGGATAAATCCAGCACTTCCCCGCTGTCCCGCATGGACAGGGTCAAAGCCAGGGTTTCTTCCTCATTCATGCCCTGAAAACAGATTGCCATCATCATGGCAGACATCTGGTAGTCGGGAATTGCTCCTTTCGTATAGCCTTCCACCATAAACCGGATTTCTTCCGGTGACAGAGCATTTCCCCTTTTCTTCTGATTGATGAGATCATACATCCTCATGCAGGCTATCCTCCAACTTCTTTATATAATAATCGGTTCCGTTGCGACGGTCAAACTTTTGGGCAGTCTGTTTCGCTCTTGCATAATAAAATTCATACAGATCCATAATTTTGTACTGGCAGTCCTCCCGGTACAGAGGAAATGCAGGGTCATAGCTGATTTTTACCGTATCTCCCTTCCTGGCTTTTTTCAGCTGTTTCAGAAAAATGCAGATACTTTTTTCCGTATCGCAGATATCCATGGGACAGCGGAGATTCAGCCATTCCTTCCAGTGCTCCTTATAGATTTTCAGGGCTTTGCCTATATTGGTATGTGCATGGCACACCAGAAAATCACTCCAGCATTCATACTCTGTCTCCCCGTTCATATAACGTTCCACCAGCCTGGCATAACTCTGAGCCTTTTCATACTCTCCATGATCCATATAATAATTCATATATGCAATTTTCATCCGAAGCCAGGCGCTCCGCTTCTCATTGCTGCCGCAGGTCAGCCGGAAATTCTCAATATCCTTTGACAGCTGTTCTGCTTTTTCCAGATTATCCCTGTCCAGATAAAACCGGATTTCCATATTCCGCTCACAGGCTTTGCAGTCGCTGTGTGCGTCCCTGGGCTGTTTTTCATATTTATGAAAACATTCCTCTGCAAATTCCTCGTCAATCTGCCAGTAAAATCCATACATGGCAGCATAGTAATTCCGCAGGCTCAGTCCCATACTGACGCAGCGGTTCCGGTAATCCTCAAAGAATTTCCGGCAGTCCTCCATGGAAATCTGATAGAAATCCTCGCAGTTGTCCAGAATCCATTTATAGACCCACATCACATGTTCTGCTTCGGTATCAAAGACAAAGCGAAAATTTCCCGGCTGCTGCGGATATTTATCTGAAAGGGCCAGAAGTTCCGGAAAAGTCACCAGAAGTTCCAGACCGTCTCCGTAAAAAGTGGATTCCCGGCAGAACTGAATACGGAACAGAAACATCCAGGGTACATCCTGATGGCGGTCTGCTTCCTGAATGGCCTGGCGCAGCACTTCCATGGCGGGTTTTCCATGTTCTGTTTTTTCCAGAAGCTCATCCATAATCCATTCCGGATCATAATTTTCCAGCCAGTCAGCCATCGGACAGCCCCCTCTCCATCAAAGCCAGAATATTGCGGTTCTGCATGGCCATTTCGTTGTTGTGAAGGGGAAACCCTCCAATCTGCAGAGCCTGCACATATAAAATTTCTATAAATATCTTCAGCACAGACTCTTCTTCGATTTCCACCATTTTTTTCACAATGGGATTTTGGTAATTAAAATACAGTGTGGCTGCCGTATCATTGGGAAGTTCCGCCGCAAAAGCGTCCAGCATATTAAAAAACATAGAGTCCGCCTGAGCTCTGGAAGCTGCAATCTGCCTGCTTAACATGGTATTTTCATCTATCAGGTAAAAAGTGGGCTGATGAACCGGAGAAAAATATTTCAGTTCCGCCCGGCAGTCGTGATTTTTCAGAATACGGTTTGCCGCTTTCAGGAAATCAAAGCCTTCGTCCTGATCTGCCAGAGACAGCTCTTCCATCAAATCCTCAATATCCCATTCTTCCACAGGGCTGACTTTTTTCTCAAATACCCTGCCAAGCTGTACCAGAAGATCCAGCGCATGTACATAGGAAACATTAATCAGCAGCTGATCCTGGGAGAAAAACAGCTGAGACAGCTGCTTGTATTTCTCTCTGGTAGGGGCATAGACCAGAGGCTCCGGACACATCCGCAAATCATATCCGGTCATGGTTCCTCTGGTTGTCTCAAATTCAAAATAATCAATCAGGCGCACAAACAGTTTTGGCGTTGTCAGCGCCAGCGACATCAGCGTAAGGTGATGAATCTGGAAAAACCGCACAAACCGCTCCGGTTCTTCTTCTGCCAGCGTGTCAATATAACGAATCAGGCTGTCCTCGATAACTTCCCTGGCAGATTCCAGTGTTTCATCCACATAAAACCCTTCTCTGGAGGCGGTAGGCCTCAGATCTGTGGCATGGACAATGCATTTGGTAAACACTGCCCAGTCCGGTATCAGATTATCTCCTTTTTCTGTCAGCATCATATGCTTTAAATAAATCCGGTGAAAGGATTTTGCAGAAGGCAATACGGTATAATTCACGATATAGGCCACCCCTGACACATTCCCCTCTTCTGAGCGAAACGTCACACAGTCAAAAAACGGTTCTCCGAACAGCATCTGCCCAAACAGCAGAAGTTCCTGTTTGTTGGTGGTACGCCCTTCCCAGGGCAGGTAGGTGGGATTGATCTGTTTTTCCTCTCCCTGCCGGCGGACCAGAATGGGAAAAGGCAGCAACAGGCCATAATAAGTCAGAAGTTCCTCAATGGTTTCTCCGGTAAAATATTGCTCCATCCCTTCTTTTGCATTCAGTATTACTTTTGTTCCGGGAGACGTCATCTGTTTTACCTGGGACTCTTTTCTCCCCTGTCCCGCTTCTTCCTCCTTAAGATTTTGTATGGTATAAGTTCCATCCGGCTTTCCGTTCCACTCAAGCACTGGGGCGTCCTCACTCCGGCAGGATTTTGTCACCATACAGATTTCATCGGAAACCATAAAACAGGAAAGGAGGCCGATACCGAATCGTCCGATATAATCTGTACGCAAATCCTTATTTTCCAGTTCCCGTTTGGAAGATTCTCCGATAATGGCCAGAAACTGATGAATTTCTGCTTCTGTCAGCCCCTGTCCGTTATCGGTAAATATCAGCTGCTTTCCTTCTGTGATTTCCAGGGTGATTTCCCCTTCCGTCTCTGTCCCCTGCAGTTTCCGCCTTCCCGTAATGGCGTCGGCAGCATTCTGCAGCAGCTCCCGGATATAGACATCCGGGCTGCTGTAAAGATGGTCGGATAAAATTTCAATCATTCCGCCCAGATTCACTTTAAAACGAAAATCTTCCATGATTTGTAACCTCCTGTTCACGAAACAGCGATTGAACCACTGTTTCATACTTCCGCAGAGATTCTGCTTTTCTGATTTGTTTTGCATAGGGCTCATAGCCGGAAAAAGACTGTATCATATAAGACCAGAATTCTTTCATTTTATAAAGTACGCTGCGTTCGCCGCTTAAAATTTCCTGATAATCCTCATAAACCAGTGCATGGAACTGCTGAAACTGCTGTTTCTTCTTTTTCTCCGGTTCCCGTTCCGTTTTCCCGTCCTGTCCGGTGTCTCCCTGCCGGGCAGGAACCCTTTCCTTACATTCACCCAGCAGGTTCGGATTTGCAATGATTCCGCGCCCTAACATTACAGCGGAAAGATTCGGAAATTTTTCCTTCAATCCTTCAAAATCCTGCGGACTGAATATATTCCCGTTATAACAGACCGGATTCCGGCTCTCTTTCATGGCTGCGGCAAATGCTGAAAGACGGAGCGGATTTCTGTAATAATCCTCCCGAACCCTTGGATGGATAATCAGTTCTTCCAGCGGGTACTGATTAAATATTTCCAGAAGCTCTCCAAATTCCTCCGGTTCTTCCATCCCGATTCTTGTCTTAATGGAAATACGCAGAGAAAGATTTGCGAACACTTCTTCCAGAAACCGGTTCAGTTCCTGAGGATGCGCCAGAAATCCGGCGCCTTTTCCTTTGGAAACCACAGTACCGGAAGGACAGCCCAGATTCAGATTGATTTCTTCATATCCATATTCCGTCAGTGTCCTGGCTGCCCGGATAAAATCTTCTGCCCGGCTGGTCAGAAGCTGAGGTACCGTATAAAGCCCCGGATTGTGCTCCGGCAGAATATCATTTCGTTCCCGGCTGCTGAAACTCTTTTTCTGCCTGGGCACAAGAAAAGGGGTGAAATATTTATCTGCCGGAGTAAAAATACGGTGATATGCATTACGGTAAATATAAGTGGTAATGCCCTCCAGAGGGGCAAGATAATATTTCATAAGGCTGCTCCTTGCTTCTTCTGTCATACAGGATTCAGTATTTTTTCAATTTCTGCAATCAGTTTGTCTTTTACCGCCGGTTTCAGAAAATATCCTGCCGGCTTTAATTTCAGCACCGCCTCAATGTTTGCCCGGTCGTTCACCGCAGTCAGAAAAACCACGGGGATATCTTTCATTTCCTCATCGGCCCGTATCATTTCCAGCGTCATTCTGCCGTCGCAGACCGGCATTTCATAATCCAGAAGAATCAGATCCGGACGTTTTTTGCCGATGGAAGTCATAGCCTGGGCGCCGGATATGGCAATGGCCACCTCATAATGGTCTTCCAGCATGGCTTTCATGGTTCGAAGTGTGGTCCCATTGTCATCCACCACCAGAATCCTTTTTTTATTGCCGATTTCTGTTTTCTTCTCTGCTGCCGCTTCCTGTTCCACTTTCAGTTTATCCAGACCCAGCCTGCGGCAGACCGCATTCATAATCACTGTATTTTCCACCGGACGGACAAGATTTTCAAACTGGCTTTCTTCATAATATTTCAGAAATGAACTGCACTCTTCCTTTGTGCCGATGGTCAGAACCGGAATATGGGCGTACTGGTCGCTTAACAGGAAAAACATGGACGTGTCAATATCGTATGCGCCAATCAGGCTGACAATCACCAGATCCGGGTTTACGATTTTCATCATCCCTTCCAGAACGCCTGCATTTTCTGAACAAAGCTGTACATGGAAAAACTGTGACAAAAAGGCATTTGTCTCTTTTACCACACTATTCAGTTTCCCAATCAGTAATATTTTTCTCATTTCTCTGTTTCTCCTCCAATCTGCCTTCCCATCTGTTCAATCAGCAATGCCCCAAAACGGTCTGCTTCCTCTCCATCCAGATTTGTCACTGCCTCCGCCAGTTTCCGGATATTCCGGTTCAGCTCTTCCGGATAATCATAGGACTGCAACTGACCCATGAACTGATCCGCCTGGTCAATATCCATTTCCTGCATACTTACCCGCACCATTTCCACCAGAGCCTGCAGCACAGAATAATCTGTTACTTCCATTCCGGGACCATCTTCCAGACCGAACACTCCCTGCAGCTTCTGACGATAACTGCGCCATTCTTCCAGAAAGGGTTCCGTCATGTTTTTTATTAAATCTGTTCTGCCGTCTCTGGCCGCATATTCCAGCAGTTTTGCCAGTCCCGCAAGGGGTACGATTCCAATAGTTGCCGCAAGGCTCTTCATGGCATGTACCTGTATCCGGTAAGCATCTGACTGGCCGGGGCTGTCAATCTGGCTGTAAGATGCTTCCAGCGTGTCCGCAGCAGTATCAATCTGGCTGTAAAATTCCTTAACCGTATATTCCAGCAGTTCCTCGTCCGGCAGATGAAGCCATGCATAATTCCAGTCCAGCCCGTCCACCTGAGGAAGTTCTTCCAGGGAATACTCCGTCTGCCGGGGAGAAGAATCTCCTGCATGATCCGCTGCTTCCCGAACCAGTTCCTCCGGCAGCATTCTTCTTATCATATCCTCCAGTTTTTCCGGTACAATGGGCTTGGACAGAAAATCATCAAACCCTTCCGCCAGATACTTTTCCTTTGCTCCTGATACCGCATTGGCGGTCAGTACAATAATCGGTGTATCCTGACAGGGATAATCTGACAGGCCTTTCATGCGCCGGAACGTTTCCATTCCATCCATTTCCGGCATCATGTGGTCAAGAAATATCAAATCATAATGTTCTTTCTGAACCAGTTCCAGACATTCTGCCCCGCCACCGGCGTCCGTTACCAGTATCTGTGTCTCTTTCAGAAGATTACGGAATACTTTGCGGTTGACCGCATTATCATCCACCACCAGCACCTTTGCCTCCGGCGCCAGAAATCCGGTGCCGTGGCTGTAATTCTCCGAAATCTGACGTACCCTGGATTCAAAATCTCCAATGGGAGTGGCGTCCACAATTTCCTGCTCCAGCTGAAAATAGAATTTTGATCCCTTCCCGTAATCACTTTTCATCTGCAGTTTGCTGCCCATCAGATTAAGAAGCTGGATCGTAATGCTCATGCCAAGTCCGGTTCCCTCAATATTGCGGTTCCGGTCCTCCTCAATCCGTTCAAATTCCGCGGAAAGTTTGGGCAAATCTTCTTCTTTTATTCCTATCCCTGTATCTTCCACTTCTACCCACAGCACTGCCGGGCCTTCCGATTCCAGACTCCGCATCCGCAGCCAGACCGTCCCTTCCGGCGTGTATTTTACCGCATTGGTAAGAATATTGGTAATTACCTGCCGGATTCTAACGTCATCTCCCCACAGCCGGGAAGGAATTCCCTGGTCCACTTCCACCTCAAACCGGATTCCCTTCTCTCTGGCCCTCTGGGAAGCCATATTGGTCAGGTCATGAATCAGACTGCTTACATCATATTCTACCGGCACAATTTCCATTTTTCCGGAGTCAATTTTGGAAAAATCCAGAATATCATTGATCAGGGACAGCAATGTCTGGCCTGCCATATAGATATCCATGGCATAATCCCGAATCTGGGGCTCTGTGGATTCCCGCAGTATCATTTCATCCATACCCAGCACCGCATTGATAGGTGTCCGTATTTCATGGGACATGTGGGCCAGAAACTTGCCTTTTGCCTCATTTGCCGCCAGAGCCTCCTGTCTGGCAGCCTCCGCATCCTGTTTTGCCTGGGCCAGCTGTATATTCTGCTGCTCTGCCGCCTTCACTTCTTCACTCAGAAGACGTGCACTTTCCTCTGCATTTGCCCGGTATTCCCTTGATATCTGCAGTGTGTGCATGGCTGCCATCATTATGCTGAACAGTACCATACTGTACTGACCGGCCGTATTTCCATACAACTCCTGAAAAAAAGTATTGATCATCACATTTGCAATGCCTCCGGACAACAGCACCAGCATGGACAGCACGGAAAGCAGGGCCTGATAATGTCTGTTTCTGAAGTCAAACTGTATCAGACTCACAATGGCAATTATACAGACAGCCCCGATAATGGCTGCGGTAATATTGACCATTTCCGCAAGATTTTGGATACCCAGAAGTTCCAGGGAAATCTGTATCACCGCATTGATAACGGTGAACAAAATCAGTATGGAAAACCGGTAAGGATATATGCTGTGCAGGTTCCATTCAAAGTACATCGCCAGAAACAGAGGCATCAGCAGCACCAGATATTCCTGCATCTCGTAGGCTTCCTGCACATTATAAAAAATACTCAGCGTATCTGTTCTGATAAAACAGTAAATTCCGGCCGCCAGTCCGGTCAGTCCAAGAAACAGTTCTCCACGGGCAGGCTGCCGGGTATAGAGACGTATCATTGCCAGAACAAACATGATAATGGACATCAGTATAATCAGCAGACAGCAGCCGATATCTGCAATATTATTTCCCACCAGGCCAATAACCACGGTACTTCGTGTTTCCACCTTCATGCTTCTGAGCTCTGCCGCTGTATCCGGATCAGGAGAAGTAAGTACAACCCAGAGTTCTCCCGCATGAAAAGCATTCGGAACATCCGCATAGTGCTCCATGGTTCCAGACACATCATCCTCTTTTTCTCCACCGTACTGATATATTAACTCATCGTCCAGGAATACTTCCACAGCGGCGCCCGCAGTGGAAAAATTTACAGTCATTCCCGCGTAATCCTCCGGCAGTGTATTTTTTAATACAACAGTATTTCCGTCACGGCTGTTTCCTGTAAAGGGCAAAGTCACTTTCTGCCACTTCTTCTCTGCCAGATCTTTTCTGAGCATTTCCAGCCTGTCCTCTCCGGCTGCCGCCTGGCTGTTCAGCACAGCCGCCTCCCAGTCTTCATCAAAATTATATTTAAACTGATAGGGCAGCGCTGATGACTCTCCATCACTCTGGAATCGAAACAACGCAAGTACCATAAAAAAAAGTATTAATAAAATGGAAATCCCTGCTATTTTTCGTAAATTCTTCATTTTCTTCCTTTCTGTCTGTAAAACAGGAGAAGTGAAGGAAAAAGACAGTATTGTACAGCTTTTTCACTCTCTTCATTACTGCCAATATATAACAGAAGTATAACATTTCCTGTATCATAAAGCAATATTCCAATCACTGCACCATTTCCCCTCTTTTTCATATTGTATTAAAAAGCAATTTTGTAAAAAAGAAAGGATTACCATTATGGCTAATTATCATACAGCACCCGACTGCGGCTGCAGTCAGAACCGTACCAGACAGCCTGTGCCGGAAAAACCGTGTCCGGCTGACATGAGCGGACGCCAGATGATGCACAGACCATGCCCAGCGGATATGTCCGGACGCCAGATGATGCCAAAACCATGTCCGGCAAACATGAATGGACGCCCTATGGTGCCAAAACCATGTCCGGCGGATATGTCCGGACGCCAGATGATGCACCGGCCATGCCCAGCTGATATGCCTGGACGCCCCATGATGCCAAAACCATGTCCGGCGGACGTACCTGCCTGCCCGAACACAGACTGCCCGCCCATGACCGGAATCTGCCCTCATAAAGCTGATCCGCTGGCTGGCATGCCTGTTGCCATGGCCTATGTTCCCTGGCAGTTTTTCCATGAGACCTTTGAACCTGACAAAGCCCTGCAGTGCGGGACCATTTTCCCTGAACTGAGCAAACCATTCTGCGGGAAAGGAGGCTGCCCGAAATGAAAGGAAATCAGATGGAACAGATGAAGTTATTTCAGTGGATTAATATGGTAAGTTTCGCGGTAAACGATATTGTCCTCTACCTTGACACTCATCCAATGGACCAGGAGGCAATCGCTTACTTTAACCATTTCCGTGAAGTGCGTATGAACGCGCTGAAAGAATATGAAGACTGTTATGGGCCTCTTACCATCGACACTGCAAAACCAGATCAGAAATGGCTGTGGGCAATGCAGCCCATGCCCTGGGAAGGAGGCTGTTGTTAAATGTGGAATTATGAAAAAAGATTACAGTATCCGGTAAACATCACTCAGACCAATCCCCAGATTGCTCAGGTAATCATCAGCCAGTTCGGCGGACCTGACGGGGAACTTTCCGCCTCCATGCGGTATCTGTCTCAGCGGTATACCATGCCTTACCGGGAGGTTGCAGGGCTTCTGACCGATATCGGTACAAAAGCCCCTGAAATGTTCCCAGGGAGCCGCCAGACCACCTTCCGGTATTTATCATTGGAATGCCAAACCTTCCTATAGAATAAAAAAGCCTTACGGCACTTTATGAGCCGCAGGCTTGTCTTGATTCGATATTTAACTGTTAATACAAATTAAAACCGTTTATACTGTACCGCTTAATCTTGTTTTTTATTTCTTCTGTTCTTCTCTTATTGATATCCTGCTTTTCATAAATATCATCCAGCAGTAAGTCAATATTTTTCTGCATCAGCATATTGCTATGTACCATATTCTCCATAATATCAATTGCATTTCTGGGATTACTTCTGATGAACTCTTCCAGGGAATCCTTTGTAATACGCATCAATAATACATCGTCATAAGCAACAACTGTATAAATACCGGGCTGGCTGGAAAGCACATTTGACTCACCGAAACATTTTGGGCTGGAATAAATCCCAATCAAATACTCTTCTTTTTCTCCATACCGAATATATACCGCCACAGAGCCAGATATAATTTTGTACATTTCCTCATAAATTTCGTTCTCTTTCATAATAATATCGTCTGCATGAAATTTCAGCATTGTTGCCTTCTCCATTTAATTTCTGCTCCTTTTTTATATACTTATCATAAAATGATTTACCCCATCCTCAAACTTGTGCTCCATCCCTTTAGATACCCCTTTTATCATCCTGCAGGACAAATCTTCCTCACTGTCAAAAGGATAAAAGGAAGGCCCGCTATAAGAAAACCGCATCTGTACCAGATTCTCCCGCTCGTTGTATTCCACATCCAGAGAAATATCCGCTTTGCCTTCTTTTTCTGTTGCAGGCAGGAGTTTCATCATCAGCAATTCCTCTGCCACCAGCTGCATAGCATAAATCTGTTTCTGGGAAAGCTGCTGTTTCCGCCCAAATTCCTCAAGCTGAGTGATAAAGGCCGGAAAGTCAAAATCGCATGAGATTTTATCCACATGGAGCACTTTAAGCTGCCGGACAAATATTCGGGTCCTCTCCCTCTTCGGATGTTCAAAAATCTGTTCCGGCGTCCCATCCTCGTAGATTTCCCCCTGATCCATATAAAATATCCTTGTGGATACGTCCTTTGCAAACTTCATTTCATGAGTCACAATCATCATGGTCATGCCCTGGCTGGCCAGCCTGCGGATAACCGAAAGAACTTCTCCTACCATGGTAGGGTCTAACGCAGACGTTGGTTCATCAAAGAGAATGATTTCCGGCTCCATGGCCACCGTCCTGGCAATGGCCGCACGCTGTTTCTGTCCCCCTGAAAGTTCATCCGGGTAAGCAAGGGCTTTATCTGCAAGCCCTATGGTACGAAGCAGTTCCATTCCTCTGTCATAGGCTTCCTGGCGGCTTCTTCCAAGAAGGTCAGTCTGTCCCATCATGATATTTTCAATAATGGTTTTATGGGCAAACAGGTTAAAAGACTGAAACACCATGCCCATCTTCTGCCTTACCAGATTTACCTTACATTTCTTATCTGTTATTACCACCCCGTCAACTGTAATCTCGCCTTTTGTCGGTTTCTCCAAAAGGTTCATGCAGCGCAGCAAAGTTGATTTCCCAGTACCGGAAGGCCCTATAATGGAAATCACCTCACCTCTTTTAATCTCCACACTTACATCCCGCAGGGGGACTACATTTGGATACTCCTTGCACAGGTGCCGGATAGATATCATACTTGTTTCCATACCATCTCCAGGATAAACCTTCTGATTCTCATACATATCTGCCATTACATGCACACCCCCTTTATCCTGCGTTTATTCCGCTTTGGCGCTGCTTTTCTCTCTGCCAGGGACAGAGCCATCGTCATTATATTTGCAACGGCAAAATATATCACTGCCGTCATTATTAACGGGAAGAACGCCTCCATAGTCCGTGAACGGATAATATCTGATACTTTCGTCAAATCCTGTACGGCAATATACCCTACCACAGAAGTCATTTTTACCATGGAAATAAATTCACCTTTCAGTACAGGTATAAAATTCCTGGCCGCCTGTGGAAATACAATCTTAAAAAATGTCTGGCTTTTCGTATAACCCATGGCAAGAGCTGCCTCGCTCTGTCCTTTATCCACCGTTTCTATTCCCGTCCGCATCATTTCTGATGAATAAGCTGCAAAATTAATAGAAAAACCAATCACTGCAACCAGAATTTCGGAAATGTCCACCGAACCGAAAATCCCATAATATAAAATCATCAGAAAAACTACAATGGGCATCCCCTGAACCACACGGACAAAAACCGCCCCGGCTAACTGAACTGACTTATAACCTGTCCTCCGCAGCATACATATTAAAAAGCCAAGGCACAGGCCGAAAATTCCCGACAAAACAGAAATCAGTATGGTGACGCCAAGCCCCTGTAAAATCAGCCGCCATCGTCCCTCCACGATAAAGGTGCTTCGGAAGCTGTCCTTCAAACCCGACCAGAAACCTTCCTTTTGCACTTCACCATCCAGGTCACGTACCAAAAGCACCATAGCTGACTCATAGTGGGTATCCGCAAAATCTATCCGCTTCTTTCTCTCTTCCGTAATAGACATACTTCCGCTGGCCACATCTGCCTTCCCGCTCTCCAGGGCAGCAATTAACGAAGCAAATTCACATGTTGTCATCTCTACCTTCATATCCAGCTCACGGGCAATCAAAAGCATCAGATCTATCTCAAGCCCCAAAGGCTCACCGCCGCTTCCAACATACGTCATAGGTTCATGGGTACTGTCATAGTAATATCGGATGGTTCCTTTCTCCCCTGGCCAGTCCTGCCCTGTTAATTCTTTCACGCTCTCATCTGCCCCAAGCCATTTTTCCTTCAAAGATGCAATGGTCCCATCTTCTTTAAACTTTTTGATGGCTGCATTAAACTGTTCCCGCAAAGGGCTTCCTTTCGGCAAAGCATATCCATATTCATCCAGGACAACCGGTTCCTCAAAGATTTTCAAACCCTCATTCTTCGCCACCGCAAGCTGTGCCAGCGGCTCATCCAGCGTCCCTGCATCCACACGGCCTGCTTTGAGAGCCGCAACGATATCAGGAACCGAATTGTAATAAGAAAAATCCTCTGCATCTGCAATCACTTCCTGCAGGAGCTTATCGTAAACCCCTCCGCTTAATGCGGCAAACCTCGCCCCGGCAAAATCAGAAAGTTCCTTATATGTTTCTCTGTTCTGCCCTTCCTGACCTGACCGTACCATAACGGCAGTTTCTGAAGGATACACGCAATCTGAAAATTCAATATGCTTCCGTCTTTCTTCGGTGGCGTTTAAGTTCGCCATAATACAGTCTATGTCACCAGCCTCGGCTGCCGCAATAATCCCATCATAGTCATAAATTTTAATTTCTACTTCCGCATTTAACCATACGCCAAAACGGTAGATCAGCTCCACATCATATCCCGTAAGCTCCGTCCCCTCATAGTAACTAAAAGGCTGAACCGTCCCTGTAGTTCCAACTTTAATCTTACAATCCGGCGCCTGGGGCACAGGTATTTCCGGCATGGTTTTCTCCGCCTTGCTTACCCAGCGATCGTACATATCATCCAAAGTCCCCTCTGCCTTTGCATCTGCAAGAAACAGGTTCACCTTATCCTTTAAATTACTAATCTGGCTCTTGGGTGAAATCCCCACAGCCACATCCATACTTTCTCCCAGGTTTTCCTCTAAAAGCTCCACATTCTCAAGACCGCTGGCAATGGCAAATTCCATCATTACCCGGTCATAAACAAACCCGTCCAGTTTTCCCTGGGAAATGGCAAGATATCCCGATGTGTTGCCGGAAAATGTTTTGTGCTCCGCTTCCGGAAGATATTTCTCCGCCATATACATCCCTGCCCCGCCTTCCGGAACACCAATGGTACAGGCAGGTTCATTAAGCTGCTCTATCGAGGTGATTTTTTCATCCTCCTGCTTTTTGCACCCTCCGCAACAAAATATTACAAAGAGGATAACTGTCAAAAACAATGTTCTTTTTTGCAATACCATTTTTTCCTCCCTTTCCGTCCGCCATAATTTCTCTGTCCTTTAACAGAGCTTCCATGTCCCTGTTCTATTATTTCATTCCCCTACAGCCAGATTATTATAACAAATATTATTTTTGATTTGAGTCGTATGTCATGGTTCGTATTTTTTCCAGTACAATTTGCTGTTTTTTCTCCGGGTCAATGTCCATCTGCTTCGTTGCCTTCAAAAGGCGTATGTCCACTTTGGAAGGGGTGTACGGACTTCGCATCCCACTCGAACCCCAATGATCTGTAAAAACAGAAAATCAGGCTCCCAAAGTGGATTTTCCCACCTGAAAAGCCTGTTTTTTTGTTTTTTCACCCTGTTAAATTGTATTAATCCATGGTCCTACACATCCGCAAAGATCCCGTAAAGCTCCCAGTCAGGATTATGCTCAATATACTGCCTGAAATAACGCTGCTGGTTTTCAAAAGAATTCGCCTGATCTTCAGCAACAGGCACCTCCTTCATCCTCAATGTATGAGCCAGTGTCTGTACCATATAACCTGAATATCTGCAGTAACCTTCTTTCTGTTATTGATTCTTTATCTTAACATAAATTCCTGTAAAACAGGTATACGGTTTAATAATTGTTTCAAAATACTGCCTGTCATCCAGTGCAAATTTATTCTCTGTTTCAAGCCAGTCATTCCACGCTTCCCTGAAACAATCCATTTCCCATGTTTTTACCAACTGGATTCTGTCACTGCTGCCAATCAGTTCTTTCCAGAGTTTCGGACTTTTAAACATGGCGGCATCCTCTCCGACCCAGTCAGAAAGAAGTTCTTTGGCATGACCCGCATATTCATCTTTCAGACCGGGAATTCCAATCAAAACTTCTCCATTCTCTTTCACAAACGGCAAAATTTTTTCCTGAAAAAAAACTTTGCTTCCTGCAAAATAATGATAAGAATCAATACTGATCACAGCACGGAACTGCTTTTTTTCAAAATGAAGCATGCTGGCATCTTCACAGACAGGCGTTACCTGCTCTCCAACACCCCATTCAGCGAACCGTTTTCCGTTTTCTTCTGCACTTATCCATAAATCATTTGCAAAAACTCTCGCTCCCGTTTCTTTTGCAATGATAAGACTTGTCAGTCCCGTCCCACAGCCCAAATCGAGGATCATGTCATCGGAATCGGTCTGTAACGGGTATTTTTCAAGCAGCTCTGCCAGTATCCTTACGCTATTGGGCCCCATCATGGTCTCTGCCGAAACATATTTTTTATAGTCAATGATATTCATATACTCTCCTTCCTTCTGATTTGATTATTTTTCCCTTTCCTGCTCTCTGTACCTTCCGTACAGCACAGATGTTTCAAAAATTGTACCTCATAGTATAACACAAACCCGCAGAAGCTGTGAACTGATTTTTATACAGGATAGTTACTTTATTACTTCCATCAGACTTTCATTTTATTCCACTGAAAATCTTTTAAAAATATTCCCTGCGTTAATGGCAATGATAAGCGATACGACACCTGAAAATAAAACAACCGCATACTCATATCCTCTGCAGATTTCAAACAGGATACCATAAAAGGCATTGCCCAATGGCTGTGCACACATGGAAACGGTAAGAACCACCGCTATCACCTTTCCGATTAAATATTGCGGGGTTTCTGTTTGTATAAAGGACATCATCTGCACGGCAAAAAGTGTTGAAAATACCATAATAACGAAACAGCATATGGTCAGGACCATGTAATTAATAATTGCAGAGGAAAACAGGATCAGTGAAGCACTCACAGGAAACACACATACCGCACAGGCGATTATCAGATTACCTGATTTATGAATTGCCAGTTTATCTGCAAATATGCCTGCTCCGATACCTCCTGTCAGTCCGCCTGCCGCCAATGCTCCCTGCGCAAATCCATACAACCTGTTTGCCTGTGAGGCTTCCAGGTCTAATACTTCCGTTATCAGATAGGGAAGCGCAACAATAATCATTGTAGAAAGGAACAGATTTACTCCGCAGACTACAAGGACAGCTTTTCCAATCACAGGCTTCTCCTTTCGGATAAAGCGGATACTCTCCGTAAAATCATTTTTTGCTGTCTTTAAAATGCCGCCCTCTGAAACCTGTTTCTGAAAGGGTATTTTAATGAAAATTTCCATAACTGCCGAAATCACAAAGCATAAAAGGCAGGCCCACAGTACAGGCTTCAATCCATATGCACTGTATAAAATACCTCCAAGTACAGGACCTGTCAAAGACGAAAAAGAACTGACTGTATTGATCACAGAATTTGCCGCCATAAAATTATCCTGACTGGTAAGCGCGGGGATACTTGCCTGCACTGATGGCTGATACGCTCCCGCAATACCATATAAAAGCATCAGTGTAACCGTCAGAAGAAGAATGAGATTCCCCTCATTCATAAGCAGAGAAAAAGCCAGGATAACTGCCGCCGTAAAAAAATCCAGAATTACCATAATATTTCTTTTATTCACTCTGTCTGCAACAATACCCCCAACAGGTGACAGCAAAATGGCAGGAATAAACGCACACGCGGTAACCGTTCCGTAAAGTGCAGATGAGCCTGTCAGATTCAGCAGATACAGCGGCAATGCGAACCTTATTGCTGCATTGCCAAACAAAGAGATAATCTGGCCGATGACAACTAACGTAAAATCCTTTGAAAACAGTTTTTGATTCATTTTTTAACCTCCGTTTTTTCTATGATCTCTGCAAAACACGATACGCAAAATCAATTTCAGCAGAATTTATATGAATTCTGTTATATGATAATACCGCATGACGGTATGTATAAATGTTAGCATACCACTGGTATGTTTGTCAAGAAGTTTATATATGTAAAAGGTGTAAACCGTTGTAAAACAGTCAGCTGTTCAAATTATTTTTTTAAGCAGAATTCCCATTCACATATGGTATATAAACAGCACTGAATTTTCTGATTACCTGCCTGGATAATCCTGCAACTGATATAAGTAATATTCTATCTGTAAGTTATCTGCCTGTCAAACATCAATATGAAAAATCTGACAAAAATACTGACTTTACAGCAACCGACCAATCTGAAGAACGTTCATCCGTTCAGTGGAATATTTCAGGGGCCCTCGCTTTTTTTCACCCAGTGTGCGGGGAATCTTCCAGTGGATGCTTTCCCGTGAGCGGTCTGCCCTGCGGACAGTTTACGCTTTTTGCAACCGTGTAGCTCCATTTGAGAGGGAGCAGGTTCAAATACACATCAATATGGTCTTTATCATTCACAACCATTTTATCTAAGATTTCTTTGTAAAAATCAGCTTCATATTCTACACCATTTATAAGCTCATTCATCACTTCTGTAATTTCAGCAACAAGTTCCTTCTGTTTTGAGGGTCTTTCCCTTTGTTTGTCTATGCTGTCTATAACGGATTGCAGTTCAGCAATCTCATTCTCACATTTTGCCCTTGCTGCTGAAAATTCATCTCTGGTAATGTCACCAGATGTATAAAGGTCAATAAGGTTTGTGCGTTTTTGCAGGGTGGCTTTCATCTGTGATTTTAGTTTCTCACTGTCTGTACCTGCAGTATCCATTGCCGCGCCTTGGGGGCATACCTTTATGCCATACGGCAAATCAGAAGAAATAACAGACTTGATAATAGCAAGCAAATTGTCAGTAATTTTCTCCTTATTATATTTTAAACTACTCGTGACAAGATACATGATGTGAGTTGCATCTTCGTTGCGTATGCTAAGTCCCCTGCATCCAACTTGATTCCCTGCTTTGTCCACATGGGGACTTCCATGCCTTGCAGCTTCAAGACACCGCCACGCCTTATAGCGGCTTCCATTTTTTCGGGTTTTATATCTCGCCACATAACCCCTGCCGCAGCATCCGCATTTGATTTTCCCGGAAAACGGATAACGGTTGCTGTGTTTTGCTTTGCCCTCCTGTGAAAGCGATTTTTCATCCAAAATGCGGTTTGCCTTTTCAAACAACTCACGAGAAATAATCGGTTCATGATGGTCTTTGATAATCACAAATTCCTCTTGTCCGAGGTTTACTTTCTTTTCATGGGATAAAAAGTCTGGCGTATAGGTTTTTTTCTGCACCAAATCACCGCAGTATTTTTCATTGCGGATAACACGAAGAATAACTGTGTTTTGCCATTCTTTTCCCCGCATGGGCTTAATGCCCTCCTCCCGAAGCTCACGGGCAATCACATGAGTTCCTTTCCCCTCATTTACAAATTTGTGAAAGATAAGACGGACAACTTTTGCCCCATCCTCATTAATATACATTTTGCCGTCTTTCACATCGTAGCCAAGCATACTCCGTCCGAACACAACTCCCTGCTCCATCTGGCGTTTCTGCCCCCATTTCACACGCTCGGAAGTCTTACGGCTTTCCTCCTGTGCAATCGAGGACATAATGGCAAGGCGAAGTTCCGCATCGCCTTCTAAAGTATTGATGTTATCATTCATAAAGATAACACCCACGCCGTGCTTCTTGAGGTCACGGGTATAGAATATACTATCAAGGGTATTTCTCGCAAAACGGGAGATTTCTTTTGTTACAATCAAATCAAAATCACCGTTTTTCGCACACGCAATCATGCGATTAAATTCTTTACGTTTTTTCGTATTCGTACCAGAGATACCTTCATCTATGTAAACGCTGTCTTTGATACAATTCGATTTTGCCTTTAACCTTTTGATTTTGGCATACTTTTTGATTTTGCCTCGTAGGGGGAGGGTTCAAATTGGCTGAGATAGCACAGTAGAAATGTTCATATTTATATGATATAATAAATTGGGTAAGTTAGAATTTGGGAGAATCCAGAAAATAAATCTGCTTATATAATGCCGACAGGAACTGGCTGACCAACGAAATCAAATCAACTTCGGAAGATATAAATTTGTGGGTTACGGTTATATGCCAATTATAAATGCTTTAACGAACAATAGAAACCATGTAGAAATGAAACATACAATTCAAAAATTTTATATGTAGGAGAGCGAATTTATGCGAATAGAAAAGTGGGGATTTTTGCTATCATATGCAGTATATTTAGTTTTTTGTATCGTTTTTTCATTTGTTAGCGAAGATATAGATGCCATTAATTCAATGATTTTTGCTATTACCATTGCCAGTACAGCTTTCTCGATATCAGATCTTTTATTTACAAAAATTGATATTGACAAAAAGGAAAGGGAATCCTTATTTGGGCTATATTACTTAACTGGTCGAGCAAAAGAGTTTTATCTTAATAAGATTGAAGTCAAATATGGTCAGAAAGCAGAGAAAATGGTTTCGATGCTAATGGAATTATTTGATAAAAACGAAGATGAAATCGTAAAATTTTTTGAGGGAAACCTCTCACCACAAGAAAAAGAGCTTTTTCTGAACAAAGTAAAAGCATATTCTAATGATGAACTCACAAAATTTGTAATAAGTTTCTCACAAACAGATAATTCTGACATTAAAGAAATGGTTTCTGAACACGAAAATAAAGATATAAATATTTATAAGTTATTAAATAATCAGAAAACAAAAGAACTAATTTATTACAAAATAGCTTCAATTATTGCAGTTTTGGGACTTGTTTCTTTGTTAATAATATTGACTCTTCGGATTAGTGCAATGTCTTATATAAATAATACGCTCACAGTAATCGCATTCCTGTCTGTGATTATTAACCTACTCTTAAAGGATTATTACAAGGCAAACTCATTAAAAAAGATTGAACATCAAAAGAAGCAGCTAATTAAAAATTTGGAAACACATAATAATAGCTAAATTATTGTATGCTTAAAAAATCCCCTACGGACACAGGGGATTTTTTACACTTTGAGCTCCGTCCCATCCTTAAAGGTGAAGCGGACATCTTCTTTATTAAAAACTGTGACAAAGTCAACCAGGCTGTACCATTGCTCTTCATCAAACTCCGTGGCCACGCCATCCTGCCGTTCCAGTTCTGCAAGGAACCTTTCTATCTGTTCCTTTTTCGCCTGCTTCTCCGTGATGGCATTGCCGACCTCGTTCAGCCGTGCCTTCGTCCGGTCGAACCGCTCCGCCAGCCCATCATACCTTGCCTGGTATTCCGTCTGGTCAAGGGCGACATGGGCGTTCTCCCTCACGCACTGCTGTATCAGCTCCGCCACCACATTCAGTTCTTCCTGAAGCCGTGACTGCTCGGCTTCCAGTTCCGCCGTACTGAAAAGCTGCCCTTTGATGGCCTGGAAGTTTGCGGCAATCTCATCCTTTTCTGTGGTCAGGATATTCACCGCTTTTATGAAAAGTCCCTTAATGGTTTCCTCATCCAAATGTGGTGTGCTGCACTTCTCGCCGCCGTCAAATTTGTGGTTGCACTGCCAGATTACCCGGCGGTATTTATCGTTGGAATGCCACACCTTCGAGCCGTACCAGCTTCCGCAGTCGCCGCATTTTATTTTGCTGGAAAAGATGCATACGCTGCTCTGTCGGTTCGTTCCCGTCTGCCGGACGGCCATCTGTTTCTGCACCGCCTCGAACACGGCAGGCTCTATGATGGCATCGTGGTTATGCTCCACATAATACTGCGGGACCTCGCCCTCATTGACCTTTTTCTTTTTGGAGAGGAAATCCACCGTGTAGACTTTCTGTAGAAGCGCGTCCCCTTTGTATTTTTCGTTCGTGAGGATGCTCCTGATCGTGCTTCCCGACCAGTTTATCTTGCCGCCCGGAGTCGGGATGCCTTCCTCCGTCAGTGCCTTTGCGATTGCAAATGGAGACCGCCCCTGCAGGAACATCCCATAAATCCTCCGAACAGTCTTCGCCTGTTCTTCGTTAATGACAAGGTTTCCATCCTCGCCTCGGTCATAGCCAAGGAAACGCTTGAACGGAACCGTGACCTTGCCGTCTGCAAACCGCTTCCTCTGCCCCCATGTGACGTTCTCCGAAATGGAGCGGCTCTCTTCCTGCGCCAGCGAGGACATGATGGTCAGGAGCAGCTCGCCCTTGCTGTCAAAGGTCCAGATATTTTCCTTTTCAAAATAACACTCCACTTTGTGTTCTTTCAATTTACGGATAGTGGTCAGGCTGTCTACCGTGTTCCTTGCGAAACGGCTCACCGACTTCGTGATGATGAGGTCAATGCGGCCGTCCAGGGCATCCGCCACCATTTTGTTAAAACCGTCGCGCTTTGTCGTGGAAGTCGCACTGATCCCTTCGTCCGTATATACAGAAACGAACTCCCAATCTTCGCGCCCCTTTATATAGTTTGTGTAATAATCCACCTGCGCCTCGTAGCTGGTCTGCTGCTCCTCATGGTCGGTGCTGACGCGGGCATAGCCTGCAACCTTCCTCTTATCCCTGCTGTTGATTGGAGCCGCTGTATATCTGCTCCGTGTAGCAGGTATCGTGATCACCTTTGCCATCGCTCTGCCCTCCCGTCATAAAAGTGGATTTCCAGGCTGCCGTCCGGAAACGCCGTGACATAATCTACCGTTCCATTGAACGCTTCCGCGTCAAATTCCTCCATGCCCATCATGTAGGCGGAAACCTTACGGATGTCCGAATCCTGAAAATCCCGGCCGCTGCATTCCGTCCTGACCTTTGACTTGCCGCTGCACCGCCAGTATGTGTATTTTCCATAGCAGCAGTATCTGTGGTAAAGGTTGCCGCAGGAGGCGCATCTGATTTTTCCGGTAAATTCATCCGTTGATGTGTTCTCATGCCTGTTACTCCGGAGTTTCAATGTTTCGTAAGCCTTAACCGTGCCGTCCTTCAGATGGAAATCAATGCTCCCTGTCTTCTGCACCACCATCCGCTCCACGGTTTCCGTGAAAAAGCCTTCATCGAATGCTTCCAGCCCCATGACCATGCAGAAGATTTCCTTCATCTCCGAATCCGGATAATTCACGCTGTCGCAGGTTACCCCATGATGGCTTTTTGCCCTGCAGTACCAGTAAAGGTGCCTGTCTTTGCTTTCACTGACTGCCCTGCCGTACCGTCTGCCGCACTGCCCACAGAATATCTTCCCATCAAAGAGATGCGCAGGTCTTTTCTTCATCGGCTTGTCAGGCACTTTCGCGGGCTTCGGAGGCATCTCCCACCGCTTTATCTGTCCGTCAAAAAACTGCACCTCAAGGCTGCCGTCCGGCAGTGCCGAAATGAGCCTGACTGAGCTTTCAAAAGCCGTCCCGTCAAAACTGTCCGTCCCCATCAGCTTTGCGCATATCTCCATGAGGTTCTGCTCTGAATAATTGCGGCTTGTGCAGGTCATCCCGACTTCCTTTTTCGCCCTGCAGAACCAACTGACATATTCTTTCCCTTTGGTGGTTCCTTTCCTGCGGGTAAAGCTCTGGCCGCATATGCCGCATTTTATCTTTCCCGTAAAAGGGTAGGTAGGATTGACAAGCCCTGCCCGCCGTTCCATCTCCGCCTGGACCTTTGCATAAGTCTCACGGTCAATGATGGCTTCATGGCAGTCTGCCATGTAATACTGCGGCAGCTCCCCGCAGTTTTTCACCTTCGTTTTTGTGATCGGGTCTGCCATGTAGCATTTCTGCCGCCGGATATCCCCGGCATAGACCTCGTTGAAGATAAGCTGCCGCACCGATGCTTCCTGAAAGTCATTCCCAAGCGTGGTGCGGATGCCTGCACTGTTCATGCTCTCCGCAATCCCCCGCAGGGGAACCCCGTCAATGTACATCTTGAACATCCAGCGGACTGCTTCCGCCTCTTCCGGTATGATGACATATTTTTTCTCATCCTCATCATACTGGTACCCAAGGATGTGCTTGTTTGCCGCCCCGATTTCCCCGGACTGGAACCGCTTCCTGACTCCCCATTTCACGTTTTCCGAAATGCTCCGGCTCTCCTCCTGTGCAAAGGATGCGAGGAGGGTGAGCATCAGCTCGCCGTCTTCCGAGAGCGAATGGATATGCTCTTTTTCAAACCGCACCTCGATGCCGAGGTTCTTCAAATGCCTCACCGTCTCCAACAGGTCAACCGTGTTTCTTGCGAAACGGCTGATGGATTTTGTCAGGATGATGTCAATTTTCCCTTCCTCACAGTCTGCCAGCATTCTTAAGAATTCACCGCGCCTGGATGTGTCCGTGCCGGATATACCCATGTCCGCATATACCCCTGCATACTCCCATTCGGGGTTTTTCTGTATCAGAGTACTGTAATAGCTCACTTGCGCGGAAACGGAATGCATCAGCCGCTCGGTGTCCTTGGAAACACGGGCATAGGCGGCGACCTTCTTCCGTGCCTGGATAACCGGCAGCTTTGGCTCTATCTTGCTGATTTTCCGCATGAAATCAACTCCTTTCCGCTACTATACATCACTCTAAAACGCAATTATATCAAGGGTTTTCCGGCTAATAATGTACCCAAAGTTGGCCGGTATTTTTTAAGCAGGATTGTATCAATTTCCGCAAATTCCTTCTCTGAAATGACGCCCTTCTGCAACATGGATTTTGCCACGGAAAGAGACATAAGATAGAGCCGTTCAGCCCTGAACTGTTCTTTACTCACCTCCATCACCGCCTTTGAAACGGTTCCTGACATAGCATTCGTGGGAGCAGTATTTCCGTTTGGAATTGCCGTAAGCCGTGAATGCTTTTCCGCAGCCGGCACAGGTAAAAGAATAGACCGCCCGCTGTTTTATTTTCTCCGGATGCTCATGCCACCACTTCACCCTGCATTCACCGCAGCAGAACACGCGGGGCTTCATCCCTGACCTCTGCTGCAGGGGCTTTCCGCACTCCCTGCATCCCGGAACCTGCGTTTCCGCAGACACCGCCATTTCCCCCGCCAGCCCGTTCCTCCTGCAGAAGCTCTTGACCGTGTCTTTTGAAATCCCGACTTTGTTTGCAACCGCCGTATATCCACAGCCTTTCTTCCGAAGGCGTATGATCTGCTTTTTCTGTTCCTCCGTCATGGAAAGCACCTCCTCACTATACGGAGATTTGGAGGGCTTTTTGATGGGGTGTTTTTTGAAAAAAATACAGAAAGCCGTCCATGGCATTTTATGAAATACCGGCTTGTCACTATTCCCCATCCATTTTTAAGTTGATAACCTGCAGATTCAGAGTTAATATGCACCACTGAGGAAAGGAGGGATTCTGCCATGGATAAGGATTCCGTATTGTACCTGCTGATGGATATGCGGGTAAACGGCATACTGGACCGCATCCTGGAAAAGGATGAAGAATACCAGGAAATTGCCCGGAAGTCAGGGGAATATTTAGACCGGCTGGAGGCTATGGACCTGCCGCAGGAGGCACGGTCGCTGATTGACCTGCACTCCTGCGAACAGAACGCACTTGGCGCACGTTACGGCGCTCTTGCTTATCTGCTCGGCTTTTCGGACTGCGTGGAGCTGATGACGAAGCCGATGCACCTGTCAGCCGCACCAAGGAAAACAGATTAAAACCGCAGAACGCAAAACAAGCCCGCAGCATCGTTTCAAATGCCGCGGGCTTGTTTTTCTGTCCTCCAATATTCAGTTACACTCTCTGTGCATAATCCAGACTCACCCATCCATTTCGTCCGCTCTGATAGGATTTCAGCAGCCCCCACCTGGATGCGCCTTTTCCGTCTGCCTCTTCCACAATCGTAAAAGTGCCGGCTCCCGTATATTTCCCGGTCTTTGCATGGTCAGTGCCTGGGCCTTTCCGGATGTTAAGGTCGGGGATGGACACCCGCACCAGATACGGCTTGAACGCTGCCGCCTTGGTGTACACCGCTTTCCCGGATTCATCAAAAACGGAATAGCCGGGGTTCTCATCCACACATTTCTTTGCGTTCTCTAATACTTTAAATGCCCCTTTCTGTGAGGATGCATCTGCCCAGGTCTTCCGGACGCGGTACCAGACTTCCGTTTCTGCAGGCGCGGAGGCAGATGCCCCTCCCACCGTGCCGAGGATGCCTTTTAGGATCGTGAGGATCTTCTCCCCATAGCCAGCGCCTGTCGCCCATCCCTTTCCAGCAGGGTTTTCCTTCTGCCCAAGCCACTCCACATATTCCGCACAGCCCCTCGTAACATACTTGAACCGCGGGTCAATGCAGGCATTCTTCAGTGCCTCCGTGGAAGCATAGGCTTTCAAATGCTGCACCTGCGCCTGGATGCCGAGCTGCGGCGTGTCAAAGGAATTCCCCTTTACCCCGTTAGAAGTCACGCCCATGCCGCAGAAGTTATTCTGTGAAAGCGTGACCGCAGAGCCGGAAAAGGTGAAATTCCCTGTCTCAAGGCAGGACTGCGCAAAAGCAATGTCACCCCGCACCCCTTCCTCTTTTCCTTCCGAAAGGTACAGCGGAACCATGTCGAGGACAGGCTGTGCCACGGATGGGTTCTTTGCTTTAAGGTATACCTTCATCTGCTCCGCCGTTGCCATGGCATTCCCCATGATCTTCGTGTATCCGCCTGTGCCGGAGGATGCGCCACCCATCGCCGCCTTGACCGCCCTGCGGAACCCGTCCATGGTGTACCCCATGCCAAGCTGCGTCCATAAATGCTCCGGGTCGCCGTGGTTACTGGCAATACCCCGGCTACACCCTTCCTTATGGCTGATGATGACGCCATCCGCAAGCGGATCAAGGCTGTACTTTTCACAGAGCATGGCGAACAGCTCCACCGCCGTCTCATAAGTCCGTTTCGCCACTGCTTTTGCCGTAGCCGTGTCGGAGCAGGTGAAATTGCTGCCCGATGTGTATTTGATACACGCCGGTTCGCACATCTCCACCCCGATGTGGGTATTGTTGCCGCTGCCCTTGCTGCCGGAGCCACAGTGCCATCCCCTGTGGTTCCACGGAAGCGTCTGGTACGCCGTACCGTCGTTGCCGTCAATGAAGCCATGGACACAGGCGCTGTCATAGGACGCGCTGTTCCAGCTATTGATGAAAGCGGATGCCTTCGGCTGCGGACAGCCCACGGAATGGAGCATCAGCCCCTTTACCGTGATCTTTCTCCCTGCCGTATAGCAGGGATTCCTTGTCAGAATACTTTCTACCAGCTTCATGCTTATTCATCCTCCTTCCCGTTTTCTGCCCTGTCATGGAGCTGTTCCAGAATCTCACGCAGCTTCTCCGGGATGGGCAGCCCCAGGTGTCCGGCATTCTCCAAAAGGCTCACGCCCTCGTTGGAGATATAGAAAAAAATGATCGCCGTGCGTAACACACTGCCCGTGCCGATGACCTGCACATCGAGGATGTTGGCAATCCCCACAAGCAGGAAGATCAGCACCTTCTTTGCAATGCCTTTAAAGCCCACCTCGCTGGACAGCTTCTTATCCGCTGCGGCACACATCACTCCTGTGATATAATCCACCACGACAAAAGCAATCAGCGCATACAGCAGGCCGTCACAGCCGCCGAGGAAATAGCCGAGCCACCCTCCGGTGGCAGTGAAAATGAGTTGGATCGTGTTCCAGAATTCCTTCATAGTGAAACCCTCCTTTAAATGATTTTTGTGTATGAAAAAAGCGGCTGCCCGCTGTGGACATCCGCCAGTTTCCAATAGGAAATATTAAGTTTTTATATCTGCTTTGGAAGCCACTCCCAAAGCCTCATGTCCTCCTGCCCAAGCGACCACATACACATCCCCCGCAGCTTCCAGCGGTACGCCGCCTGGTTCGCCCAATAGACGAGGGAGTCCACGTCCTGGTAATAGAGGATGGAGAAGCCGTCCGCGTCCCCTAAAAACAGCCGGGAAATCCAGATATTGATGTCCCTCGGAGTGACCTCTGCCGTGTAGTTGTTCCCGCAGGATATCTTCATCAGCTCCGAATGGAAAAAATCATAATCCATCGAAATGTCCTCATTTCGTGTGGCGCTTTCCTCCACATCGGCGGTCAGCGTGAACACCTGGAATTCCTCATCCCATGCCGCATTGCTTCTGCTGATCCGGCCGAAGGATTTAAAACTGCCGTCCGGCATCCTCACGTCAAACCGCTCGTAAGGCTCATACGTCCATGCGTCCCCAAGCCTCATCAGTTCGCAGACGGTGCGGTTATCGGAGCGGTACCCTGCATAACCGCCGGAAAATCCACTGATTGTCGCCGTGAAACGCAGCGTGTAGGATGCGCCGGAATAGACGCGCACCCTGTTCCCCCGGATACGCATTTCAATAGTGTACATGGTTGGATTCCCACGCAGGTCTGCATTCGCCGTCCGGCTGATCGTCTGGCTGTAACTGCCAAGGAGGGCGGAGCCCTTGTAAAGCTCCACCCTCTGTGTATCATAATTTAAGCAGCAGAATACATCCCCGCAGAACACCCCTGCCTTCCCGCTGCCGTCTGCCGGGAACGCCAGCCTTGCCCGCAGGTGCAGTTCCTTAAATCCGCTGTACTTCCATGCAAGCTGCCCGCTCCCCTCAAGCTGGGAGTACGGCCGGTTCTCGTAGCCCTCCCGCCACACCTCCCATTTGCCGGAGAGCGTCGTCCAGTAGCTTTCCGGCAGGGGGTTCTCATCCCGGAAGTCCTCGTACCAGATGAGTGCCGAGTCCGGCTTCCTGCGGAGCATCTCCAGCGTCAGCTTGAAGCCTTTGTCCGGCTGCGCCATGTTGCCGTCCACGTCCTTGAATTTCCGCGGCGCAAGCGTATAGACCGCTTTCCCCGCAGACGGATATTCGAAAAAAGAGCCGCAGACACGGAAACCATAAAACTGCACGCCCTTCATGTCCACGGATATTTTGATGGTATGCGTCCCCGCCGAAAGCGATATTCCCTTTGCAAGCATCGTCCAGAAGGAAGTCCTCCAGTACGGCCACCACAGGCGGCTTTCCGTGAAATGCGATGTCGTCCCATCAAGCGAAATGTAGATGCTATTCTTATCCCAAAACGGATAACAGATACGCACCGCCACATCATAGGTTCCCGCCGAAGATACACTAAATTGGTACGTTGCCGAACCTTCATCCCCAAGCACCGCCACGCCGTTTTCAATGGAAATAATGCCTGCCGCATTTGACGGATTATCTGCGCTCCGGTCAACAAGGATATTTTCAAATTCCGTCTTCTGCTCCTTGCCATAAGCGGTAAGGTAATGCCTGCGGTTGTATGTGCCGGAAAGCAGCGGGTATTCATAGGAAACTGCATCCCGCCCCTCCATGTAGTCGTACACATGGGGAAGCGCCCACGGCACTTTGTCGTAGTCGTCCCAATAGGCCACGATGGGGATGAAGGGCTGCGGCGGCTTGTCATCCGTGAAGTTATAACCGCCCGTCATCCAAAGCTGTGCGGCATAGTAGGTGTTGGAAGTCCCCCGGTAGGTCACGCCCATATTTTTTTGTGTATCGTGTATCCTCCAGTTCCACCCGTAGGCGGGCATCCCCAAAAACACCTTATCCGGGTTCATCACTTTTACGGCGTAATCATAGATGCCCTCCAGCCATGAGCGGGGAGATACCGGCCCCGGCGCGCTGCCCGCCCATGCCATGCCGTAGCTCATGATGGAGGCCGTATCGCAGTATTGATTAAGGTCGCCGTAGACGCACCAGTTCTCTCCTCCAACAGATCCGTTGATGCTGTCCATCCCCGGCAGGCAGATGTTCATCAGCTTTGCGGGGTTGTAGGACTTCACAGTGTTGTAAATATTGCGGAACATGGCGGTTGATTTTGCCGCCGTGGAATAATCGTCCCCTTTCTCCAGGTCGATGTCCACGCCGTCACACCACGGGTACTTTTCCATGATCCGCACAAGCTCCGAGAGGAACTTATCCTGCGCCCCGTCCGTGTTCTCCCGCAGTGCCTTGAAGATGCTGTTCGTGCCGTCATTCGCCACGGTCAGCAGCCACTTGATGTGCGGCCATTTGCTGATATACGTCCGCATGGTGGAGCCTGCCGCAATGGAAACGCCGCTCTCATAAATTTCCCCGGTCGCCCTGACCTTGAAGGAAAAAAGCCCGATCTGGCTGATGCGGTCGCCGTAGTCCCGGAGCGCCTGGTACATCCTCGTATTGCCCATGAATGTCCATACCATGATCTGCTTTCCTTTGAGTGCGTCCATCAGAATGTCCCGCCCCCTTCCTGCATCTCCTGCATCGTAAATAACAGCCTCGCCGTTTTCCCGCCCTCCAGCATCACCTTATGCTTGGAATCCCATGCGGCGCTGTACTGGTAGAACCCTTCCTTTTTCTCCGGAACCCCGTTCTTCGTGCATTCCCTCGTACTGGCAAGCAGCGCGATATCATCCTCCGCATTCACGGAATTTGGGAACACCATCCTCTGGCCGCCCACGCCCTGGGCGAGCCGCACCGTCCCCGCCGCCATATCGGATTTCGGGTAGATGTGGATATCTAACGGCGCGGAGGTCTTTCCCAGGTTGAAGAGGATGACCGTCTCCTCCGAGCGCACCACGCCGTTGAACCACACGGGAGCCTTTATCCCGCCATCCTCCCGGAACTTCTGCAGGCAGGTTTCCGTGTGCGGGGCATATCCCGTAAGACCCGGCCCTTCCTGCAGTTGGAGGTCGGTAAACCAGATGCGCCCGGAGCAGTCGGCAATGGTGGGGACCACCGTCACGCTCACGACGCGCATATCCTTTTTCTTATTGACCACTTCCGCAAGCCTAACAAACTCAGCCATCCAGCGTCCACCTCAGTTCCGAGGGATGCCCCACCCATCCCATTGCCACCGGCCCTCCCTGCAGGAGGATATCCGTGATATAGAAATCACCCGTGCAGTCTGTGATACAGACGCGGACGGTGACGGATTTCAGTCTTTCGGATGAGAAGTTTTCCGGAGTGATTTTTGCTATTGTCCTTGAAAAATATGCCATGCTGACCTCCCATCAATACAGGTCGATAAACCTTGACTCCGTGCTGCCGTCCTCATATTCCAGCACAATCTCAATGCCGACCTGCGAATTCCCGCTCAGTTTCTTAAGGTTCTCGGACGCGATCTGCGCCGAGATGGTGTAGCTGTCACGGTTGGCGGGATATACCGTCTGCGACAGGCTCTTGGTCATGCCTGCTACTCCTTCCGCCTTAAAAGAGGCTGTGCCGCTCGCCCCGTTTTCCCCGTCTGCTTCGAATCCGGAGGACACCCAATACGCAAGCCCGTCATCGGCACGGGAATTTCTAAGGAGGTTGAACGGCACCAGCTCTGCGATGTCCTCGCTGGACACCACGCTGACGCCCTCTAAGGAATCGGCGGCATTGTCCCACTTGCTCGTGGAGCTGCCCAAGTTCTTAAGCACCGTGGAAAGCTCCAGCACCGTGTTCCACGGTTCCTGCAGGTTGTATTCCCTTCTTACAATCCTCGTGGTGACCGAAAGCCCCAGATCCTTATCCTCCACCCGCACATAATCCCCAAGCTCCCACGCCTCATGCTCATATCCCGTCAGCACAGATAAATCCATGGCGTTCAGCACATAGGACACGGTCGCTTTACAGTAATCCGCAAGCCTCATGCGGGTAAATTCAAGCATCTGGTAAGGATTGGTGAATGCGGAGCAGTCCAGGGAGGAAACACGGATTTCTTTGGAATAAGTAAAATCCTCCACATAAGGCTTCCCGCCGTTGATGCTGGCAAAGGTCATGCCGTCCGCACCGACCGCATAAAGTCTCGTGACAAGTCCCGTGGTGTCCACCGTCCGCTCGATGTCCTTCATGTTCTTCCCGTACATGAACAGCGCGCCGCTGTCCTTTCCGTTTAAGATGAGCAGATGCACCAGCCGGTTCGGGCAGTCAAACACCAGGTCGCCGCCGTGTAAATCCGCAACATTGCGGAGGATGGAAAGCGCATTCTTCTCCGTGGAGGTCCATGTGCGTTTCGTGGTGACCGTGACCGTGCCGACTTTCCATTCCGTGCCGGAAAGGGCATAAGCCATGGCCGCATCCGCCGTCTCCGCGTCAAAGGCTTTCTCCTCCTTCCGGACGGAATAGGCAAGGTTGTAAAACTCCGCCTCGGCATACACCTCTGTCACGGCGTTGCCGGAGGCGTCCTTGCTGTCCGTGACCGTTCGGATGATGTACACGTCATCCACGATCTGGATTTTCTTCTCGTTGTCGATATATCCCCGCTTGGCATCGGCAAAGGGAATTTTGAAATTAAGCGTATCCTCGCCATTGATCTCCCCCGTCACAATGATATCATAGGCGTTTTCCAGCACCGCCTCCCATGTGCCATTAGAATCCAAAACCACGGGGCGGGCATAGCCGATTTTCTCGTAGGGGGATTTCGGTACGTCATAAATCCGGATGTCCGTCAGCTTCGGTGTCCTTGCCGTGTCCGCTGTCGTGAGCGTTACCCGGAAACGGATGTATGTGCGGGCAGGGGACGGCATTTTTCCATCCGCGCCCACCGCCACCCAATCGCTCCAGCTAATGAGGTCATTGCTTGTGGAGGTTTCCACAAGGGAAATGTCCGTCACGCCGGGTACGCACTCGCTTGAGACAGATATTTTTCCTGCGCTGGACAGCCCGTATTCCACGGCACGGGTATACAGCACACCGCTTTCCGGGTACGCACCGTTACTTCCCTTCCGCAGCGTCACGCCATCTGTGACAGAGAGGGCATCCACATCCCCTACAGTATCGCCGCCGTTGGCAAAGGCCGTGGCGCGGAAATAGTCTGCAAGGTCATCTGCGGTCAGTTCTGAATCGCAGTCCAGAAACCAGTCATCAAAACCTCCCGCAAACCAGTAGGAACCGGCGTGCATCCCCATGATGAGGTCTGCCGTGCAGGAGCGGTTCAGCTCCCCCGTAAAGGAGAGCGCCGCCGAAACCCACACCGCCCCGCTTTCTTGGTCGCCTATGACATACTGTACCTTTTTATTATCAGGCTCTATCACGCAGGCAATGAAGTACCACCTGTTATTCGCAAAAGCAAAAGGCGGCGTCACCGACTCATCCAGTATCAGGGTACCGGAGGAATTATAGAGCATGATCCTCGGTTTCCCCCGGATAAGGGAAAGATAAAAAATCGGTTGCCCCGGCCCCTGCCTGGTATTGAAAATCGGCGTGTAGGTGTTGCCCACGGAATAGGTGGTGGGGTTCATCCAGCCGCCCACAACAATCCGCTCCCCAAGGCTCTGGAAAATGGAGCCGTCATTCGTTACCTTCAGATAGGTTTTCTCCGAAGCGGGATTCGTGATGTTCATGCGGAAATGCCGCCCTTTCTGCCCGTTGCGGAAACCGGCGCTCGTACCCGACCAGCCAGAAATAAACATCTTCCTGCCTTTGCCGGACGAATCGATTAGCATGGTGTCCGCATCCGGGGCGGAATCATTGAAACGCCACAATCCGTCCTTTGCATACTCCGCAGGGAATTCCCCCGTGAAATCCGTCTGTGTATTCAAAATTACCTGCAAGCCCATAAAACATCACCTCCAGCGGCTCTTTGCCTGTATTTCAAGTTCCGTAAAGGTGGCGTTCGATACTGCCACCTCCACCGTGTTCAACCCCGCGTCAAGCGTGGGGAAGTTCAGTTCGCTGATATACGGCAGGGCGTTGCGGAGCGTGTTCCCCTCCACGTCCTCCACCCATGCCGTCATTTTCGCTGTATCGATTACCAGTGTTTCCGATGCGGATAAAACCGCATTTGATATTTTCAGTTCCATGCCATTTGTGGTGATGCTGATATACCTGCCTGCCCCGGAAGCCAGGATGCCTTTCAGCCGATAGACGGGATTGGAGTACAGATTCCCAAGCCTCCGCCTCACCGTGTGGCTCCCCACTGCCGTGACGGTAAAAACCTCATCCTCCGCAGCATAGCCGAATGGGTCAGGGCAGAAAAAAGTGAGGTCAAATGTCGCCGCCAGCCTCACCACCCGCTCAAAAGTCACACCCTCCTGGAGCCTTGCGTAATACACCCGCCCCGGCTCCGTATCCAGTTTCAGTCCGCACACGCCTTTGTCCGGGCTCAGCCAGCTTACGATTTCATCCTTGCACTCAAGCAGCTCCGCCGCCGTCCGCTTTGGAGGGATGAAGCAGGATATCTCTATCACCCGTTCGGAAAGGGACGCACCCAGGTCAACAAGGCCGTCCCTGCCCGCCATGGAAATGGTGCGGTTTTTCAGTTCCGGCACCCGGTTCTCCGTGGCCATGCGGCTTGCAATCCCCATGCTTTTTGATGTGACGCCGTCAAAAGAAAAACCCATCTGCCTGCCTCCTTTCCTACGAATATCCGTTTGCCCGCCGTCCCTGCTGGAGCTGCCGGTAAAGCTGCTGTGAGATTTTGCGGATGTCCTCCTCGCTCCTCACGTTCATTTCCTTCACCTCGATCAGCGGCCCGTTTATGGAGCCGCCCTGTGACGGTCCGTCCCCGCCATTTCCAGATACAGAAATCTCCTGCACGGCTGCGGAAGGGTTCAGCACCATATCCGCCGCCACGCCGTCCACTGCCTTTGCCACCATGCTCTTGCTGTCCTCGATGCCCTTTGCCAGCCCCTTCATGAAGTCCGGCATCCAGCTCTCGTAATCGGTCAGCGGCCCTTCGTCCGGCACGGAGAAGTGCAGGAAGGACTTGATCTTGTTTGCCACGCTGCTCACAGCATCTCCCACAGCCCCGATACAGCTCTTAATGCCGTTCACGATACCCATGATCATGTCCTTGCCCCACTGCAGGGCTTTGGACGGTAGGCTCGTGATGAAGCTGATGGCGTTGTTAAAGCCGCTCTTTATCACAGATACGATATTGCCCATCGTGCCGCTGATGGAGGACTTGATGTTATTGAACACTGTTGAAACTGTATTTTTTATCCCGTTTACCACGGTGCTGACCGTGCTTTTTATCCCATTCCAAACGGTAGAAATTACAGTCTTTATGGCATTTACCACAGTCGTGACAGCAGTTTTTATTCCATTCCAAACCGTGGTGATGACCGTCTTTATCGCATTCAGGACTGTAGTGACTGTATTTTTGGTGGCGTTCCATGCCGTGGTGATAAAGGTCTGGATTGCCGTCACTACCGTGGTAACCACGGTTTTTATCCCATTCCAAATGGTTGTGAATACCGTCTTTATCGCATTTAAGACCGTAGTGATAATGGTCTTGTAAATATTGAAATAAGTGGTGATGATGGTTTTAATCACTTCCACCACTGTGCTGAATATCGTTTTTATCCCTTCCCACAGCCCGGAAAAAAAATCCTTTATCCCGTTCCAAACAGCCTGCGCTGTGGACGAGATGGCCTCCCATGCCGCCGCAAAGAAGTTTTTGATTGCCTCCCATACGGCAATGGCGACTTCTTTCACATTCTCCCAAAGGTTAATCCAGAACTGCCGGAAATCCTCATTCGTGTTCCACAGATAAATAAAGGCCGCCACCAGTGCCGTGATTGCCGCTATGATTAAGAAGATGGGGTTCGCCAGCATGGTGGTGTTTAAGGCAGCAAAGGCAGTCTTTACGGTATTGATGACGCCTGCCACTTTCGGGACAATCGTCATGATTGTGCCGACCGCAGACACCACTTTCCCAACGACAATCAGCACCGGCCTCAAAGCCGCCGCCAATAGTGCGACCGTGGTTATGACTTTCTTCGTCCCCTCGTCCATGCCGTTCAGCCAGTCTACGAACTGCTGCACCCACCCCACAATCATTTTGATGGCGGGCATCAAAAGCTCCCCAAAAGAAATAGCCAGCCCCTCTAAGGCTGACTTTAAAATAGTGATCTGCCCCTGCAGGTTGTCAAGCTGTGTGTCCGCCATCTGCTGCGCCGCACCGCCGCTGTCGATGATGGACTGCTGCAGGTCATCCCAGGTAGTCCCTGTATTGGCAAGCAGGGCGTTCACGGAAGACAGGTCGGTCTTGTTGAAAATCTGCCCGATGATATTGGACTTCTCCGCCGCCGTCATGCCGTCCATGCTCATGTTCAGGTCACCCAGGATGTCGTTTAAGGAGCGCATATTCCCCTCGGAATCGTAAACATCCAGGCCAAGCTGCTCCATACAGGCAGCCGCCTTGTCGGTCGGGTTCTGTAATGACAGGATGACATTTCGGAGGTGTGTGCCGCCCTCCGCGCCCTTGATGCCGTTGTTGGCGAGGATGCCGAGGGCCGTGTTCAGCTCCGCCGTGCCGCCTTTCACGGTCTTGGCAGTCGCACCGATGGTGAGGATGCCCTCGCCAAGCTGCGCCACAGATGTGTTGGTGGTGGAGGCGGTCTTCGCCATCTGGTCAACCATCGTCCCCGCCTCATCCACGCCCATGCCCAGGGCGGACATGGCGTCCGTCACCATGTCCGATGCCGCCGCAAGGTCGATGCCTCCCGCCGCCGCAAGATTTAGGACGGTGGGGAGCGTGTCGCACATCTGCTGTGTGTCATAACCGGCAAGGGCGAGGTAGTTCAAAGCCTCCGCACACTCGCTTGCGGAGAATGCTGTCTCGCTGCCCATCTTCTTTGCCAGTGCGGAAAGCGTATCCATCGTGTTGACGCTCTCGCCGTTGACCGTGGACATGGCATCCTTCGTGATTCCCATCGTTGCCTGCACCTGCGACATGGAGCTTTCAAAGTTTGCCGCCGTGCTGACCGCCGCCGTGCCGAGGGCAGTCACGCCTGCCGTGACGGGGAGCAGCTTCTGCCCGGCGGAGGAAATGTTATCCCCGACAGTCTTCAGCTTTTCACCCGTGGCGGCGATTTTCTGTAATGCCACAGCGGACTGCCCTGCCTGCCGCTCCAGGTCACGCAGATTGTTTTCCGTTTCGATGATCTCCCTCTGGAGGGCATCGTACTGGTCCTGTGAGATTTCCCCATTGGCAAGGGCCGTGTTTGCCTGCTCTGCGGCGGTCTTTAGGGTCTCCAGCTTTTCCTTCGTCCCCGCCACCGCCTCGCCCAAAAGCCTGTGCTTCTGTGCCAGCAGCTCCGTGTTGCCGGGATCTAATTTTAAGAGCTTCTCCACATCCCGTAGCTGCGACTGCGTATCCCGGATGGAGGAATTGACTCCCTTTAATGCGGTCTGTAACTTGGTGGTATCCCCGCCGATCTCAACAGTGATACCCTTGATTCTGTTCGCCACGGCGGACACCCCTTCCTGTTAAAATGCAAAAATATGCCCAGGGGGACGCCGCCTAAAAGCGGTCGAAATCCTCCTGGGTAGCGATTTCCTTATAGCCCTTGTATTCGTCATTCCTGCTCTCCGCGAACATATCGTTGACCATCCCGATGGTGAGAAGGTCAAGGTCACGGATGGAGAGCCCAAGCTGTACGCACCGGAGCAGGAACAGCGGCGTTGTCATTTCCCGGTCAGTCGGGCGAAGTTTTTTTTAGACTGGACATCCGTCTGCACGTTCAGCCCCCAAAGCTGTATCAGCTTGGGCAGCACCTGATAGATGGAGAAGGTGTTGAATTCATCCAGCCACTCCTCCGGGCTGTCCGGGATATCCGGGTCTGCGTGTTTCGCCATTACATAGGCGATATTCTCAAACATCTCCAAAGAGAATAAATCCAGATTGGAACTCTCCTCGTCCCCGTCACCGATGGATTTCTCAAGGCTCCTTAAATCCTTATAGATGTCCCGGTGGAATTTCATCCGGTAAATGCGCGGTATGGCTGCGGATGCCCTGAAAGGCACCTGCTTCCCGTCAATCTCGATATTCTGCTTCATGCTCATAGGTTATCCCTCCCCTTCCGTATCAACAGTGCCGCCGGTATCTGTATCTGTATTCCCGCCCGCTGCCGCATCCGGCAGGTACACGCTCTTGTACCAGTTCTGGTAAACTTCATCCGTGGTGGCGTCCCCGGTCTTCGCCTTCACATAGCCGCTCGCCAGGGGCGCAGCCGTGATGGACAGCGTCTCGGTCTGCACCTCGATCTCCTCCTCGTTGGTCTGGGACTCAATGGTCGGGCGCGCTGCCGAGCAGTTGTACAGCACATGGCGGATTTTCCGCACATCGCCGTCAAACTCGAACAGCAGGGCGAAGTTCTCCGTCTCCGCGTTGGCGTTCTCTAAAAGCACTTTATTCTCATCCAGCGACTCCTTCAGCACGTCGGTGCGGAAGCTCTCCGGCACCATGGCAAGCTCCAGGTCGCCCTCGTAGCCCATGTTGTTGCTGACCGTGTAATAGGCGTACCCGTCAGCGTAAAAGTTGCTCGGCTCGCCGTTGGGGTCGAGGGAAAGGGAGACGGCGCCGGGCATCGCAACGGGCGTGCCAAAGGACACCGCCCCGTCCGTCCCCAGCGTCAGCAGCGCGTAATGCACGTTGCAGATATTGAATTTCACTTTATTCTTCTTCGGCATCGTAAACCACCTCCATGTCAAACTGGTAGAGGACCTCGTACAGCTTCTCGCTGTCAATCCAGACCTCCGACTTGTTGTAGAAGATGCGCCGCTTATCCAACGCGTCCTCCAGTTTCTTCTCCACCGACGGGTCCTTGGTGTCGGTGTACAGCTCTATCTTCACGCCGCTCGCCTTGAAGTACACCATGCCGTCAGCGGCGAAATTGTCGCTCTGCGGCAGGAGGTAGCAGACAAACGGCGGTTCCGGCGACTCGCCCTCCGCAAAATGGTCATAGGCGAAGGGGATGCCGGTTTCCTTCAAAAGCGCCAGTAATGTTTTCACAATTTATCCCTCCAATGCTTTCTGTATCTCTTTTTCAAGCTGCTCTATGCCGGCCTCTTCCGCCGCCGCGATATGCGGCTTTGCCGGGACGCGCCCGCCGCCCCGCTTGGCGTGGCCGTGTTCCAGAAGGTGCGTCAGTTGGTAGCGGTTCCTGGAATGCACCGTCACTTCCAGTGAATTGGACGTTTCCTTTGTGGCCTTCACCGCCCATGACTTTGCATACTTCCCGGTGTCTTTCGGCGCGTTGGCTTCAATGTCCTTCCGCACCGCAGTCCCGGCTTTCTTCACCGCCTTTTTCACATCCTCCGTGGCAAGGTCCGCATATTCGGTTAGCCCCTTCATGATCTCCTCTGCCATCTGGTCAATTGATACGCCGTTTGCCATTATCACCGCCTCGCTTTCCTGCACTTGAATTTCAGGCATTTCTTTTTATAGTTCATGTGGTCGATGGCGAGGATGTCGTATAGTTCCCCGCCAAAAACCACCCGGTATCCTGTGGAATCAATCACGGACGCCTTCCTGCACCAGCGGACAGTAAACGAAACATCCGATTCATCCGCCACAGTCCCGGCCACATCTGTCTCACTGGTCTGATTCCCGGCCTCACCGCTTACTGTAGCATGGCAGGAATAATAATCTGCCCATGTGTTTGTGTGGTTGCCGATGCCGTCCACCTCCACGGCATTCTTCTGAAAGGTGATGTGGACATTCAAAAGGGAAACCTCCATCAGAACGCCTCCTTCCGGCTGCCGGAAAGAAGCGCACGGAGCGTCAGCATCATGGCATGGTGGTCGGCATCCTCCCGGTGTTCATACAGATAGGCGGCCGTATACTGTACTGCTATTTCTGCATTTTCCACTGCGTAAAATTCCTGCGTGTCATCCATCCTCGCCACATCCATGCAGATTTTTTCCGATGCCCGGATAATGCTTTCAATCAGGGTATCATCGTCATCGTAATCCACACGGAGATAATTTTTCATTTCTTCCAGCGTCACCACCATGCCCGCCGCCCCCTTCCATTAGCCTGCGGATGCCGCTTTCTGCACCAGCACCTTCACCGCTTCCGCAAGGATCATCTTCCCGTCCACACGCTGCGAAGCGAGGAATCCCACCTGCCCGGTGGCCGCGAACAGCTCGTTCAGGCGCTTGAAGCTGCGCCCCTGCCGGTCGGCAATCCAATAGTAGCTGAAATCACCGAAGGCGATGGTCTTTGCACCCGCGGCAATGGCCGGCATATAGGCAGAAGTCTTGATGGGACGGCCCAGGATCATGTCCGGCGCCCCTGCCGTCAGGGAAGGCTGCCATAAATACTGCCCGTTATTGTCCTTCAGCTTGCGGATGGCCTTGATGGTGGAATCATTCAGCACCCACACGGATTTCTTGCGGTACGGGGATTTCAGCGAGTAATATAAATCCATCAGCTCATCCGCCGTCACTGCCGTGGCGGACGCTGCGGTCACGCCCGTTTCTGCACCGCCGGTTGCCGCCAATACACCTAACGGCTTGCCCTTGCCGTCCCCCGTGAAGAACGCCTCCTCTTCCTTCGCCCCGATGCGGCGGGCAAACTCGCGGGAGATATAGGACTGTAGGTCAAAGACGCTGTCGTTTAACAGCTCTTCGGAAACCTTGATCATGGTGCCCAGCTTATACGCCCCGATGGAAACCTGCCCGAAGGAGTCGTCACTCTCCGGGTATGCGCCCTCCTCGTCAATCCAGGATGCCGTACCCTTGGACGCAACAACGGGAATCTTGCGGTCGCCGCTGGAGGTCTTTATCACCTTCGCCATCTGCCGGAAGATGTTCTCCTCCTCCAGAGCCTCCACCAGCGTCCTCTCGTATTCATCCGGCACCAGGTAGCCGCCCTCGGAGTCCGTGCCAATCTGCAGGGCATTGGTGACCGCGGGCATCGGAACCTTGGAGCGCATGGCGTTCCAGAAGTTCTTCCGGTAATCATCGGAGGCGCGCCCCGTCTTATCCTCCCCATCGTCCGCGTCCGCCCTGCCGCCCGGCTTCCCCGTGAGGGGCTTGTTTACCGGGCGGTTCAGCTCTGCGTCCAATGCCTCCTGCCGCTCCAGCCTTGCGATCTCTTTCCCAAGGTCGGTGATCTCCTGCTCCATCTTCGTGTATGCGGCGTCATCCTCTGCGGAAAGGACTCCGTTCTCCTTCCTGTGGGAATCCAGAAATGCCTTTGCCGCCTCCCATGCCTTTGCGCGTTTCTCGCGCAGTTCCAGAATCGTCATAATGAAATCCTCCTTCTTATCGCTTTAATAAATTAAGCCGCTCCATGAGTGCGTCCACGGAACGGCCGGTTTCTGTATCCGCAGCAGGGATTTTTGCCTGCGCCTGGATATCCGCCTTCGGTTTTTCCCCGCCATATTTGGCGGCCAGTTTATTTAAAAGGGCGTTGTTTGCCGCCCTGCGGGAGAACAGCATGGAGCTTGGAGCGGGAGGGAATTTCTTTTCTTCTTCCTCCCCGTCCGTATCCCCCTCGCCTTCCTCCTGCTCCTTTTCCGGCTCTGCCTTTGCCCGCGTCATGATCTCATCCGCAAAGCCAAGCTCCACCGCCTTGTTTGCATCCATCCATGTTTCCGCATCCATCAGGTGCGACAGCTTCGGCCGGGACAGCCCCGTCTTTAGCACATAGGCATTGATGATGGATTCCTTCACTTCGGAAAGCATATCGATGGCCTTCTGCATCTCCGCATGGTCGCCCCAGGCGATGGTGGCGGGATTGTGGATCATCAGCATGGAGACCGGGGATACCAGGACCGTGTCGCCCGCCATGGCAATCACACTGGCGGCGCTTGCGGCGATGCCGTCTATTTTTACAGTCACTTTGCCCTTGTAATTGGTGAGCATATTGTAAATCTGTGCCGCCGCCACGCAGTCGCCGCCCGGCGAGTTGATCCACACGGTAATGTCACCCGTGCCGCTGTTCAGTTCATCTTTGAAAAGCTGCGGCGTGACATCATCGTCAAACCAGCTTTCCTCTGCGATGGTGCCGTTCAGAAACAGAGTCCTCTCCTCCGGAGCCGTCCCCGCCTCCGCCTGGTTCCTCCACTTCCAGAACTTCTTCGTTTTCATTGGATTCCTCCTTCCCTTTCTGGTATGCCGCCCCTGACATTGAAAGCGGCATCATGTTCCCATTGATAAGGTATAAGTCGCCGCCCAGTTCCTCCGGGATGCGGTCAAGGTTCTCCAACTCCCGGATGTCGTTTGCGGACATCCACCCGTTCTGCCGCCCCACGGCGTACCCGTTCATGCGGCTCTGGTAGTCGCCCCGGAGCAGGCCGTCCACGTTGAACTTCACAAAATACTGCTTCTTTTCCTCCGGTGTCAGCAGGGACCTCGCCATGGACTGCTCCCACCTCGACACCCACGGGTCGAGAGTGTATTTTACAAATTCCAAAGACTGCTGCTCGATGTTGGAGAAGCTGCTCTTTTCCAGGTCGCCCACCATGTGGGGAGGCACACGGAAAATCCTTGCTATCTCATTGATCTGGAACTTCCGCGTCTCAAGGAACTGCGCCTGTTCCGGGGAAATGGAAATCGGTGTATATTTCATCCCCTCCTCCAAAACAGCCACCTTGTTGGCATTGTGGCTGCCGCCGAAGGTGGACTGCCAGCTCTCCCTTACCCTTGAAGGGTCTTTCAGCGTCCCCGGATGCTCCAGCACGCCGCTCGGCTGCGCGCCGTTGGCGAAGAACTTCGCCCCGTATTCCTCGCAGGCTATCGCCATGCCGATGGCGTTCTTTGCCATGGCAATGGGGGAATAGCCCACCAGCCCGTCAAAGCCGAGTCCGGGGATGTGCAGCACCTCCGTGGGCGGCAGGATGACCGTGCTGCCCTTCACCGTGGGTGCGTCATCCATGCTCACCGTGTATTCGTAATAAAGCTGCCCCTTGGAATTCCGCTCCACATTCATCCTGTCTGGCATCAATGGGTACAGCGCGATAACTTCCCCCTTGCCGTTGCGGATGATCTGTGCGTAGGCGTTGCCCCAGAGGAGCAGGTGCGTCATCAGCGTTTCCCGGAACACAAAGGAAGTCATCTCCGGGTTCGGCTCGTCATGGAGTAAAAAATACAGCGGGTGGTCTGCCGCCTTTTCCTTCCCGCCGTTATCCGTATATCTGTAGAAATGCAGCGGAAGCCCCGCCACCGCCTCGGAAAGAATCCGGACGCAGGAGTACACCGCCGTCATCTGCATGGAGGAACGCTCATTTACCCTTTTCCCGCTCGTGCTGCCGCCCATGAAAAAACTGTAGGCGCTGCCGGAAGTCCTGTTCTGAGGGGCATCCCTCGCCCTGAACAATCCGCTGAATAATCCCATAGGAACCACTCTCCTTTCTGAAAACGGACAGCAGAAAGGCACCGCAAAAGCGATGCCCGTCTTAATCCCTGTCTTATGTTTTTATTTATTATTTTCCCTGATCTGCTTTATCAGCCTGTCAAGGCTCACCCCGTCCCGGAACCCTGCACGGTAGTAATATTCGGTTTCCCGTGTGGCTTCCGAATTTGTTACATCCTCGCACAGCTCCATCATTTCCCGCTGCTCCGCACTTAACTGCTGGAACAGCAGCTCGTGTGCCCGGCCTGCCTTTTCTGCTTCCGCGGCCTGCTCCTCCGTAGGGGGATGCTCTTTCTTAAAGTTATCATGGTGCATCCCCATCCGTTCCGAAATGATAAGCTCAAGGAAATCCTTATCGTCCATCCTTCCACCTCCTTCGCCAGACAGCATAAAGGAATGCGGGAAAAATAGCCATACAAGGAACCACCAAAGATTCCGCACACAACCCTGTAAAATGTTAAAATACCAACAAGCCGCGGGAATCATAGACGCTCTCCGAAGTTTCATTCCCGCAGCGGATGGCACGGTCAAGCCCCATGATGGCGGCCACTGCCCCGTCAATCTTCTCCGTGGACTTCTCCTTATCTGCCTTTATATTTCCTGCAGGGTCGGTGCGGATGAAGATGTTATCCATCATCCACCGCAGGACCGGATGCCCGCCGTGGGCAATCATCTGCTCCAGCACCAGCTTCATCAGCTCCTTGGTGGGCGGGGACATATCCTTGAAGCCCTGCCCGAACGGGACCACCGTGAATCCCATCCCCTCAAGGTTCTGCACCATCTGCACAGCGCCCCACCGGTCAAAGGCGATCTCCCGGATGTTGAACCGCTCACCGAGCCTCTCAATGTATTTCTCAATAAAGCCGTAATGCACCACGTTCCCCTCCGTGGTCATCAGCTTCCCCTGCCGCTCCCACACATCATAGGGGACATGGTCGCGCCGCACCCGCAGCTCCAGCGTCTCCTCCGGCACCCAGAAGTACGGCAGGATGCAGTATTTGTCCTCCTCATCCAGCGGCGGGAACACCAGCACGAATGCCGTGATATCCGTGGTGGAGGATAAGTCCAGCCCGCCGTAGCAGACACGCCCCTCCAGCCCATCCTCCGAAACCGTGAAGGCACAGGCATCCCATTTGTCCATGGGCATCCACCGCACCGCCTGTTTCACCCACTGGTTCAGGCGGAGCTGCCGGAAACTGTTCTCTTCCCCCGGATTCTGCTTTGCCGACTCGCAGGCAGCCTCCACCTTATCAATGTCCACCGTGATGTTCAGTGAGGGGTTCGCCTTTTTCCACACCTTCGGGTCCGTCCAGTCATCCGCTTCATCCGCACCATAAATCACCGGGTAAAATGTAGGGTCAATCTTCCTGCCCTCTAAAATATCCGTCGCCTTCTGGTGCGTCTCATAGCAGATGGAATGGGTGTCCGTCCCCGCCGTGGTGATGAGGAAATACAGCGGCTGCATCCTGGCGTCCCCGGAACCCTTGGTCATGACATCAAACAATTTCCGGTTCGGCTGCGTGTGCAGCTCGTCAAACACCACGTCGTGGATGTTGAAGCCGTGCTTGGAATACGCCTCCGCCGAAAGCACCTGGTAGAAGGAATTGGTCGGCGTGTATATGATCCGCTTCTGCGAGGCGAGTATCTTCACCCTCTTGGAAAGCGCCGGACACATCCGCACCATGTCCGCCGCCACGTCAAAGACGATAGTGGCCTGCTGACGGTCAGCGGCACAGCCGTACACCTCGGCGCGTTCCTCCCCGTCCCCGCAGGTCAAAAGCAGCGCCACGGCCGCCGCCAGCTCTGACTTGCCCTGCTTCTTCGGAATCTCAACGTATGCTGTGTTGAACTGGCGGTATCCGTTCGGCTTTAACGTGCCGAAAATATCACGGATGATCTGCTCCTGCCAGTCGATCAGTTCAAAAGGCTTCCCCGCCCATGTCCCTTTGGTGTGGCACAGGCTTTCTATGAACATCACGGCAAAATCGGCGGCATCCTTATCATAGCGGCTGTCCTTTGCCTTGAACTTTGTCGGCTTATACTTTTTCAGTTTCCGCATTGCCATAGGCATCACCTCCAGAAGATGGCATGAAAAATAGCCTGCCAGTGGCAAGCCGTAATCTATCGGTACAAGATACAGAGCCTTCCGGCTCCGTTCTTGGATTTTCAGATTCACATTTTAGAAAAGTGCGTCAATTTTATCATACTCAGCTTTCAGCCTTGTGTATTCCTGTGCTATGCACTGCCTTCTAAATCCGTTTTTGCAGGCTTTCCCCTCTTTCCAAAGACGGTCAAGTTCTGCTTTCCTTCCTGCCAGAATCTCAATCCCGTTTCCTTCCTTTGCAGCTTTCAAATCCCGTTCAAATCTTGTCATGTCCATGCCCTCCGTTTTCTGTGTTTTCCCTTTCGGTAGTACACATATTCGCTCTTTCTGCCGGTAATAGCAAGCGGATTCAGAACATATCCTGCACAAATATCTGTAGGAAAATTTGTGTAGTTTACTCCCCGGATTCATCCCCGCCGTAATATTCTTCAATGTACTGCGAGCCGTCCTCATTGGTCACTACTGCGGGGAAACGCACCCTGATGCCGTGCCGCCCAAGGATGGATGCGGCACAGTCCGCAATCTCCCCGATAAAACTCATGTCCCATTCCAGTTCCGGGTTCTCCGACAGCATCCTGCAGAGGTCAAATACCCCGCTGTAAACCTCATCGTTCCTCGCCGCCTGCTCATCGTTCAGCTCCAGCTCTTCTTCCTGATTTATCTTTTTTGCATCCATAAAATTTTCCTCCTATTCGTTGGTTTCCGCATAATCCTGCGGGCGTATTTTATTGTGCTTCCTCGCTTTCCGCTTAAGGTTTCGTTTCCACCGGCGGATGGTCTCCGCCCGGTGGTGGTTCCTCGACCATGTGTAGTCCTCAAGGATGTATTTTCCCTGATGTTCCCGTTCACCATATGCTTTCATGGCCTTACGCCTCCTTTAGTTCTATCCGGATTGCCGGAATGACTGCCCGCTCCTGTGTCTGAAAGTCCGTATAGTTTGCCTTTACCTCGGTCAGCCCCGCCATCTGGAAGCCGTGCTTTGCAAATTCCGCAAGGGTCGGAATCAGGCTTGAAAAGGTGCTGCTGATGGTAAACTCACTGATGCCGTTCTCCTTCAGCGTCTTTGTAATCTCCTCAATGTCGCTGTCCCATATGGTCTCGCTGAAATCAATCTGACTGTTGCCCGCCGTGATACTGTTGCGGTACGCCCAGAACAGTGTCAGGTTGATGTCCCAATCCTTAAGGCTTGCTGCCTGCTCCGCAATAGCTCTTTCAAAAAGTTCAATTTTTTTCATGGTGTGTACCTCCGCTTTCTTTGTATTTTCCCTTTCGGTAGTACACATATTCGCTCTAAAAGGGGATAATAGCAAGTCAATTACAGGCATAAATTAAACAAATATCCACGGTGGGAATTGTGTAGTTTATGGCAGCTCACTCCCCGTCCAGTTCCTTCCGGATTTCATTTTTGGAATGCTGCCGCTCCGACTTTTTGAAAGGGCGCTCATACCGCTTCCGCCGCTGTCCCCGTTTTTTGCCGGAGGACGTCAGGGGAATCCCCGTGTGCATCTCATCCCCGTACTGGTGGTTCTCTATCCAGCGGAGGTTCCTCCCATATGCTTTCACGGCTCCTGCCTCCTTCCGTAGCATCTGTGGATGGCTTCCAGAATCTGTTCCTGCTCCTCCCCGTCCACTCCAATGCTCTCTAGCGCCTCCCTGGTGCCGCAGTCCGGGCAGAGCTGCGTTCTGTTGTCCGCCCGTGAGACTGCCGGCCTGCCGTGGTAGGTCTGCCCGCACCTGGGGCAGACCGAAATCCTCGCAATATTATCTGTTTCCTTCATCGTGTTTTCCTCCTGGTTCCGTGTTTTCCTTCCGAGGGGCGAGCGCCGCCTCCCTGCTGCGGAATATCCGTCCTGCGGATGCGCGGCAGCAGCTTCCCCTGCGGTTCTGGAGGGTGAAATACCTCCCGTCAAATCCCAGCACGGTGTAGCTGCCCGTGCAGCCGTTCTTCCGGTTAGTCACCAGGAAGCAGGCATCCCCCGTTTTCCACCCGCCCGGAAATTCCTCCGCGCTGTCGGCATACGCCTGTTCCAGAAATGCCTCGTCGAATCCGAACCTCCGGTATCCCTCCATGCAGGTCGCCATGTAGGATGCGCTTGGCAGACCAAGCGGGCGGTCCTCATGCATGATGTAGACGAAAACCTTCCGCCTGCGGACCTTGCCGGTCCTGATGCCCTTGATGGGCAGTTCCATCTCCTTTTTGTAGTAAAAGTGGGGGAAGCCCTCGTAGCGGTCGAGCGCCGCCTCGTTCTCCACATTTACCTCCCATGCCGCCACGGGGACGCTTGCACCCTCCTGCGGCTCGATGGTGAGGTAGGAGCCGGTTCTGCTCCCCTTGAACAGCAGCCGGTAGCCTTCCACCACCGAAGTGCCGATAATCCTCGCCCCAGGGCAGCGCATCCGCATCTGCCCGACATTCAGGTTCGAGCCGTAAGCAATGTAGTATCTCTTTTCCATTTTGAAATCCATCCTTTCCGAAGGGGGCACCCTTCTACCACCTTAAGACCGCCGTAGCGGTCCGCTGCCGTTTCCGCGGCAGGAAAGGTGGCAGGAGGCTACCTCCCGCGTTCCCTTCAAGCAGCCCTTCCGTTGCGGAAGGATGCGTCCCCTGCAAGCCTCCTTGTGAGGATGTCCCTTGCGGTCTTGAATTCGTCCCCGATGAAGCCGAGCCGGAGGAGCCAGGTCCTCATGGCGTATTTCGGGTTTTCATTCTGCTGCGGCTTCGGGCTTGCCGTTTTCACTTCCTTCGCCATCTGGCTCAGTGCGAGGCAGAGCTGGATGTAGCTTTTTAGCTGCCCTGCATGGAGGCCGCCCCTGCGCCCGTCTCCCGGCTCGTCGAACTGAAAGAGGCGGAACTCGACCGTGCCTTTGGTGAAAGTCGCGTGGTAGTTGAGCATATGGTAGCGGCTGTCGTTGTAGTGCTGGCTTCTACCGTAATTTGCGCCGTGGCTCGTGTACCAGATGTCCGCAAGGGCTGCCATCGTGGAAGGCTTCTTTCTGTTGACCTCCTCTAAGAACCGCGGGTCAACCGTGCGGCAGTAGCGGTTCATCCTCCAGCGGTCAAGGTTTAAGGCATCCGCGATAAGGCTCTCGTGGCCTGCCATGATGTTGGCAAGGTTGCGGAGCGTCTGCGGCGTGTGGCCCTTTGCCCCGATGTGGATGTGTACCCCGCAGCCCCTTCCCGCGTCGCTCTTCGCTCCGGCGTGCCGCAGCTGCCGGATGAGTTCCTGCAGGGTTTCCATGTCCGCGTAGGTAAGGATCGGTGTCACCATCTCGCATTTTTCGCTGTCCGGCCCCGCGATGCTCACGTCCTTCTGGAATTTCCACTCCCTGCCGTCTGCGTCCCATGCGCTCCAAGTGCTGTAGCCGTTCCGTGCCGCCGTGTTTTCGTACCTTCCTGTGCCGAAGAACTTAGCCGCAATCCTCGCCGCCCTGTCCCTTGCGATGCTGTTCATCTCCACCTCAACCCCGATGGTCTGCTTTTTCATTTCCTCAACCTGTCTTGCTAATTTTTCGTTCATGCTGAAATCCTCCGTTTTTGTTGTGTGTTTTCCCTTTCGGTAGTACACATATTCGCTCTAAAAGGGGATAATAGCAAGTCAATTCGGAGCATAATCTACACAATGTTCTGCCCTGTTTTTTGTGTATTTTATGGCTTTTTTACACTGCCCAGGGATGCCGCCGTAATCTGTGCGCCGAGCCGGAATCCGTCCTTGAACCCTTCGCAGATGGTCTTGCACTCAAGGTCGGAAGCATCGTCCAGAAGTTTCTCCAGCAGCGCCTTCCCCTCACTGTCCAACAGCCCTTTCAGGCGTTCAATCTCCCCGTCAATGCGGTCGGCGATCTCCACCATTTCCGGCGTCTTGTCGTTCCGGTTCTCCCACGGCACGATCTCCCCAAAATAAATCTGTTTCAGAATGTCCTGTTCCATCTAATCGTCCCCCTTGATTTTTCTCACTTCATCCTCTCCATAAATTACATGGAGGCGGCTGCCGTTGTCCCACGCCACCATGATGCTCGCCGTGTCATCCACGCCCGTCACGGTTCCCTTCGTTCCGATGGGCGGAGCCTGCACATCCTCCATCCGCACAAGCTCCACCCGTGTGCCTGCAGGGTACTCCCTGCGGACACGCTCCACAATCTCCCTACTCGGAAACTTCATTGCTGCCCGCCTCCTTCCTTTCGCCGTTTTTGAAGGCCGAGCTGCCGGAAAGGTTCTTCAGCAGGATTTTCCGCTCGCCCTTGTATTCCGCCCCGATGAATCCGAGCCGGAGCAGGAAACACCGGAAAGCGTATTTTTCATTCTCCACCTTTTTCTCGGTCGCCGTGATGCGCTTCTGGTTCCTCGCCATGTCGCAGAGGGCGGCAATGAAGTGGGTGTAGGCCGCTGCCGATTCGCTGTCCGTTTTGGAAAACCAGGGGAAAGAAACCTTCTCCCCGTCCGCCTCAATCTGGAGGCTTTCAACCGCCAGTGCCTTTTTGATGAGGCTGCCCTTGGCGTCCACCAGCTTCCGCAGGTTATCCAGTGCGGCATCCGTGAAAGAATCCCTCGGCATTGCCACCGTAAGCCGCACGTTCGCCTCCTGCGGCGCTGTTTCCGGCTCCTCCGCATGGTTTTCCGGCTCTGCGGTTTCTTCCGCCGTGCCGCCTTCCTGTGCCGTTTCCGCCGGGGCTGCAATGATCCCCCTCTCGGCAAGCCGCTCCATCAGGTTTTCAATCTCCTTGCTGTCCGCCCGGTCGTCGAACTCCATCGCACCAGTCTTGTCGATGTGGAAGTAATCCACCTCATAAGCCGCCGTGGGCATCCCAAGGTATCTCGGCTTCACCCCTAAAATCTCTCCCATCGCCTGCACCAGCGCTTTCCGCTCTGCCCCTGTCCTGTTGAATTCAAACCTCATTTTTTTGTACCTCCTTCGTTTTTCGGTACTACATTAATCACTCTGAACCGCAGAAATAGCAAGCGTTATGTGAGAAAAAATGTCACAATAAAAAGTCCGGGAACTGTGCATAGTACACGATCCCCGAAAGCACGAAATATACGTTCGGCAGTGCGACGCCGTTGCCCCACATTTTATACTCGGCACTATCGGAATGCGGATTCTTCAGCCATTTAATGATCTGCTTATCCGTCTTTGGCTTTGTGGAAGTCCCCACAATCTTCCGGTGGGTCTCAAAGACTTCCCGCCAGAACAACAGCTCATCCTCCGTGGGTTTCTCCGTCCCAAGCCCGCCGCACCACCAGTCCGGAAAGCCCTGCAGCCTCGCACACTCGGTCGGCGTCAGCCTGCGGACGATATACTCCGGCTCCACGATATGGTAATCCCCGCTGAACGCCTCCTGGTTCCCAAGCCACTGCTTGGAGCCCATGCTTGCCGAGAGTGTTCCGAACACCTCCTTGCCGGATGCAGTCTGCACATCATTGATGACGGGAGGGTCCTTATAATCCGTAGCCACCAGCGTGTTCGCCAGCTCCTTCTCTGCTCTCGTAAAATGGGAATTCTTGCTCGTGCAGTAGGTCGGCTGTGCCACGGCATGGCGGTCGGCTGCCGTGAGTGAAAAAGCTACATCCTCATTAATGCCGCTGCCCTGCGGACCGTTCCTGTCATCCCGCCCGATCATGGAGCCCTGCAAGACAAAGGTCTGCATCTGCATATTCCGGGTAGCCATCAGCGCCCCGGACTTCCCCTGCAGGTCGATGACTTCATCCCTCTGGTTGATATGGAATGCCGACATTCCCTCCGGCTCCACCACGGCAATGCCGCCCTGGTTGCAGGACGGATTCCCGCCGTTTCCATCCAGCGTCCGGGAGGTTTCCGCCTCATAGAATCCGCTGTGGGGATTGTCAGACTTCATGGCGTTACTGTCCTTGGAGCAGATGCCGTAAGCCTGCACCACCAGCTCATTGCAGCGGCTTTCCCCCACATCAAAAGTGTTCAGGGTGTTTGCCACCTTCCCGTCCTTCCAGGTCGGCGCATCCCCTTTGTAGTGGGCGCGGTATCCCTTGCAGAACGGCACGAACACCGTCTGGTCATTGTTGCAGGAGAGCGTCGCGGACTTGTCATCTTGTATGATCGCCCCTTTCCCGCCGCCTTCACAGCCGGAGCGGATTTTCAGCGTCTTGGGCGTTTCCACCACGAACGGCTGGTTGTTTCCGCCCATCCCATAAGTGGCATTGACGGTGGGTGCGGTATCCAGCGGCCCCGTGTATCTGGTATCCTGCGAATGGTTCTCATAGAGTGCCACCGCCGCCGGCACTGTTCCGGCACGGAGTGTGGGCGAGGTTTCCTCTTCATAGCCAATGCCCCGTGCCTTTGCAGAATGCTCCGTGCAGAAACCGGCCGATTCCAGCACACATGGGGGATGGTGCGCCTCTGCTCGCAGAGTGCAGGTCACCTCATCCGTCACATCCATCCGCTGCCCGCCCTGGTCGTTCAGGCAGATGCCGCTTGGCGCTCCAGAGCCTTCCGAAGCACCTCCGGCAGCTCCTTGCCACGCACGGAAGCCCTCCGCAGAATACCCAGACACGCCTTCGGACTCAAATAATACCTTTCCGGCACTCCCGCCTGCAAAATCTGCGACAAGGTAGATGCGTTTCCTTCGCTGGGGGACTCCCCAAAATTGCGCGTCAAGCACCCGCCATGCGAGGGAAAATCCGTCCCCCACGACAGTCCCGGCGTTTGCCCATTTCCCCTTTGGAGCTCCAGGTACAGAAACACTTTCGTCTTTGACGGAGCAGACCGCTTCGAGGACTGCCTTGAAGTCCTCCCCTTTGTTGGAGGAGAAGGCGCCGGGGACGTTCTCCCATACGATAAACCTTGGGTATTTTCCATCTGTTGCACACCTCATTTCCTTTATGATTCTTACTGCCTGGTAGAACAGGCACGACTGCCGCCCGTCCAGCCCCGCCCGCTTGCCGGCCACCGACATATCGGTGCAGGGCGAGCCGAAGGTGATGATGTCCACGGGGGCGATCTTTGCACCGTCCACCGTGGAAATGTCGCCCAAGTGCTTCACAAAGGGCAGCCGCTTTGTGGTCACCCGGATGGGGAAAGGCTCAATTTCTGATGCCCATAAAGGCGTGATGCCCGCAAGCAGCCCGCCGAGCGGGAATCCCCCGCTTCCGTCAAAAAGGCTTCCGAGTGTCAGCCGTGAATCCGCACTCTGCGGATTCGGTGTGTCTCCGCCGCCAGTGCCGGACTCCCTACTATGGATATATATAGCGTCCGCATTCATGCCGTCTCCACCTCCTTTACCAGTGCGGAGTACGAGATTTTTTCCCCGCTACGCACCACATACACATTTTCCGAATCCCCGGTGTCCTCCACATACCTCCGCAGGATGACGGATGCATACTTCTCATCCAGCTCCATCATGCAGCAGATACGGTTCGTCTGCTCACACGCCATCATCGTGGAGCCGCTGCCGCCGAAGGTGTCCAAAACGATGGCGTTCTCCTGAGAGGAATTGCAGATCGGGTATCCGAGCAGGTCGAGCGGTTTGGAGGTCGGATGGTTCTTGTTCCGCTTCGGCTTGTCGTAGTTCCAGATGGTAGTCTGCTTCCGGTCGGAATACCACGGGTGCTTGCCGTTCTTCAGAAAGCCGTACAGCACAGGCTCATGCCGCCACTGGTAGTCCGAACGTCCAAGCACGAGGGAATTCTTCACCCAGATACACACCCCGGCAAGGTGGAACCCTGCGTCCACGAAAGCCTTACGGAAATTCAGCCCCTCGGTGTCCGCATGGAACACATAAGCCGCGCCGCCACTTTCCAGATGCTCCACCATGCATGAGAACGAATTGTACAGAAATGTGTAGAATTCATCCCCCTTCATACTGTCGTTCTGGATGGTCAGCCCGCCGGAACTCTTGAAAGAAACTCCATAGGGAGGGTCTGTCACGATGAGGTTTGCTTTCTTCCCATCCATGAGCGCCGCCACATCTTCCGCACTTGTGGCATCGCCGCACATCAGCCTGTGCCTGCCCACCGTCCAGATGTCGCCCCGCTCCACGAACGCCGCTTTTTCCAATGCGGCGGAAAGGTCGAAATCATCATCCTTTACATCTTTTTCCCCATCCCCAGCAAAGAGGTCTGCAATCTCATCTTCGCCGAAGCCTGTCAGGGATACATCAAAATCCGCACCCTGCAAACTTTCAATCTCGATGCGGAGCAGTTCCTCATCCCATCCCGCATCAAGAGCCATGCGGTTGTCCGCAAGGATATAGGCTTTCTTCTGCGCCTCCGTCAAGAAGTCTGCAAACACACACGGCACTTCCTCCATGCCTTCCTCTTTCGCGGCGGCAATCCTGCCATGCCCCGCGATGACATTGAAATCCCGGTCGATGATGACCGGGTTGATGAAACCGAACTCCCGCAGGGATGAGCGGAGCTTCGTGAGCTGCTCCGGCGAGTGCGTCCGCGCATTGTTCACATACGGCACTAATTTGGAGAGTGGCACAAGCTGCATCTCGGTTGTCGTCTTTCCCATTTTTTATCTACACTCCTTTCCTCGCACGGAGCAGACGCTCCATCACGTCATCCTGGGGCGTGTTGCCCTGGAACTCTACCGAACAGTTCTCCTTCACGATCTGGTAAATCTGCATCCAGCAGTAATTGGTCTGTTTCATATAGGACTGGCTCATGGAAACATAAGGCGAAGCGATGGCGGCTCCTGTGGTCGGGTGTTTCGCTAAAAATCCAGTGGAGGAAACAATCTCCTCGCACTGAATCCAACGGGACACACTCATGGCATACTGCTCCACCATCTGCACAGTGACCAGCTTCTCGCAGCCCCTCGCTTTCAGCCATGCATACGTTTCGTTGTACACTTCCTCCGCCACCAGCTCCCGCCCGCTCTTCTGCGGGGACTTGAGGAAGTCCTTCACGGGCGGCACATCCATGCCCTCCAGCTCGGCAGGCTCCATCAGCACCTCTGCCGTCTTCCCCTCGCTGATCTTCTCTGTGAGCGCCTTGGGCTTGCGCCCTGCCCCCGGCCTTGCGCCGCCCCGGTTGCTGCCGTCTTTTGCCACCGTTTTCACCCCGTTTCTTTGATTTCGTTTGAAAAAATGCTGCGGAATCAAACACCGCAGCACCTAAAAATGCCCATGAAATATGGAAAATCAGAGCGGGGCAATCCCCCGTTTGATTTTCGGTTTTTATGCGTGACACCCCACGCCCGTTCCACAGAAAATATGCTGTAGAGATTCCGACCGCCCCTCCGGGTCAGCAGAAACCTCCACAGCATAAATCAACACAGCACTGATTCCCATAAAATAAATTAATGCTTATTCCACCTGTCACCGCGCTCCGCATGAATCCTCGCATGGCACGGCTGGCACAGCGACACAAGGTTTCCCTCGTCATGCGTCCCGCCCTCTGCCAGCGGCAGCTTGTGGTGTACCTCCTCAACAGGACGCAGCACGCCCTTCTTGTAGCACTCCTCACAGAACGGGTGCTTTGCGGCGTAGCGGTCACGGATTCGTTTCCATGCCCGCCCATACCTACGGCGTACAGCCGGGTCACGGTCGTACTTCTCGTAGCGGCGGTTCTCCTGCTTCCCATGCTCCTCACAAAAGCGCCCCTCTGTCAACTTGGGACAGCCGGGGAAGGAACACGGCCTCTTCGGTTTCCTTGGCATTGCTCTCACCTCCTCATGGCATAAAGAAAGCCCCCGCAGGAGAAGTTTCCCACGAAGGCCGTCTGTCTTTATGCAGTTTTCGATAATGTCAGTATACCACGCCATATGGCAAACATTTTACACGGAATTACTCATGTGCGTCCCCGCCCGTTTTTTCCCGCCAAATTTCATGTCTTTACAGACATTTGCAAATGACCGGTATGTGCCTGCCACAAGTTCCGACCAGTGTTCCAACTGCCCCGTCATGATCTCCATCTGCCGAAGCAGCTTGTAGATGTGGAAGTCCGGGTCGTAACTGCCGACATTCTCGTTGATGTCCAGGTTTTCAAACATCTTCTGCGTGTTCTCCAACGCCACGGCATTGAAGGTCTCCATGTTCTCCGCCATTGTCCCGATGATCAGCTTCTCCAGTTCCTCCGCCGTGCTGAATTCCTCAAACACCTCAAAGTAACGGTACTGGTCGTTGTACACATAGAAAAAGTTCGGACCTTTCCTGCCAATGGCGATGTCCGAATGCCACTCGTTAAAGTAATCGCTGTATTTCTCCGCCACCGCCATGATTTTTGAAACTTCATCCTCTTCTGCCATCCTGCACCTCCTCTCGTTTTGGTATGGTGCATATTACCGTCAATGGGGAAATATATCCACTCCTATTTTCATGAATTTCAGCTTTTCCCAAAAAGCAGGATGGTGAGGTGGTGCAGCGCGCGGTTCTTTTTGTTATAGGCGGAACTCTGCTCAATGTGGAAATGGTCTGCGATTTTATAAATGACGCTGCTGCCATATTCGTTGCCGTCGCCATAAAAGGCTTCCAGCACATACCGCTCATCCTCCGAAAGCTCCTCCCATGCCGGGAGGAACCACGCCATATATTCCACTGCCTGACGGTAACGCTCCTTCAGCACATCGATCTCCTCAATGCCCTTTATCATCCTGTCCTCCACAGCATGGGGATTGTGTGTGCGGGGCATCCCGTCAGACTGCGGGCTGCTGACACCGCCCATCTTCTCATATGCCGCCTTTATCTCATCATCCGTGTGTTCGATGATGAATTTCATGCTGCTGTAATCCTTCAGCGCATCCACGGCCGCTGACCGCTTGTCAAGATACTTCCAGATAATGCTCATAAGCCATGCCTCCAATCAAAATAGATTTGCTTCCCCCGGATTTTCAAAGATTGTCGTTGATTTTCATTGATTGGCTCAGATTTGCAATTTTGACTGGCGGCTTTTCTACTTACAGCCTCAAGTCTGCCTTCACCGCATCGATCAGTGCGGCCTGCGTGGTGTCCTTTTCGGAAAGCGCCTTCATGATCCGCTCGTCTATGGTGCCTTTCGTGATGATGTGCTGCACCACCACGGTCTCGGATGCCTGCCCCTGCCGCCACAGCCTCGCCACCGTCTGCTGGTATAATTCCAGTGACCAGGTAAGGCCGAACCACACCAGCGTGTTCCCACCGCTTTGGAGGTTGAGGCCGTGTCCGGCGGATGCCGGGTGGATCAGCGCCACCGGGATTTCCCCGGCGTTCCATTTCCGGATGCTGCTGTCGGTATCCAGCCGGGAACATGGGATTTTCAGTTTGTACAGCCGTTCCGTGATGCGTTCCAGGTCATGCCGGAACCAGTATGCCACAAGCACCGGCTTGCCGTTTGCCGCCTCGATGATGTCCTCCAGTGCGTCCAGCTTCCGCTCATGGATGGCGACCGTCTCCCCGGCATCCGTGTAGACTGCGCCGTTCGCCATCTGCGACAGCTTCCCGGAAAGGGATGCGGCATTGGCGGCTGTGATGTCGCCGTCCGGAAGCTGAAGGACGAGGTCTTTCTTCAAATCCGCATAGTGCGAATCCTCTTTCTCAGAAAGATACACCGTGTATCTGGAATTTATCAGTTCCGGCATCTGCAGGTGGTCGGTGGACTTCATGGAAATGGTGATGTCGGATATTTTGCCGTATATCTGTTTCTCCGCCCCAGGCAGCGGCTTGTAAGAAAACACCACCTGCCCGTTCTGCTTATCCGGCCGGAAGTAGGAAGTGCGGTACTGCCCGATGAACCTGCCGAGCCGCTCCCCCATGTCCAGCAGCCGGAACTCCGCCCATAAGTCCATCAGTCCATTGCTGCTCGGCGTTCCTGTCAGCCCCACGATGCGTTTCACCTTTGGTCGTACTTTCATCAGCGCCTTGAACCGCTTCGTCTGGTGGTTCTTGAAAGAGGACAGCTCATCGATCACCACCATGTCGAAGTCAAAAGGGATGCCGCTCTCAGTAATCAGCCACTGTACGTTCTCACGGTTGATGAGGTAAATGTCTGCCGGCTTTTTTAATGCCGCAAGCCTCTCTGCCGCCGTTCCGACCGCCACGCTGTATTTCAGACCTTCAAGGTGGTCCCATTTTTCAATTTCCGCCGGCCAACTGTAAGAAGCTACACGGATTGGTGCTACCACAAGCACCCTGTGGATTTCAAAGCTGTCAAACATCAGGTCATTGACTGCCGTCAGCGTGATGCTCGTTTTCCCTAATCCGCAGTCCAGGAAGATTGCGGATACCGGATGCGCCTCAATGTATTCTGCTGTAAATTTCTGGTATTCATGTGGACTGTATCTCATCAATGATCCCTCCAATCTGCGATTCGTCATCTAGCACATACACCTTAAACCCAAGCCGCCGCAGGAGCCGGTGCCGGGAAAGCTGCAGGGGGCGTGGCTTTTCCCCCGGAGCCTTGACCTCCACGAATGCCATCCTCCCGCTAGGGAGAAGTGCCAGTCTGTCAGGCACCCCATCAAAACCGGGCGATGCGAACTTAAGTGCCAAGCCCCCGGCGACCTTGACTGCCGCCCTGAATTTCTGCTCTATGGTTTTCTCTCTCATGCAAATGCCTCCAATCCCTTATTTTTCAATCATTCCAGCCTTTAGGGTGCAGGTCGGTGCAAGTCGTACCTAAAACTCCTCTATAAGTGATTTTTTGCTGAAAAAACTGCCCTAAAGGGGGTTTATACCAAGACCTGCACCGACCTGCACCTTTCCCCAAAGCATGGGCTTTCTCAGTCCTCTAAATCTTCCTCCTTTATCCGCAGCCCATACACGATAATGCCGGCCTTCGCCTTCCTTCGGGAAAAGCCGGCAGACTCCAGCGCGTTATAAAAATCGGCCGTGCTTCTGGTGTACTCGCCCGTCCGCATACAGTAGCTGCGGTATTCCTGGTACAGAACGCCGGACTTCTCCCGGTACGTTTTATCGGCCTCGCAGCACTCATGCAGGAAATGCCCAAGCCAGTCATTGTCCTCCCGGTATGATTTGATGGCTTCCTCCACGCAGGCAGGGGAAGGGATGTGGAAGTTCCGGCTGATTGCCTTTTGCGCGCCCTCAATGATCCACTTCATGACAGCCGGAGCCGCCTCCGAAACGAGGAAATCAGCATAATTCTTCACATCCCCTGCGCCCTCTATCCTGGCATGGAAGGGGATCACGATTAAGCGCCGCCACGTCCCAGGGTCATTTGCGCCCACCCTTGGTAGGTGGTTGGTATAAAGCACGAGGGTATGGCTTGGCGTGAAGGAGAACGGGTCCTTATACTTTTTCTCCGCAAAAATCTCATCCGTGGAACACATCTGCTTCACAACGGAAGTGTTCAGGCGCATCCCTTCCTCCAGCTCTGCGGCAATAATGAGCCGCTTGCCCTTCGCCTCGGCAAGTTCCGGCTTCACTCACGTTCCTCTTGCACCCGACCGTAAGTGTGTCGGCGGACATATTCCCGCTGTAGGTGCCAAGCACACGGGCTATCGTGTTCCAGAAGGTGGACTTGCCGTTCCTCCCCTCCCCGTAGGCAATGACCAGCGATTCCATGTAGACGCGCCCCACCGCAGCCATGCCCACGATCTGCTGCACATAATCAATCAGCTCCTGGTCTTTGCAGAAAATAGTGTTTAAAGAATCCTGCCACAGTTTCTCCCCTTTGTCACCGGGAGCTGCCGCCGTTATTTTTGTGATATAGTCCTCCGGGCTGTGGTCACGCTTCCCTTCCAGCCCATCCGGGAGGTAATAGGTGCCGTCCGGCGTGTTCAGCAGAAAGCCGTCTTTATCCAGGTCAGACACGCTGATCTCCAGCATCGGCTTTGCCGCCTGCAGTGCGGAAACCACATACTTCATGTCCCTGCGTTTCATCACGAACGCCTTATATGCCTGGGCAGACAGATACGCAAGGTAGGCGTCCATCTGCCCGCCGCTGATCTTCTTTTCCAGCGACTTGCCGCCGGAGGTGATGGCATCCTCCGAAATGCCGGTGTCCATGAGCGCCTGTTTCGTCCGGGCGATCTCATCCTTCGCGTCCGCAAGCTGGAGGTCTAAAAATTCCTCTGCAGCTCCCACTGCCTGCTGCTTGGACTCCACCCAATACTGCCCGCAGAAACGCAGGTAATCCGTGGCTGCCGTATAGCGCAGCTCCACGCCGTACTCCCTGGTCAGCACCTTCGCCTGCCCGATGTCGGAGTAATCGCCTGGTTTTAAAGACTCTCGCCCGAACTCGTCATTGTACGCATCCGGTGCCACATATCCCTCCTGCCCCTGCACTTTCTCCGCAAACCGGCAGGCGCTCTGCCAGATCATTGCAAGCTCCGCATCTTCCAGGGGCGGATTGCACTTTGCCGCCTCCTCCATGAAAATCTCCTGCGCCCGTTCCGTAGCCCCGTACCGCTTCACCACGCGCCCGGCAAAATGGGACATGGTGGCGTTGCGCTGCCCCTGCGGTATCTCCCTGCCGCCCTGGTGCTTCACGATGCAGTCAATGGTGATCTCGCCCTCGTGCCAAAAGATGGAGTCCGCAGGATGCCCAAAAATGAAACGGGCAGAATCCAGCGCCTTGGCATCGAAGAAAGGGAATTTCTGCTGTATGGCTTTCTTCAAAGCCGCACACGCCTCCCCATCTGTGATTGGATCATGCGGGAAGTACACATGGAACCTCGGCCTTGCGGACTTCCCCTCCTTCGGCTTCATATTGTTCCGGCTCGGCACCACAACAAACGCCACATCCTTCCCGATTTTTTCTTCCAAATCTTCCGGATGAATCCAGTCTGCCGGATTGTCGGAATGGGAATTGTCGCAGTCCATCACGTCCACATCGCAGGAGAGGAAATTGTCCCCGCTCCTGCGGCAGCCCTTGAATTCCGCGCACACATGGTCGAACGCTGCCACCTCCATGCAGTCATCCTCATTGTCAATGACACGCCTGTTGGGATAAAGGCTGTTCTTTGCGTTCCCCCTGCAGTTCGCCGTGTAAAATGTCATTTTCATAATTTACAGACCTCCTCGCAGTTTTCCGTAAAATAGCGGATTGGCATATCCCGCTTCTCCGCTTTCTCAATCTCCGCCGCCATCCCCGTGGATATGGTGCTGCCGAACACCCATAGCTGCTCGCACTTTCCAAGCAGCACCATCCCCATAAACATACCGATTGCCCGCTCCGCAGATTTCCCGTCATCCAAAAACTGCGGAAAGAGCAGGTGCGGGGCGAACGGAATCGCGCCGTTCTTTACCGCAAACCTGCTGTACCGCCTCGCCTTCTGCGTGTTGCCTGACCTGTCCCCGGCAAACGGGGAGCATATATAGACAAGCGGCCGGTATGCCCGCTTTGCCGCCCTTTCCTCCTTCCTGATCCCCGACAGCGCCACATGGCTTGTCGGGTCGCTGTATCCCTCACTGTTGTATCTGCTGATTCCCATAAAATCTACCTCCATCCTGCCTGCGCCGGCCTTCCCGGACTGTGTCCGCAGGCTTGTAAAACGGGCAGTCCCTCCCGCCAAAGTCATTGTCCTTTAAGCAGGTGCAGACGCCTCCCCTGTTTGCGAAACAGTCATTATGCGCCCTGCACCCCTGCATTGCCGCCCTGCTCATCCCTTTCCTCCTCCTGAAATCAATCTGATATTCCCCTCCATCCTTCTGCGGAGGGCTTCCGTCTTGTTGAACTGCGCCCTCCAGTGCCTCCGCTCCGGGGAATCCGCAGGAAGCGCCTCTTCTGTTTCTCTGTACATATCGCAGAGTGCCTTGTACCCGTCCGCCATCTCCCGCAGTTCCGAGAGCAGCTCCGCCCTTGCCTCATCGGTACAGTATGAATTGATGAGCCTTGCGGCCTTCCTCATCGCCGGCATCTTGCAGGGGAAGAACGCCTCCACGTTCAGCTCCATGTATCCCGTCCCGTATTCAATCCGCAGCCGTTCCATCGCACACCCCCTAATCTTTCTGATACCACTCACAAGAATATCCATCTGCCCGGAGCAGCAGCCCCTTTGCCCAGGACGGCGTTCTGCCCATCTGTTCACACACAGCCTCCACGGACATCCTCCTGTCCGCCTCGATGATGATCTCATCGTGGATGTGTCCGACAATCGCACAGTTTTTCAGTGTCTGCATGGCATGGCATAAGATGTCGCGGGCAATACCCTGCACAAGGTTCTCCACAAACTTTGCACCATAGCTTTCCAGACGTTCCCATTTCTTTGTGCCGCCCACACCCATGTAGGTGACGGACTCCCCGCCGAAACGGTTCGCCCCGATACGCGGCTTCACATAGGCGAGCCGTCTGCCCGATGGGAGCGTGGTGAACATCATGCCGCTCTGGTAATCAAACCTGATACCGTGTGTCTCTGTGGGCATCCTCTTTTTGATGCATTCCTTCGCGGCACGATCCACATCCCACCATAGCTGCACGATATTGGGGTTCGCCTCCCGCCAGCTATCCACGAGCGGCTGCAGCTCATCCTCCGTCATCCCTGCTTCCAGTGCGCCCATTGCTTTCAAAGCACCGACTGATCCGCCGTATCCACAGGACAGCGTAGCCTGCTTGCCTTTCTGCCTTAGTTCCGCATTTTCACCATGCTTCTCCACCCTGCAGTGGAACATACGGGCAGCAGTTTCACAGTAAATGTCACCGCCTTTTTCAAACACTTCTGACACCCACCGCTCCCCGGCAAGCCACGCAAGCACCCTCGCCTCAATAGCGGAAAAATCCGCCACGATGAACTTCCTGCCGTTCTGCGGCACAAAAGCCGTGCGGATGAGCTGCGAGAGCGTATCCGGGACATCCTCATACAGCATGGCAAGGGCATCAAAGTCCCCTGCTTTCACAAGCTCCCTTGCCTGGGCCAAATCGGGGATATGGTTCTGAGGCAGATTTTGCAATTGAATAATTCGTCCGCTATACCGGCCGGTCCTATTAGCACCGTAGAAAGCAAACATCCCGTGCGCCCGGCTGTCCGCACACACCGCATTCTCCATCGCCTGGTATTTCTTCACAGAGGACTTGGCAAGCTGCTGCCGGAGCGTCAGCACAGTTTTCAAAGGCTCCGGCGCACCCTCCAGCATTGCGGCCACCGCCTTTTTGTCCAGCGAATCCGTTTCCACCCCGTTCTCCAAAAGCCACCGCTTCATCTGCTGCACGGAATTCGGGTTTTCCAGTTCCGTCAGTTCCTTCATTGCAACCGACAGTTCCGCCTTGGATCGCCCATCCATGGCGATTGCCTGTTTGACCATCTCCATGTCCACCCCGATGCCCCGGTCGTTTATTTCCTGATCCTGCCGGTATTCCTCCCATATGAACTCCGGCACGGGGAATTTGGCAAGCCTCTGCTGTATCTGCATCTCTGCCTCTACATCACGGAGGTTGTATGCCTTGAACCGCTCCCACTTCTCCCTGTCGTGTTCGGGCAGGTTCCGCATCCGGCCGCCGTTTGCCTTGGTCGGCTTGCAGGGTACGCAGAAATACCGGATCAGCTCTTTCCCTTCGGACAGCTTCTGTTTCTCCAGCCCAAGCACCGCGCCCACATCCTCCAGCGACCGCGGGAGGCCGAGGTAAGCCGCCCACACCATCGTGCAGCGCCAGCTCCCAGGCTCGAACCATGTGCCGAAATAATTTGACAGACAGACGCGCTCGAAATTGTTATTGTAACTCCACTTAATGACGGAGTCATCCGAGAGCGCCGCCACGATATCTGCAGGAATTTCCTCACCACAGGCAAGGTCAACCACCCGTACTTCGCCGCTGTCCACGCTGTATCCGAATAAGAGGATGTCAAAATCCGGCGAAGAAGCATACCGGTAAACGCCGCATTTGGTCAGATCCACAGACGAAAATGTTTCCAAGTCGATTCCTAAAGACTTCAATTCCACCAGCTCCTTTCACCGCCTTAAGGGCGGCAGGGAAAAGGAAGATGCCCTCTCCCCGCCACCCGGCAGTGTGTTCCTGTTATGCCGTTAAGACAGGAAATCCTCATCATCCCCGGCATCATCCGCAAAGTCATCCTCCGCACGGGAACGCCCGCCCAAAGGCTCCCCGTCACGGATTTTCTGTAAATTGTTCAGGCCGCAGGCGATTCCCTTATTGCCATTGCTGTTGAAAGCATAGAAATTGATGCTCGCCCTGCCGTACACGCCGCTGTACACCTCGGAATGGTCTAAAATCGGCTGCCGGTCCGCATCCACAATCCCCGGAGCCGTGGAGCTGTTGGCGTTGACGAAATAGGAATCCGCATAGGCTTCATCATCCGGACGCTCCACATCCCCGTCACGCAGCGGGGTCTTCAGCACGGAAAGCGCAGGAACGCTCCTGCCGTTCCCCTTCAGCTTCGCCTCGCCCTCACGGTATGCCGCCTTGATTGCTTCCTCAATCTTGGCAATGGTCTTTTTATCCGACTTCGGGATGATGAGGGAAACAGAAAATTTCGGCGTGCCGCCCTGGATTGCCTTCGCTTCCCATGCGTTGCAGTAGCTCCACCGTGTGTTCGGGCCGGTGATTACCTTTGTTGGATTATTGGCTGTGTTTGACATATGATTTTCCTCCTGACTAATCTTCCTTGAAATCTTCCTGCGCCGTGTTCATCTCCGGGCGCTTGTCGCTCTCCGGGACTAACGCAGGCTTGCCCTGCGGCTTCTCCACAAGGCTCTTTAAAATCTCCGCAAACTTCTTCTTTCCGAGCAGTTTCTCCATGGCGGTAATTCCAAGCAGCTTTGGCTCATACGGGTCGAAGCCCGCCTTCTTCACGGTATCCGCCACAGCGTCCTCATCCGTGTACTTCCGGTTGGAACGGCCCTCAACAATTTTAAATCCGGCATACTTCACGCCGCTTAACGCCTGCTGCAAAGCGAACTCCTTCACGTCTGCCGCCCATGCCGCCAGCTCATCCGCCTTCACGAGGATCGCCGCGATTTCGTCATCCTCCAGCGTGGCGGGCATCTCGAAGTCATACTTTGCAAGCTCCAGGTTGTACTCGGCCCGCTTCCTGCAGGCTGCCTTCGCCTTGCAGAACCTGCAGTGTTCCCCGGCGCAGAACTCGCCCTCCCCGGCATAGGCCAGCTTTGCTTTTTCGGCAAGCTCACCCACCGCCCATATAAGAAGGTCATCCTTCGCCATGGCATACACGCTGACATTCTCCCGGCGCGGCTGGTAAATCGCCATGCGGACGGTGTCAATGTCATAGATGCCGTCGAACAGCTCCAATGCACCCAGGGCATACAGCATCATCTGCGGATTTCCCTCTGCGTAAACCTCCACGCCCTTGCCGTGCTTGTAGTCAATGATATACAAAGTCCCATCTGCGATGATGACGCAGTCGCCGGTGCCGAAGCCTTCCTCCACATACCGGGAGAAGTCCAGCCGCTGCTCAATCAGCACCACCGGGTCTTTGCAGTTTTTCTTGGCCTCCTCCACAAGGGAAAGGACATACTCCGCATAGCCGCAGGCACATTCCTCCATCTCTTCATCGTAGAAGGCAAGCCCCTCTGTAGGGTCTTTCGTTTCCATGCCCAGGGACAGCTTCAGCTTGTGTTCACACAGGCTGTGGGCATCGGTGCCTTGCTGCGCGTATTCGCTGCCCGTATCCTCGTAATTTTCACAGAGCCTTGCCGACGGCGGGCAGGCAAGCCACCGGTGGCTGGAGGATGCGGACAGTAATGCGTGTCTCCCCATCACAACACCTCCGCTTCCGCAAGCAGCGCAGGGTATTCCGCCGGGTCGATCTCTGACAGCTTATCCGCACCGTGCTTATTCAGCAACGCCCTCACTTCCTCCGTGTGTCCGGAGCGGGACTTCTCCGCCAGTACCGCCCGCACTTCCTCCAGCGTCAGCGGCTTCTCCTCCGGCTCCTGCTTTGCCGCCTTCGCATCCTTCTTCGCCATGTTCTTTGCGGATTTCACTGTCTTGCCCGCTTTCCCGGTCTCCTCCGGCTCCTTCGTGGTCGTCATCTCCGCCTCTGCCGCATCGTTGTCCGCCACCGCATCCGCAACGGCCTGCAGGCTGTCTGCAAGGGAACGTAAATCCCCGATGACGTCAAGCAGTAACTTCACTTTTCCCATGTACATTTCCTCCTTCCATGACTTCACTGACTGCCAGCTCCCGGACGGAACCGCCCGGAACGATGATGGTCAGCCTCTGTTTCTCCCCAAAGAGGAAGCGCAGGAAACGCTCCCTCACGGAGACATTGCGGCAGCTCACGATCCCTTCCGCCGCCGGTTCTTTTGAAACACTGATCCTCAATGTGTGCCTCACCTTTCCACCTCCGATTTCTAAAGGGCGGGATTTTATGCCCTTCACTATACGGAGATTTGGAGGCTGTTTTGATGGGGTGTTTTTCAGAAAAATTTTTTAAATTTTTTCCTTCCAGCCTCAACCGACTCATGCACGGTCCTGAAATTCGTGCCTTCCTGCCGTGCGATCTCCCGGATTGACATACCGCCCGCCAGCTTTAACAGCCTCCTCTGCTGCACCTTAGAGAGCTTATGGAAAGCCTCATATACACGTCTGTCCTCTTCCATGGCGGCAAGCATCGCTTCCGGCGTTTCTTCCGTGCCGTACTCCACACCCTCAAACTCCACGGCATCCAGCGAATGGCAGTGATAGCGTTCCTTCCTTGCAAGGTTGTCCTCCAGCCGCCTGTCCTCAATGATGACGGCACCGATGGATTCCTCCACCTTGATTTCCGACACTGTCCCATCTGCAAATTCATATTTAATTTTCACTTTGATTTCCTCCAGTCCTGAAATTTTTGAAAACAGAAAATTCAAGACTGGAAGGCGGCGCACGGGATTGATAAAATGTCAGAAAGAGCCTTTTTCCGACAACGAAAAAACGCACCCGCCGTAAGGCAGGTGCGCTCGTCTTAAAAAAGGTGGTGCATATTGGTGGACTTATGGGGATTGGCAGGGAATATGTCGAATGAAAAAATACCGCAATCCCCTCAAGGACTGCGGTATGTACAGAAAGCATATATTGTTTTGGTATGTAAGGCATGAAGCCTGTCCCTGCCCGTGGTAGATTCATGGCATCCCCTTTCCGGGGATACACAGCATATAATTCAGCCTTTCCCCAACAGCTTGTCAATGGGGAAATTATATAAAATGAAATAGTAGCGAAACGGTAATGAAACGATATCGAAACGATAAAAAAACGCAAGTTACGACACGAAAAATTAACAGAATGTAATCTGACATAAGATGTTATGAAAAGATAAAATATTCTCTCTGAAATAACATAGCAAGTACAAAGAAACAGTCTGATTTTCAGGTTTGGCAGAATAATTTGTGTAAGCAATATTCAACACAACGGCACAATCGCACAAAAAAAGTCCTTAAATTCTCTTGAGTACAAAAATTCCCCCGTGGAATAGCCATATGCACATATACAAATGTGAATATAGTTATTCCACGGGGAAACACTAAAAACAGTAAATTTTATGCGGTTCCAATTCTCAAACCGTCCTATGTAACACTTATTATAATTTTGTTTCAAGGCAATATCCAATACTACGAAAACATCGAATTATAAATGGAGTGTTCGGATATTCCTTATACAATTTTCTCCGCAGACTACGAACATGACAGCCCACTGAATTGTTTTCATTGCCAAGAGAATCTTGCCCCCATAGCTTTTCATAAATTTGTGTATAAGTAAGAACATATCCTTTATTAACTACCAAAAGGCAAAGAAGATCAAATTCCTTTGCCTTTAGTTCAATTTCCTTTCCATAGCAGTAAACCTTTCTACGGCCAGGATAAATTTCCAACTCCGAAAGACACAGAACCTCATCATTGCTTAACCACAGTTCCTCAAAAGCAGGATGGCGATTCACCGCACACACTATTTTTTCAACAGCATCTGAATCCTGCTCATTAAATTCTATTACTATGCGTCCGATGTCATCAACCTCCCTCACACTTTCCTATCTGGTTCATAAAGCCTGTAAAAACCTTGATTATATTACTTTATAATGATTACGCTCTTTACAAACGCGTTATCTATTAACATGATATCGAATCAGCCTCCTTACTTCGCCGGATGCACTTGGGAATACCCATTCCATGCAAACAGGGCTTCCTCCACTTCATTGCCATAAACCTGTTCTACATCACAAATATACAGGTAATGGTCACCAACCTCGTGATATTCTTTCATGCTACATACAATTGCCACACGGCTATGGACAGGAATCTTAATGTCACTGCCCTCTACTTCTGTAAGTTCAATACCAAATTGGGCAACTTTATCCGTATCGCGGCCTGTAGTACTTCCACAGCCCATCACTGCTTCGGCTATTTCTGTACCGGGAATTGTAAGGATAACTTTCTTATTATTCCGTACCATTTCTCCGCTGTAAGAAGTCTTTGCCATAGCATACCCGATCATGTTCGGATTGAAAGAAAGATATGTCCACCAGGACACTGTAGCAAGATTCGTGGAGCCATCCGGCTTTTGTGTGCATACAAGGCTTACCGGATTCGGAGAAGTCAGCTTTGCCGCCTGCGGTAAATTGATTTTATTCATAATTAGCATTTCCTTTCATTGAGTTATCAAATTGATTTTCCAAGCTCGTAGGCTTTTTGAAGTTCTGGTTTCCCTTCAATCTCACCCACATGCCCATTCCCTCCGGCAAGTACAGCCCCAAGGTTTTCCCATTTCAAATGTTCCATCAAATGGTCATAGTAAAGAAGCACATCATCGAAACCATTTCCTTCCGCAGCCATCAGCAGTGCCGAAGCCCTGCCATACCCTCTCAGGAGATTCCCATCGCCTTCCTCTAATGCAAACAGGCGGTCAATGGCAGTCCTAATCTGACCGCTCATATTCCAGTAATACAACGGTGTGGCAAGTACGACCACATCGCATTCTTTTACCGCAGGATAAATTTTATCCATATCATCTCTTTGGACACAAGGGCATTCCCTGCTGCTATGACCGCCAAAGCAGCCCTTGCAGCCATGGATATCCATACCGTCAAGGAAAAATTCTGTAACTGTATTTCCTGCTTCTTTTGCGCCTTTCGTAAATTCTGCTGTCAAAGCTGCTGTATTCCCCGCTTTCCTGGGGCTTCCATTTAGAATCACAATCTTCTTGCCCATATTCCCCTCCTTAAATCTCATCTGCTAAAGCCGCTGCCTTTTTGCAGCCATCCGTCTTGTCAATGTCACCCACATTCAGAACCCCAGGGATCAGAACCTCGCCAACCATTTTCCATTTGTTCAAAGCACACATACGCTCCATGGGGATACGGACTCCATCCATGACCGACATATCCTCTTCCTCGCAACAGGTGATCAGCGCACACTCCTTGCCAGAAATGTCTTTACCGCTTACTACGAAAGAGAATATCCGGTCTATGACACCCTTGATCTGTGCCGGGATAGAGTACCAGTAGACCGGCATCGTGAATACAATAACGTCTGCCTCCAAAATAGCTGGCGCTATCGTATTGAAGTCATCATCAAAGGTACATGCTTTCCCTGTGGAATAGCATGTTTCACAGGCACGGCATCCACCTACCTTTTTCAAGGCGGCATCAAAACGGGTAACTGTATGCCCTTTCTCCTCGGCGGCCTTGATAAACGCATCCGTCATGGCAAAACTGTTACCATTTTTGCGCGGGCTTCCTGTAATAACAACAATTTTCTTACTCATACAACGATTCCTCCTTTTTTCGTCCTTCTTGTTTTTTATAATAAGCCATACCAAAACCTATTCTTTAATCCGGCTTTCATAATCCTTTCAGCCATTCTGTCACCTGCTCCCTGCAATATGGTATATCGCCGCAGTATATCTCCAATGGTTCTTCCACAACTGTCCCGCTGCACACTGCTTTTATGTCCTCTATGCTTCTGCCTGCACCGCCTCCGCCATGGGTCACCACAGGTATGACAGATTTCCCTGAAAAGTCATAACGATTCAGGAACGCCTCTACAGGTTTCGGTATCGTATCCCACCATAATGGGAACACAAGGAATACCAAATCATACCCATCAATATTTTCCGGCATATCCACAAGCTCCGGCAGTTCCTGACGCCCCATTTCCTCACTTGCCGCCGATACAGTATCGGAATAGGAAGACGGGTAATGTTCTTTCGTGTTGATGGAAACAATATCCCCGCCTGCAGCATCCTGTATCATCTGCCCGATCACCTGGCTGTTCCCCAGGAATTCCTTTTTCTCATTGAGCAGCAGGGATGCCCCGGAGACTGCGTCCACACCATCAGCAAAGTCCGTATTGCCAACCCTCGTAAAATATACGGTCAGAATCTTTCTGCCGTTAAAATCTACGCTTTCACCTGAGATAGCCGTTTCCTGATCAACCTCAACTGTCAGAAAATGTCTCTTAACATAGGGCAGCAGCCATACATCCATAAGCACCGCCAGAAGGGAGATCAGTATTACCAGAGCAGCCGGAAGTACCTTATATTTCTTTTGTACGCGGCCAAATGTATGAACCAGTACATGGAACGCAATAAGCACAAATCCGGCCAAAGCTAAAACAGCATGTATCCGTCCAATACCCGCCATATGGATGCCTGTATGGAACAAGTATCTGGAATTGATAATGCCTGTCAACAAAATAGATGCCATATCTGCCGCTAAGGCAAAATTTACAGCAACCGCAATCTTTCTTTTCCTGTTATAAATACCTTTCTTTATCGCTTTATACCACTTTATGTTGATGATATTATGAATTATGGTCATTGCAATAAATACAATGCCAGCCACCTCATGGAAGGGAGCGCCTGTAAAGGAATACCCCAATAATGCTATAAACAGCAATCCCAATATGATATCAATGGCTTTTTTTACCCTGCCTGTGGCATTATATTTATCCATGTCTGACCATCCTTTCTTTACTCAATTCACGCCTTATTCTGGGATTGATTGCACCCCAAAACAATATCAGGCTGAATAAAGCACCCACCGCATCTGATATCGTCCCTGCATAAAAAACATATCGTATATCCAGAAACAACGGCAGAATGCAAAGGCATATCATATATACAATTTTACGAAACAGCGACAACGGAAGCGCATATTTGACCTTTCCCATTGCAGTCAGACCATCTACCAAGGCATACTGTACTGCAATACCAAGCAATGCAAACGTATACATACGGATACTGCCCGCGGTCAACTGTATTGTGCCTGACTCCTTCAAGAAAAATCCTGCAAACACCTCCGGTAATACCTGCACTGCAATTCCCAATGTTCCGATGTATACTCCGCATAATAAAAACACATAAAGGAAAGCCTGCCGGATCTTTGTATCATTTCCTGCCCCATAGTGAAAACTGAATATCGTTCCGCATCCTGTCGTGATCCCCTGTGCAGGACAGGCTACTATCGTCATAAAACTCTGGATAACCGTAGCACAGGTAATCAATAAATCCCCCTGCGAATCTCCGCCGTATTTCCGTAACGAAGTATTTAGAAAAATAATGATCAGGTTATCCAATATCGTAATCATGAATGACATGCATCCTATGGACAAGATTCTAAGTACAATCTTCTTTTGCAGCCTGCTTGGGCACAGGCGTACCGGAATAATCCTGCTGCGCAGAAAACAGATTACATAAACACAAGTACAGCATTGTGCAATAACAGTTCCCCATGCTGCACCCGCAATCCCCATACTGCACCCAAAAATCAGGATAGGGTCAAGAACCACATTTACCACAGCTCCAAGTGCCACTGAAAACATGCCCTGCCTTGCAAACCCCTGTGCCAGAATAAACTGGTTCATCCCACATCCAAGAAGCGATGCAAAAGTCCCGCAGACATATATTGTAAAATAAGTTTCTGCGTAAGGGTACATATCTTTGCTGCTGCCCAGCAAGTATAGTATTTTTTCCCGGTTCAGTAAAAGCAGGGGAGTTACTGCCGCCGATATAACTAAAATCATAAAAAAGGCATTTCCAATGATCTCCCGCGCCCTGCGCTCCTCTTTCCGCCCAAGGCTGATGCTCATATAAGAAGCCCCGCCAATCCCTACCATAAATGCAAAAGCCGTCAGGGCTGTCAATGCCGGCGCACAAACACCGATACTCGCAAGGCAGAGGCTTCCTGTTTCCGGTATTTTACCAATAAAAATGCGGTCTACAATGTTATATAAAATATTAAAAAGCTGACCGAACATTGCAGGAATCCCTAAACGGATGACCAAACGGCTTACGGGCGTCTCCTCCAACAATTCCTGCGTGGTTTTAAATCCAGACATATACAGCCACCTATAAAAGAACAGGCAAGGCTGCATTTCCGGCATACCCGCCTGTTCTCCACTTTCTCCACTGTTCTACTTGTGACGGTTATTTCTGAATGGTATCGGAATTCTGGTTATATGCCTTTGCAACGCATTTCCATTCGCCATCCATCTTCAACAGAAGCAGCACATCCGTAAAGTCAATGCGGTTGCCCCAGCCTTCTTCCAGCACACGTACAACAGCCAGGGATTCCTCAACCATCAGGACGTCCACACGAGCCTTGAAATTATCGCCGCCGGGTACGGTATCCACATTGTGGTAGAACTGATCAATAGAGCCATGCTCCAGCTTACCGTCCAGATAGCCGAACAAAACAGCTTCATCCGTGAACAGCTCCTTTGCATATGTGCTGTTTCCCTCGGCAACACTCTTGACAAACTTCATTGCAGCAGCCTCTACTGCCTGATATTCCTTTAATTCTGCTCTCATTGTAATAGCCTCCTTAAATTTTTTTGACATTATATAAAGCATTCTGCCTCATACCATAATGAATAGATTAAATATTGTTCCCTACTTCATAGCCGTCCCATACAGCATGAAGGATCGTGCTGACCTTCTGACCATCGCCAATCTCATAAACGGCAGCACCGCATCCTTGGAGCTCCTGCGCCATGGATGGAACTGGACGGAAACCGACTGCGATCACAACCGAATCTGCATCAAATGCCTTTTTCTGACCATCGCTCTCCAGAATAACCCTGCCATCTTCCACAGCAGAAAGACGGTGGTTCTCCAATACAGCCACATGATGATGTTCAAACAGATCCGGGATCATCTGGCCATTTGGAATCGGGGATGGGATACCTGCCGACAAAATCTTAGGCAGGGCTTCCACAACCGTAACCTCTTTGCCGTCCTGTGCATATTCTAATGCCATTTCACAGCCAACCAGACCGCCTCCGATTACCATGACTTTTTGCCCGACTTTTTCCGGATGTGCAAATGCTTCCATACAGTCAATTACCTTTTTATCATCTATTCCCGGCACTTTCGGCGTGACAGGGACGGAACCTGCTGCCACAATGATCACATCTGCATCCATATTGCGGAGCTGGTCAGCAGTAACAGCTTCCCCGGTATGGATCTCCACAGGCAGTACCTTTAATTCATTCTGATACCACGCATTTAATTCCCGTACCTCTTTTTTGAAGCTGTGGGAGCCGCCAGGAATCAGATTGCCGCCCAGAGACTCATTCTTTTCATACAAAGAAACTTTATGTCCACGCATGGCTGCGGTTCTGGCAGCCTCCATACCGGCAACACCGCCGCCCACGACCACAACCTTTTTCGGCTGTACGCAGGGACGGAGTGCATACCTCACTTCCCGCATTGCTGCCGGGTTTACTGCACAGGTAGGCTGTTTTCCCTGCTGGAGCCTTGTGATACACCCCTGATTGCAGGCAATGCAGGGACGGATCTTCTCCGTATGTCCGGTCAGCACCTTGTTTGGATACTCCGGATCTGCTAAAGCAGCACGCCCAAGGACAACTGCATCAATCTTACCATCCCGTATCGCCTTTTCCGCAATATCTGCTTCATTCATGCGGCCGCCTGCCAGAATCGGGATATTAACGGCTTCTTTTGCCTTCGCTGCCAGTTCCACCAGATACCCTTTCGGCATATACATAGGCGGGCAGGCATAGTAGAAGGAATCGTAAATACCTGTATCTACATTCAGACAGTCATAGCCATAGGATTCCAGCAGCTTCGCTATCTCAATCCCTTCTTCCAGTGTACGGCCAATTTCCTCCTCACCAGTCAAACTTGCCTGCTCAAATCCTTTTACAAAGGTTTTCAGTCCAAGACGCATACTGACTGGAAAATCACTGCCGCATTCCTGCTTAATACCTTCCAGAATTTCCTTTGCCGCCCGTAAACGGTTTTCCAGGCTGCCGCCATATTCATCAGTGCGGTGGTTCATCATGGACAGGGCAAACTGGTCAAGCAAATACCCCCAGTGGATGGAATGAACCTCTACGCCAGAGAAACCCGAATCCTTTGCAATTTTAGATGCCTTTACAACGGACTCAATTTTAGATTTGATCTGGTCACGGGTCAGTTCCGGTGAAACTTCCCCCGGATGCCGGAAAACATGTACAGAAGACGGTGCCGGAAGATTGGGGTAATTCCGCCCAAGTCCCATAGTAATCTGAGCAAACACCTTCGTACCGTAAGCACCGACCCGCTCATTTAGTTCTGTTGCTGTCATCTTAAATGCATCTGGATTCTGCAAGATTGTGGGCCCAACCCCGGTATACGGGTCAACGGTTCCATCGGCTGCGATTGCCCCGGTAAAAATCAGGCCAAAGCCACCTTTCGCCCTCTCTACAAGATATTGTATCGTTTCGTCTTTCAGACCACCTCCCGGAAGATGGTGCTGTCCGCCGCCAATTGGCGCCATACAAAACCTATTCTTAATGGTCAGTCTGCCAATCTGAAGCGGCTTTCCTAAATACTCATAGTTCTGCATGTCTGTGCCTCCTTTACCTGCAGGATTGACTTTTCCTGCTGTTGATATTATAATTATAGCAAGAATAAAACAGAAAACAAGTACGCACCTTTAAGTGCGATACTAACACGAAAGTTATATACTTACCTAAAGGAGAGTGTAAAAATGGGCGAACGCTGCATATCACAAGAATGCCTGGAAACAACAGGTTTTAGCTACACATTATCCCTCATCAATGGGAAATACAAAATGACAATTCTTTATACGCTTATGGAATTTGGTATTGTCCGGTTTAATGAAATGAAAAAATATATTGGGGAAATTTCTTATAAGACGCTTAGTTCTACCTTAAAGGAATTGGAAGCAGATCAGTTAGTACACAGAAAAGAATATCCCCAGATTCCCCCAAAGGTAGAATACAGCCTTACAGAGCGCGGAAAATCTTTAATACCAATTCTTGATGGAATGTGCGAATGGGGAGACAAAAATAGACTATAACCGCACTTAAACTTATACCCAATCCTACATTAAAATGACTGGGATTCAAATTCAATAGTAGGAAGGATTTATTCACCTACACCACGTTTCTTCTGAACAGTCCTAAATTAGTAAGGCTTTCGTTTTCATCTGATATAGCGAAAGCCTTTATTGCCGCTTTTTTCTTTCAAATATCCTATGCCTACTAATCAAAATAACGTACCTACATATCATTCTGCTTTTCTAAAAGTCTGATTCTATTTCTTTTTTTATTCACACTATAAGATACAAATAAAACATTTTGATTTTGCCTTTAGGGGGTTCAAATTTTTAGAAACAGAGGGTTCAAATTTCTGTGGGGAGGGTTCATTTACACCCTTACTTCCACACAACCATAAGATTATGCAAAAAAATAAAGAGCCTTCGGTCACATCCAATGTGCCGAAAGCCCTTTATTTCTGCGGTTTATCCGATATTCTGTTCTTTCCCTTTGTATCAATTAAGCGAGTTTTATTTCTGCGAACACTTCATAAAGCTCCCAGTCGGGATTACGCTCTATATATTGTCTGAAATAACGCTGTTGGCTTTCAAACGAATTTGCCTGGTCTTCGTTGTCCGTAGATACTCGGCAATATGCGGCAACCTTTCTTTTTGTGTGCTGTATTTTTCTTTCCTGATTTAGTGTTTCGTATTTATCTATTGACATAAGAATATCTCCTTTCCTTAATTTTTCCCGTTTTTACAGGGCATAAAGGTATACCCTTGCGGTGTATGTCGAACCGCACTGCTTCTATTATTTCATTTGACTATGTAAAAACGTCAAGCGGTTATGCCTGACGTTGCTTTTTCTGATTTATACGATATTGTTTTTCAAGCTCAAGCAAACAGCGTTCTCTCTGTGAAGCGGTCAATAAATTCCGTTTTTCCAATGATAAAAGGATTGACTTTTGAAAATTCATAAGAAATGCTGCGTGTTCCTGCTCATTCAATTCCGGAACAGGCTCGCCGACATAAATAAATTCTCTATGTTTCAATACAGGCAACACCTCCCTCATTCACAATGTATGAGAGAATGATTGTACCATATAACTTCATATCACAAAATTCTGGCGTATGTGGTGATTTAGCCATAAAAACACCTCCCAGGCAGATTTTGGTTATTTCCATTGTCTGCTTAAGAGGTATTATATCAGCTAAGACTGCCTGAATTATCAATAGCATGTTTGTCAGGATGTTTCATCATATATTATTTCGCGCAGAACTTTCAAAGCCTTTGTGTGAAGCAGCTTTACATAACTGTATGAAATATCCATTATTTCTGCGATACTTTTCAATGTTTTCCCGCTATAATAGTGCAGGATAATAATATCGCGCTCCCGCCGGGAGAGTTGTTCGAGGGCGTCCGCAAGACTATTGAGCGTTTCCTCGTTAAGCATTTCCTCATCAATGTTTCCCTCAAAGCAAAGTTCCTCCGGCAGCCCGCAAACAGACTTCGCCGTCCGATAATAGTCGATAACGGTATTCTGCGTTATCCTGTAGATCCATGTTGACAGGGAAGCCTTTGTCTCATCAAATCCCGAAAACCCCTTAAATACTTTGACGAACACGTCCGAGATCAAATCCTCTGCGTCGTGTTCGTTCGGTATTTTCCCATATATATATCGCGCCACCTTATCCTTAAACCTGGCATAAATCTGCTCAAATTCGGTGTTTTTGTGCAGTTCAATCATCGGAATTATCCTCCCGGCTTTCAAACGGGACAAATTCGCCCGCGGCATTCACCTGTTCCAGTTCTTCATCTGAAAGCGTCTCGCCGTAACGTTTCTCAGTTTCATCCTTCATTTCGGCAAGACGCAGATTTTCCGAAAATTTCTGAAAGTCAAACAGCCGCCGTAATTCCTCTTCCATCATTCGCCCTCCATAGGCGCCACATTTTTCCACCCCCGCAGCGTTTCCTCGATTTTCCTGTGCCAACCTTTTTGGAAAAACAGACATTTTGCAGGATCAATGCCAAATTTATCACCTGTAATCGCCAGTGCCAGCGCGCGGCAGCCACCCCCGCAGTGTTTGAAATAAGGACACACCGCGCAGGTTTCATTGTGCTCTGACAACTGCCCCAGTGTAGTGCAGACCTCCCTCAGATATCTCCCTTCTTGCAGAATTGTCTGCAATCCCTCTTTTTTAACATTGCCCAGGAAATTATTCTTCGCGCTAAAATACCCTGACATCTGCATACAAGGGTAAACATTTCCGTCTGCCGCAACCGCAACCATCCCTCTGTTCCCACGGCATACGGGCATACTGTCCCGGTACTCTCCTGCAGTGTATTCAACGGGGCGCAGGCGGTAAGATTCTGTTCGTGGAAACACTGTAAGAAACTGCCATATATCTATGATCATATTGTGTTTCTTTTTAACATATCTGTCGGCAAATTCCAACATACTTTCGTAATATTCCTCAACCTCCAGGCAGGAACCATCTGCATTTTCCTTCCAGCGCGGCGATTCTGAAGTGCGGATCACCCTCATTTCGTCCACACCCATTTCGTCTAACATTTCCGCTGTAGGCAACATGGATTCGATATTGAGCCGATGAACGTTCGTCTGCACTTTTACACGAAAACCCTTCTCCACGCACAGGCGAATTGCCAAAAGCGCGTCCGTCTCCGCCCCCTTGCGGTTTCTGAGCCAGTCGTGATGCCCGATTCCATCAAAGGATATTTTAATCAGCGGATTACAGCCGATTTTCCTGAATTGCTCCAATGCTGTCCCGTCAAGGAAAGAACCATTCGTGTTCAGATCCTCAAGGTGCATTCCGTGTGCATAAATACTCTCCACAATCTCAAAAAAATTCTTATGGAGCATAGGCTCGCCGCCTGTAATCGTAAAAGCATTGATTCCACACTTTTGCGCCTGCTCAATCAGCCTGTTTGCTTCCTCAGGCGTCCACTCATTCATTATGGGAGCGTTATCGGCAGCGTTGAAGCAGTGCAGGCAGTTATAATTACATTTCCCTGTTATCATCCAGCTGATTGCAGGAAAATAGCGGTTGTCACAGTCGAGGTGTTTTTGCCATTCAGACAGGTTACTCTCATCCTTTGCAGGAGCAATAAATCCCATATCCAAAAATTTTTCCGCAAGCGGCAGTTCTCCCTCAAGCTCCGTTTTACCGTCGCACTTCAAAAGGAATTCAAACTCTTCCTTTTTCAATCCTTTCGCGTAACGGACGCCCTTTCTGTAATATGCGTACGGCACCAGCCGCCATGAGCGCAGGGCGATGTCTGGATTTAATATGTACCGGCTCATCTCAATTCACTCCTTAACATTATTTGCGGAAACTGCCGCAAAATACGGATATTATCCTTAGTACTCCCACTGACCGCAGTATGGGCAAGTCAAATTTGGAGGATAAGTGTGTGATTCGACGGCGTTAAGGTCACCTCCGCAGAATTTACAACGATTGGGACGGCATCCGCCTCCTGCTACATTATCAAGCTCATCATCCGATAACTCGCCCGTCTTGTGAATCTTTCCAAAATAAAACTCTGCCTCCTTCTCGTCCACCGGATAACCATTTTCCTTTGCGAGAGCCATAAGCTCTTCGACAGAGTTTACCTGTTTTGCCTTTGCAATAAGTTCTTCGTCAATTTTTGTCTGTGTTGCCTTTGCAATAAGGTCTTTTTTTTCCATAGTGCCTTCCTCCTGAGATTAAGTTACCTTTACATTTTGTTACAGATTACAGTATAAAAACTGATAATCACAGACGTAATTCGCGCCTCTGTTCTTTTATACGAATCAAAACCGCCGAGAGCCAATAAATTTCCAAAAAATTTTCATGCCTTCAATTCTGCGGTATCGTCAACCCTTTGCCTGGCCACCAGTTCTGCGAAAAAACCTCCCCTTTGTATCAACTGGTCATATGTCCCGTCTTCGATAATCTTTCCCTGATCAAGCACCAGGATCCTGTCGCACTGTTTAATGGTAGAGAGCCTGTGCGCGATAACAATCCTCGTGCATTTCAGACTGTCCAGCGATTCCGAAACCGTTTTCTGCGTAAGATTATCAAGGGCTGAAGTCGCCTCGTCAAACATCAGTACTTTTGGTTTCGGCGCGATGGCACGGGCAATCATCAGCCGCTGCCGCTGCCCGCCCGAAATTCCGCCGCTGCCCTCGGAAATCATTGTGTGCATCCCCATCGGCATACGGCGAATATCCTCTGCAATGCCTGACAATTCGGCGGCATGCCAGGCATCATCCATAGTAAGCCACGGTGCAGATATGATAATATTCGAGAAAATATCTCCCGTAAACAACTTGCCATTTTGCATTACCACGCCGATCTTGCGCCTGAAAGACTTTAAGTCCACCGCCGCAATATCCTTGCCATCTACATAAACAGCACCCTTCTGCGGCGATTCAAAGCCCAGCATAAGCCGCAAAAGCGTAGACTTCCCGCACCCGGTTGCACCCACGATTGCCACATACTGCCCCGGACGGATTTTCAGCGAAAGATCGTCAATCACAAGGGGCATATTTTCGTTGTAACGGAAGGACACGTTATTCAGCTCAATGCTGCCCGAAAGCCGCGTAATCATCTGCTTTCCCTCGGAAATTTCGGGAACTGCCTTCAAAATCGGCTCTACCATATCCATAATTGGCTTAATCTGCGCCACAGTCAACGCAATTCCCGCAAGCGAGATAAATGCCCCGGAAACCATTCCGTAAGCAGTATTGAATGCATAGTAGTCCGCTACGGACACTCCTGACGATACTGCAATCCAATACATCATAAGCGTTCCTGCAAGGGAGATAGCGCTTGAAATAACGCTGTTTATTTTCAGAAACATCGGAGGGTTATAGGCAAGCCGCGCTTCTTCGGCATAAAGGTTTCCCCACCGTGCGAACGCACGCATTTCCGCTCCCGAAAGTTTAATCTTCTGCACGCCCGATATCAGCCCATAGGACATTCCGCTCTCTTTTGAGGACAGCTCCATCTTTTTTTGCTGACTTTCATCTGTACCAATGCCGATACCCCTGTAAACGCCACTGTAGCAAGCGTAATGATAAGGGACGGTATCACCAGCGCGGGCGCGTACACAAAGATCTGCGATATGTATACAAGTGAAAATACAGACGTAAGCCCGGTCGTCAGCGCTACAGACACCAGCATCTCGCACAGCGAATTGCTGCATTGCGCCCGCGCAGATAATTCTCCTGAACTGTAATTCTTGAAAAACCCTGCGGGCAGCGACATTAAGCGGGACATGATTGCAGCCTGAACCGAAATACTCATTTTAGTGTTTATCCGCGCTGTAATCAGCGACTTTACGCCGTTTATCAGCAGGGAACTGAGTGTCACGCAAATCATAAACACCGTAATCGCAAGCAAAATCTGTGTGCTGCCGTCCTCGATAACACGTGAAAACAGCAGATTATTAAGTTTCGGCGATAACATTCCGATCAACGCCACCGCCAGCGCTGATGCGCCTGTCATCACAAAATCAGCGGGGGAAAGCGTTCCCAGAATATACCGCATCAAATCCGAAATTCCAAGTGCTTTCAGCGGCAGCGGCCTGTAAAAAGCTATCGCTTCTTCCTCGAAAAGCTCCTGGTTTTTGCCGTTTATTTTCACCTGTTTTCCTGTTTCCATATCCCTGTAACGATAACCTGAAAATCCCGTGGGGATAAGCGCCACAACCATACCATCGCTTTTACGGATTCCCAGCATTGCTCCGATTGCATCTTTGTACCAGCCTTTCGAGAGCGTTACCGTGCGGCGCATGATTCCATGGGGGCGAAGCAAGTATTCAAGCTGTTCATTTCTGTCCGTGATATTGTCGGGAATATCTTTCGTATTTATATGATAAAATCTTAATATCTCGTCAAAGGCGTTTTTCATCTGCTGCCGCTCGTCATTGAGCGCGGCTGAAACATGACTGCCCATCACTGCGCCGGCAATGTTGATAAAAGCATCTGCAAAAACGTCCTGATCGTTTTGTTTCCGCTGTTTTATCTGTTCGTCAAACCATCCCATTATCTTATTTTCACCACCTTTATTCGTTTGTTACAAGCTGTGTGTAGATGCCGCCTCTTTCGTACAGATCATCATGTGTTCCGCGCTCTGCAACCTCTCCATTGTCAAGCACGATGATTTCATCGCAGTCACGTATGGTTGATAACCTGTGGGCCACAACAATACAGGTAATTCCACGGTCTTTTATGGATCTTACAACCTCAAATTCCGTTTTTGCATCCAGCGCAGAAGTGGCCTCGTCAAGAATGATGATGGTCGGATCCTGGGCTAACACACGGGCAATCTCCATTCGCTGCCGCTGGCCGCCCGAAAAGTCCTTGCCACCCTCGGTGATTTTGTAACTGTAGCCGCCGTCACGCTGCATAATATCCTCATGGAGCTGCGCATCCCGGGCTGCCATGATTACCTCAAAATCCTCTATCGAATCATCCCACATTTTGATATTGTTTGCGATTGTATCCTCAAACAAAATGATATCCTGATCCACCACCGCCAACGATCCGGTAAAAACACTTCTGTCAATTTTTTCTATGGGCTTTCCATCAAATAAGATTTCGCCTTCCCAGGGCTGGTAAAGTCCCGAAATCAACTTTGACAGCGTGGATTTTCCGCAGCCTGATGTGCCCACAAAGGCCACGCGGCTGCCAGTTTTGAGCGTTAAATTAAAGTCCCTGATCAGAGGCTTGGCAAGACGCGAATAGCCGAACGTGACGTTTTTAAGTTCCACGCTGCCCGATAATTTGCTGTACTCCGCATCCTCTAAAATCCCATCTCTGCTGCAATTCACATCCGTCGGGTATTCCATCACATCTTCAACGCGCTCCATCTGCGTGCGCATTTCCTGGAGCGTCTGTCCCGCCGAAATCAACGTCTGCGCAGGTTCGGTAAAAGAACCTAAAAAGCCCTGAAATGCCATGATCATGCCCACTGTAAATTTCCCATCTATTGTAAAATAAACTCCGAGTATCAGTACAGCGATATTAGCCAGTGACGCCACAAGCTCAGGAATCATGCCAAGATACTGATTCAGACGTTCAAAACGCACCTGTTGGGTATTCACGCTGGCCTGATAGCCCGCCCACTTCTCAAAAAATCCATTCTCTGCTCCGCTGGCCTTGATGGTTTCCACCATTTCAATCCCCGCCACGGTAGCTCCTGCGAGTTTTCCCGCATCACGCATCTGTACTCGGGTAATGTTCATGCGCTTATTGGATATAATCTTTGAGACCACAAGATTGATTACGACAGAGGCCACCCCCACCAGCGTCAGAATCGGGTTGTAGCGGAGCATTACAGCAAAATAAAACACCAGCATAACCGTGTTTAACGCCAACGGCGCGAAAGTCTCTGCCAATGACCGGGCAACCGAAGCATTCATTCCCTGCCTCTGCTGAATATCCCCCGCCATACGCTGGGAGAAAAATTCCATCGGCATCCGAAGAACCTTCCACATATAATCGGTGCTTCCCACCGCCGAAAGCTGACCGTTTATTTTCAGCGAATACACAGCTTTGATCTATTCCACAATAAGCTGTATCACGCTTATTCCTCCAAGTGCAAAAATAAACGGCAAAAACCATTCCGGGTTTTCACCGGTAAGCAGCCTATCCAGGAAAACCCGTGAGAATGCCGGGGTGATAATCCCCAACAGAGCGGTAATCAGCGTTGTCAGCGCCACAAATACCATTGCTGTTTTGGCCTCTTTCAGCCGTTTTTTCGCAAACTTCAGTATGCTTTTGGGGGCTCCGCCCGGCTCAAAGCTCTCTGAAGGCTCGAACATCAGGTAAATCCCCGTAAAAGACTTGTCAAATAGTTCCATGGGCACGGAATAACTCCCTTTTGCAGGGTCGTTCAGATATGCCTTGCTGCCCTTGAAGCCGTCCAGCACTACAAAATGATTGAAATTCCAATGAATGATACAGGGAAATTTTCCATTCTCTTTTAAACCCTCCGGCTCATAGCGATAGCCCTTTGCGACCAACCCATAGCTGCGTGCTGCTTTCAGGATATTTTTTGCGTTGGAACCGTCGCGCGATACGCCGCAGTCGGCGCGTACCTGCTCAAGAGGTATCCATTTCCCGTAATATGCAAGGATCATCGTGAGAGAAGCCGCGCCGCACTCCAGCGCTTCCATTTGCATTACCACAGGAACTTTCACCTTGCCGTTTCTGACAGGCTGCTTTATCTTTGTCGTACCCATCTTCAGACTCTCCTCTCAATTCAGTATAAACGACATCGGCGATACGCTTTCTGTCACGATTTCAGTCTTGTATGTACCGTCTGGAATATCCACATCTGCAATTATCTCATACATCCACGCACCCTCAGAAAAACCTCCGAGATGCATCAAATAAGGATCCATATCCGCGTCTACGGCGATGGGACTTTCGGCAATTTCAGAAACAGCGAAATCATTCCCATTTACCTTTACCAGCATTCCCGTTTTAATCTTAGCGGCTTCTTCCTCTGTAACATAACAGATAAAAATGCCGTTTTCACTCGTCCCCGCAGAAAGGATCTTACTTTCAAGACGCCCAAAAATCCCCCAGACGCATACCCCCGCCAGCAAAACAATCACCGCCGCCAGCATCATCCATACGCTCGGATTGGATACGCGGATATAATCGTTTAGCTGTTCAGGAGAAGAAACACGTTCAATACTTGATTTCCGAAAAATTTGTTTTTCATTGTACTTCATGTAAACCTCCAGCTTTTTATATTTTGGTATGATTGTATGCTTTTCTATAATATATCCGATTTTTCCCAAAAAGGCGACTTCGTAAAGCACACATGATTGAAATTGATGATGGTGTGATTTCTTACATAGCTTACAAAGCTATATATAGATAAGCTGAAGGTACCAGGCTTGTCCGCATAAGACTTAACCTGGAACATTTCTGAGCACAATGCAGGTACCGAAGAACTGGCCCACATGGAAATGATCTGCACCATTGTTTATCAGCTGACCAAAGACCTGACCCCGGAAGAAATCAAGGCTTCCGGCTTTGACAAATATTATGTGGATCACACGCTGGCACTGTGGCCTCAGGCCGCAGGAGGAATTCCTTTCAATGCCTGTGAATTCCAGTCCAAAGGGGATCCCATTACTGATCTGACCGAGAACCTGGCTGCAGAACAGAAAGCCCGCAGCACTTACGACAACATTCTGCGTCTGGTAAAAGACCAGGAAGTGGCAGATCCCATCCGGTTCCTGCGCGCCCGCGAAATTGTCCATTTCCAGAGATTCGGTGAAGCAAACCGGGAAGATTACAGTTTGCTGTCATTGTCAGTACGGTCTTCTGTATCATTGGCATTGTATTTAGAAAACCGATTTTACACGCAATGGGCGCAGATGAAATGCTGTATTCTCTTTGTGAAGCCTATGCCGTACCCATTTTTCTTCTGATACCGTTTGCAATGCTCAGTATTATTTTTGAGATTTTCCTTGTTGCAGCGGGAAAACCCGGTCCTGGCTTTGGGCTTTCCCTTACAGGCGGCATAACGAACATTATTTTGGATTATGTGCTGATTAAGGTAATCCCCTGCGGGGTGGCGGGCGCAGCCTACTGACTCTCGCGGCAGTCGCCAAATGTACGTGCAAGCACGTCCGCCTGGCTCGTTGCCCGCGGAATTTACGCTATTCCCGTATAGTGTACTTGCCACTTCTCATAAAATTCAGGGAAACCGTCAAAGGAGAAAGTTTAATATAAAAACTAATAACTCTTCTACACCCGATACCCAGATACGCAAAGATAAAATGAGGCTGACCGTTACCAACATCTACCCCGCCTTTCAGAAAAAATCAGAGCAGGAAACCCGACAGGAAATCGGGGCACGGCTCTATCAGATTTTTAAAAAATATGCGTAAGTCCTTTGCAAAACAATCATGGAAACGATATGATCGTTTTGTGGATATACTTCTTACGTTTTAGGAGGTAGATAAAATGTACGACGCATTATATGCAAGACAGTCAATCGAAAAAAAGGACAGCATATCCGTGGAAAGCCAGCTTGAGTATTGCAGATACGAAACCCACGGAGAAGCCTGCATTGAATATACGGACAAAGGTTTTTCGGGCAAGGACACCAACCGTCCCGGCTTTGAAAAAATGATGAATGATATTCGCGCAGGAAAAATCAAACGGGTTATTGTCTACAAACTCGACCGTATCAGCCGTTCCATTTTGGATTTTGCAAACATGATGGAGATATTTCAGAAATATCATGTGGAGTTTGTTTCTTCCACGGAAAAGTTTGACACGTCCACACCAATCGGCAGGGCGATGTTAAATATCTGTATTGTGTTCGCCCAACTGGAACGGGAAACGATACAGAAACGTGTAACGGACGCTTACTATGCACGGTGCAGGCGCGGCCTTTATATGGGCGGGCGTATTCCCTATGGCTACCGTCTGACAGGCACGGTCGTTGACAATGTGCGCACTTCCATGTATGAGGAAGTCCCGGAGGAAAGCGAACAGCTAAAGCTGATTTACTCCATGTATGCGGACACGGACAATTCACTTGGGGATATTGTGCGGTACCTGAATGAACATCAGATTAAAAACCTGCGCGGCACAAACTGGAATACCGCCCGTATCAGTGAAATGCTCCGTAATCCCGTGTATGTGCAAGCCGATATTGACGTGTATCAGTTTTTCCAGAGTCAAGGCGCAAACATCTATAATCCGGCAAGTGATTTTACGAGTTATAATGCCTGCTATCTCTATAAGGGTACAGTTTCCACTTCAAGAAAACAGAGCGACTTATCCGACAAAGAGATTGTGCTTGCACCGCATAAGGGTTTTATTCCCTCTAAGACGTGGCTTGCCTGCCGCATACGGTGTCTGAACAACAGACAGTCAACAAAAACCTGTAAACCAAAAAATTCATGGCTTGCAGGCAAGGTAAAATGCGGCAAATGTGGTTATGCGCTGACAATCCGTAAGGCGAAAACAAAGTGGGGACGTTACTTTGTTTGCAGCCAGTCGGGAAGCCGCGGAAGCAACTGCACCGGGGCAGGCTGTACGATTTACGCGGACGTTTTGGAAGAATATATGCTTGGTGCAATCAGGGAAAGACTGTCAGAATTTCAAAAACTCTCCTGCCTGTCTGACGCAGGAGAAGAACAATCACACATGACGAAAAAAATCCGTCTGACACAGATTGAGGAAGAAATCGAAGAACTTCTCTCCAAAGTATCCGGGGCAAGCGGCGTTCTGATGAAGTACATAGACGAAAAAGTATCAGAACTGGACGCAGAGCGGAAAGCCTTGCAGGAAGAAATCGTTACGGCTAATGTCACAGATACAGAGGGCAGATTGAAGCAGATAACCAATCATGTGAAAGCATGGGAAACGCTTTCTTTCGAGGACAGACAGGCGGTAGTCGATACGCTTATCAAAGTCATTCGGATTGCAGACGGAAACATTGAAATTACCTGGAACATTTAACAATTAATCACAAAAGTCTAAGACACACAGTTTTGAGGAAAATTTAATAAAAATCTGTTGATAAGCCAATACTATATACCGTATAATGTATAATAAAGAAAACAACCGAAAGGAAGTGATACTATGGCACCTGCAGCACAGGCAATCAGAAATCAGGAAATCCTTAAAACTGAATATTCCGAAAAAGCAGCCATAGGCGCATTATATGACGAACTCTCCAAGGGAATAGACAGCATGAAAAAAGGCGATGTCTATACGATTGATGAAGCATGGGAGGAAATTGACAAAATATAATGCCGGATATACCTAAAAAATACAAAATTGTGATTTCCAAAGATGCTCTCCTGGATATTAAGTCAACAAAAAAGTATATTCTTGACACCTTCAAATATCGGGAATATGCGGAAAATTTTTCAAAGAAGATAAAGAAGGCAATCAAAGAACTGGATTCCTTCCCCAAAGGCTATGAAGCTACGGGATATGTGATCGAAGGATTAAGCGTTTATTTCAAGCCTTACAGTACATATTTAATTTTCTTTGTTGTGGAGGATTCCACCATTACGGTAATCCGGGTCTTAAAAGACCGCATGTATTGGCAATCTATTATCAAGAAAATGCAAAAAATCAACAGATAATTTTACTTCAATCCTCCCGTTTCGGTGAAGGACTGCGCATTGTACAGGATAACCTGGATTCCAAAAACTTTTATGCGGCAAATCCGGCATTTGACTGCAGATAGCCGTATATTACCTGCTGCATGACCTGCTGCTCACAAAAGCAAACACTTTCTCACAAAACAGAGAGGCCTGCGCTACGCACAGCCTCTCTGTTTTATCTGTTTCTATTAATTTTTCCGGTTCCACAACCGGGCCAGAATATCTTTCAGCACCAGAAACGCATTTTCATCGCTGTACCCATACTCTGCTTTTAAAGCATTTCACATCTCCTGCAATACCGCATAGCAGTTCCTGACCAGTTCCACATGTTCAGCCAATGCCGCATATTTCATCCAGAGAATCCAGAATTTCCTTAATTTCCCGGCTGCCTCCCGGACGCCCTTTAACCAGACTTTCAATTTCTTTCCGGACATTGCGCATGTCTGCCACCTGATGTTCAATTCCGCCCCGCAGTTTCTGGCGTCGTACCAGAAGCTCATGTTTTACTTCCACCATTTCTTTCGGCTCCAACAGGGCTCTGGCCTGGTGAATCCAGATTTTGGCGTCATACAGTTTATATCGTTTCAGCTGGCGGATGAGCTTATCATTGAAATACTCCAGATCATCATTGGTGCGCTGGTATTTTTCCCGCTCTTTTACCGCCTCCAGATACTGATCCCAGAGATAACCCAGCTCATAAGCGTTTTTCACATGGTACTTCTCGCAGGCATAATCCACCGCATTGGTAACATTCACATATTTGAACTTCACTTTATTCATCAGTACAATGGCCCGGTTGATATTTGCCTGGGATTTCTTTTTTTCCATTCCGTCGTTCTGAAGCCGCCAGACCATAAGGCCCCCCACCGCTCCCGCAATCAGGGCTGCTGCAAAAAACGGCATGATAATGTCAAATTTCATAACGGTTCCCAGTATTACAATAACTGTTGCGGCCACTACAAACAGTCCCAGCAGCCCAAACAGCAGCCTGCGCAGAACCTTTTCCTCCTGCTCCAGAGATTCCTGGTAATAACGCCATTCCTCCCGTTCGCCTTCCAGATACTGCATATCCCGCTTCACTACAGTCTGATAAGACTCATTCTCCTGAAGGCGCCGGATAATTTCCGGCATTTCTGCTTCCAGCTGTTCCATCTGGGCAAACTGGCTGTCAGAAATAGTTTTGGCCTTATTCAGATATGCGTCTCTGGCCTCGTTCAGGTTCACAACATTCTGTGCTGTCTCCTGAATCTTTGCAAATTCCGGCTCCGGAAGATTCTCAATCATCTGAATATCTGTAAGATAATCGGTGACAATTTTATATTCCCGCTTGGTTTCCTCCAGGTTTTTTGCCGCGTCCTTAATCTGCTCACAGTAATCTGTGGCAATATTTTTCTTCGGCCCTTTTTGCTCTTTTGTCTTCTTTTGCGCTTCCTGTCTCCCTCTGGCAGGAATCTCCCCCTCAAATTCCAGTATTTCCTCTACATATTTTGGTTTTTTCTTTTTTCTGAATAATCCCATTTTTACTCACTTTTCCTGTATTCTAATCTAAAATTCTGCAGCAGGCGCTCTAACTGCTTCTCATACCCGGCCCGGTTTCCCGCCTGTTTCAGTTCCCTTAACTGCTGTCTGGCCTCTGCCAGGCTGTCCGCCTCACCGGTTATTGCTTTCCCATCCCTGCAGGCCAGCGCCAGAAGATAAGCCTCCCTGCTCTCTTCTCTTTTGCTTATTCCATAAGCAGTTTCATAACATTCTGCTGCCGGTGCAAACAACATCTGACGCACATATGCAGTACCCATATTGTGCCATATAAGCCCCGGCACCGGATCATCATCTGAATCTGCCTGTTCCAGGATTCTGCGGTACTCTGAAATGGCGTCCCGGTACTTTTCTGCCCTCAGCAGGCGGTCTCCCCGGAGTTTTGCCCGCTCCAGAGGCGTTTTCTGTTCCATACGCTCCGCTGTTTTAAGAACCTGTTTCAATTCTTCTGAACTGTAAAATCCTCCGGCCTTTAAAATCTGTTCCATACACCAGCAGCCGCTTCGTTCCTGCTCAATGCCCTGTCTGAGCTGGCGGGAAAGCTCTGTCTGCCCCACATCCTGCGCCAGCCAGAAGCAAAGCCTTTCATTAAAGAAGCTCTCTTCCAGCACTCCGGTATTCTGATACAGATAATAACACAATTCTTCAAAAGAGTACAGGTTCACCTTTTCTTCTTCCAGATAAAACGGATGTTCTGCCGTCACTTCCTCACATAACCATACTCGGCCCATAACGTTCCCTTTCCTGCTGTTTCACTGTTCTGCTGATTTGACGCCGCACCCTGGCACCTGTATGGGCGCTTCCGGGCACATATCCCCCATTATCCTATCTCATATTCCCATTCCCTGCCGCTTCCGGGCAAAAGTTCTCCCCATCCCATATCCCTTATATTCAAAAGGAGCTTTCCTTCCTCACCGGAAAAAAGAGACAGAGACAGACGAAACCGCTCCATATCTGATGAGGCAAGTTCCGGCAGTTCCAGACTCTCAATTTTTGCTTCCCGGCTTCCGGGTTTCTGCATCCATAAATCCAGAGTTCCTTCCCCCTCCAGAAGTATCCGCAGTTTCTTTTCAATCTGATGACGGTTGCAGCCTGCCTCCAACAAAGGATAAAATCCTGTGTCATCTCCGCTGGTCACTTTCAGAAATACATGTTCCTGTACTTTGTATTCACAGAAATAAACGGTGTCTGCCTCTTCCTGATGTACCTCCAGCATCCCGGCATAACAGGCTCCTTTGGTATAGAGGTTTTTCCCCTGAAAAGCCCGTTTGCCCCGGCAGATAACCTGCAGGGATTCTTTCATCCAGTTTCCTTCAAATCCGCTTCCAATCAGATAGACCGAAGATACAATTCTGCCGGACATGGCATTCTGCACCATATGGGCAAAGGTAATATCCCATTCCCGCACGTCTTCCGGCAGTCTGCCCAGACATACTTCTTCCACTTCCGCAATTTTAGGCCTGGTCTTTTTACCTAAAACCAGATGTTTCATCCAGATTTCCTCTCCGCTGCAGGAAAACAGCACCACATCATACTGCCACAACTCCGGTTCCTGGCAGACTGCATAGGCATAAAAACTTTCCCGCTGGTCCTGAATAACCAGCTGCCGGCTGGAGAGCCCCAGTGATTTTCCCATGTGGCGCAGCAGCGTTACCAGTTCGTCGGTTACCTCTTTTACCGAAAAGACACATCTGGTTACAGCCTCCACCCCCTTTGCAGGAAGTGCAATCCGAAGCACTTTTCTCAGAAACACCAGCAGCAAATCCTCCGCCCGATACTCCTTATCCAGAAGAATTGTTTCTTTTTTTAAAGCACGATTTAACAAATCATCCACATAAATACCCTCGCCGGTTTCCGCCATCCGGCTGGCTTCCTCACCAAAACACCATTTTCCGCTGATTTTACGCTTACAGATGGCTGTGGGAATCCGATACAGCTCCGTTCCCGCCAGGGTACTCCTGGTCTCCGGCTCCGTCAGGTTCCCATGGTAACAGCTTATCTGTGTCCATCTGCTTCCTGCGTCTATTCCTATGTACCATTCTCCTGCTGCCGGCTTCATCTCACGTACCTGCCTTTCATAAAATACCGAACTGTTCCCGTATCATTCCATCCAGTCGTCCATAAGTGTCCAGTCGCTCCAGAAGGGTTGCCTCGTCTTTTATCTGCCAGCTTACCATCATATCATTTAAAAGGTCATAACGGCTGCCCTCTGCATTCACGCAAAGCTCCTGTGTCTGCACCTGTCCGCTTTCCGTCACCATCCAGGTATCTTCTTTTTCTTCCTTTATATAGTAGGGAATCTTTTCCCCGTAAAACACCAGAAATTCCTTAACGAAAATTCCATCATACATTTCCTTCATCTGCAGTTCCGTATATTCTTCGCTTCCCACAGGAAGATAATAAAGCATCACCTTCCTGCCCGGAATGGTGCGATATTCCAGAAATACCCTGTCATGATACAGATATTTTCCGGCAAATTCCGTGGGGAGAGACTGGAAAAAAGCAAAACAGCGTTTCTGAGAAATGCACTCCTTCAGTATGTTTTCTGCACACTGCTTTTCTTCTAAAGACAGCTCCCGGCCAAACGCACACCATTTCAGAAATCCGATTCTGCACACCGGATTCAGTTCCTGCTTTTCCTGCAAAAGACAAAAAATCTTCTGAAAGACATAATCTGCCACCACTGCGTCTTTTGTGACATACTGGTGAGACATCCAGGAAAGATATGCAAGCACCACCGTTTCCCGGCCCAGGTTTTCCCCATAACTTTCAAATATTTTTTCCACACTCAGAGAAAAATCCTCTGTATAAAGGAACTGTACAATACAGCGCTCCTCCAGCCTGTAAGTGTCCAGTTCAAAGTCACAGGAAGCCTGCCAGAGCTGAATCATCTCATCCAAAGTCCCATGGAAAAACCTGCACATGTAATTCAAAATCCGCTCATTATATTTGCCCCGCAGAAAAACGCTCCGGCACAGTCCCAGCAAAAACTCATCTGCTTCGTCTTCCGATTCCAGATTCTCCATCAGATGGCAGATAACATGTACCAGTTTTGCAGCCGAAAGGTTATCGCAGCCATAAGACAGCAGAAGTTCATAGGCCCGCTGGTAATGGCGCCTGGCCACCAGCAATTCCATGATTTTCTCTCTGGCCAGCTTCTGCATTCCTTCAAAGGACAGAGACAGCAGAAATTCATCCAGTTCCGTACCGGTATAATTATAGTAATACCAGGAAATCATCTGAGGCCGCAGTTCTTCCCGGTACTCTTCACTGATTACTTCGGAATCTATCAGCATCTGAAGATATGGAAGGTCTTTTTTTTCATAAGTCTGCCATATTTTTTTCCCGTCAAAATATTTTAAAAGCCAGGGCAGCTTTTCCTCCGCACCGGAAATTCCCTTTTCCAGAAATTTCTCGCAGTTCAAAAGAGGAACTACTGTTAATTCCTCTTTCGGCAAAAAACGTACGCCCCTGGAATCCTCCAGCAGAATCTGGTATGAACTGCTGTACAGGTTCACATACCCGGTTCCATGATTCAGCGGAACCGTCAGTTCTTTTTTCAGGGGATGCTGACGCACCACCAGACGCAGTGCACCGTCATCTTTGCATTTGACTTTATGCACAAACAGAATTCTGGCCAGAGGTTCCACCAGTTCTTCCGTTATCAGTTCCGGGGTGAGAACCTCCTGGTAAATCACTGCCATATCCTGATCTATTCTTCCCGCACAAATCTGCTTTTTCACAAATTCTTCCATCATTTTCAGATAGTGCGGATAATTGTTTTTCCAGGACGTTTTATTCTCAATGATTGTCCGAAAAAGCATGGCCTGAGGATGATAAGCCAGATGGTTGTGGTACTGAAAATAGAGAACCGCAGATTTTGGTATTCTCTTTAACTGCTGTTTTCCTGCTGACAGGATCCATGCCTCATAAATTCCGGCAATACGCAGTTCCTCAATAATCCCCTGATGATACCATCTCCAGTAAGATTTCCCATAACAGTTCCATTTCATACAATAACTGCAGATGGCATGGAGCATATCCTTTTCCGGAAATACCCTGTAACATTCACAGAGAATCTGATACCAGACGGGATGATACTCCGGAATCTCCGGCGCAATCCTGCATACCTGTTCCGCCATTCCTCTGGTCAGGACTTCGTGTTTCACAGCCCAGCGCAGTACCTTCCGTTCAAATTCATCTGCCCGGTACATCAGAAAAGGCTCCCTTGCCAGAATCCGGTAAGCCTCCAGATAAAGCACAGGACTTTCCCCTCCCGCCTCAATCTGCTTCTCAATTACCTCCAGTTTTCTGCCCTTGCTGTAATTTAATTCTTCGTCCAGAAACAAAAGCATCCACAACAACAGGTTATTTTCCTGATTCCTGTGGTAAATTCTGCGGATTTTTCCTGTTAATTTATTCACATATACCGGCTCCGGTTCCCGCAGCGTGCACAGATACATATAGTAGGCATACAGCGGAGATTCCTTATCCACCTTATTCCTGGGAAATGCATCCAGCGCCCATTCTCCCTCCTGCCGCTGCCGGTTCACCAGAAATGCCTGCGCCTTCGTCAGCAGATACCAGAGATTGTCAGGCTCCAGCTCCATAAGTTCCTCTGTCTTCTTCACCGTCTGTTTCGCCCATTCTCCGGTTACGATTTTCTTTATCCCCATGTTAATATAAAGGCTGACCAGCTCCGACTGCTTTCTGCGGATTATCTGACGGGATGATTCCTGGTCTTTGGCTCCCTGGTCCACCACAAGTTCCACCTTCCTGGTCTGAAAAGGAGTCTGCAGAGTGATTCTTCCGAAATTCTTTCCTGCATGCAGGTATTCCGGTTCAATCATATATTCCACCAGTCCATGGTCTCCCACAAAATCTGCCGCAGTAATCATATTTTTCACCGGCAGCAGCCATGGGGCATCGCTTATCACCTCAATGGCAATGTAGCCCCATTCCTCCTTTTTCAGGGTAATATGCTCCCTTACTGTCTCATGGATACCGGAAAAATCCCGCCGGGCTTCCTCAATCCGAAATGTAACCCGGTTCTTTTTCCTGACAGCTATTAAAAATTCTTCCACCTGAGCCATGGTACATGGTTTACGTCTGAGCATCTGATAAATCAGCCGTTCTTCCGTCTCCTGAGGCTTAAAAACATGGATAAATTCCGGATGTCCGAAAACCTTCACGGCCTCTTCATAAGAATTTCCTGCCAGATTGGCAAATTCAAACAGGCTTTTTATTTTTCCCATGGAGCTGCCCGCATAATTACCGGAAACAGACACGGAAAAAGGAAGGTCATATTCCCCCTGATCACTGACAATATGAAAACTGCCCTTCTGAATATCCCCTTCTGTCAGACCTTCGCTGTGAAATTCAAATGTCTGCGTAATTTTTTCTCCCTGAAACTTTGGATTATGACACTCCATCCTTGGACTGGAGGAATAGATAATGCCGTTTACCGGCATCTCACTGGTGCTTTCCATGGTAAATTCACCTGTATAATTGGTTTCCTCCACCACTTCAAATTCCAGCTTTTCCACGGAAAACTTAAGGATGGAAGAATTGCTGCCGCAGTTCCCGGCTGCCAGTTCCTCTAATTTCTTCTGCAAATCGTCACCTGCTTTGTGGTTGCTTTTTTGTGAGTATTCGTTATAATATCAATTGTATTGATTATAAACCATTCAAACATTTGTGTAAATATTTTTGGAGGAAATTTATGTTACAGCATAAGGATCATTTTCACGGAAGTGATTTGGAAAAAATTGAACAGATTTACGGTATCCGCAGGGAAGAAATTACCAGTTTCAGCGCCAATGTGAATCCTCTGGGAATTTCACCTCTGCTGCGTGAAACTCTGGCCAGCCACATCGACGCCATCAGCACCTACCCGGATCGGGAATATCTCTCTCTGCGCAAATGCATCGGAGAATATCTGGATACCGATTACGAATCCATTATTATGGGAAATGGTTCCACCGAGCTGATTTCTCTGTTTATTCAGATTGAGCATCCCAAAAAGGCCCTGATTATCGGCCCCACTTATTCCGAATATGAGCGTGAAATTGCACTGGGCGGCGGCACCTGCCTCTATTATCCCCTGAAGGAAGAACTGGATTTCAAACTGGATGTGGAACATTTCACATCACAGCTCAACGAAAGCATTGATTTTCTGGTGATCTGTAATCCAAACAACCCCACTTCCGGGGCTGTTCCCCGCAAAATCATGCGTCAGATTCTGGATGTGTGCAAGCAGAATGATATTTTTGTGATGGTAGATGAGACCTATGTGGAATTTGCAGACAACTACGAAGAGATCACCTCTGTTCCCCTCACCGCGTTTTACAATAATATCGTCATTCTGCGGGGAACCTCCAAATTTTTTGCTGCCCCCGGCCTGCGGCTGGGCTATGCAGTTACCGGAAACCGTGACTTTATCAAAGCTGTCAATACCCGCAAAAACCCCTGGACCATCAATTCTCTGGCTGTCATTGCCGGGGAACTTATGTTTCGCGACAATGATTACATCCGGGAAACCAGAAGCCTGATTTCCACGGAACGGGCCCGGATTCACGGGATTTTTTCCGAAGATCCGCGATTCAGAACTTATCCTTCCAGCGGCAATTTCATGCTGGTGCGCCTTTTGTCGGACTCCATGACCTCCGGGGAACTGTTTGACCGGGCCATCCGGGAGAAAATGATGATTCGGGACTGCTCCACCTTCCCCTTTCTGGACAACCGGTATATCCGCTTCTGCTTTATGAGCCGTGAAATGAATGACAGGCTGGTGGAATGTCTGACAAGGTAACAACGGTTGGGTATCGGCTTTTTCCTCTCAGTTTTCTTTTGGTGCATGACAAATAAGCAACATGAGCTTTTATCCCTGCAGGTCATCCCATCTCCTTCGAGTTTTGTAAAAGCTGGATTGAGGAGTAATTGACTGTAAATTCATATTGCAACTGACAAAATAGCAGAATCATGCTATAATTTGAGAAAGAAAGGTATATTTATGCCAAACACAAACAGAACCATCCATCAATTAAACCTGGAGGACGATTTCCTTTTTGCTAAAGTAATGAGCGATAAGGAGATCTGCAGAAAAGTATTAGAAAAAATACTGGGCGTTTCCATACGGGAAGTTTCCGTACCTGCCACGCAGAAAACAATTGACATGCTCTATGACGGAAAAGGCATCCGGCTCGACGTATATCTGAATGACAACGAAGGCACTGTATATAATGTGGAAATGGAACGCGGAAAGCATAAAAAAGCCATTCTCCCCAAGAGATCGAGGTACTATCAGGGAAACATCGACCTTGACATCATTTCCACAGGGGAAGATTACAGGAAATTGAAAAAATCTTTTGTCATTTTCATCTGCACTTTTGATCCGTTCGGAGAACGTCGTCATTTATATACTTTTGAAAACAGGTGCGTGGAAAACCTCTCCCTTACGCTGGGAGATGAAACCACTAAGATTTTCCTGAATACCAAAGGTAACATGCACGATGTCGAGCCGGAAATGCAGGAATTCCTTTTCTATGTGGAAAACACAACGGATGACTTCGCATTGCAGGCAAGAAGCCCGCTCATAAAAGAGATCCATAAAAAGGTGATCGAAGTAAAAGAAAGCAAGGAAATGGAGGTTGAGTATATGACTTTATTACAAAGAGACCGGGAAAATATCGAATTAGGGCGCGAAGAAGGCAGCAACCAGATGGCTTCCTTAATCAAAATCCTTCTTTCTGAAAACCGCACGGATGAATTAAATCGTGCTTTAGAAGATCCTGATTTCAGGAACCATCTTTATGAGGAATATGACATTTTATAATAGCAGACATATTAACAGGGGAGGTATGCGCTTCCCCTGATTTTGCATATTGGAGATCAAATATATGACTTTATTACAAAGAGTTCGGGAAAATATTGAATCAGGGCGCAAAAGAAGGCAGTATTTCTGCCACTAAAATCCTCCTGCAAAATACGCCCTTGCAATCACATAGGATGGCTCAAAATATGCACTGCAGTTATAGTTATCTATCACATCACAGATTTCATGATTATAAACTCTGAAAATCCCTTCCACATAATCCTCATCCTGCATATATTATAATCACTTTTCCCCAAAACCACAATCAAAAACAGAATGAAACAGGAACCTCTCCCGACAGGCTCGCCATTTCATTCTGCTCTGTAAAATCATCTTAATTATAGTAAAGCGGTGATATTCTCTAATCCAACAACATTCCCAGATAGTTCAAAAGTATGATTCCGAAAAAGTTAATCAGCAATATCCCCATTCCTTTTAAAAGATCTTTTACAGTTTCTTCAATTACCCCTTTCATAAATTTCCCCCTTAATATGTTTTACTTGCACTTGCACAGGATATTTCTTCTCCGCCCACAGTAAAGATGGCATAAACACGGTAAGTCCCTCTGGTACTTAAAGCAAAAGATTTACTTAAAACTTTGGAACCTGCATTGGCTGATTCCACCCAGGAAGATACTGTATGCCAGGAAGTCCCTTCCTTCCGCTGCAGACGCATAACCACATTGATAAAACATACTTTTTTTGCTACCACATCAGAATAACAATAAGCTGTATTCCCTTCAATTATTAACCCGGCGCTGATTTTTGCAGTGTTTATATAATAAGGCTCTGCTGTTCCTCCTCCCCCTATGGCTGTGGGCTGCGCACCTGCAACTTCTGCTGCATAGCTGACAGTAGACAGATTCAGCAGTAAACACATCACTGCCAGCACCATTGATATTCTTCGCTTCATGACACCTCTCCTTTCATTTTTTCTTTTGTACAGTCGGCAGCAGGCATACTACCACCACTTACTATAACAATCGAAAATGGAGAAATATGACACTTTTTGTCAATTTTTTATACTTTTTTAATATCCGTCCTATCTACAAAAATTTTATCCAAGCCATTTCAACTTATTCTCTTATGGTTCATCTGCAAGTTCCAGATTTCCAGCCAATTCAATCAATTCATCTTTTGAATATGTGCCAAGTAATACCAATGTATAGACGCCATTGGAAAGAATCAGCGAGCCATTTTCTTTATCTTCTGCATAATATCCGGTAAATCCATTTACCTGCACATCTTCTAATGGTTCTGTATCAGACGTTATATTTTCTGGAAGTTCATCTTCCTGCCAAGTTTGCTGCAAATATAATACTTCCCCATTTTCTCCAACATAAGTAACATTATATCTTTGAAATTTTTCATCAAAATTTTCTGATTCCACAGAATATTTCTCTGATATCTCCGTCAACCGATACTTCCGAAACGTTCCTCTTTCTTTATCTTCCGATTCCTCGGTATTATCTCTCTGAATTTTCACATGGTCGTCATACTGGTTCACATAGTAATTGCACAACCAGCGGATGACTGGCTCTGTGGCAAAAGCGGTTCCCCCAAGCACCATAATAACCAGCAGAAGAATGACCATCCTCCGTTTTCTGGAATGAACGGAGCGATACAGTCCCATAAGAGAATGACCCTTTCCGTCTTCACGGGTTTCTTTCCCTGTTTTCATCTTCCGTAAAATCCGATGCATTTTCCAACGGAACTTCAGAGAAAACTTATGCTCCGGTATTACCTCCGGACGGTTTTCATATTCCTCTTTTGCAATTTCATCAAATGCCTGCCTTAATAGCTTATCCATATCAGCCATTTTTCCCCTCCTTAAATGTTTGATGGTAATTTATCTGTTTCTGGAATCTATTTTACCATATAATATAATAACAATCCACAATATCCTTTTATGACATATTACGATTAAATATACAAAAATAGTAACATAGTAGTATCTGACTACAGATTTTTCATAAAACATTGCCGCAGGCAAATTCCGGATACTGGAACTCTCCGAACTTTACCTGCAAAAAAAGGCTCCCGACACCAGTGGTATCGGGAGCAAGCTGATATATCAACTGAGGGGAAAGAGTGCTGATATATCGTAGCTATGGATATATAGTATCACTAATATACAGATTCGTCAAGATGTTGTGTATAATTTTTATTTTTCTTTTTTTACAAAATATGTTCCGGCACAAACTGAATATCTGCCCACCGGTGATTCAGCAGTTCAAAGGCGCAGCTTTTCGAAAAGAACTGCTCAGATAATGCCGAAAAGAGAACCTGCGTTTCTTTCCTCTCAGCATTTCCTGAAGCTGCCGGATCATCCGTTCCTTTTCCTCTGGGGAAATACACTCTTTCTCATACTCAAAAATATCTGTATCAACCCGGTTCAGCAAATCATACATGTTGCGGCAGGATATATTCCGGTTTTTCTTCCTGGTCTGTTCCGGTTCCTCCCCCACATAGAACCGATAAAACAGTTCCTGCTCCTGCTCATTCAGGCAGCTCACCATCATCTCTTTCTCTTCCAGAATTTCTTTTTCGATCAGCCATGCAATGGTGGCCTCATTCTGATGGGCGGCCAGATATTTCAGGCAGCGATACCGGGCCACAGAGCCAATCCAGTTTTCAAACTCATTTTCCCTGTCAAAACTGTCGATATGATTCCAGACAGTCACGAAAGTGTCAGTCAGACATTCTTCCTGCAGGTGCGGCAGGGTGAACAGATGTTTTCGGATGATGGATATCAGGCGTTCTCCATGTTCCATAACCAGAAATTCCAACGCCTTTTCATTATGAAGCTGTAGCTGTACGATAAAGTTTTCTTTTCCAATCCTCATAAAAACACCTGCCTTTCTCCATACCGTAATTCTCTTTTATTGTATTTTGATTCTATCACAATTATTTTCAATATTTCTTTCTCTAATTCTTAAGTTTTTCTTAGGATAATGAAGATTATTCCAGGCAAAAAGGCAGTTCCATTCCTTTTGAATGAAACCGCCCCTGATCTGAAATATGCTGCAAATCGGCCCAGCCTGCCGCACTTGCGGTCAGAATCCCGGCAGACCTGCCTTCGCCCTGCTGTAATCTGCCAGAGACTCCGGCCCTTCCAGCACATCACGTCCAATATAGACCATATTATCTTCCCGCACTTTCACACTCCATTTCACCAGAGAAATTGATCCGCGCTCCAGTTCCAGAGCGGTAATACAGCGGGGATGTACACAGCTTCCGTCATTAAAATAATACCCTTCTCCTGGTTTTGGAAATACCGGCCTGTGGGTATGGCCGGCCACCAGAAGAGTCTCATGCTTCTGGGCCCAGGCTGCCAGCCGCATTTCGATTCTCTCTTTTTTCTGGTAGTTTTTGGCTGCGCTGGTGGGATCATTGCCTCCGGCCAGCTCCAGCGGCCGCCAGAGATACCGCACAAGAAAGCGGGTGAACTTCCAGAGTGTATCGTTCCACAGATCTCCCTGATGTCCGTGAACCAGAAATAATTCCATTCCGCTGCAGGCATCCTGTAAACGGATGGCTTCATGGACTTTCATACCCGGAAACAGGGCCACCTCCTCATTTTCAGCCTCGCAGTAGTAGGAATTGCATTTATTCTTAAAATATTTTTCTTTCTCTTTTTTCCGGTCATGATTGCCATACAGCATATACATGCGATGATCCTGATAAAATTTTCCCATCATCCAGAACTGATTGCTGTGTATCCGTACAATTTCCTGTAAGTTGCGGTTTTCCCACAGTTCATCGCCGTCTCCCAGTTCAATATAAATAAATTTTCTGCGGTTGTAATACTGCAGCGCTGCAAAGTACAGGTTCTGGTTGGCCTGAAAATTATCTCCCCAGTTCCCCACGCCCCGATGGCAGTCACTCATAAGCACAATGCGGCTTCCCATGTGAACGGGAACGCACAAAGCCTCCCCATAGGCCTTATCCAGCCGCCTGGCAGTACGTTTCATGAGCCTTTTTTCTCCCAGGCAATTCTTCCGACGTTTGTTATCATGGCAAATATTCGGGGATATGCCAGCATCAGATAGTCCAGTTTATCCAGTGTTCTGGTAAAGTCCCTGGTTACCCGATGGTAAATTTTACAGTTATGACGGTTCTGCCATTGAATCAGTCTGCGAAACAGCCTGCCATAACGGAAATTCTGCAAATTTTTGGGCTGATAGAAAGAAAATGCCACCCGCTGGGCCCAGACATGAAGATCCTCCGGCTGATAACCTGCCTGATAACAGCCTTTCAGAAATGCTTCCAGCATTTCATGATTCCGGAATGTGATGGCAGTTTTCATCATCAGTTCTCCCGGCCAGGAGAATTCTCCAAGTTCAAATCCCGTCAGCCACCAGTGGTTTTCCTGTCTCTGGAATACCTTTCTGCCATTTTTGTAGAGGGTCATTTCCATGGGAAGTTCTTCTTCCTCTGATACGCATTCATAAAATACATCTTCCGGGTTTTTCTGATCGTCCCGTTCCCCCTCCACATAAATCCCGATCTCTGCCCCGGTGGTAATTCCGTACTGGCCTTTCCAGCACTCAATCATCCATCTTCTGTTATCATATTCAAAATAAATGGGCTCACAGTCAATAATCATATTCATAACGGGAGCCATTTCATCATATATTTTTCCATATCCAAATTTTCGCTGCCAGGCGTCTTTACGGGAATAAAAAATATTTTTCTGCTGGTCATAGACAAAGCCAAAAGGCGCCAGGGCCTGATTCAGCTCTGTAAGTTTTTCATAGTCGCTTCTGGTGTACACCAGGCGTTTTGCTTTCCGGCAACACTGGTATCTGTAACATATCCACAGACATAAAAGCAGTAAAAGGACTGCAATAATACCAATAATAATCCAATTAATACTCAAAACTCTCCAAATCCTTTCTTTTTTACTAATATATGTCAGAAAGGTTTGGAGAGTTCTTTTCATTCTGTCTGCTTTGTTCTTACTTCTTACCGGTTTCTGTCTCAAACAGCCTGTTTGCGTATCTTACGGAGCCCATGGCATCTCCGGAATAAAAATCTGCCCCGATCATATCTGCATAGGTCTGGGTCAGTACCGCGCCTCCCACCATGATTTTGCAGTCGGGCAGTTCTTTTTTCAGCATCCGTACCGTCAGTTCCATATTTGCCACTGTGGTGGTCATCAGAGCGCTTAATCCCACCAGTTTCACCTTCTGTTCTCTGGCTGCTTTTACCACCAGTTCCGGTGCAACATCTTTTCCCAGGTCTGTCACCTGAAAACCATAATTTTCCAGAAGCACTTTCACAATATTTTTTCCTATATCGTGAATATCCCCTTTTACCGTTGCAATCACAATGGTGCCTTTGGAGCCGGAATTGCCGCCCTGGGCTTTCAGGCGTTCCTTTACAGCGTCAAATCCTGCCTTTGCCGCCTCCGCACTCATGAGAAGCTGCGGCAGAAACACTGTCTTTTTCTCAAATCCCTGGCCCACCACGTCCAGAGCCGGTATCAGTTCTCTGTCAATAACTTCCAGAGGTTCTCTGGTTTCCAGTTCCCTGCGGGCCGCCTGTCCCGCGCTTTCTGAAAGGCCTTTTACCACTGCGTCAAACAGGGAAAGTTCTCTGGTTCCTGAGGGCTGTACCGGAGGCTGCTGCGCCTGTCCGGAATAACGTCTGATATAAGCCTCACACTGGCTGTCGCTGCCGTTCAGCGCACAGAAAGCATCATAGGCGCACATCATGGCCTCACTGCCCGGATTGATAATTCCGGCGCTGAGTCCCTGTGATAAAGCCATGGTGAAAAATGCTGTATTGACTTTTTCCCGCTGAGGCAGTCCAAAGGAAATGTTGGAAACCCCCAGTGTGGTATGAACGCCCAGCACATAGCGTACATGCCGCAGGGCTTCCAGGGTAATCCTGGCGTTGTCCTGTCCGGTACTGATGGTCAGGGTCAGCGTATCAATCAGAAGGTCTTTCTTGCGGATACCGTATTTTGCCGCCTCCCGGATGATTTTTTCAGCAATTTCAATTCTGCCCTGTACCGTGTCAGGAATTCCGGATTCATCCAGTGTCAGGCATACCACCATGCCGCCATATCTGGCCGCCAGAGGAAAGACGGTATCCATAGATTCCTGTTTGCCGTTGACGGAGTTCAGCAGAGGCCTGCCATTATAAAGGCGCAGCGCTGTTTCCATGGCTTCCGGGTCGGAAGTATCAATCTGCAGGGGAAGATCTGTGATTCCCTGGAGTCCGGTTACCACTTCTTTCATCAGTTCCACTTCATTGATTTCCGGAAGCCCCACATTCACATCCAGAATATGTGCGCCCCGTTCCTGCTGGTTCAATGCCTCTTTATAGATATATTCCAGATCCCGTTCCCGCAGTGCCTGCTTAAAACGGGATTTTCCGGTGGGATTGATACGTTCTCCAATGATTTTGGGATGATTTCCAAACACCACCGCATGGCTGTAGGACGAAACCACCGAGCGGTTTTTATCTGTGATTTTCAGAGGTTTCATTCCTCTGCAGGTTGTTACCAGCGCCCGGATATGTTCCGGCGTGGTACCGCAGCAGCCTCCCAGGGCAGAAACTCCGTCCTGGGCAATTTCTTTCATGACAGCGGCAAATTCTTTCGGCCCTACATGATAGGAAGTTTTACCGTCCACCACCACAGGAAGTCCTGCATTGGGATTCACCACAATGGGAACAGAGCATATTTCCCGCAGTTTTGGGAGAAATTTTTTCATTACATCCGGACCAAATCCGCAGTTCAGTCCCACTGCGTCCACCCGCAGCCCTTCCAGCATGGCTACTGCCGCCTCTATATCCGCTCCTGTCAGCAATTTCCCGTTTTCATCAAATACCATGGTGACCACCACCGGCAGGCTGGTATTTTCTTTGGCTGCCAGCACCGCAGCTTTCATTTCATAAGTGTCATTCATGGTCTCAATCAGGCACAGATCCGCTCCTGCCTGTTCTCCGGCCAGGCATACTGTCCGAAATGCTTCGTATGCCTCCTCAAAAGGCAGATCTCCCAGCGGTTCCAGCAATTTGCCAAGAGAACCTATGTCCAGTGCCGCATAAGCATCCGTTCTGGTCTCTGTAATCGCCCGCCTGGCCAGACGGACTCCCTTTTCCGTCAGTTCTTCGCAGGTATATCCGCTGTCTTTCATCTTAAAAGGATTGATACCAAAAGTATTGGCCTTTACTATGTTGCAGCCGGCCCTCAGATAGCTTTTATGAATATTCAGTATCACGTCTTCTCTGGTTACATTCCAGATTTCCGGCAGTTCCCCGGACTGCAGGCCCTGGGCCTGCAGCATGGTTCCCATGGCACCGTCAAAAAACAGCAGTTCCGTTTTCAACCGTTCCGTAAAATTCATGGTTTTCCCCCTTCCTTCTTTCCGTTATCGGGCACTGTGCTGTCGCCCTGGCTTACAATATTTTCTTCTGTCTTATTTTCCGACGTCCGGCGGAATTCGCAGTCTGTTTTCCCACACTGGCTGCAGTCCGCCCTGTGACAGGATTCTCTTTCTTTTGCAGTCAGTCCGATAATCGCTGTTACAGATTTGGAGGGCAGCATCAGATTGTCCTGTGTCAGCGTAATACCCACCCGCTTCTCACATTCCAGCATGGCAAAAATATCTTTCTGATACTCCAGTGAAAAATCTCCGTATCCCGGACTGAATCTGGGCCTCAGGTACAGTCCGCGCTTTTCCGCCTCCTGACGTATGGAATCTTCCACTTCATCCACATAGCTCTCCATACAGGCTGCCCCCGCTGCCTGCACAATTACAGCCCCTGCCAGATTTGTCACCGAATACTGCCGAATCATCAAATCTGCAGCCCGTCCAATGGTGGCTGCCAGAAGCACTGCTTTTTCACATCCTCTGAGATTTCCTGCCAGATTCCTGCTTGTGACGGTAAGCCCTCCAATAGAAACGGTACTGTCTGTAACCCTGCAGTCATACTCCCGGTATACGCTTCTGGGAGCACTGTTCTGCTCCAGTTTTGCACTTACTTTTTCCAGAAGTTCCTGTGTCTGACTGTCGATTTTCTGGCCCCGATACCCCAGGTAGCGCAAAGTTTCCGCTCTGTCTGCTTTCATATCTTCTGATTCCTTCCATCTTCCGGTTCCTGTCCCGGTATGTAAATTTCAGAAAGATTTTGAAATATAGCCCCCGCTACATCCGGTTTGTTCATGGTATAAATGTGTATGTTATTGACTCCGTTTGCGATTAAGTCAATAATCTGGTCTGTGGCATAGGCAATTCCTGCCTGCTTCAAAGCCGCCGGTTTGTCAGCAAACCGCTCCACAATAGCCCTGAACCGGGCAGGCAGTGCAGTGCCGGACAGAGAAGTAATCCGTTTAATCTGATTTGCATTGGTTACCGGCATAATGCCTGCAATCACCGGTACTTCGATTCCTTTTTTCAAAGCTCTGTACAGGAAATTGTAGAGAATATTGTTGTCAAAAAACATCTGGGTGGTGAGGAATTCGCAGCCTGCGTCCACCTTCTGTTTCAGATATTCAATATCCGCCTCCACAGAGTCCGCTTCCGGATGGCCTTCCGGGTAGCAGGCTCCGCCAATGCAGAAATCTCCGAATGCTTTGATTTCCTCTATCAGTTCGCTGGCATGATGATACTGGTTGGGCAGAGGAAAATCCAGATCCGCAGGAATATCACCCCGCAGCGCCAGAATATTTTCAATTTTCCGATTCTGCAATTCCCCCAGAACCTCCTGAATCTTGTCCCGGCCGGAAGACGCACAGGTCAGATGCGCCAGAGCCAGCACACCGTTTACATTCTGCACTTCATTTGCCAGATCTACCGTATGCTCGCTGATGCCGCCGCTGGCCCCATAGGTCACACTCATGAAAGCCGGCTTTACCCTGGCCATTTCCCGGACCACCTCATGGGCTTTCGCCAGCTCGGAACCCTTTTTTGGCGGAAACAGCTCACAGCTGATGGTTACTTCTTTTGTTCTTAATAATTCTGAAATTTTCATATTTTATGCCTCTGAATCCTTATAATTTTAAAACTGTTATTCTGAACAGCTGTTAATTTTTTATATTATAAGGATTTATCCTGTAAAAGTCAAATTGCAGGCTGCATAAAAATTGCTTTTTTCGTCATACTGTTACTGTAAGGAGGGATTTTATGAGTGAAATGGACAGAAAAAAAGACACCCATCCGGTGCCTGACCTGCATGATGAAAACTATGATTATTTAAAAGCAAGTTCTGCCATGGACTGTACCGGCGCAGTGCCCAGACCGCCCCAGACCAGTGCAGAGCTGGATTCTTATCTGGATGTTTATAACTTTCTTCCCCAGTGTGCCTTTGCCCACCCAAATGACGTGAAAATCGACATGCTGAACAATAACAAAACGGAGAAAGAACAGGTAAAATAAACAGGTCTTTTTATGGACGCTCTTTATCCGGCCACCCCATGTCATTTATATTCTGCAGGAAATTCAGAAAAATTTCCTGCAGAATATAAGCTGTTATGGCAGGGGCTCCCCGGCAAAGGGAAGGTATTACAGTTCACAAAACGCCCGTCCCAGGCAAAAACTCCTGCCATTTCTGCTGTTAAATACTGTAATCAAACCGGCTGCCCGCCCATGTTTCTTCTTCTGTTCTTATCTTATCTCCACAGGAAGACACAGCAGCATTAATTTTCCGAAGCAGCTCCTCCCAGGAAGAAGCTGTCACCGTAACGGTATCGTCATCTTTCTCTCTGAGCCCGTCAGCATATTTTTCTTCTGTCCGTTCCTGTTTCTCTTTTGCCTCAGTTTTCTTTCTGTCTTCTCTTCTCTGTTCCGCTTTTTCCTCAATCCTCTTTTTCTGGGCTGCCAGAGACTTGTCGACTACTGCAAAGAAAGAAGCGGTCCCATCATCGTTTACTTTCATACCGAAAGATTTCACAATATCAGCATTGCTTCCCAAATCGCTTTTCATCTGGGCAAACTGAGTGGTTGCGCCCCGCAGTACCTTTTCATATTTTTCCCGGTATGCCGGGTCTTCAGCCATTTTTTCGATTTTTTCCTCATCAATCAGCACCACAAGGCTCTTATTGTTTCCATACTTGCTGAGATTTGCCTGGGCTTCCTCTTTCTTATCTGCACTGACCAGAATAAAATCCATATTGGAAAATTTCTTCTGTAACTGCTCGTAATATTTCTGTGCTTTCTCGCTTAACTGCGGATTGCCAATCTCTTTCTGTCCGGCTTTTCCCGTCCTTCCGGTTTCCTTCGGCTTTGCTGCGGCTGCTGCCTGTGCATACGCATTTCCTATCCCATTGGTGATCATATCCATTTCCTCCCTGAAATATAACTTTGTACTCCATGTTACTGTTTATATCGGATAAATATGGAAAATGGTAACAGGATTTCCTAATTCTTCAGTTTAAATTTGTATACCAGTTCATGCAGACGTTTTGAGTGCTGTGACAGTTCCGTACTTGTGCCGGCGCTTTCCTGGGAAACGGTGGTATTATGCTGAACGACTTCCTCAATCATGTCCACACTTTTTGTCAGATCCTGAAGAATCATCTTCTGATTCTGGGAGGCAACGTTTATCTTGTTTGCCACATCAGTAATCTTTTCCGCACCGTCCACAACTGCGGAAAGGGATTTTGCCGTATCATCTGCGATGGCAGCCCCATTGCGCACTGCCCTGAAGGAATGCTCAATCAGCTCTGTGGTCTGTTTCACAGATTCTGCGCTCCTGGTTGCCAGATCCCTTATTTCATGGGCAACCACCACAAATCCTTTTCCTGTTTCTCCTGCCCGTTCCGCCTCCACGGAAGCATTCAGGGACAGCAGGTTTGTCTGTCTGGCAATGTCTTCGATTGTCCTGATTACCTTTTCAATGCCTGCAGATGAATTACGGATTTCTGTCATTGCCTCAATTAATTTTTTCATTTCATCGTTGCATTTTCCAATCCGCTCACTTACTTCTGTAACTGTTATATTCATTTCCTGAGCATCATCTGCATTGGCTGTAACATCTTCGGCCAGACTGTCAATGGAAGCCGCCAGCTCATTGACTGCCGCCTCCTGTTCCGTTGCGCCTTTTGAAAGGGTCTGGGCACCGGAAGATACCTGTTCCGAGCCGGATGCCACCTGGTCCGCGGAAATAATAATCTGTCCCAGGGTACGGTTGAGAGAATCTGTAATCTTCTCAATAGACGCCTGAATGGGAATGAAATCTCCAATATATTTCTGGTCTATTTTCACATCCATATTATTTTCAGCCATTCTGGATAACTGTCTGGAAATGTCATTGACATAATTATCCATAATAACGCTGATATGGTTGATGGCTTTTGCCAGACGCCCAAGTTCGTCATTTGTATTCACATCAATTTTGATTTTCAGATTTCCTTCTTCAAGCTGAGCGGCGCCTTTCATGATCTTTTTCACGGGAGCCAGGGAACTCCTGACAACGAAATAAATAATTGTCAGCAGTAGAACGCCGAAAAAGATTACCACCAGGGACAGCCGGAATGTGTCTTCCTTAATATTTCCGTCAAATTCACTTTTGTCAATGGCAATGTACAAAGACCAGATGTTTCCGCTGTTTAACTTCATAGGTACCAGGATGGAAAGCCCTGTTTTCCCGGTGGCAAAATTAACGGTTTTCTCATGCAGTATGTAATTGCTGTTGGAATATTTCCCTTCTTTCATGTTTTTCAGCTTCTCCGCGTCAGCCTGTACAGCGTCATACCCGGATTCTGAAGCTGATTTTCCCACACGGGAAGCATCGCTGCTGTCCAGCAGGATTGTTCCATCCTCTGAAAAAGCCATCATATGGGTGGATTTATAGCCTGTGGCCGCATACTGCCGGCTCTGCATATCCTGAAGCGCCACATCACAGCCGGCTACGCCCAGAAATTCTCCTTCTGCATCATAGATGGGAGCAATTACGCTTATCATCATGATATCTTTTCCCTGAAGCTGATAAACGTAAGGCTCCATAACATAGACTTCACCGGTTTCCCTGATGCTCACATAATAATCTTTTTCAAAATTGTCAAAAGCATCCTCATGCTTTTCAAATATAACGTTTTCTCCGTTCTCGTCCAGATAAGCTACCGCCTCATATGCAATGTCCTTTTTATGTACGCTGTAGGGCTGTCCGTTGGCGTCTGCAATGGCATTCTGCTCAAAATATGCAAATACCGTAGTAAAACTGTCGTCTCCTGTCAGAACCCCTGCCAGTGCGTAATCAATGGCGTCTCTCTGTTCTTCCGGAGGAAGGGCGGAAATGTTTTTCAGGGAATTGGCAAATCCTCTGGCCTGTCCATAGGCATTTTCAATCTCTTTCTCAATAATAAAAGCATTTTCATATGCAACCGATATCAGCTTATCATTGGTAATGGCCATCAGGGATTTCATGGAAATCCATCCGGATATCATTACAATCAGCAGGAACATAAATGCAACGATCAGGACAAGTTTTGCAATAATTTTCCCGCTCAGACTTTTAGCGGATGTTCTTCTGTTCTTTTTCTTTTCTGATGACATAAAACTAAAGTCCTCCTGTTAAAATTATTAAGTATAAATTTTAATCTTATATCATATTTCAGGGCAGTTTGCAAGAAAATATGCTTCTGCTTCTGCATTCCACAGGCCGTCATGTTTCTCCACCAGCGCTTTTAAAGCTGCTCCCAGCTCATCCTGCTCTGAAAATGCTCCCACATCGGTAATGGGATAATTTTTCTGTGAATACACAATCTTCTTTCCGCCGGGCAGTTCAGGAATCTGAAGAATGGACCGGCACACATCATTCAGGCCCATGATATGAGTGGCGATTTTGGCCAGATTGACTGTTTTCTGCTCTATACAGGCAATGGCGTCCTTCATATCCTGCGTATTGCTTCCGCTGGTACCCACAAAATGGGTGGCATTGTAGTGCAGATTATAAAAATTCATCCGTGCGGAAAATCCGGAATCCGCCGGACCTGCAAAGAAGTTCAGGCAGCCATCCGGCGCCAGAAGAGCTTCCGCAGCGGTAACCATGGATTCCTGGGCCACCATCAGGAAAATATCATCAAATCCCTGATTTCCAGGGGTCAGGGATTTTAATTCTTCCACAAAGTCACTTTCCCCCGGCGTACATACATAGTGAAGTGAAACACCGTATTTTTCTGCTTCTTTTGGAGGGTACAGTGCTTTGCTGCGCTCTAACTTCTCCTGAGTCCTTCCGGTTACCACCAGCACAGAAGGTTTCTTTTCTCCGTGAATGGCGTAATCCACAGCCAGAGAACCCATTGGGCCTGTTCCGCCCAGAATAACCATGGCTCCGCCCTCCCGGATTCCCATGGTGTGGTCGTATTCGTTCCGGTCTCTCAGATGGAAATTGGCTTTAAAGCCTGCAATCACGCAGGACAGGGGCTCTACCAGGGCCCCTTCAAAAAAACTCTCTCCCCGGTAGGGAAGCAGGCAGCCTTTCTCCATGGCCTCATTCATAAAAATAACCTTTGTTGCCTCACCGCCCACATAAGGGAAGGAATACCCCAGAGAGAACGTATCTGCCCGTCCCAGATTGGGCTGAGCCACAAATTTATCCCCCGGTTTGTAAAGATGCTGCCATTTCTTTCCCACAGCCTCAATTACACCGCAGAATTCATGGCCCATAATTACCGGATTCTCTGCCAGATTATCCGGCAGTTTTTTATGTCTGGCTCCCTGATTTGCCACTTTATATGTGGACATACAGAGGCTGTCCGTTATGATACGGGCCTGTATCTCATCTTCCCCCATAACCGGAAGCTCGAATTCTTCCAGCCTTAAATCTTTCACTCCATAAATACGCACTGCTTTTGTCTGCAAACGACTCACCTTTCCTTTCCGGTTTTCTATAACTGTCATAAAGACATTTACACCATTATACAGTATAATAAAAATACCGGATTCTGGCAAGTCGTTCTCCGTTAATTTAACAGTTCCAGCAAATCTTCCAGCCTCCGTCTGACGCATTCTTTTGTTACCTTGAAAATATCAGACAGATACTCCACTTTCCGGTCGTAATCTTCTTCCTCTTCAGACCTTGAAATGCTTCCTGCCAGCATTCTGCAGACGATCTGAAAAATATCCAGCGGCATTAAAATACTTCTGGCAAAATAATCTGCCTCCAGATCCTCCAGGCTGCTGCTTTCCCCGGTGTCCTTATGGGCAAATTTCTTTAAATCTTTTCTGTGCAGCATATAATGGCCATATTCATGGGCTGTAATAAACCGGCTCTTTTTCAGCTCCAGCCCCGCCTCATTTTCCGCACTCACAAATCCCCGATTAATCACAATCCATTTATGGCTTTCTGTCCCTTCAATAAATTCTTCTTCGTTGACTGCCAGAAAGCCCACGGTTTCCGGCGGAAGGTATACCTTCTGTACCAGAAATCCTTCCCATTTTGCTATGGAGACAATATCCACACCTCCGGACGCCTCCACGCCTTTCTCCTCCAGAAGCTCGCTTACCACTGCTTCTATCTTCTTTTTTCGTACTCTGGAAATATCTTTTCTTTTCACTCTTTTTGTATATTTCACGCCCGGAGGGCATTTTCTCTGGTAGTTCTGAAATTCAATAATATTGCTTTTCATACCTTACCTCGTCATTTTTTTCTGATAAATCCGGAAATTACCAATAATATGACATACTTTGCATATCTGCATTTGTAAAACGCTGTCGACAAAGCGGCCGATTTGCCGCTGGCCAGAGGCCGGAAGCCCTCTCCTGCTGATTTCAGACAAAAAAGAATGCGTCAAACGCATTCTTTTTTGTCTGAAATCAGCAGTTCTCCCCGTCATAAAGAAGGATACACTCGTCTATAATACTCTCCACCAGCCTTACCTGCCGGGGTGTGAGCCTGTCCAGCTTGTCTGACAACAACAGTTTATCCTTGTCAATAATGTCCCCGGTAAGGAGGTAATCCGTGCTGACACCCAACGCCTCTGCCATCTTCATCAGATTTTCAGGTCTCATGCCTCTCTTTCCGCTCTCTGCATAAGAAACAAACTGAGTAGTCAGATCACTTTTCTCAGCAAGGGCCTCCTGGGTCAGTCCCATGCCTTTCCTCCTTTCCATAATTCTCCTCCCCATTTCCTTCAGGCACAGTTCCACATCCATTATTCTCTCCACCTTTCTTTTTGATGTTAAATTATATCAACAATGTGCCTTGCTTGTAATCCTGCGTTGTTGACAAGTTACAACAGTATGATATACTTTATTAAGAAACCTGTCCCCCAGACTGTCTGTAAAATAAGCAGCCCCGTCAAAAATGTTATGATTTTCTCACAATAGAAAAAGGAGGTTTGTTTATTATGCCAGACACAATTCTGAAACCCATAAGTTCATGGAAATACCAGTTTGATTTTGGAAGTGATGAAATGCTGTATTCTCTTTCTTTTGAGGGCAATATCCTGCCGGAAGAAATCCGAAACATGCTGGAAACCGTGCAGATTCATTCATATCAGAGTATGGCCGGCGCCATCCGGGCATATCTTCTGCAGCATCGTCTGAAGCATTCAGGCTTCATTTCCTCAGAAATTCCCGCGGACCCCCATAAGACAACAGCGTCAGTCGATTCCATTCTGCATGACGGCTCATGCCAGATTCTGGAAAGGCTGTCTCAGAATGCGGATTTCTACTATGCGGCCGCAGACTGCCGGCAATATGGCCCGGATAATCAATGCAGCGGCTGCTATCTTGCAGCCAGGAAACTCCCGTCCGGAACCGGGCTGTACGAATACAATATCATTGGCCAGACATTTTTTTCTGATATGCCTGCTTTGGGCGAACATGGATGTTTTGCCATCCGAAAAGGCAGAAACGGCCGGCTGTACGATGTGGAACGCTCAGAAGGAGAATCTGTACTTCCATCCCTTGGCTGTGTGGATGTGGTGGGCCTGCTGCTGCATATCGAAACGGTCAGAAACAGCGAACAGGCAAAAAGGACTGCGGAAAAATAATTGTTTTTGTCTTACAGGAAAACATTTTCACGCGTTAGCGTGACAAGATTTTTCCTATAGAAGAACAAACCGGACAGGTCCGCAGGGGCTCCCTGAATCCCTCTCTCATGAGGGACCTGGACGGTTTGCTGCGCCGAGTGCGGTCACGCAGTGACATCTTCTATTCGCACGAGCGTGCATATTCTTTTTTATTCTACAGGAAAGATACTTTCGCGCTTTAGCGTGACAAGGTATTTCCTGTAGAATAAAAAAAAGATGCAGCGCCGCCGACTTTTCAGCCGCCGGTGCTGCACCTCATACTGTTTCAGAATTCCTGATATTCCACACTTCCGTCTGAATATGTTATCTCATAATATCCATGTCCGGAACCATCACAGTCATAGAAGGCCTTTTTCGATACCACCCCTCTCCCGGAACCGCCGGAGGAAAATTCTGCCTTTGTTCCCACTTTCACAACTTTATTTACCGGTTCTTTTGTGACCTTTTCGCTTACCACCTCTCTGGACTCTTCCGTTCCGTCCAGGTAAGTAACTTTATAAGTCACTTCTTTTTCACCGTTTTCTCCTTTCACGCTGACTTCTTCTTTCCCTTTTGCCAGGGAGCCGTCATCTTCATATACCGTTTCGTATTCCATTTCCTCTGTTTCCACAACAGTATCAAAAGTCACGCGGTTTACCACAATTTTCATACCTTCCGTCACTGCTTCTGTGGCTAAAGGAGTTACCCGGTCGTCTTCTCCCAGGGTGATTTTCAGCTCCTCCAGTACGTCGCCCACGGTTTCCGCCTCCATTTCCTGACTGTAAGTTTTCCCGTCGCACTGAACTTCCAGACTGAAAGAATAAGAAATTTTTACTTCCATTCCATCTTTCAGATATTCATCCAGATCATAATTCACATGCTGCTTTTCTCCCAGGGTGATTTCTTCCTGTTCTAATAAATCGCCCACCGTTCCTCCCACCATCACCACTTCCCTGGCAGTTCCGTCCATGGAAAGGCTGACGGTATTTTTTCTGGAAACCACAATCTCCTGTGCGTCAGATACTTTTGTATCTGATTTCGGACTGACTTCATCTCCCTCATTTAACGTAATCTCCGCTTCCTCCAGGGCCTGTTCCACTGTCTTTGAGGAAGAAACCTCCATCTCTGTCATAACGCCGCCATCGTTAATCTTAACGGTCACCTTCCCGCAGGCACACAGCCCCATCAGAAAAAAGATGGCCAGACCGGACATTATTATCTTTTTCATCATCTTCATGGCAGCAGTTCTCCTTCTTTTACTTTTTTCACCTGAACCGACCTGTAAATTCCCTGGTCCTCTGTCAGTACCTCAAGTTCCGCAGGCCAGGTCTGTATCTTTTCCTTTTTCACATAAAGTTCATAACCATTACATCCAATATGGTACGCCTTGTAATAAGTGTCGTTGATTCGTACCAGAATATCCGTCTCATCCCCCAGAAGTTCTTCATCCACTTTCCCGCTGATTTTGTAATAATTAAAATCGTAATCCAGGGATTTCACAGAAATTTCAGCATGGGATTCCACAGATTCCTCAATCCGGGAAATTTCCGTTTCCACCCCGGAGATAATCGGCGGCATACTGATATATTCCGAGAGATTACGCTCCACTTTTTCAAATATTACGGTGTCGGGATGATACTGTTCCATCAGGCTTTCCAGCCCATAGGGAACCTCTTTTGTAAACCATGCTTTTTCAAACTGATCTGCAATCAGAGGCAGCAGCGTGTTTCCAAAAGAGTCACGAAACATAAGCAGGGTACCGTTTCCGGTTCCGCCCTCTGTTTCAATCCATGGGTCTTCCACGCTTTCTGCCCCATTGGTACAGGTATATTTTTGCTCCATATCATATCTGTAATTCAGTTCTTTTTCCCCATACAGAGTATAGAGCATCCGATTCAAATCGCCGTCCTCGTCTTTTACCCGGCTCACAGGGGTGTCCCCATAATCTTCATGGACATAGCCCAGAGCGTCCATGATGCAGTTGTATGCCAGAACAGCTCCCTTCATATTCCAGTGGGAATCCCGTTTTAAATACAGTACCTCATTTTCACTGCGAAACAGCTCTGGCAAATCTGCACAGGGAATGCCCAGTTCCTGCAGCCTTACTGCCAGCAGATCCACATTGTGCGCCGGATCCACAATCCAGGAATCATAGTATGGCATATGTTCTCCGTACAATGTATTTTTATTGGGCGGAACTGCCAGAAGAAAATCACTTCCTGCTTCCTCCACATACTGCCAGACCAGTGAAAGATTATGGGCAAGGCTGTAAATCTGACGGTCCGTCATTCTGCCGGTTCCCAGATAGTCATCCAGCGTGGATGTATAATACAGCCATCCGTCTTTCCCATACGTTACGGTGTCCACACTGGAAACCTGGAAAAGGGAGGTCTGAATCACAGCATCTGCATAAACCAGTTCATTTCGGAATGCAAAATGCTCATTGAAATATTTCTCAAATTCCCGGAAAAACTCCTGATTCCATCCTCCATCCTCTCTCTTCAAATCCGGAAAATCAGACATTGCCCTGTTTTCTGTGCTCACCGTTGTGGGCCGCACAGCCATACCTGCCAGCGGCAGCAGACAGACCGCCATACAGGCCAGGATGAATATTAAACTTTTCTTCATATACATTCTCCTCTTTGCACAGACATTCCCCTGCTGATTATCCTAAAATCTGAAATAGATAAAAGGATTATAGGAACCTCCTGACAGTCTGATGATACACCACAAAAGCAGCACAAATGCAGCCAGGTACAAAATGGCCTGCACCGCGTTTTCTTTCGAAGTCATTTCCTCTTTCCCGGATACTTCTCTCAGTTTCAGGGTAAGACGCCGGACCGGAGCACATCCGATGACAGCTGCCAGTAATATGACGAGGAAAAATGGCGTCATTTGCCGGTATACAAAGGACATGGAAGATGCTGTAAATTCAAATCCTGTAAACATTTTTCCAATAAAGCCAAAAGCAAGGCCCAGGGTATCTGCCCGAAAAATCACAAACCCCAAGGTCACCACGGTCATGGTATATACATGCAGCAGCACGCGAGGCAGTTTTTTCAGGGATGGAACAAATTCTTCCAGAAAACTGAAGGCTCCATGAAACAGTCCCCATACCACAAAGGTCCAGTTGGCGCCATGCCAGAGTCCGGTCAGGAAGAATACCGTCATCTTATTGATTCCTGTCCGCACTCTGCCTTTTTGGTTGCCGCCAAGGGGAATATACACATACTCCTTAAACCAGGAGGACAGGGAAATATGCCAGCGGCGCCAGAATTCCTTAATGGTAAGGGAACCGTATGGATATTCAAAGTTTTCCCTGAAATGAAAACCGAACATCCGCCCCAGTCCGATGGCCATGTCACTGTATCCGCTGAAATCAAAGTAAATCTGCATGGTATAGGCAGCTGCGCCAAGCCAGGCTCCCAGGATATTCAGAGAATCCATCTCCAGGGCAAATACACGGTCGGCAGTCAGGGCCATGGTATTGGCAATCAGTATCTTTTTCGCCAGACCACAGATAAAACGCCTCAGACCGGCAGCCGCTTCCCTCAGATCCACCCTGCGGCTGTCTATTTCACAGGCAATGTCCCTGTATTTTACAATAGGCCCTGCAATCAACTGAGGAAAGAACGATATGTACAGCAGCACTTTGCTGAATTTCCTCTGAACCTCTACCTGCCCCCGCCAGACATCAATCACATAGGACAGCGCCTGAAAGGTAAAAAAGGAGATACCGATGGGCAGTGCAATCTGAGGGACTTCTATGTGTAAGTGCAGTGCACTGTTTATGGTGGTGATAAAAAATCCGGTATATTTGAATACGCTCAGCATACCGATATTGAGCGCCACTGCCCCGGCCAGCACAGCTTTCCGGTTTATTTTTTCCATAAGCATTGCGCACAGGTAATTGAGAAATGCACTTATCACCATTACAACCACATAAACCGGCTCGCCAAAAGCATAAAAAATCAGGCTCGCCAGAATCAAAAGCGCATTTCTCACCTTTATGGAAGGTATCACGCTGTGCAGACAAAATACAACCGGAAAAAATATGCATAAAAATACCAATGAACTGAAAACCATTTTTTCTCCTCTGTTCCAAAAATATTACGTTATTTCATCAGATTTTCACCCGCATCCAGGGCTTTCCGGCTCCAATGGCTCCCTTATATCCCTGGTCTGTGGGAGTATCATAGCTGAGCGCAAAATAGTTATAGACATGGTGCCATTTGCTCCACTCCGGATCATAAATCAGCCCGTCAATTTCAGCCCATCCATGGCCGCCGCTGTTGCAGCAGTACACTTCCTCGTACCCAATGGCTTTTGCCATATATGCAAATGCTGCCGCATAACTGCAGCAATTTCCGGCTCCGTTTACAAACATGTCATTTGCATAAATCACCGGCCAGTCCATTCCCAGATAATGGGGGATTCTTGGCTTGATTTCCGGATAAGCCGCTTTCACATAATCAAAGCATACTCTCAGTTTTTCTTCCCTGGTCATACTGTCATTTGTAATACCTGCCACAACTGCCTGGGCCCTCTGAAGGGTTGCCAGTGATTCGGGACTCATGCCCTCCATTGATTTTCCATTGATATACACGGTGGTTGCGGAAAGTGTCTGCATTTTCTTTGCATTCTGGCTGTAATAACCGGTTCCGGCGTTCAGGGTTGCAGTAATCAGAGAACAGGTTCCCTTATTTACACTGTACATAAGATTTCCGCTGTCCTGATAATATCCCGTGTACACTTTTCCATCCACATACAGTGTATCCTTTGACAGCTCCTGTGTTTTTCCCGCTTTATATCCATAATACTTAGTTCCTGACGGAAGGATTCCGGTTTCCGGTGTACCGGCTCCCTTTTTTACGCTGTACATCTTCTTTTTACTGTTCAGGTAATATCCCGTATAGACTGTTCCCTTCACATATACGGTTTCCTTTGACAGTTTCCGGGTCTTTCCTTCATTATAACTGTAATATCCGGTACCTTTTTTCATAATTCCGGTTTTCAGTGTACGGGTACCCTTTTTCACTCCGTACATTCTTTTTTTACTGTCCAGATAATTACCGGTATAGATTTTTCCTTTGACATACAAAGTTTCTTTTGACAGCTTCTGTTTCTTTTTTTCATTATAACTGTAATATCTGGTACCTTTTTTCACAATTCCGGTTTTCAGTGTGGGGGTACCCTTTTTCACCTGGTACATCTTCTTTTTGCTGTTATAATAATACCCGGTATATACTTTACCGTCCACATACACCGTCTGCTTCGGCAGGGTCATCATCCCATTGTCCGGTATACTGTAATATGCGGTTCCTGCACTGATGATTTTGCTTTCCGGCGCTGCCGCTCCATTGGTTACCGCATACAGAATTCCATCTGCCTCCAGATAATATCCGGTATAGATTTTTCCTGCAACATACACGGTACGGGCAGGGAGCGTTATCATCCCATTGTCCGGTATGCTGTAATACACGGTTCCAGCGTCCACAGTTCCTGTTTTTATTTCCGCTGCTCCATTAGTTACCAGATACAGAATGCCATCCGCTTCCAGATAATATCCGGTATAGACTTTTCCTGCAACATACACGGTCTGGACAGGGAGCGTTATCATCCCATTGTCCGGTATGCTGTAATATACAGTTCCTGCGCCCACAGTTCCTGTTTTCGCTTCTGCCCCTCCGTTGGTTACCAGATATAGAATGCCTGCGCTGTCCATATAGTAGCCGTTATAGAGCACACCATCCAGATAAATCAGTCCGTCGCTGCCTGTCTGTATTCCGGCTGCCGCTTCCTGGCTTTCCCCTGTTCCCGGCTCAGAAACTGCTTCCGGCTCCGCTCCCATTTCGGTTTCACCAACTGCTTTCTCTTCTGCTTCTGTTATATCAGAAGTTTCCACTTCTGATTCCGGTTCCATTTTGTCCGATTCAGCAGCTGTTTCTGTATCCTCTTCGGAAACGATTTTTTCATCAGCATTTTCTTCCATCTGCTGTTTATCCGTTACCGGTTCCTTCGATACTGAGGCCGCATATACAGGCAATGTATCAGCAACGCTGAGACTTGCTGCCAGTAAAAACGCGCAGAAACGAGCTGGAAATTTCCTTCTCTCCATAAATTTTTTCCTTCCTTCTTTTATTTTTTATATCTTGCATGTAAAATTATAACATATTGATGATATAAATCAACAATAAATGATGAAAAAGAGTCAGATATTATTCTGACATGATGTGTAACTAAAAGATGCAGGCGCCAGGCCTGCATCTTTTCATCTGCTTTATGGAAAATCAAATCCTCCGCCATTGATATTGCATCGTTTCAGACGGCTGATTCCTTTTTGCAATCCTTTCCTTAAACCGTATTTCTCAATGACAAGAAGCATGTACTCGGAACAGGATGGTTCAAACCGACATTTATTTCGAACGGAAGCCGGTGTATATCTTTGATAAATCTTTATCAGACAAATGGTGATTCGCTTCAAAGCGAAGATGACATCTGCCGCCAGAACAATTATTGTGAAAACAACAGATACGGCCACAGACAGGCCCAGGTATCTTAAGCCTGCCATAAATATTCCCAATCCAAAGAAATGGCTGATAAGGCGTATCATAATTCTGCTCCAGCTAACGGGCGGACGCTTCAGTTTTCTGACATACGCTGAACTCCGCGGGTCCTGTTCGTCCTGAAACAGAGCCCTGCCAATCTCTTCCGGACTGAGCAGCTGTTCTTCTGTAAAAATTACAGTTTTCAAACTATTCCCTCCAGACTGTATAAAATCTCACACACAAGTTCTGTCTTTTGTATTTTAGATATCTCTTACAAAGATCAACATATAATAGTTTATGGTGAAAGGCTTCTGCGTACAGCCTGGGTTTTCGGTGACACTGATGTTTTCCATGGAATGATATTCCCACCCTTCTGTTGCCTCACGATTGATGATTTCTGCAAACGTATCAAATGCGGCCTGAGAATCGCCTTTGGCAACACTGAAATTTTTTGGTCCTGCTACTGCTTTATACTGTTTCATATTATCCTTCGTCCTTTCCTGACATGCTTATGTGTGAGTTTTCATGTTACCGCAGAAAAACATCCCTTATACACACCCCTCCGAAACATTTCCTGCAGTTTCTCTGTGCCTGCCATGTTTCGCTTTCTTTTTATTTTAGCACGGTTCCTTCTTTCTTACAATAAAAATCAAAATAACTCTGTTACCGACAGTTTATTTTGATATTTTAATGCCGCTTCTGTCATAATACTGCTGCACAAAATGACAATGATCCCGTAAAAAACAGCAATACCATACGGAAACTGATAATTCAGATAACTCATCAGGCTGCTTTTCAGAAAACTGCAAACAGCATATCCAATGCCGCCGCCAATGGAAAGTGACAGGACAAGCCCCACAGATACCACAATCAGACTTTCGTAATGTACCATGGAGGAAAGCTGCTTTTCTGACATTCCCACAGAGCGCATAAGTGCAAACTCTTTACGTCTTGTTATAATACCCGTCAATATCGTATTCAGTAAATTCATCACTGAAAAACAACCTATGAATATGACTGCAGCTGCAAGCGCAAATTCTGTTCCCTGCAGGAAATTTTCGTTTTGGGCAACAGCAGACGAAAGGGTGACAGCATCCAAACGGGGATGTTCTGCCAAAATCTGTTCTATTTCTTTTTCCGCCTGCTGTTCAAACTCATCTCCCACACGGATTACATATTGATACGTTAAGTTACTGTCTGCAATCTTTTTCATGGAATCAACTGACAGTAATAACATATCAATTTTATCCCCATTGTTTCCCCTTTTAGTTTCATCAAGAACTGCCGCTATCTCAAATTGCATATTCTCACTGTGATTTCCGTCAAAAACCTTCAATGTAACAGATACGCCCACCTCTGGCTGTATACGGAAAGTTTCCTCAAAATCATCAGGCCTGCCGATAATAAGCTGATTCTGCGATACCAGATTCTCATAATCAGGAATTATCCCGTCTGAAATACAACTCTGCAGTAATTCCATATCATCCTGTACAAACCCCACAATTTCTGCATCCGACTCCGCTGCCTGTAAATCAACGGACACAGGAAGATGCCAGTCATCTGCAATTTCTTTTACACCGGAAACGCTGGCCAGGGCATGGTATATTTCATCCGTAAAGGGGCTTTCCGTCTGAACCTTCTCCAAAGGATTTTCCCGCAGTTCCTGACTGGTAAATCCTATCACAAACTGCCCTCTTGTAAAACCGGACAGAGACATCTCTCTGGCATCTATTGAAGAAAGGACAGATGACAGCCCCAGCAGCAATACTCCTGTCAGGATAAGGGAACTTATGGTCAGCATATTCTTTTTCCTGTAACGCAAAATTTGGATTTTTGCCAGTCATCCCCTCATTCCGGAAAACCGCCACATCATCCAGCCGTTTCCCTTTGGGAAGGATCCCTTCCTGCTCCAGCATCTGGTTGATCCCGTCTGTCCACTCCTTCAGATCCCCGCCGCAGCCCTGGAGGACCAGCCCCTCACGGCCATGCATCGTTCGGAGTTCCTCTTTTTCGATCTGTCTGATCATGTTATGCTACGCTCCTTTTCTTTCTGATCCGCTTTTGTCCGCCATGATGGACGGAATTTTTCAATCGTTCTGACATTCACTGACTCTGTACACCGCTACGCATGCGAGTCCGGCTATTCCGGCCAAAAGAATCCCTACTGCTGCTGTAATACCCAGTATCCATCCCATATCGCTTTCCCCTTTCGTTTTTTCCAATCCTTTACTGCATCCGGCACTCTGCCAGGATGGCTGCCTCCTCTTCCGCTACGTCCCTGCTTATAACCAGAATTTTCCCTGCTTCTCATATGTTCATCCTCTGATTTCATGTACCTCGTCTCCTTCTGGTCATTTTTTTCTATACGGCTTTTGTTCAAGCAATAAAAAAAGAAGGATACCTCCGATTATGGAAGTTCCTTCTATCTCATATACAAATATCTTTTTTCTAACCCAACTTCATTGATCCGCTCTGCACTTCTTCCCTATTTTTGACCTGTGTTGTCTTCAGGTTTTCTGACATAGGCTGTTTCTTAATCTGTATACTAAATAAGAATTTCGGAGAAAACATATTCCACATGTTCTAATGCTTTTTCTCCATCATTACCATTTAAAATCCCTTGTTCTTATATATTAATCATCTTACCCTCTCCACCAAAAACTCCCCCGCCTCATTCACCTTCCCCTCCATCCAATCATCCACCAGATAAGACAGACACAGCTCATCCCCTTCCTTCAGCCCCATTACTTTCACTTCCTCTTCCGGCAGCTGGATCATCCGGTTCTTCCCCATCACCACCATCATCTCAATCAATTCCATGCACTTCGTCCTCTCTTTCATCATTTTTTTCATTGCTTCCTTCGTAAAAAATCCCACTCGTTCCTTCTCTATAAAAAACCTGCAAACTTCGCCCCTTAAAAGTTGGTAAAAGATTTTACCAATTCCCGTACCAGTTTTTTACCAACTTTTCCGCAAAATCCTCTAATTTCCATCATCCCCAAATGACACCCCAGAAACGCAAAAAACGCTGGAACCTTGCGGGTTTCCAGCGTTTTGCTTCATCTTATGAAATTGGAATTACATTCCCATCTCTTTTGCTGCAGAATCAATCCTTATAGTGCCCTTACAGGATTTCACAATAATTTGGTTATCTGAAACCTCATAAACTAAACGATTGGCTTCATCGATTCGCCTGCTGAATGAACCGGATTTTCCATATTTCAGCGGCTCAGGCTTTCCAATTCCATGTAATACTCCATCTCTCTCTATGCTTTGCAATAACTGATTGATCCTTTTTAATATCTTTTTATCCTGTGTCTGCCAATAAAGATATTCACTCCATCCTTCTTCTGCAAAAGTGATTTTCATAAACTATTCCTCCATGGCCAGAAGTTCATCCATGGTTTTTGTTACCACCTGCCCGTTTTTGACCTGTTCATCTGCCCTGTTTAATTTTGCCAAATACTCAACATTCTTTTTGGCCTTTTCTAATTCATTGTACTCTGATTCTGATATAATAACCACATTCTTATTCTCTTTACGAGATACGATTACCGTCTCCCCGCTAAAAGCCATATCAAAATATTTTTTTATATTTGCTCTTACATCCATCTGTTTTGTCGCGATCATAGCGCACCCCTTCCAGTACTTAAAACCGTACTATTTATTGTACTAAATATTATATGTTAATTGGTACATATTAGTCAATAAAATATATATTTTTCTTTATTCCCCCATTTGCTTCAACTTTCTTCTGGCTGTTCTCCGATTTCTCCTCTTATATTTTCTATCAAATTTATCTTCGTAGAATAACTGTTTCCAAAATCCCTTCCGCATGATAATTGCCTCTTTCCAATTCTCATTCCTCTTTCAGAGCTATCTCCAATAATTCTGCCGCTATCTGAGCCGACCTAACCCTTATCAAATTGTCCCATACATCTTCCTTGCCAAGAAGGTTCATTCCGCCATGCCAGACAAGTTCATCATCCAGGACAGAAAAGTGCTCTTCCACATTTTCTTTTATGATAACATGAATACCACTTTCCCGCATAGTATCAATAAGTCTTTGGCAAAATTCCGGACTGCCATAGGCAATATTCTGCGGCTCTGTCGTAATTACCATAACTTTGCAGCCTGCTTCCTGCCTTGCTTTCACAAGACATAAAAAACGATCCACCTTGTCTTCGGTAATCTCCGGGCTGGACACGATAATCTTCTTCTCAGATTCTACAATATCCTGTTCGAATACATCCATATAGCTGCCGCTGTCATAAATTGCGTTCACGTTCTGCTTTGCCAAAACACCATTTGCAATCAGTTCAAAGCCTGTTCTCTTATAGGTACGAAGCCTTTTTACATACATATTGTCAAAAACCCGGATATGGGAATCAATATAATCGTAGACAATCACTTCCTTCTTTCCCTCATAATCCCGGTTTAGTCTGCCAATGTACTGCTCCAGCCTTCCCTCAAATGATACTGGAGCCGCCAACATCAGGGTATCAAGTCTTGGGTAATCGAATCCCTCGCCAATCTTCTGTCCCGTTGCCACCAAGATCAGGCTCTCATCCTCTGAAACTTCTTTAAGGCGCTGCCTTATGGATGAATTCTCTTTATCACTGTTATCTCCATAAAAGAGAAACACATGGTCTGCACCTTTTTGTAAATTCTCATACAAATATTTCGCCTGTTCCTTATATCTGGTCAAAATAACCGGAGTCCTTCCATCCTTAACACAAGCCCTGGTATCTTCAAGAATCATGTCATTTCTTACCGTGCTATTGCCAATCAATGCATAGGCTCCATTGATATCTCCCCTATCCTCTCTTGTATCTATTACCCTCGTATATCTCGGATACACATAATGACCGATCCCCTGCTCTATAGCCCGTTCTTTTGCCGTGTAGCTGTGCCGGACCGGCCCAAGCAGCATATGGATGATCTTCTCCAGATTATCGCCCCGCTTTGGAGTTGCAGTTACTCCATAAACATATCTGGCGTTTACCTTTTGCAGAACTTGGGTTGCAGTTGCGGAGCCTGCGTGATGGCACTCATCCATAATGACCATTCCATAGGAATTGATTCTTTTATTGAATTTTCCTTTGCTGTACATGGAGCCAATCATGGCTACATCAATAATACCCGTGAGAGTATTCTTGTTTCCATGCAGGATGCCGATCACACTGTCTCTTCGTTTCTCACGCCCTGTTTTCGTTTTATAAAAAGGCGGTTCCTCATCTATGGTCAGAAACTTATTCAGTTCTTCCACCCACTGTTCCAGCAGATCTTTACTTTGAAGCAGAATGAGCGTATTCACTTTTTTCTCCGATATAAGATAACTGCACACCACCGTTTTACCAAATGCGGTAGCCGCGCTTAAAACACCGTGGTCATAGGCAAGAAGCCTATGCGCTGCCAAATCCTGCTGTGTTTTCAAGTCTCCCTGGAAAGATACCCGGATTGGTCTTCCCTTTTCTCTCTGATCTTCTATCTCACATTCAATCCCCGCTTCTTTTGCGGACAAAATCAGATTGTCTCTCAAGCCCCGGGGAATGGCGATGTAGCCATCCACATCTTTTCCCATATACACAGCGCTGAAATTATTATAGTTGGAATAGCCTAACCGCTTATTTTTATAAAATATAGGATTATCGAAAGCCGCCATGCTCCTGATCTGGTTCTGAAGCCTGGGCATCAGATTCAGAGTGTCAACATAGATCCCGTCGCCCAGTACAATGTGCATTTTCCCTACAACATCGGACTTTATAAAACCGACTTTTTTCTTCCAGGGTTTCGGTCTGTTCTGTATCGTTACAGCAGCCGATATCCCCGTAGTTTGTGACAGTTCTCCCTGCCACTTTGCCATAAGACGCTCTATCTCATCATTTCCAAGCTTCTCTGTCCGATTTAACAGAACGTCCCATTGATCCGGATATGCATTCCAGTTCTTATCCACAAAAGCGCTGTTGCCGTTTTTAAGCGCCCCTCCCTGCAATGGCAGCGCGATCAGATTTCCAATACCACTTGCTGCGTCCTGAGAGGGATACATTCGGTCATAATAATGGAAAGACTTTAAATTGATGGAAGCAGAACCTTTGTCCAGTAACAAAAATCCAAAGTTTCTTGCCAAAGACGCAGATATGGGTTTCTTAAAAAAAATCCACACATGGGCCCCTCTCCCTGACCGGGATCTCTCTACCAATGGTGTAATGCCGTTAAGTTCACACATCATCCTGATGGCATCCACTTCCTCATGCCACTCCTCATCCATGTTTGCGAAATCTGTCTGCTCCGCGTCTTTTTCATGGTTGTCAAAATCAAATACAAGAAACCGGCATGTGCCATCTGCAAGAAGAGGATATACCCCTAACACATCAGAACCATCTTCTTTCATCCCAAGTAAATGGTTCATGAGTTTCTCCGGTGTAAGCTTTGTCCACTCCCTATGTTCACATACCTCGCAGCTTTGCTTCTCACCCTGCTGCTTTGGACAAAGGCGGTTATCCCAGCGATTATTACACTGCGGAAAATACCCGCCTTTCGCTCCTCTTTTTGCATATACATCGGTTCTGCCCCAGAACATGGAAAAATACCGGTTTGCCAGTTCCCGCGTGATAAATTGGTTCTGAATACGCCCTCCCTGATCCGGATCGTATTCCTGGGTGTTTTCTATTTTTCCCGCAAACATATTTTCCGTTTCATAGGGAATATTGGCTTTATCCAGCTGTTGTTTCAGTCTTTTATTTTCATCCTGAAGACTCCGTACTAATCTCCGAAGAGAATCCAGATTATATGCTTCTATATTCATGAAATCTACACCCCTGCAATGTGTATTTCTGTATTTTATCCCCAATCCTCTACTATTAATCCGTTCACTTTGACAAAGTCATCTATATGATTGCTCATCAATATTAACGTCTGATTTTTCACACACTGTAATCAATGCTTCCTATAGACTTATAGGTATCCTCTCTTCCTCAGCGGCTCTGCCTTCTCCCTGCCCAAACCTATGCTGTCAGGCTTCTGCCATTTTCAAATATTGGGGCTGTTGCCATAATGATCTGCTCCTTATGACTGCAATTATCAAAAATCGGAGAGAATTGCACTTAAGTTCTCCTCTCCGATTGCTTCCAACATGTCCCATATATTGACTACTCTGTATTCTTTCATTTTATCGAACCCTCTTGGACATCAAGCTCCGTATCTCGTCTATATTTGTCATCTGGCGACTCACCGGTGCGGATGGCTCTCTTTTGGGAGCATCTGCCAAAGCATCAAAATCTTTGATAAAAGATTCAATTTTTTCGAATCAGTAATCTTTACATTGGTCAGTATACTGGATGTAGCCATTCTATCGCCTCTTCTTCAACAAAACACTTGTTTTTCTACTTTTATTTTTATCTTATCATCTCAGGTCCCTTTTTTCAATCGGGTTATGCAATTTTCAGATTCTCAATCATTTGTTGTCACTTTGCGATTATTTCCTATTTTAATATATACACCTCACTGAAGCATCTACGCCATCCCCAAGTTGTCCAATTCTCCCAATTCAGCAACCTCCATAGCCTTTCCAAACTTTCCACTTTCTTCCTACTTCTCATCCGCCATATAAGTATAAATGTCAATTGTTGTATTGTAATGCTGATATTCTATGATACCCTGCACCACCTTTGGCTGCATATCTGCCTCAAAGCATCAGCGGCAGAATATGTGACATATGGCATGGAAATATAAATCCTCAGAATACAATGTTTTCATAGGATTGATTTACATATTCCGTCGTGAATACTGGATATTTTTAATTTCATACTGCTTCACTGTTTATTTTTCGGTCAAAATAATTTGTTTTTGAACTATTTTTCACAAATATTTTCTTGTGCTACAATCCAAATTCCAGTTTCATAAAAGAAAAGAGCCCCAGATCTCTCTGAAGCCCTTCAATCTTTACTATTAGATCCAAACAGACTATCTTACATAGCCCCCATCTGCTTTGCGAACTTTTTGATGGAATGTTGGATTTATGCGGGGTTGAGAGGGGTTCTGTTTTGAGTTTACCAGTTTTCGAGATGGTAAAGAATTTTTGCCTCTTATTTTCTTCCCTAAATCCAATGGTTTTAAAAATTGGTAAATCTGTTTTGGAAGTTGGTAAAATGCTGTTTCTTCTATATACAGAAGAAACAAGCGAAGTTTTCATCCCATCTGTCGTATACTATCCAATATCATCTATTCTGCTTCTTTCTATTCAAATTAAATTCTTCTTCTGCTAATTCAATACGCCTTTGGATCTCTTTCTCTGTAGGCAGTTGCTTTTTAATCTCCTCTAATCTGATATTATCAATAAGAGGCAACATCCATAGGTGTCTGGATTCCCTGAAATGCTTACTGTACCTCAGTTTAATTCTTTCGACTTTTCGTTTAATGGAGATGAAGGTAATCGGAGAGAAGACTCTGTAGTTCCTTCTCTCCGATTACCTTCATCCTATCCATTCCCAATCTGCAGATCAAAAGGCTCTAATCGTATCGAAAGACAGCTAAAAATCCTCCCATACCCTAGCTGCTTCCATATGATTCTAAATTTTACCTCATTTATAATTCCATCATCTTTCTAGTCAATTCCTGTGTCTCTCCAATCTGCTTCTCAAACATCAAATCCCAAATATCCAAACACCTTGAGGAAATATCTTCATCCTTATCCTCTTCAGAATTAGCTTCATCATAAAGCCCCCAGACTAATTTTATCAAATCTCTTTCAATCAACCACCTGTCCTGCCTGGTTATATCTGCATCTTCTAAAATATAGTAAGCCATTTTAAGGATTATGTCTGAATAATCCAATAAACTGCCATGCTTACTTATGTATTTTTCAAATGCAAACATCATCTTAGCCCCCAGTTCTGATGTCATTAGTTGCATCAGAAAATCTCTGTCCTGCGATAGGCATATCCTGCTTATATAGAATAAACCAGACCATGAATCGATTAGTTTCTCGTCATTATATTCAAGAATATGGCTTAATTCTTTTTTCGCTTTTTCATGATATTTATCAATTCCAAGATATACTATAAGCATTCCGACCATGGCTTTTTTCTGTTGTTCATCCAATAATGGAAAGGAATCAAATATATCATCAAAATCATCATAAATGAGATACATTTCAGCAATGGATTCACCACATCTTTCTTTTAGGACACCATCATCAGAACAGAATCCATTCCTTAACACATTCTGGACAATTTCTTTATCTTCGTTATACAGGGCAAAATGGATTCCCCTATCTGAAATACCTGCCAACCGAAAGTTTGAAAGAAACATTCTCCTAATCCTAGCTATCGCCCAGCCCCTGTCAATATGGTAAGCTGTCCATAAGGCATAGACACATGCATATCTCGATACAAAATCAACATCATCCACCAATTCATCAAATGGTGCCTTAAATTGTTCCAGTGCACTTCTATTTCCGAACAATATGCCTCCTATTGCCTGAACAGCAACCCCTACAACAGAATATAGCATTTTACTTTCCGCTTTTTCTACGGTCTCTTTCGAAGCCTCGGCATCCTCTGCTGATTTATCCTGAATAAACTCTCTACGCCTATGGATGATGCTGCACAGCATGTCCAAAGTAGATTCAGACCAAAGAATATCCTGTTTCCTTTCTATAATCTCGCAGTATTCCAATGCTACCCCTGTCCCATAATCATAAGGGTACTTCAAAAACAGTTCTTCTATGCTGCCATTGTCAACTTCATCATGTTTATTGCTATAAGCAATCCCTCTGGCCAATGCTCTGACAAAAACTGCATTTATCTCTTCCTCCATTTTCAGAATATTTTGTAAAAATTCAACTGGGGCGTCTGAAACTGCCTTTTGAAATTCTAATGCAAATGCTTCAAGGGAATTATCTATATACCTCCCGTTCTTTTCTTTAAATTCCCCGAATTTCCTTGAGGGCAGTTCATTATTCAAAAGTATTCTTTTCCAGTCATTAAAGTTCAGTTTTTTTCCGGCAATTGGGGAATTGACACCCCTGCCCTTACAATCTGCATTATATTGATATATTGAATCATTTTCGTATGATCTACCAAAAACCGTTTTTAATTCTTTAGCCTCTTTTCCCATACGGTCTAATGGTAGAATTCCCAGCAAATCATTTTGCAGATCCCCACAGAACTTGCAGTATGCTCTCAAATCCCCTTTCTTTTTTGTTTTGTTATATTCTATCCTGCGATATAATCGTTCTTTTGCATCCGGTGTCTTATAATGGATGATACAAAACTCCAATTCAGAATATGCTTCATCTGAACAAATCACGGCATTTTTTTCAAGCACTGCCTTTGCAAGCAGCAGTTTATCCCCATTTCCGCTTGTACATTCAAATATTCTCTCTTCAAAATCACCACACATATATTCCAAAATATAATCTGCATATAAATCCGGCAGATACTGAAAGGAATCCAGTATCAATTCATTATGCAGAGGAACCCCTGTACCTATATAGCACGAAACCTTTGACAGAAATAACTCAGGCTCATTTTGGGCAAAATGCCTATTCGCACTTTTTATAATCTGAATACATACCCTTTCCAAACTGTGTTTGCCGGAATATCTTGCAGACCACCTAGAAAAAACACCCTGATCCTCCATCGGTATAAAGGGCATCAATATTTCAAGGATATTTTTATATTGTGTTTTGAAGATATTTGCATCTTCTGATACACAGACTTCATCATAACGATAAAGGCTATCGTACCCTTCGTTCACGTGTTGTTCCAGCATCAATGCCACTAATTGAACTGAACGCAAATCCTTTATTTTTTCTCCCAGCAGAATATTCTTATATTGCTTAAAGGACTGAGGGAATTGTCTGTAATAGCTTAATTTTAGTTCAAAAAAGGCCTCACTGCCTTCATGGATATCCCTTACCAGACATTTTATCCATTCATCTGCTTTATCTGGATCTAATACATACTTCTGTAAAAATGCTATATCTTCCACGTTGCAGTTCGGAATAATACTGCGAAACAGCCCTGTTACATAGCTATATTTATCTTCATACTGCATCCATATATCCAGGTCACCACACTCACGAAGTTTTCTTACATATGCCTGCTTCCCTAAAACCACTATGCTCCTAAAGTGTTTTCCCCATCTATCATCCCACAGGAATCTTCGGACAAACTTGAACACTTTCTTATCCGGTTCTGTTATCTGGGAGAGGATTTCTATAAACACATATTTCACATTGTACCGCACATCCGTTAATTCTAATAGTCTTTCCCCGACAGCTAAAAAATCCTCTTCTGAATCTTCCAGCAAAAGCTGCAAGAACATCTGTACCTGATATCGCCTGCCCGGAGTCTGTCTGTCCTTTTCGCCTATAATATCTGAAAGGCTGACATCATCATAAAACTGATCCAACATATGCTCCGCAAAAAAACAATCCAAAATGGATTGATGCACCAATGACACCTTATCACCCATTAGTACAAAAAATCCATTCGACTGCAGAAAATTCCTGTAATCCTCTGGCATGTTCAGCCGGGAACAGCTTGCATACATCTTCCCGCTTCTGTCACAGTACTTTATGAAGTTGTCCTTTATCTTTTCCAATTTATCTGAATCGAAGCCATTCCTATCAGCCTTGCTCTTTAGCTGTCCCCACCATTCTCGCACAAGCTGCTGTTTTGTACATATTTCAACTTCCCGGTTGACATCCAGGTGCTCCCATATATACAGGTTGCTTGCCGTTGACAACAAATCCCTTGTCTTTGGGGATAGGGATTTATAAACAGAACCAACAACCTTTTCCACCTCTTCCTGGCTCAATTTATCCACCCGGATCCTTGCCCACTCTACCATGCAGCCCCGTCTCGCCGAATCTTTAAATAACCCTTGTATGTTATTGTCATTTTCCAAATCGTATGTGCGACATACCATAACAATTGAGATCTTATGCCTGCGCTCCTGATTCATCTGCTCAACTTCCCGTATTATTTTTCTGCATATGGCAAGAGACTCGCTCGAATGTGCCTGCGTCCATCGCAAAGCATCCAACTGATCGAAAATAAGGACTGCCCTTTTATCACACGACACAGCATTCAAGCAATGCGAAACAGATGCTGGCAATCCCATGCTTTGTCCCCATCTTTCTGCAGTTTCATGTGGTATTCTTTTGTCCAGCTTGACAGCCAGATACAAGGTCTCCGATTCCTTACAGAATTGAATAATGTTTTCTATACATCCACTTTTTCCCATACCTGCATGTCCATGGATGATTACTGACTTTCCATCCAATATCCACTGCCAGCAGCTTTTTGCCTCATTCCGGATAATATAGCCACTCTGAAACTTTATGAATACGGATTGATATTCTTCGTTTAAGTTCAATATAACTGGAAGTATTCTCTCATCCCTTGCCAAATCCCGAAAGACAATACCCGTATCCTTACAGTAATCTGTAATCATCAATGCATCTATCTTCTTTCCCCAAATGTCCTCTAGGAGAACAAATTTGAGGAGCTTTGAAAAAATCTCTTCCGCATCGCCAACAAATAATAGTTCAATTCTTTGTAGAAGAATTTCTCTCAATCCAAAGTTGCCAGGGTTTCGATAAAACGTTCTTGACATATAGTCAATCGTCGTTGCTATGCCCCTCTCTTCAGCAGGATTTATACCCATTGCATCACAGTAGTGATGAAAAAACTTTACCGTCTTTTTTCCTGACTTCCTTATCTGATATTCGTAAAAATTCCTCGGCTTTGCGGCGTCTGTATTCCTCGCCATCTGGGTTATGTCTTCCAATACATTAAATGCAAGCGGCGAAACTAGAGAAACCATATTTGCTTTGCTATTCTCAAGCTGAACCTTCCAGTTATCCCAGATTCCTTTTTCGTTCACCTCCCCATATGTCCAATATTCATTATTGCGGCACCGCCCTTTGCATTGCTGCCCTTCACGAGTCCCATCCTTATTTCCAATCCATAAATCCACTCCCCGCTCGTCGTCTCCGACTGCTTCTATGGTAAGATACTGTATTTTTTCATTCAGGACATCCAACATTTTGTTGATTGTCCAATTATACTCAAAACGATTTCCTGATTTATCTGCCCGTCCGCCTGCTTCGTATGCCATACTAGTCCCCTTTTATAAATCTGATTTACAGTATTAATTACGCACCATACAGGTTTTCCAAATTCTCTCTTTTCCAAAATCTTACCATATATAAGTTAACATATCAATGAAAGCTCACTCAAATGATATTACCGTATTCACATTCACATATTGTTTTAGTATTTTGTTTCGGACTTTCAAGTTCTCCATCCATCTGTCACATTTATCATGCATGACTCCGTGTAGTTATTGAGCTTCAACTTGTCCTACAGTCTTACCCTTATGCTTAATCTCTTATATGATTTCTGTTTGTCAAATCAGAGATTTGCCCGTAGGTTAGTGTATTCCCCACATCAGCTTCTTTCAGATCCCATCCCACAGTGGACACCCTTACTTTCGGCTATAGCCTTCCCACTACCGGGCGGATTCGAGAAATTTATTTGCATCAGCACTCTATTCTCCACTGCATATCTGACAATCATTTCAAACAATTCAAAATTACAGTAATCATCATCTCCATTTCCTCCGGCCTAGATTCAGCTACCATGATTGTTAAGGCTACTAATGTATGATCATCAATTAATTTCTTCCCATCAATAAACAAAACATCATTTTTATCCAGGAAATAGAGAAATATGGTTGCTGCAATACGTTTATTTCCGTCAGCTTATGTCAAGCATGGGACAAAATTTTTTTATTTCAATTAAATTGATTATCACAGCCAAACTCCTTTAACCTTAAACCTATTTGCTCTTGAAGTTCTTTATTATTTACACAATTTTTATAAGCTTTATTGTACCAATATAAAGTTTGCTCATTTGTCTGCATGCTTTCTGCTATCATAATATATATATTGGTTTCTACATTATTAGGCAACTTAATATGATTCTTTTTGAATTTATTCTTATTATACTTATTTATCTCTTTTATCATATCATCAACAGTCCAATCAATCTCTAAATAATCAAATTGTGTTATAGCGAAAATAAGTATATTGTATATGTTACATTCTGATATCATTTCCAAATACAATTTCAATTTACTTACCATTTTTTCTTTATACGCTTCGTCAAGACTACTTATTGATAATATGTATATCCAACATAACGCTAAAACGGCCGCTTTATTATTTCTTTTAATTTCACTAAAATGTGTTAAGTACCTTTCCACACACTCATTTATATTGGGTACATTTTTAGGATCCGATTGTATACATTGTAGTAACCCTTCAAGATTAGCAATACCTCTACTTCCGTCATTGTCTTTCGCTATTCCCAACCAAATTGTAGGTGATAACTTTATATTAACTGTCCCTGGCAATTCTGAATGCCAAGGATAATCCTCTTTCTCTACTTTTTCACACTTCTCAACAAAATTTATAATAATATGTCTGACTAACCTTATTAGCCCACCATATGTAAAAAAAATAGCATGCTCCCATTCAAACACATCACATTTGTCTGAAAAACTTCCAATTTGCAATTGCTTCATTATTGGTTTTAATTCATGGGCATATTGGGATCTGATACTATAAGCATTCTGCAAAGCATTTTCAAGTTCATCATAAGTAATACCTTTTCTACCCGTTACTTCAAAAAAATCATTTGTAACATTAGACAAAACAAAATTAACAAAACGTTTTGAAAGTTTTAAGTGTTTATCCTTAATAAGAATTTTTTTAATTTCATCAAACAAGTCATTATCATATCCAGACAAAATTTTTTCTAATTTCATCTTTATATCATAGTCATAATCATCCCATGTAGGAATATATTTATCATAATTTGACGATAAGGATTCTATGCAATATACTAACATGCTGTACGAAAGACTAATATCTTCATATAAAACTCTTATTGCTGAATAATATGCGCTTAAACATTGCATGATGATTTTATAATCTTCCCTTTTTAATCCTATCATTTGATTATAAAAAGAAATGCTATATTGAAGCTCATCATCGCTAATAAATTTATTATTACGAACTATTTCACCCAGAAATTGTTCTGATGTATCTCCTTGTGTAATATTCGTCCTAATTATTTTTTCAACAGCACTTTCATTTTCATCAAATATTCCATTCAGACTAAACGTCAAAATATATTTCATCTGACGAATAATTTCATCATCTCCTACTTTTACCAATATTTTAGTTGAATCAACTACCTCTAAATTATTATCAAAGTTTAATACATATGCAGGCATTCCTCTCTTCCAATCAATAGTATTCAATTCAATATTTTTATATTTAACACTTCCAAAATATTCCAAGTTAGAATAAAGCACTCCATAGCAGTCATTATGTCTTATTTCACCATTATCGCTAAAAAACTTACCTGATATAATTTGCAACATACTAAAACCTCACAAACAATCTTAAAAATTCTTTTGCTATCTCGGCTCTTATCAAACCACCCCAAAATTCTCAAACATAATTTGCAGGCTATCTATTCTCTTCTCCGTATGATAATGCCCGCAATACCACTTCCCATAATCCTGCCTATCCTCAATTCCGTCCAGCCATTCCTCCGTAGACTTATCCACCTTATTCTGATCCACCCCGGCCATAAACACCTCCGCCAGCTCATACTTCAACGGCGTAGTATGACTCAACACCACATCCACCCCAGCCTGTCCAGCCGGCTCTCCACATACCTCTTAACCTCATCCGAAAGCTGCTCATCCGGCCACCACCCATACATAAGCCGGACCATCTTATTTTTCTTTCCTGGCACTACACTCCGCATATTGGCATTGGCCCGGTCAAATTCCTCCTGGGTCACGATTCCCTCATGGGTATTCCTGAACGCTACGTCAATACCGCCCGTCTGCCCCATCCAGCATGGCGCTGTCGTACCCGTCATTCACAGAAATAACCCTTACCCCCCAGAAAGGGGAAATCCTGCTCCAGCAGGTTCCCCACCTCCACATAATTCCTCCCAAGCCGGGAAAGGTCCTTCACCACGATACACCTCACCTTCCCGGCACTGCCAATCAGCTCCTGAAAGCCCGGACGGTCCAGATTCCTTCCTGTGTATCCGTCATCCAGAAACTCCGCCACGCCAAACCCGACCAGATCCTCTCTACCGGAAATATACTTCCCTCTAAGAATACTCAGGAACACTCACGCCACAAAACCGTTCCATACGCATGGAACCGGCACCCTGGTATCACTCATTCGCCACACACCAGAACCTTACGCTCCGGCAGAACCAGCTTCCTGTCTACCCTGTCTATTCATCCAGCAAATTCCTGCCTTTTTCGGAAAGTAATGCCGCTCCTAGATTTTATACAACATCCAGATTATAGTATTCCATCATATGTGTTTGAGTTTTTCCGACTATAGCACCATACTGAGTGGTAGTTGCAAAATTTGCAACTACCACTTGCCCCCTCAAAATCTTCACACCTGGTATTTACAACAGGTTTCACTTTGCCGGATTTTCTCCAATATGATTTCCGCACCCTTACGGATATCCTCAATGATTTCTTCCGGATCCATCTGAACATGACGCAGAGAATTATACTCTCGTATCTTCCGAATGTCCTCCAGATTAAAAGACTTACTGACTACTGGTTTCATCATCGCTTCGTCATCCTTTCCCATCATTGCAGAATAGATTCTTAAAAAGATAAAAAGCAAATCTTTCCACTATTTCAAAATAATATCAAAAAATTAATTCTTCAGCATCCCCGCATACTTAACCTTATCCTCCTCTGGTACTTTCAACGCTTCCATTGCCTGTTCAGCAGTTAGCTTCAAAGTTTCCATCAAATTTCGGATTGCATTTAATGTTCCTATCTCCAAACCACGTTCTATGCCGCGCTCCAAACCCTGCTCCAGCCCAATCGCAATCCCTTTCTCTTCCACACCTTTACTCAGGTTACACATAGCCGTATATTAACTAATGTGTATTCTTTCATCTCATCAGAACCTTCTTTGCCATGAGTCTTCGTATCTCATCAATATTCGTCATCTGGCGGCTTACCGGAGTGGATGGCTCTCTTTTGGGATCATCTGCCGAAGCGTCAAGTGCTTTGATGAAGGATTCAATTTTTTTAGGATCAACAATCTTTACATTGGTCAGTATACTTGACATAGCCATTTTCTCGCCTCCTTTACAAACAAATATCCGTATCTTAGTTTCTAGTCATATTTTACCACCGCATACAGCGTTTTCAATTAATTTGTGCATAACGCCAGGACACAAAACCGAAAAAAAAGGGAAATGATATTTCTGCACCAACTTGGTGCAGTCTTTCTGCCTCATTATGTTCTTGAATTTTGCACCAATCTGCTATAGTTTTATACTGTCAGTCTTTAGTTTATCATCCATTGCATGAATCCCAATAATCTATCAGTTTTGAATAATCCCCAAAAGCAATCCATCTCCCTATCCTCATCCAAATGTCTGCCCCATTCCGAAACGCAACTCCTGTTCCGCCTCTTCATTCCCCATTTCTTCCGGTTCCATCGCCCTCCCAATTTTCCCAGCTTCTTCCTGATATTTGCTCTCCGACACATGGGTATAGATATCAATGGTTGTGCTGTAATGCTGGTGCCCCATAATGCTCTGCACCACTTTGGGGGCTGCATCCCTGCCTCAAAGCAGTGGCTGCAAAAAGTATGCCGGATCGTATGTGGATACATGAGTCACAAGTACAGATAGCATTCCGCAAAATCTATCCTTTCAACATCCCTGCATACTTAACCTTTTCCTCTTTTGGTACCTTCAATGCCTCCATTGCCTGCTCTGCCGTCAGCTTCAAAGTCTCCATCAAATTCCGGATCGCATTTAATGTTGTTGTTTCTATACCTCGCTCTAGGCCAATCGCAATTCCTCTCTCCTCTACCCCTTTACTCGGATTACACATAACTACTGCTTTCTCGCTTTCCAATTAGCTCTTCAACATCCCTGTATACTTAACCTTTTCCTCTTCCGGTACCTTCAACGCCTCCATCGCCTGCTCTGCTGTCAGCTTCAAAGTCTCCATCAAATTCCGGATCGCATTTAATGTTGCTGCCTCCAAACCACGTTCCAAACCACGTTCCATACCACGCTCCAAGCCAATTGCAATTCCTCTTTCCTCTACCCCTTTACTCAGGTTACACATAGCCGACACCTCACTCTCCAATGTCTTTGTCATCGCAATATCAAAATCTTCCTGCAGGATTTTCTTCTTCTCTTCCGCTTCTTTATCTGAAGATAAAAGCACATCCAGCAGCTTTAATATCCCTGTATAATTATCATCTCCTGCATGACCCAGGCAGATCATGACCACAGTTAACAGATCATAATTTTCTTTCTGTTCTAACACCTGGCCTACCAGATTTTCTTCCTGAACACAGTATCTGGTGATCGTATTCTCTCTCTTCTTCGGCGGATTGGGACATAGCCATATGGAATATACCTTCCTTATCTTCTCATAATGGGTTTCCGTAAATTCCGAACCGTACTGGGAAGAGATCATCCGGCTGCAATAATACAATGCTCTCTTAATGATCGGATATCCTGGATAAAAATCATTTTGCGCTTCTACGTTGATGATCAGACGGATCATCTCTCCGGTTCCCGGAACGATTGCCAGAAAACGGATATCATAAGTGATCGTTCCTTCCTGTATTGTACTGTCCTCGTTCTTCGCTCCCCGGATCTGTTCACTGCCCTCATATCCATCTTCATCCGGATTGACAGCTGCCTCTGCAATCTGAGGGATTCCCTCTATATATCTTTCCGCTATCTCATTGATACTATGGGCCTTATACTCTTCCATACAGCTTTTCATGATCCACGCCAGAATGACCTTATTGGCCAGGAGCCGTTTACATGCTGCATCATAAGCGGCCTTTTCACCTGCCGCTGTAATATTTTTTGCCAGTATATTCTCAATCTCCATAAAACAGGCTCCTTTCTGCTATCCCTATTTTAACATATGTATCTCTGATAAGCTATATTTTTCAATAAAACAGCTCATAAAAGAAAAAGGGAGATGGTTTCCCGTATAGTCCACCTGTCAGCATTTACGTTTCCACCCTTCTTCTTTTGCTGTTACATCCAATCATAGCTTATTACAGATTATTATTTTCTTAAATTATATGCAGTCAGCCCCCGAAAATCAATACATCCCCCTTAACCGAATGTCTGCATCATTCCAGGATCTGTGGTCTCCTCTGGTTCTTCCCCACTGCTACTTTCTTCCAGTTCCATTGCCCTCCCAAATTTCCCAACTTCTTCCTGATATTTGCTCTCCGACACATGGGTATAGATATCAATGGTTGTGCTGTAATGCTGGTGCCCCATGATACTCTGCACCACTTTTGGCTGCAGCCCCACTTCAAAACATCGGCTGCAGAAGGTATGACGAATCGCATGCGGGTACATGTCCTCAAAATAATGGGGTTCTCTCTGTTCCTGCACGGATTCAAATGCCTCCTGCTCATTGTTCTCCTTCACCACCTTTTTGATTTCCTTTTCCGCATGATAGCGGAGCACCGGGCTTCCCATGGTGGTGACAAATACCAGATCCGCATATTCACCGGTTGCCCTAAAACGGTTTCCCAGCGCTTTTTTCAGGCAGTCAGTCTTTGCTTTCTGCTGCAGGAGCATTTCCTCCGCCTCCCCGAAAAACGGAATCTTCCTGTAGGAATTATGGGTCTTGGGAGACAGGAGGCGCAGCATCTTTTTTCCATATTCGTACTGGCAGGAAAGGGATCGATTGATACGGAGACATTTTTCATTAAAATCTACATCTTTCCACATCAGGCCTCCTACCTCTCCGATCCTCATCCCTGTCAGAAACATCAAATAAAACATTTCCTTATACCAGCTATGCTCTACCGTCTTTAAAAATGTATTCTGTTCCTCCCTGGACAGAAAGCGGCGTGTCACCTGCCTGTTTTCCCAAGGAACACTGATCTCAAAGCAGGGATTGATCGAAAGGATCTGGTTATTCCTGGCAGATTCCATACATTCCCGCATTCTTCCAAGCGCCTCCCGCATGGACGAAACCGCCCGTCCATCGCTGCTCATTTGGTTAATGACACTCTGAATGTCAATATTGGTGATATCACACAGCTTTCTTTCTCCCAGATATTTGCCGAATGAACCGTAAAATTTATTTTTCATGGGATAAACACTGGTTTCTTTAACTACCGGAAGCTTATATGTCTGAAACCATTCTTCAAACCATTCATTCAGTGTTATATGTTTCCTTCTAAAATCAATGCTGTTCTGTGCCTCTTCCTTTAATTCCTGAAATTCTTTTTTCAGTTCCCGCAGATTGAATCCATAGATGCTGACATCACTTCCATTTATCTTTGTTCTGGCCTCATATCTTCCATCCTTTCGCTGATACAGACCCTTTCCCAGTTCTCTTCCCTTTAAATCTTTTCCCATTTTTGCACCCGCTCCATATAAACGCAGTTGACTTTACATCGTCATCTGCATTCCCATGCTGGATTCTTCCCTTTTTATTCTTCTATGAATTGTCCGCTTTTTCTCCACCTTATTGCCGCTGTTATGAGCGATCCACTTATCCAACTGAATTTTATTGGCATATACACGATTCCCGATTCGTACTGTAAAATTATTGTTTGTTTTTGTCAAAAGCTCTCTTGCCTTGGTCTCTCCTATCCCTAAATATGCACACACCTCTTTTACACTCAATAATGCCTTATCTACCTCTATTTTCTCCATATCCTTCTCCTTATCTGTCTTACATTAAGTTTCTTTTTAACTACTTTTAAAATTAATGCTTCATACCTGTCATCCCCTGGGATATATACGGATTTCTTCCTGATCCATCCTGCCTTTAGGAAGCAGTTTTTCACATCATCTGAAAGTCATTCCCTCTCATTTGCCGGCTGTCCCCTGGAGCCTCCAGAAGTTCCGATTTCTGAGCTAAGGATATCCATCCATAGTTCGTTTTCCTCATCCCCGCAGCGTCAAACCGGTTCATGCCGTATTCAGCAAAATCAAAATTCCGGAAAGCCGGGTCCGAGCAGTCCACCCCCCCCCAGATCCTCCAGGCATTTCCTGCCATAGTGTTCATAGCTGATCTGGCTGGGATCAAACACATAACAGTCCAGCCGCTCTGTCAGCAGCAGCGCCTCCTCTATATTTTTCCAGTTCTCAAACTGCAGCACAGCCTTATATTTTATCAGCTCTTTCTGTGGCATCTGCTGCAGCCTTTCAGCCAGTTCATTTAGCATCTCTACATCATCATAAAACTGGATCTTCTTTTCCAGGATGGGGACTGCGCTGCGGACCTCCCAGATCCTGCACTGTTCCAGGCTTTCCACATGAAGAGAAGCATATGTAGAAGCCATTCCCTCTGTGCTGCAGGGAAGAGAGAGCCAGACCTTTCCATGTTCCGAGTGCTTCCGGTTTTCAAGCCTGACGGACAGAATTGCATCCGACCCTGTTTCCTGCTCCGGCAGGTTCTGGCCATTATAGATTTCCTGCCATCCCTCCTTTACCCGGTAACAGTAGCCTTCTTTCGTAAAGACACCCTTTTCTGTTTCCCGCAGACAGGCTCCTACCTTTTCCTTATCCAAAAACGCCAGGACCTCATCCGGCAGCCCCTGTAACATTTGTACAGATCCCCCATTCACCGCGCTCTCTCCCAGATCCATATCACTCACAATCCATGGCAGAAATCCGAAATATTCCAGGTTGCCGGCAACATTGATCAGATCCTTTACCGAACACTCCCGGCCCCCGCGCTCAGACTCCACACAGCCAATCACTCCCTCATACCAGGGAATGCTCTCCCTGCCTATCTGATTGATCTTACCTGCCAGAACATTCACCCATCCTCCCAGTTTTCTCTTTTTACAAATATCCGCAATGCATTCCCTCCTCCCTACTGTAGCTGGATCCCCTGAGTATGTTCTTCTTCCATCTCCGGCGCTTCCTCTTTCCGCACCACAAGACCGGTCTGTGTATAAACGCAGCTGTGGGACGCATAGTATTCTTCCCCAATGCCATGATAATCCAGATAAGGCCACACCTTCCTGGGGAACTCCATGATGCCGTTCTCCACCACATATCCTCCCAGCTCCCGGCTGCAGGTCACACCGGGGATACACTCATACAGCTGCAGGCTGTCCGCCGCTTCCAGGACATCCCCGATGGTGGAGATGGATCGGCAGTCCAGGATCCCGGAAAACTTCATCTGCTCTTCCCTGTCCATCCTCCCGATCTTTTCTGCCAGGCAGCTGATCTCCTGGAACCAGCCATCCGCAGGCAGATACTGTTCAAGGCCGGGGATGGGGGACTCCACTTTAGTGATCCGGAAGGGAATGCTGCTCTTTCCCTCATGCCCTCTGGTCAGAGAGAGCATCTTCTGCTCCGGCTTCTCCCTGCCGGAAAGCGGAAAGGTGAGTAAGACCCGATTGACCGGCCTTATGGTATTTTCATACAGGATCTTTATGACGGGTTCTCTTTCTTCCACGATTGACTCCTCTCCATCCTGCCACTGTCAGGCAGCTATTCCATCTCCATCCCGCCCATCTCAGGTTCTTCTTTTCCTGTGATGGTGACGTACTGGTCGATGATGTTCAGTGCCTCATAATAGTCCTGGCATCCGCCTTCGGTGATGCGCTTCTCCATTTCCTCCGCCTTATCCTTCATCCCGTTTTCCCGCAGGGTCCGGGCTGCGATTCCCATCAGGTTGAAGATGTTCCCGTCCTCACCGATCAGCGCACAGTCCGGCTTCTCTGCCACGGCTTCATGTAGAAATCCTCCCAGCCGGTTATTTACATAGTCGGACATCCATGTGCCGCCGAACTGCAAATGTGTTTTAAGCCTCCAGACCGCCAGCTTTCCGATGTCCGGCTTTTCTTCCCCAAAGAAAAAGAGCAGGTTGGTCATCCCCTCATTCCGGAAAACCGCCACATCATCCAGCCGTTTCCCTTTGGGAAGGATCCCTTCCTGCTCCAGCATCTGGTTGATCCCGTCTGTCCACTCCTTCAGATCCCCGCCGCAGCCCTGGAGGACCAGCCCCTCACGGCCATGCATCGTTCGGAGTTCCTCTTTTTCGATCTGTCTGATCATGTTATGCTACGCTCCTTTTCTTTCTGATCCGCTTTTGTCCGCCATGATGGACGGAATTTTTCAATCGTTCTGACATTCACTGACTCTGTACACCGCTACGCATGCGAGTCCGGCTATTCCGGCCAAAAGAATCCCTACTGCTGCTGTAATACCCAGTATCCATCCCATATCGCTTTCCCCTTTCGTTTTTTCCAATCCTTTACTGCATCCGGCACTCTGCCAGGATGGCTGCCTCCTCTTCCGCTGCAAAGTATTCGTCCGCCGCCTCCCTGCTCACGGCCAGGATCTCCCCTGCCTCTTTTTCTCCCCTCTGGATCGGTGCCAGGAACTGGTTGATCTTCCTGCACAGTCTCTGATCCGGGCAGTTGTCCAGCGTCCCCTTTCTGCTGTCTGCCACCAGGCGGTCCAGAACATCGGTCACGGTGATCTGCCGGGTCTCCCCGCCCTTTCTGCCGATGAGACTGGCAAGGTTCTCTGCAGTCAGCGCAACCAGGTATTCTTCTCTTTTACCGCTGCCGCTGTCGTACACACTGGCATAACCCATGGTGTCGGTGTCCATGATCCGCTGGATCATCTGTTCATCTTCTGATTTCATGCATCCTCTCTCCCTTCTGCTAAAGTCTCTTCCTATATGGCTTTTGTTCAGGCAGTAAAAAAGAAGGATCCATCCGGTTATGGAAGTCCCTTCTGCCTCATATACAGATATCCTTTTTTCTAACTCAGCGTCATCCCTCCGCTCTGTTCCTCTTCCGGCGCATCTTCCCTGCCTTCGTCCTGCACACTCTTCAGGCTTTCTGATATCGCCGGTTTCTTTTCTGTATACTGGATAACGATCCCGGAAAAGTCATAGCCCACAGGCTCCAGTACTTTTTTCTCCATCATTGTCAGTAATGCCTCCGTATCAAACTTGGCCTCAAAATACAGATCCTTATCGATCTGGATCGGTACATCCATGCCTGCCGGATCCTTCCCCAGTATCGTCCGCTGCCTGCCGAATACCTTTCCCCTCAGCTGCATCAATCTTTCATGCATGTCCGGCTGCCCGTTGCAGTGCTTCAGGATGGTCTGGACTGCCTTTTTCCATGTGGGTGTTTCTATGGTCTCACCAGAAGCAAATGTAACAGAGACCGGCCTCTTCCCTTTGAGCATGGACGGGGAAGTACTCCCCAGGCGGCATTCCCTGCTCCTGATCTCTGAACGATTGTATGGTTCCCCATTCTGATACATCCGGATCATGTCATCGCATCTCTGATTCACAACCTGCAGCAGTTCTGCTCTTATTTCTTCAATCAGTTCTATATAATCCATCGAAACATCCCCTTCCTTAAGGCATAAAAAAAGAACCAGAACCTATCCCTGACTTAAGGATTTTTCTAATTCTCTTCCATGTAACGTCATATACATTTTTCTTTCTGTTTGTGTATGTAGTTCCTATTTTCAGCTTTTCCCTTACTCTATACACACCATACACAATTAAAACTATACTGTACTTAACATCTGCCAATACGATAGCCGGCTTTGTCACAAGGGCACGGGCAATGGCTACCCTCTGCTGCTGACCTCCGGAAAAGTTCCGGAAGATAAAACCAATGTTGCGGCGGCGGAAAACAGTAAGCTGTTCATCATTCATTTCTGCAAGTTCTTTCCCCCTGATGCAGACAGAACCGGAGGTGGGAATATCAAGACCTCCCATCATATGCAGCAAAGTGGATTTTCCGCTGCCGGAAGTGCCCACCACCGCCACAAATTCCCCCTGTTCCACCGAAAAATCCACCCCGTCAAGGGCTCTGGTAATGCCTGGCCCGGCTCCATAATATTTTTTCAAACCTGTTGTCTGTAAGATACTCACGCGAATACCTCCTTTCTTTTTCTGACAGACATATCATAAAATTAAAATGTAACAGAAATGTCCCAAATGCTATGGAAATATGATTTGAATTCTTTCAATTTCAGGACATTTTATTTTCGCGGCAGAAAAACGGAAAAAACAGAGCCATATCCAACACTGGAAGTAACCTGGATATAACCGCCCTGCATGGTAATAATCTCACGGGCAAGAAAAAGGCCGATGCTTATACCATCTATATCATGTACCGCTTCCTCCCGGTAGAAGCGTTTGAAAATTGCTGCCTGCTCTTTTTCAGGAATCCCCCTGCCTGTATCTGCAATATCAATCTTAAAATACATTTCCCATTCCTGCACGTTCACACTGATACTGCCATAAGCCGGGGTATATTTCACCGCATTATCCAAAATATTATATAACGCTTCTGCTGTCCAGCGGCTGTCATGAAAAAAAGTCAGATGATCCGGACAATGCACAGACAACGTAATCTGCTTTTTTTCAAGGAGTGCAAGAACACTGTTTAATGCAGCAGTGAGCGTATCTGTGAAAGGAACTGATTTCTTTTCCAGTGTAATAACGCCCGTTTCAAGCCGGGAAGTTTTTACCATTGCCTGAATCAGAAAATCCAGTTTATCCAGCTGGCTTCCTGCAGCCTGCAGAAACTCTTTCTGCTTTTCTTCCGTCATTCTCCTTGTCAGCAGAGTATCGTTTATCATTTTGAGATTTGAAATGGGTGTTTTTGTCTGATGTGAAATGTCTGACAACAGGGACTGCAGCTCTGCCTTTTCATCTTCTGCCTTATGACGGTTTATCTGCATGATATTGTAGAGCCGTTCCAGCCGGTGTGAAATGCGGGCAAACAAGGTTTCTGCCTCCAGGTCTGTAAATGTTCTTTCGTTTCCGCTTACCATATCGTCAAGCGTCCTGCATAAGCTGTCTGTAAATTCCGAAAGTCTTTTCTGAAAAAATTTCAGGAAAAAAATTCCCCACGCAAAAAAATAATGGTAAGAAACAATCCACAAAGTGTAAGAACGCCGCTGCCAGTAAAGAAATAAAAAATGAAAAGTAAAAAAACTGAAGTAGAAGCTACCCCCACGATCACTAACCGCAGAAATGCCCGGACTGATAAATTCTGAGAAAACCGTCCTCGTATACGTCATGACCTGGCCGATGCTGTTCTATGGTTTCAAATACAGCGGCTATTTTCTTACAAAGTACCGCTACCGAAAAAGGCTTTGTTATATAGTCAGCTCCACCTGCCTCATACCCCTTTAGCATATCGCTTTCCTTATCGTTGGCGGTTAAAAAAATAATGTAAGTTTCCGGATATTTTTCTTTTAAGATGCTGCAATAATCAAGCCCGCTTCCATCAGGCAGCCTGACGTCCAGCAAAGCAAGATGATACTCTTCCTTTAATAAACTGACCGCCATAGAATATGAATATGCAGAAACAACCTTATAACCATCTATATAAGATTATAAGCAAGGGTTTTATTTAACAAAGTATCATCTTCAACAATAATGATTTTTTTCATACATTTATGTCCTCTCCGTTGTTTTAAATGTATCATACTGTCCAAATGTTGCAGAATTGTCCTGAAATTTTTTTTCTTCTACAGGAAAGACCCTGTCACGCGAAAGTATCTTCCTGTTTGTATTCACGCCCTGCTTTTGGGGAGTGTTTTTGTAAGGATAAGAGCGCAGGCAACAGCAATTACAATCAGTTTAATTGTCTGCGCCTGTTTTTAAGCTGTCTGTCTGAAACTGTCAGCTTTCCATGATCCATCTCGTACACTTCATCGCACAGCACTTCTATATCCTCTTTGTTATGACTTGCCAGAATAATAGCTTTCCCTTCTTCCTTTAAATTTAAAAGGATTTCCCTGACATCTTCCACGCCCTGATTGTCCAGACCGTTCATTGGCTCATCTAAAATCAGAATATCCGGATTTTCCATAATAGCCTGTGCAATCCCAAGCCTTTGACGCATCCCCAGAGAATATTTTCCAACTTTCTTTTTACTGTCCGCATCAAGCCCAACTCGTTCCATGCTTTTCTTTATTTCTTTTTTCCCAATTATATTTTTAATACTGGCAAGATACTCAAGATTCTTATATCCACTATAAGAGCTGAGAAAACCTGGGGTTTCAATGATAATTCCTATATTATCAGCAAAATCTGTATCCTTGCCGATTTCTTTACCATCAACAATGACTCTGCCGCTGGAAGGTTTTAAAAATCCTGTGATTGTCTTAAATAAAACAGTTTTTCCAGAACCGTTCCTTCCAACGATCCCATAAATTTTTCCTCTTTCAAATTCTACGGAAACATTGCCAAGAGCAATATCTGAACCAAATTTTTTTATTACTTTATCAACTTTTATAATGCTTTCCATCATCTTAAACTCCTTCCATTTCTTTGCCTTTCAGCAAATAGCCGCCCAGCCGGTAACAAACAATCATGATTATGGCTTGCACAATAATTACGCTTATCACAGAGAAGCCATACATATCTTCATATAAATTACTTTGCACATACATCCCCCATGAGCCAAACATAAACCTTGCGCTCTTTCTAAAATGGAAACCGCTCAGAAATGTGAAGCCTTCTAATAACAACAACGCTGCCGGTATCATTTTTTTTATCCTTAAAGTTTCCAAAAAAAGAAATAATGATGACAAAGCCATGGCATGAACGGTCCATAAAACAAAAATCACTGATATTTCTTTCAGGTTTCCCGTAAACGCCTGGAATGCAAACAAATCAACCATCTGAAATAACGCCAATAAACTAACCGCTGCAAACGCCCCATTCCACAAGGCCCTCAGGAAATAATGCTTCCACCATTTCTGTATCCACCCACACCGGACAATAACAAAACGTCTATTTTGCTTATCCATGCCAAGCCTGTAACCAATTGCCAATAAATAAATCCCCATCGGAAATAGCCAGCATCCCAGAGGAACTAACGGAAACGTATCCATTTCATCCACAGGCACGCCTGCAAATAACCGAAAAAACAAAGTCATTCCCATTTATCCCTCCACCTCATCCTTAAAATCTACCCAGCCAATCAGCCAGAAAGAAATCAATGCCAAAATCAATATAATTGCACAAAACAAAACCAGGGCTTTCCATTGTCCGCCATTTCCATCTATGGCATATCCGGGAATTGCTTTTGCCATAAAAGATAAATGTGTAAACCCCTCCTGTTGTAATAGATATCCTGAAATCTGTATACTAAATACAATCAATATTCCATAAATTTCTTTTAACAAAAGATTGCACACATAAAGCAAAAACCCAACCAATACCAAATACAGGAACAGAAAGGCGAAAGTAACCATAAATGCCTGCGGCACTGTCATTGCCTGCATAACATTCGCCCATGGAAATGAAATATTATATTTCACTCCCAGATCATTCCCTGTATCCATTGCCAGATCATAAACCGGGCTGCTCCACATATTTCCAAAAAAACCATACAACAAACTGGCAGCTACCGATACAACAGCTATGCTGGCAACATATAGAAACGCCTGGGCCATAATATATTGCAGCATAGCTGATTCCCATTTTTTCCGGCTGCTCCTGTATAATGACAGATATGTGTTTCTTTTTATAAAAGGAGCATCTGATATAATCAATAACCAGCCAACGACAAGGAACAAAATACTTTTGTGATGATGCTCCACTACAATGAAGGCTTCCAGGATATTAACGGGTTCCCCCATATCTGATGCATACCGTAAAAATAAATTCAGCCAGTATCCAAACAATGCCATTCCCAGCAGGAAGCCCATGATTACCCGCTTATTGTGCCATTCTTCCAGAAAAGTAGTTTTCGTCATGTAAAAGATTTGTTTTAACCTACCCATTTTGGCACCTCCTTTTCAATCCCCACACGACCACAAATGATACCAGCAAAATATACATACCTTCGATAAACCCAGACAATGGATAACTGCCCAAATCATCCCCGCGCATAAGATAAATCGGATTCAGCGCCGAAGTTTCCCCTAATGCCAGCCACATAGCCTCATACAGTACAAACGGCGCAATCAACGCCACATATTTATTGGAAATCCATACTGCAAATGCAAGGCCTGCCAGCGCCCATAGACATCCAAACAGAAAACCTAATATTACTTTCCATAGAAAAACATACCACTCTCCATAGTTTTCTATATAAAAAAGCAATACTGCACCTTTTAGAAGCCCCTCGTCACTTCCCGCTGGTATACCAGGAATCCCGAAGCAATATGCCATACTTAAAACAATGATAAATGGAACCGCCAGCATCGTTCCGCCGGAAAGCGCGACTGTAACAATACGGGTAAGAGCAAATTTTCCCGGTAACATTCTGGAATAAATCATGTTTAAGTACCCACTGTTATACTCTTCACAAAAGACGGAGGCATAAGCAAGGCTCGGAAATATCGCCGCAAACGGTCCAAATCCTGACGCTGCAAATACTTCCGTTAGAATAAAATAACTGCTTCTGCTCCTGTTAAGCGGCGCATGGAATGCTGCCGACACTAAAATCCATGTGACTATTATAAGGCCTGCAAAGAAACCTCTGTTTAAGAAACTTCTTTTCAAATCATGTAAAAAGAACCCTTGCATATTACTCACTCCTTACGATTTCTCCCGATACTGCATTTATGCAAATACTCCATGTGGCGTTATTTTCCGCAACTGCTTCTGCGAATTCCTTCTTCTCCATCCATGCAGACATTGGCGTATAAATATGCCATACAGGAACCAGTTCTAATTTATTTTCATCTTCTTTAAAAACCGGATAATATAAAAACGCGGCTTCCGTCAGAACCGTCTGATTGCTTCCATTAATTTTTCCACTGTTCAGATACGTTTCCAAAATCTTTTCAATCTGCCCCCATGACAACACTGTCCCGCATTTTTCCTGTGTCTCCGCTTTTCCCAGGCAGGCGTCCAGACTTAAGGACGCAATACTTTCTTCACATATCCATGCTGTTCCTAACGGGAAAATTTCTCCTGACGCTACAGAGCCAAATTCATGGACAACCCCCATCCCCCCATAAGACGGGGTAAACTCAATTTCATAAAATGTAACGCTTTCGTGTTGATACTGCGTAATTTTATAAATATCAATTTCTGTCATACCAATTACGGAAATCTTTGCTAACAGTATTTTTTCTGCTTCCATATAAATAGTTTCACTGTCTGCTTCTTCTAACACAGTTTCATCTGCAGTTTTATAAACAGACGCACACTTTTCATATAAGAGTTCATCCTGATAATATGCACCTGTCCCATATGAAAAACCTGCTGTCTTTTGTCCATCCGACATCTTATAAACAGGAGCATTGCCAAAGATCGAAAATACTGCCCGTTCTTCTCCCTGTTGGTTTTCTGCCTCAGACTGTTCTGTTTCCTTTTGTGCTTCCTCTGATAAATCCTTAATATTCCCTGTTTCGCTTCCCAAAAATTCTGTCAAAACGTCTTTTGTAAGCGCCTCATTTTCACCAAGCACTATGGTTTTAACATTTTGTGGAACGTCCGGCATCTGTGCCTGAATTCTGATGGCATGATCTTTTGTACCAATAACACTGTTAATTTCCTGCATACCATGTTCCGTTTCACTCCCAGGCCCATCCACGATTGCGGCCACTTCATCTTCTGCGGAATCTTTTGCATGAAGAATATCCCCATGGATTGAACTTTCCGGAGCTTCCTGGCAGCCGCAAATGTCAGCCGCCATCAACATTGTTATCACTGCCAGTCTGAAAATTTTATTTCTCATAATTGCCTCCTGTACGATTTATTACTCACAGCATAGCTGTTCGTTCGCTTATGAAATCCATCTTTGCAGGCAGGTGAATTTCTTATAAGCCATATTATAAATACAATTTTTTTCATTTTCTTCTGTTTTGCGAAATCCGACTACATAATTGCCGAAATTAACCTAAAAGAACTGTTGCAAAATCATATCGCATCTTTCAGCATGAATTCGCAACAGCCCTCTTCTACATTTCTTTTATATACATCATAACATCTGTTTCCATAGAATCATTTTCATATAAAAACACCATATCTCCATGATACTTTTTCACAATACGACGGACGTTTTTAAGCCCTGTCCCATGATTTACTTTATCTTCTTTTGTGGTTTCCAAAAAACCCTTTCTTCCGTCTGCAATCCTCTGGCAGCTATTGCAAATATTTAAAAATAAAATTCCCTTATCCAGTTTTAATGTTATTTTCAGTTTCTTATCTTCTGTCTGCAAAGCAGCATCTGTTGCATTATCCAGCAGGTTTCCCAAAAGTACGTTCAAGTCAAAGGAACGCAGGTGCAGCTGTTCTGGTATGCTGATTTTTGTTTCTACCACGTTTAAAACCTCATTCGCCTTTTGTATCTTATAGTTCAGCAAACTGTCGACCATATCATTTCCTGTCTTCACATATTCCTCCGGATTGGTCATAAAATTCTTCATAGAATCTAAATATTGCTTCGTTTCCTCTGTCTCTTTCCTTTGTATTAAGGCCTGCAACGCTAACATGTGGTTTTGCATATCATGTCTTAAAGCACGAACTCGATTCCCGGATTCCATAATGACTTCTAACTGGTTTTGATATGCATATGTTTGTTGTTTATAGATGTCATTTTCCCTTAAATTTATATAATTTTCTATCATGATATTATATAGATAAAATACACTGATATTGATAATTAACATACAGCCGCTAATCAGGATCGCAAACATTTTCGGGAGGTCTTCTAGCATGAGCACGCTCAGGACAATCACACTCATTGCAGGGATCACCAGCAGCAATAATGTCTGCTTTCTGTCAAAAGCTGCCTCTTTTGCTTCGGGTGGATAAGAAATATGGCTGATAACCGTTGTACAAATCAGCATCAGCAGGGCCTGAATTGCTGGCTGCTGAAATTTTGCAGCGTCCCCAAAAACAAAAAGGACGATCAGGGAATTTGCCATATCCAAACTAAATAATACCAGTGATACCCATAATCTTTTTTTCCACAGTTCCTGATAAAAACAGGTAAGCCCTATGACCCCTAAACAATTACAAATCTCATACGGGGCAGATACCCCAAATATGCTATACACTGTTGTAGTCAGCAGGCAATATATCCCCAAACCAGCTTTTAATGATTTTTCCTCTATCTCATCTGCTGAAAAAAATACATCCATGGCTTTCTTTAACAGCAAAACTCTGAGAACATTTACAATTAACACAATGACAGGGCTATACGGTACCATCACTCATATTCGCTTTCTGATGCTGTATTATTTTACTTCTGGTTTCTTTTCTATATGGCTTACTGATATTTAAATTTTCTCCATCTGTCATTTTTACCATTTCATAGGAATATTCCCTTACATATGCCTGATTAATAATATATGACTGATGAATCATCAAAAAATCAGCAGGAAGAGTCTTTGCTATGTCTTTCAACTTTCCATAAAATTCTTCCTTTCCATCTTTTTTTACAATTATTATTTTCTTATCCATGCTCATAAAATAAGCAATGTCCCTTACCGGAACTCTGAAAACAGATTTTCCTTTCCGGTATTCAAAACAGGCATCCGCACTGCTTTTTTGCTTTACGCTCCTTATTAGCACTTCTCTTATATTTTCGGCAGAAATGGGTTTAATCAGAAAATCTAATGGCTGAACTTTAAACAGCTGCATGGCATAACTTTCCTTTGAAGAAATATATACGATATGCGTCTGCATATTCTCCATTTCGCCGCGAATAAAATTTCCTACTGCAATGCCATTCTTCCGGACTAATTCTATGTCAAGGAAAAGCAGGTCTAATTCTGTTCCCTTTTTCAAATCATTTTGTATGCTTTCCCCGGAATACCATACCTCAACCTCAGCTTTTATCCCTGTTTCTTTTGAAAGTTCGCAGATCTGTTCTTCCAAAACAGAGCATAAAATCTTATCGTCATCACAAATTCCAATCTTATACATGGCCATTTCCTTTCAGCAGACGCAGCGCCAGTCATTTCATTCATGGAAAAATCCCCTTTTCTTTTCTCCTGCCAGAAAAAAGGATTTTGTTCACAATTTATTTATTCGTGGGTTTGCCATGGGGCCTAATTCCCCTGATTATATACCCAATCCCGGAGAATGGGGTGTCAACTTTTTTATACCACATCATCTGTATGGTACCGTTGAAGCTCATGAAAAGGAAAGGTATAACAAAAATTGTTCGTTCTGCCTGCAATGGCTCATCCATCTGAATATCCATTCTCCTTATCATGTCTGAACATCAAGATATCTTCACCTGTCTTTTCTGTGTTTATCATAACATCAGAAAACCTATTCCGCAATATGAATCTTTCTCTGTCTGCCTTCTGTCAGCTATTTGTTAAAATTGGTTAAAAAAGAATGCGCTATGCGCATTCTCCGCGTTCGAGCGAATTGCGCAGCAATAAACATCACCCCCGCGAGCAGGTCCGCTTCAGCTCCCTGAATCCCTCCTCATGAGGGGCCTGGACGATTTGTGCGCCATTTGCGGTGCGTCAGAGCATACGCATATTATTTTTTCTTTTATAGGAAGACACTTTCGCGCTTTAGTGTGACAAGGTCTTTCCTGTAGAATAAAAAAATCCCCTGCTACTTTTTTATAAAGTAACAGGAGATTTCTATTTACAAATCCTGTGAAATAGTCAATAACCTGCAACAGATAGCCGCCTGCGCAGTGTTTATCGGTCAATGGTATACCATATACTGGTAATTTATTTTGCCATGCTGAAATGATTATAAGTCTTTCATTTTTTCCAGTTTCTTCTGAACTTCCCGCCCTCTTCTATTATAGTAATCCATTCTTTCCTTATCTGACATATGCTTTGTTATTTCATAATTGTATTCCCGCAATTCACACTTATTGAACTGCTAATGTTCAATAAGGTATGAATATCTTCGATTGTAAAATCAGGGCTTAAAACGGGTTTTTCCATAATCATCCCTTACTTTTTATCAAAAACAGACTAAAAATCTCTGACTATTTCTATATTTCCCGACTCTGTCTGTGATTCATAACTTTCTACAGATGAAAAACTAAAAATCTTCTCTGTAAATTCTGAATTCTTCTGATTTAGTATTAACTGGGTGTAGTATAGATCCCTGTCATACTTTATTTCCAAAACAGATGTATTTCTTTTTCTATTTAAAATTGAGTAGTCCATATGTTTAAACATTGTCGCGCTTAAAATCAGGTCACATCCAAAATTCCTGCCAAAAGAAGAAGCTATATACAAATTTTGAAATGTCAGAATCCCCTTTTCATCCTTAATAAAAAATTCAGGAATTTTATAAATATCAACAACTTCCGGTTTCCTTCCAAAACCGCTTAACAGAAATTTTTTGTCTGCTTTTTCTGTTTCAGGAAATACTATTTTTAACAGCCCTTCGCTTCCACACCATACAGGCATATCCGCACCTGTATCAAGCATACATTTAATCTGCTTATTCGCTGGCGTTATCGTTGTAAAAACAGGTTTTGCACTTTTATTGCTTAACTGCATACATAAAATTTTCGACATTTACAATTCCAACCCCGCTTTCTTCTGTAGTTCTTTCATAACTGATATTTTTGTTATCTCTATAACAGGAAATTACATATTCATCAATCTCTGTATCATTACACACACCAATCAACTTGCCTGACTTAATAAATCCGGCATCTGTTAATTCTGGATTTTCAACAACAATCCATTTATCTGGAAATTGTTCCACAAGCTCCTGCCAAGTGTAAACCCTTTCATCTACCATTAACATATGGAAACCTCCCTTTTATATATTTTCACTCAATCTGCAAATTATTTTCTATACTCTTTTTTATTGCCGCTTTTCTCCATGCGTCCTTTTCCTGCTTATTCAAATCCGGATATGCGTATTCAGGAAATCTTCCTGTTACTGATTCCCTGCTATCTGTTTCATTCTCTGAAAAACGATTCTTACAAACTTCTATATCTAACAAAACATTCGCCTACGAACATAATTCCATTTGTCTTACTCATCTTAATCATAACATTAGATATTTTTTCCCGCAATAAAATTTTCTGGTTAAATTCTTCCTCGCTTATGAGTCCTTTCTCTTTCAGGGACGCCAGTTTTTCAATCTGTGCAAAGACATCATCATACGAATGCTTTATGCCTTTCTTTTCCTATCCACGGAATTTATTCAGTATCTTTTTCTCCCTTAATAAATCTATCAGTTCATGGCATTTTTCAGCCTGCTTATAAATATTGAACCCTGTCAGCATTTCTATCCTTACCATCTGCTCCGTGCCTTCTCCATCCAGTGGCAAACAGGAATTTCTTTCTGCTGCATTACAACATAAAAAAATCCCCTGCTACTTTTTTATAAAGTAACAGGAGATTTCTATTTACAATTCCTGTGAAATAGTCAACAACCTGCAACAAACAGCAGTTGTTGACCCTCGCGGCGTTCGTCAAATATCCATGTAAACACGGCTATTTTCCTCATGCTCGCGGGAATAACCAATATCCTGTTTACGCAGCTTCCATTGTATTACTTCCGGGCGATAGCCGCCTGTGCGGTATATCGCGGTCAGTAAGATACCGTATTCTGGTAATTTATTCTGTAACACAAAAATCATTCCCACGCTATTTTACTTCAATCAGAGAGCTTCCTGAACTTGCCTCTTCTATTTCACGCTGAAATGCTCTTCCCGCCTTATTATAGCAATCCATTCTTTCCTCGTCTGCCATATGCTTTGTTATTTCATAATCATATTCCCTGAATGTATGAATATCATCTATCGTAAAATTTGGACTCAAAACAGGTTTTTCCATCATTATCCTTTTCTACAGGCTCAGAACACGTTCCTGAAACTTTTCCTTACTTTCGATAATTTCATAAGGTTCATATTCTCCATAGGCACTGGGGCGGCTGATCGTCACCAGCTGTACACCGTTCTCTCCTATCTGTTTTTGTAACTTTTCAGTAAAATCCGCCAATGCTTTACCATGCCTGGTTTTTACTGCAATGCAGCCCTTTTTATTAAATTCTTTCGCAATGAGATAACACATAACTTAGCACCTCCTCAAACTGCTGCTCGCTTAAAATTTTACCAATTTCATACTCACCCCGCAATATCCTGCCTGCAGAATCAGGATATTCCCTTTTATACAGATATTTATGCAGCCAATTATTCAACTGTCTGTCATAGTAAGTATTTGCTTGAATTTCTATCGGATAATGGAAGTGATAGGCTGAAAATAAATATGCACTCCTCGATAGCCGTCATCTTTCGCTTTTCCATGACTTATATCGACAATCCGTACTTCTTCCGGCATTTCCCCCTCTAACAAACTTGCATAACTGTCTGTCAGCATACGAAACCCTAAAATATCATTAAAAACTTTTTCCAATCGCATATCAGGATAGAATTTATTGTACTTGCGTATACAGGAATCCACACTTTTTATCCGGTAATCCAAATCCACTATATCCAAAATATCTGCTTCCTGATAAAATCTTATCATTTCAGAAACCTCCTGAAATAAGGTTTCTTTATCGAATTTCCGCAGGCTATTGACAAGACTTCTTTCCATTTTGCTTTTGTAAGACAATTCTCGAAGAATTTGAACAGATAAGCTATTTTTCTCTAATTCACTTAACAAACGATATCCTCCAAATGATTTTAGTATTTATCATTACAAATACATATACTGCTTTTATTCCATCACAGACATATTACCTTCAGCTTTCTTATGCTAATCATAACATCAGATATCATATCCTTCCAGAAGAACAACCTTCTTCTGGTTAAATATTCCTCCATGATAATGCTGCTTTCTTTCAATACTGCAAGTTTTTTAATCCACTTAAATAAATCCTCCCCGCCAGAAACATTATTTGACTGCTTAAGTTTAGTTCCCTTAAACTGCAAAGACCATTTCTCCTATTCCTGGATTCCTCTTTCAATAGCTGCTGCCAATGCTCTTAACCAATTAATTGTCTTTTCTACGCCTCTTAACATGTATCTCATATTTTCAGGAGATTCTTTTCCATCAGCCTTTTGCAAAATACCAATTTCCTCTCCGGCAAGGGTTTCAAATACATTGATTAACTCATCTAAGGATTGGGACTCATTTGAACTTCTTAATAACAAAAATATTACGAACAATATCACATTCATTGGCTTTCATCATCTCTCCAACAAACTGCATATTTGCATGAAGAATCCTGATAAAATCTAAATCGCTCCCCGTTTCCAACCATGCTTTTGCTGCTGGAGTTGCTACATATCTTATTCTCGTCAAACACTAAGGGTTAAAACCACGCCATCTTTCAATGGCATATTTGCCTGCATTCGTCTGGAAACTTCTCTGACCACAGCAAAAGGTCGCCAGTTTTGCCTCACTCCACCACCATCAAAAAAGAAAAACCTTTCTCTCCTCCAAAAAAGAAAAGAAGAGGACCTTGAAAGTACAGTCTGTCAAGGTCCTCGTTTTGATTCATTTCTATTGAGCTCTGGGTTCCGTCTCAGCAAAAAATAAATTTTGCGATGAAGAAAAAATTATTTTGCAAACTCATCAGCTTCCAGTGTATTACTTGCTGTTAATAGCCGCCTGTGCTGCTGCCAGTCTTGCAATCGGCACACGGAACGGTGAACAGGAAACGTAATCCAGACCAATCTTATGGCAGAATTCTACGGAAGAAGGATCTCCGCCATGCTCGCCGCAGATACCGATATGGAGTTTCGGATTAACCGGCTTGCCCAGTTTGATAGCTGTTTCCATTAACTTACCAACACCAGTCTGGTCAAGTTTTGCAAATGGGTCGTTCTCAAAAATCTTAGCGTCATAGTATGCTTCCAGGAATTTACCGGAATCATCACGGGAGAATCCGAAAGTCATCTGTGTCAGGTCATTGGTACCGAAGCAGAAGAAATCAGCTTCTTTTGCAATCTCGTCTGCAGTAAGTGCAGCTCTCGGAATCTCAATCATGGTACCAACTTCATACTCTAATTCAACACCTGCAGCAGCGATTTCTGCATCAGCAGTTTCCACTACTACTTTCTTCACATATTTTAACTCTTTGATATCGCCGATTAACGGAATCATGATTTCCGGTTTCAGCGCCCAGTCAGCATGTGCTTTCTTTACATTGATTGCCGCACGGATAACAGCGCTTGTCTGCATTTTTGCAATTTCCGGATAGGTAACTGCAAGACGGCATCCGCGGTGTCCCATCATCGGGTTGAACTCATGGAGAGAATCAATCAATGCTTTGATATCTTCTACAGATTTACCCTGAGCATCTGCAAGTTTCTTAATGTCTTCTTCCTCTGTGGGAACAAACTCATGCAATGGCGGATCCAGGAAACGGATGGTAACCGGGTTGCCTTCCAGAGCTTCGTATAATTTTTCAAAGTCTCCCTGCTGATACGGAAGGATTTTAGCCAGAGCAGCTTCTCTCTCTTCTACAGTATCTGCACAGATCATTTCACGGAATGCAGCAATTCTGTCTTCTTCAAAGAACATATGCTCGGTACGACAGAGACCGATACCTTCTGCACCCAGTTCACGGGCTTTCTTAGCGTCAGCAGGTGTATCTGCGTTGGTACGAACTTTTAAAGTTCTGTATTTGTCTGCCCATGCCATAATTCTTCCGAATTCGCCTGCGATGGTTGCGTCAACGGTAGGGATCAGACCATCATAAATATTACCTGTGGTACCGTCGATGGAGATAGGATCTCCTTCATGGTATTCTTTGCCTGCCAGAGTAAATTTCTTATTTTCCTCATCCATGGCAATGTCACCGCATCCGGATACACAGCAGGTTCCCATACCACGTGCAACAACAGCTGCATGGCTGGTCATACCGCCGCGGACAGTCAGGATACCCTGAGCGGCTTTCATACCTGTGATATCTTCCGGAGAGGTCTCAAGACGTACCAATACCACTTTCTCACCCTTATCTGCCCATGCTACAGCATCGTCAGCAGAGAATACGATTTTACCGCATGCAGCTCCCGGAGAAGCGCCAAGACCCTTGCCGGCCGGTGTTGCAGCTTTCAGTGCAGCAGCGTCGAACTGAGGATGCAGTAATGTATCCAGGTTACGGGGATCAATCATGGCAACTGCTTCTTCTTCTGTTCTCATGCCTTCATCTACCAGATCACAGGCAATCTTCAGAGCCGCCTGAGCAGTTCTCTTACCATTACGTGTCTGAAGCATATAGAGTTTTTCATTTTCAACAGTAAACTCCATATCCTGCATATCTCTGTAATGATTTTCCAGTTTATCACAAACTTCTGTAAACTGTTTGTATGCTGCCGGGAATTTTTCTTCCATCTGAGCAATCGGCATTGGAGTACGAACTCCTGCAACCACGTCTTCACCCTGAGCATTGGTCAGGAATTCGCCCATCAGTTTCTTCTCACCAGTTGCCGGGTCACGGGTAAATGCAACACCGGTACCGCAGTCGTCACCCATGTTACCAAATGCCATACTCTGTACGTTTACAGCAGTACCCCAGGAATATGGAATATCGTTGTCACGACGGTATACATTTGCACGCGGGTTGTCCCAGGAACGGAATACAGCTTTTACTGCTCCCATTAACTGTTCCTTCGGATCATCCGGGAAATCTTCACCGATTTTCTCTTTATATTCAGCCTTAAACTGAGATGCAAGTTCTTTCAGGTCTTCTGCTGTCAGGTCAACGTCCTGTGTTACGCCCTTGTCAGCTTTCATTTTATCAATCAGCTCTTCAAAATATTTCTTGCCGACTTCCATAACCACGTCAGAATACATCTGGATAAATCTTCTGTAGCAGTCCCATGCCCAACGGGCATTTCCTGATTTCTCAGCAATTACATTTACAACAGTCTCATTCAGACCCAGATTCAGGATGGTGTCCATCATACCAGGCATGGAAGCTCTTGCACCGGAACGTACGGATACCAGAAGGGGGTTCTCTTTATCGCCGAATTTCTTTCCTGTAATCTCTTCCATTTTGCCAATGTACTCGTTAATCTGTGCCTGGATCTCATCATTAATCTGACGTCCGTCTTCATAATACTGAGTACATGCTTCTGTTGTGATTGTAAAACCCTGTGGTACCGGAAGACCTAAGCTGGTCATTTCAGCAAGGTTCGCGCCTTTTCCTCCAAGAAGTTCACGCATACCTGCATTTCCCTCTTTGAAGAGATAAACCCATTTGTTTGCCATTTGAATTCCTCCTAATATTTACTTTGGTTTATTGTTATGCGAACATGGATTGCAGACCGGAACCTGTCCCATCTCCCACCATATTCTGCCATTACACAAATACGACTGTACACTTCACAAAGCGCACATATATATTCTAACATATTTTGGAATAATAGCAAGTCTGTTTTTTTGTTTTTTCACGAATTTCACGCCGCCTGATTTCTGCAAAAGCCGGGCCGGGAATTCTGTACTGACGTACAGAAACGGGAAGCAGAGAATCCGCAGTCATTCTCTGTTTCCCGTTTTTATGTTAAGAAACCGCGCAGGATCTGTCTCCGGCCAAAGGCTGATGACCTGCCCGCTCCTCCATCTTTTGAGTATTAAAAATCAAATTTGTCAGCAAAATATGCATCCAGTTCTTCAATCTTCACCCGCTCCTGTTCCATACTGTCGCGGAACCTTACGGTCACTGCATTGTCATTTTCCGATTCAAAATCGTATGTAATGCAGAAAGGTGTTCCGATTTCATCCTGTCTTCTGTATCGCTTTCCGATATTTCCTCTGTCATCAAATTCACAGTTATATTTTCCGGACAACTGTGTGAAAATCTTCTCCGCTCCCTCATTTAACTTTTTGGAGAGGGGAAGCACACCGATTTTTACAGGCGCCAGAGCCGGATGGAAATGAAGCACGGTCCGCATATCCGGTTTTTCTTCTGTACCCAGGTTTTCCTCATCGTAAGCGGCGCAGAGGAATGCAAGTACCACCCGGTCTGCACCCAGAGAAGGCTCAATGACATAAGGAATGTATTTTTCTTTTTTCTCATCATCAAAATAGCTCATATCCTGACCGGAAGTTTCCTGATGGCGGGTCAGGTCGTAATCGGTACGATCTGCAATCCCCCAGAGTTCTCCCCATCCAAAGGGAAACAGGAATTCAAAGTCTGTGGTGGCTTTGCTGTAGAAGGACAATTCCTCCGGGTCGTGATCTCTGAGACGAAGTTCCTCTTCTTTCATGCCAAGGCTCAGCAGCCAGTCACGACAGAAGCCTCTCCAGTACTGGAACCATTCCAGATCCGTACCTGGTTCACAGAAAAATTCCAGCTCCATCTGCTCAAATTCTCTGGTACGGAACGTAAAGTTTCCAGGTGTAATCTCATTCCGGAAAGATTTTCCTATCTGGCAGATTCCAAAAGGAACTTTTTTCCGGGAAGTCCGCTGTACGTTTTTAAAGTTTACAAAAATACCCTGGGCAGTCTCCGGCCTTAAATAAACGGTATTTTTCGCATCTTCCGTAACCCCCTGGAAAGTCTTAAACATCAGGTTAAACTGACGGATATCAGTAAAGTTATGCTTTCCGCAGGTGGGACATGGAATCTGATGCTCTTCGATAAAACTCATCATCTGCTCCTGACTCCACCCGTCTACGGTACCTTCCAGTTCAATTCCCTTTTCTTCCGCAAAATCTTCAATCAGTTTATCTGCCCGGAAACGCTCATGACATTCCCGGCAGTCCATCAGAGGATCGGAAAATCCGCCCAGATGTCCGGAAGCCACCCAGGTCTGGGGGTTCATCAGAATGGCACAGTCCACACCTACATTATAGGGATTTTCCATCACGAATTTCTTCCACCATGCCTGCTTCACGTTATTTTTCAGTTCCACACCCAGATTACCGTAATCCCAGGTATTTGCAAGGCCTCCGTAAATCTCAGAACCGGGATAAACAAAGCCTCTTGCCTTGGCCAGCGCCACGATTTTTTCCATGGTTTTTTCCATACTGTTACCTCTTTCTTTTCTATTTCTTTTACTGATAAATCACATACACAAGAGACGATTCCTCTCCGTCCTCCACTTCCTCCGGAAGCTGTACGGACACGGTATCCTTTTCTTTCATGGTGGTATATTCAGAAGAAACATACTGAATGGTTCCGTCCACCTTCACGTCCACCTTCTCGCTTAAAATAATGACCTTCGCGTCCAGATCCGTTACCGTTTTGCTGTCAGCTGTTCCGGCTGCTTTTCCGTCTTCAATCTCTGTAAATTCTCCGTCAAATCCATAACCTTCCGCCAGTGCCTGGGGAATGGTACCGGAAAATAAAGTCACACCGTTAAAATCCTCATAATCCTCACATCCTGCATATTTAATCAGCAGTTTTGCAACGCCTTCCTCCACAGAAAATTCTTCCACGCTGACGCTCTTTTTTCCATGTTCTCCCTGATAATCCTCCACACGCTCATCAATATACTTCTTCAGTTCTTCCTCATCATAATAATCTTTGTCAAAATCTGCGATAGCCGCACTGACTACTGTGCCTTTTTTCTGTACGTATACGGTATCACGATCCGCCTCCAAAGATTTTCCACATCCTGTCAACAGCCCGGCCAGTGCCAAACATACCAGACCGATGGAAAATATTTTTTTCATGCTCAACCTCCTCAAAGTCTTATACGTGAATCCCACATATTATACTCTTTTCCGGCGGTTATTGCAACTGTTGATTTTCATCCGGGTGTTCACCGGTCTTTCGGGAAACAGGGACAGAAGCCATCAGGCTGTCATTTTCCTCCAGAATCTGAAGGGCATGAAAGTTCCGCTCCACATATACTGCAAGATATTCATCCATGATTTTTTCAAGATTTTCAAGAATCTCCGGAGAAAGGATAAAAGTATAGAGTTTTTCAATGTCAGAGGTAATGATATACTGCATGGCATAAAGAGTGGAAGCATTCAGAGGCACCGCCGCTCCCTGCTGTCCGCAGCGGCCGCAGAGGGTGCCTCCCCGCCTGGTGGAAAACCAGTGCAGTTCTTCTTCCCTGCCGCAGTTCAGGCAGGAAAACACATTGGGATATTCCCCGTTTATCACCAGAGTTTTCAGTTCAAAAATCCGACGTACCAGCCGATTCTCCAGACTCTCTTTTTCCAGAGCCCTCAGGGACTGGTACAAAAGTTTTAACATATGTATTTCATCGGTATTTTCTCTGGCATAGTAATCTGCCAGTTCCAGAAAATAAAAACCATAACAGGCGTTGTCAAGATTCCTGGCCAGCTCCCGGAAATAGTTGGATATTTCCCCTTTTATCACCGTATAGGAGCTTCGGCCCTCATACACCTCAAACTGACCAAAAGAAAAGGGGCTGCAGGCCGCCATCATCTGGCTGCCTGGCCGTCTTGCCCTTCTGACAAAGGCTGATATCTTTCCTCTCTCCTTTGTCAGAAGGGTTATACGCTTATCATATTCTCCCACCGGGACTGCTGATAACACCATGCCCGTCAGCACTATGGTTTGCCCCATATTCTTTCACGCTCCCGCTAATATGTTCCCTGTCTGCCGCCATAAAACCCGTTGCATCCCCTGAGACGCCCGCCGGATTCCAGCAGCCTTTGTAGTTTAAGTAATCCTGAATACTTCCTGTACTTGCAAATTTCATCCATTCCTGTTCCACCATCCGGATTCCCCCTTTGTTCTTCTGTTCCTTTCCGCAGCAGTCAGTCATCCTGTGCGGATTCCATCGGGCCTTTCGGCCATCTTTCATTCATTAGGGTATCCTGTCAGCAGCACAGATATACTATATAAATTCTGGCAGAAAATCAGCTTTCCTCATCCTTCCGGTACCCGAAATTCTTAATCAGAAATTCACTGTCTCTCCAGTCTTTCTTTACTTTCACCCAGAGCTTTAAGTTCACCTGATGTTCCAGCATTTTCTCAATCTCAAACCGGGCGTTGCTGCCTATTTTCTTCAGCATGGCGCCTCTTTTTCCAATGATAATTCCTTTGTGAGAATCACGCTCGCAGATAATGGTTGCTTCAATATCAATGATTCCGCCTTTTTTCCGCTCCTTCATCTGTTCAATGGTCACAGCGATTCCATGAGGAATTTCCTCGTCCAGGGCATGCAGGGACTTCTCCCGGACAATTTCTGCCACAATCTGACGTTCCGGCTGGTCTGTCACCGTATCCTCGTCATAAAACATGGGCCCATACGGGAGATATTTGAAAATCAGATCCGGCAGAATCTCCGTATTTTCTCCCCGCAGGGCAGAAAGGGGCACAATTTCCGCAAAATCGTATTCTTTCCGGTAAGTATCAATATACAAAAAGACGTCTTCTCTTTTCACCGTATCCGTTTTATTGATAATGAGTATCACCGGCGTATTTACCTTTTTCAGCTTCTCCAGAATATGACGCTCTCCAGCTCCGATAAACGTGGTCGGCTCCACCAGCCACAGAATTACATCCACATCATGGAGTGTCTGTTCCGCCACATTTACCATATATTCTCCCAGCCTGTTTTTGGCCTTGTGGATTCCAGGGGTATCCACAAATACAATCTGCCCTTTCTCCTCATCTGTGTACACAGTCTGAATCCGGTTTCTGGTAGTCTGGGGCTTTTTGGACGTAATGGCGATTTTCTGTCCGATGAGATGGTTCATCAATGTGGATTTCCCTACATTCGGCCTGCCGATTAAAGTAACAAATCCTGATTTAATTTTTGAATTCATATCCTCTCCTTGCTGCTGATTCTTCTGTGATTTAATATAGATTTCTTTTCCAGGGAACATTTCATCTCTAATACAGATTTTTCAGTTCCATGAACAGTTCCTTTTCCTCTTTCAGCTTTTCCTCATTGCCAATGACACAGAAAGCATGTTCCTCCAGCACTGCTTTTACCAGACCGGAAAGATTTCGGATATCTTCCTGTCCTGCATTCAGGATTTCTTCCCGCTCTTTCTGCAGCATTTCTTCTGTAACGCCAGTAAGATATGCAGTGGCGCTGCGCCCGGTTTTCCCGGCCGGAGTCAGAGGTGCATCCACGCTGCTGAATGTTCCGATAATATATCTGGTCATTTCCTGTTCATCTGCCTGAAAATGCTCCAGGTATTCCGGGATTTTCTCATAAATCTCATTGGTTTTTCCCAGATTCGGATCCCGGTAAGAAGCAAAATAACCGTCGCCGCTTCGGGTAAATCCACTCATGCAGCCATAGGCGCCGCCTTTTACCCGCACATTTATCCAGAGATAATCATAACCCAGCAGGACCTTCAGAATCCGCAGAGCTCCTGTATACCGGTAGCCTGCTCCCTTATAATTTCCGGCCCGGGCCACATACTGAACCTGAGAAGCATCCAGAAATCCCTCGTTTTTCTTTTCCAGAGAAATGTCCGCATTCTTCTTTTCCGGAATTTCGGAGGAAAGGATTTCTTTTATGGACGGAATTTTCCGTTCCACCAGCTTCATGCCTTCCGGCTCTGCCCCCACGCTGAACATCAGATTATCAACGCGGAAAATCCTGTCTGTCAGTTCTTCCAGCCTTCTGCTCAGCTCATCCTTCTTTTCCTCAAAATGCTCTTCCAGATCTTTTACCACCTGATAGAACTCAATGCCCTGAGTCATATCCGTATACCTGGCGCTCTCTGAAAAATAGGACATGGCCCGCATGGCGGAGGTGGAATGGCCGGCGCTGTTTAAAGTCATCTGAAGCCTTGATTTTAACTGAGCCAGAATTTCATAAAGCCGCTCCTGTTTCCGGAAGTTGCTGCCGGAAAGGATTTCCCGTACAAGCTCCATGGTTTTTGGAATCTCATGGTACAATGTTTTGACTTTTATCTCATATTTCAGAAGAATGCTGTCCTGCTCTGCATGGGGATAAATGCCGAAATTACTGAAAATCCCTCCCGTATGCAGGTTGATTTCATTGGCAAGCTCCTGAAAACTGTAATGTTCTGTATCCACATAGCCCAGCACGGACTTCAGAATTCCAAGAAAAGGAAAATCTTCCGCCGGCAAATCCCCTGTATCAAACATCAGGCTGAAATATGCAATTCCGTTGGTATCAATATCATGGCAGAGCATCAGGGTGCCGTCCACCTGTTCCGGACGGATATACAGTTTTTCTCCCGTCTTTTTGATATCTTCTCTGGAAAGCATGGGGATTTTGGCCAGATCCTCCGGCGCAGAAGGCTCCTCCTGATATTTTTTCAGATGATGGGTAAAATCCACAATTTCCTGTCGTTCCGTGGTACTCAGCGATTCTCTGTATTTCGCAAGCTGTTCCTTTAACGCTTCTTCTTTTTCTCCATTCAGTCCGTATTTTGGCTCTGCAATTACCAGGGTACTGTGAGGATTATCCAACAGATATTTCCGAATCAGTTCCTCAAAATATCCCGTTTCTACCTGACTCTTTAAATACTCAATAACTTCCAGTTCCTCCAGGTGCAGGAATGGCTGGCTGTCATCATAAAGCCAGCTGTCCAGACATTTGATGCCCAATAGCAGTCCTTTGGGAAACTGGCCGTAATCTGCCTCCCGGTACCGGAATTCATAACTGTTGATGCCTGCACGCAGGGATTTTTGGTTAATTCCCCTGTCTGCCTGCTCTTTCAATACCGTTCGGATAATATGCAGAAATTCTTCTTTTTTCTCCGGATTGCTGTTTTTTGCCATAATGGTAAAGAAAGGCTGCAGGCTGTTGCAGTCAAAGGAAGCCAGAATATCCTTTCCGATTCCCCCATCCAGCAGAGCCTGTTTTAACGGTGCTCCCGGTGCGCTGAGCAGGGCATAATCCAGTATATCAAAAGCCACATACAAAGTTTTATCCAGTATGGTTCCGATACTTACATTATAAGTCAGATATGTGTTGTCCCTGGTACTTTCGCCTCCTGCTATATTGTAGAAAATCGTTTTTTCTCTGCAGGCTGCAAATGGCTCCTGTTGTCTGACTTCGGAATCCACAGAAATTTTCCCGTAAGCGCTGAGATATTCCCGGTCCATCCACTCCAGCTTTTCTTCCATATCCATATTTCCATAGAGATAGATATAGGAATTACAGGGATGATAGTATTTCTGATGAAATTCCAGAAACCGTTCACAGGTCAGTTCCGGAATATTTTCAGGATTTCCGCCGGACTCGAACGCATAGGAAGTGTCCGGATAGAGGCTGTTTAAGATTTCCCGCTCCAGAACCCCGTCCGGGGAGGAAAAAGCTCCTTTCATCTCATTATAGACCACTCCATTAATTGTAAGAGGGCTGTCCATATCTTCCATTTCATAATGCCAGCCTTCCTGGCAGAAAATTTCCTTATGTTTATAAATATCCGGATGGAATACAGCATCCATATATACTTCCATCAGATTCTGAAAATCTCTGTCATTGCAGCTTGCCACCGGATAAATGGTTTTGTCCGGATAGGTCATGGCATTTAAAAATGTATTCAGAGAACTTTTTTCCAGTTCTATAAAAGGGTCTTTTACCGGAAATTTCTCGGAACCGCAGAGTACGGAATGCTCCAGGATATGGGCGGCTCCTGTACTGTCCAGAGACGGTGTCCGAAATCCGATATAAAATACCTTGTTTTCATCTTCATTGGATATGAGGCTGATTCTTGCGCCGCTTTTTCTGTGTTTCAGCAGATAGCCCGTAGATTTAATGTCTTCCAGTTTCTTTTCTTCCAGTAATTCATATGCTTTACAGTTTTCCAGATTCATAATTTACCATTTCCTTCCCTTTCTGTCTTACAGTTTTCCCATACAGGAGTATCATAATTTTCCATAATTGTCAACATGTCCTGGTTACGGCCTGAGGGATACCGTCAGCTGATTATAAGGAATTTCGATCTGATGTTCATCAAAGATTTCCTTAATCTGTTCATTCAGACGCCATTTCACTTTCCAGTAGTCTTCTGCCGCCACCCAGATACGACAGCCCAGTTTTACACTGCTGTCCTCCAGGGCATCCACAAAAACAGACAGTTCCTCGTCCTCCAGCCTGGCTTTTTCAGAAAGAAGCAGCTCCATAAGAAGTTCCTTCGCTTTTCTGATATCTGCCTCATAGGAAATTCCCACAAATACATCCACCCGTCGTTTATCCTGCCAGGTTACATTTGTCAGACTGGAGTTGGCCAGCATTCCGTTGGGAATCACCACTGTCCGGTTATCCGTGGTAACCAGTCTTGTATAAAAAATCATAATTTCAGACACAGTTCCTTCATTCTGATGTGTATCTTCCATTATATAGTCTCCAACTTTAAAAGGTTTAAACAATAAAATCAATACGCCTCCTGCGAAGTTAGAAAGGCTTCCCTGTAATGCAAGTCCCAGTGTAAGTCCGGCTGAACCAAGGACTGCCATCACAGAAGTGGTTTCCACGCCAAGCTGGTTGACCACTGCTATAGCCAGGATAAAATACAGGATAATTTTGAAAAAGGAATCCAGAAACTGCTTCACTCCCTCATCCACACCGGAACGCTCCAGCGCCCGGCCCAGTACCTTTCGCAGCCATTTTATCATCCTTTTTCCAATAAAATAAATAACCAGAGCAATCAATACCCGCACTGCAAAACTTACCAGATAAGGAACCATGTCTTCCAGGTAGCTTTTCAGTACCCCCGGTTTTGCAACTTTCTGCAGTTCCTGCAGTTCTGCCAGATTATCTGTCCTGTTTTCTGCCAGAACGTTTCCACATATCAGATTTCTTTCCACATTCATAAAGCTGTTTTCCCTCTCATTGTTTTGTTCCCGCATATGGCAAACCAGTCATCCGCAGTGGGATTTTGATTGACACCCGGCTTTAAATTCACTATAATTATAGTATAATATTTACAATAGAAAGGCAAACAATTTTTCAAAATTGTACAATTAATTCAAAACTTTCAGTCCGGCTGCTCTTTTCCGGGCATGAAAATCTGAACCGTTTATTTACCGGAAATGGAGGTGTATATATGAACAGTTCCCAACTCATTAACATTGTGGATGTGATACGTCATTCCTTCTGCCATCTGGACCCGCGGCTGATCAATCACGGAGAACGGGTTTCATATATTCTTATGAAAATGCTGACAGATACCAGCTATTATACGAAACAGGAGAAACAGGACATTTTCATGCTTGGCCTGCTCCATGATATTGGTGCGTACAGAGAGGATGAGATTGACTCCATGCTCAGCTTTGACATGGACGACCCCATGGCCCATTCTGTTTTCGGTTATCTGCTGTTTCAGAATTTTTCGCCCCTTCCGGAATATGCCGATGTTATTTTATATCATCATCATTGTAATGCCCAGTATTACCCGGTTCCTGTCAGCAATTACCACAGGGATATTGCAAGGCTGATTTATCTGGCAGACCGCATTGATATTTTCTGTGTCTTAAATGACGCCCAGGAACTGAATTCTTTTCTGGACACAGACAACTACGCTGTATTTTCTGATTCCAATATCCGCTGGTTTCGAAATGCAGATGAAAAATACCATATTCTGGAACATATCCGTACCGGAGAATATCGGGAAGAGCTTACGGAATATATCAGAAGCCAGATTACGCTGTCTGAGCCACAGGTTCATGATTACCTTATGATGTTTATTTTCTCTGTGGATTTTCGGAATGAGTATACTGCGCTTCATACCAGCTATGCAGTACATCTGAGTGAACAGTTTGCCGATACGCTGCACCTGTCATCTATTTCCGGCAGGACTGTTCAGCTGGCGGCCATACTCCACAATATCGGCAAAATTTCTCTGTCTGCTCACGTTACAAATGTAAATGACTATGACCGTTATCTGAAAGAACTGTACCAAAATTCCACATTAGATGTGACCAGAAAAATTCTGAAAGATGCAGTGGACCCTCAGATTATAAAGATTATTGATGAATCTTTTCTGCTTCTGGAATACTGGTCGGAAGACAGAACTGTAACTTTTACACCTGCTCCTGCTGCTGAGATTGTGGCCCTCTCCTATCTCATCAGTAATATTCTGACACACAGTGCAGATTTTACCTATCATGCAAAATTATTTGTATTTTTGAAGAAAAAATACCAGAGTTGTCATATGGACGATGCCATTCTGCTGGCGCTGGAAAAATATTTCCAGCAGATTATGGAAAAAACCTTTTCTTCCTGTTCTTCCGTATACCGCAGCTACCACCATATGATGGATGAGAAGCATTTTCTGAATAATATTCTGCTTCATTATAATTCAAAATATCAGTAATTCTCCGCCTGCAGCGGACTGCCTTAACAATTATTCCTTTTTCCCTGCAGTGCGATAATTATTTTAATTTACAGGAAATACTCTCACACATCAGTGTGACAGGGTGTTTCCTGTAGAATGAAAAGCTGTTACACCTGTGGTTTTTCAACCACTGATGTAACAGCCTTTATTTTCTTCTATAGGAAATTCCGCTGGATTTCCTATAGAAGAACAAAACAATGATGCGCAGCTCGCGGGGTTGATGTTTATTGCTGCGCAATCCGCTCGCGCGCGGAGAATGCGCTATGCGCATTCTTTTTTATTTAATTACTCTTACTCTCAGAACACTTTCAATCTTCTTCAGCTGCTCAATGGCCGCTTCTGTAACAGGTGAATCAATATCCAGAAGAGAATAAGCAAAATTTCCCCGGCTCTTGTTGGTCATATCGGAAATATTGATGTTATTGTCTCCCATTACAGCGGTGTATTTTCCGATGATTCCCTTTTGATTTCTGTGAAGAATGGCCACACGTCCGGCTCCGGCACAGACACCCATGTCACATCTGGGAAAATTCACGGAATTACGAATATTTCCATTTTCCAGATAATCCATAACTTCTTCTACCGCCATCACTGCACAGTTGTCTTCCGACTCTTCTGTGGAAGCGCCCAGATGCGGAATCACAATACAGCCTTCTTTTCCTGCAGTGGTGCTGTTTGGGAAATCAGACACGTATTTTTTCACTTTTCCCTCTTTGATGGCTTCCAGGATATCTTCCTCATCCACCAGAAGATCCCGTGCAAAATTCAGAATTACCACGCCCTCTTTCATCTTTGCAAATGCTTCTTTATTCAGCATTTTTCTGGTGTCATCCAGAAGGGGCACATGGATGGTAATATAATCGCATTCCTGATAAATGTCTTCCACGTTATTGATATGTTTTACGTTTCGTGACAGATTCCATGCGGCATTGACCGAAATAAAAGGATCGTATCCATACACTTCCATACCCATATGGGTGGCTGCATTTGCCACTTTCACACCGATGGCTCCAAGGCCGATAACGCCTAATTTTTTACCGGCAATTTCACAGCCTGCAAATGCTTTTTTAGCCTTTTCCACATCTTTGCTGATGGTCTCGCTGTCCTGATTTTCCAATACCCAGCCGATTCCTCCGGTAATGTCGCGGGAAGCCAGCAGCATTCCTGCAAATACCAGTTCTTTCACACCGTTGGCATTGGCTCCCGGCGTATTAAATACCACAATTCCCTGCTCTGCGCATTTTTCCAGGGGAATGTTATTCACTCCGGCTCCGGCTCTGGCAACCGCGCAGAGGTTTTCCGGCAGTTCCATGTCATGCATGGCTGCACTTCTCACCAGAACTGCCTGTGCCTCGTTGATGTCGTCTGTCTTTTTATATTCCTGGCCGAACAGGTCCAGGCCCACATTTGCAATGGGATTTAAACAATGATACTGGAACATTTTAATTCTCCTCTTCAAATTTTTTCATAAACGCCACTAACTTCTCCACGCCTTCTTTGGGCATCGCATTATAAATGCTGGCACGCATTCCGCCTACGGTACGGTGGCCTTTCAGATTCACAAATCCTGCTGCCTCTGCCTCTTTGACAAATTTTGCATCCAAATCCTTATTTCCTGTTACAAAAGGAACGTTCATCAGAGAACGGTCTTCTTTCCTTACGGTTCCTTTGAACATGGTGCTGGAATCCAGAAAATCATAAAGGATTTTCGCTTTTTCTTCATTGCGTGCTTTCATGGCATCAAGACCGCCCTGCTTTTTCAGCCACTGGAATACTTTTCCACAGATATAAATGCCATAGGCAGGGGGTGTATTATAGAGAGACTCTGCATCTGCATGGGTCTTATATTTCAGCATGGTGGGCGTGCCAGGCAGGGTGTCTTCTGTAATCAGGTCTTCCCTGATAATCACAATGACTACTCCTGCAGGCCCGATATTTTTCTGAACTCCACCATAAATAATGCCGTATTTCGACACATCCACCGGCTCGGATAAAAAGCAGGAGGACACATCTGCTACCAGCGTATGGCCTTTGGTGTTGGGCAGTGTCTTATATTTTGTACCGTAAATGGTATTGTTTTCACAGATATATACATAATCTGCGTCTTCCGGGATATCCAGATTGGAGCAGTCCGGAATGTAGGAAAAGGTCTCATCCTCGGAGGAAGCCACTTTTACTGCCTCTCCGTAATTCTGCCCTTCCTGAAATGCCTTTTTTGCCCACTGGCCTGTTACAATGTAAGCGGCTTTCTTATTCTTCATAAGATTCATGGGAATCATGGCAAACTGCTGGGAAGCTCCTCCCTGTAAAAACAGCACCTTATAATTATCGGGAATCTTCATCAGCTCCCGCAAGTCTGCTTCTGCTGTCTTGATAATTTTTTCATATACTTTGGAACGGTGGCTCATCTCCATAACGGACATTCCGCTTCCCTGATAATCCAGCATTTCCTCTGCTGCTTCACGCAAAACTTCCTCCGGCAAAACGGCTGGTCCTGCTGAAAAATTATAAACTCTGCTCATTTTTTTCCTCCTTCATGTCTTCCTCACTGAATACTTCGCTGATGGCTGCTCCAGGAGCTACCATGGGCCACACTTTATCATCACTGTCAATCACACAGTCAATTACCACCGGCCCGCTGCTTTCCAGGGCCTGGGCAAAAGCCTGGCTGAATTCTTCCCTGGTGGCGGCACGAATTCCCCTGGCCCCAAGGGCTTCTGCCAGTTTTACAAAATCCACACTGTCTTTTAATACAGTTGCGGAATAATGCTGTTCATAAAATAAGGTCTGCCACTGGCGTACCATTCCCAGTACATGGTTGTTGACCACCACCTGAATCAGCGGCAGATTCTGACGCACTGCTGTGGCAATTTCATTCATATTCATACGGAAACATCCGTCTCCGGCAATATTAATCACCTGTTTCTCCGGATTGGCCATCTGCACTCCTATGGCGGCTCCCAGTCCATATCCCATGGTGCCAAGGCCTCCTGACGTAATCAGTGTACGCGGCTTTTTGTATTTATAGAACTGGGCCGCCCACATCTGATGCTGGCCCACTTCCGTCACTATTATGGCATCTCCCTTTGTCTGGCGGTATATTTCTTCCACAAGACAGGGGCCGTTTAATCCCGTATCATGATATTTCAGAGGATATTTATCCTTGTATTCCATGATTTTCTGAATCCATGCTTCATGATTCTGCTGTTCGACTCTCCCATTCAGACGCAGGAGAATTTCTCTGATATCTCCGATAATGTGAGCATCTGTCACAATGTTTTTGTTGATTTCCGCAGGATCCACATCAAATTGCAGGATTCTGGCATTGGGAGCAAATTTTTTCGCATTGCCTGTGACCCGGTCGCTGAACCGGACGCCCACCGCGATCAGCAGATCACACTCACTTACCCCGTAATTGGAGGTTTTGGTTCCGTGCATTCCCAGCATTCCGGTATAAAGACGGTGGCCTCCGTCAAAGGCCCCTTTTCCCATCAGAGAATCGGCCACCGGAGCATGCACTTTTTCCACAAATTCCAGCAGTTCCCGGCTGGCTTCTGAGATAACTGCTCCGCCTCCCACAAAGAAATATGGTTTCTCAGATTTCTGAATCATTTTCACTGCCTGTTCCAGAGCTTCTTCCGTAATTGTCTCATAACATCGTTTTTCCGGCTCTATGGCAACAGGCTGAAATTCTGTCCGGTTGGCTGTCACATCCTTTGGAATGTCCACCAGTACCGGTCCCGGCCTGCCTTTCCTGGCAATTCGAAAGGCTCGTCGTATGGTTTCTGCCAGTTTTTCCACTTCTTTTACAATAAAATTATGCTTGGTAATGGGAGTTGTGATTCCCGCAATATCAATTTCCTGAAAACTGTCTTTTCCCAGAAGGGAAACACCCACATTACAGGTAAGGGCCACCATGGGAACGGAATCCATATAGGCAGTGGCAATTCCTGTAACCAGATTGGTGGCTCCCGGACCGGAAGTGGCCAGACATACCCCCACCTTTCCGGTGGATCGGGCATAACCGTCTGCCGCATGGCTGGCTCCCTGCTCATGGGAAGTCAGCACATGCTTTATCTCATTACTGTGCTTATATAATTCATCATATACATTTAAAATGGCTCCTCCCGGATAACCAAAGACAGTATCCACGCCTTGCTCTTTCAGACATTCAATAACAATTTGCGCTCCTGTCAGCTGCATATTTTCTCCTCCTGTCAGTTTCGAATCTTTTCTGCAATCAGGTCGCCCATTTCCACGGTTCCCACCTGAGTCACAGATGTTTTTCGTTCTTCTTCCTGAGGCATAATATCTATGGTACGATAGCCTTCCTGCAGCACCTGTTTTACTGCAAGTTCCACTGCGTCTGCTTCTTTATCCAGATCCAGAGAGTACCGCAGAAGCATTGCAGCACTCAGAATGGTTGCAATGGGGTTGGCAATTCCTTTTCCTGCAATATCCGGCGCAGAACCTCCGCTGGGCTCATACAGACCGAATTTCGTATCATTCAGGCTTGCTGACGACAGCATTCCGATGGAACCCGTCACCATACTTGCCTCGTCTGATAATATATCACCAAACATGTTCTCTGTCAAAATCACATCAAACTGTTTCGGATCCTTTACCAGCTGCATGGCACAGTTGTCTACCAGCATATGTTCCAGTGTTACCTCCGGATATCCTTCTGCCACTTCTTCCACAACTTTCCTCCAGAGTCTGGAGGAATCCAGCACATTGGCCTTATCCACGCTGGTAACTTTTTTCCTGCGCTTCATGGCAATATCAAAGCCCCGTCTGGCAATTCTGCGGATTTCCTTTTCATTATATGTAAGGGTGTCTTCCGCAGTCATTACACCGTCGCGTTCTTCCGTTACCCGCTTTCCAAAATAGAGCCCTCCGGTCAGCTCCCGCATAATCATCATGTCAAATCCGTCCCCGATAATATCCTCCCGCAGCGGACAGGCTTCCTTCAGTTCCTCATAGAGATAAGCCGGCCTTAAATTTGCAAAAAGATTCAGGGATTTGCGCAGTTTTAAAAGTCCTGCTTCCGGTCTTAAATCCGGCGGAAGCTGATACCAGGGCGAGGTGCTGGTATTTCCTCCGATGGAACCCATCAACACTGCATCTGCTGCCTTTGCCTGTTCAATGGCTCCCTCGGTCAGAGGCACTCCTGTGGCGTCAATGGACACGCCCCCCATCAGTATTTCATCAAAGGAAAAAGTATGTCCGTATACTTCTCCCACTTTTTCCAGTATTTTTCTTGCTTCTCTTACGATTTCCGGCCCGATTCCATCCCCGGAAATCACTCCAATACGATAATCCATGCTCACTGTTCCTCCCTGCATTTCTATGATAACTGGCCGATTCCTGTAAATGGAAACCAGACTTTCTGACTTTCGTTACAGGCTTCGGATTCTTCTGGATTGACAAAAATTTATCAATACTACTATAGTATATTTATTCCTGAATTTCAACCGGAAAAGACATTTTTCTTTTTCATGGGTTCCATAATTCCAGGTTATGGCAGGATTGGTATATCATTATATTTTGGTATGGTTCTCACTCCCTCCAAAGCAGTATTTCATTTTTCCGCCTGGCAGGATAATTGTTTTTATCTTACCGGTAAGCCGAAAGAATTTCCGGTAAGACAAAAAGACACTCCCCGACTTCCGCCTGAGAATGCCCTCATTTTACTTACTTTCTTTTTCCACCGCTTCTTCCGGTTTCTCTACCATTGCAATGGCTGATTTCTGCATGGGAATACGGCAGTTCTTATTATTTCCAAACTCCATAATAACCGTATCTGCTGTAATATCAATGACCATTCCGTAAAAACCGCTGGTGGTCAGCACAGTGTCGCCTACTGCCAGTTCAGCCAGCATTGCATTCTTTCTCTTGTTCTCTTTCTGCTGCGGACGTATCATCATGAAATAAAGAGCTACCAGCATGACTAAAATCCAGATAATGGAAAATCCGGCCGCTGCCTCTGTTTGCGCTAAAATAGACATTTCTTTTCCTCCTAATTGTCCATGTTCCCGAAACCTGTAAATCTGTTCCAGGGTATTTTTCCTGCTATGCCTGTGCAGACACAGGCCTTTTCTCTGCGACAAAATTTTACGCATTTATACTATTGTACACAAAATGCCAGCCGAAAGCAAGCTATTTCTGCGGATTAATAAAAATTGCAGTTACAGTCCGTACCACCATCTATTGTAAATCACGGGATAATCTTCTTTAAAACTTCCTCTGCTCCCATTTTCCGTATTCCTTCTTTATCTGTAAGCAGCCCGGAATCCCAGCGCATTTGCCCGGAACCTGTCAGATAAGAAGCAGCTCTTGCACAGTCCGGATATTTTTTATACCAGTCCGGATAGTAAGTACGCATATAATGTTCTGCCAGTTCTGTGGCACGGCTGCTCCTTCCATCCGGAAGACGCGTTCCGCACAAAAGAACCCCCGGCGGACTTGCATGTAACAGCACCACGCTTCCATCCTCACACATACCCAGTGAAATCCATACATGTCCGCTCATACTCATAATATCCCCTGGTTTCCAGTTTTTCACATTACGGGCAGGCGTATAGCCTCCAAATCCTTTCATTGCCAGGCTTTCCGCCATACCGGAGGCTTTTTCCACATAACCGGTTCTTCCGCCGGCAGTTTCCATTACGTTGTATATCACCCAGCCCACATAGCCGGAGCAGTCCAGTCCGTCATGAATCTGGTATCTTGTATTTCTGTAATTGTATGAACTGTCCTGCATCTCATAAAATGCCCTCCAGCGGGGGCTTTCCCCAATACTTACCGCCTCTTCTCCCGCACCTGTATCTGCTTCGTTCCATCCGCCGCCCCAGACATACATCGTGTGGCCCAAAGGTATTTTTGCGGTGAGCAGCAGATTCAGCAGCGTCCGCTTTCCTGGCCGGGCTGTGGTCTGCAGCGGTTCTTTTTTCACCTTTCTGGCTATAACCTTACTGGCCTTTCCACAGACTTTTCTGTGATTGATGATTTTATATGCCTTTATCCTGATGTAATACTTCCTGCCTTCCGTAAGGCCTTTCAGGGTGGTTCCGGTAACGCTGTTTTTCCCGATTCTGATTTTTCCAACATGCTTTTTGAAATTTTTATCCGGGGCATATTCCACGATATATCCGTCTGCTTCTTTCTGTCTGACCCAGGATATGCCAAGCTGTCCGGGGGTTTTGTTATTTAAAGATTTCATCCGTGGTTTTCCCGGCAAAACTTTTATTGTAATTTTCTTTGAAGCAGATCTGTAATTACGATCCCCGGCAGTTACCGTTATCACTGCCTCACCGCATTTTTTCACAGATACCCTGCCCTTACTGTTCACGTCTGCAACCCTGGAATTGCTGCTTTTGTATCTGACCGGACTTCTGGCAGATGCCCCGATGGAAAAGGCCCGGTCTTTATATGTTTTCGTATAAGAACGTTCCGGTACCTTCAGCTTCGCATCGCCCTTCTTCACCCTTAACTGAATGGTCCTGACAGCCTCTTCATATTCCTCCGTAGCCGATGCGCGGATTGCAATCTGTGTAATCCCCACTCCGGTCAGTTCCACCTCTCCGGTCATCTCATTTATTTTAGCAGCCTCTTCATTACTGCTGGCGTAACTTAAACTGCCGTTCCCGTCTGTCTTTGCATCCAGAAAAAAATTCGGCCTTCCCATTTCTTCTGACAGGTCTGAAGCGGTAATTGTCTGAATCTTTTTTGTCAGTATTTCCGGTACCGGCTGGGCAGATACGGTCCGTAGAAAACGCGTTTCCAGCAGAAGTACGGACAAAACAAACAGAATCGTCATAAATTTTACATGTTTCCTTTTCATAATCCCGGATACTCTCCTGCAAACTGTTTTACGTTTCCGTCCCTGTATTGTCATTCCTGAAATCTCACTTCTGGCCCATTCCGTATAATTTCTCTTCTTTATAAGAATGAAACCGTTCCTGGTCCAGGGCCTCTCTGATTTCTTCCATCATGGTATTATAAAAGTACAGGTTATGAAGGACGCACAGCCGCATTCCCAGCATTTCTTTTGCTTTCAGAAGATGGCGGATATAAGCCCGGCTGTAGTGGCGGCAGGCCGGACACTGGCACCCTTCTTCTATGGGTCTGGAATCTCTTTCATATTTCTGATTGAACAGATTCATTTTTCCCTGATTCGTATACAGATGGCCATGGCGCCCGTTCCGGCTGGGATATACACAGTCAAAAAAGTCCACGCCCCGCTCCACCCCTTCCAGAATATTGGCGGGAGTTCCCACGCCCATGAGATAAGTTGGCTTTTCCAGAGGCAGGTGAGGCACCGTCACATCCAGAATATGATACATTTCCTCATGGCTTTCTCCCACTGCCAGCCCGCCGATGGCATATCCGTCCAGATCCAGTTCTGCAATCTGTTTCGCATGTTCCACGCGGATATCGTCAAAAATTGCGCCCTGATTGATACCAAACAGCATTTGCTTTCTGTTAATGGTGGTTTCCATTCCATTTAACCGTTTCATTTCCTTTTTACAGCGTTTCAGCCAGCGGGTGGTTCTGGCCACGGAATGTTCCACATAAGAGCGTTCTGCCACGCTGGAAGGACATTCATCAAAAGCCATGGCAATGGTGGAGGCCAGATTGGACTGAATCTGCATACTTTCCTCCGGCCCCATGAAAATCCTCCTGCCATCTATATGGGACTGAAAATATACGCCTTCTTCTTTGATTTTCCGCAGTCCCGCCAGAGAAAATACCTGAAATCCGCCGGAATCTGTGAGAATGGGCCTGTCCCATACCATAAATTTATGCAGGCCCCCCAGCTCCTTTACCACTTCATCCCCCGGACGTACATGGAGATGATAGGTATTAGACAGCTGCACCTGCGTTTTTATCTCCTGTAAATCCTGAGTAGACACCGCTCCTTTAATAGCTGCAACCGTGCCCACATTCATAAATACAGGCGTCTGAATAACACCGTGTACCGTATGAAATTCTCCCCGTTTGGCCCGGCCTTCCTGCTTTAACAGTTTATACATAAATATTTCCTTTCTTTGTACCGTTCAGTGATTTTGCTTTCCACAGATTTAATAACAGAAATCAGTATACCAGAATTCCATGTCTTTCTCAATAAAATACTTTCTTTTTTCTGAAAGATTGGATATAATGAAGCAAACGCCTCCCGCAGGGTGGGAGGCGTTTACAGGATTATCAACTCAGGAGGTTTTTATGGCAGGCTCAACATTCGGCACTCATTTTAAAATCACCACCTGGGGGGAATCTCACGGAAAAGGCATCGGTGTGGTAGTGGATGGCTGTCCCGCAGGACTCCCTCTGAAGGAAGCAGATATACAGACATTTCTGGACAGAAGAAAGCCGGGACAGTCCCGGTTTTCCACACAGCGGCAGGAAAATGACAAAGTGGAAATCCTTTCCGGCGTATTTGAAGGAAAAACCACCGGAACTCCCATCAGCCTTATGGTATTTAACCAGGATCAGCGTTCCAGGGATTACGGTGATATTGCCTCTTACTACCGTCCGGGACATGCAGACTATACGTTTGACATGAAATACGGATTCCGGGACTATCGGGGCGGCGGACGTTCTTCCGGTCGGGAAACCATTGGCAGAGTGGCCGCCGGGGCAATCGCAGCTAAAATCCTGGACCGGCTGGGCGTTTCCTTTCTGACTTACACCAGAACTGTGGGCCCGGTCTCCATATCCAAAACTCCAAAAGAGCTGCTCTTTGAAAATCCCAAACAGGTGATTTCCCGTATTCTCTCCAATCCGCTGTATATGCCGGAAGAAAACGCCTGTACAAAAGCTCAGGAATTTCTGGAAACATGTATGGAACGGAAAGATTCTGCCGGAGGCATTATTGAATGTATCATTACCGGTGTTCCTGCCGGGATAGGAGAACCTGTTTTTGACAAGCTGGACGCAAATCTGGCCAAAGCCATTTTTTCCATTGGAGCGGTAAAAGGCTTTGAAATCGGCGACGGTTTCGCTTCCGCCTCTGTCATGGGCTCTGAAAATAATGACAGTTTTGAAATAAGAAATGGCAGTCCCGCCCTTTCCAGTAACCATGCCGGAGGAATTCTAGGCGGTATCAGCAATGGGGCCCCCATTATTTTCCGGGCTGCTGTCAAACCCACCCCCTCCATTTCCACGCCTCAGAATACCATCAACAAAAATGGGGAACCTGTGGAAATTTCCATTCACGGCAGACACGACCCGGTTATTGTTCCAAGAGCCGTGGTAGTTGTGGAAGCAATGGCCGCACTGGCCATTCTGGATCTGATGTTAGAACACACAGGCAGTCAGATGGAAAGTCCGGAACAGTTCTACCGGAAGGACTGATTTCAGATACATCTGTATCTGCACGCTTTCTCATATTATTTATGATATGGCAGTACATACAAATAACCCCCATGAAACGAACTGTTTTCATGGGGGTTAAAATTACTGGGAAAGTTTGTGAATATGAATACAGTTGGGCTGGTCAATGGCAATGGGCCTGCCTTTCATAAGGAAATATTTCTTCTCATAATCCACATGGAATGTCATAATTTCGTTGGTGTCATGATTCAGACTTACAAAATGCTGTCCATCCGGGAAAACTGCAATGGACTTGGGGTAATCCCCGCTGATTTTGGAATCGCATATCATGGTCAGTTCACCATTTTCCTGATTGATGGCATAAATAATAACAGAATTGGCACCTGCGTTGGAACAGAACAGATATCTGCCGTCCTGGCTTACTTCCATACCGGAAGCGCCGCAGTTTATTTTCTCTTCTTCATCTACCGTGGGAACACTCTGGATTCGTTCAAATTCCGGCCCCTGAGGCGTACATGCATAAGTATAAACATCCACCTCATTGCTTTCCTCGCACAGTACATAAGCATAATTTCCATCTGGAGTAAACCGTATCATTCTCGGAGAAGATTCCAGATGTTCCCTCAGAATATCCGCAATTTTCATTTTACCTTTTTCATAGTCAATCTGATAAATCTTCACCTGATCCAAACCACCATCTACTGCACAGAGATAATACTGTTTCGGCGTCAGTTTTACACAGTTTACATGGGGACGGTAATTGCGTTCCGCAATACTTCTTCCCATACCCGTATGGAAAATTCCGTCTGCAATCTCACCGATGCTTCCGTCTTCGTTCAGTCTCATCATGGTGACCCGGCCGTCGTGATAGCCTCCCACAAACAGATAACGGTTTTCTCTGTCCACATCCACATAGCACCCGCGCATACCGCCAATCCATTTCTCATTTATGGCCTCCAGATCCCCGTCCGGAAGGACTTTAAATGCGGCAACACCTTCGTCTGCAATGGAATACAGGAATTTTCCATCTGCTGAAACGGTCAGGTGGGAAGGATTGTTAATGGGAATTACTTTTCGCTCCGTCATACTTCCCTCTTCCACGTCCACATCATAAATATGGATTCCTACGCTGGTTCCATGGGTATAAGTCCCCACATATGCTACATATCTGTCTTTATTCATCTGCCTGTTCCTCCTTTTCCTGTCTGCGCAGAATATCAAATTCTGCCAATGGCTGTCCTAAATCAATATATAACACCTGTCTGGGATGGGGTGCTGACTCCATCTCGTTTCCTTCTTCATCCTGAATAGATTTCACCGTTACCGGTATGTTATCTCCATTCGGCTTCATCACCTCAATCTGTTCTCCAACTGAAAACTTGTTTCTCTGTTCTATCCGGTATAATCCGTCCTGATTTCTTTCCCCGACGATTCCAAGATAGGTATATTCCTTCGTATAAGTATTGCTGTCATAAATCTGTGTCTGTTCATTCGGTTTTCCAAAGAAAAATCCCGTAGTAAAATGCCGGAAAGTACAATTGGAAATCTGCCCTGTATACCAGGGCATGTGCTTCCGGTAGGTTTCTTCCGAAATAAAATAGTCGTCAATGGCTTTCCGGTAGGTTCTTGCCGCTGAAGCCACATAAAGAGCTGTTTTCATTCGGCCTTCAATTTTGAAACTGTCAATTCCGGCCTCCACCAGCTCCGGAATGTGTTCAATCATACACAGATCTTTGGAATTAAAAATATAGGTTCCCCTCTCATTTTCATAAACCGGCAGATATTCTCCCGGCCTTGTCTCCTCCACCACCGCATATTTCCAGCGGCAGGGATGGGTACAGGCTCCCTGATTGGCGTCCCGACCGGTAAAATAATTGCTGAGCAGACATCTTCCGGAATAGGAGATACACATGGCGCCGTGAATAAACGTTTCTATCTCCATATCCTCCGGTATTTTTTCCCGGATTTCCAAAATTTCCTGCAAAGACAGTTCTCTGGCAGAAACCACACGTTTGGCTCCAAGTTTATGCCAGAACCGAAAGGTCTCATAATTGGTATTATTAGCCTGAGTGGAAATATGAAGTTCCATTTCCGGCAGCAGTTCTCTGGCAATGGTAAAAACACCGGGATCAGAAATGATCAGGGCGTCCGGACTCAGCCTTTTAAGTTCAGCAAAATACTCCCTGATTCCCTCCAAATCATAATTGTGGGCCAGGATATTCGCTGTCACATACACCTTCACACCATGTTCATGGGCAAACTGAATGCCCCGCTCCATATCCTCCATGGAAAAGTTTCTGGCTTTTGCACGCAGACCGAACATTTCTCCACCGATATACACCGCATCCGCACCAAAAATTACAGCCACTTTTAAAACTTCAAGGCTGCTGGCCGGCACCAGCAGTTCCGGTTTTTTCCTGTTCATTGCTCTCCTCCTTTACGCTGACTGTCACCCCGTCGCCAATGGGCAGTATGGAAGTCCTCAGACCTTCCATATGCGTCAGCTCATAAAGATAATCCCGCATCCGTTTATGTATGGTGCGGTTTCTTCTGGTAACTGCAAAACGGGACTGAATAATATCTCCGTCCTGCAGCACATTATCGGATACCAGCACGCCTCCTGTTCTCAGCAGGCGCATTACTTCCGGGAGAAAATGAATATACTGTCCCTTTGCAGCATCCATAAAAATAAAATCATAACTGCCGGTGAGTTCTTTCAGAACCTGGGCGGCATCCCCCTCTGACAATTTTATCACATTCTGCTTCCCTGCGCGCAAAAAATTTGCCTTTGCAACGGGAATTCTTTTTTCATAGTTTTCTATGGTGGTAATTTCACAGGGCACCGGATTGCTGTCTTCCATCAGCAAAGCGGAAAATCCCACCGCTGTCCCCACTTCCAGAATACGTTCCGGCCGGTTCATGGCCAGCAGCAGTTTTAAAAGGTTCTGTGTTTCCTTTCGGATCACAGGCACAAAGGTACGACGGGCCTCCTCTTCTATCTCTGCCAGCAGCCCGTCAGTTCCTCTGTCCAGAGAATTGATATAAGTAACAAGACGTTCTTCCACTATCATTCTTCTGTTTCCTCCAGGTCCTCACCTGCCAGAACCTGTATCAGTTCTTCCGGCGTCCAGGAAGTGTTCAGCGTATATTTCCCCTGCCTGATTTTATCTCCGCCGGCGAAAAGGCGAAGCTGTATGGCAAACACGATTCCGCTGTCCACCAGCCCTTTTTCCTCCAGCAGGCTCCCAAGTTCTGTAAGGGACATTCCATCATAGTACCGTACTGAAATATCTCTCCCCGGTTCCCGGTCCACGGCCGGCTCGGTAAAGATCCGATATCCCAGGTCATAGGCGGCATTTCCCGCCTTTAACACCACAAACAGAATCAGTACCAGGAGCAGGATGCTTAATACACTGTTTACTATATTCAGTACCACCTTGCTGCTTCTCATAACATTCCCCTTTTTTCCGGATGAACTTACTCAAATCCAAGATCAAACTCAATTTCTTCCATAAGACGGTAATTGATATGCTGCACCATGCGGCATACTGCGAGTTCTGCCGCAAGATATTCATTTACATAAGGTTCTGCCCGCAATGGAGCAAATTCCCGCTCCAGACGGTCCGTTTCCGTAAATAAATCCACATCTCTGCGCATATGCAGTTCAAAATTCCTTCTGCGGAATTCATGGATTGCCTTTTCTTTTTCCGGATCTGCATGAACCAGTTCCCGTATCCTTTGATATTCCGCATATTCCTGACTGTTTTTCACTGCATATACCAGTGCTTCCAGATTTTTCTCTATTATCCGATCCATACTGAACCTCCAACATGAACCTTCAGACTTCCATAATAATCGGCATGATCATGGGTCTGCGTTTGGTCTTTTTCCAGACAAATTCTCCCAGCTCATCCTTGATTTCCGTTTTAATCTTGCCCCAGTCCGTAATATTACGCTCCATGCAGTATTCCATGGCGCCGTCCAGCACTTTTTTGGCCTCGTCCATCAGACTTTCCGCACCTCGTACATACACAAAGCCCCGGCTGACAATATCCGGTCCTGCCAGCACCTGGCCGCTGCCGGATTCCAGTGTCATTACCACAATAATAATTCCGTCTTCTGCCAGATGCTGCCTGTCTCTGAGCACGATATTTCCCACGTCGCCCACGCCAAGGCCATCCACCAGTATAGATCCCACCGGAACCTGCCCGGTAACTTCCGCACCGTTTTCATCCAGCTCCAGCACATTTCCGGAGGAAAGGATGAAAATATCTTCCTTCTTAAAGCCAAGTTCTTCCGCGATCGTAGCCTGTGCACGCAGATGTTTGTATTCTCCGTGAACAGGAACTGCATACTTTGGCTTCACCAGAGAATAAATCAGCTTGATTTCCTCCCGACAGGCATGTCCGGATACATGGGCATCCTGGAAAATCACTTCCGCCCCTTTCATAAACAGTTCATTGATTACATTGGACACGGCTTTTTCATTTCCCGGTATGGGATTGGAACTGAAAATTATGGTATCTCCAGGTTTAATCGTTACTTTTTTGTGCAGGCTTGCCGCCATCCGTGACAAAGCTGCCATGGACTCTCCCTGACTTCCGGTGGTGATAAGCACCGTCTGTTCATCGGGATAATTTTTCAGCTGCTCTATATCAATCAGGGTATTTTCCGGTATCTGCAGATACCCCAGTTCTGTGGCCGTGGTAATAATATTTACCATACTGCGGCCCTCCACCACAACCTTGCGGCCGAATTTATAAGCAGAATTGATAATCTGCTGTACACGGTCCACATTAGAAGCAAAGGTTGCAATGATAATTCTGGTATTGGAATGATCTGCAAAAATATTGTCAAAGGTCTTTCCCACGGTACGTTCCGAGTTGGTAAATCCCGGCCGCTCTGCATTGGTACTGTCGCACATCAGCGCCAGTACGCCCTTTTTGCCGATTTCTCCAAACCGCTGCAAGTCAATGGCGTCACCGAATACCGGTGTATAGTCCACCTTAAAGTCTCCCGTATGCACTACAATTCCCGCCGGCGAATAGATTGCCAGCGCCGCAGCATCCTGAATACTGTGATTTGTCTTGATAAATTCCACCCGAAAACAGCCCAGATTGATATGCTGCCCGTATTTTACCACCTTGCGCTTTACTTTGGAAAGCATATTGTGCTCCCGCAGTTTGTTATCTATAATACCGATGGTCAGCTTTGTTGCATAAATTGGTACATTGATATCCCTCAGAATATAGGGAATGGCTCCGATATGGTCCTCATGGCCATGGGTAATAAAAAATCCTTTTACTTTCTCGATATTATTCCTCAGATAGGTAACATCCGGAATTACCAGGTCAATACCCAGCATATCATTTTCCGGAAAAGACAGACCGCAGTCCACCACAATAATACTGTCTTCGTATTCAAAGGCAGTAATGTTCATTCCAATCTGCTCCAGTCCGCCTAAAGGAATGATTTTCAATTTTGAATTATGTTCTTTTTTCAACTTGCACCTCCAAATGCTGTGCAGGTTCCCTCGCTTTTCACTGACATTCCTGTCCCTGTTTCAGACATGATTCACAATAGCCGTAAAACTTTACCTCATGGTTGATAACCTGAAAAGAAGCTGACTCTCTGATACGTTCCTCCAGCTCCTCTAACAGGTCGTCCCAAAAAGATATTACTTTTCCACATTCCAGACATATTAAATGATGGTGGCGGTGCGCCTCTTTTTCACCAATTTTTCCAATTTCATAACGCACGCATCCATCTCCAAGCTGCACACTTTCCACCAGGTCCAGCTCCGATAGCAATTGTATGGTCCGATAGACAGTCGCCAGCCCGATTTCCGGGAACTCTGCCTTCACTGTTTCATATATTTCTTCCGCAGTCAGGTGTTTATCCTCACAGGATGACAGTGCTTCCAGTACCAGAATTCTCTGCCTGGTCTTTTTCAATCCATGTTCCTTCAAAATCTTTTCAAAATCTTCCCGGAGCATCGCAACACCTTTCTGTAAAATTCATATTTTCAGATTCCTTCGTACTACATGGTCAGCTCCACGTCTTCCAGAATTTCGCCAAAAATTCTGGACATATATTCCAGTTCTTCCTCAGATTCCACCATTTCATACACGATATCTTCATTTTCTTCCTGTGATATTTCCTTTAAAATAAAGGCGTCACAGTCGCCGTCTTCCTCTTCTGTAACAAGCAGATAATTCACCCCATTAATTCTGGTCTGCTCTACCACATAAAACTCCATAGACTCCCCGCTGTGAGGAGCCTGAAATACTACTTTTTCCATTGATTCTGTCCTTTTATTCCAACTTTGCTGTTTCGTCTTTCCCTATTCTGAATTTCCTGATTTTTCCGCCTGAAATGCCCGCGCATCCAGATACCCCTGTAAAATCAGTACAGCGGCAATCCTGTCCACATGGCTCTTCCGGTGTTCTCTGCGCACGCCGCCCTCCATCAGGCTCCGCTCTGCTTCCACGGTAGTAAGCCTTTCATCCCACAGCACCACCGGCAGATTACAGCGCTTTTTCAGCAGTTCCTGAAATTCCAGTGTACTGCGGCAGCGTTCCCCTTCCGTATTATTCATATTCTTCGGAAATCCCAGTACGATTTCCTCCACCTGATATTCCTCTGTCAGTTCCTGAATCCTTGCAAGTGTCTGCCGGAGTTTTCCCGGCGATTTCCGCTGAATGGTTTCGATTCCCTGGGCAGTAACCAGTAATGCATCACTTATGGCAACACCCACGGTCCTGGAACCAAAATCAAGCCCCATAATGCGCATCCTGACCTCCTATCCCCAGGAGTTGCTCTGGATATACCGGCGCAGAATCTCTTCCACCAGCTCGTCCCGCTCTACTTTCATAATCAGGCTTCTTGCATTCCGATGGCTGGTAATGTAAGTAGGGTCTCCGGACATAATGTATCCCACAATCTGGTTCACCGGATTGTAGCCCTTCTCCCGCAAAGCACTATATACAATTTCCAGCACATCGTCAACCCTTATCTGCTGTTCCTTCTCCACTTTAAAATATTGAGTATTGTTTTTATCCTGCATCTTTTCACGCCCTTGTTGAATGTAATTACCTTTGTCCAAAACAATTGTCTGCTGTATCCACTTTTGTATTTGAACAAATGTAATTCCTTTCTGCTCTTTCGTTCTTAGAATATTTCTTTTATCTATTCTAATACAAATGTTCGGAAAATTCAATCCATATTTTTTTTTATTCCATTTTTCAGAAATTTGAGCTATACTGTTATAGTCTCGTATTTTCATGAAAAGGTTCAGGTACCGGCACATATGCGGCATAAAAGGCGCCTTTTGCACCTGAATGATAAAAAAGGAGAACTATCATGGCTTTTGACGGAATTGTTATTGCAAATTTAGTAAAAGAACTGAATGAAACAGTCAGAAACGGAAGGATCAGCAAAATTGCCCAGCCGGAAAATGACGAACTTCTGCTCACGATAAAAACTTCCAGAACAGAAGCGGCTGCAAAAAGCGGACAGGTGCGGCTGCTGTTATCCGCAAGTCCTTCCCTGCCCCTGATTTACCTGACCCAGGCCAACAAAACCAGTCCCCTGACAGCACCGAATTTCTGTATGCTGCTCAGAAAACATATTGCAAACGGAAAAATAACGGGCATTCACCAGCCCAATATGGAGCGTATCATCAATTTTGAAATTGAACATCTCAATGAACTGGGAGATCTCTGTCACAAAGTTCTCATTGTTGAGCTGATGGGAAAACACAGCAACATTATTTTCTGCGATGAAAACAAAAACATTATCGACAGTATCAAACATATTTCCGCCCAGGTCAGCTCTGTCCGTGAAGTGCTCCCTGGAAGAACTTATTTTATCCCGGAAACACAGGAAAAATCCAATCCTCTGACGGAAACACAGGATTCTTTCTATAAGAATGTATACGGCAGGCCCCTTCCGGTGCAGAAGGCAATTTACACCGCCTGCACGGGCATCAGCCCTGTGATTGCTTCTGAGCTCTGTTTCCGCGCTTCTGTAGACGGAGACCGGCCTGCGCAAGCGCTGTCAGAAGAAGAAAAATTCCATCTTTTCCACCACTTTTCCTGGATGATGGAGGATATACGGGAAGGAAACTTCCATCCAAACCTGATTAATAATGGAAAAGAACCGGTGGATTTTTCAGCAGTGGAACTGAAACAGTACGGAGATTTCACAAAAACAGACTGTACTTCCATCTCAGAAGTGCTGGAGACTTTTTACGCTGCCAGAAACGTATACACCAGAATCCGGCAAAAATCTGCAGATCTTCGCAAAATCGTGAACACTCTGTCAGAGCGGAGCCGAAAAAAATACGATTTACAGCAAAAACAGTTAAAAGATACGGAAAAACGGGAAAAATATAAAGTATACGGAGAACTCATCAACACTTACGGATACAATCTGGATGAAAATGCCCAAAAACTGGAAGCTCTCAATTACTACACAAATGAAATGATTTCCATTCCTCTGGACAATCAGCTTACACCTCAGGAAAATGCCCGGAAATACTTTGACCGCTATAACAAATTAAAGCGCACTTATGAGGCGCTGACGGAACTGCTAAAGGAAACGCAGGAAGAAATGCTTCATCTGGAATCCATTTCCACCTCCCTGGACATTGCCGTTTCCGAGGAGGATCTGACCCAGATAAAAGAAGAACTTGTACAGTTTGGCTATATCAAAAAGAAACACACCGGCAAAAAAGAAAAAATAAAAAGCCGGCCTTTCCACTATCTTTCCTCTGACGGTTATCATATGTATGTGGGAAAAAATAATTTTCAGAATGAAGAGCTTACCTTTAAATTTGCCCTGGGAAATGACTGGTGGTTCCATGCAAAGGGAATGCCGGGCTCCCATGTGGTGGTTAAAACCAACGGTGACGAACTGCCGGACCGCACCTTTGAGGAGGCGGGACGCCTGGCTGCCTACTATTCTGACGGACGCGGAACAGACAAGGTGGAAATTGACTACATTGAAAAAAAACATGTGAAAAAACCCAACGGAAGCAAGCCGGGATTCGTTGTGTATTACACCAATTATTCTCTGGTTGCCTCTCCTGACATTACTGATATCCAGCTGGTTGCCGACTGACGTTTCGTGGAATTTTCTGTTAAAATCGGAAAGAACTGCATGTCTAATCCTGATTTCTGTGCATATACTATCCTCGTAACCAACGGGTTACATTTTATCATCTGCGGATGATTCACACATGAAAAAACAGAAAATATTTCAGAAACAAAAGACAACAGGAGGTAACGATATGTCTAATTCATCTAACAGAGCGGTAGTACCGGAAGCAAAAAGTGCATTGGATAAGTTTAAATTCGAAGTTGCGAATGAAATCGGCGTGCCTTTAAAAGAGGGTTACAACGGAGACTTAACCTCTAAACAGAATGGTTCTGTCGGCGGTTATATGGTGAAGAAAATGATCGAAGCCCAGGAAAAACAGATGTCTGGCAGATAACAGGAAACTTCCGTTTATACTCAGACAATCAGAAAACAGGTGTCAGAATAATCTGGCGCCTGTTTTTCTCTTTACAAATTTACTGTTTCGGCCTGACGGAACAGATACCCCTGTATCTGTTCCCGGATTCTCTCATGTCCTGGCTGCATAAGCTGCCGGTCTTCTGCCAACAGCAGATTTGCCTCCTCCGATGCCTGTTTTAACAGATCGGCATTCTGATAAATATCACCCAGACGGAATTCCAGAAGCCCGCTCTGGCGGATTCCAAAGAAATCCCCCGGTCCCCGCAGTTTCAGATCTTCTCCCGCTATGAAAAATCCATCGTTGGATTTATTCAGGATTTCCAGACGTTTTTTTGCCTTCCCGGAGTCAGTAGTATTAATCATAATGCAGTAGGACTGTGCCTCTCCTCTGCCCACCCGGCCCCGAAGCTGATGAAGCTGGGCCAGACCGAACCGCTGAGCATCCTCTATCATCATCACTGTGGCATTGGGCACATTAACGCCCACCTCAATCACCGTGGTGGACACCAGCACCTGTATCTCATTACGGGCAAACTGCTCCATAATCAGATTCTTCCTGCCGGATTTCATTTTTCCATGCAGGGATTCCACCACAATCCCGGAGGGAAGCTGTTCCTGCAGAATTCTGGCGTAATCCGTCACATTTTCGGCCTCCAGGCCTTCACTTTCTTCCACCAGCGGACAGATAACATAAGCCTGATGCCCCATGGCAATTTCTTTTTTCAGAAAATCATAAGAAGTATTGCGGGAATTTTTTCCCACAACGCAGCTTTTTACCGGAAGCCTTCTGGCCGGTACTTCATCTATCACGGATATGTCCAGATCTCCATATAAAATAATAGCAAGGGTTCTTGGAATAGGGGTGGCGCTCATAACCAGAACATGGGGCTGGGAACCTTTGAGAAACAATGTTTCCCGCTGTTTTACTCCAAACCGGTGCTGCTCGTCTGTGATAACCAGCGCAAGATTGTCATAAAGAGCCTGCTCCTGTATCAGGGCATGGGTTCCGATAATCATGGCGTTGGCATACAGCTGCATCCGCTCATAAGCGTGGCGTTTTTCCTTTTTTGTCAGGGAACCGGTCAAAAGAATAACAGGAATCCGCAGCCCATGCTGTTCACAGAGTTCTGTAAAGGTCTGATAATGCTGCATGGCCAGCACTTCCGTAGGAGCCATCAGCGCCGACTGATAACCTGCCTGAGCCGCATCCAGCATGGCCAGAAAGGCAATAATGGTTTTTCCGGAGCCCACATCTCCCTGTACCAGACGCTGCATAACCTTCCTGCCTCGTAAATCCTGACGGATTTCCAGCAGAGTACGTTTCTGGGCTTCCGTCAGCTGGTAAGGAAGCTGCTCCATTACAGAATCAGCCCACAGCCTCTGTGACTCCACGGAAGATTCCGAAGCCTGCTTCTCTGACTCTGTACCTGATTCAGACAGTTCCAGCGGAAGAAAGGAAAATTCATTCAGCACTTCTTCCATCTGCTCTTTCTGTATACCTGCCGAAAGGATAAACTGGAAAAATTCATCAAAAATCAGTCGTTTTCTTGCCTGTTCCAACGCCTCTTCACTTTCCGGAAAATGAATATTCTCCAGGGCAAAATTATATTCTGCCAGATGACGCCGCATTCTGATATCCTCTGGCAGATAATCCCGCGACAAATCCAGTTCTTCCAGAGCTTTCCGGATGGTCTGTGAGAGCTTGTTTTTGCCAAGTCCCGCTGTCAGGGGATAGCAGGGCCACAGGCATTCCTGCATAGATTCGTATTTCTCCGGTAAAAGCACCTGCGGCTGTTCCATATGAAACTGACTGCCTTTTCTGGAAATTTTCCCCAGAAATACAAACCATGCTCCAGGTTTCAGGGTATTTTTCAGATAAGGCATACGAAACCATACCAGATCTGCTTTCACGTCCTGCTCCTGAAGAATCAGGGAGGTCACCTGCATACTGCGGGCTGCCCGCACTACAGGAGTTTTATCAATACGTGCCGCCACTGCGGCAGTTATCTCAGTTTCTTTTACAAGTTCCGGCAGTTCCGACAGGGGGGTAATGGGCGGCAGCTTCTCATAATCTCTGGGATAATGAAGGAGTATATCACCAATGGTGTATACTCCCAGATTATGAAATAACTGTTCTGTTTTCGCTCCAATCCCTTTCAGCGTGCCGATACCCGATGTTTTCTCCATGGGATTGCTCCTTTGCTGTTATTCTACGGAAATCACATAATAATAAACGGGCTGTCCACCGAAATGTACCTCCACTTCACAGTCAGGATATGTTTCCTCCAGTTCGGAGCCTAACTGCCTGGCAGTTTCTTCCTTGATTTCCTCTCCATAATAGATACTGATAATTGCTGACTCTTCATCCACAAGCTGAGCCACCAGCTCTCTGATTACCGCATCCATGTCTTTGCCCACAGAGAGGATGGAACTGTCGCCCATACCCATATAGTCTCCCTGTCGGATGGATTTATCATCAATCAGAGTGTCACGCACCGCATAGGTCACCTGTCCGGTTTTTACAGTGGAAAGTTCTTCTGTCATCCGCGCCGCATTTTCTTCCGGGCTGCTGTCCGGCATGAAATTAATCAGGGCTGTAATTCCCTGAGGTACCGTTTTGGTTGGAATCACAAATATATTTTTCTCTTCAATCAGAGATGCTGCCTGATTTGCCGCAAGTATGATATTTTTATTGTTTGGCAGGATAAAAATATTATCCGCATTCACATCCTCGATGGCATTGAGCATATCCTCGGTGCTGGGGTTCATGGTCTGGCCGCCGGCAATAATATAATCTACCCCCAGTCCTTTAAAAATCTCATTGATTCCCTCACCAATGGATACGGAAATAAAGCCCATGTCTTTTTTGGGCGCCTTCTGAGCCTCTGCAAGGGCGTCTTTCTCCGAACGTTTCTTCTCATCTGCCATTTTCTGTTCTGCTGCGGCTTTTTCTGCATCCTTAATCAGTTTCTCCTGATGCTCTTCCCGCATATTATCAATCTTCATCTTACTCAAAGAGCCATATTCCAATGCCCGCTGAATGGCAAGTCCCGGGTCATTGGTATGTACATGGACCTTTGTAATCTCATCATCTGCAACCACTACAATGGAATCTCCGATAGATTCCAGATACGCCTTGAAATCCATCTCTTCTTTCTCTTCCATGGGATGGTTTAATACAATGATAAATTCTGTACAGTAACCAAATTTAATATCCTGCTCTGTCTGCTGAGAAATTTTCACCACACCGCTTCCGGCAGATGGCGTCTCAATCGTATAGTCAATTTCTTTTCCCATCAATGCGTCATAAGCGCCTTTTAATACGGTAACCAGACCCTGTCCGCCGGAGTCCACCACGCCTGCCTGTTTCAGAACCGGGAGCATCTCCGGGGTCTGGCTCAGCACATAATCTGCATGTCTGATAACCTCATCCATAAACACTGCAAGGTCATCGGTTTCCCCAATCAGTTCCAGCGCCCTGTCCGCGCCTCCTTTGGCCACCGTAAGAATGGTGCCTTCCTTTGGCTTCATAACTGCCTTGTAGGCTGTCTCCACCGCCTTCTGCAGCGCGTCGCATAAAATAACCACGTCAATAACTTCATATTTGCTGATTCCTTTGGTAAATCCACGGAACAGCTGAGACAGAATAACACCGGAATTACCTCTTGCCCCCCGCAGAGAGCCGGAAGAAATTGCTTTGGCCAGAGAAGCCATATCCGGTGATTCTCCCAGATTGCTCACCTCTGTGGCTGCCGACATAATCGTCATGGTCATATTAGTTCCCGTATCTCCGTCCGGTACGGGAAATACATTCAGTTCGTTAATCCATTCTTTTTTCGCTTCCAGATTTTTGGCCCCGGCCAAAAACATTTTTGCAAGTAACGGTGCATCTACTGTAGTTATCGCCACTTTTCTTTCCTCCTTAATCAATCACTCTGACGCCTTCAACAAAGATGTTGATTTTCTCGATTTCCATACCGGTAAACTCTTCTACGCGATACTTCACCGTACTGATCAGATTATCAGAAACAGTAGAAATACTTACTCCATAAGAAACAATTACATGAAAATCCAGGGTAATCCTGTTATCTTTCAAAGTAACATTTATTCCATGATTCAGGTAATCCTTTTTCAGAAGTCTCACCAGACCATCTTTCATATTCACAGCAGCCATGCCTACAATCCCAAAACATTCCACTGCCACAGAACCTGCGTAAATTGCAATTACATCTGTATCAATCAACACTTTTCCGTATTGTGTGTCCACTTGTCCTTTCATAACATAACCTCCAACATTATTGAGTAACCGGAAATACCCTTTCAGGCTTAATTACCACGTATTTTTCCTCGTTAAACCATCAGAACCTCTTTCAGATTTTCATACTTCTGACTCGAAAAAACACTCCGTATTTTTCCTCGTTAAACCATAAAAAACTGTTTCACAGTTTTTTATGGTTTATATTATAACCGTTTTTACAGGAAAATGAAACAATATTTTCTCTTTTTATAAAAAATTCATTTTTCCCTTGCATTCTGTCCATCTTTCTGTTAGAATGACTTTGTTGTGAGTTCATACAGGATATGGCTTAATATAGCGCAGGGAGGTGCAATTATGGCAAAATGCAGTGTTTGCGGAAAAGCTGCACATTTTGGAAAAAATGTCAGCCATTCTCATAGAAGATCCAACAGAATGTGGAAATCCAATATTAAATCCGTAAGATGTAAAGTAAACGGAGCCTCTAAGAAGATGTATGTTTGTACTTCTTGCTTAAGAAGCGGAAAAGTTGAAAGAGCTTAGTTGTTCTTGCCTTCAGAAAGAATCTCACAAGTGGGATTCTTTTTTTATCTTACAGGAAAGACCTTGTCACGCTAACGCGTGAAAGGGTCTTTCCTGTAAGATAAAAATAATATGCGCACTCGCACAAGAGGTAAAATATTGCTTCGCAATTGTGCTCGGCGCGCCAAAGTGAACACTCTGCAATCTTTCAGCAGCAGAAAAGATTATATCCCAGCAACAGCAGTACAAGGATAATCAGTATTCCAAGCACTTCATTTGGCAGAAAAATCATAATTGCCATTCCCACCGCTATCCAGAACAGAATAAAACCAATCAGACGTTTCATGCCATCACCAAAAAGAGCATATATTACTTCTAATATATGCTCTCCGGTCAAAACAATTCCGGTGAAATTCACACGTTTATGCTTCTGTTTTCTCATCTTTTGGAATATTTAACTTTTCTGCCAGATCCTGAGCTGCTGCTTCCCTGGCCTCTTCTTCTGCTTTGGATTTTTTCCTGGCAGAATTTTTTTCCGTAAATTTATTTACCAGTTCCGGTACCATATCCAGAATTTTGGTAATGCTGTCCTGATTTTTAACATTTACCAGTTTGGTTACACCGTTCTGGATTACCAGTACAGCGCTTGGGGTAATTCTTCCGCCCAGTCCTCCGGCAGCATTATTCTTCTTATCATGGCAGAATGCCCCTGCTCCCACGCCGAACGAAACTTCTATCAGGGGAAGAATAATCGTATCTCCAATGTGCACTGCCTCTCCCACCACTGTTTTCGTGGTAATGAAACTGTCCATTCCTTTAAATAACGACTGTACCGTTGTGTTAAAATTATTTTCCTGCATGGTATAAAACCTCCTGTTATCCTCTTAGATTTGTTATTAGTTGTCGTATATTTTTATCTTTAATCATCCGGAATCCGGAAACCAGTACATGCAATGCCCGGACATGGCCTTTGACCGTGAGATTTCCTTTCAGATAAAAAACCTCTGACGCAAAATCCGGCGTCACAACAATTCTATATCTGCTCCATCCGGGAAAAAGGCTTATGGCGCCCAGCACTTTTCCTGTCTGATCCGGATTCCCCATGGCAAATCTTACCGTACCATATACCTTTTTGGGGGAATAATGGCGCAGCAGATATCGAAATTCACCCAGCAGAAGCCGGAAAGCATTTTGATTAGTTTCTTCCAAAATCATGTTTTTTATGTTCTCAATCTGCTCTTTCACCGTGGCGGCACCGGTTTTCACACCCTCTGCCCTCTGTCCTGGCCCCCGAAATCTTTTTTTCGCGCCTGAAGTTCCTGTCTTCCGTTTGCCGCGGGAACCTTTTTTCCGGCTCCATCCCTTTCTGGTCTGTTTTTTCTTTTCCTCTGTATCTGTTTCTTCTGACAAAAGCATGTCCGAATCCGGCAAAAGCTCCGTCTGTTCTGTCCGGACAGAATCGTTCGTATCCTTCTGTATTTCTTCCGGCAGAGAAAGAACTTCTGTTTTTTCGGAAAAAGATTCTCCTGTTTCTTCGGAAAAAGGTTCTTCTGTTTCCCTGTCACCGGATTCTTCCGATTTTTTCTTTTTCCTGTTATCTGATTTTTCTTTTTTCTTTTTATCTGGCTTTTCCTTATCAGTTGAAATGGGAATTCCCAGAATACGCAGCCGGAAAGAAATATCCTTCTGCCTGTAAAAAACCCGTATATCCACCAGATGAAACAGCCAGTGAATGACAGCTTTCCCTTCCGCCTCATCCTGCACTTTTATATTGAAACCATACCGGACCGGAACCGACAGGAATACAATAATCATCAGCAGCAGGAGAGCCAGAATAATTCCCAGTATCTTAAGAATCAGGAACAGGATTTCCATTTATGCCCTTTCCTGAGCTGCTCTCTGTGCTTTTCCAGAAAGTATTCTCTTACTTTGAAATCTCCGGTCTTCTGGTATACGTCCATTACAATCATTCCTGCCAGCTCCATGGCATTTTCATACCCCTTATCCACCCCTACAATCAAAAGCTCTGATTTGGGATAATATTTCTGCATCAGCTCCCAGGACGGAATAATATCCAGCAGGTTTCCGGGACTGCTGCTGACTGCAATCACATAAATCTCAATCTGACCTGCATGGTGGAGGATTTTCCATTTTATTCTTTCCTTTTTCCCTGCGATACTTTCTCCCGCATAATATTCCTTATACCAAGTCATGAATCTCTCCTAAAAAAGGCGCCCCGTTTCATGAGCACCTTTTCCTGTGTGTAACTGTCCGGCACATCATCACAAATGATGTACTAGAAATATTTTCTGTTGCCCCAAAGATTACTTTTTTTCAAATCCAGATATTCATTATATGCTTTTTCCAGTATCTGCTTCTCATTGGCAAACCGAAGCAGATGATAGGCTTCATGGAATTTATAGTATCCCGAATCAACAAAATATTCTTCCCGTTGTGGTTTGCTGTAATAACTGTCTGCCATCATAAGATACCAGTGGACATCCTTCTCCACCGTGTCGTCCGGAACAGTAAACGTGTACTGACTCTTTCCCACATATTTAATAATTGAGGCGTCCACCCCGGTTTCTTCCAGCACCTCTCTGGCCGCCGTCTCCCGGTATTCTTCTCCTGGCTCCACAGTTCCTTTTGGAAGTACCCATCCTTCATATTTGTTCCTGTAATTTTTATACAAAAGCAGAATCTTTCCGCGAAATATTACCACACCACCACAACTCGTTGCTTCAATCATTGCAATACCTCCTGATGTGGTTTATAGAACTTTGCAATTAGTATACCCCTTTTTCCAGTATCTTGCAAGATTTTTCTGCTATTCTCTCCTATTGGCCGAAATATCGGTCAAACACCTGTTTTGCTATGGGTACTGCCGTACTGCTTCCTGCGCCGCCTTTTTCCACAATTACCGTAACTGCAATGGTTCCCTTTTCCTCTGTGGAAGCATACCCGGTAAACCAGGCATGGCTCTCGGATTTATTGCTGCTGAACTCAGCGGAACCTGTTTTTCCGGCCGCCTGATAACTCTGTCCGCTTAATTTTGAACCGGTTCCCTCCTGAACCACCAGAGACATGAATTCCTGCAGCTTCGCCGCCTCTTCTTCCGATACAAGGGCGCCGTACCGGGAAGGTTTATATTCTTTTACCGTAATCCCCTTATAATTTTCCGTATGGTCAATCACATAGGGCCGCATCAGAACTCCCTCATTGGCTATGGCAGAAGTAATCATGGCCATATGTATGGGAGTAACCAGGGTTTTTCCCTGTCCAATGGCAGTCTGCGTTACTTCATCCGAATTGGAATCCTCCTTCAGCACAAAGCTGCTCTTGTTAAAAGGATAGGAAATGGGAAGGTTTTTCTGAAACAGCACGCTTTCACAGAGCTGCTGAAATGACTTTTTGTTCAGTCCCAGTCCGATATTGGCATAAGAGGTATTACAGGATTTCGCAAAGGAAGTCTCCAGATTCTCCGTTCCGTGAACTGCATGGTTATAGCAGTGAATTTCCGTATTTTCCATGGAAATACTTCCGGTGCATTCGTAAGTATAATCCTGATAATTCTCATGTTCCCGGAGGTATTCCAGCGTGGTGAGTATCTTAAAAGTGGAGCCTGGAGGATACAGGCCCTGCGTTACCCGGTTCACCAGTACGGAATTATCATCGTCCGTATCGGAAATAATGCTCTCCCATTCTGCCTCTATGGTATTCGGATCAAAATCCGGTCTGGAAACCATGGCCAGGATTTTCCCGGTGGCAGGCTCCAGCACCACAACAGCGCCGCGGTTACTTCCCAGAGCCTGATAAGCTGTTTCCTGCAGGCCAAAATCCAGTGTGGTAACAATATTGTCGCCTGGATTTTTCTGATTCTGAATACCGTTGAACACCTGCTCCAGGGCAAATGCATGGGAACGCAGCAGGCTGAAATTGCCAAAAGACTCAATTCCTGATTTTCCGTTGCTGTCATATCCCACCGCATGGGCAAACATGCTGCCGTAAGGATACTGTCTGGTTTCCTTTCCGTCTTCTCCCACTGCTGTCTGCGCCAGCACTTTTCCGTCTGCCGAAAGGATTTCTCCCCGCACCACATGCTCTGAAAATGTATTCTGTCTGGCATTATAAGGGCTGTTGATGAAATCCTCACTTCGAAACACCTGGAACCAGACGAAATACCCCATCATCATGATAAACATTCCCACAAACAGATAGGTGATAACAGCAAATTCTCTGTTTTTTTCCCGGTTAGTCGAAGTCCTGGATTTTCGTTCCGTGGATGGTTTCTTCATGGGATGAAATTCCTCCTTTCCTGCCAGGTCGTTTCTTCCCCTGTTTCTTCTTTTCTTTCCCGGTCTCCTCCAGTTCTGTTTCCTGCTCCGGCCGGGATTTCTTCTTTCCTTTCTTCCGCTCTGCCGGATTTCCTGAAGCCTCCCATTCATCCTGATCCCGTTCTCTCATAAGATACAGGCCCTGAATAATGGCAAAAATAATCAGGGTACTGAGCAGCGAACTGCCGCCGTAGCTGACCAGCGGGAGTGTTACTCCGGTGGAGGGAATAAATTTGATATCTCCGCCAATGGAAAGGAAAATCTGGAACCCGTAAATAGTCCCCAGTCCCAGAGCCACCAGTTTATAGAAGAAATCTTTCATCTGCATGGCAATATTTAAAAACATCAGAAAACAGCTTACGCATACCAGAATCAGGCAGATGGCAAAAATCCCGCCCAGTTCTTCCGCAATGGCTGAAAAAATAAAATCCTGTTTTACTTCCGGTATCTTATAGGGCATCCCCTGGTTCAGCCCCATGCCGAACCAGCCTCCTGTTCCGATGGCAAACAGGGAATTGGATATCTGATTTCCTTCTTTCTCAAACACTGCCAGAGGATCCTGCCAGGCCACCACACGCACCCGCACATGGTTAAACAGAAAATAGGCCACTACGGAAGCCGCGGCGCCGCAGAGCAGTCCTCCTGCAAAATAATACAGTTTTCTGGTAGCCACATACAGCATGACCATATAAGCGATAAAGAAAATCAACGCCGCCCCCAAATCTCTGGAGAGAACCAGAATTACCACATGCAGCGCCGCCACTACAGTGGCTTTCACAACCTGTATAAACTCCGTAGACTCATAAAACATGGAAGCCACAAAAAAAACAAATATAATTTTAATAAATTCCGAAGGCTGGACGGTAATGCCTGCCACAGAAAAGGACAGTTTTGCCCCTTTGGAAACAGCACCCAGCACAGCCACCACTCCCAGCATGGTAATGCCTGCCAGCGCATACATCCAGGTAAGGCTCCGGACAAATTTCCACCGGCTGATAAAATATGGAATCAGCATGGTAACAGCCATGGAAATAACAGCGATGGTAAACTGCTTCACCGCATGTTTACAGGACAGTCTGGTCAGAATTACAAATCCAATGCACATCAGCATACACATGTTATTTACCACAAGTCTGGAAACGCGCTTATAGAAAATGCCATAACAAATCTGCACCGCTGCAAAAAATACCACCTGTTCTAAATAGAATTTCAGCAGTTCCCGGTTTTCCGTGGACAGAAACAGAACTGCACAGGCATTCAGATGAAACAGGTACATGTAAATAACCTGCCTGCGAAACTTCCAGCTCTGTTCCTCTGCGTCCACATTCCGCTTTAATACGGAAAAGCACTGATAAGTATACAGTGCAAACAATATAATCATGGTATACCTGGATAATTCCGTAATTAAATGTACCATAAACTATTCGACTCCTCGTTTAAAATGACCGTTTGTATAATCCGCCGGACAGAGCTGTCTGCCGGAGTTTCCGGAACATGCCTGCCGAAAGAGGGCAAAAATATGTTCTGTTTCTTCCTGATCTTCTATTGTGAAAGACAGCCTCAATCCTGCCGGCCCCAGGGAAGAAATTTCTTTCATATGATGAAACAGCGCCAGCGGGCTGATATTGTAAATGACATTATAACAGTCCTGACACCGGTTTTTCACCGGAAACAGTTTTCCATACCGGTCTTTCAGATAAGAAATGGTTTCTTTTTTGCTGCATCCGGCAGTATTTTTATGTACACACTGGCTGCTCACCATCAGAGGCTGATGCCCATAGAGAATCATCTCGCCTCTGCTGCAGTCATTCTCCCTTAACTCCTGAAAGTTCAGTTCTGCAGGCAGGGTAAAATAATGTAAAGGAAGTTCTGAAACTCCCCGTAAGGCCTCGTTGGAATACACATACAGGCTGTAATCTCCCTGTATCCGCTCCGGCCCCACGCCCCGTTCTTTCAGAAACCGGATTTCTTCATAATTTCTTACCAGATACCCGTCTGCACCCGATGCCTCCAGCTCCCTCCAGCAGCTTTCAAACCGCCGGGCTGTTTCCATGCGGAAAATATAAGGCAGTGCAGGCCAGCATTCTTTTCCTGCTTTATGAGCCTGCGCCGCCAATACGGACACCTGCTCTGCTATTGCCTGTCCTGTCCGTCCCGGAAGTTCCGGATAAATTCTGGAAACCTCCCGCTGCTTCAGGGCAGCCTGAAACTGTTCCGGTGTTTCGGTCAATACACGGATTTCCGGAATCTGACGCCGGGGCTTTTTCTTCTGAACCGACACAGAAACCGCTGACTCTTCCTGTTCCGGTGCGGAGCTCGGAAAATCTGCAGGCACGGTTTCTCCCGGTTTTCGGGCAGATCTGCGGTATTTTTTCAGGATTTCCTCCTGCAGCTTCAACAGGCCTTCTCTCCGAATCTGGTTTAAGGCGCTTATGGTGACAAAGGCCTGTCCTTCCAGTTCCACCTGAAGCTCTTCAAAAACAAAAGGTGTATTTCCGGTCTTTTTCATTTTATCCAGTACGGTTTCCCTGGTCAGAGGCTGCTTTTGTGCCGGCTGTACCTGCTCTCCTGTCACTTCTGCCTGTATATCTTTATATCTTAACATAAGATAAAGGGGAGTTCCTGCAGAAACTCTTAAAAATCCCTTTATTTTTTCTTTATTTTCCTGCCGGAAAAGTTCCTGTCCCTGTTCTCTGTTCTTTTCATGAGAAGGTTTTAAAAATGTTATCATGTCTTTTCCGTTATGTCTGGTATAATATCCGTCTGTGAATCCGCAGCGGCTGCCCAGATTCCGCAGAATTGTTTTGTCCTCTCCGGACACCTCATACAGGTTTTTTGGATCATTTTCACAAATATCCAGATATTTCCGATACATTCCGGTGACGCCTGCGGCATACTCCGCCTGTTTCATCCGCCCTTCAATTTTAAAGGAATGTACTCCGCTCTGAATCAGTCTGGGAATCAGCTCCACCGCGCATAAATCCCTGGGACTGAGCAGATAGGTATCCTTCCGGTTCTTTCGGGATGATTCCCTGTTCCCGTCAGAATTCCGGTTCAGAATTTCTCCTCTGCTGCAGAGTTCCCAGGGCAGTCGGCAGGGCTGGGCACACCTGCCCCGGTTTCCGCTTCTTCCGCCGATCATACTGCTCAGGAGACATTGTCCGGAATAACTGTAACAGAGGGCCCCGTGAACAAAGCTCTCAATCTCTGCCCCTGTGGTTTCATAGATATGGGAAATTTCTTCCAGGGACAGTTCCCTGGCAGTGACAATCCGGCTGCACCCTGCTTCCAGCAGCAGTTTTGCTCCGTAAGCTCCTGTAATATTCATCTGTGTGCTGGCATGAATAGGAAGACCTGGAAAATGTTCCCGCACAAAATGCAGCACTCCCATATCCTGCACAATGACTCCGTCCAGACCTGCTTCATAAAGGGGATAAAGATAATCGTAAAGTCTTTCCAGTTCCCTGTTCTTTAACAGGGTATTAACGGTAAGATACAGGCGTTTTTCCTTAAGGTGAAGGTAATCCAGCCCTTCCAGCAGCTCCTTTTTTGTAAGATTATCTGCATAGGCTCTGGCTCCGAACTGCTGTCCTGCCGCATATACCGCATCTGCTCCTGCCAGAGCCACTGCTTTTAAGATGTCAAAGGAGCCTGCCGGGGATAAAAGCTCTGTCTTTTTTCCGGTTCTGTTCATCATATTTTTCTCCTTAAAAAGTTCACCTGCGATAAAAAGTGACTCAAACGACTTTGCCTGTCATGAGCCACCTTTTTTCAGACGGAATGATTTTCATTTTCTGTCTCTTCTTTATCCTCTGGTCCATCAGGCAGTTTTTCTTCTCCCCGATGTTTTTTTCTGTCTCTATGTACAGGTTCCGGCCCTTTCCTCTGTCCCCCTGACTCTCCTGTGCCGGGCGTCTTTTTCTGTCCCTCGGCCTCCCCTTCACCGGATGTTTTCTTCTGTCTGCCTGCTTCCCCTTCGCCGGAGGTCTTTTTCTGTCTGCCTGCTTCCCCCTCACCGGAGGTTTTCTTCTGTCCTCCCGGCTCTCCTTCCCCGGAGGTTTTCTTCTGCTTTCCTCTTTCTCCTGTGTCGGCCTGCGGTTCCGGAACAACCTGTCCCTTTACCTTGCCAAGGAGGGCGTCTTCCAGTGCAGATTCCAGCTTTGCCTTGTTCAAAAGGAGTCTGCGGTTTTCCTTTTCCAGTTCCGTGGTTGCCTTTTCACTGCTCTCGGCTTTGATTCTGAGAGAAATTAATTCATGTTTTAACTCATACAGTTCTTTTTCTTTCTCTCTCACATCCCGGTCCAGCTTTTCTGCCTGTTCTCTGGCTTTAAAATAATCGTCTGCAATATTCAGCTGTACCAGTGTGGATTTAGTTTCTCCTGGAAAACGCCGGAACTGTTCCATCTCATCAAATTCATTTATTTTATTATTGATATAATTTGCCACCCTCTGCAAATAGTCTTCGCTCTCGTAACCGCTTAAAGTGTAAATTTTTCCTCCAATTAAAACATCTGCACTTGTTTTTGCTGACATACATTCATCCTTTCCTCGCAACCCAAATATCATCCCGGTTCTTTCTTAATTATACCTGATTTCCGGAGAAAAACAATATTATTTTACAATTCCAAAGTGCCCGTAGGCAAAATCCGTCACCATTCGTCCTTTGGGCGTACGGTTAATAAAACCGTTTTTCACCAGATAAGGTTCGTACACGTCTTCAATGGTTCCGGAATCTTCTCCCAGAGAGGCCGCAAGGGTTTCAAGACCCACCGGACCTCCCTGAAATTTTTCTATCATGGTCATCAGAATATTCCGGTCGTTCTGGTCCAGACCAAATTTGTCCACTTCCAGCAAATCCAGTGCAAATACTGCCACTTCCATGGTAATTTTCCCATCGTACTTCACCTGGGCAAAATCACGCACCCGCTTTAACAGGCGGTTGGCCAGCCGGGGCGTACCTCTGGAGCGTCTTGCCAGCTCAAACGCCCCTTCTTCGTCAATTTCCACATCCAGCTTCCGGGCAGAATGGAGAATAATTGTTTTTAATTCCTCCGGATTGTAAAATTCCAGATGATGTACCACCCCAAACCGATCCCTTAAAGGCGCGGAAAGGAGTCCGGCCCGTGTGGTTGCCCCTACCAGGGTAAAATGGGGCAGATCCAGACGGATAGAACGGGCGCTGGCTCCTTTTCCAATCATTATGTCTATTACATAATCTTCCATGGCGGGATAAAGCACTTCTTCCACCTGCCGGTTCAGGCGGTGGATTTCATCCACAAACAGAATGTCCCCTTCCTGCAGGCCGCTTAAAATAGCGGCCATTTCTCCAGGCTTTCCAATGGCCGGCCCGGAAGTGATTTTCATATGTACTCCCATTTCATTGGCAATAATCCCGGCCAGTGTGGTCTTTCCCAGCCCCGGAGGCCCGTAGAAAAGTACATGGTCCAGAGATTCTTTCCTCTGTCTGGCCGCTTCGATATAAATTTTCAGCGTTTTCCTGGCTTTTTCCTGTCCAATATACTCCTCCAGCCACTGGGGCCGCAGACTGGTCTCTATTTTCAGGTCTTCTTCCTGAATCTGGGTGGAAATCACACGTTTTTCCATGAAAGATGTTCCTTTCTTATCAAACTGTCTTTATGTTCAACCGTCCATTCAGCAAACACAAAACAGGTGTTACTGTCAACATTCTTAAAAGATTTCCCGCTGAACCGCTACAGCAGCACCATTTGCTTTAAGGCAGACTTTAACACTTCTTCTACGGTAATGTCCGGCGTAAGTTCCACACTGTTCACTGACTTTAAGGCTTCTGATGAAGAATATCCCAGTGCAGTTAATGCCTGAACGGCTTCGCTCTTTACTCCGGAAAGGGACTCTGCCCGCTCCGGTTCCCTGTGAAGAGTTTTCAGTTCCAGGGCATCCTCTAACTTTAACCGGTCCTTTAATTCAAGAATTACCCTCTGTGCTGTCTTGCTGCCGATTCCAGGAGCCTTTGCAATAGCCTTTGCGTCCTCTCCCAGCACTGCAAAGCGCAAATCATCCGGCGTCATCACCGACAATACTGCCAACGCGCCTTTGGGACCTATCCCGCTGACTCCCAGCAGCAGGCGGAAGATGCTAAGGTCATCTCTGGTGAGAAACCCGTACAGCTCCATTAAGTCTTCTTTTACATGAAGGTAAGTATAAATTTTAACCCTCTGGCCGGTTCCGGTAAAATGGTCTGTCATACTGGCAGGAATATGGATCTCATAACCGATATCATGTACTTCTACCACAATAACATCATCCAGAATCTCAACCAGTTCACCTTTCAAATAAGAATACATAACCTTTTCTCCTCATTCAAACTGCGGGCTCCGAAAAGGATTCCACCATTTCTCCGTAAAAATAAAATCCTTTACACTCCTTTAATTTCACGTTTACGATTCTGCCCACCAGTTCACCGGTTCCAGGGAGATGTACCACAAAATTATTACTCAGCCTTCCGGTTACCAGTGTCTGATCCTGTTCATTCACTTCTTCCACCAGAACAGGCTCCGTGGCTCCGGTAAGAGCTCCCGCCTTTTGGGCGGCAGTTTCCTGCACTTCTTTCAGCAAACGTTCAAACCTGTCCTTTACCACCGCTTCCGGTACCTGCCGTTCCATGGACGCCGCAGGAGTACCGGTCCGTCTGGAATAAATAAAGGTAAAAGCACTCTCATATCCCACTCTGCGTACCACATCCAGAGTTTCCTGAAAATCTTCTTCCGTTTCTCCCGGAAATCCCACGATAATATCTGTGGTAAGGGCAAGATCCGGCACTGCGCTGCGCAGTTTATCCACCAGCGCAAGATATTTCTCCTTATCATAATGACGGTTCATTTCCTTTAAAATACGGCTGCTGCCGGACTGGAGAGGCAGATGAAGGTGTTTGCAGATCTTTTTCGATTTCCCCATCACCTCAATCAGTTCATCTGACAGATCCTTTGGGTGAGAAGTCATAAACCGAATACGTTTAATTTTTTCTATCTGCTCTATTTTTCTCAGCAATTCTGCAAAAGTTAAAGGTTCCTTCAAGTTCTTCCCATAGGAGTTTACATTCTGTCCCAGCAGCATTACCTCCACTACCCCGTCTTCTGCAAGCTGTTCAATCTCCCGCAGAATATCTTCCGGTTTCCGGCTCCGCTCCCGGCCGCGCACATAAGGCACTATGCAGTAACTGCAGAAATTATTGCAGCCAAACATAATATTAACTCCTGATTTAAAAAAGTATTTCCGTTCTACCGGCAAGTCCTCCACAATTTTATCTGTATCTTTCCAGATATCAATCAGCATTCCCTGCTGCTCAAAGGAAGCTGACAGCAGTTCCGCAAATTTATAAATGTTGTGGGTTCCAAAGACCAGATTCACAAAGGGATAACTCTTTTTTAACTTTTCAATCACTTCCGGTTCCTGCATCATACAGCCGCAAAGTACAATTTTTTTGTAAGGATTGCGTTTTCGTGAACCGTTCAGATAGCCCAGACGCCCCCAGACCTTATTGTTGGCATTTTCCCGCACCGTACAGGTATTGTAAAGCACCAGATCTGCTTCCTCGCTGTCTGCCCTCACATAACCTACAGTCTCCAGAATCCCCGCCAGTTTTTCTGAATCCCTGGCGTTCATCTGACAGCCGAAAGTCTGAACAGAAAACGTAAAGGAACGTCCCGCTCTTTCCTCCAGTTCCCGGAGGCTGCGGCGGCATTTCGCCATAAAATAATACTGCCTGTCCGGTTCTCCTGCAGGCGGCTCCATATCTAAATTTATCTTATCCAAATCTGTCTCGTTATACATTTTTCCTGTTCCTTCCTGTAAGATAAAAGAAAACCCCCGAATGTACCGCAAAATACTTCGGGGGTTCGATTCTCATATCTTACAGCTGCTCCTGAAATCCCGGTTTGTACAGGTGACGCGGTATTCCGTCTACCATAACCGGTGACACATCGCCCTGTATCAGCGGCTTTACATAAGTTACAAATTCATCTGTCACATAAGTGCCGTCTTTTGTCACCCAGTTTCTGGGCACCAGTTTTTCATCATTTGCAATCTTATGTACATCTTTTACGGCTGTGGTACTCTGGTAAGGATCGTCTGAAATACGCTCCAGCACTACCATTTTGCCTGTATCGCCTTCATCTGCCGCTTTCACAGCAGCACCGCCTACCTGGAATGCCTCAAGAATATCAATTCGGGAAGCAGAATGGGAAGCAGAACGCTGCAGAGTGCTCAGCTCAATGGCACGGGTCTTGCAGCCAATCTCTCCTGCTACAAAATTAGCCAGATATGCCGCTGTTCCGGAAAGCTGCTTGTGCCCGAAAGCATCTACAAAATCAACGCTGTTTCCCAGCTCACACACATATTTTCCATCTGCAACTTTAATACCCTCAGAAACTGCCACCACAACAGAAGATTTCTTTTCCAGCAGCTTGCGGATTTTGGCAATGAATTTTTCAAGGTCAAACTGCAGTTCCGGAAGATAAATCAGATCCGGGCCGGTACTGTCCTCTCCTTTTGCCAGGGCTGCTGATCCTGTCAGCCATCCGGCATTCCGTCCCATAATCTCGATAATGGTAACCAGTCCCTTATCATACTCCAGACAGAAACTGTCGCAGATAATTTCTTTTACGGAGGTACCGATATATTTTGCAGCGCTTCCGTAACCGGGCGTATGGTCTGTCAGCGCCAGATCGTTGTCAATGGTCTTGGGACATCCGATAAACCGTACGGTCTGTCCGGTAATGATGGCATAATCGGATAATTTCTTAATGGTATCCATGGAATCATTTCCGCCAATATAAATAAATGCCTCTATATCAAGTTTATTTAAAATCTCAAATATTTTCTCATAAACTCCCATATCCTCATGGATTTCCGGCAGTTTATAACGACAGGAGCCCAGATAGGCAGCCGGCGTGCGCTTGAGAAGCTCTGCATCCAGTTCATTTGTGATATGCTCGGAAAGATCAATATAGCGTTCCTGAAGAAGTCCCTGGATTCCGTGCAGCATTCCGTATACTTTCTTTGCCCCACGATCCTTTGCTGTTCTGTATACCCCTGCAAGGCTTGAATTAATGGCCGCAGTAGGACCGCCTGACTGTCCCACGATAACATTTTTTTTCATACTAACACCTCCGCGTTTATTTGTGCTTTTCGCAAACTCATAGATTATATTATACCAAAGAATCAGGGCCTGTACAAGTTCTATTTGGGAAAATTTTTAAAATCAAAAATGAAATGTAATATTGAATAAGTTAGATTTTCTTTCCGAACTGTGATAAAATAAAATCATCATTTAAAGTAGAGTTTGAAGGAGGCAGTCGTATGAATTTTAATACAGACAAATTAAAATGGACAGGAAAACCTGCGGATTACACCATCTCCCATGATAAAATTGAGATTACAACAAATCCTCACACAGATTTATGGCAGAGAACATATTATCATTTCAGAAACGACAATGCACCTGTTTTGCAGATGGAAACAGATGAAAAATTCTTTTCCTTTACTGTGAAAACAGAATTTGAAAGTAAGCACAGATTTGACCAATGTGGGATTGTGATGTACCTTGACAGTGAAAACTGGCTGAAAGGCTCGATAGAATACGAGAACGAAGCATTTCAGCACCTTGGAAGCGTTGTCACAAACAATGGCTATTCCGACTGGGCAACAACAGAAATAAACGCTTCTGTAAAGTCAATGTGGTACAGATTCAGCCGCAGGGAAGATGACTATTGTATTGAGTGTTCTGAAGATGGTGTTACCTTCCGGCAGATGCGTATCTGCCATATGTGGAATGGTAATGGAACAATACAGTTTGGAATTTATGCGTGCAGTCCCGAAGAATCATCTTTTAAGGCTGTGTTTACCCACATGGAAATAACGGAATGTAAATGGCCTGCCCATAACGGGCAACAGCCGGACTAAGAAAACATATCGTTGCCGGAGAATTGCGAGACGTTGCCTGACATAGTTGTGAAGAGCAGGCATGAAAGGAATGTTATGGAACTGAAATTCAGCGCAGTGATACTTCAAAATAAAGATACGGATACTGCTTATGTAGAAGTCCCTTATGATATCAAAAAACTTTTTGGTAAAGACCGCCTGCCGGTAAACGCTGCTTTTGACGGCATCCCATACAGGGGGCAGGTAATAAAAACGTGCACACCCTGTTACATTATTCGTGTTACCGGACAGATTCGCAGGCAGACCGGCAAAAATTTTGGCGATATTGTTGAAGTTGTTTTACAGGAAAGGGACAGTGAGAAGCCATCCATGTGGAAATGTCCAAAATGCGGAAGGGAATTTAAGAAAAACGGGCAGAGCCATTTTTGTGGTGAAAAGCCCAAAACGATTGATGAATATATCCTGGGCCAGGATGAGGATAAACAGGAAGAACTGCAGCATATCCGCCAGATCCTGCACAGGGCACTGCCGGAAGCGGAAGAACGTATTTCGTGGAGTATGCCAACTTATTGGAAAAAGCATAATATTCTCCATTTTGCCGCTTCAAAGAAACACATTGGACTGTATCCGGGACCTGAGGCCGTAATACATTTTTCGGAAGAACTTCAGGGTTACAAAACCGAAAAGGGAACTATCCGTATCCCTTATGGCAACATTGATGATGCATTGATTGAGAAAATCGCAAAGTGGTGCTGGCAAACCGGAAATCATGCGTGACCTGGAAGTCTGCTTATATTTCTCCTGAGGGTGTAAGTCTTAATCCGCTGGCATTATACAGATTGGCACTTTGATAAATATGCAAACATAGTACTATATAAGAAGGGAGATAATTACAGTGCCAAACGAAAAAAAATAATTGAAAAAATGAAGCAACAGCCAAATGGAATACGGCCCGAAGAAATAGACAAAGTTTTAGCCGCATATGGCTATATTCCGGCAAGGCAAAAAGGAAGCCACAAGCATTATCTGAATAAAGAAACCGGGGATTTGATAACAATAAAACAAGAAAATCCATTAAAAAAGGCTTATGTTGTGGATGTGCTGGGCAGGATAGGGGAATAATCCCCTTATCCTGGCATAACATAGCAAGCGGAAAGGAGCATGAAGGCATGGAAGTTAAAGATTATATGGGATTGCCCTATATAAGATTAGTGCAGGAAATAAACGATGAAAGCGGGCACTATTTCTATGGCAGAATTTTGGAACTTGACGGATGCCAGAGTACCAGTGATACACTGGAAGGATTATATGAAAACCTTAATGAAGCACTGGAAGGATATATTGAAATAAAGATTGAAAATAATCTCCCTATACCAATTCCTGAAACACCAAACAATTACAGCGGTAAATTTGTTGTAAGGCTTCCAAAATCTCTTCATCAAAGATTAGCCATTGAAGCGGAAAAAGAGGGGTAAGTCTTAATCAGTTAGCGTTATACAAATTGGCACTTTAATAAATATGCATATAAGGCAGGGGGATTCACGCCCTGCCTTTTCAAAAAATATTTATGCTGCCTGTGTGCTACGCGGCAAAATTTAAGGCTATCACTGACAACTCACATCAGCGATAGCCCTTAATTTTACGCCATTTCTTAGAACTTACCAGCCTTCGCTGCTTCCTCGATGGAAACTGCAACTGCAACGGTTGCTCCTACCATCGGGTTATTACCCATTCCGATTAAGCCCATCATTTCAACGTGAGCCGGTACGGAAGAAGAACCTGCAAACTGTGCGTCAGAATGCATACGACCCATGGTATCTGTCATACCGTAAGAAGCCGGTCCTGCTGCCATATTATCCGGATGAAGGGTACGTCCGGTACCGCCGCCGGATGCAACAGAGAAATATTTCTTGCCCTGTTCATTACATTCTTTCTTATATGTACCTGCTACCGGATGCTGGAAACGTGTGGGATTGGTGGAGTTACCGGTAATGGAAACACCAACATTTTCATGATGCATAATTGCAACACCTTCCTGAACGTCATCTGCACCATAACATTTTACAGTAGCGCGAAGTCCGTCAGAATATGGTTTTTCATAAACCACGTCTAATTTAGCTTCTTTGTAATCGTATTTTGTCTCAACAAAAGTAAATCCGTTGATACGGGAAATAATCTGTGCTGCGTCTTTTCCAAGACCATTTAAGATAACGCGAAGAGGTTTCTGGCGAACTTTGTTGGCCTTTTCAGCGATACCGATGGCACCTTCTGCTGCTGCAAAAGATTCATGGCCTGCCAGGAAACAGAAGCACTCTGTTTCTTCTTCCAGTAACATTTTACCAAGATTTCCATGGCCAAGACCTACTTTTCTGTGGTCTGCAACGGAACCCGGAATGCAGAATGCCTGAAGGCCTTCACCGATTGCTGCTGCTGCATCTGCCGCTCTTTTCGCACCTTTTTTGATTGCTATTGCTGCGCCTACCGTATATGCCCAGCATGCATTTTCAAAACAGATGGGCTGGATTTTCTTTACCTGCTCGTAAACGTCAAGCCCAGCATCTTTTGTAATTTTCTCAGCTTCTTCCACGGAGCTGATTCCATAATTATTTAACACAGAATTGATCTGGTCAATTCTTCTTTCATATGATTCAAATAAAGCCATTTGAAATGTCCTCCTATCTTTTTGAACAATGGTACTTAACTCTAAACAAACCGAAAGGGGTCTGTTTATTCATGACTACTCTGCTCGTGGGTCGATAATCTTAGCTGCATCTGCCACACGGCCATACTGGCCTTTTGCTTTCTCCCATGCGGTGTTAGGATCATCACCTTTTTTGATAAAGTCGGTCATTTTGCCAAGGCTTACGAACTGATATCCGATTACTTCGTTGTCAGCATCCAGAGCAATACCGGTTACATAGCCTTCTGCCATTTCAAGATAACGAACACCCTTTTCTTTTGTTGCATACATAGTACCAACCTGGGAACGAAGTCCTTTTCCCAGATCTTCCAGACCAGCGCCTACTGCCAGTCCATCGTCAGAAAATGCACTCTGGGTACGTCCGTATACAATCTGCAAAAACAGTTCTCTCATGGCTGTGTTAATTGCATCACATACAAGGTCCGTATTCAGTGCTTCCAGAATGGTCTTACCCTGTAAAATCTCTGCTGCCATAGCTGCGGAGTGGGTCATGCCGGAACATCCGATGGTCTCTACCAGAGCTTCCTCAATTACACCATTTTTTACATTCAATGAGAGCTTACATGCACCCTGCTGGGGAGCACACCAGCCGATTCCGTGTGTAAAACCGGAAATATCCTCAATTTTTTTGGAATGCACCCATTTTCCTTCTTCCGGAATTGGAGCTGGTTCATGTTTTGCGCCCTTGGCTACCGGACACATGTTTTCAACTTCCTTCGTGTAAATCATTTTAAGACTCCTTTCAATGTATACATTTATTATATGAAAGCTGCTGCTTCCATAGCTGGATGGCCGTGCACCCCGCGAAACGGGGGAAATCCACGGCACATGCTAACCATGTTAAATCATCTTTATGTATTTAACATTCTTATTCATATTTAATCATATTTTGCGAAAATAGTCCAGTATTTTCCTTACAAATTTTGCAATTATCCTTCGGTAAATCTGCCTGAAATTCCAGGTATTTCCCCTATATTTATACCCTGTGCATCGGCTGACTGATTATCTGCGGTTTTAATCCAGCACTTCCATTTTCGTAAAGGAAACAGAAGATACCGCGGCTCCTGCAAATGTTAAAAGACCCATTACCACAATCATAACCAGAAATCCTGCTTCCGCGGAAACCACAAGCCCTGCCACAACGGCAGCTGAAATTCCAATCATAATGGCAATTCCCTGAAACAGAACTTTAACCAGGGTGCGTCCTGTATTTCCAAGGATATTTCCAATCAGGGCGTCTGCCAGCATTCCATAGTAAAGACGATTGGCCTGCAGACAGACATACAGAAGTATGGTGAGAACCGTCAGCACCGGACCGATTCCAAATACCACCGCTCCCGGCAGAGTAATGAGAATGCCATCCACAACAGCACGGATATGCTCAATTTTTGTGGCATACCATACCTTTTTCAGAGGTGCATCCGGAATCAGGTAAGTATAGGGATTCTCCAGTTCCCTGGACCATTTGGTGGCGTATCCGCTGAAAATAAACACCACATAGCTGGCTACACCGGGAATAATAAAGATTTTTGCAGGCCCGAATTCACTTACCGCGTCGTTGAAATACCCTGCCACTCCAATCAGGATTCCAAGGCCCAGGCATAACAGTGTATTCCACCCGAAAATAAAGGTGGAATTTTTCTTATATTCCAGCATCTGCCGGAAATAAATGGCTTTGGCCCCGGTCCCTTTGTACTCCACGGAGGCCTGTCTGAACTTCCGGTGTTTCTCCAGCCAGGGAATCGAGGCAATGCCTTTTTTCTGCTTTGCCCGGCGTTCCTGATACTCATCTGCAAATTTCATGGCGTCCTCATAATAGGCTCCCGTACACCGCATCCGCCAGGCAGCGGCAAACATCAGTACGGCAGATACCAGAAACAGAACTGTTCCGGCGATATTTACCCCATCCGGCCCCAGAAAAATAAGTCTGGTCACTGCAACGTTCCATCCCACCACCGGAACCATCTGAATCATGGGCATGGAAAAAAAGTTCTGCAGCAGTCCAAAAGAGGGTTCTCTGGTAATCAGCAGAACAGCTGCAATACCCACCACAAACCCCATAAAGGCATACGCTGCAACCACAAGCCCTGTAAAAAATTTCTTCGGCAGTTTTTCATTTCCATAGCAGAAAATAATACAGGAAGCCTCCAGAATACTTTCAAATACCACAAAAAACAGGAAATACACCACTACCTGCAGCAGGCTGGTCTCAAACCACATGATACCTGCCAGTACAATGGCCAGCCCCACCAGGACATTTACTGCAAAAGATTTTATCCCGGCAAACATCAGCACCATTTTGGGACTGACCGGAGCGGAAAATACAAAATGTACCTCGCTGGGACGAAACAGCAGGCCTTTCCGCTTTGCATAGCTGATCAGATTTCCCGGAATCAGAAAGAAAATAATCATGGATAACATTGTTACCAGATTCTGGGGGCTGTTAAAATTCTCATCCCTCATCATGACATCAAAACTGTTGTAAATCATGAAAAGATAGAGCAGAATAAATACCGCCATAAAATAAGTAACCGGACGTTTCAGTGCCTTTCTGATTCGATTGATAATGGTTCTTTTATAAAGATATATCAGACCTTTCATTATGATTCACCGCCTCCCGTAATCTGGAAGAACAGTTCTTCGATGTCCGTATCTTCTGCCTGTTCTCTGGTAAAGGTTCCGACAATTTTCCCTTTTTCCATAATAAACATCACATCCCACAGTTCCTTCACCATTTCCAGCATATGGGTACTGATTAAAATGGTAACTCCCTGCTCTTTCAGTTCCAGCACCACTTCTTTCAGTTCCTTGATCGCCGCCGGGTCAAGGCCCACCATGGGCTCATCCAGAAGGATTACTCTGGGCTTTACAGCAAGGGCACAGCAGATACTTACCTTCTGCATCATACCTTTGGACAGCTCGTTTCCCAGCTTATCCTGTTTATCCTCCAGTTCAAACCGAACCAGAAGGTGTTCAATTTCTTCCTCAGTAACAGGGGAATCGTACGCTCTCCGCACATATTCAATGTGCTCCCGTACCGTCAGTGCGTCAAACATGGCCGGCAGTTCCGGTACATAGCCAAAAATCCGTTTGGCCTCCAGAGTCCTTGCCGGCATCTGATTAATTCCAACACCGCCCTGATAACGCAAAAGCCCGGCAATGCTTTTGATAATCGTAGATTTTCCTGCTCCGTTAGGCCCCAGCAAAATTCCCACTTTTCCACTGGGTACCGTAAAGCTCACGTGGTCTACCGCCAGATAATGTCCGTATTTTTTCGTCAGATCCTGAATTTCTAACATAACCCACTCTCCTTTTTGATATTCCGGACAGTTGTTTTTCATAATCCGAAAAACCTGTCCGTAAAACGCCATATGTTGCTCTGTATTACTTGTATAATACAATAGTACATATGGCGCTTTTTGTCAACTATACTTCATTCTGTTTTTCCACAATATCATTTTTCTGTTTGTAAATGGATTTTGCAGGTACCACGCCTCTTACCATGGAAAGGGGATAGATATTGCTGTTTCTTCCTGCCACGGTTCCAGGATTCAGTACGCTGTTGCAGCCTACTTCCACTTCGTCTCCCAGCATGGCTCCGAATTTTTTTAAGCCCGTGGCCATTTCCTGCCCTCTGTCTTTCACCACCACCAGGGTTTTGTCTGACTTCACATTGGAAGTAATGGAGCCTGCGCCCATATGAGATTTATAGCCCAGAATGGAATCTCCCACATAATTATAATGGGGCACCTGTACTTTATTGAATAATACCACATTTTTCAGCTCTGTGGAATTGCCCACAACGGCTCCTTTTCCCACAATGGCATTTCCGCGGATAAAGGCACAGTGACGGATTTCCGCCTCCTCGTCAATAATAGCAGGCCCGTTGATACTGGCTGTGGGGGCAACCTTTGCATTTCTGGCAATCCAGATCTGTTCCCCCCGCCGCTCATATTTTTCCGGGTCCAGGGATTCACCCAGCCTGCAGATAAACGCGCTGATTTTCGGCAGTGCCTCCCAGGGATAAGTAAGACCCTGAAATAATTCTGCCGCCAGGGTTTCTGACAGGTTATAAAGACTGCTGATTTTACATGTTTCCATTTTTCTTTTTTCCTCCTTTTTGGGCCGATGGCTTTTCTGATGATTTCTCAGATGATTTATAAAAAGCCGAAGCATACTGAAAATATTCCCGCAGAGCATACTGGTTATTCAGGCCCAGTACGCCGTTGGTCCGGCTTCGGATAAAATGCTCCAGTTTTTCCATGTATTCCTGAGGCGTAATACTTCCTTCCGCCACATAGGTGAGCCCCTTTTCCCAGCTGGCTGTTAATTCGGGATTTAACAAAGAGCGGATAGAGGCATTTACCACGTCGTATATCATTTCTCCCAGCAGAGTGGGCGTAATAATCTGACTCTTTTTGTTCAGCGCAAGATATTTGTTGTTCACCAGTTTTTTCAGAATTTCAGCCCTGGTGGCGCTGGTGCCGATGCCGCTCCCTTTTATCTGGGCCCGGAGCTCCTCGTCCTCAATCAGCTGGCCTGCATTTTCCATGGCCAGGATCATGGAACCGGAATTGTAGCGTTTGGGAGGGGAGGTCTCCCCCTCTTTGATATCCAGAGACTTTACCGGAAGTTCCATTCCCTTTTTCAGGGAAGACAGAAGTTCCATAAAAGGAAGATCACAGGCGGTATCTCCCACGCTGTCCCCTTCTGCGCCCTTTTCTTCCGGCTGCTTATCTTCTTTCTTTTTTCGGAATGAATATTCCATGACTTTCAGATATCCCGGCTCTGCCAGCACTTTAAAAGAAGCAAAGAATTTTTCCGTCCCCTTTGGACTGCCTTCCCTGTCCATGGAAGTTACCAGACTGATTTTCTGGTAGACTGCCGGCGGAAAGAAAATGCCAAGAAACCGCCGCACAATGATTTCGTACACGTGCAAAGATGTTTTGTTCAGGCTGCGGATCGCTGAAAACCCCTGACCTGTGGGTATAATGGCATAGTGGTCCGTAATCTGTTTATCATTGACATAACGGCTTTTTACTATCTTTTTATAACTGCCCTGGTTCAGGATTTCTTCTGCGAATTCCTTTACGGAAGGAACAGCCTTTAAACCTCCGATATTTTTCTGTATTTCCCTGGCCACCGCAGAGGACAGCACACGGGCGTCTGTTCTGGGGTAAGTAACCAGTTTCTTTTCGTACAGTTCCTGTACCACCTTAAGGGTCTGGTCCGGGCTGATTTTAAAGAATCTGGAGCATTCGTTCTGCAGTTCCGCCAGATTATAAAGAAGCGGCGGATGCCTGTTTTCCTTTTTCTTCTCCAGCGAAAAAACGGATGCTGCTGCCTCAGCTTCTGCATGAGAATTTTCCGGATGCCGCTCTTTTGCTCCGGATGCAGAAATTAAATCTGCAATTAACTGTTCTGCCTCTTTCTTTTCTTTAAATCCGTTTTCTTTGTACAGTTTGGGTGACTGAAAATAACCGGAGCCTTCCACCGCCCGCCATTCGCCTTCAATGGCTGTTCCCCGGATGTCCAGCATACTGACCACCCGGTAAAAAGGCGTCTTTACAAATTCCCGGATTTCCCGTTCCCGGCGTACCACCATGCCCTGTACACAGGTCATCACCCGGCCCACGCTGACCACCGTATATCTGGTTTTCAGGAAACCGGATATGGCATTGCCGTATTTCAGTGTCAGCAGCCGTGAAAAATTAATTCCCATCAGGTAGTCCTCTTTTGCCCGCAGATAGGCGGATTCACAGAGATTGTCATATGCTGACAGCTCTTTCGCCTCCCGGATGCCCCGCAGAATTTCCTCTTCTGTCTGAGAATCAATCCAGACCCTGCGCCGGTCCTTACCCCGGACTTTCGCCTGCCGCTCCACCAGACGGTAAATATATTCTCCTTCCCGCCCGGAGTCTGTGCATACATAAATGGTACTTACATCCGAACGGTTCAAAAGCTCCGCCACAATCCGGTACTGCTTCTCCACTGCCGGAATTACCTCATACTTAAATTCCTCCGGCAGAAAAGGCAGGGTGGCCAGACTCCATTTTTTCAGTTTTTCGTCATAGGCCTCCGGATAACTCATGGTTACCAGATGGCCCACGCACCAGGTAACAACCCCTTCCCCTGATTCCATGTAACCGTCATGATTTTTAAAATCCTGTTTTAATGCTTTGGCAAATTCCCTTGCCACACTTGGTTTTTCTGCTATGTATAAAGCCTTCGCCATAAATTTCTGTCCTGTTTTCCCTTTCCGTTCCGTTTTGCCGTTTTCCGTAAACAAGGTATCCGGATTACATCCTGTTCATATTTACCAGCACAATACGGCTGTCCTGTTCTACCACCCGCAGCAGCTGTTTGTCAAAGGATTTGGCGGTAAAGAGATAGTAATAATTTGCGGTAATTCTGGCCTGCTCCATGCTCTGGAATAACTGCTGGCACATTTCAAAAGTCATTGCCGGTTCTGACCAGTTGCAGAGACATATAATATTTTCCCGTATACTGTTCTGGGCAATAATGTCAATATGACCTTTTTTCCCGATCCAGGTGCCCATTTTATGAATTTTCAAAGGCAGTTTTCCAACCAGATCCTGCAGTTCCAGATATTCCATGCACACATTTACAAAGTATCGCTTCAGATAGCCTTCCAGTCCTGGGGCTATGTGCTTCTCATAAAAGTCTTCCGGCGTCATCTGCCGCAAATCCGACAAATGGGGGTATACAAATTTAAACCAGAAGTTAATAAAGGTATCTTTAATCTGATACAGCCCTTTCTGAGCGTTCTGCCAGCCTCCGGTCTCAAAGGAATACACTTTCTCCACCACGTCAAACTCCATCAGATTTTTCAGATATACACTGATTTTCGCTCTGGAAAATCCCGTAGTCTGATAGATATCGTTCAGTTTATGCTTTCCGGAAGCCAGAACCTCCAGAATCGTATTGTATACGGAAAGCTCCCTTAACTGGGTCCGGATAATTTCTTCCGCCTTTCCGTGAAGAAACCCTGTTTCTGCCAGAATATGGGTGCAGATATTGGTGCGGATATCTTTCGTGTCGTCCCAGCCCTTCATATATTCCGTTACGCCGCCGATTACCCCAAATGCTTCCACACTCTCTCTGACACTGTAATTCGGGAAATTTCGCACCAGATCCAGAAATTTCAGTTCTTCAAATTTTACAGTTCCGTCCAGCTTCCTGGCTGCGGCCCCCAGAACCTGGGGCAGTTCCTGCTCCACCCAGAATATGGATGAACTGCACAGCAGAATCATCACCGGCCCCGGATACAGTTTCTTCCCTTTCAGCTTCAGAATACTTTCCAGAAACTGACTGTCTTTTTTCATAATATACTGGACTTCGTCTATTACCAGTACCAGCTTGCTGCTGTCCCCGCTTTTTACCCGTCTGAAAAAGGTATCATAGGAATCCTCGGAAACTGTCACCTGATAATGCTCTGCAATTTCCCTTCCCATCCGCTGTTTCTGTGACTGAGGGGAAATCTCCGGTGCACAGTAATAAAAGAATTTTTTGTTTCTCAAAAATTCCTGCACCAGTTTCCTGCCCTCATGCTCTTTTCTCCCGTACAGTACCAGAAGCTGATTTCCGGTCTGATGGTACATCTGTTCCAGATACTGCAATTCTGTTTTTCTCCCTGCCATAGCCAAACTCCCATTCCTGCTCATCCATAAGGTATACTGTGATTCCTTTGTGATATTTCACCTGTATCATATCACGATTTAACTTTTTTTACAATAATGTTTCATTTTTTTCAGATGGAACTTCCTGCAGCAGGAACAGGCAGCAGCAGGGCTGCCTCATCAGAATCATGAGACAGCCCTGTGTGCCTTTAGCTTTACCGCTCTTTCAATTTTTGATGCAGATCTTCCTGTGTGCCTTTCATTTTTTCATGGCCCAGTCGTAGTGACTGGAGTTAACGCTGACAAAGTAAGATCCTAACGTGCTTCCTCCCACCCATGAAAAAACGCCTTTGGAAAACAGTTCTTTTCCGTTTCTGGCATTATCAAGTTTAAACATCTCCTTATAATTTTCCGCAAGCTGCTCCACTGCTTCTTTTTCCATGTCAGCGTCACTCGTTTCTCTGGCTGCCATAAATTTCTTGTAAATTTCAGCATTTTTGTCCCGCTCCTGCTTCCATTCCCTGACATCGCCAGTTGACTGCATCATAGCTTCCATTGCCTTTTCTTTACTGCCATACCATTTAAAAACATCCGCAATCGCCTGTTCATTGGAAAAGCCTGCTGCCAGATGCTCCCGGTATTTTTCCTCGCTCCCATATTTTTCTATCTGTTGTTTCAGTGATTCTTCTGACATACTATTATAAGCAGATCTGCACCCGTTCCTATATCATTACTGCAAATCTTTCTCTGTCTTATTACTTCGCTGTAATATATCCCTGGGCTTTCAAAAGCTCTGCACAGAGCACTGCGCCTCCTGCAGCTCCCCGCACGGTATTATGGGAAAGCCCGATAAATTTCCAGTCATAAACGGTATCTTCCCGCAGACGTCCCACACTGACTCCCATACCATTTTCGTAATTCACGTCTTCCGTTACCTGAGGACGGTTATCCTCTTCCAGATACTGGATAAAATGCTCCGGCGCGCTGGGAAGGTTCAACTCCTGAGGCGCTCCGCTGAAAGTTCTCAGCTTTTCAATCAGCTGTTCTCTGGTGGGTTTCTTGCGGAACTTCACAAACACTGCCGCAGTATGTCCGTTCAGCACCGGAACACGGATACACTGGCAGGTAATCACCGGACTCTCCGCCGGGACAATCACACCGTCTTTTATTTCGCCCCAGATACGGAGGGGTTCTTTTTCTGATTTTTCTTCCTCGCCGCCGATATAGGGAATAATATTTCCTTCCATTTCCGGCCAGTCCTGGAATGTCTTGCCTGCGCCGGAAATCGCCTGATAAGTGGTGGCTACCACCTCAAAGGGTTCAAACTCTTTCCATGCGGTAAGCACAGGAGCATAGGACTGAATGGAACAGTTTGGTTTTACTGCCACAAATCCCCGTTCTGTTCCCAGACGTTTTTTCTGAAAATCAATCACCTTCATATGTTCCGGATTAATCTCCGGCACCACCATGGGCACGTCAGGCGTCCACCGATGAGCACTGTTATTGGATACTACCGGAGTTTCCGTTTTTGCATAGGCTTCCTCAATCGCTTTAATCTCCTCTTTGGACATATCCACGGCGCTGAACACAAAATCCACTCTGGAAGCCACTGCCTCCACTTCATTTACATTCATAACCACAATATCTTTCACTGCCTCCGGCATGGGGGTATCCATTTTCCAGCGGTTTCCCACTGCTTCCTTATATGTTTTTCCCGCGGAACGGGGGCTCGCCGCAATGGTAGTCACCTCAAACCAGGGATGATTTTCCAGAAGGGCGATAAAGCGCTGCCCAACCATCCCGGTTCCACCAAGTATTCCTGCTTTTAATTTCTGACTCATTTCATGTCTCCTCACTTTTCCCTGTTTCAATTTTTTGTCCGCATGTCGCGAACAACTGTATTTTCACAATATACTAATACATTTCTTCTGAAAAAACAATTCGTATATTATACAAATTTCACAAATTATCCTGCTCTGATTTATACAAATCAGACAGACTGCTGTGTGGCAGGGGCCTGGTTCAGAAGTTCCTGTTCCCAGTCTTTCAGCTGGCTCTTCCAGTCGCTGCTTAAATATTCCCGCTCCAGGTCCAGAACTTTTTTCATGGCCTCCTGTCCGGGAGCTCCCAGTGTCAGCCGCTTTTCCACACAGGTTTTCATGGAAACCGCCTCAAAAATATCTTCTTCAAATACAGGGCTTACAGCTTTTAACTCTTCCAGGGTCATCTCATCAATGGCCCTGTTTTTCTCAATACAGTACAGTACAAGCTGCCCCACAATACCATGGGCATCACGGAAGGGCACCCCATGACCCACCAGATAATCCGCCGCGTCTGTGGCATTGGTAAAGCCGTTTCTGGCGCTGGCCTCCATCTGCTCCTTTCGGAATTTCATGGTGGAAAGCATTCCGGTAAAGAGGGCCAGACAGCCTTTTACGGTATCCATGGCGTCAAAGGTAAGTTCCTTGTCCTCCTGCATGTCTTTATTATAGGCCAGCGGAATTCCTTTCATGGTGGTGAGCAGAGAAATCAGGGCGCCATAGACCCGGCCTGTTTTTCCCCGGACAAGCTCTGCAATATCAGGATTTTTCTTCTGAGGCATAATGCTGCTCCCGGTGCTGTAGGCGTCGTCAATTTCAATAAACTGATATTCATTGCTGTTCCAGATAATCACTTCTTCTGAAAAACGGCTTAAATGCATCATAATCGTAGACAGGGCGGACAGAAATTCTATCAGATAATCCCGGTCAGACACACCATCCATACTGTTTAAAGTGGGCCCGGCAAAGCCCATCAGTTCTGAAGTGTGGTACCGGTCCAGGTCATAAGTGGTTCCTGCCAGTGCTCCGCTGCCAAGGGGACAGTAATTCATTCTCCGGTAAATATCCTCCATACGCTGACGGTCCCGTTTAAACATTTCAAAGTAAGCGCCCAGATGATGGGCCAGCGTTACCGGCTGCGCTTTCTGCAGGTGGGTAAATCCCGGCATATAAGTATCCAGATTATTTTCCATCACTGTAAAAAGTACCTGCAGTAATTCTTTCAGCAGTTCGTCAGTTTCCAGTACCTCCTGTCTGGTATAGAGACGCATATCCAGAGCCACCTGGTCATTCCTGCTTCTTCCCGTGTGCAGCTTTTTCCCGGTATCCCCCAGACGGTCAATCAGCGTGGCCTCCACAAAACTGTGAATATCCTCATATTCCTGAGAAATCTCCAGTGTACCATCCTCCACTTCCTGCAGAATTTCTTTTATCGCCCTTACAATTTCCTCTGTCTCAGATTCCGTCAGAATTCCCTGCTTTCCCAGCATTTTTACATGAGCAATGCTTCCCTCCATGTCCTGTCTGTAAAATTTCCGGTCAAAGGATATGGATGCATTGAACTGATAAACCAACTGATCTGTTTCTTTTGTGAAGCGTCCGCCCCATAACTGTGCCATAGTATTTCCCTCTTTCTCTGTTTTGTTAAATCTTCATTTATTATAGTTCCGGACTGCCGCTGCTTCCTGCCTTCTGTTTCCTGTCCTGTCGTTCTCTCATGGAAAACACGCAGCCGCAGTAATCCTGCCGATACATATCATACATTCCGGAAAGTTCCGTGGAACGTTTGAAACCGTTTTTCTTCTTAAAATCAGAAACCAGATAAGACACGCCGTACTCTTCTGCCAGCCCTTCCCCGATTTCATTTAATTTCTCCGCATTTTTCAGGGGACTGATGGACAGTGTTGTGGTAAAATAATCCATTTCCAGCTTTTTTGCCTGTCGGGCTGCTTCCCGCAGCCGCAGTTCATAACAGCGAAAGCAGCGTTCTCTGCCTTCCGGAAGTTCTTCCATCCCCCTGGCCATCTGATAAAACCTTTCTTTCTCATAAGCTCCTTCCAGAAATTCCATGGGATGGCAGAGCTTTTCTGTCTCCTGCATATCCCGCTGAAATCTGAACATAAACTGTTTCTGTTCTTCCACCCGTTTATGGTATTCCTCTTCCGGATAAATATTGGGATTGTAATAGAACAGGGTAATCTGAAAGTACCGGGATAAATATTCCAGTACATAACTGCTGCAGGGGGCGCAGCAGCTGTGAAGAAATAATTTCGGCACCCGGCCCTGTTGTTCCTGTTCTTCCAGAATCTGATCCAGCTCTTTCTGATAATTACGCTTCCTCATTGTTATGATTCACTCCGTTTTTCCATACTGTGACCGCCCAAATTCAGCATAACGGTCAGCAAAAACATTCCGTCCTTTGTTTCAATGTCAATGGCCCCATAATATTTTTCCGCTGCCCTGCGGATATTTTTCAGCCCCAGACCATGATGCTGCCTGTCCTCTTTGGCAGACAGAGGAAGACCGCTTTCCCTGTCCCAGTCCAGGGAACCTGTAAAGGTATTTTTTATTTCAATCAGGAATACCTGTTTCCTGCAGCGGGAATGGAGCATAATCTGCCGGTTTTCTTCCGGTTCCCTGCTTACCGCTTCCAGTGCGTTTTCCAGTGCGTTATTTAAAATAATGCTGATGTCAAATACATCCGGCCCTTCCTGCTCCGGGAAGAAAAATCCCGTTTCAAACCGAACCTTTTCTTCTTTTGCCCGGCTGTATTTTTCATTGATGATTACATCCGTAACGGGATTTCCCGTTCTGTGCTCATATTCCATCTGCTCCACTGCCCGTTCCACGGAACCCAGCCAGGCCCGGGCCTCCTCATAGTTCTGCTGATCCATCAGGGATTCCATTACAGTAATGTGATTTTTCACGTCATGCTTCATCCCCCGGATCCCGGCGTAAAGCTGTTCGATTTCCCGGATATGAGACTGCATCTCCCGCATCTGATTTTCCAGCAGTTCCTGATACTTTTCTTCTTCCTGCTTCCGTTCCAGTTCATGAAACAGCTTCCACACCGCAAATATGGACGCCAGACTCAGAATATTAATCATAAGAACGGTCAGCCAGATAGAGAAATACTGCCAGGGGCTGAACCATGCCGCATTCTGTCCCGGTCCTGATTCCACGTGAATCCAGTGAATCATAAAATAGCAGAGAGCTCCCAGAATTCCCGGCATCAGCAGAATCAGAATTTCTTTTCCGTCAGGCCTGCGATTCCGAAAAGGCACATTGCGGGCCGCAAATTTCGCCATGATAACAAAACTCCCCAAAAGCCACAGCAAACCCAGTGCGGCAGACAGAGCAATATGCACCATGGAAATCTGTCCTGTATTGATATAACGGTTTTCTGTAGCTTTGTTGAACAGAACAGTTCCCAGTTCATACAGGGACATATTAATCTGATTGATGGCTGACATCACATGAAATCGTATGGAAAAAAAGGTGACGCACAGAAAAACCTTAATCCATATATCCTCCCGGCTTCCCGGCAGCAGTACAGCAAATACCGCCAGAACCCCCAGAATATATGCCGCAAAACTGTCCAGAACCATCGGTATTTCTCCCAGAAAAATCATGGTGACAGCATAAACTGCCGTTACATACCATCTGCGCCTGCCTTTTGAATCTGCTTCCAGAAGAATTTCTGTCAGTTGTCCAAAAAAGAATGCGCCAGTAAGATGCCCCAGATTCATTTCCAGAAAGGTCAGGATTTCAAATATCTCTTCCGGCGATAAACTGCTCATATGGCTTCCTCTGTCCTTTTTATATAGTTCAGATACCGCTGCACAAATTCCCTGTACTTCTGTTTAGCCAGCAGAATCACTGTTCCGTCTTCCAGTGTAATATCCGTGGCGCAGTATCCGGAAACATACCGAAGATGAACCAGATAACTCCGGTGGGAGCGCACAAAATCTTCTCCCAGCTCCTGTTCCAGATCCATCAGCTTTGCATAAAATTCCATGCTTTCTCTGGTGGTATGCAGCGTTACTTTACGGTTTCTCACCTCTGCATACATAATATCACACACGGGAATTTTCCTGGAAAACGCCCCGGATTTCACAAGAATTGCACGCTCCTCCTCCATTGCCTGAGGGGAAACTGCAGAATCTTTCACCCGGTTCACCGCTGCCTCTAACACCTGATAAAACTTCTCTTTTTTCAGAGGTTTTACCAGATAGTGAAAGGCGTCCACATCAAAGGCCTGGAATACATATTCCTCCCAGGCAGTGAGAAAAATCAGGACTGCCCGCCGGTTCTTTTTCCGGATTCTGCGGGCTGTTTCCATACCGTCGATTCCCTCCATCTGAATATCCAGAAAAATAATATCCAGCTCCTGACTGTGAGGCAGAAGCTGTTCGCCCCTTTCATATTCCAGAATCTGACAGGACGGATACAGCTGGCGGATTCGCTCCCCAATGGCGGCTCTTATCACCTTTTCATCATCACATACTGCAATTTTCAAGTCTTTTCCCTCCATCTGCGCATATTTTATGTTATATCGTGTGATTCTGCCGGAAAAAACTTTTTTTGTTGTGAAGCGCCCTTTTTCTGATGTAAAACCTGTAATTATCCATCCTGTTCCACCAGGAATCCGCTCAGTACATAATTGCTCACTCCGATTCCCGCCTCTGTCAGGAAAATCCTGCCTTCTTTCTGTTCCACCAGCCCCTGGCTCTGAAACTTCTGCAGCCTGGCCCCGTAAATGCCTTCCGGCTCCATTCCAAACTGCCGGCGGAATTCTGCTCTGGAAATGCCTTCTGTCATGCGAAGGCCCAGAAACATAAATTCCTCCATCTGCTGTGTTTTGTCCAGCACTGTCACTTCCGCCGGCAGATTTTGCTGCTCCCCTGGCCCATTCCCGGATTCTCTCCCTGGGTTTTCCGGACCTTTCTGAAGAATCCGGGACAGATCCACATACTGTCCCTTCAGGTACGTCTCCAGATCCCTGGGATTGGAAAACCGCTTCTCTTCCATCAGGGAAGCGCTTCCCAGACCCAGACCCAGATAGGGAACTCTTTGCCAGTAGCCGGTATTGTGGCGGCATTCTCTGCCTGTCCTGGCATAATTGGAAATCTCGTAACGATGATATCCCTTTTCCTCCAGCAGATTACGGGTCAGCTCATACATCTCCCGCTCTGTTTCTTCTTCCGGCAGGATTTCGGGATGTTCCCCCTGTTCCCGGCGCAGCTCGTCCGCCCCGTACTGTTCAAAAAAAAGCGTCCCTTCTTCCACCATCAGGCTGTAGGCAGAAATATGATCCGGCCGCAGGGCCAGCACCTTTTCCAGTGTATCTCTCCAGTCTTCTACGGTCTGCCTGGGAAGTCCGGATATTAAATCCAGATTTATATTTTCAAATCCCATTTTCCGGGCCAGTGCAAAATTTTCCAGAAATTCCTCAAAGGTATGGATACGCCCCAGAAGCTCCAGCTCCCTGTTGCTGGCAGACTGCAGCCCCATGCTCAGCCGGTTGATTCCGGAATTTCTGCAGAATAAAAGTTTCTGTCTGTCCAGAGTACCGGGATTGCATTCCAGCGTAATCTCCGCCTCCGGCTCCAGGCTGAAGCTGTTCCTTACTTCCTCCATCAGTTCCGCAATCTGCACACCTGACAGGAGGGAAGGTGTGCCGCCTCCGAAAAACACAGTGGAAACCTGATATCCTCTGCAAAATCGCCCCTTTTCTCTGAGTTCTGTCAACAGCATGTCCACATACTGTCTGCGGAGTGTTTCTTCTGCCGGCATGGACAGAAAATCGCAGTAACTGCATTTTCGCACACAAAAGGGAATATGCAGATACAGCTCCAGATTCCTTCTGTTTTCTTTTTCGGAAAAAGGTTTCATAAATCGGCTCCAGTGTCTATTTGTCATCCAGTTTCAGCACGCTCATAAAGGCTTTCTGGGGAATTTCCACGTTACCTATCTGGCGCATCCGTTTCTTTCCCTCTTTCTGCTTCTCCAGCAGCTTCCGCTTTCTGGAAATATCCCCGCCATAACATTTTGCAAGCACATCCTTGCGCATGGCTTTCACCGTTTCCCTGGCGATAACCTTGCTTCCAATGGCCGCCTGAACCGGAATTTCAAACAGATGCCTTGGTATCTCTTCTTTTAATTTTTCACACATTTTTCTTCCCCGCTCATAAGCGGTTCCGCTGTGGACAATGAAAGACAGGGCATCCACTTCTTCCTTATTAATCAGGATATCCAGTTTCACCAGTTCCGAACGAGCATAGCCTTTCATCTCATAGTCAAAGGAGGCATAGCCTCTGGACCGTGATTTCAGGGCGTCAAAAAAGTCATAGATAATTTCATTTAAGGGCAGTTCATATTTCAGCAGGGCTCTGGTTTCTTCCATATATTCCATGCTTACATAAATTCCCCGGCGCTCCTGGCACAAATCCATAATGGCCCCGATATAATCACTGGTCACCATGATTTCCGCACTGACTACCGGTTCTTCCATATATTCAATCTCCGCCGGATCCGGCAGGTTGGAAGGATTGGTCAGTTCAATCACTTCCCCGTTGGTCTTATGGACTTTATAAATAACACCGGGCGCCGTAGTCACCAGGTCCAGATTATATTCCCGCTCCAGACGCTCCTGAATAATTTCCAGGTGCAGCAGTCCCAGAAAACCGCAGCGGAATCCAAAGCCCAGCGCAATGGATGTTTCCGGCTCAAACTGCAGAGCCGCATCGTTTAACTGAAGTTTTTCCAGCGCATCCCGCAGATCCGGGTATCTGGCGCCGTCTGCCGGGTACATGCCGCAGTAGACCATGGAGTTTACCTTTTTATATCCCGGAAGGGGTTCCCCGCAGGGATGGTCCGCATCTGTAATGGTGTCTCCCACCTGTGTGTCCCTGACATTTTTCAGGCTGGCAGTCAGATAACCCACCATTCCGGCGCTGAGTTCCTCACAGGGAATAAACTGTCCTGCACCGAAATAGCCCACCTCCACCACGTCGGCTCTGGCTCCTGTGGCCATCATTTTAATGGTGGTACCCGGTTTTACCCGGCCTTCCTTGATACGGCAGAACACAATAACCCCTTTGTAGGAATCATACAGGGAGTCAAAAATCAATGCCTGTAAAGGGTTGTCCGGATTTCCTCCCGGCGCCGGAATTTTTGCCACAATCTGTTCTAACACTTCTTCGATGTTCTGTCCGGTTTTTGCGGAAATCCTGGGTGCATCCTGAGCTTCCAGGCCTATAACGTCTTCGATTTCCTCAATTACCCGCTCCGGCTGGGCACTGGGCAGATCTATTTTATTGATGACAGGAAGAATATCCAGGTCATGATCCAGTGCAAGGTATACGTTTGCCAGCGTCTGGGCTTCGATTCCCTGAGCTGCATCCACCACCAGCACCGCCCCGTCGCATGCTGCCAGGCTTCTGGATACCTCATAATTAAAATCCACATGTCCCGGCGTGTCAATCAGATTGAATATGTATTCTTCTCCATTCTGCGCCTGATATACAATTCGTACCGTCTGAGCCTTGATGGTAATGCCCCGTTCCCGTTCCAGTTCCATATTGTCAAGGACCTGGGCCTGCATTTCCCGGCTGGTGAGAAGGCCGGTTTTCTCGATAATGCGGTCCGCCAGTGTGGATTTTCCGTGGTCTATATGTGCAATAATGCAAAAATTCCTGATTTTACTTTGGTCCGTTGCTGCCATGATCTTTCAAAATCCTCCTGTTATCTCTGTTTCGTTACGTTTCAGACTATAGTATATACTCTCGCCTGTATCTTCGCAATCTTTTTTTCCTAAAACAATTTTTTCTTCCGGAAAAACCAGATACATACCAGTACCACCAGCACGCTTAAAACACCTGCAAAGGGATAGCCGTATTTCCAGCCCAGCTCCGGCATTCCGGCAAAATTCATTCCGTACCAGCCTGCAATCAAAGAAAGGGGCATGAAAACCGTAGTGACTGTGGTGAACACCTTCATGATGTGATTCTGTTCATAGGACAGCGCCGCATCCAGCGCTTCCCGGATATGCACCAGTTCTTCGTACAGAAACTGGGTCTCCTCGGTGAGGCGCCGCAGCTTATTTTCATAGACACGAAAAAAACAGGCAGATTCCTCATTTAAAATCTGCCCCCGTCCTTCTTTCTTTTTCTGTTCCAGTCCGTTGATCCCCTCCACCACATTCAGAAACTGCACATAATCATTTTTCCACACCGCCAGAGAACGTTTACACTCAAAAATATTCTGATTTCGGTTCCGGTTGATTTTTCCTTTCACAATTTCCTGTTCCATGTCAATCAGATATTTTTCCATCCGTTCCACTTTCTGCTGGCCCCGCTTTAAAACAGCCTCAAAAAGCTCTTCCAGCCCTTCCTCCATGGGAGGGTTTTCAGACCGCAGCAGAATCTCTTTTTCTTCTTTCCCGGTTACCAGAATGAAATCCTGCTCATTCAGCAAAAAGGCAGCGCTGACGGTTCCCTGTGCTCCCTCATGAATCCGGAAGGCTCCATACAGGGAATCTTCCACCAGTTTCACACCGCTCCAGTATTCCGGCTCCAGTTTGTACAGGGACTGCAGCAGCAGTTCTTCCTGCTGATTTCTCTCTTTCTGTTCCAGATTCTCCCGGTTCATCCACCGGATTCTGCCTGCTTCTTCCATCACTGTTTCCTCCATTGGTATTGAACATCATTCTGACAGCACTTTATGTAAAATATCCGCCAGGGGCTCCATGGCATTCATGGCCTCTTCCAGCGTATTGGTCTGGGCGCCCACCTCCACCAGCAGGCTTTTGGGCCGGTAATGCAGGTTATAGCGGTAACCTTTCAGGTAATTTGCCCTGGCAAAACCGGGATAATATTCCTCCGCCGCCAGCTTAAGCTGAAAAGAAAAGGCCAGATTGTCTGCCAGAAACGGATTTGCCAGATAAGCGATATCACCGTTGGAAGTGGTTCGGCTCAGCCCGTTGAAAAACATAATCTGGGCAGTCTGTTTTCCGTTTACCTCCGACACCAGGCGAGTCGTGTCCGCAACCCCGTCCCGGTGCAGATCAATCACCACTTCAATCTCCGGATTTTCCGCAAGAATCTGTTCCAGGGCCGGTCCTGCATAAGAATAGGCATTATCTCTGTCTTTTACATCATATTCTCCGGTGTGGTGCATAACATTATATCCTTTTTCCCTCAAAAGTGTTGTGAGATATTCCGCCACGCCCACCACACCGGTACCTGTATCCCCCGGTGTGGAATCCGCGTATCCTTCCTGGGAATGGGTATGGTAAATCAGAATCTGTACATTTTCAGCTCCCTTTTCCAGCTTCATACTCTTTCCAAGAAGCGCGTCTGCATTCAGCTGGCTGCTGTCAATGGTGGTGGTACGGTCAATCTGATAAAAATTCTGCACCAGATAGTCAAAATCATTTAATTTTTCTCTGGAAATCTCCAGGGCTTTTCCCTCTGCATCCACAGAAGTTTCCGCCTGTTCCTGTTCGTCTTTCTTTTTCTGTTCCGTTTTGCTTTCTTCTGTCTTCTGTTCCTCCGGAGTTTCCTGGCTTTCCTGTTCCTCCGGAGTTTCCTGGCCTCCCTGTTCCTCCGGAGATTTTTCCCCTTCCCGCTCATTTTCTGCCAGCAGCGCTCCGGCCAGGTCGCTTTCCACCCTGGTATTATACTCCGTCATGGTTTCGCTGAACTGGCAGACCGGATAAGTCTGTTCCAGTTTTTCCAGAAACCAGGCCCCCAGTGTGGGAGACTGTTCCTGGTCTTTTTCTGTTATCATAATCATCATGCAGTTTTTAAAGGCTCCCACCGCAATCTCTTCTTTTATCCAGGAGATAACCTGTTTTACTGCAGGCGCTTTTCCCGTTTCCGACATGTTCTGATAACATACAAATACAAACAGGAGGCTTACAAGCAGCAGAACCCCTCCTGTATAACTCCTGACTTTCCTTCTTCTCTCTTTTCCTGAAAAATTCCCCATTCCCGTCTTCCTTATCCGTCGTCTGCAAAAAGGCAGTTATATTTATATTGAATAATTAAATATATGCCTGTACGAAAATATTTATGCAAATGCAATATTCAATCCTTCGGAAAGGGTAAAACTCAGACGTCTGACGGATTCGTCAATATCCTTCGGGGTTACAAACATGGTATTCAGCTGGGGAGACAGAAGTTCCCGAATCAGTTCATATTTTTCCATGTCATTCAATGCATTCAGCCCGGTGGTAAGGGTCTCAAGGTGGCTGTTCTCCTCCATGGCCTGAATCAGGGTATGCATGGTATCATTTACGATGGTGGCCGCATCCACAACCGTAGGCACCCCGATGGCTATTACGGGAATTCCCATGGTTTTTTCTGACAGGCCATGGCGGTGGTTCCCCACGCCGGAACCGGGATTAATACCGGTATCTGTAATCTGTATGGTTCGGCTTAACCTTCTGGTACTTCTGGCTGCCAGCGCATCAATGGCAATCATCACATCGGGTTTCGTTTCATCCACAACACCGCGGATAATTTCCTGGCTTTCCATTCCGGTCTGGGCCATCACCCCGGGCACAATTCCGCTGACCGCATTTACCTCTTCTTCTCCGAATGCATATTTTCCAAATTCTTTCAGTACATGACGGGTAATCAACATGTTGTCCACCACCCTGGGCCCAAGAGCATCGGGCGTTACTTCCCGGTTTCCCAGCCCCGCCACCAGTACCGACAGCGTTTCTTTTTTCGGAGGCAGGAGCTTCCGGATGATTTTTGCCAGCTCAAGGGAAATTTCCCGATGGTAGTCCTCGTCCTGGCAGTCCATATTGGCTGCTTCCAGTGTAATATAGGTCCCTTTGGGTTTTCCCATGGCTTTTGCCCCGTTTTCTGTCTCGATTACCATGGTGGTAATTTTAATTTCTGATTTTTCCCGATATTCTTCTTCTACCCGCACTCCTTTGATTTCCACATTGTCCTCTTCAAATTTCTCACGGGTTTCCAATGCCAGATCTGTACGCACCTGAAACTGTTCCATAACAATCCCTCCAAGAATATTTCCAGTTTTCATTTCATCTTATGCAGCAATAACTATTTTTTACAAAAAGTGTTGGAATATGTATTGACAGACTGAAAATTTGGGACTAGAATATATGAGTATGTTTACATTAGAACGTCCGTGTCCGGATTTAATGAAACAACTGTAGAATACAGTACAATCCTTTTTCCGCATAACAGTCAACTGGATTGTCATACTTTTATAAAATTGGAGGTGTACGGATTGGCTAACATCAAATCAGCAAAAAAGAGAATTTTAGTAACTGCAACAAGAACAGCCCGCAACAAATCTATCAGATCTGCTGTTAAAACTTCTGTTAAAAAGGTAGAAGCTGCTATTACAGCAAATGATAAGGAGGCTGCACAGGCAGCATTAACCGCTGCTATTTCTCAGATCAGCAGAGCTGCTTCCAAAGGTGTTTATCACAAAAACAATGCAGCCAGAAAAGTTTCTCAGCTTACCAAAGCTGTAAACAACATTGCTTAGTTTTTATAAAAAGGAAATCATAAAAAGAAGCCGATACCGTCAGTCGGCTTCTTTTTTCTGTGTATCATTTTCTGTTTGTCATTTTCTGCAAATTGTATTGCCAGGAATTATTATTATGACAACGTCAGCAACGATAACTCCAGGAAAACCTGCGACTTTTCAGTCCATTCTTCTTACCCTGAGTTACAGTTCTTACTGCTCAGACGGACAATCAGCACCTCCACTGCCATCCGGTCATTCATAGTTCCGGTTTTGACATCCTCTTCTGCCTGCACACAGTCTGAGACAGCCTTTTTCAGCTGTTCCGGCGTAAAATGCCCTGACTGGGCAAGATGTTTCCGGGCCGCAAATTCAGGAATCCCCAGCCTGGAAGAAATGGCTTTTGAATCATACCCCTGATTGCGCAGTTCCTTCACAAGGAGTAAACTCTGAAACTGCCGGGCCACCAGAAACAGAATCCGCATAGATGGTTCTTTCAGTGCGAGAAGGTCATAGTAAAGCTCCAGGGCCTGTCTCTGCCTCTGCTCTGCAATATAATTTACCATGTCAAAAATTCTCCCGGTGGTCTGTCCCACACATACGGCTTCCACATCTTCCGCTGTAATGACTTCCCGCCCCAGGGTATAGCAAAACAGCTTTTCCAGTTCCCTGTCTATATTCTCCATGTCGTTTCCTGCTGTTTCCAGAAAAAGCTCCATAACCGGCTGGGTAATTTTTTTATTTTCCCGTCTGAGACGGGTGAGAATCCACTTTGTCAGAAGCCCCTCCTTCTGTCTGGCAAACTCCACCACTCTCCCTGCATTTTTTACAGCCTTATACATTTTACTGCGCTTATCCACCTCATCTTCCACAAACACAAAACAGGCAGCCGGTGCAATCTGTTTCATATAATCTGCCAGTTTATCGCAGGAAGATTTGAAAAAACCGCTATTCTCCACCAGAATCAACCGGTGCTCTGCCAAAAAGGGAAGTGTTTCCGCCAAATCAATCAGTTCTTCCGGATTGATTTGTTTTCCCTCATAAATTCCTGTATTCATGGTATCACCCTCAGAAGATAAAGCAAGTTTTAACTTCTGTCTGTACTGCTTTTTCAGATAGGCTTCCTCTCCGTACAGCAGGTACACTGACTGAAAACTGCCCTTTTTTATATCCTCATCTATGCTTTTCATAAATGCCTGCTCCTTTTTATGCTGAATGCTCTGATTATTGTGATTCCCATCTTATTTTCTTTCTATACTACCATAATTCTGCTCCTTTTTCAATCTCAGGAAGCTGAACTGTTCTGTCATCGGTCATAAATCGGACAGCAATTTCATCTCCCTTCGGCCAAAGGGTAATCTGACCTTTTTCCATAGTACAGAATATCCTGCTTCCGGCCTCTCTTATCCGCTCCAGAGCCTCCCTGCCCGGATGTCCATAGGAATTTCCCTTTCCGCAGGAAACAGTCGTCACCTTTGGAGAAAAAATCTCCAGCAGTTCCCGGCTGTTGGAACCATTTGAACCGTGATGGGAAGATTTGTAGAAATCCACATGATTTATTCCCCGCTCTTTCATCCATGTTTTCACCTGCTGCCGGGCGATCTGCTGTTCCTGCTCCGCGCCGATGTCTCCGGTAAACATTCCGGTAAAACCCTGATGTTCCAGGGCAACCACAAGAGAATTGCCATTTCGGTCTTCTTTTCCCCTTTTATGTACATCAGGTTCCGGATGAAAAACCGTAAATTTCGTATTTTCTGTGCCAAACTTCATGCCGGGAACTGCCAAAACCACCTGGCAGCCTGCCTTTTTTGCCAGTTCCAGTAATGATTCCGCGTTCTCATCTTCCGCCATACCTCTGGCAGCAATCAGATATTCCACCCGGTATCCCTTTTCCAGCAGTTCTTTCAGTCCGCTGATATGATCCGCATCTGCATGGGACACAATCCATCCTCTGACAGATGTAATTCCTCTGGATTTCAGAAAGGGCAGAATCCGTCGGGTACCCACCTGCTTCACATCACTGCTGCCTCCATCCACAAAAAAATGTTCCCCTTCTTCTGTCTGAATAAAAATTCCGTCTCCCTGCCCCACATCCAGCACAGCAATTTCAAACTGAGGCCCTTCCCGCAAAAACAGGAGCATCCCAAGAGCTGCCGTAATTCCTGCCCCCGCGGCAATTTTTCCCACTCTGTACCACGGAGACTGTACTGATTCAGAAGAGGAATTATCGGTGTGTTTAAAGGGACGTCCGGACAGTTTACTGCTGAAATGGCACAGGTACCATACCAGTCCCAGAATTCCATAATAAGCAAATACCAGTCTGATATCCGGCTTCCCCGCCAGAAATACTGCTCCCGGCAGATTTAAAGCGCTGCGGCAGATTATCTCATTTCCTGTAAGCATCCATCCCACAGGGCCCAGAATCACATTTCCCACAGCAGGAAAAATGCTTCCTGCTGCGGCGCCCAGAAATCCCAGCCCCAGCAAAAGACCCAGAAAGGGCAATACGCACCCGTTTACCAGTATACTGTAACAGGAGATTTCGTAATAGAAATACAGGGATAAAGGCAGAGTGGCAAGCTGAATATAAAAACTCATACTTATGGTATCTTTCCACTGCTTAAGCAGCTTTCCTGCTTTTCTGAAAAATCCCTTTCTGGTTTCATCTGTTTTTTCTTTCCTGTTTTCCTGTTCTCTGTCTTTTCTCAGAATCCGGGCCGCCGCTGTTACCCCCAGAACTGCTCCGTAAGAAAACAGAAATCCTGTATTGTCCGGCAGAAAGGGATTTTCCCAGAGCTGAAGGGCTCCGCTGACTCCAAGGGCTGTCAGAGAATCATAACTGCAGCCCAGAATCCGGGCCGTCAGAGACAGACAGAACATACAGACTGCCCGAAAGGTGGAAATTTCCATACCGGACATTGTGGCAAAACTGCATACTGCTCCTGCTGACAGCAGAATCCGCACAGTAAAGGGACAGGAACACTTTTGCAGCAGCCGGTACACACCCATACCGGCCAGAGACACATGCAGGCCGGAAATGGCCAGAATATGTCCGATGCCTGCCGCCTGATAAAGGTCCCTGCTCTCCGGCTCCAGCAAAGATTTATCCCCCAGTGTCATATCGGCCATCAGTCCGGCATTTTTTTCAGACATGCACCTCTGGTAGGTTTCCCTGAGTTTTCGTCGTATTTTTTCCAGAACCCGGATAAATTCTCTGCCCTCTTTGGACACCACCATTTCCTGTTGTGCATACAGGCGAAATTCCGTTTTTCTGCTCTGGTAATATTGTTTTTCGTTGAAATTCCCTTCATTCAGGGCTGTTTGAAATGGTTCATATTCTCCGGTCACTTTCAGAATATCTCCCCGTTGAATATGACGTTCAGAACTGTATACAAGAATCCCGCTGCCGGGATAAATCCTGCCATCTGCCAGTATCCTGGTATCTGTCAGGTAATAAAGACACTGCTCCTGTTTCTCTTCTTTTCTGCTGACTTCTCCCTGAACGGTAAGCCTGTCTCCTTCTTTTAACACTCCTTCCAGTCTGTCCCGCAGACTCTGTTCCTCCTGGAACCGGGACAGACCGAAACAAAACATCAGAACACAGGCAGCGCTCCGAATCAGTATCACCCGCCAGGGATGCTCCTGACATCGGACAATTACCAGTCCGGTGTACAGAAGAAGAGCCAGCAATCCGCCTGCCGGCCACAGGCTCCCGTACTTTTCAGCAAGAATTCCCATAAGAAGTGAAAATGTCAGGCAGCAAATTACACGATCAGTCACCTGATTCCCCCTCTTCAATTACTACATTTTCCACGCCATCTTCCTCCCGGTCCTTCTGGGAACGAACGCTCTCATCCAGATAATCCAGATTACGCTCGTAGACTGTGTTCAGCTCCAGTTTTTCCCGATAAACTCCCTGGCTGTCTCCGTTTACGGAAATCTGCACTTTATTGATGTTTGCCAGCTCCGCCAGAGAATTCACAATGGAATAAATTACCACCGGCTCCGCAACCTCATAATTCTGATTGAGAAATCCCTCATTCAGGTTCACAAATCCCACCCCGTCCAGCACAGATACATTTACCAGTTTGGTTCCTTCCGGAATGGCAGAACGCTTTCCTTTTCCTTTCGGCCCTTTTAGCAGCTGCTCCATCACCAGTTTTTCCAGGGAAATGTTGCTGCTGTAATGGACCTCCTGCACTTCCGGTATCAGCGCTGTCCCTTCGGGATTGGAAAAATACAGCGTGATGCTGGCTGTCTGAATGGTATTAATCTGTTCGCCCGGATTCTCGATAAAACTCTCTGCTGTCATCAGACCAATCAGATTCCCGCCATCATCTGTCAAAGGTGAATCCATTACATAAAAGGAAATGCATTCCACCCCTTCCACCTGAATCAGGGTTCTTACAATGGCAGCTCTGCACAGTACTTCCCGGACATTATCCATCTCCATATAGGCACTGTTAAAATACAGATATAACTGGGAATTATCCAGTTTCCAGGATTCCAGCTTCACCTGCGCCGGAAGGGCCCTGTGATAATCAGAATGCTTTTTATCCTGAACCAGCTTCCGCAGAAGTTCCCGTATCAGTTCTCTGTCTTCTTCCGCTTCCGGCTCATACCCAACTGCAACTGTTTTTGTATTTTCTTTGTTGACATAATAAATCTTATATTCTGACGCGTCTTCCCGTCCTCCTTCACATCCCGCAAGACCTGCAATGGAGAGAAACAGGAACAGCAGACACAGACTTTCCTTCGCTTTTCTCATTCCAGCCTCCTACACAATATACATCAATGGAATACGGACTGTAAAAATCGTGCCTTCTCCTTCTTTGCTGTGGGCCTTTATGGCGCCGCGGTGCATGAGAACTGCATTTCTTGTGATAGCAAGGCCAAGACCCGTTCCCCCGATTTCTCTGGAATGAGATTTATCCGCCCGGAAAAACCGTTCATAAATGTGTTCCAGTGCTTCTTCCGGTATCCCAATTCCGGAATCCTCCACCCGGACAAAGAAATATTTGTGATCTGCATTTAAAGAGACATGCACCCACCCCTCCGGTTTATTGTATTTGACAGCGTTTTCCACCAGATTGTTAAGGGCAAGGGAGAGTTTCACCTCATCCACTTCCGCGCTCACGGGGCGAAAACTTTCCAGTACCAGTTCAATATTCTTCTTCTCTGCAATGGGGCGCAGACGTTTCATAATCATCTCCAGCAAATCATTGATATTTACCACAGAAACGTTCAGGGTTCCCGCTGCCTTATCCATTTTTACCAGTGAAAGCAGATCATTGATTATTTTATTCTCCCGTTCGATTTCCTCCGCAATGTCCCCCATGAATTCCCTGTACAGCTCCACAGGGGCGTCCCCCTGAGACAGCAGAGAATCTGCCAGCACTTTCATGGAAGTAAGAGGCGTTTTCAGCTCATGGGACACATTCGAAACAAACTCCTGTCTGGAATCGTCAATTACCCGCATCCTGCTCCATATTTCATTAAAGGCGTTGGAAATAGCCTCTGTTTCCGTATAGTCGGAAATCATCAGATTTTCCTCGTCCTCTGTCTGCACTTCTTCCAGATATTTGGTCAGTCTGCCAAAAGGACGCACCAGACGACCGGACCAGAACAGAGCAAGCCCCAGGATCACCACCAGATTTGCCAGCTCTATAATCATGGCATTGTCCTTCAGATAATCATAATTCAGCAGAATGCTGTCTGTGGACACGCTCACAAGCATGACTCCCTGGTTCTTTTCAGATTCTGCTTTTTTCAGCGGAATGGCCAGTTCAATATAACGGTTTCGAGAATCATATTTGGTGATTTCCTCTCCCTGAAAACTCTTTACCACTTCCTCGGATATAATGGTTTTCCCGGTATCAAGCCCATAGGTGTCCTTTACAATCTGAAAACCACTGTTGATAATCAGAATTCTGCCATCATAGATATTAGACAGCATCTCAAGCTGTGCATTGATGATTTCCACAGAAGTATCTTTTATATAATCGTATGTAACCACCTGATTACTCAGCATCCTGGCCTGACCCAGTACGTCAATGCTGCGGTTGGATACCGCCCGATTCTCATAGCTGGCAAGAATTCCCGCCCGCAGCACCACATTGGGAATAATGCCAGTCAATGCCATCAGCAAAAACAGCCGAAATTTCAGACTGTGTAAAAATTTCAGTTTTTTCATCTCTGTTCCTTATGATTACGCAGCAAAATCAACTTTTACTGTGCTAACCCTGATAATAATATCCCACGCCCCATTTTGTGTGTACATATTTCGGTTCACTGGGATTACTCTCTATTTTTTCCCGCAGCCGCCGCACATGAACGTCCACGGTGCGCACATCTCCCGGATAATCGCTGCCCCATACCAGGTTCAGCAGTTTCTCCCGGCTGTACACTTTATTGGGATTCAGTACCAGCAGTTCCAGTAAATCAAATTCTCTGGCTGTCACGTTGATTTCTTTTCCCAGAATAAACAGCCGCCTGCTTTCCCCGTCCAGCTTCAAATCCCCATGCTCCACCAGCCTGGAATCTGCTTTTTCTGACTGATGAGGAGAAGTCCTTCTCATAATAGCCTTAATCCTGGCTTTTACTTCCAGGATATTGAAGGGCTTTGTTATGTAGTCATCAGCTCCATATTCCAGCCCCAGAATTTTATCCATATCGTCGCCTTTGGCTGTGAGCATCACAATGGGCACAGAAGAAAATTCCCGTATGTGCTGACATACCTCGAATCCATCCATTTTCGGCAGCATAAGATCCAGTAAAATCATATCATAACTGTTTTCCGTAGCCAGCTTCAGCGCTTCCTCGCCATCGTAAGCACAGTCCACTTCCATGCCGTCCTGCTCCAGACTGAAACGGATTCCTTTTACGATTAACTTTTCATCATCCACTACAAGAACTTTCTTTGCCATATTTTACACCTCAATCAACCCTGATGCTGTCCTTTATCCTGGAAAATACACCATCTTTGATTCCTTCTATTTTCATCAAATCTTCTGTACACTGAAAACTGCCGTTGGCTTCCCTGAAGGCCAGAATACTTCTGGCCTTTGCCGCACCGATTCCCGGCAGCGTCATCAGCTCTGTCTCTGTGGCAGTATTCAGATTAATTCTGCCATCCTCCTGCCCAGGTTCCACAGGCAGGCCCTGAGCCGCTTCCTCTGCGTCCGGAATATACACCATCTGTCCGTCTTCCAGAATCCCGGCCTGATTCAGGTTTTTCGTATCTGCCTCTTCCGTAATTCCTCCTGCCAGTTCTACGGCCTGAAAGATGCGGCTGCCCGCTTTCAGTTCATAGACGCCGGGCTTTGCCACCGCACCGCTTACCTGCACATAAATCACCGGATTTTCCTGTACTGCTTCTTCGGATGTTTCTTCCGGTCCGGAAATTCCCTCCGAAAACGCTTCCTCCTGCCCGGTCAGCAAAAGTTCTTCTTCCTGCCTGCCCTGGCAGCCCCCTGCTCCGGTCAGCAGAAACAGTATAGTTACAGCATAAATGATTTTCTGTTTCATACTTTTCTCCATTCTCTTCTGATTTCACAGTTACAGATGTCTTTCACTGCAGCGGCCTGTCTGCCCCTGCCGAATAAAAAATACAGAGAAAAGTCTTATTCACGAATCTTTTATATTGTAACGAAATTTACGAATTATTACAAGAGTATTTCAAAAATATTGAATTTTTTTCAACAGCTCACCATTGCCCGGAACTGAAAAATCCTGTCTATATGAATGAACCTTTCTCAGGATTCCCACTTAAACAGAATAATTCCTCCAATGCAGACTGCCATGCCTATCACTCTGCGCCATGCAAAAGGCTGTTTATCCACACCAAACAGCCCGAACAGTTCAATCAGATATGCCACAGCCAGCTGTGCTGCCACAATTAACATCACTGCCTGAGCCGGTCCCAGAGTATCCATACTTTTAATTACCGTATAGGTAATGAATGCACCGATAACTCCTCCCAGAAGCATATATTTCGGCTGTATCTGCAAAATCCCCCCGAAGCTGCTCCTGTCTGTAAAGAACCAGCCCACCAGGCAGATCATCAGGGCTGAAAACTGTACCCAGCTGTTGCTGACCCACATGCTGGTTCCTTTCGTTACTCCTGTATTAAATACTCCCTGAACACTCATCAATGCTCCTGACAACAGGGCAATAAAAATTCCAATCATGGTTTTTCCTCCTGACACCTCTGTTTTTATGTAGGATATACCATAACTGGAATTTTTATACCGAATCACAGGTAAAACATTCCGGCCCGACTTCTGATTTCCAGATATCCGACACTCTGTTACCTGCTTTTCTTTCTGAAATAATCATCAATTTCTTTTTTTATCTTCTCAGGGGGCAGCGTTTTTAAAAGATAGCCCGATGGTTTCAGAGGGATTACCTTCTGAACGCTTTCTTTATCCACTCTGCTGGTTAAAAACATAACCGGGATGTCTGCAAATTCCTTCTCAGAACGAATCATTTCCAGCACCTGGCTGCCATCACAGACAGGCATCTCATAATCCAGAATAACCAGATCCGGCCGGCTTAATGTAATGCCTCTGATTGCCCCCAGCCCGGAATTGCTCTCTGTAACCTCATAATCATTCCCCAGAAGTTCTTTCAGGGTCTGCCGCATAAAATCTGAATCATCCACCACCAGAATTTTCTTCTTACTGCTGGCCTGTTTCTGATTCTCGTGGCTCTTATCCAGATACTTTTTCACCTCTGTCATTGCATTCTCTGCTTTAATGGCAGTTTCATTTTTTTCGGAACCCTTATTCTGTTCCGGAACCAGATGAGGTGCAATGGCACAGAACGCAAAATATCCTTCCCCTGTATCAAACAGCAGGCTGAACTGAGGTTTCTGACCTTCAAACCTTTTCTGAAACTGTTCAAAACTCAGCAGATTTTCTTCTCTCATCTCATATCCGTCCGAAGATATAAACATCTCTCCGATACGGCTGGCAAACCGCTGAGCTGTAAATCTGGCAGCGTTCACCATCATAACGTTCAGTTCTTCCGACTGGTCTCCCAACATGCGTCCGATGGTATTAACAAGAAGTTTTTCTTCAAACACCAGAATGATTTCCCATTTTTCCTGCTGGCTGGCACCATAAACCATTCGGTAATAAATCCCTTTTCCAAACTTTTCTCCACCGTAACATTCGCTGACCACCCGTGCTTTCAGCTGGAACATATCTTCCAGAAGCTGAAGAATCATCTGCCGCATGGCTGCCTGTTCTTCTTCCGGCAAAAGACTGCCCCACCTGCTCACAACTTTTCCTGTAATGGCCCGATCCTCCGTCAGTGTGTGGCCAATCAGCCAGCCGGCGCAGACGCCGAGAAAATGATTCATTGCCTCCGGAGAATAATCCGACTGATTCAGCTCTTTCTCCAAAGCCGGAAGCGTTTTTTTCCGAAAATTATCGTGCACCCGTCTGTGTGTATCGAACCCCGCGTAGCTGATGGATGCCATATAAACCTCTTCCTCTGCAAAATGCTTCATGGCATGTTCCTTAAAATATTTGATTCCCTCCTGACAGACCCACTTACTTCTCTCATCTTTATTTCTGTCAGCAAGGAGTTTTCGCAAAATACTGAACAGCTTCCTGTGTTCCCTGTCAATAACTTCCACTCCTATATTAAACCGATCCTGCCATTCTAACTGATTCCCCATTACTATCCTCCTTTTGTATCATGTTATCTTTCAGTTTTTACTGTTAGCAAAACCATATGTTTGCATTATACAAAATGTTTCCATATATGTCACTACCTTTTCCTGATTTTTCGGGAAATTTTTTCCCCTTTTTTTCACAGACCAGATCCAAATCTGATTGAAAAACCATCTGATATACATTATACTGAAAAAAACATTCCACTGAAACATCTGAGGCATATGGTTATTTTTATACGTGAACTGCCCGGCCTGGCTGTCCGAAACTGTCTGAACCAGAAACAGGAGGTTAAACTATGGAAAAACAGTAACAGCACGTTTACATTCAGTCCGCGTATGAATCAAAAATCCCTCTCAGAATCTCTTTCATCTCATCCACATGTTTTCTTTCAATCACAAGCGGCGGCACAAACCGCAGCACATTATTTCCTGCGGTAATGAGAATCAGGCCCTGTTCCAGAGCTTTTTTGCTGACTTCTCCTGCCGGCACCCGGGGCTCCAGCTCCAGGCCCTGCAGCAGGCCCAGCCCCCGTCTTGCCTTCACAAATCCGTAATCTTTTTTCACCTGTTCCAGCTGTTCTTCCAGATAACCGGAAATTTTCTGCACATGGCCGGTAATATTCTGCTCCTTAAAAATATCCAGCACTTTACTGACAGCCGCGCCTGCAAAGGGGTTGCCTCCATAGGTGGTGCCATGGTCTCCCGGTTTCAGGGAAGCACAGGCCACTTTTTCCGTCACCAGAAAAGCTCCCACCGGAACACCGCAGCCCAGTGCCTTTGCACATGTCATAATGTCCGGCTTAACGCCGTAATTCTGCCACGCAAACATCTGGCCGCTTCTTCCCATACCGCACTGAATTTCATCCAGAATCAGCAGAATATCACGGGCTTCACAAATCTCTTTTACTCCCGCTAAAAATTCCTTTGCCGCAGGATAAATACCGCCCTCCCCCTGTACCGTTTCCATAATCACAGCACAGGTTTTCTCATTTATCAGCGCAGCCACGCTGTCCGGATTATTATATTCTGCAAATTTTACAATGCCGGGCAGAGGCTCAAAAGGCTCCCGGTAATGAGCATTTCCTGTTACAGCCAACGCCCCGAGGCTCCTTCCATGGAACGAATGCTCCATGGCAATAATCTCATGGTCTGTAGTACCGTCTTTTTCGTAAGCATATTTTTTGGCCGCTTTTATGGCTCCTTCTATTGCCTCAGTTCCGCTGTTGGTAAAAAATACCCGCTCCATGCCGGAAACCTCACAGAGTTTTTCTGCCGCTTCTATGATGGGCTGGTTATAATACAGGTTTGAAGTGTGGAGCAGCCTGTCTATCTGCTTTTTCAGGGCAGCATTGTATTCACTGTTCCCATATCCCAGGGCCTGCACTCCGATTCCTGCCGCAAAGTCCAGATATTTTTTTCCTTCTGTGTCATAGAGATAAAGTCCTTCTCCCCGCTCCAGTATAATCTGATAACGGTTATAGGTATGTAAAATTGCATGTTCCGCCTGGTCTATCCATGCATTTGCTTCCATCTTATTTTCTCCTTTTCCATTTCCATACACTGGCAGCATATTTTGCCTGCCCTGTCACAGATTCCCGACTGCTTCTCAGCCTTTACAGTAAAACCGTTCCTCACTGTCTCCCAGAATGGCAGTTCCGATTCCACGGTTTGTAAAGATTTCCAGCAGCAGGCAATGGGGAATCCGTCCATCCAGAATATGCACTCTTGACACTCCGTTTTCAATAGCGTCAATACAGTTATTCAGTTTGGGCAGCATTCCGCCTCCAATAAATCCGTCGCCAATCAGTTCCCGGGCCTCGGAAACAGATAACTCGGAAATCAGGGTAGATTTGTCTTCGGGATCTCTATATACCCCTTCAATATCCGTCAGAAATGCCAGTTTTTCCGCATTTACCGCTCTTGCAATGGCGCAGGCTGCATCGTCCGCATTGATATTATAGGTGTCAAAGGCGTCTCCCAGGCCAATGGGGCACACAATAGGGAGAAAATCTTTTTCCAGCAGATCAGACAGCACTTTGGGATTTACCTCTTTCACGTCGCCCACAAAACCGATATCCTGGCCCTGGGAATATTTTTTATCCACTTTCAGGAGCCCTCCGTCCTTTCCGCTGATGCCAATGGCGTTGACGCCCAGCTCCTGTACCATCTGCACCAGTGATTTATTGACCCTTCCCAGAACCATTTCCGCAATTTCCATGGTGGCTGCGTCGGTTTTGCGCAGGCCATTTACAAATTCCGGCTCCATACCGGATTTTTCCACCCATTTGCTGATTTCCTTTCCGCCCCCATGGACAATGATGGGTTTAAATCCCACCAGCTTTAACAGTGTTACATCCTGAATTACACTTTTTTTCAATTCCTCATCCACCATGGCGCTGCCACCGTATTTTACCACAATAATTTTGCGGTTAAACCTCTGGATATAGGGCAGAGCCTCAATCAGTACCTCTGCTTTCTGCAGGATTTCCTGCATATTTTTATCTTCCATTCTTTCTTCCTCCTACGACAGTTTCCAAATCTTTTCTGCCGCTTTGTTCTCTTATCCCTTTTACGAGACTGTTATTTTATCATTCTCTTTCACCTGGCATTCTCATAACATTGCCAAACGTCCTCTGCCAACACTTTCCAGGAATCGTATTCCAGTTCTTCCATCAGATCATCCCAGCCGCCTTTTACTTCCATGGGTATCCTCCGGCTGCCCAGTTCCCGTCCAAGCCATCGGGCATAATCATACACCTCCTCCGGAAACTGTTGTTCAAACCCACTGCTGAAATACTCCATACACCACAACATTCCCCCATTGAATGAATGTTTTGCACCATCCTCCATTTGAAACTCAAACATCAAAACACCGTGGGAATCTGATTTCAGGATAAAAGATTTCACATCCTGCCAGGTATATTCTTTCTGATGGAAAAAACAATGGTATTCTACGCCTTCCAGTGTAAAACGCTGAAACCAGCACATACTTCCAATAATTCCGGCTATGGTGAGAAAGACCGCCAGCAGTCCGGCCGCGCATTTCTTCTTTCCGGAAAAATCAGCTTTGATTCCTTCTCCGTTTTCTTCTTCAAAATATCCTTTCAGCCCTGCCTGGCTAAACAGCCAGAGAAACACTGCAAACAGAATCAACGATAATGCAACAGGAAGCCCGGTTCCGGTAAGCAGATAAATGCTGTCTGCACCGTAATACCACTGATATCCTGCCTCTACCACAGGCAGTACCACAAAAAAGATGAGCAGAATGCATAAAACTGCTGCCAGTACGCGAAGGATTCCTCTTAATACTCTCATAATGATTTCCTGTCAGGAACGGTAATCCGCATTGATCTTTACATAATCATAAGTCAGATCGCAGCCCCAGGCGCAGGCTTCTGCTTCTCCCATCTTCATATCTGCCAGAACCGTCACTTCTTCCTCAGACAGAATTTTTGTAGCTTCTTCCTCACTGTAATCCGTCGCCACGCCATTTTTGTAAATCTGAATGCGGCCGGATTTACTCTCAAAAAACAGCTCTATGGTTTCCGGGTCAAATTTCACTCCGGAATAGCCCAGAGCACACAGAATTCTGCCCCAGTTGGCGTCATGGCCATAAATAGCCGCTTTTGTCAGAGAAGAACAGATAACGGACTTTGCAAGGATTTTTGCATGTTCCTTTGTATCTGCATGTATGACCCTGGTTTCAAATAAGGCAGTTGCACCCTCCCCGTCTCCTGCCATTTTTTTTGCAAGGGTGGTATTGATATAATTCAGCGCCTCTTTAAATTTCCGGTAATTTTCATCTTTTTCGGTGATTTCAGAATTTCCGGCCATACCGTTGGCAAGAAGGAGTACCGTGTCGTTGGTAGAGGTGTCTCCGTCTACAGAAACCATGTTATAGGTATCCTGCACATCTTCCTTCAGTGCTTCCTGCAGCAGTTCTCTGGAAATAGCCAGGTCTGTGGTCACAAAACTCAGCATGGTGCACATATTGGGATGAATCATTCCGGAGCCTTTACACATGCCTCCCATGGTTACTGTTTTTCCATTCACTTCAAAGGTCACCGCCGCTTCCTTGGCTCTGGTATCGGTGGTCATAATGGCACAGGACGCCTGATGGCCGTTTTCCGCGGAACCATTTAATTTCGTCGCCATTGCCTCCACTCCGGCTGACAGCTTATCCATGGGAAGCTGCATTCCGATCACTCCGGTGGAAGCCACCAGAACCTGGCTGGCGGGAATATTAAGAACCTGTTCCACAGCTTCTGCTGTCTTCCGGCAGTATTCCATACCTTCTGCCCCGGTACATGCATTGGCAATCCCCGCATTGATTACCACTGCTCTGGCACATGCTTTCTCCGCAACGATTTTTCTGTCCCATTTTACCGGAGCCGCCTGTACCACATTTGTGGTAAAAGTTCCTGCAGCCACTGCGTCCGTTTCACTGACAATCATGGCCATATCCATTCTGTCCTGGTACCTGATTCCCGCCGCTGCGGCCGCCGCCTGAAATCCTTTTGGTGCGGTTACTCCGCCTGTGATTATTTCCATACGCTTTCCTCCCTGCCCCGGACTCCCGGCAGCCTGCCGGTCTGAGTCCTTATTGAAATGTGGTAATATTTTCGTCGTTCAGTACAAAATCATAGTAATTCAAATCTTCCCGGAAAGTCCAGCCCACACTTTTCCAGAAAGAATTTCCCACCTCATTTTTCTTAAATGCAATCAGACAGACTTTGTTAATCTGTTCTTCCTGCAATGCCTTCATGGCCTGCACAGCCATGGATTTTCCTATGCCCCGCTTCCGGCAGTCTTCCCGGACGCATACATGATAGAAACAGCCCCGTCTGCCGTCGTGGCCGCAGAGAATGGCTCCCACAATTTCCCCCTCTGCTTCTGCCACCATGCTGGTAGAGGGATTCCTGCGGATAAACCGTCCTACCCCTTCTCTGGAGTCGTCCATACTGCGGATACCGAATCCTCTGATGGTTTTCCACAGCTCGTATACCTTTGTATAGTCATCCTCCGTCATGGGCCGGATAACGATTTTCTGATTATTTTTTTCCATTTTTCTTCCTGTTTTTCCCCGTTCTGACTGTAAACTGCAAAATTATGCTGTCCGCTGCACTGATTTTCACTCCATGCAACGCGCTTTTCTTTACGGGAACATGGGTACCAGTTCAAGTCCTTCCTGTTCCGGAAATCCAAACATCAGGTTCATATTCTGCACTGCCTGTCCCGCCGCGCCTTTCACCAGATTGTCAATGGCTCCCATCATAATAATCCTTCCGGTTCGCTCATCAATCTGAAAGCTGATATCCACAAAGTTGCTTCCTTCCACCCATCTGGTTTCCGGATACACCCCTTTTTCCAGTACCCGGACAAAATATTCATGCTTATAATATCTGTCATATACTTCTTTTATCTGTTCATAATCGGGCAGCCCCATGCTTCCGTCTTTCTGTCTGACTTTTTTCAGAGATGCATACTCCGTTGCCAGGATTCCCCGGTTCATGGGAATCAGATGGGGAGTAAAATTGATGGTGACCTGACTGCCTGCCCCATAGCCAAGCTGCTCTTCGATTTCCGGCGTATGGCGGTGGGTGGACACTCCGTATGCTTTGATATTTTCATTTACCTCGCAGAACAGATTTGGCAGCTTCGCACCGCGCCCGGCTCCGGAAGTTCCCGATTTGGCGTCCACAATCAGGGTATTCGGAGCTATCAGCCCTTCTTTTACCAGCGGCCATGCTGTCAGAATGGAGCAGGTGGTATAACAGCCGGGATTTGCCACCAGTCTTGCCTGTTTTACCTTTTCCCGGTTGATTTCACACAGGCCGTACACCGCTTCCTCCAGAAATTCAGGACTTTTATGCTGTATTTTATACCATTTTTCGTATACTGACACATCCTTCAGGCGGTAATCTGCACTTAAATCCACCACTTTTGTGTTCTGCAGAATTTCTTCTGTCAGAACCCCTGCCAGAAATCCCTGGGGAGTGGCAGTAAAAATCACGTCAACCTCCTTCGCCAGCGTCTCTATATTGTCATCCAGGCAGGTGTCTTCCACCAACTGAAACATATTTCCGTACACTCTGGCATATTTTTCATCTATGTAGCTTCTGGAGCCATACCATTTGATTTCCACTTCTTTATGTCCAAGGAGAATTCGTACCAGTTCTGCCCCGGCATACCCTGTGGCTCCGATAATTCCTGCTTTTATCATTGATTTGTTCCTCTCTTTCCCTGTAAACTCCATTCTGACAGATGGAGACGTCAGCTTTCATAATAATATATCTTTTCCGATTCGTAAAGCCCTTTTTTCTGATATTGCATAATTATACATATATTTCATGTTTTATGCAATACTTTTTTATAATAATGAATATCTTTCCCTTATCAACGTATCCTCAGATCATTTTCCGTAACATTATTGCATTTTTATAATTTAATTATGCATATTTTTTCACTTGCTATTTTGTCCCTGTTAGTATATAATGTCCGGGAAAGCAATAAGCAATTTAATACAATGGAGGACAGGTAATGAAAGAAAAAGTAATTTTAGCCTATTCCGGTGGACTTGACACCACCGCCATCATTCCATGGTTAAAGGAAAATTATGATTATGAGGTAATCTGCTGCTGTATCGACTGCGGACAGGAAGAAGAGCTGGACGGGCTGGAAGAACGGGCAAAATTGTCCGGCGCTTCCAGATTATATATTGAAGACATCACAGACGAATTTGCAGAAGAATACATTATTCCCTGTGTACAGGCAGGCGCAGTTTATGAGAACAAATATCTGCTGGGAACTTCCATGGCGCGCCCGGGTATCGCAAAGCGTCTGGTGGAAATTGCCAGAAAAGAAGGCGCTACCGCAATCTGCCACGGAGCTACCGGAAAAGGAAACGACCAGATTCGTTTTGAGCTGGGTATCAAAGCACTGGCTCCCGATTTGAAAATCATTGCCGCATGGAGAAGCGACAAATGGGATATGCAGTCTCGTGAAGAAGAGATTGCATACTGCAAGGCCCACGGCATCGACCTGCCTTTCTCTGCAGACAGCAGTTACAGCAGGGACCGGAACCTGTGGCATATCAGCCATGAAGGACTGGAACTGGAAGATCCTGCCTGCGAGCCGAATTATGACCATCTTCTGGTTCTTGGCGTATCTCCGGAACAGGCTCCTGACGAAGGGGAGTATGTTACCATGACTTTTGAGTCCGGTATTCCCAAAACCATCAACGGAAAAGAAATGAAAGTGGCTGACATTATCCGTGAATTAAACCGTCTGGGCGGAAAACATGGTATTGGTATTATTGACATTGTGGAAAACCGCGTGGTGGGCATGAAATCCCGCGGCGTTTATGAAACCCCCGGCGGAACCATTCTGATGGAAGCGCAGCAACAGTTAGAGGAACTGGTACTGGATCGTGCCACCATGGAAGTAAAGAAAGACATGGGCAACCGGATGGCTCAGATTGTATATGAAGGAAAATGGTTCACCCCGCTCAGGGAAGCAGTACAGGCTTTTGTAACCTCTACCCAGAAATATGTAACAGGTGAAGTAAAATTCAGGCTTTACAAAGGAAATATCATCAAAGCCGGAACCACTTCCCCCTACTCTCTGTACAGTGAATCTCTGGCCAGCTTTACCACCGGTGATCTGTACGACCACCATGACGCAGAAGGCTTTATCACATTATTCGGCCTGCCCCTGAAAGTCCGTGCCATGAAGATGGCGGAACTGGAAAAACAGTAAGAAAACAAAAATGTACAGCAATAAAAATCCCCTTTTCCCGGTTGTACGGGAAAAGGGGATTCTTTTTTACTCATGAAAGGCCCTGCCGGGCACTGATTAAATTTAATAAAAATGTTTCACACCTCTGGTTGTATCTTCCGTATACACCATGGTGCAGCTCTTAATTTCTCCTGCCTCATTGTAGAGAAAAGCAATGGCAAGATGGGGTTCTTCCGGCACCACGAAATTATTTGCCTCAAGTTCTTCGTCAGAAATGGTTACATATTTTCCATTCTGCAGCTCGTATTTCCCGGTAACCTCCGTTCCATCCTCCAGCGTATCCTTAACATCATAGGTACCATAAAATAATCCGTTTTCCACATCAAAATCCTGGTCTGTATCTACAGTATCTCCCAGTGCTATCAGCTGATGGCCTTTTCCGTTGGGTGCATCCTGGCTCCACTGGCCATTGTACACCTCTTTATAAAGGCTTCCGTCTTCTGTCCGGCTGCTGGCATAATACCAGATGCCGTTTCCTTCCCGTCTGCCTTCCTGATAATCTCCGTAATACCACTGGTCACAGTCACAGTCGTCAAACGTATAGAATCCGATTCCGGTTCCGCTGGTACCTCCCTCCGGCAGATAGATATAACTCCCGGTATCTTTTGCCATCTTCACAAGAGCCTGTCCTGCCTCGCTCTCCTGCAGTGCATCCAGCGCTGCGGCATCATCTGCCTCCATAGCAGCTCTGGCAGCCTCCATGGTCTCATTGTAACCCTTCATCTCTTCTGCTTTTTTGTTTATTTCCTCTGCAGCCGCCTGTAACTCTTCATCTTCAGGTATCTGCTCCAGAGCTTTTTCCATTGCTTCCTGCGCTTTCGTGTAGTTATTTCCCTCCAGCCAGGTTTCCGCTTCTGATCTGTATTTTTCTGCAGCCTGTTTCTGCTCTTCTGTAGGACCACCACAGCCGGTCAGACAAAAAACTGTCAGCATTGCCGCCGTCATTCCCGCTGTTACAAATTTTGTGTGTCTCTTCATATTCCGCCTCCGATGATTTGTGAATGCTCCATTGTGATGTTCTTCCAGATTTTCAGTTTTTAATGTTTCAGCTGGGCAACAATATCCTCCTTAAGTTCCAGCGCCATATCTTTCAGACGCCTGCTTGCATTGGAGGAAGTCAGGACTCTTGCCAGACATTTGGATGCCATTTCATATTTTTCAAAATGATAGGACATGCAGGCCAGAAGATAGTCCATGGTGTTTTCATCCATTCCGCAGATCGGATACATTTCCTCTGAAATTGCCTTGTTGAATCCCTCATATGCCTGCTGATAAAAGACTTCTTCTTCTTCCTGACATTTTTTCTTTGCTTCCTTCTCTTCCGGTATATCCTCTGACAGGGTATCTGCTTTTCCCCGCAGAATCCATGCCAGTTTCAGGCAGGTGTATGCTTTTTCGCTTTCCTTTCCCTTTTTCACCGTGGTGTTCAAAAGCGCCAGCTTATAACGGGCGATTGCCATATCATAAGTATAGAAATCTGCTTCCGGCTCCTCCTGAGGGGTGAATTTGGAAGAAATCTGTTCCCGAATTAATTTTGTCCGTGCGGGAATTATGTTGTCAAAGTCACGGGCCAGAGCTGAATATCCGCAGTGGGGACAGGAGAACACATCATATTTCAGCGTATCTATATACTGAAACCGCGGGCGCAAATCCCGGTCTGGCTGCAGTCTCCTGGTTTTCCCGCTCTTTACCACCTTTGTCCTGAAATCCTTTTCACACACTTTGCAGTGTACGGTTTTTGGCAGCAGAAAATCCTTCTCCGGAGGAATCTCCTTTTTCACTGGTTCCTTTTTCTGCTCTTCCTTATGTTCTTCTTTTTTTTCACTTTTAAGAATCTCTTTGGAATCCTCTGGTTTGAAACCGAATTTTTCCAGCCCTGAAAACAAACTCATAATATTTCTCCTCCTGTATGCCGCTACTTCTGTACCGGCAGCTTATAAGAACTTTTTAAAGATACAATTCGGTTAAACACCAGTGCATCCGGCCTGGAATCTTTTACATCTGTACAGAAAAATCCCTGTCGTACAAACTGATAACTGTCATATGGCCTGGTATCCGCCAGCGCAGGTTCCACATAACACTCTTTTAAAACAGTCAGTGAGTCCGGATTCAGATTCAGGCTTCCGTCTTCTTTGTTGTAGACGCCCTTTTCCTCATCCACCAGATTTTCGTATAACCGTATTTCACATGTTTTTGCAAAAGGCACCGGAACCCAGTGAATGGTTCCCTTTACTTTCCGCCCGGTAAAGCCGCTCCCCGCTTTCGTCTCCGGGTCATAGGTACAGTGCACCTCTGTCACATTTCCATGTTCATCCTTCACGAAACTTTCACATTTTACAAAATATGCGTGCATCAGCCGTACTTCATTTCCCGGAAACAGCCGGAAATATTTTTTCGGCGGCTCCACCATGAAATCCTCCCGTTCAATATACAGCTCTCTGCAGAAAGGAATCTGACGGGTGCCAAGTTCCTCATTTTCCAGATTATTGGCTGCGTTAAGATACTCCACCTGCCCCTCCGGATAGTTGTCAATCACCAGCTTAATGGGATTCAGCACCGCCATCATACGCGGGCGTTTCAGCTTCAGGTCCTCGCGGATACAGTATTCCAGCATGGCATAATCCACGGAACTGTTTGCTTTGGACACTCCGCACAGTTCCACAAATTTCTGAATGGATTCCGGAGTAAACCCTCTCCGGCGCAGCGCTGCAATGGATACCATTCTGGGATCATCCCAGCCATCCACAATCTCATCTTCCACCAGTTTCTTCATATAACGTTTCCCTGTTACCACATTTGTCAGGTACAGCTTGGCAAATTCAATCTGCCTGGGAGGATTTTCATACTCCAGTTCCCGTACCACCCAGTCATACAGGGGTCTGTGGTCCTCAAACTCCAGGGTACAGATGGAATGGGTGATTCCTTCTATGGCGTCTTCAATGGGATGGGCAAAATCGTACATGGGATAAATACACCATTTGTCCCCGGTATTGTGATGGGTCATATGGGCCACCCGGTAGAGAATGGGATCCCGCATATTAATATTCGGGGAAGCCATATCAATTCTTGCCCGAAGAACCAGAGCTCCGTCTTCGTATTTGCCGTTTTTCATGTCTTCAAAAAGCTGAAGATTTTCCTCAATGCTTCTTCCTGCATTGGGATCTTCTCTGCCCGGCTCTGTCAGAGTTCCCCGGTACTCACGCATCTGTTCCGGCGTCAGATCCGACACATAGGCTTTGCCCTTTTTAATCAGCTTCACTGCCCCTTCATACATCTGTTCAAAATAGTCGGAAGCAAAAAACAGGTTATCCTCCCAGTCTGCTCCCAGCCACTGGATATCCTCTTTGATGGACTCCACAAATTCCGTTTTTTCTTTGGTAGGATTCGTGTCGTCGAAACGCATATGAAATTTGCCATGATATTTCTGTGCCAGACCATAGTTCAGCAGAACAGATTTGGCATGTCCTATATGAAGACAACCATTCGGTTCCGGTGGAAAACGTGTCCTTACCGTCTCACAATTTCCTTCCTTTAAATCCTCTTCAATTTCCTGTTCAATAAAATTCCTGGAAACGATTTCATTTTCCATCTGTATTCCTCCTGAGTTCAATGTGATATAGCAAACCCGTCAGCTGCGTCTGATGTGCTGATGGGTAAACAGGTGATCCTGACAGTATTCATAATTTCCGTCGCATTTGGAGCAGAACCGGAATTCAAGGTCAGCTCCGTCCCGCTCCGTTCTGCCGCAGATGGCACACTTATGCCGGGTAATATTTTCTGCCTGCCGCATCTGCTGACGGTAGACCTGTTTTCGATGTATTTCTTTGGGCGATACCCGTTTGTAATTTCTTGTACTGAAAAAGAAAATCAGAAAATTCAGCAGAGAGGCAAGAATCGCTGTCCGCCCTGCCGCATTGGATGACAGGAACATAAATGACATCCAGACTGCGTCCACAATGCCCATCCATTTTGCCTTAATGGGGATGATAAAATACAACCGAAATTCCACATTGGGATATATCACTGCAAATGCCATAAACAGAGACATGGTAATATATTCGGTACTGAAATAATATCCGATACCGGCAACAGCCATTCCCTTTACAAAATAGTAAAACCCGTACAGCAGAAATGCACCCAGAATGGAACACAGCATACCGCCGATTAAATACACATTGTAACGAAAGGTCCCAATGGCCTGTTCAATAGAAATTCCAATAAAATAGTAACAGGACAGAAAAAAGATTAAAAACAGAATATTTACCGGAGGCGGAACCAGCAGCCAGGAAACAATTCTCCATATCTGCCCCCTCAGAATCATGGCAGGTTCCAAAATCAACATTTTCTGAACCTCCGGCATTGTGTACTGAATAATAAATCCCAATATCCAGGCTCCAATCAACCAGAAAGTCAGATTAGGAATTGCATACTTTCCAAATTTCCGTTCCATTTTATTCAGAAAACCCATAATATCCTCCTCTGCAAATATATGGTACTCAAGTATTCATTATAGATTTTCCTTTCCGGTTTGTCAACGAAAGGGGCCATAGTTTCATAAAAAGTTTATATTTCTTCCGGAGCCTTCATCTGTTCCGGCTCCATTTCTTCCATGGATTCCGGATATTCCGCTGTTTCCCGGAATTCGGGCTCCTGAAACATTCGGTCAGACTCCATCCCTCCCGGTGCCATGTTCATTCCCTCATTTTCCATCAGTTCTCCCTGCATTCTGCTCTCCGGAGTTCTGGGCTGAATACTGATTGGAATGCAGAGTTCATCTCCAATCTGCAGATTGTATACATTTACAAAGGGATTGGCAAACATTAACTGTCCAACACTTACGTGATATCGTTTTCCCAGTCGGTACAGAGTATCTCCTTTTTCGATTACATGTACCATTCCCCGGCAGGGACCCTCACTGTAAATTGGCCCAATTGGAATCGGAATAATTTTCGCCATAGGTTTATTTCCTCCATTTTGGTTCAGTCATCTCTTTACTATTATATTCCATCGGAGAAAATGGGTGCTTTGCATATCACAGGAATCTGTTCTTCTGCCTCTCACAGGGCGGTTTCGGCAGAGGCCTCCTGAAATTACATGGAAACAGCGCTAAATCTCTGATATAATAAAACTGCCATACAAAGAAAGTGCTGGCGTTAAAGTATACCAAAATGAAACAATTGAAAACGGGAAAGGAATTTCAATTACTGTAATTTGTAATTGGAAAGTGTGAAAATGAACAGTTATAGCAGGTTAAACAGCAATTTTAAACGTATTTTTCTTAGCGACAATCTGTCTTTTATCATGAACAGAGTGATACTGTTTGCAATGCCCTTATGGATTATGGAAGTCACCGGGTCTGCAGTCGTATTATCTGTATATAATTCAATCATTGTGTCAGCCAGTGTACTCATATCCCCGGTGATGGGAATCCTTTCAGACAGACTGAATAAAGTAAAAATTATAAAATCAGGGAATGTTCTGAAGTTGTTTTCTGTACTTATCATCTTTCTGCTGTTTCAGGAACCGGAAAAAAACGTATACCTGATTATCGGTGCCTTCCTGCTCCGGCATCTGTGTATTTCTATTATCAATCCGAGTACCAGTTCTCTGATTGTACATATTGTCGATAAGAATGATCTGGAGAATGCTGTGTATCTTCAGCAGCTGACTACACAGATTCTGCAGATTTTATCGCCGACCATTGCCGGAATTCTCATTTCCGTACTGAATTACAGAAACATTTATCTGGCAGATATGGGCGTGGTACTCATTGTCCTCCTTCTGCTGTCCGGACTCAGCTACGAGAAGGAAAGCCCGGAAAATCAGAAAAAGAAAGAAAAAGATTCTTCACCGGAAGTGCTGAAAAAACATCCTGCCAGAAACAGCTTTCTTGTCTTTCTGCTGTGTGCCTCTGTTATCAATGTATTAGGAGCAGCCCTGATTTTATCCATGCAGGTTTATGTGATTAATCATGAAGTTGATAAGATTCTGGCAGGAATCTTATTCGCCGCTTCCCCTCTGGGCGGAGTTATTGGAAGCCTTCTGGCAAAAAAGACCGGCCTTCAGAAATTTCAGATATACCATTCCATGATTTTTGTATCACTCATGGGCGTTTTCAATGTTATTATGGGAATATTGGCCTATTATCAGCAGACCGGATATTTTATTGCAGCCTATTTTATTTCCGGAATCTTTTTCGGACTGAGCAATACCCAGTTTGGAATTTTTTACAAAAAATACATTCCCCAGGAAGTGCAGGGACGGTTTTTCGGATTTTTGAACTCAATTTTGTTAATGGCCACACCTGTGGGAACTCTCGTCAACGGCTTTTTCATAGAAACTACAAGCGCAGCCCTTTCCATTTTTATACTGGGCCTTACGACCTGTACCTCCGGTATGATTTTCGCTGGAATTACCCGGAAAATATTTCAGAAAACAGGAGGGAAATTTTATGATGAAACCAGGGAACACACCTGATAAAGCCACACAGAAAACACTTTAAATCATGATATGAATTCTTTTCCTTTTCCGCTGTTCTTCATTTTTATTTCAGACATATATTTGAATATGGCAGCCGCAAAAACCGGTACAGCAATTCTAAACATTCCATTAAAAAATAAAAAAACAGATTGTTTTTTGTAATTTCCTGTCGTATAATAAGCGGTGTTCGATTTCGGAACACTTATATAATAGGAAGAAATAGAAATTTTTACCATTTTTACTCTGTCTGAAACATGGAGGAAATGATATGGAACATCATACATTGCACAGGCTGGGCATTGATATTGGCTCAACTACCGTAAAAATTACAATATTAGACCCTCAAAATCATATTGTGTTTGCAGATTACCAGAGACACTTTGCAAATATCCGGGAGACACTCTCTGACCTGCTGGCAAGGGCACAGGATGAACTTGGAAATCTTCTGCTGTCTCCCGTAATCACCGGCTCCGGAGGACTGACTCTTGCAAAACATCTGGAAATCCCCTTTGTACAGGAAGTAATTGCGGTGGCTTCCGCTCTGCAGGACTACGCACCTCAGACCGATGTGGCTATTGAGCTGGGCGGTGAAGACGCCAAAATCATTTATTTTGAGGGCGGCAATGTGGAACAGCGCATGAATGGAATCTGTGCCGGAGGAACCGGCTCTTTCATCGACCAGATGGCTTCCCTGCTCCAGACTGACGCCACAGGACTTAACACCTATGCCAGGGACTATAAGGCAATTTACCCCATTGCCGCCCGCTGCGGTGTATTTGCAAAATCTGACATACAGCCCTTAATCAATGAGGGGGCATCCAAAGAAGATCTGTCTGCTTCCATTTTCCAGGCAGTGGTCAATCAGACCATTTCCGGACTGGCATGCGGTAAGCCCATCCGGGGCCATGTGGCCTTTCTGGGCGGTCCTCTGCATTTCCTGCCGGAACTGAAAGAGGCCTTTATCCGGACTCTGAAACTGGATCAGGATCATATTATCGCTCCCCATCACTCCCACCTGTTTGCAGCCATGGGTTCTGCTTTAAACTGCAAACCGGAAGTTACCATGGAGCTGAAAAACATTTTAAAGAAACTGTCTTCTGACATCCATATGGAATTTGAAGTGGAACGGATGGAGCCTCTGTTTGCCACACAGGCAGAATATGACCAGTTCCGGAAACGTCACAGCAGACATCATGTAGCTGCAGGAGATCTGTCCACCTGCCAGGGAAACTGCTATCTCGGCATTGACGCAGGTTCTACCACCACAAAGGTGGCTCTGGTGGGAGAAGACGGCTCTCTTTTGTACTCTTTTTACAGCAGCAACAACGGAAATCCTCTGGCTACCGCCACTTCCGCCATTCAGGAAATCTACTCTCTGCTGCCAGAAGGCGCGCGGATTGTCCATTCCTGTTCCACCGGATATGGAGAAGCTCTGCTGAAATCTGCCTTTATGCTGGATGAAGGGGAAGTGGAAACGGTGGCTCACTATTATGCAGCAGCTTTCTTCAACCCGGAAGTGGACTGTATTCTGGACATTGGCGGCCAGGACATGAAATGCATTAAAATCAAAAACCAGACCGTGGACAGCGTGCAGCTCAACGAAGCCTGTTCCTCCGGCTGCGGTTCTTTTATCGAAACCTTTGCAAAATCCCTGAATTATTCTGTGGAAGATTTTGCACAGGCCGCTTTATTTGCCCGAAATCCCATTGACCTTGGCACCCGCTGTACCGTTTTTATGAATTCCAAAGTAAAACAGGCCCAGAAGGAAGGAGCGGAAGTTTCCGACATTTCTGCCGGACTCGCCTACTCTGTCATTAAAAATGCTCTGTTCAAGGTCATTAAGGTATCGGATGCCAGTGACCTTGGGAAGCATATTGTGGTACAGGGAGGAACATTCTACAACGACGCGGTTCTCAGAAGTTTTGAAAAAATATCCGGCTGTGAAGCTGTCCGGCCGGACATCGCCGGAATTATGGGTGCTTTCGGCGCCGCATTAATCGCAAGGGAACGCTATGAAGAAAATCCATCCACCACCATGCTCTCTCTGGAGGAAATTAATCATCTTGAAGTTGATACCAGACTGACAAGATGCCAGGGCTGTACCAACCACTGCCTTTTAACCATCAACCTTTTTTCCGGAAACCGCCGGTTCGTCACCGGAAACCGCTGTGAAAAAGGCCTTGGAAAAGAAAAAAACGAAGAACAGATTCCCAATCTGTACGCATACAAAAACAAACGGATTTTTGATTACGAGCCCCTTTCGGAAAAAGAAGCAGTCCGGGGCACCGTGGGCATTCCACGAGTGCTGAATCTGTACGAAAACTATCCTTTCTGGGCGGTATTTTTCCGTACTTTGAAATTCCGTACCATGCTGTCCCCCCAGTCCACCCGGAAAATTTATGAACTCGGAATTGAATCCATCCCCAGCGAATCGGAATGTTATCCTGCAAAGCTGGCCCATGGCCATGTGGCATGGCTGATAAAGCACCAGGCTGACTTTATTTTCTACCCCTGCATTCCCTATGAGCGTGACGAATTTCCCGATTCCAACAATCATTTTAACTGTCCCATTGTCACCTCCTATGCGGAAAATATTAAAAATAATGTGGACGAAATCACCTCCGGAAAAGTACGGTTTTTAAATCCCTTTATGTCCTTTGCTTCCAGAGAAGCCCTGGCAGAACAGCTCAAGCTGGTATTTGGACAGGAATTTTCCATCAGCCCAGGGGAAGTTCAGACTGCCGTGGACGCCGGCTGGCAGGAACTTAACGCCATTAGAGAAGATATCCGCCGCAAAGGGGAAGAAACCCTGAAATATATGGAAGAAACCGGGCGCAGAGGCATTGTTCTGGCTGGACGCCCCTATCACACAGACCCGGAAATCAATCACGGTATACCGGAACTGATCAACTCCTACGGTATTGCCGTACTGACGGAAGACTCCGTCTCACACCTCCAGGAACTGGAGCGTCCTCTCCTGGTGATGGATCAGTGGATGTACCATTCCCGCCTCTACGCCGCCGCGAATTTCGTGAAAACCAGAGAAGACCTGGATTTAATCCAGCTGAACTCTTTCGGCTGCGGACTGGACGCCGTCACCACTGACCAGGTAAATGACATCCTTTCAAAATCAGGAAAAATCTACACCTGCCTGAAGATTGACGAGGTAAACAATTTAGGAGCCGCCCGCATCCGCATCCGCTCTCTGATTTCCGCTCTGCGGGTACGGGAAAAACAGAAAACATGCCGCAATATTCAGCCCTGTCGTTACAATCGAGTGGTATTTACAGAGGAAATGCGCAAAAACTATACCATCCTCTGTCCCCAGATGTCTCCCATCCATTTCGAGCTGCTGCAGCCTGCTTTCCGCTCTGCCGGATACAATATGGCAGTTCTGGGAAATAACGGAAAATCCGCAGTGGACATGGGACTGAAATATGTAAACAACGACGCCTGTTACCCATCCCTGATTGTGGTGGGACAGATTATGGATGCCGTTTTATCCGGAAATTACGATCTGACCAGAACCGCTGTGGTCATCACCCAGACCGGAGGCGGCTGCCGGGCCTCCAATTATATCGGATTTATCCGCCGGGCGCTGGAAAAAGCCGGATATCCTGACATTCCGGTTATTTCCCTGAACTTAAGCGGACTTGAAGCCAATCCCGGTTTCAAACTTACCCTGCCTCTGCTGCAGAAAGGCCTGTATGCCCTGATTTTCGGCGATATTTTCATGCGCTGCCTGTACCGTACCAGACCTTACGAGCAGGTGCCCGGCGCAGCAAATGCCCTCCATGAAAAATGGAAACAGAAATGCATGGACTTTGTTTCCGGCTCCAAAATAGTTTCTCATGGAAAATTCAAACGCTACTGCCGGGAAATTATCCGGGATTTCGACCAGCTTCCCCTTACGGAAGAACGCAAACCAAGGGTAGGCGTAGTTGGAGAAATTCTGGTAAAATTCCTGCCCGCCGCCAACAATTATCTGGTTGAACTTCTGGAAGCAGAAGGGGCAGAGGCTGTGGTGCCTGATTTAACAGACTTTTTGCTTTACTGCTTCTACAACCAGAATTTCCGGGTGGAAAAGCTGGGACAGAAAAAATCTGCTGCCCGCAACGCCAACCTGGGTATCCGGTTCCTGGAATGGCTCCGGAGCGCTGCAAGAAAGGAATTTGAAAGAAGCCGGCATTTTGAGCCGCCGGCGCGGATTGAAACTCTGGCAAAATATGCTTCTCCTGTTGTTTCTACCGGAAATCAGACAGGAGAAGGATGGTTTCTTACCGGAGAAATGCTGGAACTGATTCACTCCGGCACCAACAACATCGTATGTGCCCAGCCCTTTGGCTGTCTGCCCAACCATGTGGTGGGCAAAGGGGTGATTAAGGAAATCCGCCACCGCTATCCCCTTTCCAACATTGTGGCCATTGACTATGATCCCGGAGCTTCCGAGGTCAACCAGCTCAACCGGATTAAACTGATGCTTTCCACCGCCCAGAAAAATCTGGATCAGGGGAATGCAGTATAAACCTGCCTTTTTATGCCATGGAAAACTCCTTCGGATTTTCCATGGCATAATATATAAAATGCACACTTACACAAAGGAGTTTCCCATGAATATCCGTAAAGCAAAACCAGACGACCTTAACTCTGTTCTCTCCCTCTATGCTCATGCAAGACAACAGATGGCCGTCAGCGGAAATCCCACTCAGTGGGGAAGCGACAAACCGGCCCTGGAAACTGTTTTGCAGGATATCCGGCAGGGCTGCCTGTTTCTGATAGAGTCCGGCGGGGAAATTGTGGGCGTATTTGCTTTCCTGCTGGGGGAAGAACCCACTTACCGGACAATTGAAGGAAAATGGCAGAATGACCTCCCCTACGGCGTTATACACCGGATTGCCGGCAACGGCAGACAAAAAGGCATTCTGGAACAATGTCTGAATTTCTGTGACACTTTTACCCATAATCTCCGCATCGACACCCACAGGCAAAACGCCATCATGCGCCATCTGCTGCAAAAAAACGGATTTCTGGAATGCGGCATTATTTATGTGGAAGACAAAACGCCCCGCATTGCCTTTCAGCGCTGTACCGATGACCCCAAAACCCGCAGGGAACACAGAAAAAATTTTCCATAATGTGAAGTCATCCTTCTTTCGGTATCGTTATAATAAACAGAAGCTCTGAATTACCCGGTTATAACCATACACGTCTGCAAAGGAGGATATTCCATGAAACGCAACAAATTTTTAACTATTATTCTTGTGATTGCCATCTGTTCCGGTGTTCTCTGTTCCGGTATTATCATTGCCTCCGGTATCCAAAAAGGCTCCTCTGCTTCTGCCCGGACCGGTTCTCACGAACGTGAGAAATACCCGAATCCCCATATACTGGAAAAAACCAGGCTGGATTCATTTTCCCAGGCTTCCATTCATTTAGATCAGGCCAATGTGTCCATTCTTCCCGCAGATGATTTTTACCTGGAATACAGACTGGACGGCACCTGTCAGGAACCGGATTATGAAGTCAGCGGCCAGACATTTTATTTTCAGGAGGGCTCCACTCAGCATCCCTACACAATTTCCTTTCATCTGTTCGGAAATCCTGTGAATCAGGAACCTTTCTATCTGAATCTCTATGTTCCTGCCGACCAGTATTTTGAACTGCTGACCATGGATGTGGAATCCGGGAACGTGAAACTGAAACAGATAAATGCCAGAGAGGCTGACTTAACTCTGGCATACGGCGACCTGGATCTGGACACTTTTACCGGAACCACACTGAACCTTACCAGTGAATCCGGCAATATCAGATCTGAAACCATAACCTGCGAGGATTTGACGGTTTCCGCGGCCTATGGAAATTTTACAGGAGATACGGTATCTGTTTCCGGTAACAGTAATTTTGATCTGGAATCCGGAGATCTTAAGATTTCCAGCCTGACCACAGGTGATTTTAAAGCAGACAGTACATACGGAAACTGCAGCCTGGAACATATTACGACAAAAGCTCTGTCATGTTCCCTTGATTCCGGCAACCTGACTCTGAAAAACGCCGTTCTGGAACATGGAGAAATAAACGCGGAATACGGAGATGTTACAATAGAACTGGCAGACCAGGCTTCTGATTACAGCTATGATCTGAAAGCAGAATACGGAACTGTCACAATAGACGAAAAAAACATAAGGGAAGACGAAGACGGAACTGTTGTGTACCTGAGCAAAGACGGGAAAAAAGAAAAATCCATTCAAATCTGGTGCAGCAGCGGAAATGTGGATATCCGATAAAATCTGGTGCAGCAGCGGAAATGTGGATATCCGATAATTTCATTTTTACAGACAATGGCCGTACATCTGCGGAACTATCCCCAAGTTTGTGTAAACCTCCAGACTGATGTAAGACAGAATTACTCAGTCTGGAGGTTTTATTATGGCAGGAAAAAGCGAAAGCCCGCAAAAGCAGCAATGCGGGACATGATGCACAGCTATCTCAAAGACAATGACATCCGCATTAAAAATGGAGCTTCTGAAAAGTTCCCATTAAGCATTTTCCCCGTAAAATCATAATCTTCCAAAAATGTCCAGATAATCGCAGGCGCAGTATACCACCATATTGCGTGTCCGGATTGATACAATTTTTTAAATTCAGGGGTGTAATTTTGCGGCATAATAAGTACCTCTTTTCCTTGTAGATTGATTATATCTTATTAGCCACTGCTGTTACAACTTTACTTTATCACAACAACCTGCCCTGCCTTTCCTTTCCTATGGTGCTTTATTTACACACTGTTCTTTGAACGCTTGTCAAGCTCCTTTATATATTCATCAAATGTGTATATCTTATCTTCTCCCGCAAAACGGAATTGTGCCCTTGTCCCTTCTATACAGGTTGCCTTTATCATATCGGAAACGGACATTTTCTTGCTCTGGTTGCTCTGCACCTGCTTATCAACCGACTGCATAATTTCCTCTTTCGTCCATACCTTTCCTACAAAAGAGGGCGTCTGCGATGCCATTCCCATAAACTCCCGGTCAAAACTCTGTGTGCCGTCCTGTGCCTGGCGCACCTTTGCTTTTCCTGCTGCCAGGTATCCTGCTGCTCCTATTCCATTAACATTCATTTCCTTTCATCCTCCATTATCTTTAATATTGCGGCTCCTCTGTCGGTCAGAGCCGCCCCTGCTCTCTCGTGATAAGTCCGAGCATTTTATTGCTTCATGCAAAAAACTTTATTTACGTTCCACGGTCAAATTCCATACCGACTTTCACCTCCTCTCACTGCTCTCTGATTCCCCAATCTGCCAGAACACCGGGGGGGGATGCCTGTCTTGTCAGGCCGTGGCTTATCAGGAATAATTCTCCACTACGCCCTGGCATCAAAGCTACTCTGCATATCTTCCACATTTACCGTTTCTTTGCCTGACAGCGGAATGCCCCTCTTTGCATTTCCCCATGCCTCGTTATAGATCATGCACATTTCCGTCTGTCTGGAAGCCTCCGCATTGGTGGTATACATCGTCCACCCATTGTTGGAATAAGTCGCCACCATCTCACCGTTCTTATCGTAAAACTCTATGTAATCGCTGTTTCCTGACGGCAGTTTCTGATATTTCACTTTCCCTTCCAGCAGCGTTGCCACAAAATCTATGGGCTTAATCACAGTCTGCCTGTTGCCTGAAACAGCTTTCAGCCCGGAAGTGATAATCCCTTTTCTGTCCGGGGATACTTCTGATGTATAGCTTTTCATCAGCCTGTTAAATCCTTCGGATTTGTTCTGGAACTGACCTTTCGCAAAATCTTCATATGCCTGTTCCCTAATTTTCTTCCGATATTCCTCATCACTGACACCGCTTTTCTTTTTGGAGAAAACATATTTGTCATTGAAGTCCGGCAGATGGATACCACCTGTGCTTCCTGTTCCTGAAAAATATCTGTTCTGCAATGAACCATTAGACGAACTTACCTGCATTATTCCACCCTCTCCTGTAAATCTATTATTCTGTTTCTGCGGAGCCTATAAAACCTTCTTGAACTGATATTTATACATATCGGAATACATATTGCCGGAGGACTGTGGTGTAAACCGGCCATCCAGTGCACCCATATCCACCGCAAAACCGCTGTCCGCCACGGAGAACGCCCCATCCTTGAACTGGAACTGTGAAGTGAAATCGGGAATTCCCAAGTCTCCGCTTATCCTGAACTTCCCTATGATATCCACTAGCGCATCCTTCATCCGTTCTATCCTGGCATTGTCCTTCGTCTTGTTGATCAGATCAGCCGCCTTGTCCGGCAGCCCTCCAATCTTCCCGTCTGGCGTCAGATAAAGATTTTCTAAGGAAATGTCCTCCCCTGTAACCCCTTTCAGGCAGCGCCGGACTTCCTGTATGTCCGTGGCATACCGGTATGTATTGGAGGACAGGTTCCCCACGCTGTCCGCAATCCCTATGTAATACTGGTACATCTGGTCACCGTACTTTTCATCTGTCATTTTCATGCTCCTTATTTTCGGAAACACGGAAACTGATCTTATAATAATCATCCGGGGAAACTTCCTCCCCGTTTCCGTTTTCTACCTTGAGGCAGTATTGATTGGTATTGATATCCCAGTTAGGAATAGTCAGTTTTTTTCGTCCCTCACCATCCCACTCGGCCTTCCCCACCTGGTTGCCGTATTCGTCATACAGGGTAAGATCGTAATCACATCCCTCCGGCATATCTATATAGGCTTCGACGCCAAAGTAATTGCGCTGAAAGTTCCTAAACGGGATGGAGAAGTTATAGAAATCCACATCCTCTTTATCACTGAGGCTTCCTTTCAGGTTGCTGGTCTCATCCCTGATCAGAAAATTCAAATCCAGGAATGTGCTGCCTTTGTCCTTATCGGAAACCTCATAAGTGGTATGTTGTCTGCGGTAAGTGTTATTGCTGCTGAGGGTACAGGTGTCCTCCCGCAGTTCCATGTTCCTGCGCATCTTCCCGTCAAAAAATGCCTCCGTCTCTTTTCCCGTCATGAAGTATACCGGCCTGTTCCTGAAAGCCGCTCCATATACGGAACCTTGTTCATTTACATTAGTTATTCCCATTGTCCACCTTCCTTTCTGTCATTTATGCCTTGATGTCAACAGGCTTATGGTACGCATCCGATATGACGGTCGCCGGCTGCGCTGAAACCTGAATCTTTTCCAGCAGTTCTTCTTCCTGTTCCTTCTGCTCTTTTCTCTTTTCCTCGGCGCGTTCCTGCTCCTTCTGCTCTTTTAATTTTTCTTTCCGTTCCTCTGCCAGCTCCTTCCAGCCTTTTACCCCGCTGTCGGAAGTTACCGTGGTAGATGCCATCATAGTTATGTTCCCTGTGCTGTCGATGCTCCAGCTTTCCGAATAGTTCACCACCCTTGCCCCGATAGCCCTTGCATTGGCCTGGGCGCTCTTAAGGCCGCTTTCATAACCTTCTTTGAAGTAAGCAAGGCTTTCTTCCAGTTCTTTCGCCTTTTCCGGGTTCTTTGCACACTCCTTCAGGTAAGAGCCCGAAATTGCCACGCTGCCATTCTTTACACAGTTATAATTCTTCTGCAGGCAGGAATAATAATCCGATACGCTGTCTGTCCCTGTGTTCTTCGCCTGTGCAGGCGCAGCTTCCTTTGTTTCTGTTTTCTTCACTGTCTCATTTTTCTGTGCCGTGTATGTACTCCCATACACATTGCTGTAGTTGTTTCCAATTCCTGAAATTGCCATGATTCCGTTCTCCTCGATAAAATTTTTATTGTTAATGTCAGCCCCTCTGTCATTCGGAGCCGCCCATGTCCCCTTATGGTAAGTCCGGGCATAATGTCCTTATTCAGCCAGGCTGCGAATCTTCACCCGTTACAGTTCCCATCATGACATTTGCATCATAAGCATTGGATGCCGCTGCCATCTGCTGCTTACTGCTCCACGCCTTTGCCAGCCTGCTTCTTTCCCGCTCTGCTTTCGCAATCTTTTCATCCAGCAGTTCCTGCTGCTGTCTCTTAGCCCGCGCCCGTTTTTCCAGATATTCTTCCAGCAGTTCCTTATTCCGGTCTTTCTGCTCGCCTGTTTTCTTATAAAAACTATCCTGTGAACGTGCAAAAAACTCTGAATCATTGTTGGGACCAGACCATGAATCTCCCCTGTAATCTTTCTCGGTTGCGCCTACCGTTATAAGTAATGACGCCTTTAACGGGGCAAAAGATGAAGTCAGATCACGTTGAAGCACCGACATTATCTTTGCCCTGTATTCCGGATCATCTTTCATATTTTTAAACGCTTCCTCCGATATATTGACCGCCAGATTGGTGATGGTTCTATTCTTTGGTATCCTCTCAAGTTCTGCGTAAAATTCCTTCTTAAACAGTTCCATTTCTTCCGCTTCGGATAATTCCTGTGTACTTCCCGTTTTTTCCAGTGCAAATTTTTCTGCACTGTTCACATTTTTTGCTGTTTCCACATTGTTCCGATAAAAATTTTGTCCTACTCCACCGATAGCCATTTTTTAATCCTCCACTTTAATTTATTTTCGAGTTTCATTTCATGCATAGCCATTTACTTATCTTCTCCCACCTCCCCCTGCTGTAACATGACTGTCACATGGAATACATCCCCTTTCACTTTTATGTTTACGCCCCCAAAATACCTCTCTGCCACATCACGCACATTTTCAGGCCCAATCCCATGTTCTGTGATAATCTCCGGCAGGTACTCTGTTTTGTTGTGGGTGAAATAAACTTTCCGTCCGCCGCTTCATATGTTGCAATCGAAACTGCCTTTTGGGTTATGCTGGTCTGGTAATACCTCTCATCTGCTTCCTGCTCCATCAGCCTGTGTTTCAGGGCGCTTTCCTCATTCAGACGGGCATATTCCTCACGCCTTTTCCTCTTTGCCACCTGCTCCGCTTCAAACTGGCGCTGCTGCTCTTCTGTCGGCCCAGATATATTACCTCCGCCCCCTGTCACACGATATTTTTCTATTTCTTCATTTTCATCAAGCGAGATCAGCCATGAACATACCCTCCCCGGTCTGACAGAGGTTGCCGCATATGTGGTAATAAAGTTTTCAACATTCGCCATTACCTTCTTAGCCAGTTCCGGATCATTCTTCATCTTTTCTTCCAATTCCGGCGGTACAATAATCGACTTCTGCCCTAATGCAGAATTCCACCGGGACTGTACCTGCGGACTGGTTGCTTCCGGCTCGGCTCCTGCCGGCTTCCAGTTTACCGCGGATGTATCGGTATCATCCCGGAAGACCCGCACAATCTTCCTCATGGTAAAATACAGCAATACTGCTCCAATGACATGAAATAAAATCCGGTTTCCTATGAGAGTAATATTAACAACAAAATCATAGCTTTCCAGTACCGAAATATATCCTTCTTCCCAACACCAATCCCATAACGAAAAAAGATGATCGCTTAATTCAAAGAATATATGTGCAGGGAAAAAGCTCATTTCACCCACAGCCATAAAGGTAACTATAAGAAATAAGGCCATCTTTCCTAACGCTCTGTAAAAAAACAATGCCGTCACTGATATGATGCACAGGATCACTGCCAGCCTTACAAAAACCCAAAAACTCGTGCAGCCCTTTGGCAGAAAACTTCCAGCAGACTGCTCACTACTTCATACACAGGACACCCCTCCATTCTGCAAATACCACATATACGCCTTTACAAACTCATTGTGCCTCTTCCTTGTCAGGCAGACCTTTTCTCCGCTGGAAAGGAAGATGCTGTCAGCATCATATTCCTTAATTCATCACCTCGGATTTCAGTTTCTGCCGTCACTTAATTTATCGGCAGATCTTCTGTTATTTTGGGATGCGGGGAGCGAAAGGCATATAAAATGGAGCGAAAGGCATAAATGCAATTCAGGAATTCCAAAATAAGTCTAAAGTTTTTCGCCATTCATCCGATATGGTGGAAATGCAAGGCCTGCCTTTTGTAGAATTCATAAATACCTATTTTCACATACGCTGCTGATTATGTAAGGAATTTCCCGCATATGGGAACAATGGCTCGGCCAGCCGGAAACTGAAACTCTCCCTGTCTACCAGCCCCACCACGTTTTCGCTGTCGTACAATTCAAGCAGAAATCCCGCCATCTGTTTGCCCGTATGGTATGTTCCGAAAGATTTATCATAATCATATTCACTGACATTATTCGCTACCATTCCGAATTCTGTCTTTGTTGCCGCAGGTGCCAGTACCTTTGCCTTCATTTTCACCCCTGTCTCTTTCAGTTCCCATGCCAGCCCCTCTGTAAAAGTGCTGACATAAAACTTTGCCGCACAGTATGTTACAGCCGCAGGCACAATGGTATAGCCTCCGCATGAAGATACATTGATAAGCTGTGTCCCGTCTGCATCCTTATAGTCACGGACAAACAGGGAGGACAGTATTGTCAGCGCCTCAATATTCAAATGCAGCATTGCCCCGATTTTCCCCAAGTCCTGATCTGCTACGCTGTCATAATTTCCAAAACCCGCATTATTCACCCATGTCTCAATCTCATAGTCCCTCAAACCCTCGTAAAGCTGGTATACGTTTTCCGGGACGGATAAATCCGTACTTCGTATAACAACATCCACGTCCGGGCGTTCTTCCAATATCTCCTTTTTCAGCATCTCTAAGTTATCCCTGCGCCTTGCTGCTATGACCAGATTTTTTCCCCGCCCTGCAAATGCCTTCGCCGTTTCATAGCCAATGCCGGAGCTTGCCCCGGTGATGACCGTATATTTTCCTTTTTCCTGAACCATTTGATAATCCTCCTTCGATTTGGTATAATCCAACCATACAATGTAGAGTGAACTCTATGTCAAGAGGATTGGAGTGATTTTTTATGGAATATTCTATCGGGGAATTTTCAAAGCTGACGGGGTTTAGCATCCATACCCTGCGCTATTATGAACAGGAAGGGCTGATTGCCCCGGAGCGCAATTCCGGCAACCGCCGCTGCTATTCCGATAAAGACCTCACATGGATTGCATTTATCAAACGACTGAAAGATACGGGGATGCCTGTCAGGGAAATCAAACACTATGCCGAACTCCGGGCAGCGGGTGATTCCACCCTTTCTGACAGGATGGAAATGCTGGTGCAGCATCGGCAGGCGCTCAATGAGCAGATTGCGCGGCTACAGGAGCATAAGATAAAACTGGATGAAAAAATTGAGTTTTACAGAAATGAGATTGAATGTGTAAATACCAAAGGGGCAGGATACCCCGCCCCTCCATATTAGCCAATCAGTCTAATTTCTTTATTTCCCGGTTGAAACAGGATGCCATGCTCACTGTAAAGCCGCATATCCCGGTACACAGGAACATTGCCGCCATGCCGCTTCCGGCACTGTCCCCTACTATTATTTCCAGCATTTCTGCCATCCTGCTCCCAGAAGACATAAAAGGTTCAAAGACATAATCTGCCAGATAACCTCCCAGGATAATCCCAACCGGAATCGTGCTGTACTGGATAGCGTTCCTGACCGCAAATACCCTCCCCTGCATAGCGGCGGGAATCTTACGGTACAGTATCGTATTCTGGTTTGCCTGTATAAAAGGAATCGGCAGACTGGCAGCAACCGCAGCCACTGACCACCAGAATACATTTTGACTGGATGCCATCATCAGGTCACCGAACATAAATGACAATGCCGCCGGAACATAAATTGCCACAGCCTTATGGCGGCTTTCTTTCTTTATGGAAACAATGATGCCCCCGGCAATCCCGCCAATGCCCATACAGGCATTTACAGTTCCAGGCACGATACTGTTCCCGGAGCTTCTTGCCAGGATCATCGGCGATAAAATATTCTCATAGGTCAGCCTTGAACAGAAATTGATCAGTGCCATTGTAACCATGATATAAAATATGCCTTTTTCCTTTTTCAGAAAATCAAATCCTTCCACTATTCCGGCAAATGGGGAACCGTACCTCTTTTCCTTCTCCTGTTCCGGGATAGTGATAAAGAACAGCAATACACAAAAGGCAAAGACAAAGCTCGCCAGATCTATCAGCAGGATAAGAGAAAGCCCGCCTGCCGCAAACAGGAATGCCGCCAGCATAGGGCTGAATACCACGATAAGGTTATTGGAAAAAGAATTCATCCCGCTGACATTTGAAATCTTCTCCTTTGGTACAAGCCTTCCCGTTGCCACTGCGGACGCAGGCTGCTGAAAGGCATTCGTTATACCAATCACCGCATTTATGGCATAGATATTCCAGACATCCAGACATCCTGCAAACAGAAATGCCAATACTGCCAGTGAACCAGCCGCCGCAATGCTGTCCGAGACCAGCATGATCGTTTTCTTCTTATGTCTGTCTGTAAAACTGCCGACAAACAGGCTTAAAAACACATACGGCACATAATTGCAAAAGGACATCAGCGAGACGGACATTGCAGAATGGCTCTGTCCATACGCCCACAAAACAAGCGCAAACCCGGTCATGGAACTTCCAAGTCCTGATACGCTCTGGCTTAACCACAAAATAATATATTTTTTAAATGATTTTTCTTCCATTGAATTTTCTCCATTCTATTCTTTATTTTTTCAGAATAAAAGTACAAAATCCAATGTGGACGATAGTTTTTACCTCTGTACAAATTTCGTCCAGACACCAGACTTTGTACAGAGTCCTTTGTTTAAGTCAATCACCAAATGGCAGAGCATATTTCCCACCTCCCTCAGTTATCTTTTCGCTGGACATTATAGCACGGTAACTTCTTTAAATCAATTTATCCATAAACCTGAAACACTCTCACATCTGCCGCTGAATGATGTACGGCCATTGTCGCAAGATTCTCTGTATAAGGCTGCGGATTTCTTCCGGATAAAGCAATGAATCTCCGGTCCGGATATCTTCAGCTTTTATGTTAAAGCTGCAATTTTGTAAATTGTAAAAGAACTGCCTGAAAATGCATCTCTGTATCTTTTACTGGCCCCAAAAGAATACCAGGCTTCGAATCCTTCCATCGGATCATAGATACAAAAGAGATTGGGATCATCCACACCCACAATCACAACGGAATGACCGGAACCGGAATAATCCAGACATGCATACAGGAGATGATTCTGCATAATTTTGTTCTGAATTTCCTGAAAAGTCATTGATACATCCAAGAGGCTTCTGTTTGTGGCCAGCTCAATTGCCGTTTCCGCAACAGCAGGTACATTTTCTCCGGGAGGCCCAATCAGGTAATCCTCCCCTCTGTAAAATCTGCTGAAAATATTAGTCACCGCCTGCCAGCATAACTGTGTATCCTGCTGCCTTAACTGCGCATACTCCAATTTATACATACGATTCTTTCTCCATCCCTTCCCATAATGGTTTTCTTGAAAACCCCACATGATAAGTTACCTTTTCCATGGTCAGCTCATGCTCTCCAATCATGTAACGCCCCACTGCAATATCCTTTCCAATAATCATCCCTCTGGGATAATCATTCAGACACCGGTTCAGCAATGCAGTCTGCGCTTCCCTTGCCTGCTCTGACAGAGGATGGTTGGGATTCACACTTCCGACCGTAACCATTTTTACATATCTGATGTCTGATAACTGACATTTTCTGTTTTCCTTCATAGTATCACTTATTTACTGCTTTTTCCGGAGGTTCCGGAAGTTCCCGTTCCCCCGCCTGCCGGCTGCTGCTGTACCGGCTGCTGCGGAATTTCTTTCCCGCTCTGTACTGCTGCCGGTGAAATACCTGAGACAGCATTATTGTATTCCACACGTTTTGCCAGCAGGTCTGCTTCTGTTCTGTCATAATTTTTTCGGGATTCAAGCGCTGCTTTCTGAACCATTTCCATTGCGCCATACTGTGACTCTGCTTTTGTATAGGGCACAGCTTCTCCTTTTCTGGCGTCAAAGGCTTTCAGTCCGAACAGCTCCGAAACTCCGGCTTTATTTTCTCCGCTGTCAGCCGCCAGTTTAACAAGATCTGATACCTGATTGCGGAATATCGTCCATGTCTGATTCACTTCCTCCATTGCATGGCTGTAGCTGTCCGCCTTCTCCTCTTCTTCCGCTTTGCTGCGGTCAAGGCCTCCCAGCAGCTTCACAAGGGCTGACTGATATACGTTCTGCTGGCTCATTGCAAGATTTTTCATCCTCTGGATATTACTTTCCAGTCCGTTTTTCGCTGCATCCATCTGCTGCTCCAGCATAACAATTTCCCCTCTGAGCTGTTTCAGTTTCTCTGCTCTGACTCTTCCCGCATCGGTGAGGTTCTGTCCGTCCCCGCCTTTTAATTCTGAACTTACAAGCACCGGAGAAATACAGGAAGCCATCATATCCAGTACACGGGAAAGCCCTTCCGGCATCCCATGATTGGTTGCTCTGACATCCACATGATATTTGGCTGAATTATCTGAGCTTCTGGTATTGGAACTGTGGGAACTGACGCTTCCTGTAATACTTACTTTTATGGGCCCAAATTTTGCCGAACCGGATAATGAAGCCCCCAGATCCGTTGACTTTTCAGATCTTTCACTCTGTTTGACTTCCATATCAAACAGTACATTTACCTCATCAATCTGAAGATTTGGAATGGGTACAATGGCAAGCATGGGCACCGCCACCTTCATTTCTTCCAGATTACTCGTTCCATCCTCATTGGCGCTCCTTCTTTCATACCCGAATGCTGCCGTACGGATTTTCCCCCTGGCGTCAAAACCAACATCATTTATAAACTCTGCGGTTGAACGGGCCAGCAATATACTTGCATCTGCCGCCGCTGTCAGCGGCCCTCCGATCAGGCTTTTCATATCCAGTCCTGCAAATTGTTCTGCTACTGACATAACTGCCTCCTTTCCCCTGTTTCCACTATATTTTCATAATAAACGGTTGTTTTTACACTCTCCACCCACAGCATGGAATCCTGAACATGAAGCGGTACTCCAAATTCCCGCAGCAGCCGAAAATTAAGGCTGTCCTGCTGTCCTGCCAGATACAGCTCCAGTTCTTCCTTAAAAAGATTACTGTTTTCCATTTTCTGTACCGTCCAGTCCGCTGGCTAATTCCAGAGTCACAATCTTTTCCTGCGCCTCCATAATACGGTTCATAATATCCGACTGCGCTCTCTGATATTTACTGCGGTCAAACTCATAGGTATCTTCTGCATAAGCATCTTTACTGATCTGGTAAAGTTTTTCCTGTTCTGTCAGGGTATCTGTCACTTTCTGATAAAGCAGTTTCAGTTTCTTAATTCCTGCCCGCAATTCAGATATTTCCTGCCATGTAGTTTTCTGAGCTTCTGTACTTAAATTGCCATCCACAGTCACAGGCGTGGTATCCAGCTTCTTTGCCATCTGACTGGAACTTAACATGTCTGTCAGCCGCATAATTCCCTCCGTTGCCGGAATGGACCTGATTTCCATATGATAGGAAACCCTCGGAAGAAAGTTGCTGTCCCGCTGTCCCGGCGAACATATCCTGCCATTAATTTTTACTTTTCCATCTTTATCCACATCCGAGCGAACTTCTGTCGCAAATTCAATCTCAGCTCTTTTAACCGCCAGGCTGGTCATGGGCACAATAGACAGAAGAGGAATCTGTAATTGCAGATTATCCACACTATACCCTTCCTCTCCCTCCTGTCTCACCTGATCATAGGCAATATTAATATTGTCAAGATGAATTACCTCTTCCTGTCCGTTTTGTTTTAAAGACCCCATAATTTTTACTGCATTCACCACCTGGGCACGAAGCCGCTGATCTGACTCTGCCAGCGCATGAAGCGGGGCATACACCAGCTCATCCAGAAGAATAAAATCACTTTCCATAATATTGGAATCATTATTCTTCTTGTCTCTTCTGTCTTCTGTACGGTTTCCCTGAGGCGGTCTGTTTCTTCCGTCCGGCGGTTCTGAACCTCTGGATGCCATTGTCTGATTCCTCCTGTTATTATTTTTTAATACAGTTTACCAGGACATGACCCTGCATGGCCTTAATACCATCATACAGCTTTTTTCCCGGCCTGAAACAGGCCGGGAAAAAAGCTGTATGGCTTTTTTCCCGGCCTGTCAATATATTTTCATAATTAATTCCACTATCTGTTTCCTGCTCAGTCTCCGATATCAGTATGCCCCTGCTCAAACTCCCACTGCAGACCATATCTGTCAATAAAATAGAAATATTTTGTATTGCCAAGTATATCAGCAGACTGCTGTTTCAGTACCGGATCTTTTTCCTTTTTCTCATCGAAAAAATAAAACTCGGAAGGCTCTGTTTTACTGATCTGGAATACCCTGTAATCCTCGGAGGTATTAATCAGTGTTACGTCCGGCTGAGCTTTGATGTATTCAAAGGCCTCTTCAATATTGACAATCTTAAGAGCTACATGTCTTGCTCCGCTGATATCATTTGCCTTGAAAATCATCGGCTCCTGCCGCCCCTTTGGATTGTGGTAACACATCAGTTCAAGAGTGAGCTTTGTTCCGGGCACATCCATAAACCCGATGGAAACCTCCGCTCCCTCTGCCTCTTTGATAAATCCTCCCGCCTCAAAAAAGCCTTTGTTTTTCCAGTGAGGAATATGCTGGTTAGGCACCGCTCCCAGTATTCTCTCATAATAGTGAAATGCTTCCATTACATCATCCACAAAAATGCAGACATGTGACAGTCCTGTAAATTCTGGTTTTTTCATTTTTATTCTCTCCTTTTTCTTTTTTATGCTCTAACTCCCGAATTTTCCGGGAGAGCTTTTCCAGTTCTTCTTCTGACGGTTCCGGCAGACATTCCAGCTTTTATTTCCCCCTCTGCTTCAGATAAACAATTCCTTTAAAACTTCTTTTTAATTTTCAGTATGTTCTGTCCGTCCCGATACTCATAGGAAATCTCATCCATTGTCTTCTTCACCATGAAAATACCAAGCCCCCCTGCCTCCCGCTCCTCCAGAGACAGATTCACGTCCGGATCTGCCTTTGCCAGAGGGTCATAGGGAACCCCCTGATCGATAAACGTAATAATCACTGCCAGGGGTTCTTCCGTCACCTCCACCTGTACCGTAGCCGGCCCCACATCCGGATTGTATGCATAGTGGGCAATATTCCCAAACAGCTCGTCAATGGCAATATCAATCTGCATCTGCGCTTTCACAGGGCAGTCATATGCTTCTAACTGACTGTCCACAAACTCTGTTACCTTCCCAATATTCTCTATGACTGCATCCACATGAAACTCCTGCCTGTTTCTTTCTCCCATCATCTACGCCTCCTGTATATTCTCTTTCCTGTCAGCTCTGCTCAGAAATATCCGGCTCTTTTTCCATTGGTTGTCTGTACTCCAGACACAACATGGTAATATCGTCAAACTGCGGTGCATCTTTTACAAACAGCTCCACATCTCTTTTTATTTCCGGCAGCAGTTCTTCCGGTGTTTTTTCCCTGTGGCAGTTCAGAGCTTCCTCCAGCCGGGAACTTCCATACATTTCGTTTTTCCCGTCTGTGGCCTCCGGTATCCCGTCGGTATACAGAAAAATCCTGTCTCCCGGTTCAAGCTGCAGGTTTCCCTCACGATATCGTATATCTTCCATTCCGGCCAGGACAAATCCCGGACGCACCCGGTATGGTACAAAATTCTCTCCCTTCCGGCAGATATAAGGAACCTCATGACCGGCATTGACATAACAGAATTCCCCGGTCACCAGATCCAGTACCCCTTCAAATGCTGTGATAAACATTCCCTCGCTGTTAGAGCCGCAGAGCAGATTGTTCACATCAGAAAAAACCTTCCCAGGAGGCACCCCCGGCCGGGTATGGTCTTTGAGCAGTGTTTTGCCGATTACCATAAACAATGCAGCAGGAACACCTTTTCCTGACACATCTGCCACCACCACAGCAACATGCCGCTCATCCACCATAAAGAAATCGTAAAAATCTCCTCCCACTTCCTTCGCAGGATCCATGCTGGCATAAATGTCAAATTCCTTCCGTTCCGGAAATGCCGGGAAAATACAGGGCAGCATGGAAGACTGAATGTGACTGGCAACGGAAAGCTCCGCTCCAATCCGCTCTTTTTCCGACGTCACTTTTGCCAGGTTATCAATATAGCGGTCCAGTTCTTCCAGCATATAGTTAAAGGAATTCGCCAGATCTTCAATTTCATCTCCGGTGGACATCTCGATGGCCTGTTGATGAAAATTTCCGCTGGATGTAATCTGGTCAGTAAATTTCACCAGTTTTCCCACAGGAGCCAGCAGATTTCTCTGAACAAATACAATATAACAGAGAATTGCCGCCAGCATAATCCCCGCAGAAATTCCAAACATGGTTACCAGGATGGAATTCAGATGATCCCGAACCGCCTGCATGTCAAGAATATACTGAATCTGCGCTATGGCATTTCCGCTTTCATCCAGAACGGGCCAGGCTGCCGTATAATTGTAACCATACTGATTATCTGTCACCTGAGGTTCCAGGGTACCTGTATTCTGGCTGTACAGTTCCCAGTTCTGATAATATTTCTGCAGATCTTTTGCATCTTTCGCCGCATCTTCATATAAGATATCCGTTCCCCAGGGAATCTGATTTGCCTTATCATCTCCCATGCTTTCCACACAGGTATCTATGTAAAAAGTCACGCTGTTTTCATGGGGGACTACCAGGGATAAAAAAGTAATCCCACCGTCTTTTTTCAGCTCATTCAGAATATCATACATTTTCTGATACGATCCGGTCTGCTCGCCGCCTGCTGCAAGTACGTCTTTCACCTCTTCCGGCCCAAGCATTTTCGCAATGGTTCTGCTCCCGTTCACCACCCGGTAAGCATACATTTCCTCAAAATAGCTTTTTGAGACAAAATAACTGAACAGAGAAATACTGACTGCCAGAACACTTCCCATAATAATCAGTGAAATCATAAATTTGGGCAAAAGTTTTAATTGTTTCATCCTGACATTCCTTTCCTTACCGAACACCTGTAACCATCACCAGCCCGCAGGATACTTCAGTAGATTTCTCTGTAAAATCAATCCGGAATTTCTCATAATTTTCTGCAATCTCAGTTTTTATGCGGGCATATTCCTGATTTTCAGGATAAATCCTGCACATCTGTTCAAAATCTTCCAGAAGCCAGGAAAAGGCAATTTCAAACATCTGTTCTTTTCTGTTTTTTTCTGATGCTGAAGCACTGATACATCTGCTGTGTACCAGAACATCCTGATAGCCGCAAAGCTCCAGCATATCCGGAACATCTCCGCCTAACCGGCGTCTGCCGGACAGCATATCTTTCCTGCAGAATTCCAGGAACTGCTTCATCCTTCCTTCTTTGTCCGGAAGCATGCGGCTGAACCTGTCATCCGTCTCAACAGAAGTCAGAGTTCCACCGGGTTTTAAAAAATTTTTCATCCTGGAAAGGAGCTTTCCGGGGTCTTTCAAATGCATCAGTACAAAGGAAATATTGATGATATCAAATCCCTCGATGCCGAAAATTTCCATAATGTTCTCAAGAGAATCTTCAAACCCGCTGCTTTCCGCATCTGCCTGATAAAAATGGAATTTCCCGCCTCCATGATTACTGTTGGCCCGGTCAGCCAGTTCTCTGTGATATTCCACTCCAATCACTTTGGAAACCCTGTCGGTACCGAACCGGTCAACGGTTCTGGTTCCGTCATTGCAGCCAATATCCAGCACCGCCCCATGCTCCATTCCTTCCAGAACTCTGTTATATATGGGCTCTTCCTCTTCTTTCAGAAAACTCTGCTGCATGGCCAGCCGCAAAAGTTCCTTTTCCTGTTTATACACATCCCTGATTTTATCCATTTTCCTCACCTGATATCATCCGAAGCAGATGTCTGGTCTGCTCAGAACTGAAAAATATATGGGGTTTTCTGTGAACATTTTCCCCGGTTTTCCGAAAAAATTCTTCCATCAGCACTCCTGCTTTCACTCTGTAAACCTCCGGGAATCCAAGCATTCCCAGATTCCTGACATCATCATAATCCGGAGAAAAATCCCGCAGTTTCCTGTCAAAACAGAAAGTCTGCCACGTCCCTGCCTGCTCTATGGTCTCCACAAACAGACAGTAACGGTATGGCAGGGTTCTGACATCCACACCCAGGACAAAATCAGAAATCCGTAATCTCTGTTCTTCTGCCCAGGCCGACACTGCCTCCTGAACCACAGCCCCGGACAGTTTCTCTCCGGCAATATCGGACACCTGATTTCTTCTGCCCATTACTTCAAATACCGGCGTCTCATCCAGGAAAGCCACCGGCTTTATCAGATCTCCGGTCTGATAGCGGTAAAGACCGGAAAAAGTGGTGACCACCAGTTCATAAATCTCACCTTTCCGGACACAGCCGGGAGAAACCACATTTCCCTCTTTATTTAAAAATTCATAATATCCGCTCTCCGGCAGCAATGCATATTCTGCCCGATTCAGCTCTGCTGCAACACCTGCCATACACTCAGAAGAAGCATAGGCAAAATAAGAAACAGGAACATCTCCTGTATAATGTTTTAAGGCATCCCCCTGAAACTGGTACAATTTTCCCCCAATTCCGCTGATAAAGCGAAGTTCTTTCCAGATCTTTCGGGCAACGGGCTCCTCAAATCCCTCCGAAAAAATATGCTCAAGCTCCTGAATCCTTTCCTGTGAGGGGCTTAATGCCAGCAGTCTTTCTCTTACTCCTTTTTCCGGACAGCCCCGGACTTCCCCATTTTTCATATCGGAAAGAAGCTGTTTCCAATTTTCCTCCAGATAGCCGAACAGCAGAAGGATATCATACAGAAAAATTGCCTGTATGGATACAAGGTTCGGACAGCTCAGTGCAAGCCAGGCTTTCACATAGGGTACATTTTTTATGTTATCTGAAAACAGCAGTTCTTTTCCGCCCACAAAAACATCACAGTCAAAGGCTCCGTTATCTGCCAGATACCGATAGTAAACGGCTGACAGCAGATTTTTTCCATCGGTATCCGACCGAAACACACTCATATGCAGATGCGGTCCCCAGGGGCCCTTGGACAGTTCATAGAGCATTTCGTAAATATAAGAACCATACCGCTGCAATGCTTCCTCTGTAATGCAAAACTCTTTCTGCACGCCGGTGGTTCCTGAGGTAACCAGTGTACATGACACCGGATATACCGTATATAATTCCGGCTTCTGTCCCATGTTTTCGTAAGCGGAATATTCTGTAAGAGGAACATACCTGCGATAATCTTCCTCTGACCGGATTTCTGAAAAGCCATATGTTTTCCCATATTCCGTATTCCGATTATCTCTCAGAATCTTAAAAAGATTCTCCCTGTTTTTTTTCTCTGCCTCCCGGAACTCCTCAAAAAGCTGTAAAATCACAGGATTCCGGGGAATTCTTACAACCCTCATTTCCTGTTTACTCAATTGTAAGAATATCTGCAAATCCGGTAACTTCAAATATTTCCATAATCGTTTCATTCACATGAGTCACCTTCATGCTGCCCTGCTTTTTCATGGTTTTCTGCGCTCCCAGAAGGATACGCAGACCTGCAGATGAAAGATAGTCCAGTCCTTTCATGTCAAAAGTCAGCTCTGTTATCCCATCCAGACCGGACTGAAGCACCTTTTCCAGTTCCGGTGCAGTAGTAGTATCCAGTCTTCCTTCCAGTCCAAGACATAATGCTGTTCCATTTACGTTTTCTGTAATTTTCATATGCTTCACCTCATTTTTTTCTATTCTGCCAGCTGTAATCCCCGGTCGCGGCACAATGCTTCTATACTTCTGTCATATGTAGCTTCCGCCTCTTCTGAAAAAAAGCAGCCCGGTACTCCTTCATTATGATCTCGGTGGTACGCCACACATTCACAACATTTTCCGTGCCTTGGACAGTCAAATGTACAGGGACACGCTCTTTTATTATCACAATCAGCCATATATCATTCTCTCCTTTCGTAAAAACACACCGCAGCCTGGTATTCACCAAACCGGTATTCTTCAAACTGATAAGTTCCACTGTCCACCTGCTGGCAAACCCTGACCTTTCCGTCTGCATCAGTCTGTATCTCAAATGCATCCAGCTCCAGTGAAAGCCCCAGCCCCGCTGCTTTCAGAAAACTCTCCTTCAATGTCCAGATACGGTAAAAGGCTTCGTTCTGTCTCTGCTCATTTTCCTGACCGGCCACATACCGGTATTCACCAGGACAGAAATATTTTTCTGCCAGAGCCAGATCTGCCTGCTGCACCATTTCCACATCGCACCCTAATTTCACCTCATACCCCGCCTCAGACTCTGCGAACACGGCCAGCGCCATCTCCCCGGAATGGGACAGATTAAAGTGAATCCGGGGATATTCCGGTAAGTACGGTTTTCCATTGGGCCCGCAGGCAATCAGAACATCCTGTTCCCTCAGTCCGTAGCGGGAAAGGCCGTAATCCAGAAGCAGCCCTGCCCCCAGGGAAAGATTTTTATCTCTTCGGAAACGATAAGCGTCAATTTTTCGCTGACGCATGGAAGAAAGCCTTTCATAGCTTTTCCGGAAAGATATGTCATTTTCAAATATTCTGGTATTCAGCCGGTAAAGTTCTGCCTTACCGGCCCCTGCCCTGATGAATTCCATTTTCCGTATCTCCTTTTCAGCGGCAGAACGGGCCCTCTTTCTGGCGGCAGAACGGACAGTTTCCTATCTGTCCAGCTCCACAATGGTGTTATTCATATTCAGTACCCGCATGTACTGGAAATCCGACATGATTTTTTTCAGCAGGCTGATGCCGCCCACAATAATTTCTTTTTCTTCCTGCTCATCCTCCATCGGATTAAAGGGAATTCCGTCATCCCGAATTCTCAGCATATATTTGTCATCCTGAATGGTGAAACCGATATCCATATAGTTCTTTTTTCCGCCCCGGTATCCATACTGCACAATATTGGCCGCAAGTTCCTCCACTGCAAGGCCAAGAATATTGGCGTCCCGCTCATCAATCTGATTTTCCGTACAGAATACAAACAGCTTCTCCCGAAACTCCATAACCTTACTCAGATCATCTTCCAGGGAACATTCCAGAAACTTTTCCTCCCGGACCTGAGGAAGCATATAGACGCCTCCCGTTTCAAATCTCCCTGTCCTCTGCCCCCGGAACCGGTACAGGAATCCCAGCAATATGGTAACCGCCTCGCTGACCAGGGCCATTATACATACGCCGAAAAGGCCCTGCAGGAGAAGTCCCGCCAGCGTAAGAGGCACAATCACCACAAACCCCTGCAGTACCGTAATCACAGTGGACAGTCCCGTCTGGAGAATCGTCTGATAATAAGACATCAGAAATTTATTGTATACATAAAACGGAAAGCTGCATGCAAAGATACGCAGAGCCATCTTACACTGCTCCAGCATATCCCCTTCTCCAATTCCGAACAGACCTGCAATCACCTGCGGCGCTCCCAGGAAAATCACCAGCAGCACTCCAATAGCAAAGTAGCTGTAAATGAGCACCCGTTTACAGAGAGTACGGATTCCGCAGTAATCCCGCTCTCTGTAAAGAATGCCTGCAATATTTTGGACAAGGCCGATAATTCCTCCCACACACAGTTCTGCAATCAGCACTGCATTGGCACAGACAGAATAAACTGCCATGGAATCATTTCCCAGAATCCGCACAATAGCTGAATTGACCATCACAGATTTCAGGGCAGATATCAGGGTAAAAGCGGCGCCGGGAATTCCGGCCCTGGCCGCCGGTTTTGCATATTGCAACAGTTTCCTGTCCGGTCTCTGTAAATGCAGCATCCGCTGTGGGGAGCGCAGATAAAACGCTACCGTCACCATACCCGCCAGATAACCAATCACTGTAGAAAGAGCGCTTCCTGCCATCCCCATATGAAATTCCTGCAGAAACAGAACATCCAGTGCAAGATTTACTGCATTTGCAATGATAAACAGAGCACTTCCCAGCTGGGGATGGTTATCCGCATTCATAAAATAGCTGAAAATAATGGCAGCAGTCAGAACAGGGATTCCGGCAAAATTTACCATAATATAAGGCTTTACCAAAGCTGCCATCGTCTCATTTCCGGAAAGGGCCATGGCCAGCGGCCCCGGCAAAACAGGTGTAAACAGTGCAAAAACCAGTGAAACCGCCAGTCCTGCTCCAAGAGAGGCTGTAAACACACTGCCTGCCTTCTGGGTTTCCCGCTTTCCCAGCAGTACCGCAGCCTCCGCAGCACCGCCCATAGCCAGCATCATAGCAGACATCTGCAGCAGCAGTAATACCGGCATGGAAATCTCAATGGCAGCCATGGCATCCGGTCCCAGGATATTTCCCACAATCATACCATCCACCACATTGCCAAGCTGCACGGCAACGGTCATCAGGATACCGGGCAGAATGTACTGATGAATCTTTCTGTTAATCAAAAAGTTATTTCTTTCCATACGGATTACATCCTTCCGTCGAAAAATCCAGGGGGCTCCAGGGCTTCAGGGAATTCTCCCCATTTGCCTGTTCCGTCCGCCGATACAGACCTGGTTCTGACGTGTCCTTCCTGTGATCCCTTCCAGAAAGAAAATCTGTATCACAGCCTTTGAATATGGAATCATAATATTCTTTTGCCAGAGAATACTCCGGCCCCTCCAGCAGCATCTGTGGGCTGATAAAGCTGCAGACAATATCATGTTCCGCTTCCTGATATTCGGCAGGCTCAAACTGCCTGATACTATGGCAATCCGCAATGGCTGTTTTTTCCGGATATTCATGTACCATACGCTCAAAATCATCCAAAAAGCTCATATTTTCCTCCCTTTATACCAGATTATCTGTGGTGCGTCAAAGCATACCCGGTATGCTGAATGCGCCGTGTTCCGGGTTCAGTCAGGGTTCTGTTTCAGCCAGGCCTCCACTCTTGTTTTTACATTTTCCCGCAGATTTTCATAATAAAAGTCATAATCATGGCCATGCAGACTTTCCGGCCCGAATAACTCTGCCGGAGCATACTCCACATCCTTTGCTGTGCAGATTACCACGCCGCGGTCCGTATCCACCTGCGCGTCTGCAACTCCATCTATGATTTCATATTCTCCTGTTTCCTCATTCATAACACGGCTTCCCAGATTTTCCTCAAATCCGGCACAGGTATCGTCCCGCTTCCAGTTAATGGGGTTTATACTGATGGCCCCCGGTTCCACAACCAGATTAAACTGTCCTTTGTTTCCCTCTCCTTCCGTATTCCAGGATATAATTACACCCGTATCGTCGGCATCTTCAGCAAATTTCAGATACGGATGTTCCTCCAGAAACGTTTCGGTAATGGAAAATCCGATGGGATATGCCGCAACCATACGCTCATAGTATTCCGGATGTGCCTGCATATACTCTCCAAGGATAATTTTTGTCATTATGGAACCCTGAGAGTGCCCTGCAAGAATAAAAGGCCTGCCTTCGTTATAATGTTCAAAATAATAATCCAAAGCGGCATATACGTCTGTGCGCTGTTCCCGTTCCTGATACTCTTCCAGTTCTTTATGGTTAAAATCTGCTACCTGATAAATATTACTCTGTCGGTAGAAAGGAGCAAACACATTGGTGGATGCCTCATAGACCGTTCCCTGATTCTCGTAAACATCCCTGGCCCTGTCCCGCATCTGCTGATTATCAATATCACAGATTGGTTTTGCATTTTCCGAATCATCCAGATAGCTGGTGGGATAAAAATAAATGGTATCCACCTCATGGGTGATTTCCGGAATTTCCATCCAGTTTTCTCTGTTGGAATAATCCGACGGCGTCCCTCTCAGATCTGTAATTTCAAAAGAAGCCGGCTTCTCCTTTGCTTCCACTCCCGTTTCTTTTTCCACATCCGCAGGCCGGTTCCCGCTTCCGCAGGCTGCGGCACCGCACAGCAAAAAACAGGCCGCCAGGACAAATATCCGATTTCGAAATACTGAAATCCTCATATTTTTTTTCATAACTGTGTTCCTCCTGATGATGTAATAATTCAGAGATCCCCGGCATAAAAAACAAAGCCATGGAACCTCAAAATCATCATAATTTAGAGTTACTATAGCATTTTCAAATCCGAAATTCTATAAAGTGGGATATTTCATAAATGTTCAGGGACAAAAATTCGCCGGTATCCTGCAGAGGGCAGCTGCCATACAGGCGGAGAATTGTTTGTTATTCTACAGGAAAGAATGCGCTATGCGCATGCTCCGCGCGAGCGGATTGCGCAGCAATAAACATCGACCCCGCCAGCTGCGCATCATTGTTTTGTTCTTCTATAGGAAATCCAGAAGAATTTCCTATAGAAGAACAAAAGAAAGGCCAGAACAGTCTGCTGTTCTGGCCTTTCCGGCTGCTTCATGCCTCCTTTTCACATTCAGCAGCAATCCTGTTTTTGTGCTGAATATGTATACCTGTATGACCGATCCCCAAAATAAGGGCTGATATTAACATCCATACAACTTTTCCATACATTCCCAACATAAAGAACGCAATAACCGGCAGTGTTGCTCCGACAAGAGGTATCCCCGGAAAAGCTGCCGTAAAAGTCTGATAATCTGCGTTCGCTCCGAAAATAACGTACCCACCACATTTCATACATTACCAAACATACTATTGTCCTCCAGCTAACTTTCCGTCTCCATTACACCATTCCGGATACGTCTGATTTTCGTTCCGGTTATCAAAATAATAGGAAAAATAATTTTTCTTAAATTCTGCCACTTTGTTTCTGGAAATATAAATAATACTTCCGTTATCCATTACAATTTTCTCTCGTTCTGCCAGAGAAATATGATCCATATTCAGAATATAGGAACGTCCGCATCTGCCAAACTGCGGAAACCCCTCCAACAGTTCCCATAGTCTTCCTGTTGTCATACGGACTTTACATTTTTCTCCTGTCAGATACAGAATCTGATAATTTTTCTGGGATTCACAGTATACAAGGTCTTTGGGCTGTATCTGCCGGATTCCGCCTGAAATCTTTATCACAATCTGTCTCTCTTTTTTCTGAAAAATCTGCCGCATTGCAGCATCCATGGCATGAAAAAACTGCTGCTGTTTCAACGGTTTCACAAGATACTGAACAGCATCCACCCCGTAAGCCTCCAGTGCATGTTCCGTTGAGGTAGTAAGAAAAACTACAGGCAGTTCCCAGTCCAGCTGCCGCAGTTCCCTGGCCACTTCTATTCCGGTTCTTTCCGGCATAAAAATATCCAGAAGCAGCAAATCCGGTATACAGCTTCCCTCCCTGATTTTTCTCAGCAATGCCTCCCCATTCGTAAAACGCCAGGTTTTGTATTCCAGTTCCCGCTTTTCTTTTCCATATTCTTCCAGCAGTGTTTCAATCTGGTTAAGTTCCCTTTCTTCATCGTCACATATCCCTATCAGGTACAATTTTTCCATATCCTCCGTAAGTCCAGCTGATGTCGTTCCATATCATAATACTGCTGTTTTCTGATTTCGTCCAGGCTATTTTACAGGAAATATTCCGGCTCCCTGCGGACAGATTTCAATGGTCCCAGTTTCTGCTCCATGGCTTCCTGCATGGAAGGCGGCAGCACACGTGCGCGCTCCGGGCAGTTGTAAACACAGGCCATACACAATATGCAGGATTTCAGTTCTGTAACTGTCACTCCCTGTTCTAACCGGACTGCACCTGTGGGACAGACTGAACTGCATTTGCCGCACCGGCTGCAGGAATCCAGGGAAATGGGTGCTGCTGCCACAGTCATCTCTTTTTTGTACGGATAATTTCCGGGAACTTTCACAGAACCTTCCGGATGTTCTTCTGCTTTTTTCAGCACTTTCCTGGCAAATTCCAGAATTTCTTCTCTGTCCTGCCCATCGGGCCTGCCCGCTCCCACTTCCGGAACAATGGAATGCCTTGCCACAAGAGCCGCTGACCCTGTCACCTGGAACTCTCTCTGTTCCACAATATGATTCAGTTCCAGAAGGGCGTCCTCATAGGCCCGTGTCCCATAAACAACCAGGGTAACTGCCCTGGTTCCCTTTCCCTCCAGTTTTTCCAGTTTTTTCGCTGCAACTGACGGAATTCTGCCGCCATACACCGGCACCGCAATCACTGCCAGTTCTCCCTGGGGCTGCTTTATCTCTTGGTCTCTGCTGCCCAGATTTACAGCCTCCACATGTTCCGAAACTCCTGCGCAGAAAATTTCTCCTGTTTCTTTTGTTCCCCCTGCAGGACTGAAATAATAGAAATCTGCATTATGAAACATATTCCGTTCCTCCTTTTTATGATGTTCGCAAAAATCCGCATCTGTATTTTTTATTATACAGGTGGATTTCAAGATGGACAAGTATAATTTATCTGTCTGTGCAGCTGTATATTTTTCATACAGGCTGTCTGTCCGAAAGGCGGTTAAAGGTCTTTCCTGCAGAAGAACAGAGCGCATCTTCTGAGGATACGCTCTGTCTGTATTTCTCTTTGTTCTGTTATATCTTCTGCTTATAGTGAACATGAAGAAGTTCATGCTCCCGGTTTTTCAGCAAATCACTGTAAAGTGTTTCCACCACCGGATTTTCTTCGCTTCGCTTAATCTGCATTGCCTTATCGTTTTTATAAAGTCCTTCCGCACGCATCCGCTTTTCGGTGGAACGGGCAAAGGGCTGGCCTGCTCCGGCCACACATCCTCCAGGACATGCCATCACTTCCACAAAGTCAAAGCGTTCCTCTCCGTTCTCAATTTTCTGCAGCAGATTGTCCGCATTTCCAAGACCGCTGACAACGCCGATACGCACTGTGCTTTCACCCAGGGGCAGTTCGCAGACTTTGACGCCTTCCATACCGCGCAGACCGATAAATTCGATTTCTTTCAGTGCCTTTGGGCTCTTATCTTCCACCACCCGGCGCACTGCCGCTTCCGTAACGCCGCCGGTGGCTCCGAAAATCACACCGGCTCCGGAATAAATGGAGAAGGGCATGTCATAGGCTTCCGGCTCCAGACGGTCAAACCGGATTCCGATTTCCTGTAACATTACAATTACTTCCTCGGAAGTCAGTACATAATCCACATCGGGAATTCCGTTCCGTTTAAATTCCTCCCTGGAGGCCTCGAATTTCTTGGCCGTACATGGCATAACTGCCACAGATACTGTTTCTTTTCCTTCCTTTTTATCCTGTTTCTTATAGTATTCCTTTACCACTGCTCCAAACATTTCCATGGGGGATTTGGAAGTGGACACATACTTCATCAGATGGGGATACTGAGTCTCCACAAACCGAATCCATCCGGGACAGCAGGAAGTAAACAGGGGATATTTCCGGTCTTTTTCTTCCAGGGCCTCAATCAGCTCCTGGGATTCTTCCATAATGGTCAGGTCAGCCCCTACGGAAGTGTCAAAAATCGCGTCCACGCCCAGCTTCCGCAGAGAAGCCACCAGTTTTCCAATGGTATTTTCTCCCGGTTCATATCCATAGGCTTCTCCGATTGCCACCCGGACCGCCGGAGCAATCTGTACCACCACCCGCTTGTTGGGATTGTGAATTGCCTCCCACACGTCATGGCTGTCCCGTTTGATGGTAATGGCTCCGGTGGGGCATACTGCCGCACACTGTCCGCAGTTCACGCAGTTGGTATCTGCAATGTCTCTGCCAAACGCAGTGGAAATTTCCATTCTGGAACCGCGGTGGGCAAAATCAATAGCTCCCACATGCTGAATTTCACTGCAGACACGCACACAGTCGCCGCAGAGAATACATTTGTTGGGATTTCGCACAATTGCTTTTGAGGATGTGTCAATGGGACGGATGGGATTGGTATTTTCAAACCGCACACCGGGTATTCCAAATCTGGTTGCCAGCTCCTGCAGCTTGCATTTTCCATTTTTCTCACAGGTGGTACAGTCCCGGCAGTGAGCCGCTAACAGCAGTTCCAGAATACGTTTTCTGTGATAGTAAAGCTGAGGTGTGTTGGTGCGGATTTCCATCCCGTGTTTCGGCGGTGTGGAACAGGATGCGATAATGCCGCCCCACTGGTCCTCCACCACACACATACGACAGGCTCCGTAAATGGACAAATCCGAATAATAACAAAAAGTCGGTAAAATAATCCCTGCTTTCCGAATGACTGCAAGAATGTTTTTTTCATCGGTAAACGCCACGCGCTCGCCATCAATTATCATATATTTTTCCATGTCAGCCACCCTCCTACACTTCTTTTACCGCGTGGAAATTACAGCCGTCCCGGCAGGCTCCACACTTAATGCATTTCGTCGTATCTATGGTAAATGGTTTCTTAATTTCACCGGAAATTGCTCCCACCGGACAGACTCTTGCACATTTGCTGCAGCCTTTGCAGAGTTCCGGATCTATCCGGAAGTTTACCAGCGCTCTGCACTGACCGGAAGGACATTTTTTATCCACCACATGGGCAAGGTATTCTTCCCGGAAATATTTCATGGTGCTTACCACCGGAGAAGCCGCTGTTTTTCCAAGACCGCAGAGCGCTGTTGCAGAAATGGTTTCCGCCAGTTCTTCCAGCAGAGTGATATGCTTCATGGTTCCCCGGCCTTCACAGATATCGTTTAACAGTTCCAGCATCCGTTTGGTTCCTTCCCGGCAGGGGATACATTTGCCGCAGGATTCATTCTGGGTAAAGTTCATGAAAAATCTTGCCACTTCCACCATGCAGCTCTTATCATTCATAACCACAAGTCCGCCGCTTCCAATCATGGCTCCCACTTTTTTCAGAGAATCAAAATCCAGATGTAAATCCAGATGGTCCTCGCTGGGATTAATGCAGAGACAGCCGCCGGAAGGTCCTCCGATCTGTACTGCTTTAAATTCCCCGCCTTTGACACCGCCGCCAATGTCAAAAATAACTTCCCGCAGTGTGGTTCCCATGGGAACTTCAATCAGCCCGGTGTTCATAACATTTCCTGTGAGGGCAAATGCCTTGGTTCCATGGTTTTTATCGGGACCTATGGTTTTGTACCAGGAAGCGCCTTTGTTAATAATGGGCGGTACATTGCAGTAGGTCTCCACATTATTCAATACTGTCGGTTTTTCAAATAATCCTTTTTCCACGGTACGGGGCGGTTTTACCCTGGGCATACCCCGGTTTCCTTCAATGGAGGCTGTCAGGGCAGAGCCCTCTCCGCAGACAAACGCTCCTGCGCCCTGACTGATTTTCAGTTCGAAATCAAAGCCGGAATTCAGGATATTTTTGCCCAGCAATCCTTTTTCTTCTGCCTTGTTGATGGCAGTCTGAAGACGCTCCACTGCCAGCGGATATTCCGCACGCACATAAATATATCCGTAATGAGCCCCTGTGGCGATTCCTGCGATCACCATGCCTTCAATTACACGGTGGGGGTCTCCTTCCATCATACTGCGGTCCATAAATGCCCCCGGATCTCCTTCATCACCGTTGCAGACCACATATTTTACTTCTTCTTTCTGAGCCAGCACCTGAGACCATTTCCGCCCTGTGGGGAATCCGCCGCCGCCCCGTCCCCGCAGGGAAGCCTCAGATACTTCGTCCACCAGCTGCTGGGGCGTCATATCAAACAGCGCTTTTGCCACTGCGCTGTAACCGCCCACTGCTATGTATTCTTTGATGGATTCCGCATTGATACGTCCGCAGTCTTCCAGCGCCACACGGGTCTGCTGTTTGTAGAAAGGAATATCTTCCTGTTTTTCATAGGATTTCCCTTCCTGGTCATGATAAACCAGACGGTCGATCACGCGGTCATTGACAATGCTTTCCTCAATAATTTCTTCACAGTCTTCTGCTTTTACCTTAATGTATAAAAGGCCTGCCGGTTCAATCCGAAGCAGAGGCCCCATTTCACAGAACCCATGACAGCCGGATTTTTTCAGTCCCACACTTTCATCATGGGGTTCTTTTTCCAGTTTCAGGGCACATTTGATTCCCCGCTCCATCAGGATTTCCTGCAGCCTTGCATAAATATTCAGAGAGCCGCCGGCCACACATCCGGTTCCGGCACAGATTAAAATCTGCTTTTTCTGAGTTTTCAAAGAAGCTGCATATTCTTTTCTTCTGGCTTCCAGTTCTTCTCTTGTATTAATTCTCATCTGCAGCCTCCTCTCCGGCCTCCGGGCCCTCTTTTAATTCTTTGATCAGTTCTCTTGCTTTTTCCGGAGTCATAGCCGGATGTACCACATCATTTACCGTACACACCGGTGCAAGCCCGCAGGCTCCCAGACAGGATACTGTCTCAACGGTAAACATCATGTCTTCCGTGGTGGGTTTTTCCTCCGTTACCCCCAACAGGCTGCGGATTTCATTTAAAATGGCCGTGGACTGGCGCACATGGCAGGCAGTCCCGTCACAGATTTTGATAACATATTTTCCCTTTGGCTCCAATGAGAAATTCTCATAAAAAGTTGCCACCCCATATACTTTCGCTTCACTCAGATGCAGTTTTTTTGCAATATAGCAGAGCATTTCTTCCGGAAGATAGCGGTAAACCTTCTGAATATCCTGCATAATGGCAATTACTGCTGTCTGGTTATAATCATGAGATTCCAGAATCTCATCCAGTACCCTTTGATCCTTTGTTTCCAATCCTTCTCCTCCTTGTTATACCTGTCAAAACAAAATGGGCGGGCCCACTTCAATTTTACGGATTTTTCCCGTTTCAAAAATCCGATTTTGTCTGTTTCTCTAACAGTATAACATTGTTAAATAATTAACTCAATCACTTTGTACAGGTTTCTTCCGGTTTTTCTCATGTTTTTTGTCATATTTTCCCTGTTGTACAATTTTTTTCAGAAAAATCAGGGGCAGCCCTTTTTACATTCCTGTGATCTACACATTCATATCAAACCCAGGATAATACGCATCCTTCGGATTCTCTTTCTGCAGCATCGCCATTGCCTCCTGTTCGGATTCTGCTTCCACATGCCTGACTGTAATTTCCTTTCCCGGCGCTTCCGGCACGGAAATCTTTTCTGTTTCTCCATCCGGCTTTTTGGCCTGTTCTGTTTTTTCCTTCTTCTCCCTGACCTTTTCTTCTTCCTCTTTCTTTTCCTTCTGCTTCTCCAGGCGGTCATCCATATTCTTCTTCATTCTTTCCGCATTGGTCATCCCTGTTTCTGTTACGGAGTAGACGGTACTCTGTATGCTGCCGTCCTTATTGATCATCCATGTCTGCTGATAACAGGTCACTGTCCCGCCCATTGCTTTGTTCCGGGCGGAAAGCTGTTCATATCCCTGCTTTTCAAGTTCCGGTATCTTTTTCAGAAAATCTTCCAGTTCCTTTGCCTTCCGGGGATCTTTCGAACATTTCTTCAGATATTCACCGGATATGGCCACATTGCCCCTGGAAATACAGTCAAAATTCTTCTGTAAATGGGAATAATAATCTGATACCGTTTTTTCCCCGGTATCCTTTGCTTTTTCTGTCTGTGCCGGCACCGCTTCTTTCGTTTCTGCTTTCTTTCCCGCCTCATTTTTCCGGGTTGCGTATGCACCCTCGTACACATTGTTGTAGTTGCTTCCAATTCCTGAAATTGCCATAATATTATCCTCCTTCTGTCCTGAAGTCCATGCTGCGACTGCCTGGTTCTCTTTCTTTCATGTCTTAGGTAACTGTTTTTACACGGCCCGTTTTTCCCGGATTCTTCCGTTACTGTTCCGCCAGACAGTACCCTCCCCATTTACCTGTCACTCCAAAATCCATCTTCCTCTCTCCTTTCATTTTTCATCATCACCGACAGGATGAATATTCTGCCGTTTACCCTGAAATCCACTGCCCCCTGATACTTTTCCACCGTACTTTTCATATTGGCAAGCCCGATCCCGTGGGCTTTCCTGTCCGCCTTATCCGTTACCGGGAACTCATCCTTCACCTTCAGTACCAGCCGCCCGTCAAAGCTGTTCTCCACTTTCAGTATAAGCAGGTTTCCTTTCAGCAGGGAACTTATGCGGATAAAGACATCCGCCCCTGCTTCTTTCGCTTTCAGCTTCCGGCAGGCTTCGATTGCATTATCCATCGCATTCCCCAGGACAACGCCTATGTCATAGCTGTGTATCTCAATCCCCTGGGGGAACAGCAGCTGATCCGCATCCATCCTCAGATCAGGCATATCCCGCACCGCCTCATGGTATTTCATGTTAAGCAAAGTATCCACCACCGTATTTCCCGTCCCAAACCGCACTTCCAGCTTCTCAAGCCCTCTGTTCAGCTCCGACAGGTACTCCTGCAGCTCCCCGTTCCCTTCTCCTGCGGAAAGTCTCCGGATAATGGCAAGGGTGTTTTTCATGTCATGCTTCATGCCCCGTATGCCGGAATAGATGCGTTCCATCTCATCCATATGTTCCTGCAGGCTGCATATCTGCTTTTCCAGGACAATCCTGCTGCTTTTTTCCCTGTTCCGGTAAATCATATCCTGAAACAGCTTCACACTGTACAGGATGGAAAGCAATGACAGGAGCAGGATTGCGGGAATCACCACAGCCAGAACAGGATATCTGTCATACAGCATTTCAGGGACACTGTCCTCCACCGAGACTATGATGATGCGAAGCAGCATACAGAGCATCAGCCCCACCGCCGCCGGGATAAGGATAAAAAGCAGTTCCGTCCTGTTGATGCCATAGTTCTTTTCCCGGAAATTCCACACAATCTTTTTCAGTGAACAATACAGCAGAAGGACAATAACCAGATACTGGAGAAGTAACACAACTGCTGTTCCGGTCCGGACTGCCAGAGCAAGGATCTTTTCTGATGTGATAATCCCCTCCCTGACACACCAGTTCCACAGTTCCGGCAATCTGTTTCCCGGTTCACCAATCAAAATTACTGCCACGTAAGAACTGATATCCATCACTGCCTGAAAAGAAACTACAAGAAAAACCGTAACAGGGCGCAGTGCTTTATAAAAGCATAAAGCAGTGAATGATAAAATGCAGAGTGACAATGCCAGTGTCCCCACTGCCGCCTTATAATCTTCATATCCCGGCGGGGAACACCACATCACGGCAATCTTCAGAAGCGAATACAGTCCCGCCGCATACAGACCATTCCATCTGCTTTTCATCCTGCTTTCCAGAAAACTCCCCAAAAAATACTGCAGGCAGTACCCCTGGGACACTGTCAGCACCATATATAACACATCTGCAGCCTTAAACACCGGACACACCCCCGTTCTGCAGGTGCCACATATAGGTTTTTACAAATTCACCATACTTCTTTTTCGTCAGATGCACTCTGTCACCGTTCGTAAGGGTTATGCTCTCATTGTCATATTCTGTGATGCAGTCCATGTTCACAATATACGCCCGGTGGCAGCGGTAAAATTCCTCTCCAAGCTGCCCCTCCAGCTCATCCATCGCAGCATAGATCTCTACGGTCTGCCTTACGGTGTGTATCTCCACTTTCTTTGCCCTGCTCTCGATATACAGGATTTCTGACTGGTCAAGGGTAAGGTTCCGTGATTTGATGAACAGCACACGTCGTTCCTTTTTCCGCCTGCCCTCCCGCACTGCCCTTTCCAGTACCTCCGCAAATTTGTCCTCGTCTATGGGCTTTAGCAGGTACTGGAACGCATAAAGGTCAAGGGCGTCAAACACATGGTCTTTTCTGCCCGTAATGAATACCAGTACGGTATCTTCCTGCTGCTCCCGCAGTTTTTTTGCCGCCTCTATGCCGTTCATTCCCTCCATTTGTATGTCAAGGAAAACAATGTCAAACCGCTTCCCCGATGCAAGGAGAGCCTCACCCGTGACACAGGCCTCTATATGGTTCCCTGGCTGCTGTTCTTCAATCAGGTCACATATATGCTCCCTGATCATTTTTTCATCATCTACAACTGCAATTTCCAAAATATATCACCTCAAATCCATACAGGTATTCCCTTCTTATATCGACAGAAATTTTCCGTTTATCGGGCGGAGGGAACGAAATCACCACTTTTCGGGAACGAAAGGCTAAAACCCGGTGCAGAAATTTCAAAATCGGTCTGAAATTTTTCGCCATTGGCCCGATACGGGAACAAAGGTCTTTCCTAAAGACAAAACAGAAAAAGAGCTATCAACCAGCTCTTTTCCTCCTGTTATCATTTTTCAATTTACTTTTGCAATGGATGCCTTATTAAGGAAAAATCAACGTTTCTCTATAATTTTATCAATCAGGCCAAAATCCATTGCTTCTCCTGCAGTCATATAATTATCATGTTCCGTTGCAATAATTCTTTGATAAAACTCCTTGGGATAAATGTCGCGGAATTTTGCATAATCTAAAGAAGTTTTCCCCTGTCTATTTCTCTGTTAGTTATCTTCATATCATGCCTTTCTCAATTCCGATTTCCAACGGTCAGGTGATATTGATTGCCGACAAAAGTAAAGTCCCCGTCCATCTCTATCAAGAATGCCCGGATATTGTTTACTAACTGCATTTCCAACTCATGCTCAGAATATTCCGGCGACAGTTCCGCAAAATCAAAAGTATATTCATCTTTTACTGCCAGCTTTGCCTGTGCCCTGCGTTCTTCCGGCAGTGTCAAATCAAAATTCGTCTGATTTAATAAATACTTCTCATAAGTCTGTGCCTCAATAAAATTTGCCAAAATACGTTTTGTCCACCCATACCGCTTTGCCATATGGATGTAAAATTCCCTCTGCAAATCATCTTTACATTTTTCCATAATGACGATATTATTGCTCCAGCTAATTTCTCGCACCAGTGGTGCGAGTTTTTCAGAATTGCGATAACTCAGGTAAAAGTTGCGCATTCTCCAGAGGTTTGCCGAAGAATATCCCTTTGCTTCCGGAAATTCTTTCTGCAACTCTTTTGACAAAATTTTTACAATGGATTTGCCCCATCCATTGATTTCCTGCTGTCTGTATATCTCCTCGCCAATCTCCCAATAAAGGTTGATGGTCTCCGTATTCATTATTTTCAGGACATGATACTGCTTTTTATGTATCAGTTTCTTCACGTCATTTACCAAAGGCTCATAGCCTGCAATTTCCACTCCGCCCATTCTTTCTCCAATTCTCGCACCACTGGTGCGAGTTTTATAAATTCAACCATCTCACAAATATTTTCAATAACGACCTGCCTGTTCTTCCCCCGGCGGGTGGAATACCAGCAAATCTTGTATCTCACACCCTGACACCGTACACAATTTACACAGCACATACACATCCAGCCGGGTTATGCTGTTCGTGCAGTAATTATCTATCTGTTTCCGGTTCATTTCTGCTTTGTACGACAGCTTATTCTTGCTCAGTCCCTTTTTCTTTAACAGCTCATTCAACCGAATTTCCAAATATCCACAATCTTCCTCCACGTCCCCATCTCTGTATATTCCACATTCATTTCATGCCTACAGTTGCATTCCACAGTTATTACAGATACTTGTTTATCACAAGTGACTGAAAAATCACAGACAGAAACTTTTGTCCTTTTTCCTGTCATTTTAATACACTATACGCAAAAATACAAAAACTCTTTCAGCTAAATTTTCAAATTTTGATTAAGCCTTTTATGTTTTAACTTTACTTTTGATAGTTAAATATCCCCTTCAAAATTCATCTCATACACGCTATAAATATTTATGAGAAAATATCCGTATCTGGAAAAAGAGCCAACTGACACATAAAATATCAGCTAACTCTTTTGATTATCTTTTTTCTATGATAAATTATACCAAATATGCTATTTTGCCATTTTAACAATTTCCGACAGGTATTTGTTTGTTTCTTCTTCCGAAAAAATCTCCAAATCCCTCATATATATTACACCAAGGGCAATTGTCACTAATTGGGAATTCTTCTTTTCCCACAGCTCTGTGAGTGATTCGTCTTCTGTCATTGGGCTAACAGTAGCAATAAACCTTTTCCCAGCAACAGTCATAATAAAAAGTGTGTCTGTTTCATCATCCAGTGATACATCAGAAAACAACTCATCATTTTCGTTCAAGATTTCAAACAAATAATCTTTCAGCTTATCTTTGTCCATAATGTTTCCCGTCTTATATTCCACAATCCTTTTCAAAGTTGCCGCTTTCTTAACCACTTTTGATTGATACTTCCTATACTCATATTCGGCAAGTTCAGGTTACTTCTTAATCTATTTTGTTTAATTCCTTATGCTTTATTGCCGGGTTTATACTTCAATTATGCATTATATTTAGGCTTACTGATTTTCTGTTGCCAAAATGTTGCCATGCTTATATTATACATTTTCAAACCATTTTGCAAATACTTATATCGTCTTTTATTTAATATATCATGCACCTCTTACAATTTAATCACACTAATTAATGACCTCTTTTGTTTTTCCATATATAGCCCCCATAATCATTTTTTCATTAAACGAATCTGTCCATCAATCACTTTAATATTTTAACAACTATAATTTGGAAATGCATTTGCAAAACTAATAAAACAACTTCGTATAATCTGTCCGGGTATCCGCGATATGGTAAATATAAACTACTGTACCAATCTGCTTATAAATAGCAACATGCTTTTCACATATAACCATTCTGTATCCCTGCTGATTCAGCCATTCATCTGGTGTTAAAGAACCTGAATCCGGAAACTCCCCCAAACGTTCTATCACGTTCAATGTATGGTCACTTATTTTCAAAGCTGTTTCTACACCAAACTGAACCAGATACCAATCCTCAATACGTTTTAAATCCTCCCACGCAACAGGAAGGATTTCAACCTTATATGCCATCTGCCCTCTCCCTTAACCGCTTTCTCGCCTCTGAAACGCTGACTGTCTCGGCTCCATCCAGCCGCTCCTGTTCTGCCTGAAGTACCTTCGCACGAAGCTGTAAAATCTGTTCCCGCCTTTCAAAAGCCTCTATACTCATGAGAACCAGATCACCCTCACCATTTTTAGTGATATATATTGGCTCTTTCGTCTCTTTTGCCATATTGGAAATCGTTGTATAATCATTTCTTAATGATGCTGATGCTTTTATAATCATCCATACCACCTCATATCGTTTTTTTGATATAATTATATCTCTATTATTACCTTTCGTAAAGTATTTTCACAAATTTTTCAGAACACCAGATTTTGCCTGTGCAAATGCGAAGTTCGAGTAAACATCCCATACCGTAAATCTGCCTTTTTCATTTCAGACAAATTGAAATTGGCATATCCTGCAACCGGAATACCCTGCTCTGACGATATTGTTACCGGCGTCCTGATAAAAACAAAAACAGACTTGAACAAAAACGGCCGCCCCTCCATATCATTCATTTCCAAACTCGCATTAAAAAACCATTCCAGCCATTTCTTTCCACTGACAACATATGGTTCATAAATATGGCTGTATATTTGCACGATACATTTCAATACATTTATATTTTCCTGAAAACTTTCAGTTTTAATACATCCACAAATTGGGGCCTTGTTATTATGATAATATGATGTTCTGAGAAGCCTCTGATGTTCTCACTCAAAACCTGCTCCGCATAATCCGTCATCCCGTCAATCATACACAATTCATCAAACCCCTCTATGAATAAAACCGACTTTCCTGCCGTTTCTACAAACATTTTATATGTCTAAATCCCATCTCTTCCAAAATACTCTTAACCGGTATTTCTATAAACCTTTTACTCATCGTCAGATTCCGCAAACGAACACAAAACATGGTGCATTCTCCAAATATGCCGTTTCCGGTTTCCAGCAGGGCCTTCTCATTACTGAAAGCAAGATGTGAAATCAAACTGCTTTTTCCTGCCCCAGCATCACCTTCTATCACCATAACACGATTTTTCGTATCCGCTGATAACTCAACCAGAAACTTTTCAATATCAGACTGGCTTTTTCATAATCTCATTGCACTGCGAGCCGTAATATCATAGTCCGGCCTGACATAAGTATCCTTTAAAGTAATGGCTCTTTTATCTTCCGCTTTGTGCAGAAACAGCACACCGCCATAGCTTTTGACATAACCATAGCAGTCATCCGGCGTAACGATACTCTCCGCCTTTTCACCGTGCGGGATTGGAATAGATGCATCCTTTCTTGGCAAGAATCCTTCCAATAGCCACTGCGTATAAAACGCAATGTTCTTCTGCCATATAAACAGGCTGTTATTTCTGCATTGATATTCCTTTTCATATATCTCCTGTGCAGTTTCAATCACATTTATAATCCGATCCTGCAGGGTTTCTTTTGTAATATAATCAAATATCTCCTGTATTTCATTCGTGACAGGACCAGTTACAATAACTGCTTATACAGGCACATAACTGTTCATTCATCTCTCTTTCCTCTTATCGGGATGTTTTCTGTTAATTTGATATACATGTTATCATGCAGATATGGAAAAAGCAATTAAACAAGGTAACTTTTCTCAACACTTGAACAATAACATTTCATTCCACACTAAGCGAACGTCCCCTGGCCGTTAGCATGTCTTGTTGCAAAGACTTTCTGCATAGCCGACAGAGAAAATCACTATCTGCCAGGAAACCGTCTCTATGACAAAATGGAGTAATATGCCGAAATGCATCCACTTCCGAATGCAGATTCCTTTATTACCAGGACAAACACAACAAAGTGCCTTTATTCCAGATACATGGCAAAAAAGATGTAAATATTGACATTATCCCCAAAAAGTGATAGTATTACTATCATAAAATAGAAAAGACAGGAGATGTTCCTTATGAGCGAATCCAGGATTCGAAAACAGCAGATGGAGCAACGTACACAGCAGATACTCCATACTGCCCTGAAACTATTCTGTGAAAAAGGGATTGAAGATACATCGGTGGAGGAGATTGCCAAAGCAGCCGGCGTCGGCCCTGCCACAATCTACCGTTATTTTGAAACCAAAGCAGAGCTTGCGATCTCGGCAGGAATTGCCTACTGGCAGATGATCGCCGGAAAATATCTGGATTCCCTGTCCCAGGAAGCATATCAAAAGCTGAATGGCATCCGGCAGATAAAATATATTTTCCAGATCTTTAAAAAGATTTTCCAAGAAGAATTCCTGTTTCTAAAATTTCTCCAGGAATTCGATATCTTTGTCCAAAGATACCATATTTCAAAGGAACGGCTGGAAGAATATGAAGAATATATCCTGAATCTGAAACCTTATATGACAAATGCTCTGGAAAAAGGCCTTAAGGACGGAAGCCTGTCCTTTTCATATACCATAGATGAAGTATACTTTTCCGTAACACACACACTTCTAAGTCTGATGCAGAAACTGGCCTGCAATGGACACATCCTTTCATCAGATGAACGAGTCGGTCTGGCCTTACAGGTAGAGATTGCAGGCGATCTTCTCCTTAACGGACTCAGCAGTAAAGAATCAAAAAGATCATAACAGAAAAGAAACAGCAACGAGGAGGATGCATATGAAATCACTATCTACAGGTAAAATATGGTTATTTGCGACCGGGCAGTTCGGATGGTCCTTATTGTCAGGTCTGATTTCTAACTGGCTCGTATACTTCTATCAGCCGGATGAAGCCTCTGTCGCACAGGGGCAGGCACTGTTTATTCCCCAGGGACTGGTTATTCTCGGAATCTTTACGGTCATCGGCGGAATTACTGCTTTTGGACGGCTTTTTGACGCATTCACAGATCCCTTAATCGCCTCCCTGTCAGACCGCTGTACCTCTGAAACTGGCCGACGTATCCCGTTTTTAAAATGGGCCGCCCTGCCTCTTTCTCTGTCTACCGTGCTTATATTCTGGTCTCCGGTCAATCAGAACAGCTGGATCAATGCCGTTTTCCTGTTCGCGATGGTAATGGTATACTATCTGTCAATCACTGCTTACTGTACGCCCTATAATGCCCTGATTCCGGAATTAGGTCACAACCAGCAGGAACGCCTGAATATTTCCACAGTCATTTCCTTTACTTTTATTGCCGGAACCGCAGTTGCCTATCTGGCACCGGTAATCTGGGGAGCTTTCATCCCGGTATTGGGACGTGTAGGCGCGATCCGCGCGACGTTCACGCTTATGGCTGTCGTCGCATTTTTCTGTATGCAGGTGCCGGTCTGGTCGATCCGTGAAAAAGAATATGTGGATACTGTCCCCTCGCAGGATACCGCGTTTTCCTCCCTCGCTTCCACATTCCGAAATCGGGAATTCCTGAAATTCGTTGGGTCGGACATCTTGTACTGGATCGCCATTACGATGTTCCAGACAGGTCTTCCATTCTTCGTCACCAGCCTGCTGAAACTTCCGGAAACAATGACCACACTTTATTTTGTCGGTATGACTGCTTTGTCACTGGTATTTTATATTCCGATCAATAAGCTGGCGCCGAAACTTGGCAAGAAAAAGCTGATATTGACAGCCTTCGTGATCTTTTCGTTCTCTTATCTCTATACCGGCTTCCTTGGAAGGATCTCTGTGATCTCTGCAAATGTACAGGGTCTGATCCTTATGGTTACGGCTTCCCTGCCTATGGCGGTCTTTGGGATACTTCCCCAGGCAGTGGTTGCCGATATTGCCCAGAGCGATGCAAAGCACACCGGAAGCAACCGGGAGGGGATGTTCTATGCTGCAAGGACTTTTGCCTTTAAGCTGGGCCAGAGTCTCTCCATGCTCCTGTTTACAGCGGTCTCCACGGTTGGGGATTCCTCGGGAACGGGTTACCGCATTGCAGCGTTTTCGGCGGCATGCTTCTGCTTTTTAGGCGGGATTATCTTCCTGTTTTATGACGAACACAAAATCATCCGGGATATACAGTAGGAACTTGCCATACATGGACATGGCTGCTGTAACCTGTTATGGGCCGCCATGTCCCGTCATGGAAATGAAAGGAGAACCCTTACATGGATAGAAGAACAATTCACAATCTGATCATACCTGCAGAAGGATATGCAGAAATAATGGAGTCATCCGTTCTGCCTTATCTTGCAGAGAGGAAAACTGAAAGATACTGTGAGCGGGAAAAAGGAAAAAAGATCTTCTATCTGCGCTGCCTTGCAGACCAGCCTCAGGGCATTGTCATCCTGTCCCACGGCTATACGGAAACGGTCGACAAGCATCTGGAAAATATCTATTATTTTCTTCGCGGGGGATACCATGTCTTCCTGCCGGAACACTGCGGACACGGCCGCAGCTACAGGCTGTGCAAGGATACCGGGGATCTCTCTCTGGTACATATTGATGATTATCAAAGATATGTAGATGACCTGCTGTTTGTAAGCCGCCTTGCGGCACAGGAATTCCCGGAGCTTCCCATATGCCTGTATGGCCATTCTATGGGCGGTGGGATTGCAGCCTGTGCAGCGGCACAAAAGCCCCGGATCTATTCGAGGCTGATCCTCTCTTCCCCCATGATACGCCCAAACAGCGCCCCCATTCCCTGGCCGCTGGCATATCTTGCTGCAAAGACTTTCTGCATATCAGGCAGGGAAGAACACTATCTGCCGGGAAACCATCCCTATGACGGAATGGAACAATATGCCGACAGTGCGTCTGCTTCCGAATGTCGATTCCTATATTATCAGGATAAACGCAACAAAGAGCCCTTATTTCAGATGAACGCAGCCTCCTATGGATGGCTTTGGCAGACGCATCGGTTAAACCATGCTCTCCAAAAGAAAGCGTGGCGCCAGATTTCCTGTCCTACCCGGATTTTTCAGGCAGAATACGAGACATATGTTTCCAAAAAGGAACAGGAACGATTTGCGAAGAAATTATGCAGGAGGAAAAATATAGACGCAAAGCTTATCCGGGTAAAAGGGAGTAAACACGAAATCTTCAATTCCGATAATAAAATATTAGAATCCTATTGGCAAAAAATCTTATCATAGGACAAAGCAGAACAAACCGCCCCGTTTTTGCAGAATGAGGGGCGGTTTTTGCATGGCAATTATTACACCGAATTTCAATTTTATGAAAACTTATTTGTGGTCTGATGGGAAATGTGAAGAAGCAATATATCTTTACCAAAAAGCATTCGAAGCAGAAATCAACTGCCTGCTTCGGTACAGCGATGCAAAATGGGAAGATTTTCATAGAGAACTGTCAGAAGAACAGAAAGAATATATCTATCATGCGGAACTCCTTATCGGAAATCAACGGATCATGGTGGAGGATAATCCGAGACCGTTTCAAGTTTCCTGCAAATCCAAAATGTCACAAAAATGTCCGAGGTATTTCATGGTTCGACAGAAAAATAGGCTGAATTGTTACAAAGCGCGGACATTTCAAAAATTCCTTTGAGAAATGGTGAAAAAGGCGGGGTAGCACACGCCACCCCGCCGATTCCATACAATTATTCCATTGCTCTGATTTGCTCAACAAGAGATTGCTTTTTCAAGTTTCCAGTTGTATAAGAAATCAAGATAAACTGCACAATCAGCAGGATCGCTAAATATATCAATACGATCAGCCACGGAAATGAATAAGAAAAGTATGGATTCATCGTTTTCACAACTACCTGTACGGATAGGAAGCCAAGTCCAGTTCCCAAAGTCAATGTTACAAGCGTGGCAAAAACTGAATAAATCACCCCCTCATAACTCAGCATTTTGATAAGCTGTTTTTTACTCAAACCAATCGCCTGTAACATTCCGATTTCCTGTCTCCGGGACAGAAAGTTCGTGATTGTCGTATTGACAAGGTTAATTAAGGAAAAGCACACAACAATAACAGCCACGATCAGCAACACCCCGAAAGAAAGCTGTTGAAGCCCGCTATAATAAGTAATACTTTCTTTTATGGTTTCCATAACCAAATCGCTATTTCCGTCTATCAGTTGATATAATGCAGCCTCAACCAAATCGAATTTTTCCATGTCGGTAATTACGGAAATTGTGCCTGTGCAATCTATCCCGACCGCTTCATTCATAAGCTGCTCCGGGAGCGCAAAGCATTTTGAGAAGCCGGAGTAAGGATAGCCGTTTACAATGCCCATAACTGTATAGGTCTTTGTGCGAATTTGTCCAGATTCGGTTTCATAGTTCACTCCGACGGTATCGCCCAACGCGGCCTCTATATCATAAAAATTGGCACGCTCTTGAAGCAAAATAATTCCATTGCCTGCAACCAGTTCATCATAATCAATCGTTCCCGTAATTCGCTCTTTCTCCAAATTTTGCTGCTCATCTTGGCAAAAGCCTTGAATCCATTTTCCAGAATTGCCATTTACACGATATTCTGCGTCCGTGTAATACCAGCGTTTGATTCCTGTAACGCCATCAATAGATTCTACTGCATTTACAAAATTTGCACTTAGCAAATTCTTTTGCTGTAATCCAGGCAAAGAAATATCGGCGGTGTCCCACGATTGATTTGCATTGAGCTGAATATTAAATTCACCGACAGGGAAATCCCTGCCCCGCGCCTCTGCAACGCCATCATAGGAAACTAACATTGTCGAAATCAATACAATCAATACTCCGCCGAGTGAAAGAGAAAGTATTGTCAAAGTGGATTTTGCCTTTTGTCTGGACAGATTCATTTTAGCAAGTGAAGCAGGCGTTATCTTGCGGTGCAGCACGGAACTTTCTTTCATCTTCCCTTGATAATCGGAATATCGCAATGCTTCCAGCGGAGATACTGCCGCAGCTCTTTTTACAGGAGTGCGAATGGCAATCATCACAATCATAAAAGCAAAAAGGCCAACCCCAACCGTCACATATAAAGTAGTCAGCCAGTACCAACCGGCAGGAACCAAAAAGTACCCAATCGCATTTCCAACCATCAAACCAATCGGAATAGCAATGGCAGCAAGCAATTTTCCCTCGCAGTAAACCATCTTTTTGATCTGTCGCTTTGTTGTTCCGATTGTACGAAGCTGTCCATAGTTACGAATACTGCTTGCTACTGAAATATAAAAAATGGAATAGATCACAATGCCGGAACCAATGAAAGTGATAAAGCCAATCAAAAGATAGAACAGCATATCGCTTCCGCGATTTTCGTCCTTTAAGTTAAAATATGTGGAACGGACGATAACATTATCATCGAGAATGTTTAATTGCTGTGCCAGAGTGTTTGCATAGCTGGTGGCTTCTTCTTCGCTCATATTTTGAGCGTCTTTCAGCCCAATATAATAATCAATCATGTCTACGTCGCCATACTGCTGTCTTACCAATTCTTTCGATATGATAGCTGTATAGCGTCCAATATCGCCAGTTTTCACATTTAAGATTCCGGTCAATTTGAAGTCATGGGTAGTGCCGTCAGAAAAGGAGATTTGGATTGTCTGCCCCAATTCATTTGAATAGCCCAAACTATCTAAAAAGGATTCTTGTACTACAATTTCATTTTCCGAAGCTGGCAAATCTCCCGAATAGGGCATACCCTGCGATTTCAACATATCCGCGTTTGCATAAGTAAAATTAACGGTTGAATGATTTATCTGTTCAGAAAATGCGTTAAAAAATTCCCCAACCCACGCAATTTCTTCCTGCGGGTATAGTTCCTGTCCCTGCTGTTCAGAAATCGCATGATACATAATCTGTGCTGTTTTTTGGTTGTGGTTCTGCGTTTCCTGCATAACCCCAAAACCATAGAGGACAATAGCAGATAATAATGCGCTGGCAAGTGCAATCGTCAAAACAATAAAGATATTTCTTTTTCGATTTGCCGATATACTGCGATTTGATATGCGCTTTACTATGCCGCTGGTATCATTTTCAAAAGGCCATGTCATAGTCTGCCACCTCCTTATTCCACAATCTTGCCGTCCTCAATTCGCACAATGCGGTCGGCAAGCTGGGCGATTTCATTATTGTGGGTAATCATTACGATAGTTTGATGAAACTCCATGCTGGTACGTTTCAGCAGACCCAGCACATCGGCACTTGTCTTGCTATCCAGGTTGCCCGTAGGCTCGTCTGCCAGAACGATAGCGGGTTTGGTAATCAGGGCGCGGGCGATAGCCACACGCTGCTGTTGTCCCCCGGAGAGGTTGTTAGGCATATTTTTTAACTTGTCCTCTAAGGCCAGCGTACCCACGATTTCGTCCATGAATCGCTGATCTACCGTGTCGCCGTCCAGTTCCACAGGCAGGGCAATGTTTTCATAGACGTTCAGAATGGGGACAAGATTATAGTTCTGGAAGATAAAGCCGATATTGCGGCGGCGAAAAATTGTCAGTTCCTCGTCGTTCTTTTTGGCCAATTCCTGCCCCCGAACAATGACGCTGCCAGACGTGGGGGTGTCCAGCCCGCCCATCATGTTAAGCAAGGTGGATTTCCCGCTGCCGGACGTTCCTACTATCGCCACAAACTCCCCCTGCTCCACAGAGAGGTTGACACCATCCAGGGCGCGGGTGATGTTTGGCTCGGTGCCGTAATACTTTTTTAGGTCAATGGTTTGTAAAATACTCACGCTTAGAAGCTCCTTTCAAGGCTGTCTGCCTGTTGATAGGGTTATTGTAAACTCCAAATGTCACAGAAATGTCCGCGCCGGAGAAAGTTATTTCTTAAAATCAGGGCGAATTGTTACAAAACGCGGACATTTCAAAAAATTATCGGATAGGCAGGAAAACAGAAAAGACAGACCCTTTTCCAACTTCTGATGACACCTTGATTTAGCCGCCTTGCATGGTGATGATTTCCCGCGCAAGGTATAGCCCGATACCGACACCCGTTTTATCGTGTACCCCATTTTCCCGATAGAAACGCCGGAAAATTGCGGCTTGATTGCTTTCAGAAATGCCTTTGCCTGTATCTGCAACATTCACTTTTACATACATTTCCCATTGCTCAACGGTTACAACAATTTTGCTGCTAACAGGAGTGTATTTCACAGCGTTGTCCAACAGGTTAAAGAGTGCTTCCGCTGTCCACTTGCTATCGTGGTTCAGGCGCAAATCTTCGGGGCAGTCCACCGATACGGAAATATCCTTTTTTTCTGCGTCATAGACAATCTCGCTGCAATCCATCGCAAGCGTATCAAATAATAAGCTGTCTTTCTTTTCAAGTCGAATTGTTCCCGTTTCTAACCGGAAAGTTTTGACGAGGGCCCCAAAAAGGAAATCCGGCTTGTCCGTCTGGCTGCGGATACCCTGCAAGAAGTCTGACCGTTCCGCTTCAGTTACGGGCTTTGAAAGCAGCGTATCCGTTACCATTTTCAGATTTGCCACAGGAGTTTTGACCTGATGTGAAATATCTGAAATCAGCATTTGAAGCTCGGTACGCTCCGCGTCCACTTTTTGTCTGTTCTCCTGCATGATACTATATAGCTGGGAAAGTCTGTGATTGATACGGGCAAAAAGTGTTTCGCTGTCCTGTAATTCTTCGTTCCCGCTTATCATGCGTCCAGTATCCGGCACAAGTCATTTGTAAACAAGGATAGCCTTTTCCCGAACAGCAGCACAAGGAAAGCCAGCCCTATGAGCGCACAGGCTGTCAGTCCAGCTCCGCACAGCAATATCATTTTGTTGCCTGTCAGAGCAAAGAACAGGCCAGTAAGCAGGAGCATGAGAAAGAGCGTCCCCGCCCCTATGAGCAGACACAGGATTTTCACAGAAAGACGATTTAACTTCATTTCTTCTCGCCCCCTGTCCATTGATAGCCCATACCATAAACGGTCTTGATATATGTGCCGCCGCCCGCTTCAATTTTGGAGCGTATGCGGCTAACAGTCGTCGTCAGGGTATGCTCGTCAACAAAGTTTTCGTCCGCATCCCACAGCTTTTCTAAAAGCTGTCTGCGGGTAAGCACCTGTTTAGGATTCCTGCGCAACAGGTTCAACATTTTGTACTCCATCGTGGAGAGTGTCAGCGATACGCCGTTCAGCTTTGCCGTCTGCTCCGAAAAGTCAAGGAACAGCCTGCCGTCGTCGTAAATATCCTTTGACACCCCCTGATGTTCCAGCATGGCAAACATGGCGCTAATTTTTCGTTGTAAAGCCCCAATGGAAAAGGGCTTTGTGATGTAGTCTACTGCCCCCACTTCATAACCGCGTATCTGGTCGCTCTCCTGATCGTTAGCGGTCAGGAAAATTACCATCGTGTCAGGGTGTTCCGGCTTTATGAGCTTGCATAGGTCATAACCGTTGCCGTCCGGCAGGTTAATGTCCAGCAGTACAAGATCATATTCCGTTTCGAACAGCAGATTAGCGGCAGTTTTGGCGTTTAAGGACGAAGTGACATTGTAGCCGTCAGAAATCAGATTATAAGTCAGCGTTTTATTCAAAAGAGCGTCGTCCTCGACAATCAATATTTGTTTCATGGCTCGTCCTCCTTTATGTGTTGAAGATAGTATAACAGGGAAATGTCCGCGAAATGTTACAACAGGCAACTTTTTCAATGTAATTTCATTATAAGAAGCTGGCTGCTGGAAATCAAGGAAGAATTGATGAACTATAAAAGAAAGTAGTGTGCATATCAAATCATTCCCAAGCCATACTATGAACTATACCATGTATATGGGTGATGTAGTATGGCGAAAGTCGAGGATTGCCCCGGCTTTGAAACCTTTGGAGCAGACGTAAGGGCCGGACGGGAAGCACAGGGAATTACCCGCAAGGCGTTAGCGGAAGAAGTGAATATTGCGCCCCGTTATCTTGCCAGCATTGAGTTAGGGGAAGCAATACCCAGCATACCCGTGATACTGCAACTTGTGAAGATATGCCGCCTGCCAGTGGAACGCTATTTTAATCCCGGCCTTATCCGAGGGGACAGCGAACAGCGCAGACGCATAGACCACAAATTGCACCTATGCCCGGAAAAGTATCTGCCTATTGTGGAAGCCACTTTAGACGGGGCAATCAGTATGAAAGAATAAAGGCCGCTTGATTGGAAAATCAGCGGTCTTTATTTTATGCGCTGCCCGTTGATACGGGCATTTTTGCTGCTAAGAAACGCCTTATAGACGAGGGAAAAAGATTCGTAGCAAGCATAGGAAAAGAGTACCCTTTTCCGTATTTCTGCCCGCCCGGTCGGTCAGAAATTGCTTGTTGGGAAGTGTCCCAAACCCTCTATGAGAACGGAAAGGAGCGAAAACCCATGAACGGACGCAAAAGGACGGTACAGGTCAAATTCTATGTGACAGAGGAAGAAAGGAAACTGATTGAGGAAAAAATGAAGCTCGTCCCCACAAGCAACATGGCGGCGTATCTGCGCAAGATTGCCATTGACGGGTACATTATCCAAGTAGACCACACGGACATAAAGGCAATGACAGCGGAGATACAGAAAATCGGGGTCAATGTCAATCAGATTGCACGTCGCGTAAACGCGACGGGGAACGCCTATAAAGAGGACATAGACGAAATCAAGGGGGTGCTTGCGGAGATATGGCGGTTACAAAGATTAAGCCTGTTAAAAGCACTTTGAGCAAAGCCCTTGACTATATCGAAAACCCGGACAAGACGGACGAAAAAATGCTGGTGTCCTCTTTTGGGTGCAGCTATGAAACGGCAGATATTGAGTTTGGCTATACCCTCTCTCAAGCGCGGGATAAGGGAAACAATTTAGCTTTTCACTTGATACAGTCCTTTGCGCCGGGGGAAGTGGACTATGAGAAAGCCCATGAGATCGGGCGGCAGCTTGCCGACGCGGTAACAAAGGGGCAGCATGAATATGTACTCACGACGCACATTGACAAGGGGCATATCCATAATCACATTATTTTCTGCGCGGTCAACTTCGTAGATCATCACAAGTATGTTTCCAACAAGCGGACGTATTACGGCATACGGAATATGAGCGACAAGCTGTGCCGGGACAACGGGCTTTCCGTGGTCGTCCCCGGCAAGGGAAGCAAAGGAAAGAGCTATGCGGAGTACCAAGCGGAGAAAACCGGGACAAGCTGGAAAGGCAAGTTAAAAATTGCTGTGGACGCGCTCATTCCCCAAGTTTCCAGTTTTGAGGAATTATTGCAGCGGTTACAGGCGGCGGGCTATGAGATAAAGCCGGGAAAATATATCTCATGCCGCGCACCGGGGCAGGAACGCTTTACCCGCCTTAAAGCTCTCGGCGCAGATTATACAGAGGAAGCCATAAGGGAACGGATAGCGGGCAAGCGCACCCGTGCCGCCAAAGCTCCAAAAGCAGAGCGCAGGGGCGTTAATCTTCTCATTGATATTGAGAACAGTATCAAGGCGCAGCAGAGCCGGGGCTATGAACAGTGGGCGAAAATCCACAATCTGAAACAGGCGGCAAAGACTATGAACTTCCTTACCGAAAACAAGATTGAACAGTACGCCGATCTGCTCACCCGGATAGAGGAAATCACCACGGCAAGCGAAAAGGCGGGGGAGAGCTTAAAGGAAGTGGAAAAGCGTCCTTCGGATATGGCGTTGCTCATTAAGAACGTCACTACCTACCAAAAGACAAAGCCCCTCTATGAAGCCTACCGAAAAGCCCGGAACAAGGAGAAATACCGGGCAGAGCATGAGCGCGGTATTATCCTCCATGAAGCGGCGGCAAAGGCACTAAAGGCGGCGCAGATCAGCGGCAAGCTCCCCAGCGTCCCCGCCCTGCAAGCGGAGTATGAAAAGCTCCAAGAGCAGAAAGAAAGCCTTTATGCCGATTATGGCAAGCTGAAAAAACAGGTACAGGAGTATGACGTTATCAAGCGGAACATAGACAGCATTTTACAGACAGAGAAGCAGCCGGAACGGTAACGGCAGACAGAGCGCGGATAAAAGCGCAAAAAAAGAGCCGGGACGCGGCAGCTTTTCAGTAGCCACCGCGCCCCGGTTTTCTTATGGGTGCAGAGATTGATTTGTTACGCAATAGAACGGCATTTCCGGGGGTAAAGGTATAAATCCCTTGCTGACTTATTTTTCTGCCCGGAAAGCCGCATACATCAAGGCTCATTTCGCCCCTATCGCGTCACATTCGCCCGTAGCTTCCTCATGCGCTCGGCGGTCTGTCTGCGGGTGATACGCTTCCGGCAGTCCGGGCAGTAAATAGCCCGGTTAGAGCTGGACGCAAAAGGTGAGCCGCACACGCTACACCGCCGCATATCCTCCGCATGGTAAAGCTCGGCGTACAGCTCCTTATCTGCGGGCAGTACGGCGATACGGAACCACTTACAGAGCAGCGAATAAGAAATGAGCTGCGGGCATATGCACTCGTCCCCGTCGTCCAGCAAGATACAGTTTCCATTGTCGCAGTTACAGCACGTCCGGCGCACAAGGGCGTTGACTTTCCGGCTTTGGGGCGGCGTGAGCCGCTTGATCCCGTTCATACCTCGTCGGCGGGGTAAAGAGCAAGCCCCGTAAATTCCGCTTCGGTCATGCGCCCTACTTTGGCAAGGGTACGGGCGGCAAAGTCCCGCATTTCCCCCTCCATAAAGGGCAGCGCGGCGTTCATAGCTACCAAAAGCCCCTCCTTGCTGCCTGTCATGTAGATACTCAAAAGGTTGGTTTCCTTAACCGTAAAATTATTATATGTGTTCATGCTCATACCTCCAATCCGTGATTTTTTGTTTTCGCCGCCGCTTTCTTCGGGGCGGTTCTCTTTTTGTCCTGTGCAAGCTGCGCCCGGACAGAGGGGCGGGGCTTCCTTATCTGTCTGTCCCGGTTCTCGTCCTTGCCGATCAGCGCGTATGTACCGTAGCTGTTCTTGATTTGTGAGAAAGCAAGGGTCTTATAGGGCAGCATGGAGAAAAGGCGTTCCGTGTCCTTTGTGGAAGCAAGCCGCATAAAGGACGGGGACAGCTCCACCATAAAATGATATTGTCAATATTGGTTGACAATATCAAACTCTATATCTATCTCTTTCTCTATCTCTGGTGGACAAACGTCCGCCACGGCTTCCGGCAAGGCTTTCTGTTCCTGTAAAGCCAGCCTTGCACGGCGTTTCCTCTCCCCCTCGGTAGAGGACTGACCGATTAGAGTTCTATGTTGCTCATGTACAAAGCCCCGTTCTGCAAGGGTTCTACAAGCCCCAGTTTCATAAAAATCTGCAAAGCCCTCTCCACTGTGCCGACTTGCTGGCGGGTGATGGTGGCTATCATCTGTGCGGTGTAGGGGATATTCTCGGCAAGCTGGAGCTTTCCCCCGTTTTTCAGCGATTTTAGGTACATCTTCAAGAGAATGTTTGAGTAGAGCATACCGTCCTGCATACTTTCCAGCAGCACGATAGCGTCCTCGTCAAAATAGCTCTCTTTCAGCTTTAGGTAGTAATATTTGCGGTTGTCTGCCATTTGTTCCTCCTTTGGTCTGTTTTGGGCTTCTGTTACGCTTTAGAACGCCGTTTTCGGGGGTAAAGGATATAAATATCGTCTACCCGTTGAGGGCGGTCTGAAAAGCCTTGATTTACGGGTGTTTGGAATATCCTAAAGCGTGACATAGTAGCCTTTGTTTCCGCTTGCGCTGTGCGGCTTTGATTCTTTTCATGCGTCCGGCGCAATCCGGGCAGTATTTCCCACGGTTGGACTTTGGGAGAAAATACCCGCCGCACTCGGTACAGCGTTTCCTGTCTGCCCGGTGCAAAAGGGCGGCTTCCAGCTTCCCGTCCAGCGGCAGAACGGCGGTAATGAACCATCGGCATATAAGCGAATAGCTGATACTCTGGACGCATACGCAAGGCTCGCCGTTATCCAGCAAGATACAGTTGCCGTTATCGTAGTTGCAGCACTCATGTACAAGGCGGCGGGCGGCTCTGTACTGTGGGTAGTCCATGTAGGGGCGTTTACCGTTCATTTTCCCGCCCCTTTCCCCGTTCCGGCTCACGGCGTAATATCTTGTCAAGATTGCTTTTCACGGTCTGCAATTCCCGGACACTTGCTTTCTTCTCCCGGTACTCGTTATAAAGGGCGTTTTTCTCTTTGGTAAGCTGCTCAATCTCCGTTTGTAGGGCTTTGGACGCTGGCAGCTTGGAGATTCCCTGTGCCTTGAAATACCGGGCGGCAGATTCGGAAATGATAAACTCGCTTTCGTGCTGCTCCCGGTAGCTCTTACGGGCTTTCTCTGTTTTCTGTGCTTTTAGCCCGTCACGGGCTGGCTTGGTCTTGATATACGCCAATAGCTGTTTCTGCAAGTCCTTTTTCTCCCGTAAAGTGCTTTCCACGGCTTTCAGTTTCCCGGTGGTTTCATGCAAGCCCGCATTGGCGGCGGCAAGGGCAGCTTCCAGTTCTTCCGGGGAAGAAAAGCCGGATTCCTCATAAACGCTCACGGTAGCCGCCATTTGCTTCAAGTTGTGCAAGGTCGCCCATTTCTCATAGCCTTTCCCCTTGCCCTCGGCTTTCCTGGCGGCTATGTCTACCATGCGCTGTACGCTGTCCTGTTTCGGGGCGTTTATGGCGGCTTTGTTGCGCTGTAAGCGGTCTTTTATGCTGCGGGGATATTCCTGTTGGGGTAGGGGCGTTTCGGCGGCTTTGGCGGCGTTCTGTGCGTTTATGGTGAGTGCTTCCAGTACGGCGGCTCGGTCAAAATCATCACCCAGTTTCCGGGCGGTAATGGCCTTCGTCCTGTCCGGCGTGAGATATGACAATCTCCCCCGGCTCTCCTTGACGGTCACGCCCTGTTGTAGCAGTTTCCCGGAAAAATCCTCAAAGGAAACGGCAGAGGACAGGGCGGCTCGGATTGTGCGCCGTAGCTTCTCCTTGTCGGTTTCAAACTTGGTCTGTTTGGGCGGCTCTCCCGTGGCGGCTTGGGAAGCGTTCTCCTTATCCAGTGCGGCTTGTCCTTTCCGCTTCGCCCAATACTCACGCTCGGTAATGCGGTTCTTGCTCCCGTTCAGCAAGTCAATCTGATAGAGGTTTTCCCGGTGGCACATCTCCATGACTTCCGCTTTGAAGTATTCCATAGCTGCGTCCGTACAGCGGTGCTTGCAGCCCTCCCTTGTGTCCGCTGGTCTTTCCATGTACGGCAAAAGTGGCACTTCCGCAATCCGCAAAGAATTGATTACGATATGCACATGAATGTTGCCGCTGTGGTTATGCCCGTCCGGGTGGGTGCATACCAACGCTTGATGTCCGGGGAAATGCTCTTTACAGAACTGCTCGCCCAACGCTTGCGCCCGGTCTACGGTCAAGCCGTTGTCTGGTGCGTCACGGGGGTCAAAACTGATAATGTAATGGTGCTCTTTACGTCCTCCCGTTTTTGGTTCTTGCCATATCGGAGATTGGAACGCATACAGGCGATTGCAAAATCTTCATCACCGCAATTCAGAGAGGAAATGCGGTAATCGTCACGGGGGATAAGCCGCCCGTTTCCGTCCAGTGTGGGCTTCATGGTAAACTCGTCATGCTCAAAGGTTAGGTATTGCTCGGCAGCTCCATAGTCGGCATTTTTAGAGCTGATATATTTGAACGTTGCCAACGGCTTCACCTACTTTCTGCAAGACTTCAAACTTCAAGGCGGCAAGCTCCGCTGTGGCGGCTCGTACCTCTTGGGAGAGGGCGTTATAGGGTGCGCGTACTCGTTCAGACAGCGGGCAATCTGGTTCAAGTTGCCGCCGATTTTCCCGTATTCGGCTGTGAGTTTCCCAACGGCAGAAAGCAGTTCATCATTGACCGGGGAAACAGTGATAACCGGGCGTATGCTTGACTTAATGAGGGCTTGCCGGATAAACTCGGCTTGGCTCATTTTGCAGAGGGTAACACGCTCGGAAAACTCGGCGTATTCTTCCTCGGTCAAGCGTGTTTTGATTACCCGGTGGCGGTGGGGCGTGTTGTATCTTTTCATGGCTGTGAACCTCCTTTCGTGGGTGGATTTTTTCAAGCGGCGCAAGCCGCAAAAAGGCGGGCTTGGGGTGGCAACCCCAACAAGATTCCCATAGGACAAAATGAGCCGGTAGGCGAAATTTGGTACTGTGGTAGAATCTTGCTCTAAGAAAGTGGCGGCTTCCTCTGTGTGGGCTTCCGTCAATACCTTTAGTGCCGCAAACGGGGATTTTGCCAAAGCTGCGGAAACATTTCTCCCTCTGATACCTACAAACCTGCAAAATGCAAAATGGACGTTGATTTGCGGAAATTTCCCCTTATTCCTTACAACACCACACAAGCCGGAATAGGCGGAGATTTACGGAAATTTCTCTTTGCCTGCCCTCCACGGACAGCTTGCGGATTTGCCAAATGGGAGAGGAAATTTCTTTCTATCCCCTTTGCACGGCATAATACTGGCGATTTTTCAAAATGCCAAAAATGGGCGCAAAAAAACAGGAAACCTTTTCTTGATTTCCTGTCTTGGTGTGCCGTTCCATGTAGCGGCGGTTATTCAGTTTACAAATAAGCCGGATTTAATTTGCCCCAGTGTTGTTCCTTTTCGCAATTACAGCAAGTAATTATTTTCCCGGTTTGCAATCTGCAAACCAACCAATTTGTAGGTTGCATATCCTCCCATAACCAGCGGCTCTGCTTTGCAAATTTCTTCTGCTTCTTCACGGCTCTCTGTTTTTAGGATATACATACCTGCCATTCCCGGATAGCCTTTAAAGACACCGCAGATTTCCAGCTTTCCCTCATCGTCCAGCTTTCTTATGTTCTCAACGTGTTCCATAACTACCTGTTTTGTCATTTTATTATAGGTCTTGCTTTTCTCAATCATCATCATATACATCAATTTTTCCATACGATTTTCTCCTTTACATTCTATGGGGATTCACTGAGGGTATTATATTATATTTATCCGGCAATAGCAATCTGTCTGTCATCACGACAAACGCATGAACGTTTCTACCATTCAAATTTTTCCAACTGTAATTTTTTAAAAGTCCAGTACTTCCTCCAAATATTTGATTGGTGACAGACTTATTACAAACCTTTTTTTCTTCATTGATAATTTCTTTTTTGTAAGCTCCATCAGCTTTAATATGCTTAAGCTCCATTTCCTGATTATATTCAGATTCTGCGCTGACATTTTATCCAGTGTTGCGTTTGCGTCTTCTCGAAATGTTACATCCAGATGCCAGTGCATGCTCTCTATGCTCCAATGCCCTCTTACTGCCCGGCTTATGGTTTCTATGTCTCCTTTTAGGCTGCTGATAAAATAGCGGTATTCCGTTTTCTTTCTCCCATTCTTTTCTATACTTTTTCTTTCCATCGCTATGCTTTTCAGCCCTTTCCAATCCTTTTTCTGTGTCATCCATCGGATATCTTCTGTCTGGTAATATTCCCGTGTCTCTATCTGCCCGTGGGCTTTTTCTTTCGTTTTCTTATAATTTCCTGATTTTTCTATCTCTCTGGTTAGTTCTTCATCTGCAAAATACTCTTTTACTTCTTCATATAAGCTCCCCTGGTTTCCTTTTAATGCCAACACATAATCTGCCCTTTTTCCCCGGATTTTTTCTACGATCGCTGTCTGCGTTCCCATTGCATCTATCGTAATGATCTGTCCCTTTATCTGTAACCTTTCTGTTAGTTCCGGAATTGCTGTAATCTCATTGCTCTTTTCACTCACTGCTTTCTGTCCCAGGCTGAAACCGTCTTCACGTCTCCATGCGGTTACAATATGAGACGGCTTCTCTTTTCCCTGTTTGTTAGAACGCATTGTTTTTCCATCTATACAGATGATCTTTTTCAGTGCTTCGCCTTCTTCCCTGTTCAGCAGGTCTTGCCATTTTCCATAAAGCTGTTGGAGAATATCCGGCGAAATCATCCCCATTACTCGCTGTATCGTATCATGAGACGGTGGGCCATTCTTTAACTCGATATATTTTTTAAGATACTCTTCATACACCTGAGCAAACAGCGCAATCTCTGCCCAGTCATCTGCATTTGCGAGTGTGGCAAACAAAACAATCACAAGAATATCCTTTAGCAAATGCCGGACTTTCTTTTTTTGACGCACATCTTCAATATATTCCATCCAATTTAATAATTCTTCCATAAACAACGCCCCTTTTCTTTTATTTTACCAGAAAAGAGGCATGTTCACAATTTATTTACTCATGCGTTTGTCGTGTTCCACCAAATACGATAAAATCAGACAAACTGCAAAATATCGAAACTTACCTGACATCAAATGTCATTCTTAAAATCTCAGAGCAGTCCCTTTGGCATCTGATATGTTTTCTGTCATTCATATTGTTTAATGTTTTCTCCGCTGATATGATAAATATCATCAAAAGCTATTTTCGTATTTACAACCTGGAGCAGTCTGGCAGATTTGTCAATCCTGGATACCATGCCGGTTACTTTCAGGTACTCATTTTTATGAAAATATGTGACCGATATAATATCATTGATTCTCACCTGAAGAAGGCTGCGGTTCAGTTCCTCCTGATATTCTTCTGACAGTTCTGCCTTTGGGACGACGATTTTTTCCTTCTTTCGCAGAGCCTCCGGATAGCCTTTTAAGGCGGCAAAGGGCATAAACTGTTTTGCACGTTCTTCCCAGTTCATTTTAGTTCGTACCACTTTTATGTCCTCCAATCTGTTGGTTCCGTTCCATGGTGGTGGCATTTTTCTGCAGATTCATTCCTTTCAGAATAGCATTTTTCCCATACTTTTCCTTAATGTCAAGCATGACTTTCTGGAGCTGGTGTTCCCGTTCCAGAGCTGCCGGGTCTGTAAACAGGTCATACTGCTGATACAGCTCGTCCATAACATGGTTAAAACTCAGATTTACCCGATGGACAGGGGTATACTGGTCAACAATCTGTTCATACAGGTTCAGAGCGCAGGAAATAATTGCTCTGGCAGAACTGGTTGTCAGCGTCATGGCAGTTGTTCCATGGGCGGATTTTCTGCCGGAACGCGGGGAATATCCCACATGCAGGGTGATGGAGCTGGTAACCAGCCCTTTATCCACCAGTTCCAGGCAGAGAAGGTCTGCCATTTCTTCTACAATCAGTTTCCCGTCTTCAAAACTGTAATCACAACTCAGCACCTGTCCGCTGGAAATGGAAGTATCTTTTGACTTATAATTTTTAATGTCCGCCATGGTAGTGGATTCCCTGCCCCATGCATGGTCAGTCAGGAGTTCTGCGTCAACACCGAAAAGATGGTACAGCATAGTTTCGTCGGCCTCTGTAATTTCTTTCATGGTATGGATGCCCACCCGTTCCAGCCGCCTGGCGGTTCCGGGTCCGATTCTCCAGAAGTCTGTCAGTGGTTTGTGGTCCCACAGGGTTTTCTGATAGGATTCCTCGTCTAACGTACCAATGGGGATGGCTGTCCCCTTTCGGAAACCAGAAGACAGTTCCACGTGTTTGGCGGTGATATCCAGGGCAATTTTTGCCAGATACAGATTTGTCCCGATTCCTGCAGCGGCGGTTATACCGGTGGTTTCCAGCACATCCAGTATCATTTTTCGGCACAGCTCTTCAGCTGTCAGACGGTACATGGACAGATAATTTGTTATGTCCATAAAAACTTCATCAATAGAATAGGGATGGATGTCTTCTTTTGCAATATATTTCAGGTAAATACCATAAATTTCTGCAGAATAATCAATATAAAGCTGCATTCTGGGAGGCGCCATAATATATTTTATATTTGGCAGGATTTCAAATACCCGGCACCTTCCAGGTACGCCTGCCTTTTTCATGGAAGGGGAAACTGCAAGACAGATGGTTTTTTCTGTACGTTCCGGGTCTGCCACCACCAGATTGGTGGTCAGTGGGTCCAGCCCCCGTTCCACGCATTCCACAGACGCATAGAAAGATTTTAAATCAATGCATACGCAGGTTTTCTGGCACATGTCTGTTTCCTCCTGTTTTACAGAATTCAGGCAGAACACGGTAATGTTCTGCCTGCGAGAATCAGGTATGATTCCGGTTTTTCTCTTATAGGAAATACCGTGTTACTGTGAAATACTAAAGTATATAGATTTCCTATAAGAGAAATCCCTCCGGGCAGGATGCGCAGCTCGCGGAGCGGAAATCAATTGCTGTGCAATCCGCTCGCGCGCGGCAAAGCGCCCAGGTCACTCAAGAATGAGAGATTCAGGAAGTTGAAGCGGACCTGTCCGCTTTTTTACAGCGTAAAATGGTTTCCCGTTGTTTTTTATGTTTCCACATGCCATCCATTTTATGCTGATAATTCTTTCGTCTCCAGTCTTTTTTACGGATTGCGCTGTCAGCTTCTGTGTCAATGATGTTATATGCCTCCAGCGGTGTGGGAGGTCTGCTACTGCAAAACGGGCAGTCAGGATCGTCACAGGTGTCGTCCAGCCACAGATTACATGCGGTACAGCACCATGAATCATATCTGTAAATATGGAAAATTGTTTTCTGCCCGCACAGAGAGCATTCAGAATCAGAATGCCACCCTATTAATTTCCATAATTGGGAATTCTTCTTTTCCCACAGCTCTGTGAGTGATTTATCCTCTGTCATAGGGCTGACAGTGACAATGAACCTTTTCCCATCAACAGTCGTAATAAAGAATGTGTCCGTTTCGTCATTCAGAGACACATCAGAAAACAGCTCATCATTTTCGTTCTATTTTCTGTTCGGTTTCCTTTTAATCCTCAGCAGTCTGATAAAATCATCAAACAAAGTGGTGTCAGCCGGCTCAAACATCATCCATTTCCCGTCATGATACGTCTGAGTTTTATCATAGATTCTCTGAACTTCCTCTGAGTAATTTTCTCTGTCTTTTTCAAACTTCAAACGTTCCTCTTTCCCTAAAATAACCAGAAAACCCACACAGTTTTCTCTTGCATATAATGCACAAAGAGTTCTGCCGCCCCGGCGGTATTTATATTCATATGTCCATGCTTTGCCGCCTTTATTCCATAAACGGTCCATATCGTATTTTTCATCAATTAAAGCGCATAGTTCGTTCCAGATTTCATATAACGATTTTCCGATTAACGTTGTCATTTGTTCTGCGTCGGGTATGATATCCGGCATGGTATCCTCCTTTGTAACCTCAATTTGCTGTTTCTGTTTCGCGCCTGTCTCTATTTGTTCCCATGCCTGCCCCTGTTCATTTCTTTACCGGATGGCGAATCACCGTCTTCTGGTTCTGAGGCCTGCACCTTCTTGCGTCACTGAGATAAATTTCATGATGAAAACGTCCCTCTCCAAAATCCGGCTGATACCCCTGTGCCTCTGTAAAAACATCCATTCTCTCAACGGTGGCGGGCTCCTCATCGTACGGGCCGATATGCATACACTGTACACATAATCCTTCTTCATACGTCAAAAATTCCACTTTGGAAAAATCTGTTTTTTTCTTCGCCGAGGCCTCTGCCACAGCCCAGTCAAACTCTTCTTCTGTCACAAATTCCGGCAGGCGAATCATGGAAATCCACTGAAAATCCTCTTTGCGGGAATAATCAACGCCCTTCACTCCATCCTGCCACCAGAGGCCTTCCAGAGGCGGCACCACATAATCAAAGTATCCTTCCATCTGATGAGACCCTTTTTACTCATCTTAATGGTAAAGGCAATTCCGTAAAGCAGCCCGATGGCCTGTTTATATGGGCCGCCTTCCTCATTCGGGTCGCCTGCGCCCCGGACTGCCACGAAATTCATGGAAGGAACCGTTACCAGTTCCGGCCTGTTTTTGGGCAGATAAAATTCTTTATACTCTTTCTTATAATCAAAAGCCATTTTTATCCCTTCCAGAGACGGCACTGTTCTATCCGCTTTCCGCCATCTCCCTGTTTTTCATCATATGCAAACTGATTCAGTACCTCACAGGGGAATTTTTCACACTGTCCGCAATGTTCCTGTTTCTGCTCCTGGCAGCAGGATTTCACAGGACAGCTTTCCCCCCAGAAAGGTTTTTCCATATGTACGCAGCCTGCACAGTTCATCTGCTCCCGGTAAGCGCATTGGCTGCACAGAAGACCGCAGCGAGATTCCGCCTTCTCCTTTTTGTCCTCTTTCATTCCCACATAAATATGTATTTCCGCATCCTCCATACGGTCGTCCTGATATTCCTCAAAATCATACAGAAATGTTCTGGGCAGATTCATCTTCCAGATTTCCTGCCAGGCTGCGGCCACTGCCTGTACCATATCTCCGTGAATCACAAATCTGGCATACCGCCCTGCCGGAATCCTGCGAATCTCAAACTGAGTTCCCTGCGGTTCTTCTGCAGTCTCACAGGCAACCATGGCTGTATAATCTGCCTTTTCATCTCCATCATAATCTGTATAAATCCCAAGAGCTTTCTGAGTTACCTTTCCGGGAATCCCGGCATATATCCCCTCATTGTAAAAACGGTTCCAGAGTCCCCCGATCACAGCTCCCATGTCAGGGGAAGTATTGTTAGTCCTGGCAGAAATACCTGTAACAATTTTTTCTTTCAGTGTTATGATTTCATACTCCATAAAATAAGACCATCCTTTCTTTTGAATACTCTTATTTTACCAGAACAAACACGACATCAGTATGTCATGTTTACAGATATTTTTTCCGGATCCCTTCAGCAAACTCCAGCACCTCCTGCCGCAATTCTTCCGGTTCCAGAAGTTCCGCACCGTCTCCAAAAGAAGATATCCACCTGATGACACTGGTTTTATCTGCAAAACCAGCGGAAAACAAAAGAGTTCCATCGGGCTGTTCCACAAAGCTCTCATGCCCATATTCCTCCACAAGCCTCCATTTATAAGAAGGACTGATTTTCGCCCTGACCTGAAAGGCAGAAGGAAATACCCGCTCCGAAGATAAATCCGGAAGGGGAACCTCGCGCTTTTCAAAAGGGCTTCCCATCTGCACTTCTGTCATTCTTCCCAGTTTAAAAAGGCGGAAATCTTCTCTGGCCTCACACCAGCCCCAGAGATACCAGCCAGCCCACTGGAAAATCAGGTCATATGGCTCCACAGTTCTGCATGATTCTCCCTTTGGCGCAAAATAGGAGAAAGAAACTTTCCTTCCGGAAAGAATGGCATCATGTAAAAGTTCAATTTTAGGCGGCAGCGTGTCTTTGTACCAGGATGAAAGGTCTATTAAAATATGGGTATCTCCCGCCAGCAGGCTGGAAGCTCCCGCTGACAGTTTTTCCATCAGCCGGGCATAACGGCTGGTACCGCTTACACTGTCCAGACTGCGCAGGCCCGCCAGAATCGCCTGCATATCCGACGTACTGAGCAATGTCCGGTCTATTTTATAACCCTCCATAATGGACACCCCGCCATTTTTCCCCGGCTCTGTCACCAGGGGGATTCCCGCCATGCAAAGGGCCTCAATATCCCGGTTGATGGTACGCCGGGATACCTCAAATGTTTCTGCAAGGAAAGGCGCCGTTACTTTTTCCTGCTGCAGCAGAATGGAGAGAATCCCAATCATCCGATCCAGTTTCATACAGGTACCTCCATTCCTGTCATACTATCCGTTTCGTCTTCCATCCTCCCTGGAAATACCGGAACACAGCCAGTCCAAGTCCCACTGCCCAGCCTGCCGGATTGGCCCACATGATAATCATTCCATGGGTTGCGTCAGCCAGTGCATAAGTCAGCCCCACCCGGACCCCAAGGTTACACAGGCTGCAGGTCAGAAACCATCCCATATCTGCCGCACCGCGCAGCACACCGTTGCTGACATTCATAAGCCCCATCATAAAATAAAACAGTGAAACAATACTCAGATACCGGGCTCCGATGGCAATGGCTTCCCGGCTGGAATCAGAATCCAGAAACAGCCCCACAAAATCATTTCCGGCAAAATGCAGAATCACCGCAATGGTAAGGCCGATTCCTGCTGCCATCATCAGGCAGATCCGGTAGCCCTGCCCGATCCGTTCCGGTTTCCGGGCACCCATATTCTGAGCCACATAGGTGGAAGTGGCATTTCCCACAGCCACCATGGGCACAATGGCAATCCCGTCTATTTTTGTGGCGGCCGTATAGCCTGCCAGAAACGTGGAGCCGAACCGGTTGACCACCGACTGAACCAGCACCATGCCCACCGACACAATGGATTGCTGCACAATGGTGGGAACAGCCACTTTCACCATATTTTTTAAGAGAGCCGGATCGAAGCGGCGGTAACGTTCCGTCTCAATCCCCTTTAACTTCCACATGAGAAATCCAAAAGACAGCAGAGCGGAAATCCCCTGGGCAATCAGGGTGGCCCAGGCCACTCCTGCCACTCCCATATGCAGCTCTGCCACAAAATACAAATCCAGCCCGATATTTAAAAGGGACGAAAAAATCAGAAACATCAGAGGCTTTCCGGAATCCCCCAGGGCATTGAAAATGGCTGAAAATGCATTATACAAAAACAGAAATACAAAACCGAAAAAGTAAATCTGCATATACTCCGCCGCATCCTCAAAAATATTTTCCGGCGTGCCCATCAGGTCCATCAGGCCTCTGTTAATCACCAGTCCCAGCATACTCAGAAAAATACTGAATCCCAGAATGGACAGCAATGCAGTGGAAATGGCTGTTTTCATTTCTTCCAGCTTTTTTGCCCCGAACAACTGGGAAATCACCACGGAACAACCAATTCCCGTTCCCATGGCCACCATAACAAACATCATGGTAATGGCAGTGGAGGCCCCAACTGCCGCCAGCGCCTCCTCGCCCACCACATTTCCCACAATCACGGAATCCATAATATTATAAAACTGCTGGAACAGGTTTCCCGCCACCATGGGCAGCGTAAACCCAATTAAGGCCCTGGTGGGATTTCCCGTTACCATACTGCCCTTTATCTGCTCTGACATAACCGGTACACTCCTGTCTTTTTCACACTTTAACGTGACAATGTATTTCAAGAACAAAGTGGGCAGGCCCACTTCAGCTCCCCTACCCCCTCACTCATGAGGGACCTGGACGGTTTGCTGCGCCGAGTGCAGTCGCTTTAGCGACATCTTCTATTCGCACGAGCTGCGCATCATTGTTTTTTATCTTACAGGAAATACTTTCACACGTCAGCATGACAAGGTCTTTCCTGTAAGATAAAAAGAAAACATATGTTTTAACTGCTATTTTACCTTTCCTTTTTCTCCCGGTCAACCCTTTAACCGGAAATTATTAAGGATCACACGGCAGGTAAAAACACCTTCCGAAACAGAAAAATCCACATTCCCCCCATACTGCCTGGCAGAGTTCAGGATACTTTCCACGCCTACTCCATCACGCTCCCTGTTCCTGGGCAGCCCGTCTTCAAATATAACCTCCCCGGTACAGGTATTTTCGCACGCCAGCACCAGCTTTTTCCCCTTCTGCTCTGCAAAAATGTGAATCCATCGCTCGTGTTCTGTTTTTGTACAGGCTATCAGAGCATTTTCCAGGATATTTGCAAAAATGGATACCAGATCATAATCAGAAATTTCTTTCAGCTCTCCTAGCCGGATATCCGTGTCCACTTCAATATGATTCTGCTCTGCCCGGTCCACATAAGAGGAAACCACATTGTTGACTGCATGGTTTTCACAGAAAATATTGGCATAGGTTTCCATTTCCCTGTCATCATATTCCTGCAGATAATTCAGGATTCCCTGGTAATCCCTGTTTCTGGCATATTCCGCCACCACAAGATTATGATGTCTGAAATCATGTCTCGTCCTTTTCATGCTCTGTTTCATCTCTTCATAGGAATCAATCTGGGCCATCAGAAATTTTTCATGAAACTGCATCTGTTTTAAATGATAAGCCTGATCTGACCGGGCAATGAAAAGAAACAGCAGAATATATACTGACGCCATAAAGCCGCACAGTAAAATCAGAATTACCAGATAAAGATTATCCCGGTTTTTCATATTGTCATTATAGATAATCAAAAGTGTCATAATAACAAACGCCATCAGGGAAATAGCCGCAACCGTCCCGTACCCGCTCCTTACGCCCTGATAAACACGCAGGAGACGCTTCCTGAACATCCCGTAATACAGTGCCATGAAAAATATATTCAGCCCGATGCGAAGCAGCCAGATTTCCAGAGTTCCCGCACCGGAAGTGGTTCTTGTAACAATGGAAATCGTGATATAAAGCAGGGTCCAGAAACATAAATAAGCAGAAACCAGAAACAGGGATTTTACCGGATGGGAGGCGGAAAGACAAAAAATATACACGCCGCCAAAGATAAAAGTTGCAAGAAAATATCCTGCCAGATACCGCAGCATGATGCCGGTGCCTCCATAAGGCATATCTGCCAGAAAATACCGCATTGCCAGCACTACAGCCTGAAAAAACAGCGTTGTACCTGCCAAAGTTGCCACTGACCTTCTTCTGCTGTATTTCGGCTCCAGCAGAATACAGTAGAACCAGATCCCGTGAAACACATTGTTTATAATATTTGTTATCAGCGCATTCATAATAATCTCCTGTCAGTTTTCCTGTATATCAATCACCACATACTCTGCCCTGCACCCGGTTCTGAACTTAACAGCCCAGTCAGAAATCCCGGAAGTTACAATAAAATCTGTCTGTTTACGCCTTTCCAGACCATAGGTTTTATCATCAATCCCTGTCCACTCCCCCATATGGTTAAATGGAAACAGCTGTCCCCCATGGGTATGGCCTGACAGCACCAGATCCACTCCCGCGGCCGCCTGATTTTCATAATCATGGGGCTGATGGTCCAGAACAATACTGTATTTCTCCGAATCCAGCCCTTCGGTCAGTTCTTCCATGGAAGCTCTTCCTCCTCCCTGACTGTCCCCGGAACGGTCCTGCCTTCCAATCAGGTAAAAACGGCTGTCCAACACAACCACTTCATCCTCAAGTACCGTTACGTTATTTTTTTCCAGTTCGGCCACCAGATCCTCTCCGCTGTAACCCCGGTACTCCGGACCATAATAACCTCTGTCATGATTTCCGAAAACATAATACACCCCATAAGTGGTTTTCAGGGTACCAAGGGCCTCACATGCGGCAATCATATCCTCTTTTGAAGTGTCGTCATCTATATAATCTCCCGTTATCACCACAATATCCGGCTTTTCAGACTGTATGGCCTTTATCTGCTCTGTGAATTTTTCTCCGTAAAGGATATTGCCCACATGGGAATCTGCAAACTGTACCACCCGCAGTCTTCCCACCTGCTTTTCTGTTGCAATCCCATACGCTTTCCGCCAGACATGATTTGCCTGATACCAGCCCCAGGAAAGATAAAGGGCCGTAATGGCCAGTGCGCACATGCCGGCATAGTACCGCATAAAGGTTTTTCCCCGCTTCTTTTCTACAAGATAACTGACCCCGTCACATAACAGCCAGATTACCACCATGTGTAAAATACAGATTTCCCCGTTGATGGGCCCAAAAACCACCCCTGTAACCGCAAAAATAAGCAGAACAGGAAGAAGCCCCGTCAGAAACCGGAAAAATTTCCGTCCTTTTTCCTGCCTTCCTGCCATATAAAATCCGGAAAACCGATTTCCCAGATACACAATGCCCAGCAATGTTCCCAGAAGCAGAGCTCCCAAAATCAACATCCACATTTCTTTTCTCCTTTGCATTCATGAAAATCTTCTTCTGTCTGATTACAGTATAAACAAAACAGAACTGTCAGGAAAGACTTATTTTGTTTATAAACTTTTAATAATTTCCCAAACCCCTGATTTCTCTGGATTTTCCGCATTTTGTTAGCACTCATTTAAAAAGAGTGCTAATTTTCTGTTGACTTTTTAAAAATCAGGGATTACAATCTATTTCAGGTTATAATTTTGTATAGAAAATAATAAAGGAGTGTAATCATTATGAGCAACAGACATGGAAACCTTTCCATCAACAGTGACAACATTTTTCCTATTATAAAAAAATGGCTGTATTCCGACCATGACATTTTCTACCGGGAACTGATTTCCAACGGATGCGACGCCATTACCAAATTAAAGAAACTGGATCTGATGGGGGAATATGACCTGCCGCAGGATTTTGAGCCGAAAATCCGGATCGTGGTAAACCCGGAAGAAAAAACGCTGAAATTCATTGATAACGGTCTTGGCATGACTGCCGACGAAGTGGAAGAATACATCAATCAGATTGCTTTCTCCGGCGCTACGGATTTTCTGGAAAAATATAAGGACAAAGCCAGCGAGGAACAGATTATCGGTCATTTCGGACTGGGCTTCTACTCCGCTTTTATGGTGGCGGATGCCGTGCACATTGATACCCTTTCCTGGCAGAAAGACGCAGTTCCCGTTCACTGGGAATGCGACGGAGGCACAGAATTCGACATGTCCGACGGCTCTAAAGATACCGTTGGAACAGAAATTACTTTATTCCTGAATGAGGACTGTCTGGAGTTCGCCAATGAATACCGGGCAAGAGAAGTGATTGAGAAATACTGCTCTTTCATGCCTACACCGATTTTCCTGGAAAAAGAAAACGCCGAGCCTGAATATGAGACAATCCCTGCCGATGAAGTAACAGAAAAAGATACTGTCATCGAGACTATTGTGGAAGAAGCCAAATTTGAAGAAAAAGAAAATGAAGACGGAACCAAAGAACAGGTGGAAGTATCTCCCCGAACAGAAAAAGCCAAAATCGTGAAACGTCCGGTGGCTTTGAACGATACCCATCCCCTCTGGAGCAAACATCCCAACGAATGTACCGATGAGGAATACAAAACCTTCTACCGGAAAGTATTCCAGGATTACAAAGAGCCCCTGTTCTGGATTCACCTTAACATGGACTATCCCTTTAACTTAAAAGGTATCCTGTATTTCCCGAAAATCAACACGGAATATGATTCCATCGATGGAACCATCAAGCTGTACAACAACCAGGTATTTATTGCAGACAATATCAAAGAAGTGATTCCTGAATTTCTGATGCTGTTAAAAGGCGTTATCGACTGCCCGGATCTGCCTCTGAATGTATCCAGAAGTGCACTGCAGAACGACGGATTTGTTCAGAAAATTTCAGATTATATCACGAAAAAAGTGGCAGACAAATTAAGTGGCATGTGCAAAACCGACAAGGAATCCTATGAGAAATACTGGGACGACATCAGCCCCTTTATCAAATTCGGCTGCCTGAAAGATGAGAAATTCTGCGACAAAATGAATGATTACATCCTCTTTAAGAACCTGGAGGACAAATATCTGACCCTTCCGGAATGTCTGAAGGTGGAAGAACCGGAAGCTGACGCTTCTTCTGAAACAGAACAGACGGAATCTTCTGCTGAATCTGAACAGGCAGAAAATGAAGAAGATACGGAAAAAGATACCCGCAAACCCGTTTACTATGTAACGGATGTTCAGCAGCAGGGACAGTACATTAACATGTTCAAAGAGCAGGGCATGGACGCGGTAATTCTGGATCATAACATTGATACCTCTTTCATCACTCAGTTAGAGCGCAGAAATGAAAAAGTCAGATTTGTCCGCATTGACGCTGACCTGACAGAATCTCTGAAAGAAGAAGTTTCCGAGGAAGAACTGAAGGAAGCCAGAGAGACCCTTACGGAAACCTTCCGCAAAGCTCTGGGAAATGAAAAGCTGAACGTTTCTGTGGAAAAACTGAAAAATGCAGATATTGCTTCTGTCCTCACCCTCTCAGAAGAAGGACGGAGAATGCAGGATATGATGAAAATGTATGGTATGGCAGGCATGGATCCTTCCATGTTCGGCGGAGACCAGACCCTGGTATTAAATACCGGAAATGCACTGGTTCAGTATATTCTGAACAACAGAGATTCCGAACATGTACCTGTATTCTGCGAACAGCTTTATGACCTGGCTGTACTGAGCAACCACCCCCTGTCCACAGAAGCCATGAGCAAATTTATATTAAGAAGCAATCAGATTATGATGCTTCTGACAAAATAATAGTATACCGTCCATGCAGTATTGCATGTAAAAATCCCGTCGCTTTGCGATGGGATTTTTACATGCCGGAACCACTCCTTTCCCAGACAGCAGATTTTTTTGTACAATCTGCTGTTTACAACCCGGTTTTGTGCGTAAATAGCTGTTGCATTCCACAAAAATATAAAATATAATAAAGATAACTGTTTTGTATTGAACGAAAAGAAAAAATTTTTACAGGAGGAATGAGAATTGGAGCAAAATTTTCAGGAAATTACCGTTGAACAGCTCTGTAAAGTAATTGATCTGCTGCACCCCTGCATGGACGATTACCTGTATGTCTATGATTTTATCAATGACTTTTACTATATATCTCCTCATGCCAGACAGCGTTTTTCCATTCCGGACAACACCTTTCGGGACGTGGTCCGCACCCATGGACTGTTTGTTTATCCTCCGGACCTGGAGCCATTGCAGGAGGATCTGAACGAACTCCTGGCCGGGGAACGCAGTTTTCACAACCTGGAATACCGCTGGCTGGATCTGGATGGACAACCTGTATGGATTAACTGCAGGGGCTATGTGGTCCGGAATAAGGAACAGGCTCTGTACATGATTGGCTGTATCAATGAAATCGGCGCCAGACAAAAAGCAGACAACGTAAGCGGCCTGTTGGGTTCTTCCAGCCTCCAGGCTTATCTGCACAAGACTCCCGCTCCTTTTCCGGAAGGATTTTTACTGCGTCTTGGCATGGACGACTTTAAGGAAATCAACGAAAAACTGGGCATTGAATATGGGGACATGGTTCTGCGTCAGACTGCAGAATGCATTGCCAGATGTATCACTCCCTCCCAGAAGCTCTACCGTGTGGTGGCAGATGAATTTCTGGTTCTGGATTTTCAGGGAGGAACTTATCAGGAAGCGGGAAAATTGTACAGACAGATTCAGCATAATATTGTACGTTTTGTGGAAGAAAATCACTACGAAGCAGTCTTTACCATATCCGGAGGTATTCTGGAAATCTCCAATATCAAAGATTTTGCCTACACCAATGTAATGAAGCTCTCGGAATTTTCTCTGAATGAGGCCAAACGTCAGGGCAAAAACCGCTGCTATCGTTTCCAGGAAGAAGATTATGAACAGTTTCTGAAACGCAAAAAACTGACCCAGTTTCTCCGTCAGGCAGTTTACGACGACTGTAAGGGCTTTGAGGCTTATTTCCAGCCTCTGTTCCATGCCGACTCCAATACTTTATACGGAGCAGAAGCCCTGATGCGCTTTCACTCTCCCGATGGCAATATGATTTCTCCGGGAGAATTTATTCCGATTCTGGAGGAAACAGGGCTGATTATTCCGGTAGGCCGCTGGATGTTAGAACAGGCCCTTGCCGCCTGCAAAAAGATTGCGTCCCGGATTCCCGATTTCCGTATCAGTATCAATGTATCTTATGTGCAGGTGATTAAAAGCGACATTATCAACGATATCGTGGCTGCTGCTGCAAGACAGGAGGTTTCTCCCTCCAATGTAATTGTGGAGCTGACTGAAAGCGGCCTGCTGGAATCCAATCCTCATTTTACCAGGCTTCTGGCAAAATTAAAAGAAAAAGGCATCCGCCTTGCTCTGGACGATTTTGGAACCGGATATTCCAACTTCCACTACCTTCACGACCTGCGGCCGGATATTATCAAAATTGACCGTTCTTTCACAGCCAAAGCCCTGGCCAACGACTATGAATACAATCTGCTGGATTTAATCAGCGGTATGGTACATACGCTGAACCTGAATGTCTGCGTGGAAGGAATCGAAACCGAGGATGAACGGAACCGGATTCAGCATCTTTCTCCTGACTATATCCAGGGTTTTTACTTTGGAAAACCCTGCCCTTATCAGCAGTTTACAGAGCAGTTTGTGACGGTTTCACATTAAAGGTATTTCCTGTAAGAGAAAAAAGAATGCGCATAGCGCATTCTCTGCGCGCGAGCGGATTGCGTAGCAATAAACATCGCCCCCGCGAGCTGCGCATCATTGTTTTTAATTCTACAGGAAATCCAGAGGAATTTCCTGTAGAATTAAAAACAGGCAGTCCTCTCCGTTTCTGAGGGGACTGCCTGTTCTGATACGCTTTGCAAATTCGCACAATATATTGATATCTGACATTTCACCAGTTACAGTGTTTTTCATACACATCAAAAAACTGATCTGTCTTTACTTCTTTCTTTATTTCCACTTTCACTTCTTTCCAGACTTTTTCGTTAAATTCCGAAGAAAGAGTGGTAAGAAATTCACTGTATACGTCGTCAAAGGCCTCTTTTCTCCGTTTCTCCAGAATCACAGATTTGTGGTCGTCCGTCTTTTCCTGATTATAATGATTGATACATTTCAGGAAATAGCTTCCTTTTTCTGTTGTTATCCTGTCGCTGACCTGGTCATTTTCCAGAGAAAAGGCCACTTCCTCCACTTCCGGCGGTACATCTGTTCTTCCGAAAGTAACCTCTGTTTCCGGAGCTTCATTGTAAATATTGGCAACAGAAAGAAAATCCGAACCTTCCTTCAGCTGTTTTTCCACAGTTTTTGCTTTCTCATCGTCTGTCACAAATATCTGCTGGGCCTCCATAATTCTGGCCTCGTCGTCGCTGACCTCATCGTCCACTCCCTGAGTCAGATGGGTATAGAGCTTGTTGGCAAGTCCATAGCGGGTATAAAGAGCCTCTATATCGCCCTGTTTCACATGCATATACTCCAGTTCCGCATCATTCAGAGAGTCAAAATATTCCTTTGCAGCCTCTTTGATTTTTCCTTCTTCTTCTTCTGACAGCTTAATTCCTTTCTCTTCTGCCAGAAAATCCATGGCCATAATCTGAGCCAGCCTGGAAATGGTCAGATCTTTCACATATTTTTCCAGATCATTGTCGGGAAATTCATGGTTCCACAAATCAATGCCATACATGGTGGCATACATGTTCTGATAATTGGTCAGCACAACTCTGGCCTCCGGCAGAGTGCAGACGATATCTTTCATTTTAAACACTTCGTTGTCACTGAAATCGCCGCCCACCATTACCTGTGTATTTCCCAGTTTACATCCTGACAGATTTAAAACAAGTATCATACAGCCTGCCAGCATTCCATATTTCCTGATACAGGTAAGAAACCTGTGCTTTAACATTCCTGTCCACGATACAGCCCGTCCTGTGACAGACTGATTCCTCTGTGTATCTACATATCTTTTCATTGGTAATTTCACCTGCTAATTTACATTTTCTCCAGAATACTGCGGGCCACGCTTAACCCGTTGGCAGAAGCCTGCTGCAGGCCTCTGGTTACAGAAGCTCCGTCACCGATAGCTCTCAGACCAGGAACGTTTGTTTCAAACTCCCGGTTTACAACCACTTTATTGGAATAAAATTTCACTTCTACTCCATAAAGCAGTGTCTCGTCGCTGGCAATCCCTGGGGTCACTTTGTCCAGTGCAAAAATCATTTCCTCAATATCCACCATGATACGATGGGGAAATACCAGTGACAGGTCCCCCGGTACCGCATCTTTCAGGGTGGGTATGAGATTATTTCTGCAGAGTCGTTCTTCTGTGGTACGTCTCCCCCGGCGGAAATCACCGAAAGTCTGCACCAGAATTCTTCCGTCGCAGAGCATATTGGACAGCTGAGCAATCTGCTTTCCATATTCAATAGGCGTCTTAAAGGGTTTTGTAAAATTCTTGGAAACCAGCAGTGCAAAATTTGTATTGCTGGTTTTCAAATCCTGAGATTTATAGGCATGGCCGTTTACTACTGCCAGACCGTTATCGTAGTATTCCGTGGCTACCTCTCCGGAAGGATTGGTACAGAAAGTTCTCACTTTATCATCAAAGGTAGGCGTATGGTATACCAGCTTGGCCTCATAGAGATTCTGATTCAGAAATTCCATCACCTCATCCCGGACTTCCACCCGGACTCCGATATCCACCGTACCTACTTTCGTCTCGATATTCTGTTCCCGGCACACATGGCTGAACCAGTCTGCTCCTTCTCTTCCGATGGCGCAGACAATCTCTGTCCCGTAAAATGTTTCCCCCGTGTCGGTAACCACGCCTGTGGCTCTGCCGTTTTCCACAAGAATATGTTCTACCATGGTACGGAATTTCATTTCAATTCCCTGCTCCAGCAGATGTTCCTGCAGGCGCATGTAAATCTTATACCCCTCTTCTGTGCCCAGATGGCGGATGGGACATTCTACCAGTTTCAGATTGGCATTGATGGCTTTACGGCGTATTTCCCGGATTTCTTTTTCTTTTCCCACACCGTAAACACTGGTATCCGCACCGAATTTCAGATAAATCTCGTCGGATTCCCGTATCAGTTCCACCGCTCTGTCATATCCCAGAATTTCCGGCAGATTCCCGCCCACATCCGGAGAAAGAGACAGTTTCCCGTCGGAAAAAGCCCCTGCTCCTGCAAATCCTGTGGTAATGGCACAGGGCTTACATCCCACACAGACTTTTGTCTGGCGTTTGGGACACTGGCGTTCTTCAATCCTTCTTCCCTTTTCCAGCATCAGCACCCGGATATCGGGCTTTTGGTGAATCAGTTCATATGCACAGAAAATACCGGAAGGCCCGGCTCCCACAATAATTACATCATAGTTTTTCATTCCATTCTCCTGTCTTACGCTTCCACCACCAGGTATCTTCCGTCCGGCAGTACAAACACTTCCGATGCTTCTTCCAGATCCTCATCGCTCATCTGACCGATATCCGCACCTTCCTCTTCAAAATATTCCCTTACTTCCCGGATGTTTCCGCATACTACCGCCATGCAGTCTTCTAAAAATTCTTCTGCTTCCTCCGGGTTCTCTGCTACTTTTTCATCAAACAGCTGAAGCTGATGTTTTAAAAAATATTCCAGACAGATTTCATCATACTCACTCATATTAATTCCTCCTTCTGCTGATTCTATGATAGTATGATTTTTATAAAATTTCAATGCCTGATTTTGTTAATTTCTGATAAAGGGCCGCTACAGGAAGTCCTACCACATTGTTGTAGTCTCCTTCAATTTTTTCGATATAAATGGCGCATTTTCCCTGAATTCCATAGGCCCCTGCCTTGTCCATGGGTTCTTTTGTTTCCACATAAGCCTGAATCTGTTCTTCGGTCATGGGATACATGGTAACTTTTGTTTCCTCTGCAAATGAAATGATTCTTTTCTCCCGGCCGTTTCCTGCAATCACAGTCACTCCGGTAAATACACTGTGAGTATTACCGGAAAGCATACGGAGCATACGGAGAGCATCGGCCTCGTTTTCGGGTTTTCCCAGTATCTGTCCCTCAAAGGCCACCACCGTATCCGCCCCAAGAATCGCCGCATATTCTGCCTCTCCGTTTTCTGTCCCTCCTTTCACAGCCTCCGGCTCCCCTCCATAAGATGGGCAGCCAAACAGCCTTCCTGCCACTTCTTCCGCCTTCTGGCCGGACAGCTCCAGCACTGCCTGCTCCGGGCTGGTGCCGGTAAAAACTTCTTCACCCCTGGCCGGAATCACTTCAAATTCTGCCCCTGTCTGCTCCAACAGCTTTTTCCGCCGGGGCGAAGCGGAAGCCAGAATCAGTCTGTATTTCATAATGCATCAGAACCTTTCAACCGTATGTACTTTCTGTTTTTCCGCTACCTGATTCCAGATATTCTTTACTGAGGAATAGCTTGCCCAGACTGCAAGAAGATATCCCACGCCCAGATCCTTTGCCACTGCCAGAGCCAGTTCTGACTCCTGCATCAGTTCCGGAATCCAGCTGAATGCCGCCCAGATGGTAGGTGCAAACATGCTGCCCCATTCCTTATAAATGGTAATGGCTAAAGACGTCATTTCCGCTCCTACAATCATCAGAATCGAAAGAATGATACAGAGTACAATTCCTGTTTTTGACAGTTTTTTTCCGAGAAATTCATAGCCTTTTATTCCGCAGAACACAATCACATACCCCGCAATTCCGGCAATAAATCCCACCTGTCCCAGTACCACCCAGAGAACAGAGCCCAGCAGAGTCCCAATCACTGCACCGATTACGCCCAGCAGCAGATTTTCCTTTTTCCCCTCTGTGTGACCGGATAACTGCTGCTCACATTCTCCGCAGATAACAGACGGAACGCCGTCTACCACTGCCCCGTGTACCGGAAGGGTTCTTCTGCAGTAAGAACAGCAGTTATGTATGCCGCATTCTTCACATTTTGACCCAAGGCCGGAAACTACAAGGGTCAGATTCTCCTTATCTGCCTGTTCCTCTGATGATACATGGACAGAAATCATATCCACACCGTTAAAACCTGCAAACTGCACATAAGGATAGTTCTGCTGTAATTCAGACAGGTATCCCAGTAATTTTTCCTTTTCACTGCTGCTGTTCACATCTGCATAAAGCTGTACCCGGAACTGTTCTTCCGCCGGCATGGGCAGAATCAGCAATTCCATACCATTCCTTGTTCCGTGTGCCACATTCTGTTCTTTTTCGAACACGAATCCGTCCGGCACAATTTTTTCAATCTGTACGTTCATTTTTTTCCTCCTTCAAAAACTCTAAGGGCAAAGGCCTTCCGGTCTCATCCTCAAAGCAAATTATACTATCTTTTTCATCATCCAGCAACAGTCTTCGTATGTTCCGTCTTTATATTTCATATTGTCGGGAAAGGTTCCAAACGTATGAAAGCCCAGTTTTTCATACATATGAATGGCTCTTTTATTAGATACCGCCACCTCCAGTTCCGCCTGTTCATACCCCATCTGTTTTGCTGCCAGAAGGGCTGTTTCCATCATGGCTGTTCCAATCCCTCTGCCTGTATACTTCTGATACAGTGCAATGGCCATGCTACACCGATGGGCATAGCGGGAATAAGGACCCATGGCCGATACGGAGCAGTTGCCTGTATGTTCTCCCTGTACAAAAGCCAGAAGCATTAATTCCCGTTCCGACTGCTGTTTTTCCCGGATAAACTGTCTTTCCCGCTCAGGGGTAATGGTAACTTCTTCCGGCTCACGGATAAGAAAGGGCGTCTCTGCAGATACAGATTTCAGACAGGTAATCAAATGTTCTGCATCTTCCGGACGTGCACTGCGGAAAGTTACGATTTCATGGTTTATTTCCATTTTCTGCGGTTCAAAAATCATAATCTGTTCCTCCCATATTTAAAAAACCCAAATTCCTGTAAAATCAGCTCATTGCATTTAACCTATACCGGAACCGTTTCTCCCAGACAGAAGGAATACAGCAGTTTCTCTTTTACTTTCTTTCCCACTGCCCGCTCAATGGCCTCCTGGTACAGTTCCAGCTGAAGACGGTAACGGTCTGCCAGCTGCCGCCCGTTTTTCACATGGTCTGTCTTATAATCCAGCAGAACGATTCCGTCCGCTTCCTCAAAAAATACGTCAATGATCCCCTGTATCAGCAGCATCTCCTCACTGTTGCTTTCTTTCAGCACTTCACAGGCTTTCTTTCCCATCACAAAGGGTTTTTCCCGGTACAGTTTCTTTTGTTCAGCCGCCCGTTTCATCCGGGCGCCCAGACTGGAACGAAGAAATTTCTTCAGAGAGGGAATGGAAATCAGATCCCGCAGTTCCCGGTGGATTTTCTGTTCTTCTTCCAGTTCCTGCAGCTGTTTTTCCAGTTCTTGCGGATTTCTGGTAAAATCATAACATTCCAGCACCCGGTGCATGGCGGTTCCCCGCCTGGCTCCTGTGTTCTCTTCCTGTACCCCTTCCATAAAGGCCGGTACACAGCGCTCTTTCTCCTGTACTGCCCCTTCCCCCGGCGCTGTCTCCTTTTCAGGCGGTTCGGCTGACTGTTTGCTTATGGCCGCGGGAATTTCCGGTTCCCCCTCTTCCTCTGCCAGAATTCGGTCCAGAATCCGGTGCTTCAGTTCCGATACAGACACTTTGGTCTTCATGGTGACCTCTTCCTCAAAAGGATAGCAAAAGGTCAGACGCTGCGCCACCTTTTCCTCCCATTCAGTTTCCGCCTCCTGCAGGCTGGCCAGAAGCTGAATGCCTGTCAGGCCTTCCTCCGCCGCCTGCTGCACTTCTTTTTCTTCCAGTTCTGCCTGTTTTATAATGGAAACAGGGCAGGATTCCGGACTGCAGGCCCCTGCCAGCAATAAAAACTGCAGGAACGTATTGCTGTTTAACCGGCTCAGAAAAGTGAGAAATCCATCTTCAGAAGTGATGGGATTCACAGCAGCAATTTTTTCTTCTGCCTTTTTCAGAACTCCTGTCAGAATCAGCTTTTCTCTGGCTCTGGTCAGGGCCACATACAGAACACGCAGTTCCTCTCCCACATTTTCCATGGTGATTTTTCTGGCAAGGAACTGTCTGGTAAGGCCCGGCGTCCGCAGACGTCGTCTGCTGTCCACCAGGTCCATGCCAAGGCCAAGGCGGGGATGGAGTATTACCCGCTCCCGCACATCCTGGCTGTTAAACATTTTTCCAAGCCCTGATACAAAAACCACCGGGAATTCCAGTCCTTTGCTTTTATGAATGCTCATTATCCGCACCACATCCTCGGCTTCTTCTCCTTCCGCCAGAGGAAAGTCCATCTCGTATTTCTGAAGCTGCTCCATATAGCGGATAAAATGAAAAAGTCCCCGGTAACTGGTGGTTTCATAGGCGATAGCTTTTTCCACCAGCATTTCCAGATTGGCCTGTTTTACCTGGCCGCCGGGAAGGGCGTACACATAGGCCTGATACCCCGTTTCTTCCAGTACCTGATACAGCAGTTCATGAATGGGGGTGTAACTGACTTTCCTCCGGAATTTATCCAGTAATTTCAAAAAAGTTTTCAGCTTTTTCTGCTGTGTCCGGGATAATTTGCCTTCCTTTGCTTCCTGGTTTTCCGTTTCCGGCAGGCTTTCCCTGTCTGCCGGCAGTGGGGATTCTGCTTCTTCCTGATCTTTTCCGAAAAAATCCAAGACTGCCTGATAAAATTTCTTTCCGGGACAACTGGTTCGAATCAGCGCCAGATCTTCTCCGGTCAGCCCTACAATGGGAGAGGCCAGCACCGAAGCCATGGGAATATCCTGTCTGGGATTGTCCAGAATCCGCAGCAGGTTCAAAGCAGTCTGCACCTCCACTGCTGAAAAATATCCCGTTCCGGAAGCTGCCCGCACGGGAATTCCCATTTCACCCAGCACTTTTCCAAAAGTATCTGCCCATCCGGCCATGGAGCGAAGCAGAATAACCATATCAGAATACCGGACGGGACGAAACCTTCCAGGCTGTTCCGGACTTTTCATCTGTTCTGTCACCTGCTGCTCTTTCATCAGTCTCTGTATCTCCAGGCCCACAGCTCTGGCCTCCAGTTCCTGTACGCTTTTCTCTTTATTGTCCTCCTCCGGCTCTACAATCAGCAGCCTGGAATCAAACATTCCCTCCTTCCCTTCCGGGAAAGAGGCGCCGGGATAAAGGGCCGCCTGTTTGTTATATGTGATATCTCCGATATCTTCTTTCATAATCCGGTAAAAAATATCATTTACGGTCTGAAGCACCTGAGTCCTGCTGCGGAAATTCATATACAAATCAATCCGTTGTTTCTGACTGTCTTCCTGGGTATAGGAATTGTACTTTTCCATAAAAAGCTCCGGCCTTGCCATACGGAAGCGGTAAATGCTCTGTTTCACATCTCCCACCATAAAAATATTGTTGATATGTTCTGCTTCCTTTGATACTGCTTTCAAAATAGTTTCCTGCACATAATTGGAATCCTGATATTCATCAATCATGATTTCCTCATAATTTTTCCGCAGTTCCGCCGCGGTACGGGAAGGCTCGCGGGTGGTTTCATCCACCAGTATTTTCAGTGCAAAATGCTCAAGATCATTAAAATCAAGGATACTTTTCTCCCGTTTTTTCTCTGCAAATCCACGGAGAAATCCAATGGTAACTTCAACAAGCATATCAGCCACCGGCCGGTTTTTTTCAAGATCTGCAATCATCTCTTCCGGGCTCTGGAAAAAAAACTGTTCGGTTACTTTTTTCACGGAACTTTTTACTTCATTCCGCAGTTTCTGCACCTGTTCTTTCTTATGGACATCACCGCTGTATTTTCTGGCAGCCGGCAGCCGTCCGAAGGAAAATCCGCGGATTCTCTCATAATACTGCTGAAAGGTTTCACTGCTTTCTGTCCGTTCCATGGCTTCCGCTTCTTCTGACAGCAGTTCTGCGTACATCTGAGGCCCGTCCTCTTCCAGGCTGAGTTCCCGGCAGATTCTCATCTGCAGAGCCCACTGGCCGGTGATGCTTCCAAGATAAGACAGCAATTCCTCCGCCAGAGGAAGCTGTTCAAATTCTTCCATCGTCCTGACGTGAAAGGTCTTTATGCAGCCCTCCAGCCATTCTTCTGCCCAGGGATAGCTCATGGCAAAATCAAACAGTTTTAAAATGGTCTCTTTCAGAGGCTCATCGGTTTTGCCTGTGGCGATGGTTTCCGACAATGCCAGAAATTCCGGTTTTGCCTCCTGATAATACTGCTCCAGCACACGGTCCAGTACATCGCTTTTCAGCAGTTTCAGTTCTCCTTCTTCCGCCACCCGAAATTCCGGGTCCAGCTCAATCCGGTGAAAAAAATTGCGGATTACATACAGACAGAAGCTGTGTATGGTGGTAATCTGTGCATTGTGCAGCAGGGTCTGCTGCCGCTGCAGATGGGTATTTTCCGGCTGTTTTTCCAACGCCTGTTCAATGGCTGCTCCAATCCGCTCCCGCATTTCCGCCGCTGCCGCATTGGTGAAGGTTACAATCAGAAGACGGTCAATATCGGTGGGATGGTCCCTGTCTGTAATTTTCTGTATAATCCGTTCCACCAGCACAGCTGTCTTGCCGCTTCCAGCCGCCGCCGATACCAGCAGATTCCGGTTTCTCAAATCAATGACCTGCCGCTGCTGCGGACTCCAGTCTGGCTTCATTTCTGTCTCTCCTTTCCTTTTTCCATGTGCCGGCAGCTATCCTTCTTCCAGACTGCGGCGCATTTTCTCCAGAATTTCTTCTTCCTCCCGGATATTTTCCAGTTTCCGGTAATCACAGCCGAAAGATGCGCTGTCAAATCCGCAGATTCCGTGATAAGGACAGTAATCGCAGCCGGTCTGGTCACCAAGCTGGTAGGGTTGCGCTCCGATTTCCCCATCAAAAATCTTCCTTCCGATATCCTGGATTTTATGGTTCACATACCGGGATAATATCTGAAATTCCTCTTTTCCGGCTTTTTTTACTTTTCTGCTGACGCTTCCATCCTCTTCTTCCCCGGCAACTCCTTTCAGTTTCAGTTCTTCCAGTATTTTTTCCCGGATTTCCCCGTCCGTCATGGTTCCTGTTCCGTCTATCATGGGATCGTCCAGATGGTAGTAATACATTCCGGCCGGAACCACTTCTTTCCCGGGATATTTTCGTTTCATCAGCTCCACTGCCGAATTCATATATACCACAAGCTGTAACTGCAGTCCGTGATACAGAGACAATAACTGAAATTCCCGGTTTCCGGATTTGTAGTCTACCACCTTCACATACACCTGCTGTTCTGTCTTTTTCGTGTCAATCCGGTCAATCCGTCCCCGCAGACGCATTTTTTCTTCCTCGCTCAGGACAAAATTCACCGCATCCAGATGTTGGGCAAAGGAAAAGGATATCTCATAGCCTTCCGGTGAAAAATGGCTGGTTTTTATCTGTTCTGCAATGGCCTGGACGGTACGCTTCAGAATCCTTTTCATCCGCTCCACCAGATACGCAGTCCTGGCTTCCTGGAACAGCATACTGTCAAATCCTGCTCCCAGTGTTTCTTCGATGGACTGATTCATCAGTTCTTCTTCCACTTCCTCCGGCACGTCAAACCAGTGGTAACCGGCCTGCTCCATGTGATGAGAATACCGCTCCAGCGCTTCATGAAACATGGTTCCCATATCCACAGGGGCAAATTCTCCCAGCCTGCGCTCCTCCAGCTTCAGTCCGTACTGGAGAAAATGCCGGAAAGCACAGGCACTGAACTGTTCCAGACGTGTTACGCTGTTTTCCAGCACCGTACCATACAGGGCCCTTGTAATTTCCGGAGCCATGGGCCTGGACTGATACTGATAAAACACCGCATCCAGAAAGGGAAGCAGCTTTTCCCTCCAGGCCTCCTGCCTCATATACCACTGATACAGCCCTTTCCATTCCGGATAAATCTTTCCCTTTCTGGCCAGTTTCAGCCCTTCCACAAAGAATTTCAGGCTGCTTCCCGGCGTGACAATCTGCTGCAGGCCAAAGGTTTCCTCCACCCGCACAGGATTCTGCTCCGGAAACATTTTCAGAATTGCGCTGACCAGATAGGATTTTCTGGTTTCTTTACCGTCCTGGCTGACCCGAAACCAGGTGATATAGAGTTTTTCCGAAGGCTTGGTGAGATTCAGATATAAATAAAATTTCTGAATAAAGCTCCGTTCCCGGTCTGTGGGAGCCAGTTCCATGCCGTGGGCTGCAAACCATTCCCGGTCCGCCTGGGAAATAATCCCCCCATGCTCCGCTGCTTTTGGAATCAGCCCGTCATTGACGCCTGCAAAAAACAGCACTTTAATATTTGAAAGCCTGGTCCGCTCAATGTCACCGAACACCACTCTGTCATATCCCGGCGGAATAATGCCTACCGCGGCAGCCTCCAGTCCTGCCTCCAGTATCTCCCGGTACTCCCGGACACTCATTCGCTCGTCTCCCAGAAGTTCCACCATTTTATCCAGCAAATCCATGACAATCTTATAAATCTGAGCATATTCTTTTGCCAGGGCGGTTTCTCCTTCTGCCTGAAAACGCTCCTCATACTCTTTTAACTGCTCCTCCACCTCCAGTTGGCACAGCAGCAGATACAGGGCTCTGGATGATTCCAGAACGGTGTGATATTTCCCCTCTTTTTTATGAAAAACCTCCCATAAAGGTTCAAATTCTTCCACCAGTCTGGCCCGCAGTCCATTGATACGTTCCAGTTCTTCCTGACACTGCACCGGCCCCCGCCGCACCCAGGATTTCTGCCATTTTTTCAATCCGCGGATATTCTCTGCCAGCAGATAATTTTCCAGTAAATCCACGTCCTCCACATCCCAGCCGCAAAGGCCGCACCGCAGATAGCCCAATACCGCCTCATAGGAAAAATCCTGCTCTATGAGACTCAGAGACTGTTTTAAAAATTCTGTCATGGGATGAAATACTATATTTTTTCTGGCATCCAGAAACAGGGGAATTTCGTATATATCAAAAATTTCTCCGGCATAATTCCCGTACATTTCCACGTCTCCGCACACGATGGCAATATCTTTGTAACGATATTCATGTTCCCGCACCAGCCGATGGATTTCCCTGGCAATAAACTGCAGCTCCTGTCTGGGATTTGCCAGAGAATACAGTTTTATTTCCTGACTCACATCCCGGCAGCAGGCGCCTGGCTTAGGCCGGAACAGGTTCTGCTCTAACCACAAAAGCGCCGGAGAGCCGGAAAAACGGCTCCTTTGTGTATGGCGTATCCAGCAGGGTTCCTTCACTTCAATCCGGTTGTCCTCTGCAATTTTCAGAAGCGTTCCGACTGTTTTTTTGCTCATGTAAAATAATTCCTGAATGCCTTCGCAGCGGAAAGGGTCTTCCCGCTCATCCAGTGTTATGGTCACCTGAATTTCCTTTGTAAGTCTCAGCAGCGTTTCCAGTAAGTGATACTGTACCGGCGTAAATCCGGTGAAACCGTCCAGAACCAGTACGGAATCCTTCAGAATCCAGGATTTTCCTGCTTCCCGCGCCAGCACTTCCAGAAGTTCCTCTGCTGTGATGAACCGTCCTTCCAGATAATCCACAAATCCCTGATACATGGTCTGGATATCCTGAATTTTATAGCGGAACAGTGGAGACTGTTCCTCATCCTGCACAAAAATGTCAAGCTGCTCCGGCAGGATTCGGTACTGGGTCAGCTCAGAAATCACTGATTTCACCTCGCTGATATATCCCGTTTTCTTCATGCTGGCTTTGATCAGCTGCAGATTTTCCTGCTGTTCCTCCGCCACCCGGCGCAGCAGCAGGTTTTTCCCGGTCTCTTCCAGAATATTTACATGATCCATTCCCAGCTCGTCAAAAATCCGCCAGGCCAGCCTTGGAAAACTTACCACGTCCACATTCATAATGCTGTGGTTTTCCTGGCGCCTTACCAACTCCCTCTGGGTCTGCATGGTAAACTGCTCCGGCACCAGAACAAAAAAGGTTCGGTCCTGTTCCCGCCCGGACTGCTCTAAAATTTTTTCATATACATAATCGGATTTTCCGCTGCCGGAGCCTCCGAAAATCAACTGCAGGGACATAGGTATTCTCCTTTGTAATGGGTTGACTTTGTAATCTGATACTCCTGATTCAGGAGAAAACAGAAATTTATATTCTAACTTTCTATTTCTACATATTGCTGCAACTCCGGATATTCTGCAGCATGTTCCCGTACATAACATCTTTTAAATGCTGCAAACGCAGATTCTCGTCTCAGCAAACTGCGTATGGTTCTTCCTGCTATTTTGGATTCAGGATTATTATGTATTTTTTCCAGCTGTCTGTATAAAACATTCATTTCCTTTTGGAGCAGTTTCAGTCTCATATCACTGGTGTACGTCCTCATCCCGGTATTTTTCAGTGAAAAAACCTCCTCTGTTAATGAAGCTGTTCTTCTTTGCAGCTCATCCTCAAAATTTTTCACACTAATTTCCACATCTTCACTTTCAATCCGAAAATTCAGACACTTCTCCGGATCCTGTTTACAGCAATCTATAATTCCTGTATCATATTTTTCGTTATTTTTCACACTGTTGCAATGTGCACATGACCAGAAAAGATTTTCCCAGTCAAATTTCCGCTCCGGATATTTCCCGTTTTTATGGGGAAGCAGGTGTTCTACATTTGGATCCTGTAATTCTTTCATCTCACAAATGTAACATTTATTATGAAAATCCTTTTTCAGACGTTCTATCACATCCGGCTTATCATATCTTCCTGTTTTTTTCCTGGCTTCTTCTGCCAGAGATTCCGGTGCAGGAAAAGAACGCCTCACTTTAACCATCTGTTTCCTCCCGACTGTTAAATTCCAGCTTCCGTCTCCTGTATTCTGTTGCAATCCCAATGGCAAGATAATCAGGAATTTCATCCAGATATACCTCTGCTTCTGCAATTTCACACAATTCATCGTCCGTCAGATTCTTTTTTCCTGTAAGAGTTTTATACCGCTCAAATTTTTCTTTTAAAATACCGGACATTTTTTCGGCGCCAAAATATCCTTCCACAATACCATCATATGGTACATCATCCAGTCCGTTTTCAACCAGAAAATGATTCTCCAAATCATAAATCACAACCTTTTCCAGACTGTTTAATATAAAAGGTGAATGAGTCGTCATAATAAACTGAATGTTTGGAAAAACGGTTGTCAGTAACGGAACAATATTTCTCTGCAATTCCAGATGCAGATGTGTTTCAATTTCATCAATCAGTACAATTCCAGGAAGATTAAAATCAAAAGAACGTTTCGTCTGATGTTGCATTCGCATTATGATATCCAGCACAATATCCAATACTGCCTGATATCCACTGGATAAGGTGTTAAAATCAAAAGGCTCTTTTCCCTGCTGTAAAATGTGAAATTCAAAAGTATCTTCATCAAATATTATTCGTACTGTCTCATCATCAAATATCTGTTTCAAAAGCTGTTCTAACTTTTCAAACCACACCCCAATCTCATCTGCTTTTTCCGCCTTTTTATTACTTCGCGCCAGTGCCTCTGTCATTTTTAAGTCTAATAAATATTTCACAAATTCATTACGGGGAAATTCCTGCAACTCATAGTAATCTTTAAACTGTACCTTTTCAACATGCTTCGGCTGTTCTGCCTGAAATATTCTGTCTGCCGGATAATATGCTAAAATATAATGATATTTTTCTGAGAGCGCAATAATACTTTCTGATTTATGATTAAATTGTACTTCCAGTCCCTTTCTGCTGTCCTCCAAAAATTTTGTCTGCTGTTTGACACTTCTCTCCAGTTGTAAAAGTTTATCCCTGTCTTCCCCGTTCTGAACAGCCTTACTTCTTAACTCCTCTGCTGCACGTAGCCCTGCTTCTCTCAGTCCAAAGTTCTGATCTGTAAAGACATGATTCAAATGTTCTGCCAGCGCTTCCACTACGCTTGTTTTCCCACTTCCATTTTTGCCTGTCATAATCAGATGCTTTCTCTGCTCTGATGATAATGGAATAGAAACATCTTTTAAATGCCTGACATTCCTGATTGTCAGATTTGTTATAAACAGCTGTTCCATACTAACTCTCCCATTCTGTTTTTACGCTCTTTGCCCAACATCATTTATTATACCATAACCATCGGGCGATACATCGTTTTCCTCAAATATTATACAACAAAATCCGGACAAACAGCCGAATCTGACGAAACTGCTCCATTTGCCCGGAATGTTACAAAACAGATATATTTACTCCGGCGGTCAGATCTTCTCATGAACCGCCGGAGTAATATATGAAACTATGCTTCTTCTATCGGGAGGAACCGTTTAAAAAACTTATCCTTTCCGCACACATGACGCTCCATATCCTTTTCCTGTATAATATAGTCTCCCTCTCTCAGGAAAATAAGGCCTCTCCGGTTCTGAACAAAGGGACACACCACCACACCGTCTTCACGGGTAATTTTGATTAATTTTTCTGTTGAAATCCAACCGATGGTTACCACAGAAGTCCATGGCATAAAGCCATCCTCCATCCCTTTCCCCAGCTCATACTCCACGGCTTCAATTTCCAGAGAAGCTCTTTTATACTTCTTCATATGCGTCACCTGTCCTTTACTCTCTTCTGCGTTTTATCACGCAGGTTCACTGTTCTCTTTCTTTTCATCAATCATCTGATGCAGTTTTCGCATGGCTTCGTCAATACCGCCCACCTCGTTGATTATGCCCTCTGCCACTGCCTGGCTGCCCACCAGTATGGTTCCCAGATCTTTGGTGAGCATACTGGTATTCATCATCATTTTTTCCAGCTGTTCCTGAGTGGCAAAACAATGACTGGCCACAAAACCTGTAATTCTGTCCTGCATCTGCTGAAAATAATCATAAGTCTGAGGCGCTCCAATTACCAGACCGTTCAGACGTACCGGATGTATCACCATAGTTCCTGTGGGAACAATATAGGAATAATCGGTGGAAACTGCCAGAGGAACTCCGATAGAATGACTGCCGCCCAGTACCAGGGAAACGGAAGGCTTGCTCAGAGAAGCAATCATCTCTGCAATGGCAAGGCCCGATTCCACATCTCCGCCTACGGTATTGATAATCACCAGCACTCCGTCCACACTGCTGTCATCCTCGATGGATGCCAGCTTCGGCAGCACATGTTCGTATTTGGTAGTTTTGGCATTGGGTGAAAGAGTCTCATGACCCTCAATCTCTCCTATTATGGAAAGCAGATGAATCCTGTGTCTGGATTCTCCCTGTTCCAGGGTAAGCTGCCCCATATCTTTGATTTCTTCATTTTCATTTTTTTCTTTTTCCTGTTTTTTTAAATTCTCTTCCATACAAATTCCCTTTCCTGTATGCAGATGGCATAATTTTCTTATTCTGCATTAGTATGGGAATTTGCATGGAAATTTATACAGGAAACTGTATGCCTTTCAGAGGCAATGATTTTTTTATGAAATTCCTAACACTCGCCCATCAGATATTTGTACAGTCCCTCATAGCGGAACTTGGAAGCATTCCAGGAATAATCATTTGCCATGGCACGGTCTATCATCTGATTCCACTGACGTTTCTTATCAAAGAAAATATGTTTGGAATAGTTGATGATGTTCAGCATCTCCTCGCCGTTATAGTTGGTAAAGGAGAATCCGTCTCCCACATTATCATATTCATTATAAGGCTGAACCGTATCTTTAAGTCCGCCGGTCTCACGTACAATGGGGATAGTTCCATAACGGAAAGAAATCATCTGGGTCAGTCCGCAGGGTTCAAATCTGGAGGGCATCAGGAAAGCATCTGCCGCGCCGTACAGCTTGTGGGCCAGATCATCGGAATAACAGATATTAGCTGAAATCTTATCCGGATACTTCCAGGCAAAATGACGGAACATATTTTCATACTGTGCGTCTCCTGTTCCAATCACAACAAGCTGAGTATAATCGTCAATAATACGCTCAATCACATAATTAATCAAATCCAGGCCCTTCTGGTCCGTAAGCCGGGAAATCAGTCCGATCATGTAACGTTTCTTATCCACTGCAAGTCCCAGCTCCTGCTGCAGCCGCTCTTTATTCAGTGCTTTCTTCTTCCTGTGGCTCTCAGCATCATAATTTACATAAAGTTTTCCGTCCGTTGCCGGATTATAAACATCATAGTCAATTCCATTGACAATGCCCTGCATATCCATATGTCTTGCGGAAAGCAGGCCGTTCAGCCCTTCTCCATAGTAATTGGTCTGTATTTCCTGTGCATAGGTATCGCTTACTGTGGTAATATAATCTGCGTATACCAGTCCGCCTTTTAACATATTGGCATCTTTTTTGAACTCCAGCTTATCCGGCACAAACAAATCCGTGGGGAACCCGGTCAGACCCTTCATGGTTTTGGTATCCCAGATTCCCTGGAATTTCAGATTGTGAATGGTCATAATGGACTTCATGCCCCAGAAGAACATGTCTCCCTGAAATTCTGTTCTCAGGTAAACCGGAATGAAACCGGTCTCCCAGTCATGACAGTGGATAATCTGCGGCTGAAAATTAATCAGCGGAAGCATGGAAAGTACCGCTTTATCGAAAAATACAAATTTTTCCACATCAAACCGGATATCACCATAAGGCAGGAAGCAGTCAAAATATTCCTGGTTGTCAATGAAATAATAGGTGATTCCATCCAGTTTATACCGCAGGACCCCCACATATTTATTCTGAATATAACTTCCGCAGCTCATATAGAAATGAGTCACATACTCGAACTGATTCCGCCATTTTTCCGGTATACAGGTATAATTCGGGATTACCACTCTGATATCCCAGTCATTTTTGTCAAATTCTTTCGGAAGTGCACCGCAAACGTCGGCCAGTCCTCCTGTTTTGATAAAAGGTACGCACTCTGATGCTGCAAACAGAATTTTTCTCATAGCTACTCCTCCAAAATCGGTTATTTTCTGTATCTTTCAAACATTTCCTGCTCAGCAGGATATTGTCTCCAGTGCCTGTGCCAGATCTTCAATGATATCTTTTGCACTCTCAATTCCGACAGACAGACGAATCAGATCCGGCGCCACACCAGCTTCCACAAGCTGCTCATCTGTCATCTGCCTGTGGGTATGGCTGGCCGGATGGAGCACGCAGGTTCTGGCATCCGCCACATGGGTGACAATAGCAATCATATTCAGCTTATCCATAAATTCCACCGATACGTCCCTGCCGCCTTTTAATCCAAAGGAAATCACACCGCAGGTACCATTCGGCATATATTTCTGAGCCAGTTCATAATATTTGTTGTCTTTCAGCCCTGCAAAGTTTACCCATGCCACTTTCTCATGGCTGTTTAAAAATTCCGCCACTTTTGCGGCATTCTCACAGTGTCTGGGCATCCTAAGATGCAGGGTCTCCAGACCCACGTTCAGCAAAAATGCATTCTGAGGAGACTGGATGGAGCCCAGATCTCTCATAATCTGGGCAGTCGCCTTGGTAATATAGGCCCCTTTCCCAAATTTCTCCGTATAAACAATTCCGTGATAAGTGGGGTCCGGCTGAGTCAGCCCCGGAAATTTATCTTTGTACTGATTCCAGTCAAAATTCCCGCTGTCCACAATACATCCGCCCACACACATGGCATGGCCGTCCATATATTTGGTGGTGGAATGCGTAACAATATCCGCACCCCATTCAAAAGGCCGGCAATTGATGGGAGTCGCAAAGGTATTATCCACAATCAGGGGAACCCCGTGTTCGTGAGCCGCCTTTGCAAATTTCTCAATATCCAGAACCACCAGTGCAGGATTCGCAATGGTCTCTGCAAACAGCAGCTTTGTATTGGGCCGGAACGCCTGTGCAAGCTCTTCCTCTCCTGCATCCGGATCTATAAAAGTACATTCTATCCCCTGCTTCTTCAGAGTTGCTCCAAACAGGTTAAAGGTTCCCCCATAAACTGTGGAAGAACACACCATATGGTCTCCTGATTCGCAGATATTAAATACTGCATAATAATTTGCAGCCTGTCCGGAAGATGTAAGCATAGCTGCCACACCCCCTTCCAGTTCACAGATTTTCTCTGCAACCGCATCGTTGGTAGGATTCTGCAATCTGGTATAAAAATATCCGCTGTCCTCCAAATCAAACAGTCTGCCCATCTGATCGCTGGTATCATACTTAAAGGTGGTACTCTGATAAATGGGAAGCACCCTGGGTTCCCCCCGTTTCGGATGCCAGCCGGACTGAATGCATTTTGTCTCTGTCTGGTAATTACTCATGTGCCGCTTCCTCCTGCATATGTACAGCCATCTTTTCCAATTGCAGATGGCTGCCAGAAATTTCTTTTATACAATTTTAGCACATTTGTCAAATATATGCCATACTTTCTTCCCTTTTCCTGTAAATTTCCTTGTAGGATTACAGCAAAAGAATTTGCTAAATACTGATTTTGTTAATGCCGTAGAATCTGTTGATGGCGTTACAGGAACTAAACGCTGGTATTACACGGACGCAAATATCGTGTAAATGATTATGATGACAACTGGATTTACGGATTTGCCAAAGAAGATGTTTCTGTATTAGAGGAAAACTTGATCGCCGGAACAGTTGATTACAATGAAGGGTGCGGAATGGATTACGCAGCAATAAACATCGCCCCCGCGAGCTGCACATCATTGTTTTCAATTCTATAGGAAATCCAGAGGAATTTCCTATAGAATTAAAAAAGACTGCCACACCATCAGGTGTAACAGCCCCTTTTCTGCTTTTAATCCAAATCTATATGACTGACAGATGATGGAGCATTCCCATATCCGTCTGTATTGGAAGATCCCATGGCATATTCTGCACGCAAAATGAATTTTGCCACCAGTTCCTTGAGCATCTCTGCCTGATTGGAAAGCTCCTGGCTGGCTGCCGCACTCTCTTCTGCAGTTGCAGAGTTTGTCTGTACCACGCTGGAAATCTGGTCTACACCCAGTGTTACCTGTTCGATAGCGCTTGCCTGGTCTTCGGCTGCATCTGCAATCTGATCTACCTTGGTGGAAGCTGTGCGGACTTCTTCCACTACCTTCACCAGAGACTGAGCGGTAGAATCTGCAATTTCCGTACCGCGGGCCACAGCCTTGATAGAACTTTCAATCAGCTCTGCTGTATCCTTGGAAGCCGCAGAACTCTTGCTGGCCAGATTACGAACCTCATCTGCCACAACTGCAAAGCCTTTTCCTGCAATTCCGGCACGGGACGCCTCCACAGCAGCATTAAGTGCCAGTATATTGGTCTGAAAAGCAATATCTTCAATGGTTTTGATAATCTTACCGATTTCATTGGAAGTACGGGTAATTTCTTCCATGGCATTCATCATATCCTGCATCTGATTATTGCATACTTCCACTTCATCACCGGCAGCACTTGACTGGTCTCTGGCCAGTAAAGCATTATCTGCAGTATCTTTTACCTGATGGGAAATACCTGCAATGGTAGTTGCAAGTTCTTCCACTGCAGCCGCCTGCTCCGTAGCACCCTGAGAAAGAGCCTGAGCACCGATGGATACCTGGTCAGAACCGGATGCCACCTGATCCGCACTGCGGTTGATCTGTCCCAGTGTGGAACTCAGATCACGGTTTAATTTACGAATAGATAACAGAAGCCCCTGGAATTCTCCCACATAACGTTCTTCCGCATGTGTACGCACGTCAAAGTTACCATTCGCCATTTCACTTAACAGTCTGGAAGCATCTGAAATAACATCCTCCAGAATATCAGTCATATTTTTAAACGTTTTTACGAGACTGCCCAGTTCATCTTTTGACTTATATGTAACATCAATATCAAAATGACCTTCCACAATCTGTTCCGCTGCCTTTTCCACCTCACGAAGGGGTTTCGTAATAGCTCTTGTCAGATAGAAAGAAAGAATCAGAGTAATGACCAGTGCTCCTGCTGCCAGCCCCAGCTGAAGGTTAATCAGCGTTTTCTGCATTTCTGTGGTCTCCTGATAGTCTTTCTCCGCGTTTTCTTCTGCAATCGTACTGATCTGTATCAGCGTATCCACAGCACCGTCCACCAGAGGCTGATATTCATCAAACAGCATGGTTCTGGCCGCATCCATATTCACCTTGCTGGTACTGATTACAGATTCCTGCAACTCCACCGCTTCTGTAATCTGATCAGCAAAGGTATTCAGCAGTTCCGCATCACCGGTAAAATGGCTGAAAAGCCAGTCCCCGTTCTCCTGCAGCAGAGCCATTTCCTTATCCATGTCTGCCAGATAAGACTCAATTTTCTCTTCATCATCCGCAATGGTAACAAAAGAAAGGTCTTTAACAATAATCTGCAGTCCGCGGCGCATACTCATAACTTTATGGGTAATCTGATACCCTACTTTATAAAATTCAGAATACTTTTCCTCATTTTCCCGCAGACCTGAGATGGCTGTGGCCACTGTCGTACAGAACATAACGATAATGATCATAAATGTTACTAAAAGTTTTGTGCCGATCTTTAAATTTCGCATCTTTATCCCCCTATACTTCATCATAACAACCATCTGCTGCCTCTGCACCGCATGGCAGATGGGCTGTTCATGATTCTATAGTTTTGTTATTTTATTTCATGTATTAAATTATAATAGATTAATTGTAATCTGTCTACCAAAATTCTTAAAATTGCTTCCGGAAACAGGTCCCTGTAAAAAAATACCAGCATATCATATCCTTTTTACAGAAACCGGCGTCCCCCTTACAGAAGCTGTCGCTTCTGTAAGCAGGTCCTCGTAAAGTATCATTCCCAGGCAACGTCCCCCTTACAGAAGCTGTCGCTTCTGTAAGCAGGTCCTCGTAAAAAATCACTCCCAGGCGGCGTCCCCCTTACAGAAGCTATCGCTTCTGTAAGCAGGTCCTCGTAAAAAATCACTCGCGAGCGGTGATTTTTTACTCGTCCCAGTTATGATATACTGCCTGTACATCATCGTCTTCTTCCAGAAGGTCCAGGGTTTTCTGAAGATTCTTAATGGCTGTCTCGTCTGTCAGCTCCACCCAGGTCTGGGGTATCATGGTAACTTCTGCGGAGGCCATGGCAATTCCCGCCTCTTCCAGTTTCTGACGTACCTCACTGAAAACATCCGGATCAGTGATAACTTCAAAACTGTCTTCCTCTTCGGAAAAATCTTCTGCTCCCGCATCCAGGGCTGTCATCATCAGATCATCGGCGTCCATGTCACACTCTTCCTTATCTATGATAATCTGTCCCTTTTTGTCAAACATGTAAGATACGCATCCCGGCGTTCCCACGTTTCCGTATCCTTTGGTAAATGCGCTTCTTACATTGGCAGCAGTACGGTTTTTATTATCAGTCAGAGCATCTACGATAATAGCCGTTCCGTTGGGTCCGTACCCTTCGTAAGATACAAATTCATAATTGACAGACCCGGCATCCCCGGCCGCCTTTTTAATACCTCGGTCAATGGTATCATTGGGCATGTTATTTGCCTTGGCTTTCGCAATCACATCCCGGAGTCTGCTGTTATTGGCCGGATCAGGTCCGCCTTCTTTTACCGCAACTGCAAGTTCCCTTCCGATAATTGTAAAAATCTTTCCTTTTGCCGCATCATTTTTCTCTTTTTTGTGCTTGATATTGGCAAATTTAGAATGTCCTGACATATGGTTTCCTCTTTTCTGTTTCTTTTTCTGCTGTTTCCTGCTGTCAGTGTATCACTGCCCGCTCCGGGTACAGCAACGTCACTCTGGGGCATAACTGCCTGACATCCGCATACCTGCTGAAAATCCTGTCTGTTTCAGCAAAATACACACGTTCACTTTATATTTTGCTATTTTACCACGTTCCCGCCGTTCTGGCAAGATTCTGCTGACTGCTTTTCTTCCGCCTCCGGACATTTTGTGACTTTCACCGTGTGAATAATCTTGTCCCTTACGGAAAATACCTGAAAACGCCATCCCTGGCTGTCCAGTTCAAACTGTTCATTTTCTCCCGGTATTTTTCCAATCAGTGAAATCAGAAATCCGTTCAGCGTCTCATATTCCGCTCCTTCCAGCGTTATCTCCAGAATTGCACATACCTCGTCAAAGGGGGCCATACCATTCATCAGAAAGCTGCCGTCTGGCTGGCTGACAATCATGGTTTCCTCTTCGTCATATTCGTCAAAAATATTTCCCACAATTTCTTCCAGAATATCCTCCATAGCCACAATTCCGGCTGTCTGTCCGTATTCATCCACCACGATTACCATGTGATTTTTTCTGGACTGCATCCCCTTAAACAAATCGTTGATATTTCTCGTCTCCGGAATGAAAACCGCTTCCCGCACCAGGCCTGGAATATCTTCCACCGCCCAGTCCAGACGTTCTCCCTTCCGGCTCTCTATCATAACATCCTTCATATGTATGATACCGATAATATTATCAATATCCTCCCGATATACCGGAAATCTGGAATTGCTTCCCTCCAGAATAAATTCCAGCACATCCTTAAGCTGCATTCTTCCCTCAATGGCGGCCACATGCTTCCGATGGGTCATAATATCCCTGGCTTCCTTATCGTCAAAAGCAAAAATATTGTGAATCATCTCTGCTTCGCTGGCCTGCAGTACCCCCTGCTCATGCCCTTCTTTTACCATGGAAATAATTTCTTCCTCCGTCACATCATCAAAGCTGGCATTGGGGTCCATGCCTGCAAGCCTTACCACCAGATTGGACAGCTTTTCTGCCGGATACATATATACTTTCAGGATATCTGTAATTCCATGAATGATGCCTGCCAGGGCAAACAGCCATCGTTCCGGTCGTCTGGCAGCAATTTTCTGTGGAGCGATAATTCCCATCACCGCAAAAAGGAAAATTCCGGCCACCGCCGCCAGTCCAAAACACAGAACCCTGAGCACCGGCTCTGTTCCCTGTTTCAGAAAGCTGTGAATCAGAATATTTCCCAGAAGGCGAATCTGATAAATTCCAAACACACCGCTGACAAAAGTTACCATGATCTGTATGGTATGTCTGGTCTTATACGGCGAATCCATTACCTTCAGCAGCCAGACAGCCTGTTTACTGCCTTCCTCCGCCCGTTTTGCCACCCGGCTCTCCGAAATTTCCTCCAGAGCCGTCAGAAATCCGTACAGACCTCCGTTTACTGCCACCAACAAAAAAAATACTATCAGTCCTATGACCGGACTCCCGCCATCGTCCATTCCTTTCTACTCCTTTTGCATTTGTATTCTCAAACACTTGAAATATACCATTTTAAGGTATATTAGTCAAGATTTATGTATACAATTCCAAACTGATTTCAAGTGCTCTGTCTACTTTTTTCAAAATATCGCTGTCCAGCCGGCAGACTCTGTCCTTCAGACGCTGTTTGTCAATTGTGCGGAGCTGTTCTAACAGCACCACGGAATCTTTCATCAGATCATATTTTCCTGCTTCCAGCTCCACATGGGTGGGAAGTTTTGCCTTGTTCATCTTAGAGGTAATTGCCGCACAGATTACCGTGGGACTGTGCCGGTTTCCCACATCATTCTGGATAATCAGGACCGGACGGATTCCTCCCTGCTCAGACCCTACCACCGGACGCAGATCCGCATAATAAATATCTCCTCTATGAATAATCACTTTTCTCACACTCCAAAACTTTATAGGTTATTTCCACTGCCGAAACATCCGGCTGTGATTTCATTTCCTATTCTTCCCAATTTTTTCGTGTGTATACAGTTTATTCCAAAAGTATTCTATTCTCCGAAACAGTCTCTGGTCTCGGTAATTTTCCCTTCTTTCCGGTATACTCTGGGAATGCGTCTGCCCAGATCACAGGCAAATTCATAATTGAACCGGCCGGACAAATCCCCGATTTCCTCCATGGTAATGCTCTCTTCTCCGTCAGTACCCACCAGAGTTACCACATCTCCTTCCTGTACCTGCGGAATCCCGGTTACATCCACCATAAACTGATCCATACAGATACGTCCGCAGATGGGAGCCTTCCTGCCGCGAATCAGAACATACCCCCGGTTAGAAAGGCTTCTGGGATATCCGTCCCCATACCCTACCGGAACAGTGGCTATTTTCTGACTGCCCTTCGTCTTATAGGTTGCTCCGTAACTGATGGTTCTGCCTTCCTCCAGCTCTTTCAGAAACACAATCCTGCTCTTTAAAGACAGAACCGGCTGCAGATCCAGATGTTTTTTCTCCACTTCATCGGAAGGCCACATACCGTACAGGCTGATTCCTGCCCGGACCAGGTTCATATTGGCCTGCGGCAGATCAATAATAGCCGCACTGTTAGAACAGTGATGAACCGGAACCGATACCTTCCGCTCAGCCAGCATTTCCGTCATTTTCCGAAACTGATTCATCTGTTCCTGTGCCATGGTCTTGTCTCTGGCGTCCGATGTGGCAAAATGTGTAAATACCCCTTCTGCTATCATATGCGGCATACCTGCAATCTGTGCTATTTCATCTGCCGCTTCCGCTGTGACCTGAAATCCAAGGCGGCTCAGTCCTGTGTCAATTTTTATGTGAAAGGTAATATCTTTTCCAGTCTTTGCTGCAAATGCAAAAAGCTCCCGCGCCTGTTTCAGAGAGTAAACCGCAGGGCGGATATTCAAATCCGCCAGGGACTGATACTGCTCCGGAAACACTGCTCCCAGCACCAGTATGGGCTTTTTCAGGCTGTGCCTGCGCAGAATTTCCCCTTCTTCCACCGTTGCAACAGCATATCCCCAGATTACCTCCAGTTCTTCCAGCTCTTTTCCGATGGGAACCGCTCCGTGGCCGTATCCATCTGTTTTGATGACTGCCATAATCCTGGTGTCCGGCCCGATTATTTTCTGCATGCCGGCCACATTATGGAGCACTGCATCCAGATTAACGTCTGCATGGACCCTGCTGTATGATTTCATATTTTTACCTTCTTTCATTCTGTCTGTATTCCGGAACCTTTTCTGCCTGCTGCTCTGAATCGTATTCCCGGAGTACAGCGGCTGTTCCTTCTATAATATCCTGCGCCATCATGGCCCTGGCTCCTGTTTCTGATACCTGCCTGTCCGCCGCCGCTCCATGGAGATACACCCCCAGGGCCGCAGCTTTCTGTGGTGACATTCCCTGGGCAATCAGTCCTGCCAGAATACCCGTAAGTACATCACCGGAACCTGCTGTGGCCATACCGTTATTTCCGCTGGTATTAATCCATGCTGTCCCGTCAGGCAGTGCAGTTACAGTTCCTGCATCTTTCAGCACACATATTACATTATATTCTCTGGCGAAATCACGCGCAACCTGTAAAATCTGTTTCTGAATATCTGAAATGCTTTTTCCCGTCAGCCTGGCCATTTCGCCCGGATGGGGTGTTACTATAATCGGAACTTTCGCCGTTTTCAGCCATTCCGGATGCTCTGCTGTCACATTCAGCCCGTCGGCATCCAGAATCACCGGAGCCTCTGCATACTTTAAGACCAGCCTGACCAGCTTTCTGGCTGTTTTTCCGGTGCCAAGCCCCGGCCCTGCCACAATCACAGAAGGCCAGTGCAGCGCCTCCGGCAAAAGCTCCGGCAGAAATTTTGTGCCCTCAAAGGTAGTGAGAATGGCTTCCGGCAGAAGCTGCTGCAAAATTATCCGGTTGGATTCTTCCGTAAACACCCGCACAAGGCCTGCGCCTGTCACATAAGCGGCCTTTGCACTCAGAAAAGCCGCCCCGGCCATATTTTTATGGCCTGCCACCGTCAGTACCTTTCCATAAGTCCCCTTATTGGAATCAGGCCTGCGCCTGGGAAGCCTGCTTAAATCTTTCTTTTCCATACAATACAGGGAAGGTTTTTCTTCCAGAAAACTCTGTTTCCCGATGCCGATATCTTTCACCAGAACGGTTCCGGCACAGGCGGCGCCCGGATACAGCAAAAGTCCCGGTTTGGCAAAGGCAAAGGTAATGGTTTTGTCTGCCCGAAAAGCTGTCCCCATCACTGCGCCGGTATCTGCATGCACACCGGAGGGAATATCCACAGCAATTTTCAGCCCCTTTAATCCGTTCATTTCCGTGATGTATTCCCTGTAAATCCCCTCCGGATTTCTGCTGAGCCCAATGCCAAACAGCGCGTCCACAATCACGTCAAAATCCCGTTTCGGCAGTTCATGGCCGACTGCAATTCCAAAAGCATCCAGAATTTCCAGCTGGGCTGCGGTTTCCTGGGACGGACGCCCTTCCTCCGGCATTACTGCTGCAACATCATACCCTTTCTGCCAGAGCATACGCACAATGGCCAGCCCGTCCCCGCCATTATTGCCGTATCCGCAGACCACCAGAACAGAAACCTGCTCTTTCCCTGGAAAACAGGATATAATTTCTTCCGTGGTTTCCAGTGCCGCCCGCTCCATCAGTACCAGCGACGGAATTTTGAAATGTTCCATGGTGTTTTTGTCACACTGTTTCATCTGTTTTCCATCAACCAGAATTTTCATACCTTTCCTCCTGTAATGCTGCCCGTTTTACGGGCCTGCCAAATCGCAAAACAAATTTTCCCCGTTGATAAAAAGACACCCCTGGCCGGCTCTGCCAGGACTGTCTTCTATTTCTTCGCTTTTTTATATTCATCTCCATACTTCAAATCAAAGGCCCCGATTACCTGGCCTCCGAATACATCATGGAGATAAGTATAGATTTCCCGGTTCTTATCTTCAATGATGTCCTTGCGTATGATCTTTTTCTTCAGTTCCACACGGGTTCTCACAATCCAGTCAGCAAGTTCTTCCCGTTCCGCCTCGTTGCTGCTCATAATACCGTAACAGTATTCCATGGTCTCAATCATAAGCTGCTCGTTGTCCGTCTGCATCAGGTCCTGCAAATCCTCCAGTTCCTGCCGGCAGGCCTCCATGCGCTGATTGATTTCCGTAATCAGCCTTCTGTTCTCCTGCAGCCTTGGGGTTTCCTGCCCCTCTTCCCCGATTTCATCCATATTTGCCACAATATTTTTCATCAGTTTGTTTTTCAGCGCTTTTAAATCCTTCTTTTCCTGATTCAAATGACCCTGCCTCGACAGATGGCCGCTGACTTTCTGTTCCAGTCTGGCAATTTTTGCAGGTTTTCCGTCTTCTGAAAACAGCTGATGCCATTTCTGATCCAGTACCAGCGGAGGAAGATTTTTCTCCTGTACGATCACGTCAAATCCATGGTCCGTTTTTTTTCTTTTCCCCATTCTATCACTTCTTATCTTTTGGTTTTCGTTGTTTGGCAATGTTGTAAGATAACTGCATCAGACTGTCAGAAAGATGCACATTCTCCACTACCACATGTTCCGGCAGTTCCAGATCCAGATGCGCGAAATTCCAGATGGCGTTGATTCCAAGGCGCACCAGCATATTTGCCACCTGGTCGGCTTTTTCCTTGGGCAGGGTAAGGGCGGCAATATCCACCTGGTTTTCCTTAAGAAATTCCTCCAGTTCTTCCATCATCCGCACTTTAATCCCTCTGACGGAAATCCCTTTCAGGGCGGGATTCACATCAAACAGGCCGATAATCACAAAGCCTCTTTTTTCAAACCTGATATAATTGGCAAGCGCCTGGCCCAGATTTCCGGCCCCCACCACAATGATATTATGCTGATGGTTGATTCCCAGAATTTTGCCGATTTCATCATAGAGGTATTTTACATTATAGCCATATCCCTGCTGGCCAAAGCCGCCGAAATTATTCAGATCCTGTCGAATCTGGGAAGCAGTGACACGCATTCTCGTACTAAGTTCATTGGAGGAAATCCGCTCCACCCCATCGTCCAGAAGTTCTCCCAGATATCGGTAATACCTGGGCATTCTGCGGACAACCGCCTGTGATATTTCTTTTTCCATTTATTTTCCTCCTGCTCTGCGCCGGCTTCTCTCCTGTTTTATTATAATAAATGGGATAACAGATGTCAATGTGTGAAAATTTTAACGCACCTGTGCCTGCCGCCTCAGTACGAACCACGGAGCGATTCTTTCTGCCTCCGCCTTACATCAGAGCCTCCCACTGTTCATATAAGTGTTCCAGCTCTTTCTGTTTTTCCTGATATTCCTGATGGAGTTCCTGCAGTCTGGCCGAATTGGTAGCAATTTCGCTGTCCGAAAAAGCCTCTTCCAGCTCCTGAATCCGCTGTTCCGTCTCTTCAATCTGTTCCTCTGTGCGTTTTCTGTCATTTTCCAGCTTCCGCTGCCTGGCCTGTTCTTCTTTCATCTGTTTCCAGTCTGCTTTGCTGCTGCTTACAGGCTCCGCTTTCTGCTGTGCTTCCTTTTCCGGTGCATAAATCCTGGTCAGCTCCCTGCATTTTTCCAGATAATAGTCGTAATTGCCGATGTAATTTACCAGGGTTTCCCCCGTCAGGTCCAGAATTCTGGTTGCTGTTTTATTAATAAAATATCGGTCATGAGACACAAAAAGTACAGTCCCGGTATAATGGTTTAACGCCTGCTCCAGGATTTCTTTTGAAGTAATATCCAGATGGTTGGTGGGCTCGTCCAGTATCAGAAAATTAGCCTCCGAAAGCATCAGCTTCGCCAGAGATACCCGTCCCCGCTCTCCGCCGCTCAGTTCCGAAATCCGCTTAAACACCTCATCCCCGGTAAAAAGAAAGGCTGCCAGTACGTTCCGGATTTCCGTGTTGGTCAAGTCCGGATAAGCATCTGAGATTTCCTCCACCAGTGTTTTTTCCGGATGAAGTACCTGATGTTCCTGGTCGTAATACCCGATATGCACGTTGGTTCCCAGCTTCACTGTGCCCTGGTCCGCCTCCACCATCTCGTTGATGATTTTCAGGATTGTGGTTTTTCCCGTTCCGTTATCGCCAATCAGGGCCACCCGTTCGCCTCGTTTCAATTCAAAAAACAAATCCTTAAAAAGTCTCTGTCCGGGATAGGATTTGGCAAGGTGTTCCACGGAAAGAACATCATTTCCGCTAACTGTCCTGGGCTCCAGATTCAGATGGATATCTGTGTTTTCTTCCACAGGCTTCTCCAGCCGCTCTATTTTATCCAGCATTTTTTCCCGGCTCTCCGCCCGCCGGATGGATTTCTCCCGGTTGAAAGATTTCAGTTTTGCAATGACTTCCTCCTGATGCCTGATTTCCCGCTGCTGATTGTAATACTGTTTCAGCTGAGCTTCCCGCACCTGAGCTTTTTTTACGGCATAATCGCTGTAATTACCGGAAAAGACCGATACCTGGCTGCGGTCCAGTTCCACCACTTTGCGCACCACCCTGTCCAGAAAATAGCGGTCATGGCTTACAATAACCACCGCTCCTCTGTAATTCAAAAGAAAGGTTTCCAGCCAGGTAATAGAACCGATATCCAGATGGTTGGTGGGCTCATCCAGCAGAATCACATCCGGCCTTGTCACCAGCAGTTTTCCCAGACACACTCTGGTGCGCTGGCCGCCGGACAGAGTCTGCATATGTTTCCCGAATTCCTCTTCCGTAAATCCCAGCCCTTTCAGCACGCCGGTAATTTCACTTTTATAGGAAGCTCCGCCTCTCTGTTCAAATTCCAGATTCCGGCGGTTATAAGTATCCATCAGCTTTTCCAGTTCTTCTCCCTGCAGGCTGCTCATACTTTGCTCCATTTCAATCAGTTCCTGCTGCATGGCAGTCAGATCGTCTCTGGCAGAAAGAACCTCCTCATAAACAGTACGGTTTCCGGCAATATCCGGGTTCTGGGGCAGATAGCCGATGGTCCTGTTTTTTGCAAGTATCACTTCTCCCTGGTCCGCCTCCAGTTCTCCCATAATGATACGAAGCAGGGTGGTCTTTCCTGCTCCGTTAATGCCTACAATTGCCGCCTTCTCATTTTCTTCTATATGAAAGGACGCATGTTGTATGATTTCATCGGTGCCAAAGGCTTTGCTGATATTCTGGCAGGCTAAAATCATCGTTCTCTCTCCTTTACAGCAACCCCTCCAGCGTCTCCCGGATTGCTTTGATAAATCCCTCGCTGTTTAATACTGTGGGATGTTCCAGTGTTGTAATCAGAGCCAGGTCTTTCGTCATTTTTCCAGATTCAATGGTGGAAAGGCAGGCCTGTTCCAGCTTGTCCGCAAATGCGGAAAGTTCCGGCAGGCTGTCCAGTTCTCCACGTTTGCGAAGAGCGCCTGTCCATGCAAAAATCGTAGCCACTGAGTTGGTGGAGGTTTCTTCTCCCTTTAAATGTTTATAGTAATGACGCTGCACCGTACCATGGGCCGCCTCATACTCATAGTAGCCTTCCGGAGATACCAGTACGGAAGTCATCATGGCAAGGGAACCGAAAGCAGAGCTTACCATATCGCTCATAACGTCTCCGTCATAATTTTTGCATGCCCAGATAAAACCGCCTTCCGCTTTCATGATACGCGCCACAGCATCGTCAATCAGGGTATAGAAATACTCTATGCCTGCTGCCTTGAATTTTTCATCGTATTCCTTATCGTAGATATCCTGGAAAATATCTTTAAAGGTATGGTCATACTTCTTGGAAATAGTGTCTTTTGTGGCAAACCACAAATCCTGTTTCGTATCCAGTGCAAAATTAAAGCAGCTTCTTGCAAAGCTCTCAATGGACTCGTTCAGGTTATGCTGTCCCTGTACAATACCAGCTCCGGCAAACTCATGGATTAATTCTCTGGTTTCCCTTCCATCTTCCCCGGTGTATACCAGCTCGCACTTTCCAGGCCCCGGAATTTTCATTTCACTGGCTTTGTACACATCCCCGTAGGCATGACGGGCAATGGTGATTGGTTTTTTCCAGTTCCTTACACAGGGCTCAATGCCCTTAACTGTAATGGGAGCCCGAAATACCGTTCCGTCCAGAATGGCACGGATAGTTCCGTTGGGACTCTTCCACATCTGCTTTAGGTTATATTCCGTCATACGGGCCGCGTTTGGAGTAATTGTGGCACATTTCACTGCCACACCGTATTTTTTTGTGGCGCTGGCAGAATCAAAGGTCACCTGGTCGTCCGTCTCATTCCGGTGTTCCAGACCCAGATCATAATATTCTGTCTTTAAATCCACAAAAGGGCAAATCAGTTCATCTTTAATCATTTTCCAGAGAATACGGGTCATTTCGTCTCCGTCCATCTCTACCAGAGGTGTTGTCATATTAATTTTTTCCATAGTGGTTCCTCCTGTCTTTGTCCTGCTGCAGCCTGAAATGCTGCTTCCGGCCATATATAAAATCTTTGATAATTGTACACATTTATGGGTTTTTCTGTCAAGGAAAATTTTCTCTCCGTCAACTGGCAGTCTTATGTCAGAAACCACTTCCAGAGTCTTCCTTTTTCCTCCAGAACCTTCTGCACCAGATTCCCATACAGTTTTTCCACTTCCTGAAATTCCACATCCGTAATTCCCTGTCGGGAAAATGCTGATTTCTGAAGCAGGAACATCCCCCGGCGCCAGCCCATGCCCGGCAGCTTCTCTTCCAGAAATGCAGCGTATTCCAGTTCTCCCGGCAGCTTCTGTTCCAGTCCCAGACTTTTCAGCATAGGTTTCATGGCCTTTCCCATGGCAAGTGCCCCCTGGGCGCGGTCTTCCTGAAAGAAAGCTGCCTGTCGTTTCCTGCGTCTGCTCTTTTTCAGACACCACAGCAGAAAAAACAGAGTTCCTCCTCCCGCCAGAGAAGCTGAGGCAGCCATTGCAGTCCTTCCCTTTTCTGCATCTGTCAGACCTGATTTTTCCGGTATTTTGGTATTTTTGGCAGTATCCTCAGGTTTTGGATTCTGTCTTTGATTCTGAGGTTCTTCCTGCTGCTGATTTTTGGCAGGCTGCTCTTTTGGAATATCCATCTCCTTTTTCCGTTCTTCTTCCTGCTTTTTAACAGATTCCTCCTGCCGGTCCAGCTGCTGCAGCGTCTCTTTCATATCTTCTTCTGATCTCACCTCTGCCAGCAGATCCGTATAGGCAGGCGGCGTCATTTCCACGGGAAGAAACCCCAGTCCCTTCTGAAAAATTTCTGTCCAGGCATGGCCCCGCCGGTCTGTCACTCTGGCGGTCCAGGTGCCGTCTTTATTCTTTTGAAAATCCTCCGGAAACACAATATATCCGCTCACATACCGGGCCGGAATGCCGCACATCCGAAGCAGCAGCGTTCCGGCTGTGGCGTAATGCACACAGTATCCCTTTTTCTGTTCCAGCAGAAAATATTCTGCGAAATCCTTTCCTTCCGGCACAGGCTCCAGATCCCAGCTGTAATAAGTATCCTTCCACATCCGGTTTTGTACCTGCCAGGCCGCCCTCATCAGCCCTCCTGAAAAATCTTCCTGGGAAAGGGACGCTCCGTAATCATCAGATTCCGGATAAAGAACGCGAAAAGATTCTCTGTCAAAACCATCCGCCAGAGCTCTCAGCCGTTTCAGCCCCTGTTCCGGAAGACGGGTATAAGTCTTCTGTACATAGGACTGATACTGTTCCCAGATTTCCCCTGATGGATTTTTCTCCTGGAAAGCCGCCGCCCCATCCCGCTGCCAGCTTGTCAAAGTCAGAAAACTCTCCCACTGAAGTTCCTTCTGTTTCCTGGGAGCCAGAGAACCATCTCCTTCCACATACCGTTCCCCTGAAATTCTGGTATAATAGGGAATCAGCATATAACTCTCTGCCGGCTCTTTCAATTTTATGGTCACGTTCTGAGATTTCAGCCCTGTCTCCTCCGACATTTTTTTTAACTGTTCACAGGAAAAATTCTGAACTGCCTCCTGGCAGTCCTGCACCGGCTTTCCAAAACTCCCCGCCCAGTCAGAGAATTCCTGCCGGGATACCTTTTCCCAGCTTTTTCCGCTGTAATCTCCCCCGATAAATCCCCGGATATAAGCGGGCTGTTCCGGGACCCTGTCCACTGTTATATGAAAGATCTCTGCCCCGGTCTGCCTGGGTTCTTCGTTATCCAGGGTGTATTCCGGCTGCTCCTGGTTCCTGAAAAAAAACTCCCCGGCTCCCAGTTGCCTGACCCTCTCCAGCATCTGATTTTCCAGTCGAAGCTGACGTTCCAGCCAGGATTTATGATATCTGGCTAAAATCTGGTCTCCTTTACCGCTGACGGAAAATGCAGCGGCAATTCCAATGAGCACTCCCATGCCTGCAGCCATTGGCATTGTACCTTTTTTCCCTGGCTCTGGCTGTAAAGCCAGAAATCCTGCCAGTATCAGCACCATGCCTTCCTGAGAAGGAGATTTTCCTGCCAGAAATCCCACTGCCCCCGTCAGCACGGGAAGACACAGAACTGACAGGTTCCGGCTCCATTTTTTTCCGGCACAGGATACCAGCAGCACTTCCAAAAATCCCAGGAAAATACACAGCAACAGAAACGCCTGCTCTGCTCCGCTGCTTTTTCCTTCCACATACCACAGCAGAAAATCCGTTCTCTGATATAGATTAATCAGCTCCAGAAAACGATTGGCCAGTTCTTTTACCCCTTCCGCCAACGCGAAACCCTCACGGATAACCACAAAGCCAAAAAGAAGGAAAAACACCAGACTGAGAAAAATTTTCTGTTTTTTTCCCAGATATAAAATTTCCAGGCAGAGAGAAAGGCCTCCAGCCGTCAGCACCAGAACCATCGGCGTTACCTCTGCAGCCAGAAGTTTCTTCCCCCACAGAAACGCTCCAGACAGCACAAAAAACAGACAGATTGCCGTATAAATCCCACGGACTGCCGGTATCTTCTCACGTTTGTTTTCTGTCAAAACCTTTGCCATTTCTTCTGCCTTTCCTGCATGACATCCATACAGCCGGCTTTTGAGGCCGACCTGAAACAGTGCTGTCATACTCTGCCCTGTTACACTATCAGTTCCAGCTCCAGCAGCTGCCTTTTCACCTGTTCCGGTATGATCTGAATCAGAAATCTGTCATTCACATATAATTCCAGCTCCTGCTTCCACAATATCACTGATGCAAAGGATTCTCCCCGAAACTCCTGTTCGTATTCCTGTAAAAACAGACAGCGTCCTGTTTCATGCTGCAGGATTTCATTCCAGAATTCCGTTAAGTCCTCCTGCTCCCGGATGGCTCTGCGCCGCAGTCTGCCGGTTTCTTTTTCATACCACACCAGAAAATGAAAGCACTCCTGATTCACCATTTCCTGAGAAAGGGTGTGCAGCACCTCCCAGCAGGCAATTCCTGTTTTTCTGTCCATTTTCCCCGTATCCACATCCAGAAAAACCACCACATTACAACCCATGGGCATACTTGTTTCCGCCACAATCAATTCTTCATTTTTGGCTGACAGCTTCCAGTGAATCTGGTTCATCCGGTCGCCTCTGCGGTATTCCCGCAGTTTCAGAACTTCTGCGGGATCATCTCCTCCGGTTCGGGGATGATACCAGGAACTGTCTGACTGAAATAATCTGGTGCGGATTCCCACTTTGAGATTTGTCTCATAACAGGAAGGAAACACCATAAACTGCAGCGTTTCCTTCCATTCTTTTTTCAGACGGAACAGCCCCAGGCAGTCATAGCAGAAACATTTCCTGCACTCTGCCTGCCACAGACCGAACTCCGGGCTCTGAAATATTCCCGTCAGTTCTGCTTTTTGTCCTGGGCAGACATCACCGGCAAGCCTGATCTTATGCTTCTTCCCATTCCCTTTATTTTTCAGTAAGATTTTCATACGGATATCCGGCAGATAAAAAGGACTTTTATTTTCAAGGCAAAATCGGATGCGGTAATCTCCTGTCCCAGGCAAGAGAGAGACAGTAATTCTGCCCTCCAGATGCCTCCGCACAGACCACAGCATACATAAGAAAAAAGGCGGCAGCAGCATTGCCGCCCCGGCCAGTGTCAGAAGTCCTCTGCTGTTATAAAGAATTGCCGCGTAAACCATACCTGCCCCCACAGGTACATACAGAAAAAAGTTTCTCATTGTATCACCTTATTTCACTGCTTTCGGCGGAGAGATTTCTTTCAGTATTTCCCCTAAAATCTGTTCTTCATCCATATGGGCCGCTCTTGCCTTTGCATTCAGAATAATTCTGTGAACGCAGACACAGGGAAACACATCTTTCACGTCCTCCGGCACCGCATAATCTCTCTGTCTTAAAAATGCAAGGGATTTGGCCATCTGCAGAATATGAATGGCGCCTCTTGGGCTAATACCCAGATCTATCATGGCATGGGTACGGGTACGGTGTACCAGTTCCCCCACATAGCGGTAAATTTCCTCCTGAACAAATACTTCATCTGCTTTTTTGCGCATCCGAAGCAGTTCTTCTCCGGAAATCACCGCCTGTACTTCTTCTTTTAACTGTCTGCCTTTCAGAATTCTGATTTCATCTTCCATATCAGGATATCCAGGCCGAAGGCAGATCATAAAACGGTCAAGCTGAGCTTCCGGCAGCATCCAGGTTCCGGCGCTTCCAAAGGGATTCTGGGTGGCTATCACAATAAACGGACTGGGAACCTCCCGGCTGACCCCGTCTACCGTAACTTTCTGTTCCTCCATCACCTCCAGAAGGGCAGACTGGGTCTTTGGAGACGTCCGGTTGATTTCATCCGCTAGAAGCAGGTTGCACATAACGCTGCCCGGCTGATAGACAAATTTCCCCGTCTCCTTCTGATAAATGGAAAATCCCACCAGATCCGAGGGCAGCACATCGGGTGTAAACTGTACCCGGTTCTGCTTAAGGGACATGGATTTTGACAGAGCCATGGCAAGGGTGGTTTTCCCTACTCCCGGAATGTCGTTCAACAGAATATGGCCCCCTGCCAGAACAGCCGTCACCGTTTTTACAATACAGTCGTCTTTTCCGATAATCGCTTTCTTTATTTCATGAATCACTTCAAATGCAGGAATCTGCTCCGTATAAGTCTCTCTTTCCATCTTTCCGCCCTTTCTTCCCGCAGGAAAAATCATACCTGGCCATCAGCGGCTTTTCATCCGTTTGATGACTTTGAGCCTGGTAAATTCTTCCCTCTCTTTTTCCTCCAGAGCGCTCTGGATACTTTTGGAAAGCATTTCATATTTGGGAATAGTAATATTCTGCAGTGCATTGGCCCGTTTCTGGGTTTTCTTGATGTTGTAGGCAAGACGGTAGGCGGCAGTCTCGATCTGGGCCAGACGTATGGTAAGCTCCTTCACTTTCTGGAATTGCTCACAGGCTTCATCCAGAGACATCTTCGTACCGTAAAACGGATAGGTGGGTTTCATCTCCTGTTTCTCGTATTCCACTTTGGGAATCTCTGCTCCCATAACGCTCCGGCGCTTAATGGAAATGGAATTTTCCACCGGTACGCTCTGGCTTAAGGCCTCCACCTCATGGATTCCCATCTGAATATTTGCTTTCTGCAGAGCCTGATAGGCACTGGTAAAGGTCACGTCAATTTCCCGCTGAATATCCGTGGCCTGTTCAATCAGATCCATCAGCTCGCGAATCAGGATATTCCGTTTCTTATCCATCAGTTCATAGCCCTGACGGGACAGGGCCAGAGAATTTTTGGCAAGTATTAAATTACCTTTGGTTGGAAATGTATTCGGATCCATTCAGGTCACCTCACCAGTGTTTTTCTAATATTTTCGTATCAATACGATCCAATTCTTCTTTGGGCAGAATGTGCAGCAGGCGCCAGCCGATATCCAGTGTTTCTTCAATGGTACGGTTCTCGCTGTCTCCCTGAGCCACAAACTCCTGTTCAAATTTCACGCCGAACTGAAGGTATTTCTTATCTGTTTCTGAAAGCTCATCCTCTCCGATTACGCTTGCCAGATCTCTTGCCTCTCCCACGCGGGCATAGGAAGAAAAAAGCTGGTTTGCCACATCCTGATGGTCTTCCCTGGTATATTCCGCACCAATTCCATCCTTCATCAGACGTGACAGGGAAGGCAGTACATTGATGGGGGGATAGACGTTTTTCTGGTGAAGGGATCGCTCCAGCACAATCTGTCCCTCAGTAATATATCCGGTCAGATCCGGAATCGGGTGGGTGATGTCGTCGTTTGGCATGGTGAGAATGGGAATCTGCGTTACGCTTCCCTTCCGGCCCTGCACAATCCCGGCCCGTTCATAAAGAGTGGCCAGTTCACTGTAGAGGTACCCAGGATAGCCTTTCCTGCTGGGGATTTCTCCTTTGGAAGCGGATACCTCCCGCATGGCCTCCGCATAGGAAGTCATATCTGTGAGAATCACCAGAATATGCATATCCTTCTCAAAGGCCAGATATTCCGCTGCTGTCAGTGCCACCTTCGGCGTAATCAGACGTTCTGCCACCGGGTCATTAGACAGATTCAGAAACATGGTCACATGAGAACTTACGCCGCTGTCCTCAAACTTCCGGCGGAAAAATTCTGCCACATCGTATTTCACTCCCATGGCGGCAAACACAATACCGAATTCTTCGTCCGATCCTTCTCCCAGAGAAGCCTGCTCCACAATCTGTGCCGCAAGCTGGTCATGGGGCAGTCCGTTTCCTGAGAAAATAGGGAGTTTCTGTCCCCGGATTAACGTAGTCAGACAGTCAATAGCGGAAACTCCGGTCTGGATATAATTTCTGGGATATTCTCTGACACAGGGATTTAAGGGCAGTCCGTTTACATCCAGTGTCACTTCCGGATTGATTTTTCCAAGACCGTCAATGGGCTCTCCCAGCCCGTTAAAGGTACGTCCCAGAATGTCCAGAGACAGACCGATTTCCATGGGATGTCCGCTTAATCTGGTGTGGGTGTTTTTCAGAGACATTTCATCCGTATTGTCAAATACCTGGATAACTGCCTTGTCTTCGTCCACCGCAATAATTCTTCCCTTTTTCCGGCGGCCGCCTTCCACCACAAATTCCACCATCTCTTCGTAAAACGCATCGCGTACCCCTTCCAGTGCAATCAGGGGGCCGTTGATTTCACTTAATCCTAAATATTCAATTGACATATCCACCCTCCTATGCATTGGTTTCCAGCAGGCGACGGTAGAATCTGTCAATCATCTGCCGGTATTCTTCGAATTTATATAAATCCTTATTTGCCACATCATATTTCACGGCAATAATTTTTTCAAAAATCCGGTCCTCCCGAAGCAGCGCCATGGGCATTCCCATTTCAATCAGTTCTCTGCACTTTTCATAGAGGTACAGAATAACTTTCATCATCTGGAGCTGTTTTTCCAGCGGTACAAAAGTATCTTCCGCATGAAAGGCATTCTGCTGCAGAAATCCCAGACGTATCACCCTTGCAATCTCCAGAATCAGCTTCTGATCGTCGGGCAGCACGTCGCTTCCAATCAGTTTTACAATCTCATTCAGCCGGCTTTCCGTGGTGAGGATATTCAGCATTTCATTCCGACAGGGAATGTAGTCTGCCCCCACGTTGGTCACATACCAGTCCTCCAGGTCATTGAGATACTCCGTATAGCTGGTGAGCCAGTTAATGGCAGGATAATGTCTCGCATAAGCCAGAGATTTGTCCAACGCCAGAAAACAGCGGACAAACCGTTTGGTATTCTGGGTGACAGGTTCGGAAAAATCCCCGCCCTGGGGAGAAACCGCACCGATAATCGTTACGCTTCCGTCAGTTCCATTCAGGTTTTCCACATATCCCGCCCGCTCATAGAATGCAGACAGCCTGGAAGCCAGATAAGCCGGAAATCCTTCTTCTGCCGGCATTTCTTCCAGTCGTCCGGAAAGCTCGCGCAGAGCCTCCGCCCACCGGGAGGTGGAATCTGCCATAATAGCCACATGATACCCCATATCACGGTAATATTCTGCCAGAGTCAGTCCGGTGTAGATACTTGCCTCACGGGCCGCCACCGGCATATTGGAGGTATTGGCAATCAGCGTGGTCCGGTCCATCAGAAGATTTCCTGTTTTCGGATCCACCAGATGAGAAAATTCCTCCAGCACGTTGGTCATCTCGTTTCCCCGCTCCCCGCAGCCAATGTAGATAATAATATCTGCATCCGACCACTTGGCAAGCTGATGCTGGGTCATGGTTTTGCCTGTTCCGAATCCCCCCGGAATGGCCGCAGTTCCCCCCTTTGCTATGGGAAACAGCGTGTCCAGAATACGCTGCCCCGTCACCAGAAGCCTGTCCGCAGGATAACGTTTCTGAACAGGCCTTGGAATACGGATGGGCCACTGCTGGGTCATGGTAAGCTCTTTCTCTTCTCCGTCCTGGCGACGGATAACCACCAGTGTTTCTTCTATGGTGTAAGTTCCGTTTTCCACAGTCCTTACCACTGTGCCTTCCAGATCCGGCGGCACCATCACCTTATGCACAATGGCCGGCGTTTCCGGCACTTCGGCAATGACCGTTCCTCCGATAACCACGTCTCCCGGTTTTACAGTGATTTTCGTCTCCCATTTTTTCTCCCGGTCCAGTAAATCCACACTGACGCCTCTGGGGATATAGGCACCGGCCTGCTGTCCGATTAATTGCAGGGGACGTTCTATTCCATCAAAAATATTGGTGATAATGCCTGGTGCAAGGGTAACGCACAGGGCCCTTCCGGCCCCTTCCACCAGTTCTCCGGGCCGCAGTCCCGTAGTTTCTTCAAATACCTGAATGGTAGTCTGCTCTTTGGTCAGTCCAATCACTTCTCCTACCAGACGGTGTTCTCCCACATAGACCATCTCTGACATTTTAAATCCCAGGTTGCCTTTTATGGTAATAATCGGCCCGTTGATTCCATATATTTTACCTGTTATATTCATAGATAAGTCTCCTCCTGCTCTAATTTCGTCACAAAGGATTCATCAATCAGAATATTTCTGGAACGAATGACCGCACGGATTCCTCCGCCGAAATCCAGCGTGCTGACAGTCAGCTGCGCCCCTGTCTGCTTTTCCAGTTCTTCCTTCTTGTCTGCATCGGAGGGATTGATATAGATAATGACCTCTTCCGTACCGGCCACTTTTTTTGCCATTCTGATCTTAGCTGTCAGATAATTCTGATAGTCTTCTGTCTGCTGATACTCTGTCAGCAGTTCCTGTACCCGCTCCATCAGCTTTTTCTTCCACTCCTGCCTGCAGTTATCCAGAAGCCTTTTCTGGCGTATGGATTCCTCCGATACTTTTTTCCTTACCTGCCTGCGAATTTTGATTTCTTCTATCTGGAATCTGTGTTCCATCTCTGCCTGTCTGCTTTTCCGGTATTCCTCCAGTTCTTTCTCACAGGATTCCCGGTATTCCTGAATCATGGCCTCGCTTTCACTGTTTGCCACGTTGATGGTAAACTTCTGAAACACCTCCAGCTTTTCCTTTATCTGCATTCCTCTGCCTCCTGCCTAAAGTTTCAGCCCAATGGCCTCACTGACATAATCTGTAATGAAATTTTCATTCCGTCCGGTTCCATGACGGTCCGGAATTTCAATCAGAAGCGGCAGCCGCCGGTTCAGCTTCACGTCGTCGATCAGATCCGGAAATTCCCTGCCGAACTTTTCTGTCAGCAGTACAATTCCGATTTCTTTATCCTGAAATACCGCATCCAGCGCATCTTTCAGTTCCTGGCGCTCGTGCACCACAACGCCTTCCACACCGGCCAGCCGCATACCCGTCCAGGTATCCTTATTGTCACTGATCAAATACATTTTCATGGCCTGTCTCCTGTTTATCCAAGAATGGAAAAAGAAATCAGCAGACCGTAGAGAGCAATGGATTCTGCCAGCGCCACAAAAATCAGCGCTTTACCCATAATACCGGAGTCCTCGCTCAAAGCACCCAGAGCCGCGCTTGCCGCACTTGCCACCGCAATACCCGCACCGATACAGGAAAGGCCTGTGGACAATGCCGCTGCCAGATAGCGCCATCCTTCCACATTTGCCGCTGCCTGCGCAGCCTCTCCGGCAGCCTGTACATTCCCGTTAAACAAAAGCACATCTGCCACCAGAACCGTGCCAAAGAAAAAGAAAATGTTGCTGGCCAGAGCCGCTTTAAAACCTCCCTCTTTCCGTTTGCTGAGTAAAAATCCGCCTACGGGAATAATCATGCTGCAAAGTAAAATCACCACTAATATAATTTTTGTTATCATTATCATTTCCTCCTACTGTTCTCTTTTTTTGAATGAAACAAAGGGTTTTCCATTTCCTGTATAAAAACGGCTGAACATCTCGTAATATTCCAGACGAAGCACCTGAATTCCCACAACCAGTCCTTCCAGACAGGCCACCAGGATATTGCCCAGTACAATAATAATCCAGTTGGGATTTCCCTTTTCCAGACCGGCAAGGGTCATAACCACACCCATCATGCCTGCATGGCTCAGGGCAAAAGCGCCCACGCGCACAAAGGAAATGGTGTTGGTGGCATAACTCAGTACCACGTCAAATCCTTCCACCAGCGCTTCCACAAAAAACATTACCTTGCTGCCCTCCGGGAAAATCCGGCTCTTTTTCTCCACCAGATGGCTCAGAGGCTCTTTCATCAGAATGGCAATCAGCGGAATTCCCACTGCCGCTCCAATCAGGATGGTGGCCGGAAGGCCGTTTCCCGTTGCAAACAACAGTACACAGATTACCACAAACCCATAGCAGATTAATCCGGCCAGACCGCTCTGGTTAAACAAAAGCCTTCCGTATTCCCTGGCACGGACTGCATTAATCATATTCAGAACCATGGCAATCAGAATTAATCCGGCGCCGAATCCGATGGCCAGCATCAGAGTGGTCATAATATTATCCATGGGCTTCATCCAGAGTGCAGGTATGGTTTCCTCAAATCCAAAGAAACTTCCATACAGAAATCCGAAGATTACAGACCAGACTCCTGCCACTGCCACAATACCTGCAAGGCGCATATTTTTAAATTTATAGAGAAGTATTCCTGCCACGACCAGACAGGCTCCCTGTCCCACATCTCCGAACATAACGCCAAACATAAAGGTATAGGTCAGGGCAATAAACAGGGTGGGGTCCATTTCATTGTAGCCGGGAAGCCCGTACATTTCCACAAACATCTCAAAAGGTTTCAGAATTCCAGGATTTTTCAGCCTGGTGGGCGGTTTGCTGCCAGGATCATCTCCCGGTTCTTCCTCCACACAGTTGATTTTCTCATCCATGGCAATTTCACGCTGAAGTTTCTCCGCATCCCCTTTTGACATCCAGCCATAAAGTATGTAGCGTTCCTCTCCTCCGCCCCCTGAGCCGGTACATGCCGCAAATTTACGAATTTCAAAATTCCTGCAATAGCAGTCCAGGCATTCACAGGCTGCCAGCAGTTCCTGTTCTCTGGCTTTTACCAGTTCCACTGCCTGCATCTGAAGGCTTTCCAGCTCCTGTTCCCGTTCTCTCAGGTGTTTTTCCGCCTGTTCAAAGGCATGCAGCGGGGTATCCTCCAGATCTTCCGGAACCTGAAAATCTTCAAACTGGAAAGAAGCATAGACTGCTTCAATTTCCTCCAGATGGGTATGGGGTACAAAATAAACTCCCCACACGTATTCACTGTCATTATTGCATTCATAAAACAGGGTATAGGGATTGTGAAATACATACTGCTCCAGCTTGTGATAATTATCCACCTTAATCCGACCAAACCGGAAATCAATAAAGTGGAAATCCCGCAGCTTGCAGAGTTCAAAATCCAGGCCGATAAAAGGAGCGGTCTGGGCCATCCATTCTCTGAGCTGACGTATTTTTCCGTTCAGCTCCTCCCTGCTGCGGACCACCTCTTCTAACTGCCCGTATACTTCAAGGACAATTTCCTCCGCCTGTTTTGGAGTCACCTCCAGATCCGTTCTCCTGGAAACTTCCAGATACTGTTTCAGTTCTTCCCCTTTTCGGTCTGTCTCTTTGTAGAGATTCGTTTCCACAAAGGGACGTACATTTTTCAGGTTATTCAGACTTGTCATTGCATTTTCAAAGTGAATGTCGTACTTATCAAGATACAGCTTCACCACCCGGTCAATATCATTTCTTGGCCCGGTAATATGCAACAACTTCATTTTCTCAATCAAAGCGTCTCCTCCGTTCCTTATGTTTTATGTTACCGTACGCTGCCTGATGGCTAAGCGCCCGTACCAGGTAAAATCAGCTGACGTATATCCCGCGCCGGAACCTGATAGCGTATCCCCTCCAGCGCAGTGGTCAGGTGTTCAATTTCCTGTTCCTTTTCGTAAAAATAACAGAATACCGGAGCCATGGAGGCGGGATATTTCCGACAGATTCTCTGATACATTTTCTCCATCACCTGATGAAAGGAAACCTCATCCTGCATCCTAACCAGCGCATCTTTTCCTTTAAAATATACCGTATCTGCCAGTATCCGGCAGAATTCCTCTCCCTGCTCTGCCTCCAGCAGCTTCTTCCACTCTCTTTTCTTCAGCTTATACTGTACCGGTATCAGCATTTGTTCCAGCTCTTCCGGTCTCTGATGGAAAAACTGTTTGCCCCGGTACATCCACATGATATTCAGCCAGTCAATCTGAGTTCCGAACACTTCCCGGAGAACTTTTTTCATCTGGCTGCCGGAAAATTTATCAATCTGTTTCCAGGCGTTTACAAAATAGGATATTTCCACATTCGGAACAGAATCTCCGTACTGGAGCTGAGCCTGATAGAGTTCCAGCGCTTTTCGCTGCTGGCTGTTTCCAAACAGGTACAGCTTCCGGTAATCTTCCAGAATGGAATTATGGATCAGCTCTTCTACCTGTCCACGGTGCCTGATTTCTTCCCGTCCTCCATATATCCTGCCGTAGCTTTCCTGTTCTCTGAGAAATGCTATGGTTTCCTCCACCGTCAGAAATTCCGTAATCCGTTCAAAATCTTCTCTTTTTAACAGCCGGCTGCGCATTGCCCTGGTTTTCGTAATCAGCCCGCTGTACTGCAGCAATTCTCCCGCCATGGCTACACCTCTGTTATTTTCTCTACGATTTCCTGTGCAAACCGGTCCAGGTTTTTCTCATAATTTTCATTCAGGCGGGTAATTTCTTCCTGATTTCCGGCCGCAAGCTGCTTTGCCTCCTGGGCACTCTGTTCCTCCAGCTGAGACCTGAGAATGGCAAGCCGCCCCTCCAGTTCCTTTTCCATCTCCATGGCAGAATCTTCCATTTTCTTTCGATTCTCTTCCTGCAGTTCCTGCCGGCGCACAGCTGCTTTCTCCATCATTTTTCCCGCCTGTTCTTCTATCTCGTAGAGGCCCATAATAATCTCATTCACTTAGTCCATCCTCCCTCCGGAAATACAGTTTCAGCGCGAACTGCTGATCCCTGCTGCCTCTGACCATATCGGTGGCCAGAGCCTTTGCTATTTCTTCTATGACTTCCCTGACTGCCTGCCGTGTTTTTACGTCCGGAATCCGGTACATTTCCCCTTTTCCGGAAAACTGACAGAACATGCGCAGCACATAATCTGACTTTTCTGTCTCTATGAGCATAATGGCCCGATACGAGATAAGTAACTGCTGACAGAGATATCCTCCCAGAAACATGCCGTAGGCAATCTGAGGCATAAGTTCTCTGGGCACCGGACGTTCTGTTTTATTCTGTATCTGAAATACACAGCCCTCTCTGGGAAGGTGAAACAGTTTCTGCAGATGTTCCGTATAAAACTGGTATCCATGCTCCTCATACATATAATAACGCATGAATTCCTGCAGCAGTTCTTCGCAGGCAGCCGCCGCATAACCGCTTGCCGCCGCGTCCATTCCTTTCATTTCTGAATTCAGATTTCCCTTGATAACTCCCACAGCCACATTATAGATTCCTGTATGCTTCCATTTCTTTTCTTCCAGCCTTTGGGAAAGTTCCCGGATAATTCCGTTCAGCCGCTGCAGCTCATCTTCCATTTTCTTCCGCTGACTTTCTTCTTTCTCCAGCGCTTCATGATACTTCAATGCTTCCTTTATGGGATTCACAATATCTTCTGCCAGAAAAAAGGGCTTTAAAATCAGCTTAAACAACCTGGCATGATTGAAAATCTCCAGTGTCCGGGTTACATCCTTTATCTGGGTCATGGCAATCCTGACCGTTAAAGGCGAAAGCATCTCCACCATGTCAAACACTTCTTTTCCCGACATGACAGGCATATCCAGTTCACTGATTAATACTGCCACCGGATAACTTCTCACATATTCCATAGCCTGTTCCGGCATCTGAAAAAATTTGCATTCAAACTGACCCTGAACAGAATTCAGCATCCGTTTGTAGCCTTCCATACTTTTGCTGTCGTAATCTAAAATCACCACTGTCTTCATAACTATTCTCCCTTCAGGGGAATTCAGATTGCTTCCCTTCTTTATTCTGTTACCCTTTTCGCTTTACCTTAGATTATAACACGCTCCGGGCCATTTTACAAAATTTTTTTCAAAACAATGCGAAACACATACAAGCTGCCCACATATGATACATTGTAATCAAAATATTGGAGGATTTGAACATGAGTGATTTAGCTGCAACAAACTGTGGATGTGGATGCGAAGGAAATAACAACGGAGGATGTTCCTCTATTATCTGGTTAATTATCCTGCTTTGCTGCTGCGGCGGCGGATGTGGTAACGGATTCTTCGGCGGAAACGACGGATGCGGATGCGGCGGTAACAGCTGTCTGTGGATTATCCTTCTGCTTTTCTGCTGCGGCGGTAACAGCAATGGATTCGGCGGCGGCTTCTGCTGCTAATTAAAAAAGAATGCGCATAGCGCATTCTCCGCCTGCGGCGGATCGCCTCAGTGCGATAAAACAGAATGCGGCGGCTTCTCGAATCAAATTCGGGAAGCCGCCGCATTCTGCCTGATTATTTATTAATATCTGCTGATATAAAGTTTTACTCCGACAGTACAAACTGGCCCACAAGCTCGTCCAGTATACTGGCCTGTGCTGACAGCTCTTCGCTGGTAGCAGAAGCCTCTTCTGCAGTGGCTGCATTGCTCTGTACCACTTCAGAAATCTGATTTACTCCTGACTCCGCCTGACGCATGGCTTCTGTCTGGTCTTCCACCATCACTTTGAGACTTCTGGAAAAATCCGCAATTTCTTTAATCCCTGCCACAACAGATTCAATAGCTTTTGACGCCCGTTCTGCCGCACGGTTTCCTTCGGTAACTTCCTGAACAGACCCCTCAATCAGTTCTCTGGTATCTACTGCCGCCTGAGCACTCTGGTCCGCCAGTTCCCGTATCTGATCTGCCACAACAGCAAATCCTCTTCCGGACTCTCCTGCCCTTGCCGCTTCTATGGAAGCATTCAGGGAAAGCAGATTTGTCTGAGCCGCAATGGCTTCAATTTCGGAAATAATATTTCCAATCCTTGTGGAGGCCTCATTAATTCTCTCCATGGCCGCCATCATATATTTCATTTCTTCCCGGCTGTTATCTGCCTGGTCAGCATACTGCTGTGCTTTCAGATAAGATTCATCTGCGCGTTCCGCACTCTTTTCCATGGTAACCGTAATATCAGAAATCGTAACATGGAGTTCCTGCACTGCCTGCGCCTGTTCCGTAGCACCTTCCGCAAGGCACTGGGAAGCAGTTGCCAGGTCTCCGGAACCAACCGATACATGTTCGGAGGCTTCTCCGATAGACACCAGTGTCTCTGTCATCTGATCCCGCAATCCGCGCATGGATTCATATAATTTCCCAAAATCTCCGGTATACTTATCGGAAGCATTGGAGTGAACTGCGTAATTTCCTCCTGCCATCTCACCCAGCATTTCCCCGATATCATGAATAATGGTATTCAGGTTAGCAGCCATCTCTGTTGCGTCTTTTTCCATATGCTCCACCTCATCCCCGGTTTCCACCATGGGGAACGGAGAAGAAAGGTCTCCCTCTGCGAATGTTTTGAGACGTTCCCCCAGTTTTCCCAGAGGGCTTGAAATTCCTTTTGCAATATTACGTCCTATTCTGGTGGAAAACATAATCGCCGCCGCAACAACTGCCACGATCACAACCGCCAGAATCCATCCTGTCACTTTAAGAACCGTGGACAGCTGATTTCCCTCATTTACCTTTACAGTCAGAAGGCTTTCCAGTTTCGTATATATGCTGTTATAAACACCGGCAAGCTCGCCAAGGGCAATATCCTGCGCCTGTCTGCACAGCTCCCGGTCCGTAGTAGCTCCGATATCCATAATCTCCTGGTCCAGTTCCCAGTATGTATCCAGCTCAGCTTTAATCTCTTCGTAGGTTTTTCTGCCCTCTTCCGAAACGATACTTTTCTCCACATCCGCAAAAGATTTTTCAAATGCTGTTTTACTTTCTTCGTGCTGTTCTACCACTGCGGCAATGGCATCCGGATCATCATAACCGATGGCCGCCCGCAGAGACGATCTCACATCTGCAAATGCAAACATGGTCTTTCCAATATCCCCCTGTGCAAATCCATAATTATGCAATGCATAGGAATACCTGTTGGATACCACCAATAATGCAAGCAATCCCAGTGCTGCAACCGCCACCGTAATGGCTGACACCTTAAAAAAAGAGCTGGTGAGTCTTTTTTCTATACTCTCCTGTTGTCCATTCATCACTCAATCAATCCTTTCTCCCTGTGCTTTTGCAATATTCCTGACGTTATCTGTTCTCCCTGTCCGTCAGTATTTTAATTGCTTTATCAAACAATAAATATTATAGCATACATAGCAAAACATTCAATAGAAAACCTCCTCTTTTCGCTTTAAATTTTCTATCATTTTACCCCCCCCCGGTAAATTTCTGACTTTTCAATATATGATTCCCGTCCCGGTACTCTGGGAGCTGTCACAGGCGGCCCTGTTCCGCCGCCTTTCCTGTCTTCTGCAGCAGAACAGACACATCAATAGGTTTGGCCAGAAAATCATCCATGCCGCTTTTTAACGCCAGCTCTCTGTCTTCCTGAAAGGTATTGGCTGTGCAGGCATAAATAAGAACCGATTTCGCATCTTTTCTGTCCAGCTTTCGAATTAACCGGGAAGCCTCGCATCCATCCATCACGGGCATTTTCATATCCATCAGAATAACGTTGAACTCTCCCTCCTCCGATGACTGAAACAGTTCCAGAGCCTCTTTCCCGTTTCGGGCATGAACCGCCTCAAATCCTTCCAGGGCCAGAATTTCCATCAGCACTTCCGCATTCAGCTCCACATCTTCCGCCACCAGAACTCTGACCTTCCTGTCTGATGTTACGGAACTGTCACCGGCCTTTCCAGCCGTGCTATTTTCCTGCGGGTTCCGGCTCAGTTCTTCGGGAATCTTCTGTACAATAACAGAAGGAATGGATACGGTAAAGGTACTGCCCACGCCGGGCTCGCTCTCCACTCTGATATCACCTTTCATGGCATCGGTCAGAAGTTTGCTGATTGCCATGCCAAGACCAGTCCCTTTGGTGCTCCCGGTAAACCGGTTTTTTTCCTGACTGAAAGAATCGAAAATTTTCTCCAGATATTCCCTGGACATCCCGATTCCGCCATCTTCACATCGATAAACTGTTATCACATGAGCATCATCCGCCTTTTCCTGATTTACCGTCAGCCTGATGTATTTTCCCGTGGGTGTAAATTTTGCAGCATTGCCCAGAATATTCATCAGCACCTGCTTCACACGGGTCACATCCCCTTCCACGCAGGGTACCGTAATATTCTTTTCCACTGTAAATTCCACACCCCGGCTCTTTATGTTGTCCGCCTGCATGTCAGCAATTTCATCAATCATGGTTTCCACCAGAAACGGCTCGCTGAGAATGTCCATTTTCCCTGCCTGAATTCTGGACATATCCAGAATATCGTTGACCAGAGACAGCAGATAACCGGCTGTACTGTTGGATTTCTTAAGCCATTCCTTTATCTGGGGTTTCCGTTCCTCCTCGTCAATATGAACCATCATCAGATGATTCATCCCAATCAGGCCGTTTAAAGGTGTGCGGATTTCATGGCTCATATTAGAAAGAAATTCTTTCTGGGACCGGGCCTTTTCTCTGGCAGCTATGGTTTTAATCTGATGTACCATAACAATCATCAGCATACCGATTACAGTCAGCATACTGAATACCAGCATGGTCATGCTCAGAGTCGTAAATGTCCTGCTCTGTTCCAGAAAAACTTCCTCGTTTACCGACATGATAAAGTACAGGCCCATTTCATTTTCGAAGGGCATAAAGTAAAAGAGCTCCCTGTTTTCCTCCTCTTTGTGAGAATGGTAAAAACCAAAGGTTTCTTTATCCGACAGCTTCTGTGCAACTTCTTCATTCGTAAACTCCGAGTACTGAGCCTGTGTCAGATGCTCATACAGATTGTTTCTTTTATTCCTGTAAATCTCCTTATTGATATCTACGATATAATTGCCGTTCCGGTCAATCAGAGCGCTGTGGCCGCGGCTTTTCCCGTTTTTAATAAAACTGTCAATCACCATATGGTGTTTGATGGAAGAAATATCGCTGACTCCCGCCAGTGCAGACATTTCAGTTCCGCCCACACTGAAATCTTTCAGCCTGATGCCGTAAAAAATACTCTCTCTGTTCAGCCATCCCGTTTCCGTATCGTCATCCAGCCGGGCAAACACTTCTTTCTCTCCATCTGAAAAATAAGGCCGAAAATCCAGAGCTCCTGTTTCATCTTCCATACTGTCGGTCAGGTATTTGTCTGTGTAGACTGTGCCATCCTCTCCCACCAGACAAATCCGTGTAAATCCGCTTGTAGCGCATTCCAGATTCAGATATTCCTCGATTTCTCCGATAGTCTTACAGTCATAATGTCTGAGACGCTCTTCCATCTCATATAAATCTTTCCAGCAGACCTCAATATGGTTCTGAATGGTAGCCCTGTCATGTTCCGCCATCTCACTGACTGAGCTGATCACATTATCTGAAATATTCCGGTTCAGCTCCTTCACAAAGAAAACTGTCACTGCAGTCACCATAAGGAGTGCCGCAATAATTGTCACCAGACAAATAATTTTACGTTTCTTCTCCACATCTCACACAACCTTTATCTGTTCCATCAAAATCCTCTGCTGAGGTTTATACAATATTTACCATTTACTATTTTATCACCCTGAAAATACAATGTCCATATGCTTTTATTTTCTGTCTCTTCTCAGCCAGGGAACTTCCGGCCTTTTTCCTCTCCTGCTTTCCCGCTTTTTTTCCTGATTTTCCTTTCTCCTGACACATTCCTCGTCTATTTCATATACGCTGTTGCCATCTATCACTAATCTTCCCATAACTTTCATCTCCTGATATAAATCATTCTTAAATATTATATACCCCTTGAACTGCTAATGTTCAAGGGGGTTCCTCTTTTTCTTCTGAACTGCCGGAAAGTGCAAAACTGTCATATCCTGCTTCCGTCTCTCATAAATTAAAATAAAAAAGGTGAACACAATGGAAGCAATTGATACACTGATTCAGGATAGGCACCTTGAAATGATAAAAGCCGCCATTCCCTACCTGGATAATTCCCGGCAGAAAAATATGGCAATGCTGGTGAAATTTATGGAATTGCAGCGCACCATGGCACTGTTCCAGAACCCCGGAAATGATTTGAAAATGTGTTCGGAAGAAGAACGGGAAGACCCGGTACAGATGCTCTCCGCCATACGGGAATACTGCACAGACAGGGAAAAAGAAGTAATAGACAATATTATAGGCTTTGTCCAGATGTTTTCCACCTATGGAACTCTGTTTTCCGCCACCTGAATCTCACACAGAAAGGAACGATATGAACCCACAGGATTTATTAAACAACCCGGAACTCCAGAAAAATATTTCTCCCGACAAGCTGCAGTTTCTTCTGGAGCTTGCCAGAAACAATTCTTCCAGCACTTCCAATCCTCAGGATATGGCAGAATCTCTGAAAAATGCCTCGGAAAGTGTGAAAAATCAGGGCATGAACTTCTCCTCTGCCGAACGTGACCTGATTATCGAAGTATTAAAGCAGGGGATGCCCCCTCAGGAACAGAAAAAAGTGGAATTGCTGATGCAGATGATGAAAAATATGCGGAAATAAATTTCCTCCGGCTGAAACAAAATACATACCCCGCAGTATGACCGAAACAGAAGTTTCCGCCATACTGCGGGGCATTACTTTTATTTTCCCTTATTTCATAACAATATTGATAATCCGGCCGGGTACATAAATTTCTTTTACCACAGTTCCCGTCAGTTTCTCTTTCACTGCCTCTTTTCCGGCTGCAATGGCTGTATCTTTATCCACATCCACCGGAAGGGTCACAGTTGCTCTGGTTCTTCCATTAATCTGAACCGCCAGCTCTGCCGTGTTTTCCACCGTTTTAGCCTCGTCATATTCCGGCCAGGTACACTGGTACACCTTTCCTTCGTATCCGCAGGTTTCCCAGATTTCCTCTGTAATATGAGGCGCCACGGGATTCAGAAGAATCAGGAATGTCCGGAATTCTCCCCGGCTGATGCTGCCTGCTTTTGAAAAATCATTCAAAATGGACATCATGGCTGCAATGGCTGTATTATATTTGAGATTCTCATAATCTGAACTTACTTTCTTAATGAGCTGATGCATTCTGGTCTCAAACTCAGAGCGGTATCCATCTCCTTCCACCAGAATCTCCTGCAGCTTCCAGACACGCTCCAGAAATCTGCGGCAGCCTTTTACACCATTTTCTGACCAGGAAGCACTCAGATCAAAGGCCCCGATAAACATTTCATAAGTACGCAGCGTATCTGCACCGTATTCCATGACAATATCGTCGGGGTTTACCACATTCCCGCGGGATTTGGACATTTTTTCCCCGTTTTCTCCCAGAATCATGCCATGGGAGGTACGCTTTTTATAAGGCTCTGATGTAGGCACAATCCCCTGGTCATAGAGGAATTTATGCCAGAATCTGGAATACAGAAGGTGAAGGGTGGTATGCTCCATTCCACCATTGTACCAGTCCACCGGAAGCCAGTATTTCAGAGCCTCCTCACTGGCCAGAGCTTCTGTATTCTTCGGGTCTGTATAACGCAGGAAATACCAGGAAGAGCCTGCCCACTGAGGCATGGTGTCCGTCTCTCTTTTTGCCGGGCCGCCGCAGCAGGGGCATGTGGTATTCACCCAGTCTGTTATGGCAGCCAGGGGGGATTCTCCGGTATCGGTAGGCATATAGCTGTCCACTTCCGGCAGCTGCAGAGGAAGTTCACTTTCCGGCAGCGCCACATAACCGCATTTTTCGCAGTTTACAATGGGAATCGGCTCTCCCCAGTAACGCTGACGGGAAAATACCCAGTCTCTCAGCTTGAAATTCGTCTTGCCTTTTCCTATCTTTTTTTCTTCCAGAAATTCAATTATTTTCTTTTTGGCTTCTGCCACTTCCAGTCCGTCCAGAAATCCGGAATTCACCAGCTTCCCTGTGGCAACGTCCGTGTAGGCTTCTTTCTGTACGTCCTCGCCGCCTGCCACTACTTCAATAATGGGAAGGCCGAACTTCTTTGCAAATTCCCAGTCACGGGTATCATGAGCCGGAACTGCCATGATGGCACCTGTACCATAACTCATCAGCACATAATCTGACACCCAGATTGGGATCTCCGTATCATTTACCGGATCAATGGCCCTCAGACCGTCAATTTCCACTCCGGTTTTCTCTTTTGCCAGCTCGGAACGCTCAAAATCTGATTTTCTGGCAGCCTGTTCCTGATATGCGGCAATTTCTTCCCGGTTTTTAATTTCATCTTTATATTTTTCCAGAATGGGATGTTCCGGAGATACTACCATATAGGTGGCGCCAAACAGAGTATCCGGTCTTGTGGTATATACGGTAAGTTTATCTTCCTTTCCTGCAATCCGGAAATCCACTTCCGCCCCCTGGCTCTTTCCAATCCAGTTCCGCTGAGACACTTTTACACGCTCAATATAGTCCACATCCTTCAGGCCTTCTAACAGCTTTTCCGCATACTCGGTGATTTTCAGCATCCACTGGCTCTTCACTTTACGAACCACCGGAGCGCCGCATCGCTCGCAGACACCGTTCACCACTTCCTCATTGGCAAGCCCCACTTTACAGGAGGTACACCAGTTAATGGGCATTTCCGTTTTGTAGGCAAGTCCTTCCTGAAATAACTTCAGGAAAATCCACTGGGTCCAGTGATAATATTCCGGATCTGTGGTATTTACTTCCCGCTCCCAGTCAAAAGAGTATCCCAGAGCATGAAGCTGGCTTTTAAATCGTTCCACATTGTTCTCCGTAACCACCCTGGGATGGATCTTATTCTTAATCGCATAATTTTCCGTGGGAAGCCCAAATGCATCCCAGCCCATGGGATAAAGCACGTTATACCCCTGCATTCTGCGCTTTCTCGCCACAATGTCAAGGGCTGTGTAAGGCCGGGGATGTCCCACATGAAGGCCCTGCCCTGACGGATAAGGAAATTCTACCAGTGCGTAATATTTCGGTCTGGAATAATCTTCCGTAGCCGCAAAGGCCCTTTCCTCATCCCAAATCTTCTGCCATTTTTCTTCCAAAGCTCTGTGATTATATGGTACTGCCATTTTATATCCTCCTGAATTCAGCGCTGTCACTAAATATTTGTCATTTACTATAGAATTTTATCACACCACCGCTATTTGTCAAGAATTTATAAATCCGAATGCTTCATTTTGCATGGCAGTTCACCCCCAGTGTGGACTGAACCCTGTGGTTTGCCGGTTTCCTCACTCCCGTTCTTTTATCCTGACTTCTATCACATCTCCCGGCTGTTTTCCAATGGCCTCCCGGATATCTTTGCGAATGCCGATGATATGGCCCGGCGTCTTCATTCGCACCAGGCTCCCATCATAGGGGTAACCGTCAAATTCCGCGTGAACTTTCACCCTTCCTTTTCCAAATTCCTCCCGCACATCATAGGGAAACTCAATATAAGCTCCATTGATATCCGGTACTTTTCTGATTTTTGCCTGGAAAACATATACTTTTTCGTTCATAATCTCCTCCATTCTGTGAATTTTTCATCACAACAGATGGTCAGTGAAAAATTAACAAAGTCCTTCTCTGCATTCTTCCGAAAGAAAACCGGAAAATCACTTTTCCTTTCTTTCCATCATATTATAATCATAACATTACAATAAAAACCATTTTCAGGAGAATTTTAATGACAGATCATCATACAGACAATTCCTACGAAAACCCCGGCAGACTTTACCTTGAAACAGCCCTCTCACAGATGCCTGCCGCCTATGCAGAGCTTATGGGAAATCCCGGAACCGGGGAAATCAACGGCATGGTCCGGTTTTATCCCATCGGCGCCGGAGTCCTGGTAAACGCGGAAATTTACGGTCTCCCTGTGAGCACAGTGCCCTGCGGCTCTGAAATTTTTGGCTTCCATATTCACGAAGGCCACTCCTGTACCGGAGACAGCAGTGATCCTTACGCCAATGCAGGAGCCCATTACAATCCCGCCCTCTGTCCGCACCCGGCCCATGAGGGAGATCTTCCGCCCCTGTTCGGAAACAATGGTTCCGCCTGGATGATGTATTACACTGACCGCTTCAGAGTCCCGGATATTATCGGCAAAACCGTTATTATCCACAGCAGCCCGGACGATTTTTCTACCCAGCCTGCCGGCCATTCCGGCACAAAAATTGCCTGCGGCACCATCCATTCCGTATAAAAACGGGATAAAAAGAATCCTGCAAAGCAGGATTCTTTTTACATATCTGCCAGACGGAACTGGTCAATCATATCATTCAGCTCTATGGCCTGTGCTGATAATTCCTGACTGGTTGCAGAACTTTCTTCTGCTGCGGCAGAATTGGACTGGACCACCTGCGAAATCTGCTCAATGGCCATGTTTATCTGCTGCATGGAGCCATTCTGCTCATTGGAATTCTCTGCCACTTCCTCCACTGCACTGACAATCTCTGACATTCCGTCAATTACACTCTGCAATGCCTGAGCCATATCATCAGCAATCCGGTTACCGCTTCTTACTTCGCTCAGAGCGGCTTCTATCAGCTGTCTGGTGTTTACCACAGCTTCCGAGCTCTGGTTTGCAAGATGACCGATTTCACCGGCAACTACTGCAAATCCCCTTCCCACTTCTCCCGCTCTCGCAGCTTCAATGGAAGCGTTCAGAGAAAGCAGGTTGGTCTGGTCTGCAATTTCCTCTATGGTCTGAATAATATTTGAAATTTCCATGGAGGCATCGTTGATTTTCTTCATGGCCTCTGTCATCTCTGCAATGCGCTCACTGCTGGTACGGGCCTGTCTTCCGATATCATCTGCTTTCCGGCTGGTGGAAACAGCGTTCTTCGTGTTGCGGTCCACCTGCTCAGTCACATCATTTACCGTAGCCAGAAGTTCTTCCACGGAAGCCGCCTGGTCCGTGGCACCTTCTGCAAGGGACTGGCCGCTCTCCGCAAGCTGGGAGGAACCAAGGCCTACCTGTTCTGCCGATTCCCGGATATGTCCCAGGGCATCCGACAGGGAATGGTTGATTCTGCGCACTGCCAGCAGAATTTCTTCAAAATCTCCCACATAATATTCCCTTGCCTGAGAAAGAACATTAAAATTATTCTCTGACATTTCTCCCAGAAGATATTTGATATCTCCGATGATTTTGCCCATACCTTCCACAATGGTTCCGGTGGCATCTGCCAGCATAAGGGTTTCATCCTCTGAGTCAATCCGGGGAATTTCTGAATGCAGGTCCCCTCCGGCCAGAGCTTCCAGACGTTCCGCACACTGCCTGATGGGCGTTCCGATATTGTCTGCCAGCTTCCTGACCATGACCACCGCAATGGCAATGGATACCACAACGATTCCAATGGTCAGGATAATTCCCACAATGGTTTCAACATTGAAATCAGAAAGGGGAGCTGTAATGGCAATACTCCATCCGTTGCTGTTTTCCACCGGCGCATATGCCATAATCTTTTTTACGCCCCCGTACCGGTAGGTTCCAAATCCCGTTTTCCCCGCTGTCATCTTTTCTTCCAGCTTTGCCAGCGCTTTCAGCTTCGAATCCGTTTTCGCTGATTCGATGGTATTGTCCTTCTGTTCCACCAGCTTTATATCTTTATGGGCAATCACGGTTCCCTGGCTGTCCACCATATAAGCGGAACCGTTTTTGCTCACATTTGTAGCTACCATAATATCATTCAGAAAGTTTTCATCCGGAACAAGATATACGACCCCTGTTACTTCTGTGCCCATAATCCCGTCTTTCCACATGGGTGCGGCAATGATGATGCTTATTTTCCCCGTCACCTTGCTTACCACAGGCTCTGAAACACAGGACTCCCCTGTCATGGCTTTCTGAAAATAATTTCTGTCACTGAAATCTTCTCCGGAAAAGATACTGATTCCATTCCTGTCCAGGATATTTCCTCTGGTCAGCTCATTGGCCTTCACACGTTCGTCAATGATTTCCTGCTTTTCTTCCAGAGGAACATCTTCTCTGGAAAGCCGCGTCATAAGACCCAGATCCGCTGCCAGATTCCGGTAGGACGTCATTTCCCATTCCACCCGCTCTGACGCCACTCTCGCTGTGGCCTTCATATTCCGCTCCAGCGTGGAATTGGTACTGTGATTATTCAGCACACTGGTGACAATTCCCAGAACCGTCAGGGAAATAATTACCAGCGCCAGTACAGAAATGGTAATTTTTCCCTTAATCGTCTCATGGTACAACCGCTTTAACTCATTGATACTTAAATTTCCTTTTTTCCTGTCCGTATGTGCTTTTATCTTTTTCATACGGTCCCACCTTCTTTTCCTGAAACCAAAACAACGTTACCGGACTGCCATCTTAATCTTCACCGTTTTCCAGCTTGCTTGCCCTTGCGGCAACTTCTTTTTCCTGAATATCGGAAGGAGCCTGCTCATAACGGGCAAATTCATAGGAAAACAGGCCGCTTCCTCCGGTCATGGAACGAAGGTCTGTCATATATCCGTAAATCTCCATGTACGGTACGTCTGCAGCAATTTCCGTTTTGCCTGTCTCTGCAGGATTCATGCCCAGTACACGTCCCCGACGTTTGTTCAGATCTCCCATAACGTCTCCGGTATATTTGTCCGGAACCACCACTTTCATGCTGGCAATGGGCTCTAAAAGAACCGGAGAAGCCTCCATCATGCCCTTCTTAAATGCCTGAATCGTTGCCATCTTAAATGCCATTTCAGATGAATCCACCGGATGGTAGGAGCCATCGTAAAGCACCGCTTTCACTCCTACTACGGGATAAGCTGCCATGGGCCCTTTCAGTACCGATTCCTGCAGTCCCTTTTCCACTGCCGGGAAATAGTTCTTGGGCACAGCTCCGCCCACCACCTGCTGTTCAAAGGTATAAGCGGTTTCCAGGTCTCCGCTGGGCTCAAAGGTCATCTTAACATGTCCATACTGTCCGTGTCCGCCGGACTGTTTCTTATACTTGTATTCCACATCTGATTTTTTGCGGATGGTCTCCCGGAAGGCAATCTTCGGCCTGCTCAGTTCAATTTCCACCTTATAGCGCTCTGCCAGCTTGCTGACTACCACTTCCAGATGCTGGTCGCCGATACCGTAAATCAGTGTCTGTCCATTGGCGCTGTCATTTTCCGTCCGCAGTGTCAGATCTTCCTGCATCAGTTTCTGCAATGCCTGGGAAACCTTATCTTCATCTCCCTTGTTCTTTGCTTTATAACGCATATATGTATAAGGAGTGGAAATCTGAGTTTTTCCATATACCACCGGCACTGCCTTGGTAGACAGTGTATCTCTGGTAACAACCTTGTTCAGTTTTGCCAGCGCTCCGATATCTCCTGCATGAAGCTCTTTTACTTCCTCCGGTTTATTTCCCCGCATTACATAGATTTTGCCGATCTTGTCATCCATATTCTTTTCAGAATTAAACAGCACATCATCTGTTTTCAGAACGCCGGAATTCACTTTAACCAGCGAATATTTTCCGATAAACGGGTCTGCAATGGTTTTGAAAATATATGCGCTCTTTGGTTTCGCAATATCATAATCTCCGTCAAACACTTCGTTCGTCTTCATATTCACACCTTTGCAGGGGCGTTTTTCCGGACTTGGAAGATATTTGAGAATGTCATCCAGCAGTGTATATACACCCTGTACCAGCGTACTGGAACCCATGGAAACAGGAACGATGCTTCCGTCTGCCACATTGGTACGCAGAGCGGAACGGATTTCAAATTCAGAAAATTCCTCACCTGCAAAATAGCGGTCCATGAATTCTTCACTGGTCTCTGCCACAGCTTCCATCAGCGCTTCCCGGCAGATATCCAGATTGGCCTGAGAATAATCCGGAATTTCTGTTTCCACAACCTTACCCTTGTCATCCCAGCGGTTTCCGGTCTGAGCCACTACATTGACGTAACCCACAAATTTCTCATTTTCACGAATGGGAAGATGGAACGGCGCAATCCGCTTTCCATACATTTCCTGTAAATCTGCCACTACCTGGCGGAAACTTGCATTGTCATCATCCATTTCTGTTACAAATACCATTCTCGGAATCTTGTATTTCTCACAGATATCCCATGATTTCTGTGTTCCCACTTCAATTCCATTCTTACCGGATACCACAATAACCGCAGCGTCAGCCACACTCACTGCCTCTTCCACTTCTCCCACAAATCCAAAATAACCAGGTGTATCCAGTATATTAATCTTGGTATCTTCCCAGGGAATCGGAACCACAGAGGTATTAACAGAAAAAAGACGTCTGGTTTCTTCTTTATCATAATCGCTGATGGTATTCCCGTCGCTGATCTTCCCCATACGCTTTGTCAGACCGGACAGATAAGCCATCGCTTCCACCAGAGTCGTCTTCCCACTGCCACCATGTCCCAGAAGGACCACGTTCCTTATCTTGTCAGTTGTATAAACGTTCATATGAATTCCTCCAATACAAGTATATTTTGTGATGTATATATTCTACTAAAATTTTTGTGATTTTACAACCCTTTTTATTCATTTTTTACAAATCCCCTGCAATCAGGCACTTTTGTGCTTCGACGCGCCAAAGTATTGACTTTTTCGACTCTTTCTACTATGATAATAGGCAGGAAAGAATCCTGCCCGGCCGGACCTGACCCCTGAGCCCGGTCCCTCTGAGGTATTTTTTCATATCTGTCCCGGTCCCTCCCTTCAAAAAGCAGGCCCTGCAATAAAAAAAGAATTTCGCAGTCTTGTCATAAACTGCTGTATACAGATAAAGAAAGGAACAGTTACATATGAAACCTGAAAAAATCGGTTTTGTCGGTCTCGGTCTGATCGGCGGTTCCATCGCCAAAACCATCCACCGGATTCACCCGGATATCACCTTAATTGCATATGATGTAGAACAGCAGTCTCTGGCTCTTGCCCTGGAAGAACAGGTAATTACCGCTGCCTGCGAAACTCTGACGGAAGATTTTGCAGACTGCCGCTATATCTTTCTCTGTGCCCCGGTGCAGAAAAATGCAGATTTTCTCTGCAGATTATCTTCTTTTGCGGGAAAAAACTGTATAATCACAGACGTGGGAAGTGTTAAATCCTCCATTCATCAGAAAATTGCCGGTACGTCTCTCTCTCCTTTTTTTATCGGCGGACATCCCATGGCCGGTTCGGAAAAAAGCGGATACAAAAACGCAACCCCATATCTTCTGGAAAATGTTTACTACATTCTGACCCCTTCTCCGGAAGCAGACCCGGAACTGGCAGAAGAATTTCAGCAGTTTATCCAGTCTCTGGGAGCCATTCCCATTCTGCTGGATTACCGGGAACACGATTTTATCACCGCTGCTGTCAGCCATCTGCCCCATATACTGGCTTCCAGCCTGGTAAATCTTATCAAAGATCTGGACAACAGAGAGGAAATCATGAAGCGTGTAGCCGCCGGAGGTTTTAAGGATATCACCAGAATCGCTTCCTCTTCCCCCATTATGTGGCAGCAGATCTGCCTGACCAACCGGGAACAGATTTTAAATCTCCTGGACGCCTTTCTGGCTTCTCTGGAACAGGTACGGACTGAAATTGCTTCCTCACAGGAAGACAGCCTGTTTGACTTTTTCCAGTCCGCCAAAGACTACCGGGATTCCCTTCCCCTCACAGGCTCCGGCCCCCTTCCCCAGATTTACGAAATCTACTGCGACATGGTGGACGAAGCCGGGGGAATTGCAGCCCTGGCCACTATTCTGGCCACTAACCAGATCAGCATCAAAAATATCGGAATTATCCACAACCGGGAATTTCAGGAGGGTGTGCTTCACATAGAATTTTATGAAGAAAAAGCTCTGCAGCAGGCTCTTGTTTTATTACGAAAATACCATTACACAGTACATGAGAGGTGATTGATATGGAATTCACAAAAAAACATTCTTTTCATGGGGAACTTTCTGTTCCCGGCGATAAGTCCATTTCCCACAGAGGAATTATGTTCGGCGCCATATCCGGCGGCCTGACGGAAATAACAGGTTTTCTGCAGGGTGCAGACTGTCTTTCCACCATTTCCTGTTTCCGCCAGCTTGGCATTTCCATTGAAAATGATGGTTCCAGAGTTCTGGTACATGGCAGAGGGCTCCATGGTCTGACCCCTCCAAAGCAGATTCTGGATGTGGGCAACAGCGGCACCACCCTGCGGTTGATTTCCGGTATTCTGGCAGGCCAGTCTTTCCAGAGTACCTTAAACGGAGACGTTTCCATCCGCAAACGCCCCATGAAACGTATTTTTATCCCTCTCACAGAAATGGGGGCCCGGTTTCAGTGCTGGGACGCCGGTTCCTTTCCTGATTACCGGACAAAAACCAGTTCCGGCTGTGCACCTTTCACCATCCAGGGCGGCAGTCTGAAGCATATCCACTACCAGTCACCGGTATCCTCTGCCCAGGTGAAATCCGCCGTCCTTCTGGCCGGTCTTTACGGAGACGGAATTACCAGAGTAACGGAACCTGTACTGTCCAGAAACCATACGGAACTGATGCTGGCCGGCTTCGGCGCTGATATCCTCTCCACAGATACCACCGCTGCTATCTGGCCGGAGCCAAAACTGGAGGGACAGGCGATTCATGTACCAGGAGACATCTCCTCCGCCGCCTATTTTATCGCCCTTGGGCTTATCTGCCCCCATGCTGAAATTCTGATTCAGAATGTGGGGATAAACCCCACCAGAAGCGGCATGCTTAAGGCAGTCCATGCCATGGGAGGAAAACTGAGCCTCTTAAATGAGCGCACCGTTTCCGGAGAGCCTGTGGCTGATATTCTGGTTACCTCCAGCAGCCTTCACGGTACCACAATAGAGGGAAGTATCATTCCCACCTTAATCGACGAGCTTCCCATTATTGCAGTTATGGCAGCATTTGCAAAAGGTACCACTGTAATTCGGGATGCCAGGGAATTAAAAGTAAAGGAATCTGACCGGATTGCCACTGTAACGGAGAATCTGAAAGCCATGGGCGCTGATATCACCCCCACAGAGGACGGAATGATTATCCGCGGAGGCAGCCCCCTCCAGGGCGCCCGGATTAAAACCTACGGCGACCACCGGATTGCCATGTCTTTTGCCATAGCAGCCCTGAATGCGGAGGGAGCCACCACCTTTGACGATGAAGCCTGTGTAACCGTTTCCTATCCTTCTTTTTATCAGGATCTGGAAAAACTGTTAGATTAGGTTTCATATCTCTCTGAAAGCAGTCTTTTTTCTTTCTTTCAGATACCATCCTGTTCCCAGAACTGCCACCAGCAGTTCCGTAATGGGAAAGGTAAGCCACAGGCCCGTCATCTGCCACAGTGCAGACAGCAGAAAGGCCAGCGGAATAATCACAAAAAATCCCCGGAGAAGGGAAATCATGCCTGCCGGGCCCGCACAGTCCCTGGAAGTGAAATACATGGACAGCACAATATTTATTCCTGCAAACAACCCGCCGGTAAAATAGTATTTCATTCCCCGGACTGCAATCTCCTGCAGTTTTTCATTCCCTTCTCCGTTAAAAGCCGCCACAATGCTGTCTGCCTGTACAAATACCAGTCCGTAAATCAGAACCGACAGAACAGCCACCATAATCACCCCATATCGGAATATAACCTGTACTTCTTCTTTTTTCCCTGTTCCATAGTATCTGCTCAGCAAAGGCTGAATCCCCTGGGCAATTCCTGTATATAAGGCAATCACCACCAGCGCCAGATTGGCAATTACCCCATAGGCAGCCACACCGGTGTTTCCCTGCAGTTCAAGAATAATCATATTAAAAATAATCATTACAATCCCGGAAGACAGCTCTGCCACCAGAGATGGTATCCCTCCGGCCAGAATGAATCTGCTCTCGAACACAGACATTTTTCCCTTTCGGAAATGAAATCCATGTTTTTTCCGTATAAAATGGCGGGACAGCAGAAGCATACTTATCAGAGGAGACGTTCCGGTTGCAAGAACCGCACCGAACATTCCCATGTCCAGCGGAAAAATCAGAATATAGTCCATTATAATATTGGAAAAACTTCCTCCCACCATGGCCGCCATGGACAGCTGAGGCGCCCCGTCATTGCGCACAAAGCAGATAAGAATTTCATTTATCAGAAATGCCGGCGTAAACAGCATCAGAACTTTCAGATACATTCCGCACATTTCATGGATCACCCCTTCTGCTCCCATGAGCCCGGCAATTTCCTGGGCGCCAAAAAGTCCTGCCCCCTGGAACATCACTGCCAGAATCACTCCCATAAGCATTGTCCGGGTGAAAACAAGATCTCCCTCTTTTGTTTTTCCCTGGCTTTTCAGAATGGAGTATCTGGTGGCCCCTCCCATGCCAAGCATCAGACCGCTGCCATGGATAAAACTGTAAATGGGAATTGCCAGATTCAGGGCCGTCAGCCCATCTGCTCCCAGCCCTCCTGCCACAAAAAAAGTATCTGCCAGGATATAACATGACAGGGCTGTCATTCCCAGCATATTCAGAACAGCATATCTTATAAATTCCTTCAGGCATCCTGCATGTCTCATTGTTCTCCTCCTTTTCCATCCGTATTTTTTGAAAAAACTGTCAGGAACACTCTTATATTTTAACCGGAAAACGAATCAGATAAGAGAAAAAGTGCCAGAACTTTCTGTCTTCTCTGGCCTGACGACAGAAAGTCTGGCACTTAACTCTTACCCGGCGGCAAAAATCAGCCTGTTTTTATATTACGTTTTCACTTAAATTATCATGCATACTGTTTCTCAAATCACCAGGACCAGCTGATATAACCGTCCGGCATACCTGTAAATGTTTTTCCCTCAACCTTTTTATTTGCCACTACTTTGCAGTAAACCTTTCCTTTTGAAGCAGCGGAAGCATATTTCACCGTGTACCTTGTCTTTGACGTGGTTCCCACTTTCTTCCATTTTGAGTTTGGACTTTTCGCAGTATAAATCGTGTAGCTGTTCGCACCTTTCACCGGAGACCAGCTCAGCTTTCTTTGCCGGGTGCCTGCCTCTGACTTCACCTTCTGAGGCCCTTCGGCAAAATAACAGTAATCTGACCATTTACCGGCTTTCTTCTTACCATCAATTTCGATATAACCTCGTATCCGGACCTTCATAAACTGGCCTTTTTTTATTTTACCGGCAGATATCAGCACTTCTTTTTTCGAGGTGGCTTTGCCATTTTTATCATACACTGACTGTAAATCTCTCACAGCCACGCTTTTCTTCAGAACCCGTTTCCCGTTGCTTCCGAAAAGTTCGTATTCACACCCTTCAGCCCCATCGCTCAGATTCATGGAAAAACCCCAGAATGTTTTGCCGGAAGCACTGTAAATCACTTTCGTTTCCGTCTTAACTGACGTCACTTTGCCAGGAAGTACAGACATGGTGACTGTCTCTGACTCTCCCCACGCCACATAACCGGTACTGCATTCTCTGATGGGATACACTGCAATTTCGTAACTCCCCGCTGCATTGGAAAGACTTAAGGAATTCTCATTCGCTTTAGCAAAAGCATACTTTTCTCTGTCCAGCTTTTTCCCCTGTCCATCCACTTTCTGATATATAATTCTATATCCGGTAGCGCCGGCAATATTCTCCCAGGAAAATGAAATTTCCTTTTCTGATGCCCCTGTCTGCCAGATTCCTTCCATGGCTTCTGGTGCTGTTACCACTTCAATAACCGGAGATGGTTCCCCTTCCTTTCCGTCTTTATCAACCGCAAACACCCTTACATAATAAGTGCTGCCAGGTGTAAGATCTGTAATCATACAGGCGCTGTTCCCACACTGTATGGACGAAGCACCCACAAAATCCTGCCGGTCGCACCACTCCAGCCTGTACTCATATTCTTCCGAAATGTAATCCCACTGCACCACCGCAATGGTATCATTCCCATCTTCCTGACGGAATCCGGTAACCTTTTCCGGCGCAGCTTCCGCCCGGATTCCCACGCCCAGAAACAGGATACACATCAGTGTCAGCATACATAATTTCATATGTTCTTTGAAACACTTCATACACCTTCTCCTTTCTTTCCTTCGTGCATATTGTACAATACTACTTTAACATCCGCCCCATTTTCTGTCAATTATTTTCCCGCATTTATGACATATTATGAAAAAGAATCAACATCCCCATCTCCCCGTTCCACCGGCTTCCAGGCCTGTCCGAAATTCACATCGCGAAACAGAGCTGCCAGTCCGGTAATCTGTTTCAGACGCAGAATTTCATCTTTGCTCATTCCCATGTGCTTTGCAATCCAGTCGTCAGACCGGCCGATTTCATGAAGTTCTCTGATAATATTGCTCATCAGATCCACATCATGGCTGCCCCTGGCCCGGTTATGCCTTATGGTGCTGGCCATCCGGTTGGAGATGGACTTGTCAATGACCGTTACAGGAAGCATACCATTTTCCCGCTCATAAATATCCTTATGTTCCTTCATAATCCGGTAACGGTGAAATCCATCCACAATCACATAGACATCATCCTTTTTGGAATAGTAACATACGATTGGCATGGTATAACCGTCCTCTTTGATGCTGTCGTAAAGAAGCCGCATTTCCGGCGGAGCAACCGCATTCGGGTTATAGGAATTGGGTATGATTTTTTCTATGGGCACCGGTATTACTTCATACGCCGGACTTTTGTATGTACTGTTCATTCTGAAAATCCTCCGTGTCTTCTATTTCACTTATTTATCTGCAAATTCACCATATTTTTTCCGTATGGCTTCAATCTGTTCTTTTTCCCTGCTGGTCAGTCCGAATCCCATAAATCTGCAGATATGGTCATTTCTCAGGATACAGTAGCACATGCGTTTCCAGCTCGGAATATCTTTGGTGGTTTTAATGTCATCTGTATCATCCGGTATCTTTCCGGTAAACACAATTCTGGAACTTTTGTTCACCGTATAATTGGAAATCCCGTTCCTGCGGATCTGATAGCCGTGGTCTGTCAGTTCCTGGATGGTTTCTTCTGACAGTCCGCCGCCGGTCTCATGCCAGAACCGCATGGAGGTACGGAATTTTTTTACATAATTATTGCGGATTCTCACCGGAAGGGTATCCAGCAGAAACTTTGTATAGGATTCCCAGGTATGTCCTTCCGGAAGGCTGATGTTCCGATAAGCCATGGCTTTGGTTCTGGCATAAACCGCGCTGAAATTGGCGCCCCGTACCCGGCCCACCAGTCTGGTCCAGATTTCCGGGTCAATCACCCGGTACAGGTTCAGACTGTCTCTGGCATAATCATTAAAGGGAGACGCCACCCGCATCTGGCTGGGTTTTAATCCGGCCATATAGTATAAATCATACAGCCTGTTATAATCATATCCAAATCTGGAATTGGCAGCCCACACATCATTGTTGGTCCAGTCGTAAAGAGGGGATGCACACCAGACATCCTTAAACTGTTTGGATATCCAGCACTCTCCTTTGTATCCGTATTTCCGGTTCATAAAACCACTGTACCGCTGCAGAGATTCTTCTGCCCGTATACCCAGAAGACAGACGGTTTTTTTCTTCCCATGCTGTTCTTTGTAAAATCTTCCGAACTGCTTCGCCAGATTTTCCTGGGGCATCCGGTAACGATAATGGTTAAAAGGATGCTCCATATTTACCACATAAGGATGCCGGGGCATGGGCCGCACCCAGAGTTCCTCTTTGGTATCATCCCATGGATACCAGTACATTTCATAGCTGCTGAGCGCCGTTCGGGTCGCCATGGGAAGGCAGATCCAGTAAAGCTCCAGCTCATCCTCAAGCTGCTGAAAGGTCCGTTCCACATATTCTGTGGTCACCGTATACTGCGCTTCAAAATCCTGATGAAACAGCCCCACAGTCCGGGCCGGATAATGCTGGCGTTTGAAATCCAAAAACAGATTCAAAAGCACACCGCTGTCTTTTCCTCCACTGAAGGAAACATAAATATTGTCAAATTCCTGAAACAGAAAATGAAATCTCTGCTGCAATGCTTCGTACACATTTTCTTTCTGGTATTCCCGAATCATCATCCGTTTTATCCTCTGTATTTTCCCAATTTTTTTCCATTTTTTTCCAGTTATACTTCCATATCATACTTCATGTAAATTTTTTTTGCAACCTTTTTCCCTTTCTCCGTTGACAGGCCTCTGAACAGAGCATACAATAAGTACATGCAGCAAATAACAAAGCAGACTCAACCAAAGGAGGTACTTTTACATGGCAAACATTTTAATCAGCCCGAACAAATATGTACAGGGCGCAGGGGAAATGAAAAAACTGGGGGAATACGCTGAAAAATACGGCAAAAAAGCGCTGATTCTGATTACAGCATCAGGCTTTAAAAGAATTGGGGATATTGTGGAAGGCAGCTTTGCGGGAAAGGAAATCAGCACTGTCTTCGACTATTTTAACGGGGAATGCAGCAAAACAGAAATCAATCGATTAATTAAAGTTGCGGAGGACAATCAGTGCGATATGATTATCGGTATCGGCGGCGGCAAGATTCTGGATACTGCCAAGGCTGTGGCTTACCATAAATCACTTCCGGTTCTGATCTGCCCTACCATCGCCTCCACTGACGCTCCCTGCAGCGCACTGTCTGTTATTTATACGGACGAAGGAGTGTTTGAAGAATACCTGTTCCTTCCGGCCAATCCAAATCTGGTTCTGATGGATACAGAAATTGTCACAAAATCTCCGGTTCGTCTGACTGTGTCCGGTATGGGAGACGCACTGGCTACTTATTTTGAGGCAAGAGCCTGCAAAAACAACGGAGCAGCCACCTGTGCCGGAGGTCTTGCAACCTCTGCCGCAATGTCTCTGGCTGAACTGTGTTTCAACACACTGATGGAAGAAGGCATTAAGGCCAGACTGGCCCTGGAGGCAGGCGCATGTACTCCCGCAGTGGAAAAAGTCATCGAAGCAAACACTCTCTTAAGCGGTATCGGTTTTGAAAGCGGCGGTCTGGCAGGGGCACATGCCATTCACAACGGACTGACTGTGCTGGAAGAATGCCATCACATGTATCACGGTGAAAAAGTAGCGTTTGGAACCATCACTCAGCTTGTACTGGAAAATATTCCTGCAGATGAACTGGAAGACATCATTACCTGGTGTATTGATCTGGGACTCCCTGTTACCCTGAAGGAATTAGGTGTGGAAGAAATAACGGACGAAAAAATTATGGCAGTAGCTGCCGCTGCGTGTGCCGAAACTGACACCTTACATAACATGCCTTTTGAAGTTACTCCGGAAACCGTATGTGCAGCAATCAAGGCTGCTGATGCATATGGACATTACTATCTGGGAAAATAATTATTTCCATTTTGTGAAAATTTTGCAAGGATTTCGGCCGCCGCGTCGTATTATAAGTAAAAGATTATAATATTGGGAGGAATTGGAAATGAATTTTTTTAAGAACTGCAAAAAAGCCCTGGCCGCTGTAATGGCTGCTGTAATATTCACGGGCAGTTTTTCCATGCCTGTAATGGCCCACGGACATCATGGCGGAGGACATCACAACTACAATGGCGGAGGAACGAATTCCGGCTTCAACTGCCCTTACCATCATACGAATCATAACAGTCAGGAAAGCTGCCAGAATTACTGCTCCTACCATCACGAAATCCACAGCAACCTTAAGAACTGTAATCACTACTGCTCTTATCACAAAACGGTTCACAATAACCTCAAGAGCTGCAACCATTACTGTTCTTATCACAAAACGGTTCATAAGAACCTCAAGAGCTGCAACCATTACTGTTCTTACCACAAATCGGTTCATAAGAACCTCAAAAGCTGCAGCCACTACTGCTCTTATCACAAAACGATTCATAAGAATCTCAAGAGCTGCAAAAAATACTGTAAAGTGCATAAAACGACTCATGCAAACGGGAGAATACATTCTGTTGCATAGTCACTGACAAAGAAGGATTTGAAAAGGCTCCGGCTGCTGAAACATTTTTGTGTTTTCAGCAGCCGGAGTTTTCGCCGTAAAATCTGAAACAGATTTTTTATTTGCCTTCCTGATTGTTAAATGGAATCTGTATCGGTGATTCAGGCGAACAGATAATCTGTTTCTTATTGCTGTATCTTCCCGATTTTGTCACTTTTACATAATGGACCAAATCCCAGGTCGTCCTGGATTTCTTTTGTGGCTGTACAAGATTTTTCCAGAGCTGCCTTTCACCCGTCTCTACTCCCCTTGGAATTTTCTGTCTCCCCGGAGAAACGATAAATGCATGTTTTTCCACATCACCGCTGACCAGATTGTTCAATCTTTTTTCGTTCTTCAAAAATTTTATGGTATCAATAATCTGGTCATAGGGATTATATTCTTTTTTTGCTGAAATATTTTCTCCCTTGAGTTCAATAAAACAGGTCTGCGGCTGATTCTGGCAGTATATCAGAAAATCGCATTTCTGCTGATTTACCATATTGGGAATCAGTTTTCCGTCCGGTTCTGCAACATATACGCTTTCATCATTAACCTTAATCGGTATGAAAGCATTTTTACAGGATTTCATATCTCTGATATTTCTTTTCTCTCCTTTTTTAAGAAGCGTAAATTCTCCATTATATGTTCCAAACGGCAGTGTACAGGAAATCTTCTCACTGCTCCTCTTCATCTCCTTCTTTTTTCCCATCCGTGCCTTCTCTCCCCCTGTCTGCTTCCGATACAAGATAAAACAATTCTGTATATTTTTCATTTACACTATCTGAAATTTCATCAATCATTTCCGTGTTTATTTCTTCAAATTCCTCATTTATCAGATTCTGAACTTCTGAAACTCTGTTTATCTTAAAAGCCGTAACTTTTTCCGGAAAAATCTCACATCTGTTTCCCGTTATCTCGTATACTTTCTTTGACAGACCAGGAAATTCCTGAATAGTCTTTCCCGCACAGTAAAGTGTATTCACCGAAGTCAGAATATAGGGGCTGTGCGTCGTAATCAAAACAGAACTGTGGTTGATATTTGCAAAATAAGCAATAAATTCCATCAGTTTATTCTGCAGAGACGGATATAAATGAGCCTCAGGTTCTTCAATAATTACAAATGCTTCTTCTTTTTTTAACATCAGAATGTACAGTTGATTCAACAACCATAACACTTCCTGCTGCCCGGACGATGCAAAATTGATGGGTATCCTTTCGTCCGGAGATTCACCGCCCTGTACAACAATATATTCTTTTCCTTCCGAATACTGATAATCTCCTTTTAAATCAGAAATTATCATTTCTGATGTTTTTTCAACATCAAATTCTCGCTGTCCATCCGGATAGCGCTTATGAACATTTCGAATTCCATCTGAAAATGCTCCATGAATATTATCGATTATCTGCATGAACTGTCTGGTTATTAAATCCAGATTTTCATTTTCAATCAGGGAACGGTTATTGACCAGCAATGCAATCATACTGCGCCCTGCCGGTATATAATAGGTTTCTTTATGATCATCAAATATCTGATTCACACTGTATCTGAAATTATCGTAATTCCGCAATCGTTCCTTACTGGCATAGGCAAGGCTGATAATGGTAGTATCCTGCTTCTGCTGATACAACTCCAGCGCCTCTTTCTCTAATTTCTCTATCTCATAATTCAGTTTGGGAGAATAAATAACATTAAAAAATTTTTTATCTCCTTTTTTCAATTTTACCTCAATCCAGATAACATCTGTATATTTATACTTTAAATACAGACGTTTATCCAAATCCCAGCCATACCCAAACAGTGAAATCAGAACTGACTTCAGTTCTCTTTTTAAAACCTTATGAAATCCGCCGCTGGCATCTTTTCCATTGTAAAGGGATGTATCATACAGCTGGCAAAGATAATCTGCCAGCGTGGTTTTTATAATCCTGAAAAAATATACTGCCTTTGCCACGGTACTTTTCCCTGTTGCCTGTTCCCCAATAAGCAAGTTAAAATCTTTTACTTCCAGTTCCAGTTCTTTCACAGGTCCCAGATACTTTATCTGAATTTTATGCAACTATCTCACTCCCTGATGCTTTTATTTGCTTCATTTTCCTGCATGATAATTTACTTTATCACACTGACCATTCACCTGTCAAATACTGAAAAATTCACATATCCTTCCTCCAGGGCCTTTTTCTTCCCGTCCATCCCTTCGCTTTCCAGTATTCTGCATCCGCCCCGTTAAAACCCTTTTTCTGAGCCAGACGCATAATATTGAAAAAGATTCTGGTTTTTATGGAAGGTTTCACATGCCCGTAATTCTTTCTGATTTTCCTCGCCAGCCTGGTGGTTTTTATGTCAATGCGCCGTTTAATTCCTGGTCTGACCTTTTTCCAGGACGTCTCCATCACCGCCACGCCATACCGCCAGGTCCTGGCAACTCCCCAGAAAAACATACTGTCAGCCATGTCCTTATTGGTACTTCTCATGCCGGCACCTGCCGCTGTGGAAATACAGACTGCCTGCTTGCGGAACATTTTTTCCTCCGGACGATGTACCATCCAGCGATACCCGTAATGATCCAGCAGATTTTTCATGGCTCCCGTGGCATGATAAACGTAAACGGGACTTGCCAGAATGATCACATCTGCCTGGTCCAGGGCTTCTGTTATGGGCCTTAACATTTTGTAATGAGGACACAGGGTTTCCGATTTTTCAAAACAGCCGGTACAGCCCACACAAAAAGATGAAAAATCCTCTGGCAGGAAAAATTCCGTAACCTTTCCTCCCAGTTTTCCGGCCAGCAGTCTGGCCACATGGTAAGTGGAGCCTTTGTGGCTCTGACCATGTATGATTGTAATCTGCATATTCTTCCCTCCCTGAACAGAACAAAGTGAGCGACATAATACGATTTACACAAATGCGATAATATCTTTCTGTATTCCTTGACAAAATAAACTTCCTCTGCTAAAATGAACATTGTTCAGAAAGGAAGCATACCGATATTTCTGGAACTTTTTTTGATTTAAAGGCATTTATCATTATGGTAGTTATGATGTCCGGCGGAATTTATCTTCGGGTATCCGGACTTGCCCCGGAACGTTTCATTGCCGTATTCTATTCCGGCCCTGGCGTATCCTTACTGCTGGCAGGAATACTTTTTGGCCGGAATTATATAAAAACTTTCCATTCCGAACCGAAATGATTCCATCAAAAAATTACTTCTCCCAAATATTTATCATGGGGAACTGTCAAACACTTTTTCATGGACTTCCAATAGCTTCCGTAAAGGTTTTTCTGGGCTGCTCCATAATTTTCTTTCGTCTCAAATTCCCAGTAAAGCATGTATTTGACACTTTTTACAATGCGGGTGAGTTTAAGAGGCGGAAGTCCTTCCCCAATCTGTTCCATATCTGTGCGATACCCTCTTTTGACAAGCCGGAGCCTAAGAAGTCCCTCCTGTTCCTCCAGAAAACTTTTCGCTTCCATCTTCAGTGCTTCAAATTCCCCTGTCTTTTGCGGTTTAACCTGATAAATACATATTTCTGTAAATGGCATATTTCATTCCTCCACGAATGAGTCTTTTCCGGGATGCTTTCATTTCAGATATTTCTTCGTGTTTTTAACAGTCTGCTGCAATGGAATCATACCGTATGGAATTCCAACAGGTATACCCACAAAATTAAAATTCCAAAAATGCATCGTACTGTCTGTAATAATTTAACGAGTCAATAAATTCTTTTACAGAAGGCCGGGGTTTCTGATCAAACGCAACTTCTATCACCGACTCAAAGTTCTCTCCTGAATATAAAAATTTCAGTCCTTCTTTCACAACAAATTCCGGAAATATTTCTTCATCTTCCTCTGTAACCTCCGGCGGCTCCTCCAGATAACAGATCAGATCTTCAAAAACAGCGTCCTGAAAATTCTCTGTATAGATATAAAGATCATATATACCTGTATCCGGGCATTGATGGCCGGATTCCATACCATCTTTATTTACTGCCCAATAATCTTTTGCCGCCATTTCTATTAAGTCACTGATTTTATATGGTCTTCTTAATTCTGCCTGAGTCACTCTTATCTTCTCCTCCCTCAATTTCATTTATGATTTTGTCTTCCGACAGGTGTGTACGTTCCCCTGAGGGGCACACAGAAAAGCAGAGTTATATGCATGTTTTTTATCCCCGTTTATTTTTTCGGCGCGCCGTACACAATCCACATCTGGTTGGGAACAGCCAGAGAAGACACCGCTTTGGCTGTCTTGCCCCCTGTCGTCTCCACCTGTTCTGCATTGTTCTGGCTGGCCTCCGACACCGGCGTATGCTCTTCTTCATGCTCTGACAGGAAAATTTCTTCTGACTACATAGCATAAGTATACCACACCATCCAATCCCCCGGCAACAAAAAAGACAGTCCATGAACCTGTCCATGACCGTCTTTTTCCCATACTTATTCAATTCCCGTTATAGCACGATATCCCCGGAAACCCGGCAAAATTAAGGTTTTCAGGCCTTATCCTCAAAGCTGCTCAGCTTCGCCGCCTGATCGGCTGCACGGAACAAACGTTGCTAAAATAACAGGCGCAGAGCAAACACTGCTATGCCCAAAAGGGCTGTGTACAAACGTTGCTATACAAAAGGATCGGAGCAAACACAGCCATACCCCAGCAGCAGACATCCGGAAAATTCAGCTTACATGTCAAAATTATGTTGAAAATATGCACGTTCCAGAATAACCTCACACTTTTCATTGCCAAATACAAACTGTCTTACCTGACTCATTGAAAACCTTATTTTCCTGCTGCTATTCCTATAAACCAGGCTTTTTTTCAGGCAGAATGGCACAGAATATGCAATCTTCCATTTGCATCTTCAATTCTAAGATTCCTTACATTGCTTTCATCATCCGGTATTGTGACATTGAACCTATGGTTTTTATCATCAATTTCGTAAATCAGGTTTTGGAACATTGTCGCGCTTAAAATTAGCTGAAAAGGAACGTCCTGCAAATCTTTACAGGCTATAATATGTGTATTAGGGAAAATCAAATCACCGATCACCATACTTTGCAGCTTATATAAATTTCCTTTCGTCCTTCCTCCAAAACCACTAAAAGTAATATCCTTCCTTAAAAATGTGCCGCCCAGCATTTCAAGTATCGTTTCATCAACTGTCCAAACAGGAAAAAATGCACCCGTATCCAGCAACGCCTCAAAATTATGCCATGACTTCAGTTCAACAATTGGTCTTTGGTATTTTATGTTCATATTCAATGTAAATTGCCTCATCCGAAATACCCCACTACTCCCAGCTGAAAAACATGATCCGGCGTTGTGTATCTTCCCAAAATTTCTCCATTTGTCTGAATCTGCATCCTTGTCAGCTCATTTTTCGACTTATCCGTATATTTCACAATTGCAGTCTTTATCGTTGCATCATTATCTGGTTCATATTCTACCTCTGCTAATCCTACCCACTGGTCCGGGTATCTTTCCTGAATCTCTTCCCATGTTAATCTTTCAGACATACAAAAACCTCCCTGCATTTTTCTATATTTTACGTTCGAATTTCTTACCATGCAGCCAATACTTTATCGCCTGCCATATCCCTAATGCTTCCTTTTCCCAAACTTCCAAAATTCCTCCAATGTCTCCCTTGAAATTTTATCGGCTGCCCCTCTCGACAATTTTATTAATAAATTCCACTTCTTTGTTTCTCCTGTCCCCAGGCAGATACTCATCAATGCCAAGTACCATCTGATTTTTATCAATACACTTATCCATATTAAATGTATATGGTATGCTTTGTGCTTTTCCATGGATAAAACTATATTTTACATTCCCCCTGTTATATTCATATATCCTCTTCCACGTATCGGAATAATTAAAAGAAAGAATTGCATCTGGATGGATTGCGTCTATATCAGGATTATAATATTCAATCCTTCTCCAGTTGTCTATGTAATCAAAAATATAGATCTCTAAAGCCCCAATCAACCTGTTTAAATCTTTCATCATAATCGAAATAAGATTTCCAATTCCCTGTTCATGTGGCAGATAATTCAAAAAACTTCCTGGCAATTTTTCCTTACAACGCTTTATCTTTGCTTCATAAAAATTTCCATCTTTCTCCATATACGCATGGTATAATTCATCCACATTCTGAATTACCTGTGAAATTTCACTCTCAAAATCAATCCAATTTTCTTTATTTTTTAAATGCTCTTTATATGCCAATTTAAAATGTTGAATCCAAATATTATCCTTCAAATATTCATATAACGCTTCATCAGCATTCGTCTCAGGACTCTCAAATATAAATTTTAAATATTCGTCTTCTATTTTACTTTTTGTATTGGGTTTTATTTGCACCATCATATATGTTTATATACAATTTTTTATATTGTCATAAGTATATCACACAGCCCAATACCACCGCAACCAAAAAGAACCACCGCTTTTTCCGTCAGAGGCTATACATACATCCATACCGCCCAAATAGAGGTGTACAGTGGTAAGCGCTCAATAAATGAGTGCCTTATATCCGATTAAGATCCATGAGATAATGATTCCGAACAACTGTATAGTGTTACCAGTTATAGTTGTGCATAGTAATGCCAGTCGGAGGTGTCTATGGATCAAGTTACTAAAGTTCGTAAATATCTAAAACGAGAGCAATGGAAATCTCTCATTAAGGAATGCCAGTCCAGCGGCATGACGGTTACGGCCTGGTGTGAGCTGAAAGGCATTTGTGAGCAAACATACTACCGAAATCTAAAGAAGCTTCGAGAAGAACTCTGTCAGAATCTTCCCGTTCCGGCAACTGCTCCTGAGAAAACAGTTGCTTTCAAAAAGTTAGAGGTAATGTCTCCATTTCCAGATACAAAAGCAGCCGTTATCATTCGTCTTCCAAATGCAACTGTGGAAGTGAATGAAGGCGCAGGTCAACAGACAGTTCAGGCAGTTCTTCTTGCACTGCAAAGTATATGTTAGGCGATATCACTGTTGCGGAAAACATTTACATTGCTTGTGGATATACAGATATGCGTAAATCCATCGATGGACTTGCTGCTGTTGTGCAAGAGCAGTTCCATTTGGATCCATTCTCCCGGAATTTGTTCCTGTTCTGTGGGAAACGCCGGGATCGAATCAAAGTTCTCTTATGGGAAGGAGATGGATTCCTTCTCTTGTATAAGCGATTGGAAAACGGAAACTTCCAATGGCCACGCAGGGAAGGTGATGTAAAACCGATTTCCTGGCAACAGTTCAGATGGCTGATGGAAGGTTTGGAAATCGAGCAAAAATCTCGTATCCTGCCCGCCGAAAAAGCTGATTTTTGTTAATTGCAAAAGTGTCGTAAACACTTGATTTTACTGGCTTTGTGTCACCTTTTGTGGTATAATTATCTTATCAAAAAATGATAAGGGAATCGTGCCAAATGACTACAAAAGATGCTTATATCCAGCGCCTTGAAAACACCATAAAGGACTTACAGAATCAGGTCAGCAATCTTACAGAGATGGTTATGCTCCTTCGCAAAGAAAAGTTTGGTTCTTCCAGTGAGAAGACTCCGAAACAGATCGAGGGACAACTGTCTCTTTTTAATGAAGCTGAACTTGAGGCCGATGGTTCTGTTATGGAACCAATCAAAAAAGATGTCCGTAGTTATACCAGAGTCAATGCAAGGGCCAAACGCGAAGAACTTATTAAAAACCTTCCCGTTCGTGAGATCCTCTGCCAATCAGCACCAGAAGATCAAATCTGTCCTGACTGTCATTCTTCGCTGAGACCGCTGGGAAAGGAAACTGTCCGTGAAGAACTGGAATACATTCCTGCAAAGCTTCAGATTGTTCGGTATGTCCGTATGTCTTATGAATGTCCTAAGTGCAAACACACAGATCATCCATACATTCAGAAAGCCCTGACACCGACATCTTTACTGAATCATTCGCTTGCGTCTCCAAGTTCAGTAGCCAATGTCATGTATCAGAAGTATGGGAACAGCGTTCCTCTCTATCGTCAGGAAAAAGACTGGGAGCAGCTTGGAATCTCCTTATCAAGAGCAACCATGGCCAACTGGGTCATCCGATGTTCTCAGGATTATCTCATGCCGATAGTTGAACACCTGAGAAAAGAACTGCTTTCCAGAGATATCGTCCATTGTGATGAAACGCCAGTCCAGGTGCTAAAGGAAGAAGGTAAAAAGCCACAGACCAAGTCTTATATGTGGCTTTACCGAACAGGGAACGATGAAAGAGCCCCTATTGTCCTGTATGATTACCAATCTTCCAGAAATGGTGAGCATGCTGCCACATATCTGAAAGGTTTCCGAGGATATGTGCATTCCGATGGATTCTCCGGCTACAACAAGCTGAAAGATATCACCCGTTGCGGCTGCTGGGCTCATCTAAGAAGGAAGTTCGTTGAAGCTATACCGGCTAAGAAAAGCAAAGATGCTTCCCTGACCAGTGCTGAAATCGGAAGAGATTACTGCAACCAGCTGTTTAAAATCGAAGACAGTCTGAAGGATTTATCCCCGGATGAACGATTTCACAAACGTCTCGAACTGGAAAAACCAGTCCTTGAGGCTTTTTGGCGTTGGCTCGAAAATCTTACCTTCCTCAAAAGTTCTGCCCTGGGAAAAGCTGTGGTCTATGCCAGAAACCAGAAAACATACATGGAGAATTACCTTTTGGATGGACGACTTGCGATTTCAAACAACGCTGCTGAAAATGCCATCCGACCGTTTACTGTTGGAAGAATGAACTGGCTGTTTGCTGATACTCCCAAAGGAGCTGCTGCATCAGCTGCAGTGTATAGTCTCATTGAGACAGCCAAAGCAAACGATCTCAATGTTTATACTTACCTCGAATACTTACTCCTGTATATGCCAGACACAGACTGGCTCAACGATCCGGCTCAATTGGACTACCTGATGCCATGGTCAGAATCTGTACGAGCCGAATGCAAACGCTAACGATTGGACTGGTGAGAACCAATCCTTTCTTTTTGGCAAGGCACTGTTTTATTTATCGCTTACGTACAGTGCGTCCATAAAGCCCAGAAAACAAAAAAGACAGTCAGAGAAGCTGCCTGTGACCGTCTTTTTCCATTTTTATTCGATTCTCATCTATGCTGACTTTTCCAAAACCACCGCCCAAACACAACTCTCAGGCGCTCTCACCCATATTCGCCAGCTTCGCCGCCTGATCGGCTGCACGGAACAAACGTTGCTAAAATAACAAGCTCGGAACAAATGCTGCTATGCACAAATGGGCTGTGTACAAACGCCTCTTTGTAAAAGGCTCGGAACAAACACAGCTATCCCTGTCAGCATACATATGCAAAATCCAGATTACTCAGCAAGGCTCCTACAAAATATACATTATACATAATAACCTCACACTTTACCAACAAAGCACTACCAGAAATAGCATTGTAAACTTTCTCATGATAGTATCTATCATCTTCTTAACTCAGATACATCTCTACCTTAATTTCTTATCAAATAAATGTTTCTGATTCTTATCATTCTAACATTTTTACTCTATTTCTTCCTCTAAATCCTCCTCGTCAAGCAATTCTTCTATTTCCGTATAATCCCTATCTTCACTTAACCTTCCATTATCCTCCTCATACCTTTCTATGTCTAATTCAATACTTTGCATTACCTTCTTTATTTTTTCAGACATCTCATTCCCAACTGCCTTTAGAAAAACACGCTTAATATAAATAGACCATTCCTGCTTATCACAACTATCTTTGTATCCTTTTTTTATATTTGGTAAAATATACTTACATACAAGTATTACTAAATCTATATCTAACTTTAAATTATCTGCTTCTTCTGAATATGGTCCAATATACTTATTGGGATATATCTTTCCGCTATTTCCAATAAATAGCTCTATATTTAATTCATGTTCTCCAAATTGTATTATCGGTCGAAGCGCACGCAAACTCTCTTCTCCTAAAAGCATACCTAATGTACCTAACAATGCTGACACTCTAATACCTATTCCTCTAACAGCATTAATTTTATCGTTTGTACGCCCTAAATAACTTATTATTCCATTTAGGAACATTTTGGGTTCCTGAACAATCAATTCATCTTGCATTTCTCGTAAACGATAAAACAACCAATACAGCATATCCTCCGAAACATATTCATCCGCTGTAATTTCTCCCCAAATTAATTCATTACTAAAAATCCTTTTGATAACTACTTCTGCGTTTCTTTGTGATGCCAATATAACAACTTTTAAGATACCATTTTTCTCAAATGCAATGATTCTTTGTATAATATCTCTTACTTCATATTCATCTATTTCCTGATTTTTTCTGCATATTGGACAGTTTGTCCCAACTGCAACAAATTCTATCGTCTCACCCATACATTCCATTGTAGCAATTGAAAAATCTCCAAAACCTTCAAAAATCCCTATTTCATTTTTCAATTCACAGTTTCTATATGGTTTTCTGGGTTTCTGAACCACAATCCGATTTTCTCCAATAACTTCCAGAAATTTCTTAAGAGAATGAAAACCATGAAAATTCCATATCGAAAAATTAATCATAAACTCTCCTCCCTATGTGCTATTTTAATAATGCTTCCCTTTATGTGCCAAAATAATGAACTTATTATCAACTTATTCCTTTTCCAAATATAAAACTCTGTTTTTATCACATCATCCCATTTTATAGTCTTATTTGATTGAATTGCTAAGGTAAAATATACTTTTTCAGATTCTGGAAAATTGAATAGATTAACATCTATATATTTTGATGCATTAGAACAATCTATAACATTTTCGTATTCTTCTTCTCTATCAACCACCATACTTGTATTTTTAGAGTTCTTAATTCGCACAACAGGCTTTCCATGCTTTTTATACCATCTTAAAAGCCATTTATATTTAGAAATCACTTTTACTGAATACTCTATCTTAGAACTTCGGTTACAAGAAATCAAAAGTTGTTCTACGTCTTGCCAACTTCTTGCTTCTACCTCTACTTTTATTGGAAAACTCAAAAATGACAATAATGTATTGACAAATAATGTTACTATAGCCGAGTCAACTGCCACCCGTATTGAATCGCTGGATAAAATCACATTATCTTTAACCTGAAATTTCTCTAAAATCGGAACAATAATACTCACATCTGACAAATAAAACAAAATAATACAAATAGGCGATAAAATCTTCATCGCCCATGATAATGTCACTTCACGTCCTATTTTCTTTATGCTCACATATAATGCTATGCAAATGAAAAAAACTATAGATACTATTACAGAATTCCCTTTCATAAAACATCCTTAAGCAATCTAAATAACTGTGCAACAATTTTTTCTGAATCAATTGCTAATACACCATTATTATAAAAATAGAATCTACAAATTCTGTCATCTTGCTTCATTCCAAAAGTCATATGACTGATATCTATTCCCTCATCATAATTGTACCACTTAAGCATATCTAGCAATGATTTCATTATGCTTTCATCATCTTTATTTTGATTTATATCTTTAATATACTTATAAAGACAATCATTATCTTCTTCAAATAATGCATTCAATTTTACTTCGTATATATCTATTCCATTTTTTACGAAATATAATAAAATCTTATAAAAAACACTAGCAGTAATAATATATTGGGTTGTTGGCATTTCTGACATATCTTCCAATAATTTTTTATATCCATTGTTTAAATAATCATATTCGATAGCAACAACATACTCGCTGACTTTTTCATACATATAATTATCTAGTAATGGCATGACATCATCAACTACATCTCTATCAATTCTATATAATTTATATTGTTTTTGCATTGTCATACCTCCTCTCAAAGCAAGTATATTAATCTTAATAATAATTATAACCCATTTTTTTATTTTTTCAACTGTTCTGAACAACTTTCCTTATACATCTATGCAACTCTAGCAAAAATAAACAATGCATCAATGCCCCACTAAAACAAAAAACAATCAATAGGGCTGTTAACAACTATTTTTCCCATAATTATTCTATTCTCAACAATCCAAACTGCCTTTAGAATATGTATTACACAAAATATGCAGTCAATGCATTTTTCAAAAGCACGACAGGCCTCTGCTGTTTCTTATCAAGCCTTAATATAAACTATTTCATCGCAATACCCCCAACATGCACAACTGGAAAATATTATCTGGCGTTGTATATCTCGAAACAATCTCACCATTTAATGCCTTTTTCGTTAATTCACTCTTTGATTTGTCCAGATATTTTATAACTGCGGACTCAATGGATATCCCATCGTCGTCTACATATTTTACATCAACAAGCCCAACCCATTTATCTGGATATTTTTCCTGAATTTCTTCCCACGTCATTCTCTTTCCAAACATAATTATCCTATCCTCTCTTTCAATTCCGTAACATAAATCCCAATAAAAATAATAAATTGCTCTATCTAAAATATACCATAGTGCCCAACTAAAAAATATTATTTGGTATTGTATTACAGTTAAAAATTTCGATTTCTATCTGAATAATAAGCAGCTCTTCTTTCAATTTATCCATATACAATATTTCAGTAATTTAATAAAATCTAATCATTCTTTTAATGTACTTCCCCTCATTCTGTACCACTGCCAATATATGCCAAAAACTAAAATTTTATAAAATCAATTTACCTATTGCTAAAAATAGCATCTTCTAATGGAACCCATTTATCATCATACAAATCAGATACATATTCTGTATTATTAAAATAAAGATCTTTATTCATATCTCTCACAAACCCCCAATGCAGGTTATACTGATCAGCATATCTCTTGAAGGTTTCAAACTTATTACCAACCTGTTTATCAATATTGTTATCACGTTTACCCTTCTGGCCACCTTTTGCCTCTATAACCCAAACAATATCATCATCTTTTACCTTTATAACATAATCTGGATAAAATAATTTCTGAATCCCAGTTATAAAATTACAATAAACGATAGATAAATACTGCTGACCACTGTCACCATTTTTGTATACCCAATCAATCTTATCTTTATGAACTTCGCAGAATTTCTCAAATAAAATTTCTGAGTCAGATTTGCCACAATTAGAAGTCACATACTCCATTGTATAATCTTTATATGCATTGCTTTCAATAACAGTATGGTTTTTCTCCATTGGATCAAAATGATATAATTCTTCCATAGGAATCTTAAATATACTAGTTTTGGGTTCTAACATCCTATTCTGTACATTTACTTCTGATACTAAATCTTTGAAAGCCTCATTTATTTCATGACTATTATTAATAATAAAGGCATAAAAGTCTTTAATACTTAACTCTAATAATTTATCCCTATTACCATGTTTAAAACAAAAAAGTTTCTCAAGAATATTTCTAATGCTCTCAGCCTGTATTCCTAAAACATTTTTAAATTTATCAATAGTGTGACGCATCAAAATGCCATGTTCACTTGTGTTAACTGGTGTCGATGTATCCACATAGCAATGTCCTTCTCCAATAGTATCTGTTAAAACAAATATCCCATTTGTTACCTGTCCTAACAAATTCTTATCAAATTTATAATCCTTAGACAACTTTCCCTTATTTAATTCTTTATTAAAATTGAGATCATACTTTTTTACATAGTAATTCCTTACCTTCTTATACACTTCTCTTAAATCTACTGTACCACCATCCATATCTCGTAATTCTTTTGGTAATTCTAAAACTCTACACTTCTCTTTCAAGAATAATCTCTTAGGGATATATGCCTTATCTAATCCAGCAAGGAGGCCTGTTTTAAATTCTTTATCAAAAGTATATACATAACACAAATCAAGAACTGGTATATCATAATGCATCTGTTCAGGCATTCTTCTTATCCTACCAATGGTTTGTACCTGAAATGCTTCTCCACTACCTTCTCTTAATTTAACAAGAATCTTAGCTCTTGGACAATCCCAACCTGTATTAATAGCTTGTTTTATGAACAAAAAAGCTAACTCACTATTGTTTTCAGTAAGATTATCTGGGATATCATCTTTGTCACCACTTAACCAAGCTGCTACCGTTCTATTCTTTCTCGAATACCCCATTTGTTCTAATTTAGTTTCTACTGTTTCAATCTTCTCAGGCTCACCGTTTGGAAACTGAATCAATACTAACGGTCTAATATCTTTTCCTAAATTTTTATACTCATCATAAATTTCTTTCCTCTTTGTATTAGCTAATTCCAATAATAAACTATCATCTTCAGCCGTACCAGACTCAATCCCTTCATTAACACTAATTGCAGAAGTTATTAAACCCTCATCAATTACAGCCTGCTCATCAATTTCCTTATATTCAACATCTTTATTTGCAATTGTAGTAGCTGAAACACGAATAATATGCTCTGCCATAAAGTAATCAATAATATCACGAGCCTTCGTAGTATTATTGCTATGTTCCTCGTCAACAATCAGCACAAAAGACATTCCATCTTTATGAGCTTGTAAAATACGCTCATAAAGATTTTTTCTCTCACCATCCGTAATAGCTCTATTCCCTTTCTTTGTTACTTTTTCCCAATTAATAAAGGTCGTTGAACCAGCCTCAAAACCATTTATTAAAACATCAAACAAGTCATTTGTTTGTCTTGCAGGCAAAAACTCCCGCATTTTCTGTCTGCTTTGTTCCTCAAGGTCACCCTTGCCAGGACATAACCACACAAAAGCAGTATGTTTACATTGAAAAACACAATAAAAATCTGATTATCCGCTAAAACACAGTATCTATCAGCATTTTCAAGGAAACAAACACATCAATTTACTACTTATTTACTACTAACGAATGAGCCTTGATACGCAAGTTTTCCTAGATATGCAAAGATATGGTACAGCACATCAGTATTGAAACAAGAAAAAATTGAATAACTTATAGACTATGGAACGCCTAAAATGACGTTCCTTTTCTATTTCCAGCCGTTCTTATTGGACGGCTATTTTATTACCAAAAATGAAAGGAGCATTAAACTATGAAAAAGACATGGAAACGATTGTGTACGGGCTTCTTAGCTCTTGCGACTGTCGTTACTGCTTTACCGACTACACCCGTTCATGCAGAAAGTAAGCAATACTGGACGGAGTCAAAAGAGCGTGTCGGTATCGTTGAAAAAGTAATGAATGACGGTTCGATTGGTTCTACCTTTAATGAGGGACATTTGACCGTTGAGGGCGAGGACGCTTACTGTATTGACATTAACACAGACTTTAAGAACGGTTACAAGACCAGAGCTGACGCAAGCTCACGCATGAGTGCCGACCAGATAAGCGACGTTGCCTTATCTATCGAATATGTAAAACAGTACACAGACAACCACAGCGGAATAAGCAAAAATCACGCTTACCTTTTAAGACAGCTTGTAGTCTGGCAGAGATTGAGCGTACATCTTGGCTGGCAATGTGATAACGTGCGAGCTTCTTATGATGAAATTCCAAAGGCAACGCAGGACGAAGTTTTCTCTGGTGCAAAAGCCTTTGTCAAAGAAAATAAAGGACGCTATGAATGTGGCGGTTATATCTACTCTGGCGAGGGGCAGGAATTAGGACAATTCTGGGCGAAGCTGAATGTCGGAAATGCGAAACTGCAAAAGACTTCCAGTAATACCAACATTACAGTCGATAACGGGAATTACTCTATTGCAGGTGCAACCTATGGTGTCTTTTCTGATAAGGACAGCACGAAACAGCTTGCCACCCTTACAACTGATGATAACGGAAATACAGACGTTGTAGAAGTTAAAGCTGGCACAGTCTATATCAAGGAACTATCTGCACCAGCAGGATATAAAGTAGATAAAACTGTATATTCCTTAAAGATTGAAGCTGGAAAGACAGCGACATTGAACGTATCTGATACGCCAAAAGTAACGGACACTTTGATTGAGCTTTTCAAGATTGATATGGAAACACAGAAAGACAATCCGCAGGGAAACGCTTCTCTAGCAGGTGCGGAATTTACATGGAAGTATTATGCTGGCTACTACAATAAAGATAATCTCCCTGCCGAAGCTACTCGTACATGGGTTACAAAGACAATCGCTGAAACTGACAGCGACGGGACAACCCACTACATCACAAAATTAGCGGACGCATACAAAGTATCTGGCGACAGCTTCTATATGCAGGACGGCAAAGCGGTTCTTCCACTTGGGACGCTAACCGTAGAAGAAACGAAAGCTCCAAACGGTTACTTGTTGGACGGTGCATATATGCAGGCTGGCGATAAGTCCGAACAGATTAAGGGCTTATATGTAACACAGATTACCGAGGACGGCGACCTTGCCGTACTATCTGGAAGTAACCAGTTTTCCGTATCAGACAAGGTTATCCGTGGCGGTGTGAAAATTCAGAAACGAGATTTAGAAACGGGCGATACAAAGCCACAAGGAAGTGCCACTTTGAAAGATACTGCTTTTGACATCATTTCCTTAAATGATAATTCTGTTTTGGTTGAGGGCAAGTTATACAAGAAAAATGAAGTGGTAAAGACTATTCATACAGACCTTGAGGGTGTCGCTTCTACTTCTGCTGACCTTTTACCTTATGGAAACTTCCGTATCGTTGAAAGTGAAGCTCCCGACGGTTACTTAACTGACGGTGCGAAACCGATTGATTTTACAATCACAGAAAACGGAAAAATCGTGGACTTAACCGACGAAGCCCATTCTATCTACAATCAGATTAAGCGTGGAGATATTGAGGGCGTGAAAATCGGTGCAGGCACATACAAGCGTCTTGCTGATGTTCCCTTTAGGATCACAAGCAAGACGACGGGAGAAAGTCATGTTGTAGTAACTGATGATAACGGGCAATTCTCCACTTCTGCTGACTGGGCTTCCCATAAGCACAATACCAACGCAGGCAAGACCAGTGAGGACGGTGTATGGTTTGGGACTTCTGAACCAGACGACAGCAAAGGTGCGTTACCTTATGATACCTACATCATTGAAGAATTACGCTCTGACAGCAACAAAGGCTTTGAGCTTATCCCACCTTTTGAAATCGTGGTATCAAGAAATAACCTTGTGATTGATTTAGGAACACTGACTGATGAATACGAAAAAGAAATCTCTATCCATACCACAGCGACCAGCAAGGACGGCGAAAAGACTATCCTTGCAGGAAAAGAGGTAACAATCGTTGATACAGTCAAATTAGACGGACTTACAAAAGGCACAAAATATCAGCTTGTAGGCTGGCAAATGCTGAAAGAAGAAAATGCCGAGCTTATCATTGACGGAAAGCGTGTAGAAAACGACTATACCTTTGTCGCTGATGATGAGGAAATGAAAATAGAAATTACCTATACATTCAATGCGTCTGCTTTAGGTGGCAAGAACCTTGTTACCTTTGAAGAATTGTATGATTTAAGCAATCCAGACGAACCTGTGAAAGTTGCGGAACACAAGGACATTGAGGACGACGGGCAGACGGTACTTATCACAGAGCGTATCATCAAAATTCATACGACTGCTACCGATAAGGACGGCAACAAAGAGCTTGAAGCTGGAAAAGACGTTACAATCATTGATACCGTAACCTTAGAGGGCTTAGAAATCGGTACACAGTACAAACTTGTGGGCTGGCAGATGTTGAAAGAAGAAAATGCAGAACTTCTTATCAATGGAAAACGTGTGGAAAGTGATTACACTTTTACTGCTGACAGCGAAACTATGAAAGTGGAAGTTGCCTTTACCTTTGACGCTACTTCCCTTGACGGCAAACAGCTTGTAACTTTTGAGGAATTGTACGATTTCAGCAATCCAAACGAGCCGAAGAAAGTTACCGAGCATAAGGACATTGAGGACGAGGGACAGACGATTACCTTTAAGGAAAAACCAGAAGAACCAGAGAAACCCGAAACACCACAGACACCAGAAAAGCCTAGCAGACCGAGCGACAGTCCCAAAACGGGCGATAACACAAACCTTTACGGACTGCTTGCACTTCTTATGACTTCTGGTGCTGGACTCGCAGGTATCTTCTTCTACAAACGCCGTAAAATGAAGAAATCATAAGGTGGTAACGGTATGAGGAAAGAAAAATCACGTTCTCCGCCGAAGCTGTCAAACGGCAGACTTCCGCTTATTCTGGCTTGTCTGCCAACAACCTGCAAGAACACGGATAGTCAAGGGTGCGAAGCATTTATTTTACCCTTTACTATCGGTGGGATTGCTGGTACTTCCCAAACTGCCAGAATAAGAAATCACAATCAATTTATCAAAAATAGAAAGAAACGAGGTAAAACAATATGGAAATGAAATATGTCGTGCCAGATATGGCACAGTCTTTTGGAACTCTTGAATTTGCAGGCGAAAGCGACCATGTTTTTGACAGAGATAAAGATAACCGTAGAGTTTTCGCAAGAAGAAGCTACAACCTTTATTCAGATGTGCAGAGAGGGGAAAATGTTGTCGTGGAAATTCCCGTGCAGGCTGGCGAAAAGCATTTCAAGTATGAGCAGAAAGTAAAACTTGTTAATCCGAAGTTATACGGCAGAGGTTACGCAATCGGGGATATGGGACATACCGATTATGTGTTGCTTGCTGATGATATTGTAGCAGTTGAAGAAAAGTAAAGGAGTGAAGCATTTATGAGATTATCAAACGGATTTGTTATTGACAAAGAGAAAACATTTGGAGAATTAAAATTTACAGCGGTGCGTGATGTGTTCTTGCAGAATGAGGACGGGACACCGAGTACCCAGCTTAAAAAGCGTATCTATGATTTGAAGTGCAGTCTGCATGGTGGAATTATCCCCGTGTCTGTACCGCCAGAAGTACCGTTAAGGGAATTTCCGTACAATGCAGTCGTGGAGCTTGTCAATCCCGTAGCCGATACCGTACACGACATACGCATGAATCTTTTTTCCTTCCCTGCTTCTGAAAATTATCTTTTTAAAAATTCAGAACCTGCTCTATAAACTCTGCCGGATTCATACTTATCACAAAACGTTTCTTTTTCATGGACAAATCTGGCCGGAATATCTCCACCATTTTCGTATGATATTCAGGTTTTCAGCAGCCTGTTTATCCAGTGTCGTATTTGCATCTTCTTTCAATGTCACGTCTAAATGCCAGTGCATACTTTCCACACTCCAATGCCCCCTTACTGCTCGACGAAACAATTCCACATCTTCCTTTAGACTACTGATATAATACCGCCACTCTTTTCTTTCCCTGCCTTCTTTTTGGATTGTTTTTTCTTCCATCCCGATGCTTTTTAGCCCTTTCCACTCTTTTTTCTGTGCCAGCCATCGGATTTCTTCTGTTTGATAATACTCCCGGATCTCGATCTGTCCATGTGCCTTTTCCACTGTTTTTTTATACTTCCCATTTTTGCGGAGTTTCTTTTTTTCAGATTCTTCATTCAAAAACATTCTTACATCTTCATACAGATTTTTCCGGTTCTCTTTCAGGGCGAGTACATAATCTCCACGTTTTGAACGGATTTTTTCTGCGATTGCAGTCTGTGTCCCCATTGCATCGATTGTCACAACCTGACCTTTTATACGGATCTTCCCAACAATTCCGGGATGGCTGTGATTTCATTACTTTTCGTATTCACAACTTTTTACCCGAGGCTGAATCCATCTTCCCTGCTTCATGCTGTGATGATATGATTTGGCTTTCCGTTTTTTCTTTTATTGGAACGCATTGTTTTTCCATCCACACAGATCAGTTTTCTTAATGTTTCCCCTTCATTTTTATTCAGCAATTCCTGCCATTTTTGATAAAGTTGCTGTAAAACTTCCGGAGACAGCAGACCAAATACACGACATAGTGAATCATGAGAAGGGATACCATTTTTCAGTTCAATATATTTTTTGAAATACTCCTCATGATAGTGAGCAAAATACTCCATTTCCACCCAGTCATCCACATTTGCGAGTGTTGCAAAACGCAATCACAATAATATCTTTTAGTTTATGCCTTACTTTTGTCTGCTGACGGTTATCTTCAATGTATTCCATCCACTCTAATAATTCATTCATGACAAATCCCCTTTTCTTTTATTATACCAGAAAAAAGAATTTGTTCACAATTTATTTACTCATGCGTTTGTCGTGCGATACCGTATCAAGAAAGACGTTTGGTGGTGCAGATGTGGACTGGTATGTAAAGGCAGAGGATATTGTGTTGAAGAATAAAGGTAATCTGAACGCAGGCAATCCACAGAATAATAACACGCAGGGACAGCTTAAAAAATAGAGAAAATTATTTTTGAAGTAAATAATTTTCTCCCCAGTTACATAGTTCATCAAGAATTGGTGTTAAGGTTTTTCCAAATTCAGTTAAGGAATACTCTGTTTTTGGTGGGACGACTGGATAAACCTTACGGTTAATCAATCCGTCTTTTTCCAGCTCACGAAGCTGTTGTGCTAACATTTTGTCTGTTGCTTTTGGAATGAGCTTATGAATTTCGCTATACCGTAATGTTTTATTCATTAAGTGCCATAAAATGACTGCTTTATATTTTCCGCCGATTAGTTGAATGGTTGCTTCAACGGGACAACTAAAACCACAGCAATTATTTTCCATGATGTTCTCTCACTTTCTTTTTAGGTAGTATATTACAAAATAGTGCGTTCTTGTCTAACAGACTATTACGAATATAATTATAGTATAGGTTGACCTAATTCACAAGAACAAAGGAGAATAACAAAATGAATGTATTAGATATTGCAAAAAAGAGATATTCCGTTAGAACATACGAAGATAAGCCCGTAGAAAAAGAAAAGCTGGATAAAATCCTTGCTTCTGCTCATGTTGCACCAACTGCGGCGAACTTACAGCCAGTTAAATTGTTAGTGGTGCAGGACAAAGAACGATTGAAAAGCATTGCAAAAGCTGGAAATATATATAATGCTCCATTGGCAATTATTGTTTGTGCAGACCATTCAAAAGCGTGGAAACGACCTTTTGACAACAAACAGACAACAGATATTGACGCTACTATTTTGACAGACCACATGATGTTGCAGGCAACAGAATTGGGGTTAGGCACAGTCTGGGTATGTTTTTTCAAACCAGATGTAATCAAACGGGAATTTTCATTACCAGACAACTTAGAACCAGTCAATATATTAGCCATTGGTTACGGAAATGAAACACCAGCAGACCCAGAACGTCATTCTGCTATTCGTATTTCAATAGATGAATTAGTTTCGTATGACTGTTTGTAAATATTCTTCCATTTGAATAATAGCAGAATTGACTTTTTAAGCAGTTAGTCTTAGGATTGACTGCTTTTTTCATACTCAGAAAGGAGTGATTGATTTATGCGTAAGATTTGGAACAAAGGACACCGTATCAGAGCCAGCGACAAGCACCTTGTCTACCACTTTTCCATAGGAACGCTTCTGTTTGTATTTGTGGCGGTTCTCCTGCTACTGAATATGAAACAGCTCATGCGTACCGATTGGGAGCATTTCAGCTTGTTGGAAAACGGCTTGACACTTTCCCCATACAACTTCATAACCATACTGATAGCGACTGGTGTTTGTGCATTGGTCGCTTTTCTGTATTACCGCTTCTGTTACGACAGTTTCAAGAAGCTCCTGCACCGTCAAAAGCTGGCACGAATGATACTGGAAAATAAGTGGTATGAAGCCGATACCGCACAAGACAGCGGTTTTTTTACTGACCTGCAAAGCAGATCAAGGGAAAAAATCGTCTGGTTTCCGAAGATTTATTATCAAATGGAAAAGGGACTGCTTCATATCCGCTGTGAAATTACGCTGGGAAAATATCAAGACCAGCTTTTACGGTTAGAGGATAAATTGGAAAGTGGCTTGTATTGCGAACTGACCGACAAGACCCTGCATGACGGCTATATCGAATATACCCTGCTTTATGATATGATAGCGAAACGCATTACCATTGATGAAGTACAGGCAGAGAATGGCTGTCTTAGACTGATGAAAAATCTTGTCTGGGAATATGACGCACTCCCTCACGCACTTATCGCTGGTGGAACGGGTGGCGGTAAAACTTATTTTCTGCTGACACTCATTGAAGCCTTACTGCATACCAACGCCGTCCTTTACATCTTAGACCCGAAGAACGCTGACCTTGCAGACTTAGGGACAGTTATGGGAAATGTGTATCACACCAAAGAAGAAATGATTGATTGCGTCAATGCCTTTTATGAGGGCATGGTACAGCGAAGTGAGGAAATGAAGCGACACCCGAACTATAAGACGGGCGAAAACTACGCCTATCTGGGACTGCCACCCTGCTTTCTTATCTTTGATGAATATGTGGCGTTTTTTGAAATGCTGGGGACGAAAGAAAGCGTGAGCTTACTTAGCCAACTAAAGAAAATCGTTATGTTAGGACGACAAGCAGGTTATTTCCTTATCGTTGCCTGCCAGCGTCCAGACGCAAAATATTTCTCGGACGGTATCAGAGATAACTTCAATTTCCGTGTGGGATTGGGGCGTATCAGCGAATTAGGCTATGGTATGCTGTTCGGTTCTGATGTGAAAAAGCAGTTTTTCCAGAAGCGTATCAAAGGGCGTGGCTACTGTGATGTGGGAACAAGTGTCATAAGTGAATTTTACACGCCTTTAGTCCCAAAAGGACATGATTTTTTACAAACTATCGGCACACTTGCCCTTAAACACGGGGACGTGCCACACCAACAAGAAAAGGAGAATGACACATTATGAGTTATATGGAAATGCAATTAAAAAATGAAATGTGCGAAGCAATCACAAAAGGAATTTGTTTAAATTTTGGTAACTTCATTGATGACTTGGATTTTTCCAGCGATATGGACTGTTACCAGCTAGAAGAATACCCGATTGAGCGTTACCATGCAAAAATGAGTGAATTGTTGGAAAATACAGAACAAAGACAGCAGAAATTACCGTTGCTGTTCTCAATTCCTCTTGAAGAAGAAATGACGTTCTTAAACTGTACGTTTTGTTATCAGTTTATCGTCATGGAAAAGTCTATGTTCATGCTTACACAACATGAATACGAGTTTGACAAAGAAGCCCTAGAGCTGTGCAAAAACGAAGATATAGACTTCATTGTTGTGTATATGGGTATGAATGTATGCAAGTAAGCAACCGAAACGGCAGGAACGGTCAGCGAAGCGAACCAGACCGTGTATGCCGTTGCTGGTGTGGCGAAGCCACGCCAGCAGGTAAAACCCCTCGGTATCTAACAGAGGGGTACGTTTGCAAATAGACAATAGACAAAAACCATAGGAAACATAAGGCTTCTGGCATGGTTTCCTAGTAAAAATCGGCTGTGAAGTCGCCTTAAAAAACTTCACACTTTACAGATTGGGGGTATGGTTCTGAATGAAGAACAATGGATAAAAGAATTACGGGAGAAACGGATTGCTTACGGTATCTCACAAGGCAGGCTGGCGGTGGCTTCTGGTATCACAAGGGAATATCTCAACAAGATAGAAAGCGGAAAAATGAAGCCGTCAAAGGAACTTCTGGAAACTCTGCATAAAGAACTGGCAAGGTTCAATCCAGAAGCACCGCTTACCATGCTGTTTGATTATGTGAAAATTCGTTTTCCCACGCTGGATATACAGCACATCATCAAAGATATATTAAAATTGAATATCAATTATATGCTCCATGAAGATTACGGACATTACAGTTATACGGAGCATTATTCATTAGGGGACATCTTTATCTATACGTCGGCTGACGAAGAAAAAGGTGTCCTTTTAGAATTAAAGGGGCGTGGTTGCAGACAGTTTGAAAGTTACCTGCTGGCACAGCAAAGAAGCTGGTATGACTTTCTCATGGACGCACTCATAGACGGTGGCGTGATGAAGCGTATCGACCTTGCTATCAACGACCATACGGGCATTTTGGATATTCCAGAGCTTGCGGAAAAATGCAGGAAACGGGAATATATCGGAAAGTCCAGAAGCTATAAGTTTTACCAGTCGGGCGAGCTTATCAAGCACAGAGAGGACGACAGAGAATATATGGGACGTACCCTTTATCTTGGTTCTCTGAAATCAGATGTGTATTTCTGTATTTATGAAAAGGACTATGAACAGTACGTCAAGTTAGGGACACCTCTGGAAGAAGCCGACATTATCAATCGTTTTGAGATACGGCTTCGCAATGAACGAGCCTATTATGCAGTACGAGATTTGCTGACCTATTATGACGCAGAGCAGACCGCCTTTTCTATCATCAATCAGTATGTGCGGTTTGTTGATGAAGAACCAGACAAGCGAAAAAATGACTGGAAACTCAATGACCGCTGGGCTTGGTTTATCGGATATAACAGACAGAGCTTGAAGCTGACGACAAAGCCAGAGCCTTACACCTTAGACCGTACATTGCGGTGGGTACAAAGGCAGGTAGCACCGACCTTGAAAATGCTGAAAAAGATTGATAAGGGAAACGGTACAGACTACATGGAAACAATCGAACAGCAGGCAAAGCTCACAGAAAAGCATGAAATGATAATCAAACAGCAGACGACCCCTGCAAAAGATTTGGTGGAAAGTTAGGAGTGATAAAAAATGTGGGTATTATTAAAAGACTTCCTGCTGGTATCTATGGGAATGGGTATCGGCGTAGTCTTGATGTGTATTTTGAATGTCGGCAAAGAAGCTGACTATGAAATGAAACAATTAAAAGAAAGCGAGGACAATTAAATGAATTTCGGACAAAATTTGTATCAATGGTTTTTATCAAATGCACAGAGCTTAGTGCTTATGGCGATTGTGGTTATCGGTATCTACTTAGGTTTCAAGCGTGAGTTTTCCAAACTTATCGGCTTCTTGGTAGTTGCCTTAATTGCTGTCGGTTTGGTATTCAACGCTGGCGGTGTGAAAGATGTACTGTTAGAGCTGTTCAATAAGATTATCGGTGCATAAAATTTTATTGTGGTGCTGATATGAGAATGGTATAATTTAGAATATGAAATAAAACGAATACGATTTGAGGTTGAAAATATGATTATTTATAGCAAATTGGAAATCAATAGAATAAAAGATTTTTGGGAGTTATTAAATCGTTTAGATACTGAAACAGATTATATGATGTACGAACCAAATGAAAGAAAAGCGAAAACTACTGTTCAAGAATTAAAATTAGATATTCAAGACAATGTAATTCAAGGTTTTGATTTTTTGCAGGTGGCAACAGAAAATGACAAAATAGTTGGTTATATTAGAGCAGAAAGAGGAAAATTTGAAAGAAATTTTCATACGGCATATATTGTTATAGGTATCTTAAAAAAATATAGAGGAAAAGGTATTGGAACTACTTTTTTTAATAATTTAGATTTATGGGCTAAAACAAATAATATTGTCCGTTTGGAACTGACAGTTGAATGTTGTAATAATACTGCAAAAAACTTGTATGAAAAAAATGGTTTTAAAATTGAAGGAATAAGAAAAAAATCAATGTTTGTTGCTGGTTCTTTTGTTGATGAGTTTTATATGGCAAAAATTCTATAAAATAAATTTTCAACTTCATTATTTACAAAGTAATTGGTCTTAGGATTGACTGCTTTTTTCTTACCAAAGTTTCAGATTGGAGTGATGAAATAATGTACTGTTAGAACTGTTCAATAAGATTATCGGTGCATAAAATTTTATTGTTGTGCTGATATGAGAATGGTATAATATGGATATGAAGAAACGGACAAATTAGAAGTTGTGGAGGTGTAGTAATGCACAAAACTATATTGATTGAAGAAATTACCATTGAGAATGTAACAGAAAAAATAAATGAAAAAGTACAAGAAATGGAAAAAGACGGTTATCAGATTAAAACCATGTCCTTTTGGGGAACAGATAAAGCTGTGTTGATTTTCAAAAAAGGGCTAAAAGGAAGTTTGCTATAACTTACAGTTTGACAATTTCATATCCATACACACAAAGCAGTTAGTCTTAGGATTGACTGCTTTTTTCATACCTAAATTTCAGATTGGAGTGATGAAATGAACGATATTTTTAAGGATATGCAGGCAAATGTCGGTTGTGAATATCTTTCTGACCTTCCCTCTTACAAGCGTAAGGTGTGGCAGGAAATGAAACGACTGAACCCTGCCAATTATGAAGAAAGACAGTTAGAAGATTTTTCTAAATATGTGTTTGGTATGTCGTACCAGACCTTAAAAGATGTGATGAAACAACAGAAAGGACGTGAGGAACAATGCAGGAAACAAGGGTGCTGGTGGAAACGAGAGGAACAACTGGCGAAGAAACAACATCATACTGGTTCGACTTGCCGATAGATGTTGCCGAGTTTGAAGAAAAGTTAGGTATCGGTGCAGAAAGTGGGGATTACCGCATTATCGAAAAGGTGTTGCCTTATGCTGATGAAGTCCACGAACATACAAGCGTGTATCAGCTCAACGAATTAGATTTTATGTACCGCCAGCTTTCAAGTGATATGCAGGAAGAATATGTATCACTACTTACGGTGTTTGAGAATTTAGAAGCACTTTATATTTGCAGGAACGTGATTACGGTTTATCCCGACTGCAAAAGCATGATAGATGTTGCAAGGCAAAAGCTGATGAACGACCCGACGTTCAAACATCTGTCCGAGGACTGTCAAGAATACTACTTTGACTTTGAAGCCTACGCTTCTCACTTGCAGGAACACGGGAAATTTTTAGTAACGGAACACGGTATCTTTGAACTGCCAGAGTAGGAAATGAGGTGGTGCTTATGATTGATGATATGGCGGTTTATATTGCTAATCTTGGTAAATACAATGAGGGTTATTTAGTCGGTGCTTGGTTCACGTTTCCCATTGACGAAGAAGATGTGAAAGAAAAAATCGGCTTGAATGAACAGTATGAGGAATACGCAATCCATGATACCGACAACTTCCCCATTGCGATTGGCGAGTATGTTTCCATTGAAGAACTCAATGAGATGTATGAAATGATAGAGGAACTTCCCGACTATATCGTAGAGTGTCTGGACGAATTTATCAGCCACTACGGGACGCTGGAAGAAGTCGTGGAACACAAGGACGATATTTATTATTATCCCGACTGTGAAACCATGACAGACGTTGCCTACTACTACATAGACGAATTGCAGGCACTTGGGGATATTCCACCCAGCTTACAGAACTACATTGACTATGAAGCCTACGGGCGAGATTTGGATATGGGCGGTTGCTTTATTGAAACAAGCCGAGGTATGTGCGAGATACCATATTAACGCTGAAAGATCAGCGACAAGCATTGTTGCTACTGACAGCGTATTTCTCTTTTAAGGGACAGTCTGAAACATGGCTGTCCTTTTCTATTTAGAAACTTACGAAAGGAGCTGAAAGAACTTGAAAAAGATTAAAAGCTACACGGGTATCTGGAACGTGGAAAAAGTCTTGTATGCAATCAATGACTTTAACTTGCCCTTTCCCGTTACCTTTACACAGATTACATGGTTTGTGATTACAGAATTTATCATCATTCTGTTTGGGGATATTCCCCCACTTTCCATGATTGAGGGAGCATTTCTCAAATATTTAGGTATTCCCGTTGCTCTCACTTGGTTTATGTCGCAGAAAACCTTTGACGGAAAGAAGCCGTACAGCTTTTTGAAATCACAGATAACCTATGCCCTGCGACCTAAAATCACTTATGCAGGAAAAGCCGTAAAACTGCATAAGCAGATACTCAATGAAACAATCACGGCAGTAAGGAGTGTGAACTATGTTCCCGATAAAATATATTGACAATAACCTTGTCTGGAACAAGGACAATGAGGTGTTCGCCTACTATGAGCTGATACCATACAATTATTCTTTCCTATCCGCAGAGCAGAAATTTATCGTACATGACAGTTTCCGACAGCTAATCGCACAGTCCCGTGAGGGTAAAATTCATGCCTTGCAGATTGCCACAGAAAGCTCAATCCGCAGTCAGCAGGAGCAGTCAAAGAAGCTGGTAACTGGAAAATTAAAGGAAGTTGCCTATCAGAAGATAAACGAACAGACCGAAGCGTTAGTATCTATGATTGGGGACAATCAAGTGGACTACCGCTTTTTTCTTGGCTTTAAGCTCATGGTTACAGAAGAACAGCTCAATCTGAAGAACATCAAAAAATCGGCGTGGCTGACGTTCACGGAATTTCTCCATGAAGTGAACCACACGCTGATGAATGATTTTGTTTCCATGCCGAATGATGAAATCAACCGTTACATGAAAATGGAAAAGTTACTGGAAAATAAAATCTCCCGTCGCTTTAAGGTGCGTCGCTTGGAAATCAATGATTTTGGGTATCTCATGGAACATCTTTACGGCAGGGACGGTATCGCCTATGAAGATTATGAGTACCAGCTACCAAAGAAAAAATTACAGAAAGAAACGCTGATAAAATACTACGACCTTATCCGTCCGACAAGGTGTGTGATTGAGGAAAGCCAGCGGTATTTAAGATTGGAACATGAGGACAAGGAAAGCTATGTGTCCTATTTTACTGTCAATGCGATTGTCGGGGAGCTTGATTTTCCGTCGTCTGAAATCTTCTATTTCCAGCAACAGCAATTTACCTTTCCCGTTGATACTTCTATGAATGTAGAAATCGTGGAAAATCGCAAAGCATTAACAACCGTCCGCAACAAGAAAAAGGAATTGAAAGACCTTGACAATCACGCCTATCAAGCTGGAAGTGAAACCAGTTCAAATGTGGTGGACGCTTTAGACAGCGTGGACGAGCTGGAAACTGATTTAGACCAGACAAAAGAAAGTATGTATAAGTTAAGCTACGTGATACGGGTGTCTGCACCCGATCTTGACGAGCTGAAACGCCGTTGTGATGAAGTCAAGGACTTTTACGACGACCTCAATGTAAAGCTGGTGCGTCCTGCTGGGGATATGCTGGGGCTTCATTCTGAATTTCTTCCAGCCAGCAAGCGATATATCAATGACTATGTGCAGTATGTAAAATCAGATTTTTTAGCTGGTCTGGGCTTTGGTGCGACCCAGCAGTTAGGGGAAACTACGGGTATCTATATGGGATATTCCGTTGATACGGGAAGAAATGTGTACCTGCAACCGTCTTTAGCTTCGCAGGGCGTAAAAGGCACAGTTACAAATGCCCTTGCTTCTGCTTTTGTCGGTTCGCTTGGCGGTGGGAAGTCGTTCTGCAACAATCTTCTGGTGTATTATTCGGTTCTCTTTGGGGGACAAGCGGTTATCTTAGACCCAAAATCCGAGCGTGGCAACTGGAAAGAAACGCTCCCAGAAATCGCCCATGAAATCAATATCGTAAATCTTACCAGCGATAAAGACAATGCAGGACTTCTTGACCCATTTGTGATTATGAAGAATGTAAAAGACGCTGAAAGTCTGGCAATCGACATCTTGACATTCCTTACGGGTATTTCCTCTAGGGACGGCGAAAAATTCCCCGTGTTACGTAAAGCGGTGCGTTCCGTTACCCAGAGCGACAGTCGGGGCTTGCTCCATGTGATAGACGAGCTACGCCGTGAAGATACGCCCATATCAAGAAATATCGCAGACCATATCGACAGCTTCACGGACTACGATTTTGCACACCTGCTGTTTTCAGACGGTACGGTGGAAAATGCTATCAGTCTGGATAATCAGCTCAATATCATTCAAGTAGCAGACCTTGTGTTGCCAGATAAAGATACCACTTTTGAGGAATACACGACCATTGAATTGTTGTCGGTGTCTATGCTGATTGTGATTAGTACCTTTGCCCTTGATTTTATCCATTCGGACAGAAGTATTTTTAAGATTGTAGATTTGGACGAAGCATGGGCGTTCTTAAATGTGGCACAAGGCGAAACCTTATCAAATAAGCTGGTTCGTGCTGGACGAGCTATGCAGGCAGGCGTTTATTTCGTTACACAATCCTCTGGCGACGTGTCAAAGGAAAGTCTGAAAAACAATATCGGCTTGAAGTTTGCCTTTAGAAGTACTGACATCAACGAGATAAAGCAGACCTTAGAATTTTTCGGTATCGACAAGGACGACGAAAATAACCAGAAACGCTTGCGTGATTTGGAGAACGGACAATGCTTATTGCAGGACTTATACGGGCGTGTCGGTGTGGTGCAGATACACCCAGTCTTTGAAGAACTGCTACACGCCTTTGATACCAGACCGCCCGTACAGAGAAATGAGGTGGAGTGATGAAAGAAAGGATAAAAGGTGCGTTCACAAAAAAGAAGATTTTCCACTTTCTCAAAATGGCTCTGTTCGTGGTGGCACTCTCCCTTATCCTGCTTTCACTTTTGGGGACGGTGGCTCATGCGACGGGGCTTGTGGACGATACCATAAACGCAGAAAATCTTTATTCAAAATATCCCCTTTCCAACTACCAGCTTGACTTTTATGTAGATAATAGCTGGTCGTGGCTTCCGTGGAACTGGCTGGACGGGATTGGAAAATCGGTGCAGTACGGGCTTTACTGCATTACCAACTTTGTCTGGACGATAAGCCTTTATTTAAGCAATGCTACGGGCTATGTGGTGCAGGAAGCCTATAAGCTGGACTTCATCAATGATATGGCAGACAGTATCGGAAAAAGCATACAGACCTTAGCAGGTGTTACCGAGAATGGCTTCGGGAGTACGGGATTTTATGTAGGTTCTCTATTACTGATAATTTTAATCATTGGTATTTATGTTGCCTATACGGGACTGATAAAAAGAGAAACCAGCAAAGCGGTTCAAGCGGTTATCAATTTTCTTGTGGTGTTCGTATTGTCCGCTTCATTTATTGCTTACGCTCCCGACTACATCAAGAAGATAAATGAATTTTCATCAGACATCAGTACCGCTTCACTTGACTTGGGAACAAAAATCATGCTCCCCAACTCTGAAAGTGAGGGCAAGGACAGCGTGGACTTGATACGGGACAGCTTATTTTCTATTCAAGTGGAACAGCCGTGGCTACTCTTACAATTCGGGAACAGTAACGCAGAAGAAATCGGGGCAGACCGTGTTGAAGCTCTCGTATCGGCAAGCCCAGAGGACGAGGACGGAAAAACCAGAGAAGAAGTCGTGAAAACAGAAATCGAGGACAACGACAACAACAATCTGACGATACCGCAGGTCGTAAACCGTTTAGGCATGGTGTTCTTCCTATTCATTTTTAATATAGGTATCACAATCTTTGTATTCTTACTGACGGGGATAATGATGTTAAGCCAGATACTTTTTATTATCTTTGCAATGTTTTTACCTATCAGTTTTCTTCTTTCCATGATACCTAGTCAAGAAAATCTGGCAAAGCAGGCAATCGTGAGGGTGTTTAATACCATAATGACACGGGCAGGAATAACGCTCATTGTAACGGTGGCGTTCAGTATTTCTAGTATGTTTTATAACATCTCCAAAGAGTACCCGTTTTTTATGGTGGCGTTCTTACAGATAGTGTGTTTTGCAGGTATCTTTATCAAGCTGGGCGACTTAATGAGTATGTTCTCACTTAATGCTGGCGACAGTCAAAATATGGGACGCAGGATATTCCGCAGACCATATCTGTTTATGCGACATAGAGCTAGGCGTATGGAAAGACGGCTTGCTGGTGCGGTTACTGCTGGCGGTGTTGCTGGTGCGGTGGCAGGTAGCACGATTTCAAACAGAAAACCGACAAGGAACACAGCCACAAAAGACAGTCGGGGCAATACCTCTACTTCCAGCATGGGACAACGTGCAGGCTCAAAGGTGGGTGCTGTCTTAGATACGAAAAATAAAGTGAAAGACAAGGCAAATGCTGTCAAAGAAAATATCAAGGATATGCCGACACAGACCGCTTATGCGGTGTATTCCGCAAAGGAAAAGGCAAAGTCCAGCGTGTCCGACTTCAAGCGTGGCATGGTGCAGGAACAGCAATCCAGACAGACGGGACGTTTGGAAAAGCAGGAACAGCATAGACAGAATATTGCTGATAAGCGTATGGAGCTTCAAAAGGCACAAGAAGCAAGGCAGGCACAGCGAAAGGCTGACGGATCAGCAACAACGGGAGCTACCCGTCCCCATGAGCGACCAGCCACAGCTTCAAAGCCGAGTGCGGAAAAAATGCAGGAAGTGAAACGCCCTGCCACAGCTCCAACTCCGAAAGCAAGTGAGCCAGTCAAGACAAATGTTATCAAAGAGCGTCCGTTATCTTCTGGTGCTTCTGATAAGAAAGCGACCCAGTCTGCACAGCCAGCACATAGGCAGAATGTAGAAAAAGTGGTATCGCAGGAAACACGCCAGAATTACACAAAAGACCGCAGGACAAAGGGTCAGCAGACGCAAACCGTCCAAAAGAACCAGCAGACAACAGAGAAAACTCGTAACCTTGTAATGAAGAAAGGACAGAAGAAAAAATGAAACTGAAACATATCGCTCTTATCGGCAGTCTGTTTCCTATCCTCTTTTCTCTGGTGCTTTTCTTTGGTGTCCTTATTAGTGCGGACAGCGACGACGAGAACAGCAACTTTTCTTCTGGCATTACGGGTATGAATTTATCCGCAGAAGTCTTGAAACATCAGCCTATGGTGGAAAAGTACGCCAGAGAATACGGCATTTCCGAGTATGTCAATGTGCTACTGGCTATCATTCAAGTAGAAAGTGGCGGTACGGCAGAAGATGTTATGCAGAGTTCGGAAAGTCTTGGTTTACCGCCTAATTCCTTAGATACGGAAAGCTCAATCAAGCAGGGGTGTAAGTATTTTGCGTCCCTGCTTTCTTCCTGCAAAAATCAAGGTATCGACGATTTGAATGTAGCGATACAGTCTTATAACTATGGCGGTAGTTATGTGGGATATGTGGCAGGAAAAGGAAAGAAACACACTTTTAATCTTGCAGAGAGCTTCGCCCGTGAAAAGTCGGGTGGAAAGAAAGTAACCTATACTAACCCGATAGCCGTTGCGAAGAACGGGGGCTGGCGATATGGTTACGGAAATATGTTCTACGTGGAATTAGTCAATCAATATCTGACCGTGGCACATTTTGATAATGCGACGGCACAAGCGATTATGAATGAAGCGTTGAAATATCAAGGCTGGAAGTATGTGTATGGTGGCAGTAACCCGAACACTTCCTTTGATTGTAGCGGACTTGTGCAATGGTGCTATGGAAAAGCTGGTATCTCTTTACCGAGAACCGCACAAGCACAGTATGACGCAACCCAACATCTTCCACTCTCGCAGGCAAAGGCTGGGGACTTGGTATTTTTCCATTCTACCTATAATGCTGGTTCGTATGTAACCCATGTGGGAATATATGTGGGAAATAACCAGATGTACCATGCAGGCGACCCGATAGGATATGCAGACCTAAATAGTAGTTACTGGCAACAGCATTTAATCGGTGCAGGACGAGTAAAACAATAGAAAGGACTTGAAAATATGTTTAAGAAGAATAAGAAGCAGACAGAAAATGTCAAAGAAAAAAAGGTGCGTACTGTTAAGGTAGGCACACATAAGAAAACCGTGATTGCGTTGTGGGTGGTGCTTATCGCAAGCGTGAGCTTTGGGGTATATAAGAATTTTACCGCTATCGACCAGCACACGACCCACGAAAAAGAAATCATTGAGCTTCGCTTGCAGGACACCAACGGGATAGAAAATTTCGTGAAGAACTTCGCAAAGTCCTATTACACATGGAATAACAGCAAAGAAGCGATTGAAGCAAGGACGCAGGCAATCAGCGGTTATCTGACAAAAAAATTGCAGGACTTGAATGTTGATACAATCAGAACGGATATACCGACCAGCTCCACAGTTACAAATGTGATTGTGTGGAGTATCGAACAGTTGGGAACGGACACTTTTTCTGCTACCTACGAAGTAGATCAGCAGATAAAAGAGGGAGAACAGACAAGTATCGTCAAGGCAACCTATACCGTAAAAGTCCATGTGGACGCTGACGGGGATATGGTAATCGTTCAGAACCCTACCCTTGCACCAGCAATCGAAAAATCAGACTATGAGCCTAAGACACCAGAAGCAGACGCAAGCGTAGACGCTGATACCGTAAGCGACGCTACCGCATTTCTGGAAACATTTTTTAAGCTCTATCCAACAGCCACAGAAAAAGAACTTGCCTATTATGTATCGGGGAATGTGATTGAACCTATCGGCAGGGACTATCTGTATTCTGAATTGGTAAACCCTATCTTTACAAAGGACGGGGACAATGTAAAAGTTAAAGTTGCTGTAAAATTCCTTGATAATCAGACAAAGGCAACACAAGTATCGCAGTATGAACTTGTGCTATATAAGGATAGCAACTGGAAGATTGTAGGATAAACAGATATAGCGTGCATTTCTTAAGTGAGATTTGCACGCTTCATTTTCTGTGCAAACACCATATAACACTTGACAACAGCATTGCTCTGTTATATACTGTTTATACAGAAAGGAGCTGTGAGATGAAAATTATTATAAACCATTCTTCAATGATACCTATTTACGAGCAAATAGTAGAACAAGTTAAAGCTTTAATTCGGAATGGAAAATTAAAAGAAAATGATAATCTTCCGTCTGTTCGTTCTCTTGCAAAAGAATTAAAAATAAGTGCTCTAACTGTAAAAAAAGCATATGATAACTTGGAAAACGAGGGGTTTACGGTAACAATTCATGGAAAAGGAACATATGTTACTGCTACAAATACAGAGCTTTTATTAGAGGAACAGAAAAAGGAATTAGAAAGTGATTTAGAACGAGTTATTCAAAAAGGCAGATGTTACGGTATCAGTGATGAAGATATAAAAAAACTATTTGAGTTAATTTTGGAGGGTTAGATATGTTAAAAATTGAGCATTTGAAAAAAAGTTATGAAAGCTTTTCGCTTGATTGTTCTCTTGAAGTAAAGAAAGGTCATGTAACTGGTTTGATTGGTCAAAATGGTGCAGGAAAAAGCACAACATTTAAAGCTATTTTAGGGCTAATTTCCTTTGATAGTGGAACTATCAATATTCTTGGAAAGTCATTACAAGATTTTACTGCAAAAGACAAGCAAGATTTGGGAGTAGTTCTTTCGGACTCTGGCTTTAGTGGATATTTAACAATCAATGATATTATTCCTATTATTGATAATTTATATCAAAATTTTGATAAATCATTTTTTATAGAACAAGTTAAAAAGTTTCAGCTTCCACGAAATAAAAGAATAAAAGATTTTTCAACTGGTATGAAAGCGAAAGTAAAAGTCTTAGTTGCTGTTTCACACAATGCAAAGTTGTTAATTCTTGATGAACCAACGGCGGGATTAGATGTAATAGCTAGAGATGAATTGCTAGAAATGCTAAGAGATTTTATAGAAAAAGACGAAGAACGCTCTATTTTAATTAGTTCTCACATTTCCAGTGATTTAGAAACTTTATGTGATGACCTTTATATGATACATCAAGGAAAAGTAATTATGCACGAAGATACTGATGTTTTACTAAGCGATTATGCACTACTTAAAGTTGATGAAGAAGAATATTCCAAATTAGATAGACAATATATTTTACGTACCAAAAAAGAAAGCTATGGATATAGTTGTTTAACTAATCAAAAACAATATTATGCTGAAAATTATCCTCAAATGGCGATTGAAAAAGGAAATATAGACGAAGTAATAACAATGATGATTAGAGGTGTTGAATAATGAAAGGTTTATTGATTAAAGATTTTAAATTGCTGAAAGGACAGAAAAACTTCTTTATGGCTATTACTGCTATATCTATAATAATGATAATAGTATCTCCGGGGACTTCGTTTCCGATTGGTTTCTTAGGTTTTGTGGGGGCATTATTCTCATTGAGTTCAATTAGCTATGATGAATTTGATAATGGAAATGCTTTTTTATTTTCTTTACCGATAACACGAAAAGATTATGTACTGGAAAAATATATTTTTGGATTGATTTCAGGAATAATGTCTTTGTTGTTGGGAACTGTTATTAGTTTAGTTGCTATTGGTATTACAAAAACAGGCAGTTTTAATGAAATTTTTTTAACAGCAGGTTCTTTATTTCCTACTATTTTATTGATTTTATCAATCATGCTTCCTTTTATCTTGAAATTTGGTGGAGAAAAAGGAAGAATTGCTATCATAGGTGTAATGGGACTTATATTTGTTATAGGACTGCTTCTTATAAAAACTACTGAATATTTAGGAATAGATTTATATGTCTTAATAAATAAATTACCTAAATTTGAGCCACTAGTATATATAATATTATTTTTATTGTTTTCAGTTGTTATTTTAGGTATCTCCTATCTTATTAGCTTAACAATACTAAAGAAAAAAGAGTTTTAGAAAAGAGAGGTGTGCTTATGGACTTGACTATTTTGGTAGTAGGATTGATATTGGGTGTTGGTATTCCTTTAAGAAATAAGGCAATCAAAAAGCGTAGAGAAAATATGAAAGAGAAAGGAAATGAGGAAAAATGAAAAAATATGAATATTTAGAAATTGATTATACTGCGAAAGGTGTTGTGTTCCTTTGCACCGATAAACATAAGGAAGTTATAAATAGCTATGCAGAAAATGGGTATCGCTATGTTGGTTTTATACCTACAGAAATTGACGCAAAAGGTTGTATGCGAAAGATTGATTTAATTTTTGAAAAAGAAGATTAACTCATTTTAGGGAGTTGGTTCGAATGATAGGGTTAAAAAAACGAGATATTAAAAAAGCATTAAAGGCAGGTGCAAAGGCTGGCGGTATGTCATTAGCTGATGTTCGGGAAAATATTGAAGCAACGATTGATGAAGCTATGAATAGCACCGACCCAGAGGTGCAGGCAAATTTCAAAAAGTATTTTGGAAAAAAACGCCCTACGCCAGAGGAATACATTTATACCATTACGAAAAAGACAACGGTAAAATTATAATAAAAGGGTCGTGGAAATGCTTCACAGAATTGTGATCTGCATTATCACGGCTCTTTTGCTATCTGTTTACTTTCAAAACTGTAAGTGTAATTGAACACTGCCCTTGCTATAATTTAATTGTATTCCAAAACAAATAAATGTGGCAGGAAGAAAGGAGCGATTTTTAATGGAACACATTTTAAATTTAGAGCAAGTAAAAAAATACTACGGGGATAACTCTGGAAATATCACAAAGGCAGTAGACGGTATTTCTATGTATGTAGACAAGGGCGAATTTGTCGCAATAATGGGAGCTAGTGGTTCTGGAAAGACTACCCTATTAAACTGTATCTCTACGATTGATACTGTAACCAGCGGACACATTACAGTCAACAATCAAGATATTACCAAAATCAAAGATAAAGATTTTGCTGATTTTAGACGTGAAAATCTAGGGTTCATTTTTCAAGATTTCAACCTTTTAGATACCTTAACGATTGAAGAAAACATTTCTTTGTCATTGGTAATCAACAAACAGAACCCTGCTGATATTGACAAACGAGTTCATGCTATCGCTGATAAATTGGGTATTCGTGATATTTTATCGAAATTTCCTTATGAAGTTTCTGGCGGACAAAAACAGCGTTGTGCTTGTGCAAGAGCCTTAATCAATGAACCGAAACTGATATTAGCTGATGAACCGACGGGAGCTTTGGACTCAAAATCTTCCAGATTGTTACTGGAAACAATGTCTGACATCAACAAGAAAATGCAGGCTACTATTTTAATGGTAACACATGACCCGTTTAGTGCGTCTTTTTGTAAACGTATTTTGTTCTTGAAGGACGGTAAAATATTCAATGAAATTTTCAGAGGGGAAAAAAGCAGAAAAGATTTCTTCAATGAAATACTGGATATATTAACCTTGCTCGGAGGTGAAGTGGGAAATGTTAGGTAAATTAGCGGTTAGAAATACAAAAAGAAGCATTAAAGATTATTTGATTTATTTAATAACTGTTACTATCGCATTTTCTCTTATATTTGCTTTTAACTTAGTGGCAAGTTCTGAAGAAGTAATAGAATTATCGACAGGCATGGATACGTTTAAGTATATTCTAGCTTTTGTGAATGTTGTTATTATATTTGTTATCTGTTTTTTGATTAACTACACCACAAAATTTATGTTTGAAAAGCGAAGCAAAGAGCTTGGAACATATATGCTTCTTGGAATTAGAAAAAAAGAAATTGCTCGATTGCTTGTAATTGAAAATGTGTTATTAGCGATATGTGCTTTGGTTTTGGCTATTCCTCTTGGGTTCATATTTAGTCAATTTGTATCATTGGTAATTGTAAACTTATTAGGTATTCCAGAAGTAATCTTTATTTCAATAAATTTTGTTTCCATAGGATTGCTTGCTATTTACTTTTTGGCAATATACGTATTGGTTTTGCTTAATCTTTTACGAAGAATTAGAAAAATGACAGTACATGATTTTCTCTATTTTGACAAGCAGAATGAAAAGAAAATGTTCCGTAGCAATAAAAAAAGAAATATTATTTTCATTGTTAGTGTTATATTAGGAATTACTGCTATTTTGCTTTGGGCTTCACGTTGGACAATGGAAAACAGCGGTAAACAAGAAACTCTTACGTATTTGATGATTAGCATGATGATGTTGATTATCAGTATTTATGGTGTATCAGCCACTTGTGCAGATATGTTGTTGTCGGTTTTATTGAAAAATAAAAAACTTAAATATCAAAAAGATAACCTTTTTGTAACAAGAACTTTTGCGTCAAAAGCAAGAACAATGAGTTTTACGTTCGGGACACTTTCCATGTTGATATTACTTTCTTTGTTATGTTTAAATTTTTCAAGTATCAATAAAGGAGTGTATAAAGCAAGCATAGAAATGACAGCTCCGTTTGATGTTCATGTGTTTGAAGAAAAACAACCATTTAAAGATTTTGAAGAATATGTGAATGTTGTTGATGAAGATTATACAATAAATGAAGCAATCGAATTTGATGTTTATAAAGAACCGAAACATCAAATGCAGAATTATTTTGACGTGCAATTTTATGATTATGACCCAGTAATGAAATTAAGTGATTACAACGAAATACTGAAATTAAAGAATATGGACACCATAGAATTAAGTAATGACGAGTATTTTCTTGTAACTAGCAAAGATTTGTTATATAAAGTTGAAAACAACAAGGATATTGAAAAAATTCAGTTGACAAGTGGAAAAGAATTAAAACTAAAGGGCATTGATACAAAAACGTATTGGTATCAAATAAATAATACTGGAAGATTTGCTGTTATTGTGCCTGATGAATATGTTCAAGGCTTGGAAGTATCTGAGCAACATCTGATTATAGATACCGTAGAAGAAACAGATACAAAACTTAGAGAAAAAATCAAACAAGATTTGAAACACCGATTAGTAATAGTAAATGATGATGGAGAAACAGTCGTACAATATTATAGACTTTCTGTAAGAGGTTCTGCTATTGAAGAACAAAATACGATGACCGCTATGATTGCAAGCATTTGTCTTTATATTGCCTTTATTTTGATTTCGGCAGTTGGAACAGTTCTTGCTATTCAATCACTAAGTGACTCTACAAAGTACAAATATCGCTATCAAACATTAAAAAGATTGGGAGTGAATGATAAATCATTATTTAAAACAATCAGAAAGCAATTACTAATATTATTTGGTGTTCCAGTTATTTATTCAATTCTTGCAAGTTTCTTTATGCTGGTATCAGTCAATAATGTTTATAAAATTTATTTAGAAAGTGAGTATAGTTATTTAATTTACTTCGTAGTAGGTTTGGCGATTTTCTTCTTTATCTATGGAATTTATTGGATAGCAACGTATATCGGTTTCAAGCGAAATATCAATGAGGAGAGTTAGATTTTTCTAGCTCTCCTGCTGTGAAATTATTATAATGGTAAATCAAGGGGGTGTGGAAATGAGAATAGCAATTATCGAAGATGATGAAATCACTCGTCTGGAGCTTTCTAAACTATTGAACACACAAGGATATGAAACAGTTTTATTGACTGACTTTGAAAATCTGACAGAGGAATTAAAGCAATATTCCATAGAACTGGTTCTGCTTGATATTAACCTGCCGTATGAGAATGGCTATGAAGTATGCAGGAAAATAAAACAAGTCATGCCAGTACCTATTATCTTTGTAACAAGCAGAGATACAAATGCTGACGAATTGAAAAGTATTCAAGTGGGTGGGATTGACTTCATCACAAAGCCGTATGACACGCTTATTCTTCTTGAGAAGATCAAGCGTGCATTGCAGTTGTCAAACCCGAATAATTTCCGTGAGCTTGTCAAAAAAGATTGTACCCTTGATTTACATTTATCCATTTTGAAGTATCAAGAGAAAAACATTGAACTGACAAGAAATGAATTTCGTATTTTATACTACTTCTTTATGAACGAAGATAAAGTTATTAGCAAAGAAGAACTATTGGAAAAGCTGTGGAACGACAAATATTATTTAGACGAAAATGTATTACTGGTTAATATGACCCGTCTAAAAAAGAAAATGAAAGAAATCGGTATTGTTCATTTATTGGAAAATATACGAGGAAAGGGTTGGAAACTGTGAGCTTTTTTGCATTCTTAGAAGAAAAAATAACAGAGATATTGTTTCAACTTTTCTTTCTTGCCTTAGTAGCATTTCTCTTGATTTTCTACGGTGTAGATACGCTATTTGTTGTATTGCTGGTAATTCTGTTCATCAGCATACAAGGGCTTTTTCAATGGTGTTTGTATCGGAAGAAACGTAACGCTTCACAACATATTATTGATTTAGTAGACGGACTGGAAGAAACCTATTATATTGCAGACGTTTTACCAAAGCCAAAAGAATTTCAAAATGAAGCCTATTACTACGCACTAAAAAAAGCCTGCAAATCTATGAATGATGAAATCGGCAAAATCACAGAGGAAAAGCAAGACTATCAAGAATATGTGGAAAGTTTCGCCCATGAAATAAAAATACCGATAGGAGCATTGTCTTTGACGTTTGACAATACAAAAAATTACACATTAAAAAAAGAAACAGACAAAATATTTCAGTTAGTGGAACAAATGCTCTACTATGCAAGAAGCGAAAATACGGAAAAAGACTATTTTGTAAAACAGTTGCAGTTAGAGGAAGTGATACATAATGTCATTCTGAAATTCCGTCATTCGCTTATGGAAAGGAAAGCAATTATCAATATCCATAATATAGAAAATGTCGTTTATACTGATGAAAAATGGCTGACATTCATTCTATCTCAAATCGTGCAAAATGCGATTAAGTATTTTGATAAGCAGGAAAACAAACTGACAATATACAGTCAAGACAACGAAACAAATATACTGCTTGTGATAGAAGATAATGGCTGTGGAATAAAAACGTCTGATTTATCCCGTGTATTTGAAAAAGGTTTTACGGGTTCAAATAGAAACAAGGCAAATGCAACGGGTATGGGACTGTATCTATCGAAAAAATTATGCGATAGGTTGGGCTTGAAATTGGATATTGCTTCTACAGAAAAAGAATATACAAGACTGACCATTACATTTCCAAAAGGAACAGTTCATAATTTTTCAGAGTAATTTGAAAACCATGCCAACATTGATACGGTGCTTTAAGGGGGCTTGCATTATGGAAAGCTTTAAGTACAATTCTTTGCAATCAAATTCCACCTAATAGCACACTATTAAAAATTGAATATGTTTTAGCTTTAAAGGCTCGTACAGACTATATGTTTTGTGCGGGCTTTTTTCATACCCGAAAAAAATTTAAAAATTTTTCAAAAGAGGTCATTAAATCACACCTAGCTGTCCTTATATGGTGCGGAAAGAGGGATAAACACTTTTCAAATCATAAAGGAAAGGAGGTGAGATTGATGAAACCGTCTGACTTCCAAAAAACAGTTCAATGTCGTTTTGAAAGTTGTTTAAAGAAAGTTGTCCGTAGTGTCGTGAAAGATTATTACAAGGAATTAAACCGTCGTAAGAATAAAGAAATATCTTTCAGCGAATTGCCAGATGTCCTTATTGATAAAATGGCTGTTTGGGACGACTACGAAACAGATTATACAATCTTTTCAGTATGTGGCATTGATATTCGTGTCCTTGATGATGAATTGGCAGAAGCCTTGAAGAAGCTTCCAGAAAGAAAGAGAAATACTCTGTTGATGTATTACTTCTTGGAAATGACAGAAAGTGAAATTGCTAACTTGCAGAAAATCACGCAAAGCGGTGTATTTAGAAATCGACATCACGCTTTGGAAACTATGAAAAAGATACTCAAGGAGGAACATTAGAAAATGAAACAGTTATTTAAGAAGCCGTCCTATTACTTGATTTCATCAGCTATGGACGGAAACGAAAAAGCGATTGAGAAATTGCTGGCATTTTATGACCCGTACATATCAAAATGCTGTTTACGTTCACTCTATGATGAATATGGAAATGTTTATATCGTTGTAGATATGGAATTAAAAGGACGTATCAGAGAAGCACTTATCAAAATGATTTTAGGATTTGATATTGAAGATATGAACTTAGAACCAGAAGAATAAGCAGTTTTTAGCGGAGCATGATTTAATGTCCCCCCCTCTTTCCTGCTCCACTACTGTTTTTACACATGAAAGCAACACGCTTTCGCCACAGCTCTTTGACAACTGAATAAAGCAGACAGATACGTTTGTGAGATAGCGAGCCACGGGGACTGTACGCCACGACCTTTTCAAAAGAAAGCGAGCGACCCACGCAGTGATCCGAGAGCGACTGTTGGAAAAGTCGTTTTGCCACGACCTATCCTCACAGAATAATGATACGTCCGCATGGTGCGGTTCTGCCCACAAGAATGGGAATAGTTGAGATACTAACGGAGTTTTCCAAAGCCGTCTGCCTGCTTGTAAAAAATAACACACAGTAAAGGGGGTGCATAGATTATGAACAATACTGATGTGCCTATCTGGGAAAAATATACGCTGACGATTGAAGAAGCGTCTAAATACTTCCGCATTGGCGAAAAGAAATTGCGTAAATTAGCTGAAGAAAATCTTGACGCTGGCTGGGTTATCGTGAACGGCAACCGTATTCAGATTAAGCGAAAACAATTTGAAAAAATCATAGATACATTGGACGAAATCTAATGTCATTGAGCCGTAGATATGGTATAATAAGGTATAGCGTATCACGGCTCATTCCATGACGGAAAGGAGCTTTACACTATGTCTAATGTAAAACGAAAAGACAGTAAAAATCGCAATTTGCGTAATGGAGAGAGCCAACGAAAAGACGGAAGATACGTTTATAAATATACCGATATATACGGAAAGCCACAATTTATCTATTCTTGGAAACTTGTACCGACAGACAAGACACCTGCTGGAAAGCGTGATGATATATCGTTGAGGGAAAAAGAAGCACAGATAAAAAAAGACCTTAACGACGGTATCGACACAGTCGGCGGTAAAATAACAGTTTGCCAGCTTTACGAGAAGAAGAACAGCCAAAGAAAGAACATCAAGAGGGCTACTGAAAAGGGACGACAGTATCTTATGAACGCTCTGAAAAATGACCCGTTGGGTATGAGGGCGATTGATACTGTCAAGCAGTCGGACGCTAAAGAATGGGCTATCAGAATGAGTGAAAAAGGATATGCCTATAAAACGATTGATAACTACAAGCGTTCCTTGAAAGCGTCATTTTACATGGCGATACAAGACGACTGTATCAGAAAGAACCCGTTTGAATTTAAGCTAAGTGATGTTCTGGAAGATGATACGGAGCAGAAAGTTATCCTTACACCAGAGCAGGAAGAACGCCTGCTTGCCTTTATGGAAAAGGATAAGATTTACAGCAAGTATTATGATGAGGTTGTGCTTCTGCTGGAAACGGGACTTCGTATTTCTGAATTTTGCGGACTAACGACGCATATTGATATGCAGAACAGAATACTCAATATAGACCACCAGTTATTGAAAGACAGCGAAATCGGCTACTATATTGAAACGCCTAAGACCAAAAACGGAAAACGGGAACTTCCATTGACAGAACGGGCTTATCAAGCAATCCAAAGAATACTAAAGAGCAGAGGAAAAGCACAACCGCTGATTGTAGGTGGTTACAGCAATTTCCTATTCTTAAACCGTGAGGGCTTGCCTAAAGTTGCAGGAAACTATGAAGGCATGGTGCGAGGACTAATTAAGAAGTATAACAAGTATCACACGGACAAGTTACCGAACATCACACCACATTCATTCCGACATACTTACTGTACGAATATGGCAAACAGAGGAATGAACCCAAACACCCTGCAATATCTCATGGGACACGCTAACATAACCATGACACTTGGCTATTATGCACACGGTACATTTCAATCTGCAAAAGCAGAACTGGAAAGACTGGCTTGTTAATATCAAAGCTTATATTTACTACTCATTTACTACTTTTGGTTGCATTTTCATGCTGGTAAATGCCAGCTTATGCAAGGTATCTTCCAAAAAGAAAATACCGATAAAGCCCTAAAATACGGGATATATCGGCATTTACCAACTTATGAAAAGATAATCAGAAATTTAGTAAGTTTTTATTTCAAAATTCAAATATTTATCAATATATTTTATCAAAATAACAGTTTTTCCAGATCCTGTTGGTGCTTTTAAAACAATTGTTTGTTTTGAAGCTGGGTTAGTTGATACCCCACAAAGCCAATCAACGGCCTCATTCTGAAAATCATACTGTTTCATCATAACTCTCCACTCTCCCTTAATTCATCTTCAAAATAATAATCTGGTATGGTTATGAGAGCTTTACCACTGAATAACCTTTCTTGTTTTGCTGTAAGGAATACTGAACTTGAAATATAAATACCTTTACATTTATATAACTTCTCCGCATTATGTTCAAGTTCGTCAGCCTGATCATCCGTTAAAATTAAAAGATATTGCTCCTTATTTAAAGTGGTGCTATGCTCTAATTGCACCATTTCTCCTATATGCCCCATTAATTTCTCTCCTACGGAATAAAACTCATCATCAGATGACTTTGGTATAAAATCAGTCTTATAATATTTTAGATTGGCAGGAATGTTATTATCATAAATTGATCCATCTAATCTTAAACCATTAATTACAATTGATAATCTTGGATATGTAACATTATCACATATTCCCCCTTCATTATTTGTGCATAAAATAAATTTTCTATTACCTCCTAATTTCTTATTTAATAGCCATGAGCAAAACTCCACACATTCAGTATTTATGCGGATTTGCGAGGCATGGCAACCTCTTTTATCACTCCCAGAACCTTTGGTTCTGTATTTATAGTAACAACCAGCTCCAGATGGTATAATTAAGTTGCCAAAACAAATTCACCGAAAGGAGCTGATTGCTATCTACCGTCAACAAATCATTCAAGACATCCGTCTTTTTACCTCTCAACCTGTTGCTAAATTTTATGATTCCCTTTTCCTGAATCTTGATCTGTCTTTCGTTCAGGAATACCCAAAAACGGGACGTAAAGGTTTTTCCAACCACGCCATGATTTGTGCCTTCATTGTCATGAAATGTGAAGGCTTCCCCATGATTACTGACCTTGTCGATTATCTCAACAACAATCTTCTCATTGCCCATTACTGCGGCTTTGATATTTCCCTGCCGCTTCCTTCATACTGGACTTTTGACCGCTTCCTGAAAGATTTTGACCATTCCATTCTTTCCTACATTATGCAGTCACAGGTTCTTTCCCTTGCTGCAGATGGCATCATAGATACCTCCTTCATAGGACTGGATTCCACCCCTGTTTCTGCCAATACATCACAGAACAATCCCAAGTCTTTCCTCTCTAACAAATTCCAGCCTGACAACCAGCCAAAAGCAGATAAGCACTGTAAACTCGGTGTACACACAGCTTCCAACCAGACTAACGAAAAGAAATATGAATTCTACTGGGGTTACAAAAACCATGTCCTCGTAGACTGCATCTCCGGTCTCCCTATTTATGAAATGACCACAACTGCTGAAGTGGCAGATTCCACAGTCGCTCTTGATATCCTTGCTGGCACTCATGCTTTCCTTCCTGTTACAGAGTGTACCTTTCTTGCTGACAAAGGCTATGATGTAAAAAAGATTTACAACCAGGTCAAAGAGCTCTATGACGGGGAATGCATCATACCATTAAACAAACGTAATACGAAAAATCCCAAACTTCTTCCTCAGGGAAATCCCATCTGTGAAGCAGGACTTGCCATGTGGAAGGATGGTAAATTTTCTGATAGAAATCGCACCCGCCAAAAGTTCTGCTGTCCATTAAAGTCATCCAAAGATGCTGACTGCCCATGCCATCACAAAAACTTTTATAATGGCAAAAAGCATCGTGGCTGTACCAGATACATTACAATTGCGGACGACCTGCGGCTTTCCATCGACAGGAACAGCAGGTATTTTAAAAGCAGCTATTTTCTCCGCACGGAATGTGAACGTTACAATTCCCGCTTCAAAAACACGGGGCAGGAACGGATGTGGGTAAGAAACAAATCCTCCGTTGCAAACCTAAACACACTTGCCCATATCAGTCTTTTGGCTGTTGCCATTGCTGCAGTTACTGGCAATTCCGGTCAATCCTACCGCAAGCTAAAATCTTTAAAACGGACTGCCTGACTTTTGTAACTGAATACTCCCTGATTTTCGTAGGTTTTGGACTTACGTTAGCTTTGTTATGCCTAAAAAGCGTCTTCCCTCAACATTAAAAGTCTAACAGTCAAATCTCATCTTAAAATCAATGCGTTTTGCTCTTCTCTAATTATATCAAAGAACTATTTCTTTTTCCATTCCCTTCCAAAAAATGCGGGAAATTCTTTTTTCTCTATACACCAAGGAACTATTACCTATTTATTTACATGGCATACCACCCTGTCCCAACATATGCCAAGATTTTCTTCCTCGCTACACGTTAAAGAAATGTTACCTGTTATACCGTAAGGAATGTACCTCTTCTTCTCTTAAACTTCCTTTCCCCTTATAATTCAGGGAACTATTACCTGTTCAGCTTAAAATCGCTCCAATTCAATCGTAAGGCTCGAAGTACCTCCATAAAACCGCACCTACATCTTGAAAATATCCCTCAACTCAGCATAAAATAGGCATTTCTAAGCAAAAAAGAACATATATTTTTACAAGGCTATGCATACATCCATACTACCAAAATAGGGGTAGACAGTGCATCCATGCAACCGGAAAAACAAAAAAGACGGTCGATGAAGCTGTCCATGACCGTCTTTTACCCATATTTATTCAATTCCCGTTTTAGCCGGATATCCCCAGAAACCCAGAAAAATCAAGGCCTTCAGCCCTTATCCTCAAAGCTGCTTAACTTCGCCGCCTGGTCGGCTGCCATACAGGCGTCCAGAATCTCCTGTATATCCCCGTTCATTACTTTATCCAGCTTGTACAATGTCAGATTTATCCGGTGATCTGTCACTCGTCCCTGCGGGAAGTTGTAAGTTCTGATTTTCTCAGAACGGTCTCCGGTACCAATCTGGCTCCTTCTGGCTTCTGCTTCTGCGTCATGCTGTTTCTGGCATTCCAAATCGTAAAGTTTTGCACGAAGCAAGGCAAACGCCTTGTCTTTATTCTGGAGCTGAGATTTTTCTGTCTGGCTGTATATCACGATTCCCGTGGGATAATGGGTCAGGCGCACTGCAGAATCTGTAGTATTGACACACTGCCCGCCATTTCCCGACGCACGCATAACGTCAATCCGGATATCCTTTTCATCAATAACCACGTCCACTTCTTCTGCTTCCGGCATAACCGCAACGGTAATGGTAGAGGTATGAATCCGTCCGCCCGATTCCGTTTCCGGCACCCTCTGCACCCGGTGTACACCAGATTCATATTTCATCACAGAATAAGCTCCCTGCCCGGCAATCATAAAGGTCACATTCTTCATACCGCCGATGCCGATTTCCTCACATTCCACTGTTTCCACTTTCCAGCGTCTTCCTTCTGCGTAATGGACATACATACGGTAAATTTCTGCCGCAAACAATGCTGCTTCATCTCCTCCTGCTCCCGCACGGATTTCCACAATCACGTTTTTGTCATCGTTAGGGTCTTTGGGCAGCAGCAGGATTTTCAGTTTCTTTTCCAGTTCTTCTATTTTCTTTTTGGAATCGTTTAATTCTTCTCTGGCCAGTTCCCGCAGTTCCTCGTCACTTTCATCCTCTAACATGGCAAGAGAATCCTCTGCATTCTGCTTCGCCTGTTTGTACTCTTTATAAGTTTCCACTATGGGCGTCAGGTCACTCTGTTCCTTCATCAGTTTGCGGAAACGGCCGGTATCATTCGCCACATCCGGCTCGCTTAACTGATTCATAATCTCTTCAAACCGCAGAAGAATATCCTCTAATTTATCAAACATTTTTCTCTTCCTTTCTATTTTACTCCCGGCAGATTACCGCAGACCACCCGGTCATTGCCTGCAAGGTCCTGAATTACCTTTACATTTCGAAATCCGTGTTTTTCCATCAGAACGGCTACCCGTGCTCCCTGGTCATACCCCACTTCAAAATACAGATATCCATTGGATTTTAAAAACTCTCTTCCTCTGCACACAATTTTCCGATAAAAGGCAAGACCGTCTTCTTCACCGTCCAGCGCCTCCGCAGGCTCAAAATCCCGGACTTCCGGCATCAGCTCCGAAATCACTCCTGTAGGAATATAAGGAGGATTGGAAATAATCATATCAAAGGTCCCGCTAATATTCTGAAACAGATCGCTGCGCACCAGTTCCACCTCTGCCTGATGATTTCTGGCATTCTCCTTTGCAACCAGGAGGGCCTGTTTGGAAATATCACTGGCTGTTCCTCTGATTTCCTTTCCCCCATGTTTCAGAAGACTTATGATAATGCACCCGGAACCGGTACATAAATCCAACACTTCCATACCGGGCTCCAGAATTTTCAGCGCCTCTTCCACCAGAGTTTCCGTATCCTGCCGCGGTATCAGCACATGGGAATTTACTTTAAATTCCAGCCCCATAAATTCCTGTACTCCGGTAATATACTGCAAAGGTACATGCTCTGCCCTCTTTTTCAGCAAAAACTCATATTCCTGAAAGGCTTCACCCTGCATTTCCTCCGGAGCACGGAGATAATACTCGCTTTTATTCATTTTACAGACATATTCCATCAGATACCAGGCATCCGGCTTATAGTCTGAAACTCCTGCCTTTTTCAGCAGTTCTCTGCCATAACGCAACGCTTCTCTCAGTATCATGGCCCTTCCCCTTTTATGGATTCCAGGTATTCTTTCCAGTCAAATACCGCCTCCACAGAGGCAATCCCCACTTCAATCATTTCTTCATCCGGTTCTTTCGTGGTCAGCTTCTGCATCCACAGCCCCGGCTTGCTCAGAATATTAATCAGGACATTTTCACTTCTTCCTGCCAGCCGGATAATTTCATAGGAAATCCCCGCAATCAGAGGCACTATGGCCAGCCTTAACACAAGGCGGAGCACTCTGGAATCCACCCGGATAAACATTGTGGCAATAATTGTAATAAGCACAACAAAAAACAGAAAACTGGTTCCGCAGCGCTTATGTTCCCTGGAACTTTTTCTGACATTTTCCACAGTCAGTTCCATCCCGTGTTCAATACAGTTAATACATTTATGTTCTGCACCGTGATACATAAAAACACGTTTTATATCTTCCATTCTGGAAATCAGCAGAATGTATGCCAGAAAGATAATAAGACGCATGGCGCCTTCTATCAGAATCACCACTGTTTCCGAAGAAATAAATTTCTGAAACAGTAAAGAAAGATAAAAGGGAAGCACCATGAAAATTGCCAGCGCAAGCACAATGGACAGGCCAATGGTCATTCCCATTTCCAACCGTTCTTTTTTACTGTTCTTTTCCTTTTCTTCTGTTCCCGTTTCTTCTGCTTCCTCCTCAAAAAAAGAAGCTGAAAACGTAAGACAGGACATGCCAAGTATCATGGATTCCAGAAAATTTATAATTCCTCTTATAAAAACCAGATTCCGAATCACATTGTTTTTGCATATTCCCGCATACTCTCTTTTTTCTACAATAATCTCATGATCCGGCTTACGGACTGCCACAGCATAATGGTCCTTGTTTTTCATCATAACGCCTTCCATGACAGCCTGCCCGCCAATTCCGGAATAAGCCAATATTTTCACCCCTTCGCATTATTTTTTATTCTACAGGAAGACACTTTCACACTTTAGTATGACAAGGTCTTTCCTGTTAGAAGAACAAAGCGGACAGGTCCGCTTCAACTCCCTGAATCCCTCACTCATGAGAGACCTGGACGGTTTGCTGCGCCGAGTGCGGTCGCTTTAGCGTGACAAGGTCTTTCCTATAAGATAAAAACAGAGGATGTCCCATAAAAAGACATCCTCCCTTTACCGCTCATACATAACTGCTCACGGTCCCTGTCAGTGATTTTACTGATTATTTATGCCATATTTCTTATTGAACTTATCAATACGTCCACGAGCCTGAGCCGCTTTCTGCTGTCCGGTATAGAATGGATGGCATTTGGAACAAATTTCCACATGAATATCCTTTTTGGTAGAACCTGTAACAAATGTATTTCCGCAGTTACATGTCACCGTTGCCTGATAATACTCTGGATGGATTCCTTCTCTCATGATTTTCACCTCTTCACACTGTATTTTAAATCTGATTCATGGATTCTTCACATTTAATACTGCTTACACAACAGCTTTGTCATTATATCATAATTTTTCCATATATGCAAGTTCTTTTGAGAAATTCCTGTAAAATTAATGACAGTTCTGTCTGCCCCCTGATAAAACGTATTATCATAAAAGTTTCGTTTTCTTTATCATCTGGCAGAATTCCCGGTTATTACCGGTACGCACAAACAGATTCAGTATACTTTCCACCGCTTCGTCCGCCTTCATGCCATTGATTGCCCGGCGCATGATTTCCACTGCTTCCTGTTCTTCCCGGTTCAACAGCAAATCCTCTCTCCGGGTACCGGATTTTGTGATGTCCACCGCCGGAAAAATCCTTCGCTCTGACAGTTTCCGGTCCAGAATCAGTTCCATATTGCCGGTTCCTTTAAATTCTTCGTAAATCACATCGTCCATCCGGCTTCCCGTATCCACCAGCGCCGTTGCCAGAATCGTAATACTTCCGCCCTCACGCATATTACGGGCTGCTCCAAAAAAGCGCTTCGGCATATGTAAGGCCGCCGGATCTATACCGCCGGACAGAGTTCTTCCGCTGGGCGGAACAATCAGGTTATATGCCCTGGCCAGACGTGTAATGCTGTCCAGAAGAATCATCACATCTTTCCTGTGCTCTACCAGACGCCTGGCCCGCTCAATTACCATTTCAGATACCCGTTTGTGGTGTTCCGGCAATTCATCAAAAGTAGAATAGATAACTTCCACATTTCTCCCTTCAATGGCTTCCTTGATATCTGTCACTTCCTCCGGGCGTTCATCAATCAGAAGAATGATCAAATGCATATTGGGATTGTTTCGGGTCACAGCCTTGGCCACCTGTTTTAAAAGTGTTGTTTTTCCTGCCTTCGGCGGAGATACAATCATACCGCGCTGGCCTTTTCCAATGGGAGAAACCACATCCATAATCCGCATGGCCACAGCGCTCCTGTCTGTTTCCAGACGGATTCTCTCATTGGGGAAAATGGGTGTTAAATCTTCAAAATTGGGACGCTTCAGGATTTCCGACGGATGATTTCCGTTGATACTTTTAATATACAAAAGGGCGCTGAATTTTTCCTGCTGAGTCTTTACCCTGGTATTACCATGAATAATATCTCCGGTTTTCAGTCCGAATTTACGAATCTGAGAGGGAGAAACGTAAACGTCATGATCTCCGGGAAGATAATTTTCACAGCGGATAAATCCATATCCGTCAGGCATAACTTCCAGAATTCCATGAGCGCTGACTCCGCTGTCCAGCTCAGGATTGTCAATCTCAATCCCATCCACAGTAATAATCCTGGAAGGCCGGCGCTCTGTCTCCCTGGGCTGCATTCTCCGTTCTTCCGATGGCTGCCTTCGTTCCTCCGGAGCCTGTATTCTCCGTTCTTCCGATGGCTGTCTTCGTTCCTCCGGAGCCTGCAATCTCTGTTCTTCGGGCGGCTGAACCCTGCGTTCTTCCGGAGGCTGCTCTTTCCGTTCTTCGGAACTCCTCGTTTTCCGTTCCCCGGCAGCCTGCACTTTTTTATCCTCTTTCTTCTTCTCTCTTCCGCCCTCTGATATATGTTTTTCTTTCCCGACCTCTGTTGTCTGTGTCTGCTTCTCTTTCCCGTCCTCTGATTCCGGTATCTGTTTTTCTTTCCCGTCTTCTGTTGTCTGTATCTGCTTTTCTTCCGTATTATCCTCCTGATTTTCACTGGCAGCCTTCTCATCTTCTCTGAGCATTAACTCCACCAGTTCTTTTTTCTTCAATCCGGAAAGATGCCTCAGGCCTCTCGCTTTCGCTACCTCCCGCAACACCGTTACTGATAAACTCTCATACTTTTCTCTCATTTCCTTCTCCTTTTGACTGCCGTTATTTGGGAATCTCTGTCAGACCAGACAACGATTTTACTTTGCTTAAGAACTCGCAAAGCAAATTTCAATAAGCTACATTATACACTATCTTTTTGCAAATAGGAAGTCCTTTTTTCTTGATTTGTATTTTTTTTCATGCTATGCTAAAAGGACCGGATAAAATGGAAATTTTAACAGAAAGAAAAGGAGCGGTTCATTATGACAACCAGTGAAAAAGCAGTTTTTCTGCATAAAGAATGGAACGGTAAAATCGAGACCACTTCCAAATCTCCCGTGAAAAATCGGGAAGATTTGTCCATTGCCTATACCCCTGGGGTGGCGGAACCATGCAAACTGATTGCGGAACATCCCGAAGACGCCTATGTATACACCATGAAGGCCAACACCGTGGCTGTAGTTTCAGATGGAAGCGCCGTTCTCGGCCTTGGCAATATCGGCCCTTATGCCGCCATGCCTGTTATGGAAGGGAAATGCGTTCTGTTCAAAGAATTTGGCGGCATCAATGCAGTTCCAATCTGTCTGGACACCCAGGACACGGAAGAAATTATCAAAACTGTCACTTATCTTGCTCCCGGTTTCGGCGGCATTAATCTGGAGGATATTTCTGCCCCCCGTTGTTTTGAAATAGAAGAACGTCTGAAACAGACATTGTCTATCCCGGTATTTCATGATGACCAGCATGGTACAGCCATCGTGGTCCTTGCAGGCATTATCAACGCCCTGAAAGTAACAGGAAAGGACAAAGAGCACTGCCGGGTGGTGGTAAATGGTGCAGGTTCCGCAGGAATCGCCATTTCCAGACTGCTTCTGACTTATGGTTTCAGACATCTGACCATGTGCGACCGCCACGGTATCATTCACAAAGATTATCCTGATTTAAACTGGATGCAGCAGAAAATGACAGAACTCACCAATCTGGAAGGAAAAACCGGCACACTGGCAGACGCTCTGGCAGGCGCAGATATTTTTGTGGGAGTTTCCGCTCCTGGCATTGTGACTTCGGAAATGGTGGCTTCCATGAATCAGGACGCTATTTTATTCGCCATGGCCAACCCGGTGCCGGAAATTATGCCGGACCTGGCAAAAGCTGCCGGGGCAAAAGTTGTGGGCACAGGCCGCAGTGATTTTCCCAATCAGGTCAACAATGTGGTAGCTTTCCCAGGCATTTTCAAAGGAGCGTTGGAAGGACGGGCTTCTCAGATTACGGAAGAAATGAAACTGGCTGCTGCCAGAGCAATTGCAGATCTTGTACCGGAAGATCAGCTCAGTGAAGATTTCATTATGCCGGAAGCCTTTGACCCCCGGGTTGCCCAGGCAGTCAGTCAGGCAGTGAAATCCCATATTTCCAGGTAACGCTATGTTCTGGGACGAAAAACGCTACTATTCCGTGGACTGCTATCTCAAACGTACTTTTGGCGAAAAAGTATATCGTCTGTCCTTAAACGGAGGCATGACCTGTCCTAACCGGGACGGCACACTGGGCGGCCGGGGCTGCATTTTCTGCAGTTCTGCGGGAAGCGGTGATTTCGCCCAGAAAGGCTGTCTTCCCATAAGGGAACAGCTGGCCCTTGCCAGAAAACAGATGCAGGAAAAACGGAACTGCCGGAAATTCATTGCCTATTTTCAGGCTTACACCAACACCTATGCCCCGGTGGAATACCTGCGGCAGATTTTTACAGAAGCCATTGCCGACCCGGATGTGGTAATCCTGTCCATTGCCACCCGGCCGGACTGCCTTTCGGATGAGGTTTTAAATCTGCTGGATGAATTAAACCGCCGGAAACCTGTCTGGATTGAACTGGGACTCCAGACCATCCATCCTCGGACCAGCTGCTTTATCCGCAGCGAATTTACACTGGAATGTTTTCATAATGCTTTACAGCGCCTTGCCCGGCGGAAAATTCCCGTCATCGTCCATATCATTCTGGGGCTTCCAACTGAAACCAGAGCACAGATGCTGGAGACTGTTTCCCATGTGGCTCACCTGCCTGTATTCGGAATCAAACTGCAGCTTTTGCATGTATTGTCTGATACCGACCTTGGTATATTATATCAGAAACATCCGTTTCCGCTTTTTTCTCAGGATGAATACTGTGAACTGATTGCAGACTGTCTGGAAATTCTGCCGGAAACCATGACCATACACCGGCTTACCGGAGACGGACCAAAAAACCTGCTGATTGCTCCTGAATGGAGCAGCGCCAAACGCAGCGTTCTGAATCAGATTCAGAAAACTTTAAAATGCCGGGATACCTGGCAGGGAAAATATTACGTTCCAATTCATAAGGAGTGAAAAAAATGGCAGAAGCCCTGACTCAATACAAACTGATTGTATTATATATGCTGGACCATGTGGATTTTCCACTGACCAACACACAGATTTCCAATTTTGTCCTGGAAAATGAATATACCACCTATTTTACCATTCAGCAGGCTATCAGTGAACTGACCAGCGCCGAACTGGTTCAGCCGGAATCCACCCACAACAACACCTGTTATCATATTACCCCTGCGGGAAGAGAAACTCTTTCCTATTTTCCGGACAAAATATCTGATGCCATTAAGACAGATGTGCTCTCCTATTTCGCACAGAATAAAATACAGCTAAAACAGGAAATTTCTGTTCTGGCAGATTATGATAAAACCACTTTTCAGGAATATGCTGTCCGCTGCCGTATCAAAGAAAAAGAACGCTCTCTGATAGATCTGACTATCACGGTCAGAACGAAAGAGCAGGCGGAAGCCGTCTGCTCCAACTGGAAAAAACAGAATGAAGAAGTGTATGGTTATCTGATGGATTTGCTTATGAAATAAAAAAAGGCCCTGTCACGTTTCAGCGTGACAGGGTATTTCCTATAGAAGAACAAAGTGGGCAGGCCCACTTCAGCTCCCCTAACCCCTCACTCATGAGGGGCCTGGACACTTTGCTGCGCCATTTGCGGTGCGTCAGAGCATACGCAGTATGCTGAACGTATCGCGTTTTAGCACAATTGCGAAGCAATATTTTACCTCTTGTGCGAGTACCCTCGCTTCGCTGAGGCAGACCCTGCGCATATTATTTTTCTCTTATAGGAAAGATACTTTCACGCGTTAGTGTGACAAGGTCTTTCCTATAAGAGAACAAAAAGCCCCGCAGAACTCCGCGGGACTTTTGTATAAAAATCATTCTTCCTCATTATCCAGAAACCGCATTCTGTGATCGTCTGCACCTTCCTGGAAGGCTGCAAAACCTGCTCTCTCCAGATTATTCAGCTCACGATAACATTTCTGGCAAAGATGTCCGAACGTGATTGGTGTTCCACAGTGTGCACAATGAAGGGCATCGAGCTTTTCTTCCTCTTCCTTATACTCAATTCTTCCCTCTGTAATCCACTTCTTAACCAATCTCCGCGGAATATTAAAATATTCCGCCACCTGATATTCCGTTACATCCCCGGCACGGATATACTCCTTCACCTCAGAAAACAACTGATTTTCTTTACAGGCGGGACACAGTTCGTCTTCATAATCCAGTGGAAGGGCGCCACGGCATATTGAACAAAATTTCACATTTTCAAATAATAATGCTCGTTCCAAAAAAACCACTTCCTTTACTTTTACTTCTTATACTTCCGGTCTGCCATTCCGCCAATGGCAGCCATATCCTTCCTGTTATGCTGCTATGCACACTATAACAGCATCCATCTGTATTATATCATTTTTCGTATGATTCTTCTACTGTTTTCTGATATTTTTCGGTAACAGTAAAGCCCTGAATATATGCAGATTTCCCGGAACCTGCATAATGCGGATGCTATGGTTCCTGCTCCCCTGGAATGTTCCGTTCAGATATTATCAGCGCTTTCGAATGCTGTAACCAAAGGTTCCAAGTACATGGTTCAGATCAAAATATTTTCCATGGGAATATACCATGGGCTCCGCCTGTTCCAGATGGAATGCTCCTTTTTTGTCCATATAAATTTCCGACACATGAACTGCCACAACTTCTGCCAGAAACATATGATGGGAACCAAGGGGCACACATTCTGTTATTCTGCACTCAATATTTACCGGACTTTCCCCTATCAGAGGCGGAGCAACTTCTGCCCCTTTCTGTCTCGTCAGATGCAGTTCCTGAAATTTGTCCACTTCCCTGCCGGACTTCACCCCGCAGTAATCTGTGGCAAAAGCCAGTTCTCTGGTGGTCAGATTCATTACAAACTCCCCGGTTTCCTGAAGCATATGGTAAGAATAACGCTCCGGGCGCACAGAAATGTATACCATAGGCGGGTTGGTACATACCGTTCCCGTCCAGGCCACGGTAATGATATTGTCCCTTCCCTGCTTATCTGCTACCGTCACCATCACTGCCGGAACCGGATAAACCATATTGCCAGGTTTCCACTGCTGTTTTTTCTGAACAGCCTTATGTACTGCGGAGCCATGGCCTTTCGGAAATTGCTTTGCTGCTGATTTCCGGCCGGTTTTTGATTGATTTTTCATCACAGGTTTCCTGTTATTCATACTGCTATTTCTCCTGCAGAGTAAGCATCAGGGCCGGAATCAGCTGTTTCTTCCTGGATACCACGCCTTTCAGCCACAGACTGTCTCCCCGATCAACCGCATGGCCATGAAAAGCCTTCTGAGCAGTTTCTTTTGCCGATTCTCCCACAAATATAATTTCCGAGCTCTCCTCCAGAATATTGGTGAGCATCACATAAATCATATCCAGTTTCCGCTCATGGCGCACCTGTTGGATATATGGCATCAGTTTTTCCTTCACTTCCTGCAGTTCTTCATCACTCATGGCGTTGAGCTGGCCTACGCCAAACTCCATTTCCTCCGTGGAAAAAGTTTTAAAATCCTGATTTAAAATCTCTTCGGCAGTTTTCGCCTTGAAATTACTTCCTGCCTGGAACATTCCTCTGGCGTGTTCTTCAATTCCAATTCCTGCCAGCTCCGCCAACGCTTCCGCGGCCATTTTGTCCACACTGGTACAGGTAGGAGAACGGAACATCAACGTATCAGAAATAATCGCAGAGCACAAAAGCCCCGCAATATGCTTCGGAACCTCAACTCCCTGTTCCTGATACATCTGATAAATAATCGTGGAGGTACATCCCAGAGGCTGATTTCGGAAAAACACCGGTGAAATGGTTTCCAGGCTTCCCAGTCTGTGATGGTCGATGATTTCCAGTATTTCTGCCTCATCCACCCCTTCCACCGCCTGGGTTTTCTCATTGTGATCCACCAGAATAATCTGCTTCCGCTTCATGTTCAGCAAATTTCTGCGGGAAATCATACCCATATATCTTCCTTCTTCGTCCAGTACCGGAAAATCCCTGTGACGTTCCCTGGACATGATTTCTCTCACATCATCCACATATTCTTCCATTTCAAAAGTAACCAGATTTTCCCGGCGCATGAAATATTTCACCGGCATACTCTGATTGATCAGTCTTGCCACAGTATAAGTATCGTATGGGGTGGTGATAATCACACAGCCTCTGTCCTCCGCCAGTTTCTGTATGGTTTTGGAGACTTTGGCATCAGAACAGACAATGAGACAGCTTGCATTCATTTCAATGGCGCAGAGCTGAACCTCATACCGATTCCCCAGAATTACCATGTCATCATCCTCGATATACTCTTCCATCCGTTCAGGACTTTCCGTAGCTGCCACTACTTTTCCTCTGATGAAATATCCGTGGGCATTTCCCACAAATACTTCCCCTTCAAGGGTTTCCGCAATATTTTTATACTGAGTTCTGGCTTTGGCCAGTATCCGGTTATCGTACACATCCATATAGGACGTGGCAATATCTCCTGTAATAATCAGTCCCTCCAGCAATCCGCTCTGGCTTGTAATGGGAAGGGTTACCACATTCTGCGCTTTCATGGTCTCCCAGGCCGTTTTCAGGGAAATATGGCTGCTGATACCGGATGTTTTGCGGATTTCGATATCCTGTACCTGGGCTCCCACATCCGACACATATTCCGGTACGGGAACCTGAAAATATTCCAGCACATACCTGCTTTCTTCATTAATCTGTCCGGCACGCCTGGCTTCATATCTGGCATTTCCAGTTTTATTTTTCAGATCTGCATAGGCAATGGCTGCGCAGACAGAATCAGTATCCGGGTTTTTATGCCCGATGACCCATATGCTTTTTTCCTGTTCCATTCAGTTCCCTCACTCTGCTGTTTATTAAAAAACTCCAAGCAGATGCGCCGCAATTCCGGCAACTCCCGCAAGATTTACTGCTGTCAGAATCAGTATTGCCTTAAAATATCCTTTTACAGCATTCATACTGCTCTGTCCAAGTTCCACCGTTTCTGTTTTCTTCTCCAGTTCTTCAATTAATGTCTGAACATTACGGTAGCATTTCACATTCTCATTATGAACCTTTTCACTGAGTTCCGCCTTTACCTCATCCAGTTTATCTGCAACTTCGCTCCGGGTAAGTTCTGTGATTTTTGCAACCTCTCCGCCAATTTCTTCCAGTTTTTTGGCAAGCTCTTTTTGAGTGGTATCTGCAAAACCGGAAAAATCTGCCTTTGTGTCCTCCAGCCTGCCTGTAAGATCTGCTTTCGTGTCCTCCAGCCTGCCTGTAAGGTCTGTTTTCGTATCCTCCAGTCTGCCTGTAAGGTCTGCCTTTGTATCTTCCAGTCTGCCCGTAAGGTCTGCCATCAGTGTTTTCAGCATTCCTGTCTGGTCATCAAATTTCCGCTCCATCTGGTCCGGAATATTCTGAAGCCTCTTATCCACTGCTGCTGACATGTTTTCCATTCTCAGGTCAACCACTGCGGACATATCATGCATTTTCTGACCCACCAGTTCTGATATGTTCTTCATTTTTCTGTCTACTACACCGGACATATCCTGTGCTTTCCGGTCCACTGCAGCAGCAATTTCTTCCAGTCTGTAATCCGTGATTCCGGCTGCCTCCTGCATTTTCTGGTCCACTGTCCCGGCAACTTCTTCCAGTTTCCGGTCCACCGTTCCCGCAACTTCTTCCATCCTGCGGTCCGTGGTCCCTGCAATCTCTCTCAGTTTGCTGTCTGTGGTTCCCGATACTTCTCCCAGTTTCCGGTCTACCGCAGCGGTAACTTCCTCCAGTTTCCGGTCTACCGTTGCAGTGACTTCCTCCAGCTTCTGGCTCGTAATTTCGGCATTCTGCCTCATATTCTGTTCCATAGCTGCAATTCCCTGTCCGGAAACCCTGCTCAGTTCTTCTGTCTGACCGGAAATTTTCTCGTCCAGCGTTCTGATTTCCGAATGGACCGTTTCATCCATCACTTTAATCTGTGCGTCAATTCTGGTAATCAGAGTATCAATCTGTCTTTGTACTGCCTGTACCAGCAGATCTGCTTCCTGCTGCTGTTCTTCCAGTACCTGCTGAAACTGCCTGGCCTGCTCCTCCCGTTCTTCCAGTACCTCCTGAAGTTCGTCCACTTTATTTTCCTTGGTTACCAGAATATTCTGGAGCTGCTTTGCTTTTTCTTTAAATTCATCAATCTGTTTCAGCAGAAAATCATCCTGCTGCATTCTGCTCAATATCTTCTCCCGTTCCGCATCCTGATCTTTGACTCGCATCTGTTTCTGTAACTTATCCATAATATTTCCTATTTTTCCTCCCGTATTTAAATTCCATATGCCGGACGGACAGCACCCATATCTCAGGCATATAATCCTGCGGTGCAGAATTCTTTTTACATTGTAGCATTTCGCATACTCTTTTGCAAGGAATTGATTTTTCAGGACGTCATTTATATTTTATGGTATGTAATTCTGTATCTGATCCTTATATTTGTCATACAGTCCCTGCAGCTTTTGCTTATCTTCTTCACTTATCTGGCCTTCCGCCAGATTTTTCAGTCCCTCCGTGTCGCCGCCTGCCGCCAGATTCGCAGCCTGCCTGATATTTTCCGGCGAAATATACTTTTCCGCAATTTCCGTTATCTTCTGTACATCCTCTTCATCCATCTGCTGTTCTATCTGAGCTGCGATGTCGGAAACATCTGTTTCCTGTCCATTAATCCGAACCGTCTGTCCGATCTGCGCTTCCAGCATTTTCCTGCCGATTTCCACAGCTGCTTTCGTCTTTATCTCCTGCACAATCACATGGCGTCCTGCAAACAGCGCCCCTGCCGCCACTACCAGAACGGTCGTGACAGCCAGCAGTGCCATGTGTTTTCTCCGCTTTTTCTGCTTTCTCATTAAAAATACCTCCTGACAGTCAAAAACCCCGCAGCAATCTGAAGAATATCAAACCTGACATGCTTCAGGCTGCAGGGGTTCTCAGCGTGTTCTGATTTCTATTTTGCTGCACGATATCCGGCAAACAACGCTCCTGCCGCTGCCAGAACCACCATAATCAAAATAAGACCTTTTTTCTTTCGCATAAAAACACCTCCTGAACTGATATTATAATAAAACTTATGCATGTTTATCATAACATAATTTCAGAAGGCGTGTCTTACGACTTTCTTAATATTTTATAAACTTTATATGTCCCGCTGGCCAGAACAGCTCTTCCCGCAGCCGCTGCAGCCGCTGCAGCCTCCGCTGCATTTTCCCGCTTTTTTATCTCTGTATATCACAGCCACTGCCCCTGCTGCAATGATTAATACGATTCCGCCCACAATAAAGGTTCCCATTGCAATTCCTCCTGTTCTTTCTGAGAATGGTTTTCATTTACAGTTAGTATATGCTAACCAAAGGGAAATGTCAAGAAGATAAGCGGATAACTTTCCTGAGAGGCCCAGGGGGGCCTCTGTTGATTTTTAAAGTGTCAAACATTTGTTACACTGGTCGCAAATAATTTCCAGGTACCTCATCTGGTGATTTCCAGACTGACGGCCTCATGGGAAAGCTGTTGTAGTCCCTGCGGTTGTATTTCTTTGCTATATTTCTCCTATGTATGTGAAAATTTTTGTTATAACCTGCCGTGTTTATGTTTGTTCCCAGACGTTTTAGTAATCTGCTCCTTTAAAGATATTTGACCTGCAAAATGATTACTCGTTATTTTTCATTCCCATCATCTTTACTTTTTTCCTTCCTGATCAATCCATGATAAAACAGCATGGCACAAACTGCTGATATTGTACCTGTCGCTGTCTGGTCTAAGTGAATGTCGTGCATGTTACAAAACATATTGATTATCATTAAAGCAACCAATACCACCGCTGCTACAGCAGCCCCTTTTAATAAATGCTTCATATCTTCCTGTTTCCTTTCCAAAATAAATTTATTTACTGCAAAATAGTATACCAGAGAAAACAGCAATTCTTTCAAAACAGTCATGAAATGCCCCAATTCATGAATAAATGCGTTTTTTCTTTTACAGAACACGCACTTATTCGTCATTTTTGCAGAGGGTAGTTGATATAAAGAATGGTATAAAGTATAATCAGGGAAGTAAATATCGAAAGAAGGAATATATTGAAATGTTACTATCTTTTTTTCGGCTTTCCCTTGCTATCCGCAATGTATGGCCTCAGCATATGAACTTCAAAGCATTTAGCGTTCTTTATATACTGCTGTTGGCTGCTGGAATGCCTGTAACGCTCCTCGCCTGTGTTCCATACGGTTTGTTCGGTATTCTGGTGGCAGTATGTATTTATGGGTTGATAGCCTGCCGTGACACTGCACCACAGAATGTTTTTATGGGTATGACTGGATGTATGCTTGCCGTTGTGACAGAGAATCTGCTGGCAAATTTTCTTTATATACTGATTCCCTCACCTTTATCAAATCAGTGGTATTTTTTTACGGCATTGATTTGATTTATACTTTGCTGTTTTATTGGATTACGCTGGTTTGCGGCAAGCTGCTGAAAAAAGTATTCCTGTCTGGCAAAGGCATTTTGCGTCTTCCGCAGACATGGTATGTGATAGATGCTGCATTACTGCTCCTTATAACCATCTATCTGTTTGATAATCTGATTCCAGGACAAAACGGCTCTGTCGGCAAAATGATATATAATAATGTCTTACACATTTCAGGGTATCTGCTTGTGATGTGTTGTTTACTTCTGGCTATGCGCCGCTCTTATCTGGAACAGGTACAGACTGAAGCAAAGCAGAAAGCCATGCAGGACTTACAGGACTACACACGGAATTTAGAAGCCATGTATAACAGCCTGCGCTCCTTTAAGCATGATTATGTTAATATTCTGCTCTCTCTATCTGGTTATATTGAAAATGGTGATATGGACAGGTTAAAGGATTTTTTTGAAAGCAGAATCTTCCCAACGAAGAATCTGATTACAGGGGAAGATTACAAGTTGAACCAGCTTAGCAACATCAGTGTGCTGGAAATCAAAAGCCTGCTCTCAGCAAAAATGATTTACGCCCATGAATCAGGGATTGACATCACCATTGATATTCCCGACAAAGTGGAAAGTTTTCTGATAGACACAGTAGACCTTGCCAGAATACTGGGAATCTTTTTAGACAATGCGATTGAAGCCACATTGGAGACAGAACAGCCGCAAATAGGCTTAAATATCATCCAGAATAAAACTGGTGTATCAATCATCATAAGCAACCGCTTTCAGAATAACGGTGTAATGCTGCATAAATTAAAACAAAATGGTTTTAGCACAAAAATCGGGCATCAGGGAATCGGGCTTGGGAACGCCCGGAAAATTATCAGTTCTTATGACAACGTGCTATTAGAAACAACAATGAAATGCGGCTATTTTACACAACACGTAGAACTTACTGACAGAAAGGAATGACATCATATGTTAGATATCTTTGTATGCGAAGACAACGCCGCACAGCGGCAGACTGTTGTAAATATCATTCAAAATATTGTTCTGATAGAAGAATTAGATATGCAGCTTACTTTAGATACAGGAGACCCTTATATGTTGTTGGAAAAAGTCAGGACCAGCCAGAACACAGGCATTTATTTCCTTGATATTGATTTGAACAGCAACATGAATGGAATGAAGCTGGCACAGCAAATCAGATTATATGATCCTCGTGGTTTCATCATATTCATAACAGCACATTCAGAACTGAGCTATATGACTTTTCAGTATCGGGTAGAGGCGATGGACTTTGTATTAAAAGACAACCCTGCCGAAGTAAAAGTGAAACTCAGAGAATGTCTGTTAAATGCAATGGAGCGGCATACGCTCCAAACCAACAAGACACATAAAGTCTATACCCTTGAAGCTGGCGGACGAAAAATCAGCGTAGATTATGATGATATTTTATTTTTTGAAACCTCCAGCAATATCCATAAAGTCATTCTCCATGCAAAAGACCGCCAGATTGAATTTCCCGGCACCTTAAAAGAACTAACAGGCGCATTGGACAGCAATTTTGTGCGTTGCCACCGGGCATTTATAAGAAACAAAAATAATATAAAAGAAGTTGACACTAAAAATCGAATCATCCATTTTACCAATGGAGAAACTTGCCTGATGTCCACACGCATGATGAAAGGGCTTTAAAGAAATTGTCAATACTGTCATCTTCACATTAAAATTGCATTGTTTGATGAAAATAAGGGTGAGGTTTTCCCCACCCTTATCTTTTACATTTGAATCATTTCCTCGTCTGCAATCTCTCCTGCACAAGCCCTTATGTTATTAAGACGTTGCAAAATCCAAACTTTTGGATTTTCTGAAGCCAGCACAGCCAGTCCTCGGATTTCAATTGTTCAGTCACACCTTTTACACCCGGCGTGCTGTTTCCAGCGCAATCTCAATCATTTTTCCAAATCCTGTCTGCCTCTGTTCCGAGGTAAGCTGCTCCGGCCTGTAAATATGGTCGGAAATGGTCAGAATACACAATGCCCGTTTCCCTGCTCTGGCCGCATTCAGGTAAAGGGCGCCGCTCTCCATCTCCACCGCCAGCACGCCCATTTTTCGGAAACAGTCTTTGCTGTTCGGCCGGTCTGTATAAAATGCATCTTCTGACAGAATATTCCCAACTCTTACCGGGGTCCCCAGCTCTTTTGCACTTTCTACTGCTGTGCTCAGCAAATCATAATCTGCCAGAGGGGCCAGATGTCCGGGGCAGTCAAACTGATCCGGATAATCTGAAACAATGGAAGCCCCCATCCCGATTACCACGTCCAGCACATTTACATCATCCAGAATGGCTCCCGCCGAGCCTACCCGGATAATATTGTCCACATCATAAAAATTATACAGCTCATAGGAATAAATTCCTATGGAAGGCATTCCCATGCCGGAACCCATCACAGACAGCTCTTTTCCTTTGTAAAGCCCTGTATAGCCCAGCATTCCCCGTACCCGGCTGACACATCTCACCTGCTCCAGATACGTCTCGGCGATATATTTTGCCCGCAGGGGGTCTCCCGGCATTAACACCGTTTTTGCAAAATCTCCGGCTTTTGCCTCAATATGGGGTGTTGGTATATTTGACATGATTTTTCCTCCCTTCCCGTAAATCATGGTTTTATTGTAACACGGTTTCCGGTCACTGTCACTTCGATTTATCGTGGAAGTTTTCACTTCCCCGGTAAAAACAGCCATATGGCCCGCCATCCGCTGCTCCTTCGGCTGTACATAATGGAAATTTACAGGCCGGGAATCAGTCCCACCGCAAAAGCTGTTACGCTGGCGCAGGCCGCCACAGTAAACAGTCCTTTTCCCCGCCAGGCCGCCGCAAAAGCTGCTGCCACTCCGGCAAGGGCTGTCACCAGGGAACCGGTGGCATACAGTACCGCCGGAAATGTCATTGCTCCCAACACTGTATAGGGAATATAAGCCAGAAAGGAACGTACATACCGGTTCTCAATCTTTTTGCGAAATGCCACAAAGGGAAGCACCCGGATGAGATAGGTGACCCCGAACATTACCAGCAGATATATCCAGAAATTTCCTGATTTCATTGGGTTTCCTCCTGTCCGTTATTTTCTGTTTCCTCTTCCATGGGAAAACATATGGCTCCCACTGCCGAGGCGGCCACTGCGCAGATAATAATGGCAAAACCCTGGGAAATCCCCCCAAACAGAGGGATATAGCAGATACAGCAGCTCAAAACCACTGCCAGTATCACCATTTTCAGAATTTTTCCATTCTTTTTCATGGCCGGCACAATAATAGCAATAAACATTCCGTATATGGCAAGGCCAAGGGCGTCGCTGACCTGTTTCGGCAGTATGTTCCCGCAGACTGCCCCAACCAGTGTCCCCACTGTCCAGCCCAGATAAGGCAAAGATGCAAGACCTGCAAAATAACGGCTGCTGACCTCTCCCTCCCGGCTCATGGCCACTGCAAAAATTTCATCTGTATTCGCAAAACCCAGGATCAGCTTTTTGCCGGCCCCGAACCGGCTTTCCACTTTCTGGGATAAGGAAATGCTCATCAGTGCATATCTTAAGTTAATTACAAACTGGGACACCGCCATTTCCAGGTAAGAACCTGCGGCGGCCATCACTGTAATTCCTGCAAACTGTCCGGCGGAAGTCATGTTCATCATGGAAACCAGCAGAGCCTCCCACCAGCCCAGGCCAGAGGAGGCGGCCGCCAGCCCGAAGGTAAAGGAAACGGAAAAGTATCCAATTCCAATGGGGCTTCCATCTTTTATTCCCTGTAAAAACTGTTTCATTCTATTATCCTCTCATTTGTTATACTGAACAGTTCCCATTATATTACGCCGGCTGTTAATTATCAATATTTTCCCTGGCTGATTTTCCTCTGAAAAATTTTCTTGCCAAACCTCTCTGTTCAGGCTATGATAAGAATGAAATATAAGCCATATGTATGATTTGTTTGCGCAACTGGCGCAGAAATGGAGGAAATCATGAAAAAAGTACAGCGTATCCTGGCGGTGCTCGGCGTTATCCTGCTCCTGGGCCTCTACCTTATCACCCTGATTTTCGCCCTGCTGGGGAAAGATTTCTTTCCCATGTTCATGGCGTCTCTTTTTTCCAACTTTGTGCTCCCGGTACTCATCTGGACCTACGGGTTTGTCTACCGTCTGATTAAGAAAAATTCTTCCTCCAGAACCGAAAGGGATCAGGTTCCGACTTCCGAAAGCAGCAAAGACACCTCTTCCGTATAGACAATATGCAGTTCATCCTGTCTGTCTGATGAACTGCAAAAAGGCATCACAGACCTGCCATGATGCCCCTTACATTATAAACTGTCTTCTGCAGTCTCTATGTCACTGCCCGAACAGCAGAATTATTCTGTCCTGTGTATTTATTCCACACCCAGGCTCCGCAGTTCTTCTTCTGCCTGAGATTTTGTGTGAAAATGAATGGTAGCCATGCCAAGCTGGTTTGCTGCAATAATATTGCCCCGGTTATCATCCAGAAACACGCATTCCGTGGGGTCCAGATGATACTTTTTCAGCAGCGCTTCATAAATCTCCGGTTCCGGCTTGACAGCCTGTACCTCATAGGAGAAGATGGCACCGTCCACCTCCTCCACAAAAGAAAGCTCTTCTATGCTCTGAGAATAAATCCTCCTGGGATAATTGGAAAGAAGGTATACTTTATAGCCCTGGGCCTGCAGGCTCTGAATCCAGTCATGAGCATACTCATACCGTCTGATACAGCTGCCAAGATTATCCCAGAACTGCATAATTTCTTTCTCACAGTCCGGCGCTTTCTCCAGAAAACCTTTCAGTATCTCCTCGTCTGACATTTTGCTCCGGTCAAATTCATTCCACAGCTCCGACAATACGGTGGCACCGGCCACTTTCTCATAAATTTCCGGCGGAAAATTCAGGGCAGACATAAATCCCTGCCAGTCAAAATCCACCAGCACCTTTCCCACATCAAACACAATATTCTTTATCATACTTTTCCCTTTATTTTCCATTGCGGTAAATAATATCCTCCCTGCCTGGTCCATTGGAAATCATGGTTATGGGGAATCCGATTTTTTCCTCCACAAACTCAATGTATTTCCGGCAGTTTTCCGGCAGTTCTTCATACTTTCGAATGCCCCGGATATCGCACTTCCATCCCGGAAGGGTTTCCAGTACCGGTTTTGCCTTTTCCAGTTTGGCAGTGGCAGGAAATTCCGTGGTGATTTTCCCGTCAATCTCATATGCCGTACACACCGGAATTTCATCCAGATACCCCAGTACATCCAATACCGTAAAAGCCACGTCGGTGGTTCCCTGAATCCGGCAGCCATATCTGCTGGCCACAACGTCGAACCAGCCCATGCGTCTCGGCCGGCCTGTGGTTGCTCCGTACTCTCCGCCGTCGCCGCCCCGGCGCCGCAGTTCGTCTGCTTCCTCTCCGAATATCTCGCTGACAAAGGCTCCTGCCCCCACTGCGGAGGAATATGCCTTGCATACGGTAATAATCTTTTTAATTTCATAAGGCGCAATTCCGGCCCCGATTGCCCCGTAAGCTGCCAGTGTGGAGGATGAAGTTACCATGGGATAAATTCCGTGATCCGGATCTTTTAAGGAACCCAGCTGACCCTCCAGCAGAATATTTTTCCCTGCATTTACTGCCTCCCACAGGTATGCAGAGGTATCGCATACATATGGCTCCACCATGGTTCTGTACTCTTTCAGCTCTTTCAGTAAATCTTCCGGTTTCAGCAGAGGTTTGTGGTACAGGTGCTCTAACAACACATTTTTCGTCTCACAGATACGCTCTGCTTTTTCTTTCAGGGCCTCTTCTTCAAACAGTTCGCTGACCTGGAATCCGATTTTCGTATATTTATCTGAATAAAAGGGCGCAATTCCTGATTTGGTGGAACCGAAAGATTTTCCTCCCAGACGTTCCTCCTCATACTGGTCGAACAAAATGTGATAGGACATTACCATCTGAGCCCGGTCAGACACCAGAATCTTCGGCCGGGGTACGCCTCTGTCCACAATGGACTGAATTTCTTCAAAGAGTACCGGAATATTCAATGCCACTCCGTTTCCGATAATGCTTGTGGTATGATCATAAAATACTCCGCTTGGAAGGGTGTGCAGTGCAAATTTCCCATAGTCGTTGACAATGGTGTGGCCCGCGTTCGCTCCTCCCTGGAACCGCACAATAATGTCCGCCTCTTTTGCCAGCATATCGGTAATTTTCCCTTTTCCCTCGTCTCCCCAGTTTGCACCAACAATTGCATTTACCATTTAAAGCTCCTCCTTATTTCCCTTCTGTTAAAGGGAATCTTTTGCTCTCTGTTCGTTACTTCCTGGACTATACCGGAAATTTTCCCGGCACCAGTTTAGTATACCTCAATTTTTTATATAAGTAAAATCAATGTTTATTATATTCAATATAAAATTCACTTATGTTTTTTATTTCTTTTCAGAAAGAACCATACTTTTCCGGCAGAGCTTCTGTCATTTCCAGCAGCTTTCCCACAGCAGGAGGTACTGAAATCCGCTCATCTGTTACCACGCAGAATTCCCTGGAAGGAATCTTCTCATCAAATTCCAGTAAAAACAGCTCTCCTGTTCTCAGAAATTCTTCTGCAAAATCTTTCACCACACTGGCAATTCCCATTCCTTTTCTGGCAAACTGGATTAACATATTGCTGGTGGCCAGTTCAAATTCCGGAGAAAGTACCACATGGTTTTTCTCCAGAAATCCATCTACATAATTCCTGGTGGAGGTATTTTTTTCCAGACAGAGCACCGGCAGATTTTCCAGTTCCCGGTAAGCAAGAACCCGCTGCTGCAGCCGGCTGAATTTCTTTCCTGCCACAAATACGTCTTCAATCCGGCGCACTTTTTTCACATTCCAGCCCCGGCGGCTGTTTAAGGGGGTGCTCACCACGCCGAAATCAATTTTTCCGTCCTGAAGATGCTTCAGTGTCTCCGGCGTGGGTGCGTTGGTCACCGCCACCTTAATGCCAGGATATTTTTCATGAAACTGTTCCAGCACCTCCAGAAGATAAAACTGCAGTGTCATATCACTGGCTCCGATTCGGATTTCTCCCGTTTCCAGATTCAGCATTTCCCGGAATTTCCGCTCTCCCTGCCGGATATACTCATATCCCCGCTGCACAAAGGAATAGAGCATTTCTCCTTCCGGAGTGAACCGGACCCCTCTGGGATTTCGGACAAACAGGGGACTTCCCAGAGAATCCTCCAGATGCCGGATTGCCTGGCTTACCGCAGGCTGTGAAACGGACAGTTCTTCTGCTGCCATCGTAATGCTTCTGGCTTTTCCCACGTAATAAAAAATTTTATAATATTCCAGATTGATATCTACCATAAAATAACGCCTCTGTCCCTGTAGACTGGACTCTGTATCTGTTCTGTTTTCCTGTTGCTGTGGTATCTTTTCATTATACAGGAGGTCTGACCAAAAAGCGATACTTTTCCGTCTGTTATTCTGTTATTTTTCCATTGTATTTTACTCCTGCATTCTGTATAATGATAGAATTCAGATATTCAAAGGAGTGTTTTATGTCTTATTCAGAATTTTTTATTTTCCTTCTGGAAATCATCGGCACCATTGCCTTTGCTTCCTCCGGCGCCATGCTGGGCATCCGGAAAAACATGGATATTTTCGGCGTCAACGTACTTGGAATTACCACTGCAGTGGGAGGCGGCTGTGTCCGGGATCTGCTTCTGGGCATCCATCCGCCTAAAATGTTCCAGAATTTCGCCTATGTGGGAACGGCCATTCTGACTTCCTGCCTGCTGTTTTTCCTGTTCTACCTGAAAAAGGAACTGCTGGAAAGCACTTTTCTGGAGCGTTACGAACGTCTGATGAGCACGCTGGATGCGGTGGGTCTTGGGATTTTTACCATAATGGGTATCCGTACTGCCATGGAGCTGGAAAGCGGCCACAGCCAGAATCTGTTTCTTCTGATTTTTGTAGGCGTAACAACCGGTATCGGCGGCGGCATGATGCGGGATATTATGGCGGGAAATACACCTTTTGTTTTTATCAAACATGTATATGCCTGTGCGGCACTGACTGGAGCTTTTCTGTATATTTTTCTGTATTCGCTGATTCCGGATATTGCCGCCATGCTCATCAGTTCTGCCGCTGTTGTAATTATCCGGCTGCTGGCAGCCCGTTACCGCTGGAATCTGCCCCGTATTCGATAAGGAGGATTTAATATGACAAAAGATATGACAACGGGAAATCCCTGGAAAATCATTATTTTCTTTTCCATCCCCGTACTGCTGGGCAATTTGTTCCAGCAGTTTTACAATATGGCTGACGCTGTGATTGTGGGACAGTTTCTGGGAGAGGATGCCCTTGCGGCAGTTGGCTCCACCGGCTCCATTATGTTTCTGGTGCTGGGTTTTGCCATGGGAATTGCACAGGGATTCGGGGTTCTGATTTCTCATGCATTTGGAGCAGGAGATGAAAACCGCCTGAAGCATTATGTGGCTGTTTCCCTGGTTCTGGGCCTTGTGGTATCAGTTCTTATCACTGCCCTGACCATTACGGAATCCAGAAATCTGCTGCTGTTTATGAAAACCCCGGATAATATTCTGGACATGGCAAATGATTATATTACCATTATTTACGGCGGAATTATCGCCACCATGGCTTTCAATATTTCCGCTTCCATATTAAGAGGCGTGGGGGACAGCAAAACCCCTCTGTATTTCCTGATACTGGCCTCTTTTTTAAATATCCTGCTGGATTTATTCTACATTGTGGTGCTCCGTTCCGGACCGGAAGGAGCTGCCTGGGCAACGGTAATCGCTCAGGGGTTATCTGCCCTGCTTTGTTTTCTCTACATGTTTGCCCGAATAGACCTGCTGAAACTGCACCGTAAGGATTTTTATTTTGACTGGAAAAGTATCCGGGATCTTTTATCTGTTGGTATCCCCATGTCCATCAATTACTCTGTCACTGCGGTAGGTGTTATGATTTTACAGGGAGCTGTGAATGTATTCGGCTCCAGTGTGGTGGCTTCCTACACTGCCGCCTCCAAAGTAGAGAATCTGGCCACTCAGACCATGCCTGCACTGGGAACCACCATGTCCACTTACTGCGGACAGAACCTGGGCGCCAGAAAATATGAGCGTATTTTTGACGGTATGCGAAAGGGCTTTCTCCTGGTACTGGTGATTTCTCTATTGGGGACTGTCATCACTGCAGGCTTTGGAAAATATATTGTATGTCTTTTCCTGAAAAATCCTTCCGAAACAGTTCTGGGATACGCGGTCACTTATCTGAACATTGTTTCCTGCTTTTTTGTACCCCTGGCCATGATTTTTCTCTACCGCAGTTCTCTGCAGGGACTGGATCAGAACTTTGTTCCTGTTATGAGCGGCGTTCTGGAACTGATCTGCCGGGTATTTGTCATTGCACTGTTTCTGGAACCTTTCGGTTATCAGGCCGTATGCTATACCAATCCTGCTGCATGGGCTGCAACCGGTATTCTTCTGCTGATCACCTATCTGTTCTGGAAGCGGAAGGTCCGCAGGCTGCTGTAATTTAAAGTGACAGGGTCTTTCCTGTAGAAGAACAAAGTGGCAGGCCCACTTCAGCTCCCCTGCCCCTCAATCATGAGGGGATTAGGGGTTTCTTTTTGTGCCTCTTTCCCTCATAATAATCTTATGAATGTATGACAGAAAATTTTTACTGACTATTATGAAGAAATTAAATATACTCTTCATCCCAGAAATACTGAGATGGAAAATATCGATAGGATGATCAACTGTGGTGATCCTTCTTTTGGAGGGGGCATGTACGCCTGCACTCATTGCGGAAAACTCAAATTCGTTCCTTTTCGATGTCACAGCCGTTTTTGCCCTTCCTGTGGAAACAAATATTCCATGGAACGCACCACCAGTATGTCCTTTAAACTGGTTAATCTCCATCATCGTCATTGCGTCTTTACTATTGATGAAAATCTTCGTGATTTCTTTTTGTATGACCGTTCCATGCTCAACTGTCTCTTCCATTCTGTCATCAGTGTTGTTTCTCGTATGTTTTTTTAATTAAGATAAACCCAATCTGTGTGACCCCAAAACAGCAATCAAATATATCGAACGTTATCCTGGCCGGCCACCCATTGCCACCTCCGGAATCGACAGCTACGATGGCAGTATGGTTACTTTCCACTACAACCGTCACGAAGATGAAAAATATGTGCAGGAAACCATCCCGGCTATGGATTTCATCAAACGTCTGATCCGCCATATCCCGGAAAAACACTTTAAAATGATCCGCTATGGCGGACTCTATGCAAGACACCGGGCGATTGATTCAAAACTCTATCGGGCTATATCCAAAAGCAAACATCACATATACCGAAGTTTTAACCAATGGCGCACCGCCATTCTTTCTTCCTTCGGCTATGATCCTCTGGAATGCCCTGACTGCAAACACAAAATGACGGTTCTTGAACTCTATTATAACCACAAGCGCGTATCCCTCAAAGAATTATACGAGAAAGCAATGTCCAAATCTCGTGGGTAGCGTTCCTCTGCATGATTTTTTTCTGCAATCTGTGATATAATCCCCTAAAAGGAGGGTTGCATACCATAAAACCAGATGTTGAGGAATTGCGCAAAAAATACATCGAAAATCCTCCAGAAGGAATGACATCTACGGACATTCGCCGCATGAGCGAAGATGATCTTCTGGATATGGATTATTTCTTAAATGAAGACGACTTGTTTGCTGACGAAGCTGGTGTAGAAGATTTTTATATCTTCTAAATCGTGTCGTCTTATTGCCATTCCCTTGCAAGAATTTATCTGACATACGTTCGGTAAACTCTTGTTTTTTCGAAGCATGAAAAATCGAATTTTCCTATTATAGAACAAAGTGCAGTCACACCGTGACTCTTCTACTCGCACGAATGCCATAAGAGCTTTTGATAGCTCGGACACTACTGCAGCATGATTCCCTCTGCGTCGGTACATACCTTAATTTTTGTCAGAATACTAAAATTCTACACTTTCATCCCGCAATCTGTTCTTTCAGTCGGAAGAAAGTTTTCTGGTACATGCAAGCGCCAGAGATCCCGGTCCGATATGGCATGCTACGCTCAGAGACAGAGGATCCACCATCTTTATATCCCCTTTGGGAAATACTTCCTGTACCTGAGCCTTAAATTCCAGAGCTGCCTCCCGGTCTTTGGTATAAGCAATAAAAAGATTCATATTTTCCCCTGTTTCGTCTCCGAAACGTTTGGTAAAATCATTTCTGACTGCCTCTGTCATAATATTCTTTGCCTGCTTCAAAGTTCTGGCTTTGGCAAAAGCATCCAGTTTATCTCCCTGAATCTGAAGCACCGGTTTGAGCTTCAGCAAAGTGCCCAGCGCTGCTGCTGCCGGTGTGACTCTTCCTCCTTTTTTCAGATAATACAGCGTATCTACCATAATATAAATACTGGAATCAAACTTTGTTTTTTCCAGATAATTTTTAATTTCTTCTGCGTTTAATCCTCGTTTTACCAGCTCTGCCGCATCCAGTACGGATTGTTTCTGGGTAACGGAAATACGCTGGTTATTCACCACCTGGACCCGTCCCTCGTATTCCTGGGACAACATGATGGCTGTCTCGCAGGAGCTGCTCAACCCGCTGGACATGGGAATATGCACAATTTCCTCATACTCTTTCAGCAGACTGTCCCACAAATCTGTCACAGACCCTACTGCCGGCATGGAAGTGGAAATTTCCGCATCATTTTCCAGTTTTTCATAAAATTGTTCCTGTGTTAAATCAATATCTTCAAAATATGTCTCTCCATTTATAAAAAATGGCATGGGCAGCACATTTACTCCATATTCTTTCGCCTGTTCCTGGGTAATTCCGCTGTTACTGTCCGTTACAACTGCAATTTTTCCCACCTGAGTAGTCCTCCTTTGATTTTTCTACCCATCATTGTATCACAATCTTTCTTCTGGTACAATGGTACATATTTCTTTTAGCCTATTTTCTGAATCACGTCCATTACGCTGGTATAGGCGTTCCTCACTGCCTCCATGTCTGTTTCAATGCCATCGTAATTCTGGCTGCGCAGTTTTTCCACCACAACAATATCTGCTTCCATCAGTTTTTCCATTCCCAGATTACCTGCTACTCCTTTCAGGGTGTGAGCACAATGAAAGGCCTCTTCATATTTCTGTTCTCCCAGCGCTTTTTCCAGTCCTTCAAAATTCTTATCTGCCTTAAACTTAATCAGCAGCCTTTCTAACAGCATTTCATTGTTCATCAGACGCTCCAGCGCCTCTTTCATATTTACACCTGCCGCGCTTAATTCTTCTTTTATCTCCTGATTCATACCTTTTCCTCCCTTTCTTCTGCATCAATTGTTTCAATTTCTTTTCTGGACATACGGAAACATTCCATAATCTTCGGTGAAAAAATTCCGCATTCGCCGCCCAGAACCATGTAATATGCTTCTTCCCTGGAATATGCCCGTTTGTAAATACGTTCACTGATCAGCGCATGATAGGCATCCACCACAGATACAATCTGGGCGGAAATCGGTATTTCATCTCCTTTCAGTCCTTCCGGATATCCTTTTCCATCGTAACGCTCATGGTGATACCGACAGATTTCCATACTTTTCCTGTGATCATCAGAAGTCTGAATATCCTTCATCATTTTCATGATTTCACACCCTTTGGTGGTGTGGGATTTCATATATTCTTTTTCTTCTCTGGTGAGTTTTGCCGGTTTAAACAGTACATGGTCCGATATCAGAAGTTTTCCGATATCCCGCAGGGACGCCAGTTCTGCAATGGCTTCCACATCTGCGTCTGTCAGTTTATATTCCGGATAATGAGCCTGCACTTTCCTGCCGATAATTCTGCTGATTTCCCTTACGATTTGTGTATTTTCATCAAATTCCGGATAATGGTGCTCCAGAATATTACATACAATATCTATCATCTTCTGGCTGGATTTTTTCAGTTTTTCTGTCTGCAGTTTCATTACCGCATACTGTTTGCGCAGAAGATGATTCTGCTCCTGTACTTTTTCTTCCATATGATTCTTATGCTGGTACAGAGAAATATTATTTTCCACGCGTTTTCGGACCACATCTGCATCAAAGGGCTTGCGTATCATGTCAGAGGCTCCCATGCCAATACATTTTTTCTCTGTTTCTGTGGACTGTTCGGCAGTAACCACCAGTACCGGAATATGGTTCATCCATCTCTTCCGTATCATTTCTTCCAGAACCCTGCTTCCATCCTCATCGGATAGGTGCCAGTCCAGTAACACAGCGGCGATCTCTCCGGAACTTTTTTCCAGTATCCGGAGTGTGTTCTTTACATCTGCTGCTTCCAGAATCTCATATTCCCTGCGGAAAATTTCTGCCAGAATTAAACGGTTGCTTTCCACATCATCCACAATCAACATTTTATGACGGTTCATACTGTTTCCTCCTTAATTCCGGAATACACCGATTTCTTTGTTAGACAGGCGGACTGTGACATTTCTCACGGAGCTGGCCGCAGTCCACTGCATTCCGTTCATCTGCACCACAGTTCCGGCGTTCAGGATACCGTATACCATCATCTTTGCTTCATTTGCTTTGTTCCGCTTTTCCTCCAGTTCTTTTGTACGTTCCACCTGCTGTTCCATCTGTTTGCGTTTGATATAAGTGGCCTGTTCTACCTTCAGATACAGTTCCATCTCGTTGCGTACTTCCGGCGGATACTGTTTCTGGAGCTTTCTGTATGCTTCCTCAAATATTTCCAGCTCAGACTGAAACTTTTTCAGTTTCATTTCCGCTTCTTCTTCTTTTTCAATCATTGCTTTGCTGACGCCAAGAGAGATGTTCGTCAAAAGTCCGGCCCGGTTTCCGATATGGTGGGCTTTTATTCCATTTACTGCCGCTGCATTACCGCCGATAATAGCCCCTTTGCTTCCGGAAATCACAATCTCTTTTCCTGCTATCATGTTGCTGCTCATCACATAATTGGCATAAATTCCCCCGTTGGCTGTCAGTGTTGCACTTTCAAAAAATTTACCATGGATATCTTCGGCTGACTCTATCACAGCCAGACCGCCGCCGGATACACCGTTTTTAATTACAATCCGTTTCCCGCCCTGCAGATGTGCTGCTTCCACATTTCCTTCTATAATGAGTTCATCCTTTGACTGGATTACCACGCCGCTTCCCACATTTCCTTTTACCCAGATACTCCCATTGAAACGCAGATTCCCTGTGGATATGGTCACTTCTGTTACCACCAGCAGCGGCTGAATGGTAATTTCATTATTTTTCAGTTCAATTTTTCCGGATTCCCTTGCAATATAAGTCTTTTTATCCTGAGAAAGAAGAAATCCTCTTCCTTTCAGCATTTGCTTTTCCTGACCGCCCTGGGCAGGAAGTTCGGTTCCGTCTACCATCCTTCCTCCGATTCCGGGCTGAGCTTCATGATACACCGCTATTACCTGTCCGGCTTTCACCTGTTCAAAATACACCGTATTCTGGTAATCGATGGAGCCATCCTGACGAATTGCCGGAATCTGCGGAATTCCTGTCCGGAAAAAGAATTCATAATATCCATCCCGTCCCCGTTCCGGCCGCACTCCCTCTGCCGCCAGAAATCTTACGGTACCCTGTTCTGCTTCTTTCAGTTTCTTTTCTATTTCATCCTGACGAATTCCAAATACCACATTTTCTTTTGCCAGAAGCCGCATAATTTCATTTTTACTTTTGACTGTTCCTTTCTCCAGCGTAATGTAGGCTTCCATTTTATCCTGACTGACCGTTACCACACATTCTGACGCCTGGCGTGCCTGTTCCTCCAACATTTCCAACTGGAAATCTCTGTGTTCGGCCTGTTTTACCTGTTCCAGCATTTTCATACGCATCTGTTTCATTTCTCTGGCAGAATACATCAGGCTCTCATAGGCAGATACATCCAGTCCTTCTTCCAGCCCCAGACGGATTTCACGCATCTGCTGCCAGCGGTACAGTTCTTTTGCATAATGAGATACATCCACACGTCGTTCCAGTCCCAGTCGGATTTCGCGCATCTGCTGCCAGCCAAAATGTATCCTGGCATAAACAGACACATCCAGTCCTTCTTCCACACCCAGACGGATTTCACGCAGAGATTCTCCCAGAAATTCTTTAATCAAATGCCTGCTGATATCTGCCTTGTGTTCCAGCCCCAGACGGATTTCCTCCAGCTGGTCCGGCTCATATCCCTGCTCAATATAAGAAAAAATATCCACGTGCCCCAGTTTTGCCTTACGAATCTGGCGCAGATATCCTGCTTCCAGTTCCTGATGTCTGGACAAATCCAGTCCTTCTTTCAGCCCCTTGCGAATCTGGCGCATACGGTCATAGGAAATTTCAGGTTTGGCATAAGAGGATACATCCAGTCCCCGTTCCAGCCCTTTTTTGATTTCTTCCATCTGAAACCAGTCATAATTTACTGAAGTATACCAGGATACATCCAGTCCTTTCTCCAGCCCCTGTCGGATTTCTTCCATCTGCCCCTTATCAAATCCCATAGATTCATATTTTCTGATCAGCTGACTGTTCACTTTTTCCCATTCTCCTCCATAATTATTCTCCTGTTCCTTAATTTTATGGTAAAATCACCGGACTGTCAATAAAAAAGAATATACTGCACTTATCAGACCGCAGTAAAACAGACATTCCTGTATGACAAAAAGAACTGCGGAAGTACAATACTTCTACAGTCCTTTTTATCTCTCATGGTATCCGGGAAATTACATCATTCCCATTCCGCCTGCGCCGCCTGCCGGCATTGCCGGTACATCTTCTTTGATGTTTGCCACTACTGACTCTGTGGTCAGCAGAGTGGAAGCTACGGAGGTAGCGTTCTGCAGTGCGCTTCTGGTCACCTTCACCGGATCCAGAATTCCTGCTTCTACCATATTTACATATTCTTCTTTTGTTGCGTCAAAGCCTACGCCCGGCTCAGATTCTTTTACTTTGTTAATAATTACCGCACCTTCCAGTCCTGCATTTGCGGCAATGTAGAACAGCGGGGATTCCAGCGCTTTCAAAATTACTTTTGCTCCGGTTTTCTCATCTCCGTCCATGCCCTCTGCCAGTGCTGCCACTTCTTTTGCTGCATGAATGTATGCGGAACCGCCGCCTGCGATAATTCCTTCTTCTACTGCTGCTCTGGTGGAATTCAGAGCGTCTTCCATGCGGAGTTTGCTTTCTTTCATTTCAGTCTCAGTTGCTGCTCCTACCCGGATAACTGCTACGCCGCCTGCCAGTTTTGCCAGTCTTTCCTGCAGTTTTTCTTTATCAAATTCAGAGGTAGTCTCTTCAATCTGTGTTCTGATCTGTGCAATTCTTGCGGAAATAGCATCTTTATTGCCCTCTCCGTCTACAATAATGGTGTTTTCTTTCTGTACTTTTACAGATTTTGCACGTCCCAGCTGATCCATGGTGGTTTCTTTTAACTCAAGGCCTACTTCCTCGGAAATCACCTGGCCGCCTGTAAGGATTGCAATATCCTCCAGCATTGCTTTTCTTCTGTCGCCATATCCCGGTGCTTTTACAGCCACTACGTTAAAAGTGCCGCGGAGTTTATTTACAATCAATGTGGTAAGAGCTTCGCCCTCAATATCTTCAGCGATAATCAGCAGTCTTGCTCCGGACTGTACCACCTGCTCCAGCAAAGGCAGGATTTCCTGAATATTGCTGATTTTCTTATCAGTAATCAGGATATAGGGATCATCCAGAACTGCTTCCATTTTATCCATGTCAGTTGCCATATATGCGGAAATATATCCACGGTCAAACTGCATACCTTCTACCAGATCCAGCTCTGTCTGCATGGTTTTGGATTCTTCAATGGTGATAACACCGTCGTTAGACACTTTTTCCATAGCGTCTGCCACCAGATTTCCTACTTCTTCATCTCCTGCAGAGATAGCTGCCACTTTTGCAATCTGGTCTTTGCCGTTTACTTTCTGGCTCATGGCTGCAATGGATTCAATGGCTTTCTCGGTAGCTTTCTTCATGCCCCGGCGCAGAACGATTGGATTTGCACCTGCTTCCAGGTTCTTCATACCTTCTTTAATCATTGCCTGTGCCAGAACAGTAGCTGTGGTGGTTCCGTCTCCGGCAACGTCGTTAGTCTTTGTCGCCACTTCTTTTACAAGCTGTGCGCCCATATTCTCAAATGCGTCTTCCAGCTCAATTTCTTTTGCAATGGTCACACCGTCATTGGTAATCAGAGGTGCGCCGAAAGATTTATCCAGTACCACATTTCTTCCTTTTGGTCCCAGGGTTACTCTTACGGTATCTGCCAGTTTATCCACACCGGCTTCTAATGCTGCTCTGGCTTCTGTGCCATATTTTAATTCTTTTGCCATGATAGTTCGTCTCCTTCTATATATGTTATGTGATTTTTACCTGTTCTGTTAAGGAAGCTCTGTCTGCCAGCCTGAGCCCATGGCTTCGCCAGCCTTACAGAACTACCCCGCAGCGGGCTCTGCCTTCCTTTCCGGCCCGTTGGCTGTTTTAATTTTCTACAATTGCAAGAATATCATTCTGTTTTACAATAATGAACTCTTCCCCTTCAATTTTCACTTCATTTCCTGCATATTTGGAGTAGATAACTTTATCGCCTTCTTTTACCTGCATGGTTACTTCTTTACCATCTACCATTCCGCCAGGGCCTACTGCCACAACTTCTGCTTCCTGAGGTTTCTCCTGTGCACTTCCTGCCAGAATAATACCGGACTTGGTGGTTTCCTCTGCTTCGCACTGTTTTAATACAACTCTGTCGCCTAACGGTACTAATTTCATTACAATTCCTCCTTAAACTGCGTCTCTGTTCTATACTTTTCTTTTAGTTATTAGCACTCATTTATATCGAGTGCTAATCGCTTATGTACATAATTTAGCACTCCCTATTTTCTTTGTCAATATCCATTTTCAGATTTTATAAAAAGTTTAGATTTTGAAATTATTCAGAACCCCATGGAAATCGAAACTCAGGCTATTCAAATTTATTTGACAAAGACTGAGTTTCGATTTCCATGAGGGGGCTTAGCCCACAGCCGCAGGCAGAAGCCTCTCCTGAGGCGTATGGCAGCTCTGCTGACATGGCTGCGGCAGGGGTTCTGAATAATAACAGTTCAGCCATAGAAAAACAGAACATGCAGATTTATCTGCAATGAGCTGTTTTTCTGCTTTCCTATGGGCGGGACGCACATACAGCCTCAGACAGAAGCAGCAAAGCTGCGACTGACTGCCACGCAGGCAGGTCTGAGGCCTGTATGGCTGAACTGTGGTCAGCTGAAATTATTCAGAATATCCTTCCAGCGGATGTTCCTCTATATATTGCTCCATAATGGCTGCCGCCATACGCACTAATTTCCCGCAGGGGCGTTTTTTATAGTATTCTTCCGTTCTTTCAGCCGGCGCCGGTACATCTTTTTTACGGTTCAGCCCCAGCAGGTCCCGGCAGACAATGGAACCATTTTCTTTCTCGAATGCTGCAGCAAGCTGCTGAATCCTCTCATAATGTTCTTTTTTCCCCCGAGCATCTCCGGGCGTATCGTACCCGTACAAAACTCCGGCCACCAGAAACATGCCGCTGACGGAGCCGCAGACCTCTCTCAGCCTGCCCATCCCGCCGCCAAAAGAAGAACTGAGTCTGGCTGCGGTCTTCTCATCCATACCGTGCAAATCTGAGAAGGCCAGAAAAACTGCCTGACTGCAGTTATATCCTTTTTTGAAATTATCTTCTGCTCTCTGTCCATATCTGCTCTCTTCAAAATTCATTTTTCTTCTCCTGATTCCCAATCACTTTATCAGCTGAAATAAATCAGCTCATCTTCCGGCTTTTCTGCCGGCTGTATCTCCAGTGCATACAGAACAGGGCCCTTTCCCCTGTATTCCAGTGCAAATTCATTCTTCATTTCCGCGGTAATGGTAATCCATGATTTGTGGGAAATCTCTGAGGCTTTGTCATATTTGCATTTGAATCCCACAAAGGTAATATCATCCGCGCAGCAGGTCATGGCAAACCTGCCCGGAATAAACACGCCCTTTTTCAGTTTCTCCGGACGATACACCAGCGCCAGAAACCGTACCTTTTTTCCTTCATATTTCTTCGGATTGTCCAGTGCGTCCATATACCAGATACCGTAATCCATGTCAGTAATCTCAATCACTTCCTGATTCAGGTCGTAGGGCAGCTCTTCCATATCATTTTCATCTATGGTTCCGTCCTCCCGCTCATAGGCAATCTGAGCTTTCCGGTTCAGCACCTTAATGGCCCGGCGGAATTTTCCTTTTGGAGTATCCTCTGTACAGCGGTTGATAATCACCACGTCTGCTGCAAAAAGCTGCTCCATAATCATGGCCCGCATATTGGCCAGATACATTTCAAAAGTGGAAGCGTCCACTGTAGCCAGGGACTGTACCAGCACCCAGTTTTTGGGAAGGTCCATTTCCAGAAATGTGGACATCTGCCAGGTTCCGTTGTATTCGATGAATACCTGATCCGGATGGTACGCTGTGCCAAGCTCCGTCAGTTTTTCTTTGGTAAATTCCGTTTCTTCTTCTATCATTACCAGCCTGGTGTTGACTTTCTGTAATTCCTCTTCTTCAAATTCCACTTCTCCGTCTTCGCAGAGAATCAGCAGCGTTTTTCCATTTTCACTGAAGTCCCCGTCAATCAGCGTTTCCCGTATCAGAGAACTTTTTCCGCTGTCCATAAAGCCGGAAAACAAATATACCGGAATTTCCATCTTTTCACACCCTTCCTATATTCCAAACAGTTCCGCCAGCTTCTCTTCTTCCATATCTGTTCCTATAACACAGAGTCTTCCGGTGTAATCCGGTTCTCCGGTACGCAGCTCATATTCACCGTCCACCATGTCAAAATAAATCCAGGTTCCATCTTCTGCAGGAACCATGCCCTTTGCCCTGAGAATGGTACCGTAATCTTCTGTATCGCAAAACGCTTTCATGGCATGTTCAATGGTATCTCTGGTAAATACATGGGGCGTCTCTCTGCCCCAGCTTGTGAACACTTCGTCTGCATGGTGATGTCCATGATGATGCCCATGCTCGTGGTCATGACAGCCGCAGGTACGGTCCGCTCCATGCTCGTGGTTATGCTCATGGTGGTGTTCATGCCCGTGGTCGTGTTCATGATGGTGCTCGTGGTCATGTCCATGCTGATGATGGTGTTCATGCTCATGATGGTGTTCATGCTCGTGATCATGACAGCCGCAGGTACAGTCCGCTCCATGCTCATGATGATGCTCATGTTCTTCCATCAGTTCTTCTTCCAGAGACTTCTGCTGTTCAATGACTTTATAAATCTGTTTTCCGTCAATTTCACTCCAGGGCGTTGTAATCACAGCCCCATCCGGATTTTTTTCCCGTATGGCTTTTACCACCAGTTCCGTCTGCTCCGGTTTCACATTCTGAGTACGGCTTAACACAATTACCGTGGCATATTCAATCTGATTGTTAAAAAATTCACCAAAGGCTTTCATCTGTTTTGTGGCTTTGGCTGTATTTACCACAGTAATGCGCCCGTTCAGTTTTACTTCGTTTTCTTCTTCCACTTCCCGCACAGATTTCATTACATCGGAAAGTTTTCCCACGCCGGAAGGCTCAATGAGAATCCGGTCCGGATGGAACCGCTCCATAACCTCCCGCAAATTTTTTCCAAAATCCCCCACCAGGGAACAGCAGATACAGCCGGAATTCAGCTCACTGATTTCAATACCGGAATCCTTAAGAAATCCACCGTCAATGCCGATTTCTCCGAATTCATTTTCAATCAGAACAATTTTTTCTCCCTGAAATACATCTTCCAGCATTTTTTTGATAAAAGTTGTCTTTCCTGCCCCCAGAAATCCTGAGATAATATCAATTTTTGTCATTATTTTCCCTCCATTTACTCACAATACGTTACCATGCCTTTTTCCACCAGAAATACCGGACGGTAGGACAGCTTCGCTTTCCGCAGCCCTTCTGCCCCTGTATCTTCTTCCCGGTTCACATACTGGTAATCCTGAGCTTCATGAGCCACAAACTGCTGATTTATCATGGGATATGCCCCCTGAATCTCTGCAAATGCTTTCTCAATGTGCACAACAAAGGTGTCGGGATTCAAAGGTTCCCCGATGGTAAATGCAATAATCTCCCCTTCCTGCTCTGTCCGCAGCAGACCGCCCTTCAGATGAAGCTCCTCCAGCAGGCGCAGCGCATTCAGAGTCACGCACATTTCCGCCCGTTTTTCCTCGTCCTGATCGCATTCTGCTTCCTCACGCCATTTCAGGGCCATCTGGAAACACTCTTCCACATTTTCCCCGGTTATGGGTTCGTACACCCAGTCCGGATAGTTTTCCTTAAACTTGTTGATATGGTTTCGCTTTCCATGCAGCTTTTTGCCTGCCAGGGTGGTAAGTTTCTCCGTTTCATACACATAATCGGCGGAATCCCTGTCATATTCAATCTGAAATTTTCCCGGATACCACTGTTCCAGCAATTCAAATTCCTGTTCCTGTACCAGATGCATATGGAATTCTTTCTGCTGCTTCAAAAACCAGTTCATCATCACATCCATTGCCTTATGAATCTGTTCCGGCTCTCCCGCCGGAAATGTAATGCTGGGTTCTCCATCATCCATAGTCCCCCGGAATACCAGCGTATCTTCCACTACCGCAAAATCTGTGGGATATTTCCGGCTCCAGAGGTAAATATTCGGAAAAATCAGTTCACAGCTCCGATACGTTTTCCGATTCAGGTAGCTTTCAATTAATTCCCGGTCTTCCAGTCCGATTTTCTTAAATTCGATATCCATAAATCTCCTGTCCGGCGGCTGTATGCCGCCTTCTTCTCTCTTATCCGGCAAACTGCATACTGTAGAGTTTTGCATAAATGCCGTCTTTTTCCAGTAATTCCCTGTGACTTCCTTCTTCCTCAATTCCGCTGTCCGTCAGCACCAGTATTTTCTGAGCATTCCGTATGGTGGACAGACGGTGGGCAATCACAAAGGTAGTGCGGTTTTTCGCCAGTTTTTCCAGAGATTCCTGCACCACTTTTTCACTTTCGTTATCCAGCGCCGATGTTGCCTCGTCAAATATCAGTATGGGCGGATTTTTCAAAAATACCCTTGCAATGGACAATCTCTGCTTCTGTCCACCGGAAAGTTTCACGCCCCGCTGTCCGATATCCGTATCATATCCGTCCGGCAGAGCCATAATAAATTCATGGGCATTGGCGCTTTTGGCTGCTTCCACCACCTCTTCTCTGGTGGCGCCGGGCCTGCCGTAACGGATATTGTCCATTACTGTTCCCACAAACAGGTACACATCCTGCTGCACAATGCCGATCTGACTGCGCAGGCTCTTTAACGTCACATCCCGGATGTCCTGCCCGTCAATTTTCACCGCGCCTCCCGTTACATCATAAAACCGCGGAATCAGGCTGCACAGGGTACTTTTTCCCGCACCGGAAGAACCCACCAGAGCCATATAGGCTCCTGCCTCCACGTCCAGGTTAATGTGATTCAGCACCGTTTCCGTATTTTCTTCATAATGGAAAGATACATTGTCAAAAGAAATATCTCCTCTGACATTTTTCAGTTCTACAGCATCCGGCCTGTCCGCAATATCGGGTGCAACAGCCATCATTTCCATAAAACGCTCATACCCGGTATAACCGTTCTGGAACTGCTCGGTAAAGTTAATCAGCTTTTTCACCGGCTCGGTAAAGGTATTAATATACAGAAGAAACGTAATCAGATCCGTCACGCTGACCTGCCCTTTCGTAATCAGCACTGCCCCCGCCACCAGCACCACAATGGTTATCAGCGTGGTCAGAGCCCCAAGACCGGAATGATAACCGGCCATATAATGATAACTGTTCTTTTTGGCAGCCAGAAATCCCTGATTTCCCTCTTCGAATTTGTCCAGTTCCACGTCCTCGTTTGCAAAAGATTTTACCACCCGGATACCTGAGAGATTGTCCTCAATCTGACTGTTGATCTCTGCAATTTTTACCCGATTGCGTTTAAAGGCCCGTTTCATCCTGGTATTAAAATACATGGCATATACCAGCATCACCGGCACAAAGGCAAAGGCTATCACAGTGAGCTTTACATCAATATTCAGTAAAATAATAAAGGAGCCCGCAATCTTAATGACAGAAATCACCAGATCCTCCGGCCCATGATGCAAAAGTTCGCTGATATCAAACAGATCACTGGTAATTCTGGACATAAGCTGTCCGACTTTCTGATTGTTGAAAAAAGAGAATGACAGCTTCTGATAGTGTCCGAAAATCTCCGCCCGCATGTCATACTCAATCTTTGCTCCCATTACATGTCCGTAATTGGATATAAAATAATTACAGAAACATTCCACTGCCACAAGCGCCAGCATCAGAACTGCCATACCTGCAATTTTATGCAGCGCCGCCCCTGCTTCCATGGTAATCACATGATTTGTAATATAACGTACAATCAAAGGAATTACTAATGTCACCCCTGCACCCAGAATTGCAAAAAACATATCTGCAAGAAACAGAGACAGGTAGGGCCTGTAATAAGATGCCAGCTTTTTTAATTTTCGTTCCATTAAAATCCCCTTTCTCATAAAAATTTCACTGCGGCTCTTTCTGCACAGTCACAAAACACCTGTTATACCATGCAGTTTTCCGCCTACAGGGCATATTATAACACAACTGGTATTTTTTTCAAATCTTTTCAGAGAGCCTTCCTTTTACAGCACCCATGTTCCCGCTTCTGTTTCCCGTCAAAAGAAAAAATAATTTTCTGCCTTATCCATACCTGCCTCCTGTTTCCAGCTCAGGCCAGACGTACTGCCAGCCCTGATACCTTCCATTTTTTCCTTATTATATTCTTTTGTCTCCGTATTCTCAAGATAATTTCCACAATAAAATTGACGACCGGAATCCGATATTTTATAATGAAGAAGAACAGAATCTGTCTTTACATAACAGCGCCTGTGTAAAATATAACAAATTTATCATCGAAAGGAGAAACTCATGACCCCTTCTGAAACCTATTACGAAAATCTTGCAAAAACCACCATGAAAAATCTGGAAAAACGTCATTTTGAGTGCCACTACTGCAAAACTGCCCAGGAGGCAGTAAAGCTGGCTTCTGAGCTGGTGCCCTCTGACAGCACAGTTTCCTTTGGAGGCTCCATGACTCTGGCAGAATCCGGCATGGCTGATATTTTAAAACAGCGCAGCGATATTACACTGCTGGATCGAAGCAAAGCCGGATCCCCGGAAGAAGTAAAGGAAATTTACCACAAATCCCTGAATGCCGACTATTATTTTATGAGCAGCAATGCCATCACGGTGGAGGGAGAACTGGTAAATATCGACGGCACCGGAAACCGGGTGGGCGCCCTGATTTACGGACCGGAACATGTGATTATTCTTGCTGGCATGAATAAAGTAAGCCCCTCCCTGGAAGAGGCAGTTTCCCGTGTGAAAAACGTGGCTTCTCCCCTCAATGCCAACCGGCTGAGCCGGAACACTCCCTGCGCCGCTACCGGACTCTGTTCCGACTGTTTAAGTCCGGACTGTATCTGCTCCCATACCGTCATTACCAGAAAAAGTGCTCCGGAAAAACGGATTAAGATTATTTTAATCGGAGAGCCTCTCGGATATTAAATTTTGCTGCGCAGCATTGTTTTTTTCTTCTATAGGAAATCCAGAGGAATTTCCTATAGAAGAAAAAAATGCGGTCTTCTCTCAGTCGCCAGAGAAGACCGCACCCTTTACCGGATGTTGGAATATATCCGGCACAAAAAAATATTTTACGGCAGATTAACCGTTCCTTCCTGAATCTTTTAAACATTCAGCTTCAGATTCATTTCTTCTTCCGCCTGCTGTTTAAACTCCTCCAGCTGATCCTGGTCCAACACCGGAAGTTCTTCAATAGACTGAACTCCGAAGCTCCTTAAAAATTCCTCTGTGGTGCCAAACAGCAGAGGCCTTCCCGGCGCATCCAGCCTGCCCAGTTCGCAGACCAGATTATATTCCACCAGTTTATTGACTGCATGGGCACAGCTCACTCCGCGTATCTTTTCTATTTCCAGCCTGGTAATGGGCTGCTTGTAGGCAATAATGGAAAGCGTTTCCAAAAGCACATCCGTCAGCACATGGCGTCTGGGCTGTCCGGCAATTTTTATCAGATATTCGTACATCTCTTTTTTGGTACACATCTGGACAGCATTTTCAATTTCCATAATCTCAATTCCGCGGTTTTCCATTTCATACCGCTTCATCATTCCATGTAAAATATCCTGGATTTCTTCCTGGCTGACCTCCAGAACCTCCGCCAGTCTGGACAGTTCCACTGATTCACCCATGGCGAATAAAATCCCCTCAATAATTGCTTCCTGTTTCTCCAAATTCATACTGACCTGACTCCTTATGCCGGCACCTGGCTCTCCTCGCTGTTTGCATAAATAATAATATCATCAAAAATATGTTCCTGAGAAATATGTATCTTTCCTGTTTTCATCAACTCCAGAACAGACAAAAATGTGACGATAATTTCCATTTTACTGCTCTGGGTTTCCAGCAGTCCCCGAAAGCTGAACCGCCTGTGATGCAGTATATACTGTTCCAGATACCCCATACGTTCCTCCAGAGACACTTCTTCCCGCTCAATCTTCCCAAATCGGGAACGGATGGGGTCAACTCTGTCCTCCTGCCTGCGCATCACGGACCTGAAAATCCCGTTGAGTCTCTTTAAAGTCACATCCGTCAGCAGTTCCTGTAAGTCCACCGGCTCCTCATACTGTCTGACTTCCTCCGGAATGGTAGGCATCTTAAACAGCACTTTTTCCGCGTCGATCTGCCTGTCCTTTAATTCGTAAGCCATACACCTGTACATTTTATATTCCAGCAGCTTCTGCACCAGCTCCGCCCTTGGGTCCTCCTCTTCTTCCTCTGTTTCCTCCCTGGGAAGCAGCATTCGGGATTTAATATCAAGAAGCGTGGCAGCCATCACCAGAAATTCACTGACAACATTCAGATCCTGCCGCTGCATTTCACTGATATATTCCATATACTGGCTGGTAATTTCCACAATGGGAATATCATAAATATTTACTTTGTTTTTTTCCAGCAGATGTAAAAGCAGATCCAGAGGACCTTCAAACACCTGCAGCTTTACCGTCAAATCCATACAATCCCTTTCTCAAAACAGCGCTATCACATATTCTACCTGTATCTGCTGCTTTTTTCAAGGGAATTTTTGTCATCTCTTCCCGTTTTCCGGCAAAAATTTTACCGCCAGCAGTTCCGCCCGGTTGAAAATCCGGATGTGAAAAGTATGTGTCCCCAGCCCCCGGCTTACAATCACACTCCTGTCCCCCACCTGAAAACGTCCCGCATCATACTTCGGAAACCAGGTGAGCTGGGGAGAAATCACGCTCCCAATCCCCGGAATCCGAACCAGCCCCCCGTGGTTATGGCCGCAAAAGGTCACATCTGCCCCCCATCGGATATATTCCTCTGCATAAGCCGGATTATGGGCAAGCAGAATCCGGAACAAGTCTTCCCTCCGGTCTGGCAGACGTTCTTTCAGATAATTCTCTTCCAGCGGGACAATCCGCCCCTTCTCATAATAATCCAGTTCCAGTTCCAGGGCGGACAGCTGTACTCTGTTCCCACCCATGAAAATTTCCCGGCTCCCGGTTTCCATTACAGTAACCCCCGCTTCCTTCACCTGAGACATATATTTCTGAAACAGGGGATGATTGATTCTTTCCGGGTCCCGCAGACGGCTCTCATGGTTTCCGTAACTGTAATATACGGGAGCTATCTTTACAAACTCCTTCAGGGTTTTCAGTGCGGTTTCATAGGTCTCACTGTACTTCGATACCAGCATATCTCCCGGAATAAAAATTATATCAGGATTTAATCTTCTCATTTTTTCAAGCAGTCTCTTATTTTCTTTTCCATAGGTAAATCCATGCAGATCCGCAATTACAAGTCCCAGCGCCTGCTCCCTGATTTTGGATGAGGAAATCTGATATTCCGTCACCCGAAATCTGGTGAGTTCCCATCTCTGCCACAGAATACAACACAAAACAGCCGCGGCTGCCAAAAATAAAACCTTCATTTATTTCACCTTTCCTGGAATAACATACAGGCCTTCCGCTTAAACTATTATATAACATTTGGAGGTTCTGATATGCATTGTATATTGTCTTTTTTCCTGTCTGCGTGTTTGCTGATATCCTCCCTGCTTCCCACTTCAGAAGTAACCCCGGAACAGCCGCCTGCAGAGGAAGTCACCGTTTCTGCTCCTTCCCTGGTACTGATGGAAGCCTCCACCGGCCAGGTCATTTATGAAAAAGAGGCTCATACTTCTCTTCATCCGGCCAGTATTACAAAAATCATGACCATGATTCTGATTTTTGACGCTCTGGAGGAAGGAAAAATATCACTGGAAGATACCGTAACCGTATCCGAATATGCAGCCAGCATGGGCGGTTCACAGGTTTTTCTGGAACCTGGAGAAACCCAGACCGTGGAAACCATGTTAAAATGTATTTCGGTGGCCAGCGCCAATGACGCCTGTGTGGCCATGGCAGAGCATATCTGGGGAAGTGAACAGGAATTTGTCTCCAGAATGAACCAGCGTGCAAAAGACCTGGGCATGAAAAATACCACCTTCGTAAACTGCTGCGGCCTGGATGTGGAAGGGCACATGACCACCGCCTACGATGTGGCGCTGATGTCGCGGGAACTGATTACCCGCTACCCGCAAATACATAATTACTGTACCATCTGGATGGAAAACATCACCCACGTCACCCGGAGAGGTTCCTCAGAATTCGGCCTTACCAATACCAACAAACTCATTCGCCAGTATCCCTATGCCACCGGATTAAAAACCGGTTCCACTTCCCAGGCAAAATACTGCGTTTCCGCCACCGCGGAAAAAGACGGCATGAAGCTGATCGCAGTCATTATGGCGGCTCCGGACCACAAAGTCCGTTTTCAGGACGCCACCACCCTGTTGAATTACGGATTTGGGAAATGTCAGGTATACAGAGACGAAAATCAGGATAAACTGCCCGGCCTGGCCGTTCAGGGCGGCGTGGAAGACCAGGTTCCTCTGGTCTATGAATCCGGCTTTTCCTGGCTGGATGTAACCGGCTCGGATTTATCTGCCATAACCAAAGAACTGGTTCTTCCGGAAGCTGCAGATGCTCCCGTCAAAAAGGGCCAGACTGCCGGAAAAGTTGTCTACAAACTGAATAAAAAGGAAATCGGCTCTGTCAATATCCTGTTTCAGAAAGGAGTAAAAAAAGCGCTGTTCAAAGACTATTTTCTGAAAACACTGGAACAGTTCCTGTTCTGTTAGCCGCCATCTGCCACATGGTCCGTTCCCCGCTGCTTTACAGCAGCGGGGCAAACAGACGCATCACACCCTGTAACGTCCGGATGGCTGCCGGGCGTTTCCGGCAGAACTCCAGATTGATTTCTTCTGATTGTTCCATGGTTCTTTGTATATCCTCTTTTACCTGTATGACTGCCCTGGTCCGATACATCCAGACGCCGCACTCAAAATGCAGGTACAGGCTGCGGTAATCCAGATTTACGCTTCCCACAACAGCCACTTCATCGTCACACACAAAACATTTTGCATGGAGAAATCCCGGATTAAACTGATAAATCCTTACACCGCATTCCAGAAGAGGCTCATAATAGGACTGGCTGATCCAGTATACAATCTGTTTATCGGGGATTCCAGGCATCAGAATCCTGACATCCACGCCGCTTTTTGCCGTATTCTGCAGAGCCTTTAATATTTCGTCATCGGGAATCAGATAAGGCGTAAAAATATAGACATATTTTCTGGCCCGGTTAATAATATTCATATAAATATTTTCCCCCACATTTTCATGGTCCAGGGGACTGTCCGTGTAGGGCTGCACATATCCGTCTGTTTTCCAGGTCCTGGTCTGATAACTGGAGGGCCGGAACTGTTCCAGGTTCTGTTCCCGGCTCCTGGTAATATAATCCCACATTTCCAGGAACATCACCGTAAAGCTCCAGACTCCTTCCCCCTCCAGACGAAGCCCCGTATCTTTCCAGTAACCAAATCTTTTTACTTTATTCACATATTCATCTGCCAGATTGATGCCTCCTGTAAAGCCCACCTTGCCGTCCGCCACCAGAATTTTCCGATGGTCCCGGTTGTTCATAACCACAGACATTATGGGATACAGCGGATTAAACCGGACGCACTTTATGCCCCATTCCTGCATCTGCTGATAGTATTTTTCCGGAAGGGTGGTCACACACCCGAAATCATCATAAATAAAACGTACATCCAGTCCCTGAGCTGCCTTCTCCTTTAAAATATCCAGAATTTTTCCGAACATATAGCCCTCTTCCACAATGAAGTATTCCATGAAAATAAAATGCTTTGCCTCCTCCAGGGCTTTCAGCATATCCGGAAACATTTCCTCACCGGAGGAATAATATTTTGTCTCCGTATTTTTATAAACAGGATACCCTGCCCATTCACTGACATATTTTGACTGCCGGTAAACAGACAAATCCTGTTCTTTCAGTTCTTCCAGCAAATCCTGATGCTTCGGCAGACTCTGTTCAATTTCAAAATTAACGGCTTCCATACGCTTTCTGGTGGGCCTAGTCAGCTCTGACCGCCCAAAAATAAAATAGACCAGCAGACCTACGATGGGTACCGCCAGAATTACAACTGTCCAGGCAATTTTATAGGACAGATTACTTCTTTTATTTACAATGACCAGCACCACAAACACGGCGCCAATATCCAGAATTGTATTTAAAAAGGTATAACGCATCCGGAAACCATACAGAAATGACAGCAGCCAGCACAGCTGAAGTAAAATGGCTATGGCTACTATGGTTGCTCTCCCCAGCAAAAATTTCTTAACTTTCTTCATTCAATCACCTCTCGTCACGGCCCCTTCCGGAAAGTCTGTAAAAAACGCCTTTCCCGCCATGATACACTGGTGACATTTTAACACAATAATTTCCCAATGTCTACCATTCCCCAGCCCTGTTTCGACAGAGGCAGGCCCAGGTCCACGGTCCGCTGGTACAGGCGCAGCTTCACATCTGCGGGAGAAAAATGGGGATATTTGCCAAGAAGCAGCGCGATACTTCCGCTTACCATGGGCGCCGCCATGGAAGTGCCGCTCTTTTGGGTATACATGGCAGGATAAACCCCGCAGCTTGTGACATTTGTACCCGGAAGCACCAGTTCCGGTTTCACCACACAATGGTCCGTGGGGCCCTGGCCGGAATAGTCAGGCTTTAAAGGAGATTTTCCTATCTGCTCCCTGGTATCATCAAAACAGCCCGCTGTAATAATTTTCCGGCAGATACCCGGCACGGTAATGCTGTTTTCGCCGGGACCGTTATTTCCGGCAGCGGCCACTACCACCAGATCGTTATCCCAGGCATATTCCACTGCCTGCAGAAGACGAATCCGCTCCCTGCTCTCCGCATGAAGTACCATGCCAATGGAAATATTCACAATCCGGATGCGGTAAGTCCTTCTGTTCTCCACCAGCCAGTCAATGGCCCGTACCACATGCTCTGTATTTCCATTTCCTCTGTAATCCAGTATTTTCAGAATAATAAAGTGACAGCGGGGCGCAAGCCCCATATATTTTCCATTGGAAATCCCACCGTCGCCGCCGATAATCCCGGCTATGTGGGTGCCATGACCATTATCATCATAAAGAGAGTTCCTTCCTCTGACGTAATCCCGAAAACAGACGATTCTGTGTTCAAAATCCGGGTGGGGATAAATTCCGGTATCCAGAACTGCAACGCCGACTTCTTCTCCGTAATAGCCTTTTTCCCAGGCCTGCCCGGCATTGATAATCTTTCTTACTCTGTCCATATGCTTCTCTTTTTCTATTAATATATGCGTCTCTGATTATTTTGCTTTAGCAGGCGGCATTATGAAAATTCCGTCCACCCGGATATCCTCTCCACGCCTGTTATTTTTCCTGCGTCTTGTATTTCTGAAACTCTCGTGATAGAATACTGGAAAAGTGTCAGATTTCATCCTGAAATCAGGACAGGGATTTTGAACAGACATTCAGAAAGGTGAGATGACTATGAATACGACTGTTACTCTTGGAAAAACAGGAATTACCGTAAACAAAAACGGATTCGGCGCCCTTCCCATTCAGCGCATTTCCATGGAAGAATCCGGAAAGCTGCTGAAAAAAGCATACGATGCAGGTATTCGATTTTTTGATACCGCCCGGTTCTATACGGACAGTGAGGCCAAAATCGGAAAAGCCCTTTCTTCCGTCCGGAGCAGCATTTATATTGCCACTAAGACCGGGGCGCAGAATGCAGAAGAATTCCGGAAAGATCTGCACACCAGCCTGACACTGCTGAAAACAGATTACATTGATATTTATCAGTTTCACAACCCTTCTTTCTGTCCGAAACCAGGAGACGGTTCCGGACTGTACGAAGCCATGGAAGAAGCCAGGAATCAGGGGAAAATCCGCCACATCGGTATCAGCAACCACCGTCTGAAAGTTGCCCATGAGGCCATTGACAGCGGCCTGTACGAAACACTGCAGTTTCCTTTCTCCTATCTTTCCACCGAGAAAGAAAAGGAAATCGTAAACCGCTGCCGGAAGGAAAACATCGGATTTATTTCCATGAAAGCACTGTCCGGAGGCCTGATTACCAACTCCGCTGCCGCTTACGCCTTTCAGGCCCAATACGATAATGTACTTCCCATCTGGGGTATCCAGCGGGAATCCGAACTGGATGAATTTATCCGTTATATGGACCAGCCTCCTGTGCTCACACCGGAGCTCTCCGAACTGATGGTCCGGGACCGGGAACAGCTTGCCGGAAACTTCTGCCGGGGCTGCGGCTACTGTGTTCCCACCTGCCCTGCCGGAATTGAAATCAACAACTGTGCCAGAATGTCCCTGCTGCTCAGACGTTCTCCCTCCCAACTGCAGCTTATTCCGGAAGTTCAGGAAAAAATGAAAAAAATCGAAGACTGTATTCACTGCAACCAGTGCAGCGCTCACTGTCCGTACGGGCTGGACACTCCGGCACTTCTGGCCGAAAATTACCGGGACTACCAGGAGGTACTGGCAGGAAAATCACTATAAAAAACTGAATAACCGTTACAGTCCATATTCCAGCTGGCAGTCACAGGGCTCCGCTTCAAACAGCTTCTGATTATACTCTTTTGCCTCCACACAGCCCAGGGCATGGTAAAATGCCTGGGTTTCTTCTGATGAATGGGCCGATATGTACAGTTTTTCCGCACCCAGCTTCTTTCCTGCCTGAGCTGCATACTGAAACAGTTTTTTTCCATACCCCCTGCCTCTGGCCTCACAGGAAATGTGAATGCAGGAAAGCTGTACATACTGTTCCCGGGCGCCAAACCGCTCATGCTCCACCGAAGCAAATCCCGTCAGTTTTCCGTCTTCAAAACATCCAATTACAAATCCGCCTGTGTTGGCGGTATTCTTCAGGCATTTCACCAGAAATTCATATTCCTCTTCGTTCCACTGTTCCACAAAGGCAATCTCTTTCAGTTTCCAGCCGTCCTCTTCTTTCCGCCAGCAACGTTTCACTTCCTGATAACGGTTAAAATGCCGGAACAGTTCCCGGTTAATCTGAGGTTCTGATATCAGTTCAAATGTCACTTTCATTTTTTCTTCCTTTACGTTAATGGAACACAGATACCGGATTGCAGTACCTCTGTTTCCTGTTTGCTTTTACGGCCTTATCTGACCGTTTCCATAAATAATATATTTCGTACCTGTCAGTTCTTTCAGGCCCATGGGCCCTCTTGCATGGAGCTTCTGGGTGCTGATACCGATTTCGCCCCCAAAGCCAAATTCAAAACCGTCTGTAAACCGTGTGGAGGCGTTGACATACACTGCCGCTGCGTCCACCTCTTCCAGAAATTTCCGGGAATGATCATAGTCTCTGGTAATGATAGCCTCAGAATGTCCGGTATTGTACTGATTGATATGGGCAATGGCCTCATCTATGGAAGATACGGTTTTTACAGAAAGAATATAATCCAGATATTCCATGCCCCAGTCTTCCTCCTTTGCAGGCAGGATACTGCTGCAGGTTTTCCGGCTCTCTTCATCCCCCCGCAGTTCCACCTGCTTTTCTTCCAACCGCTTCACCAGTTCAGGGAGCAAGACATCCTTTATCTTCTCATGTATCACCAGGGATTCGCAGGCGTTGCATACACCGATTCTCTGGGTTTTTGCATTATAAATAATATCCACCGCCATGGCAATATCAGCAAATTCATCCACATAAATGTGGCAATTGCCGGTTCCGGTTTCAATAACAGGTACCGTTGCCTGCTCCACCACGGTCCGAATCAGTCCGGCCCCGCCCCGGGGAATCAGTACATCCACATACCGGTTCAGTTTCATAAACTCTGCCGCTGTTTCGTGGCTGGTATCTGTAATAAGCTGAATGGCATCTGAGGGAAGCTCGCATTTTGTCAGAGCCTCCTGCAACGTCATGGTAATTGCATTGTTGGAATGCAGCGCATCTTTCCCGCCCCGGAGAATTACCACATTCCCCGCCTTAAAGCACAGGCCGAACGCATCTGCTGTCACATTGGGCCTGGATTCATAAATAATGCCGATTACCCCCAGAGGCACCCGCTTCTGGCCAATCAGCAGCCCGTTAGGGCGCTGTTTCATGGACAGCACTTCTCCCACAGGGTCCTCCAGGCCTGCAATCTGCCGCAGCCCTTCTGCCATCTGGGCAATCCTGGCCTCTGTCAGAAGCAGGCGATCCACAAGGCCAGGGGCCATTCCGTTTTCTCTGGCCCGCTCCACATCTGCATGGTTGGCCTCCAGAAGTATTTTCATATTTGCCATCAGATAATCTGCCCCCGTGGTCAGAGCTTTATTTTTCCGGCCGACAGACAGTGTGCGCAGCACTGCCTCCGCCTTTTTTGCATTTTTTCCAACCTGTTCCAGTGTAAGATTCATATTATTCCTCCGTTCTGTCACCTTTTTCACTGCCTTATTACTCCGCCTGCTGAAATAATTTCCTTTTTCCCTTTCGTCCTCCGGAATATTTCCTTTCACTTCAGGCCTTTCTCTGTTATTCTGCTGAAAAGAACAGATAAATTTTCCATTTACCATAACAGTATAACAAGTTCCGCTCCTTTTGTCATTCCTGACAGAAGAAATTTTTATACTTTCTGAAATTCTGCATCAGAAAAATAATCGGGACTGTTATGAAACTTTCCATGGCCCCGCCCCGTCTAATCTATAACAACCGGAAAGGAGAATACAACATGAATACACCAAAGATGCAGCAGCTGGTAGAACAGGAGCTGCTGACCTCTTACAATTCCCTGTACCGCCTGGCTTTCACTTATGTAAAAAACGAATCCGACGCCATGGATATTGTGCAGGAAAGCGCTTACAAAGCCATACGGAATGCCTCTTCCGTTCGGAATGAATCTTATATCCGGACCTGGCTCTGGCGCATCGTCATCAATACTTCCCTGGAAGTCCTCCGGGAAAGACAGCGGGAAACCTTTTCTGAATTTCCGCAGGAACAGGGAAAAGAAGACATATATCCCGACTTCGACACCATCGACGCCCTGGATGTACTGAACGAAAAGGAACGGGCAGTGGTGGTTCTGCGCTATTTTGAGGACCGAAAACTCCAGGAAATCGCCGACGTGCTGGAAGAAAACGTAAATACCGTCAAAAGCATGTTATACCGCAGCCTGAAAAAAATGAAAATCAAACTCACGGAAGGAGAACTCTGCCATGAATCATAATTTAGACCAGATCAGACAGGATTATCAGAACATTAAAGTTCCGGACACGTTAAAGAATCAGGTGGAAGCCGCCATTGCACAGGCCAAAAAAGATGCCGCAGACAATCTGCCAGAACAGACGGATACCTGCCGGAAGAAATCCTCCATTTTCCGGTTTCCTTTTGCCAGAGCAGCCACAGGAATTGCTGCAGCAGCCCTTATTCTGGTTGTACTGGCCAATTCCGGTCCCACCATTGCCCACGCCATGGAACAGATTCCAATCCTTGGAGCCATTGTGAAAATCGTTACCTTCCGGGAATATGAGCATCAGGAAAACCGGATGGAAGCCAATATCAAAGTGCCGGAAGTCCAGGTGGAAAACAAAGACGGAGAAATACTGAAAGACGCCACACAGGAACTGAATGACAATATTCAGGCTTATACCGATGCGATCATTGCGGCTTATGAGGCAGACCTGAAAGCCGCCGGCGGGGAAGGCACTCAGGCTGTAAATCTGGACTATGAAGTGGCAACTGACAATGACAGGCTCTTCTCTCTGCGGTTCCACCAGACCATTACCATGGCAGGCGCCGCTCAGATGGAAAAAATCTATCATATTGACAAACAGACCGGTAACATGATTACCCTGAAAGATCTGTTTCAGGACGGTGCCGATTATAAAACTCCCATCACTGAAAATATCAGACAGCAGATGAAAGACCAGATGGCTCAGGACGAAACAAAAACCTACTGGGTGGACAGTGATGTGCCGGAATGGAACTTCACAGAATTATCCGATACTGCCAGCTTTTATATCAGTGAATCCGGAAAACTGATGATTGTCTTTGACGAATATCAGGTAGCCCCCGGTTATATGGGCGTGGTTACTTTTGAAATTCCCACAGAAACTGTGAAAGATATTGTAAAAGACGGATATCTGCAGTAAAAATCCCCGTTTTTTCACTGCCTGCAAAAATAAACGCCCCGCTCCGTCACTACTGCATCCATGGATATGTCATGGGGTTCCGGTTCCAGCCCTTCCACAAGCTGAACCTCATATGCAATTCCGATTTTAAAGCATTCCGGATATCTGGCAAAATAACGGTCATAATATCCTCCCCCGTACCCCATGCGGTTTCCCCTGCGGTCAAATCCCAGACCCGGCACCAGCACTGTCCTCCCCGGCTCTGCTGCAGGGATTTCGCTCACCGGTTCCATTACATGAAAGCTGCCTTCCTGAAACTCTTCCAGTGAGGCAGCTTTGTAAAATTCCATTTCTTTTCCTTCCACCCTGGGAAATGCGGCTGTTTTTCCCAGAGCCAGCGCTTTTTCTGCCAGGGGCAGCAGGTTCGTCTCAGTTCCCAGGGGATAATAAAAGCAGATGGTTTCCGCCTGGAAAAACCATGGCTGTTCCTCCAGTTTCCGGCAGATTTCTGCTGACAGACTCCCCATCTGCTCCAAAGACAGCCTCTCCCGGCGCTGCCGGAGCCTGCTTCTAATTTGCTTCTTTGTTTCCATATTTCTCACCCAGATTTTCTGTGGTTCCATCCGGATTTACCACGTCAATGCTGTCCAGCTGGGCACGCAGGTTCCGCCTGATATTTGCAATATATTCTTTCCGCAGCAGATCCTGCTCTTTCTTTTCCGCCTCTGTCAGGCCCTCCGCCTTTGATTTTTGGGCCAGCACATTGATCCGGTCTATTTTGCTCTGTTCCATGGTATTCTCCTTTCTGACGTAAAATCTGGAATCACCATAACCTGATTCCGTTTCCTGATCCCATGATTCTCACACTACTCCAGACTCTTTTCAATAAAATCCGCTATATAAAAATCTTCGTCCCGATGCTCCCGGAACAGGGTGCCCACAAAATCCCCCTCAAAAATCCGATGAAGTACGCCTACATCCGCTCCATTGGCAATAATCATATCTGCTCCGGAACATGTGGCAATCTTTGCCGCAGTCAGTTTTGTCTCCATGCCTCCGGTGCCCACATCGCTCCCTGTGGTTCCCTTTGCCATGGAAATGATATTCTCATCCAGCCGGTCCACTACGGAAATCAGCTCTGCAGAAGGATTTTTATGAGGATCATCGGTAAACAGTCCGTCAATATCAGACAGCAGAATCAGTAAATCCGCTCCCACCAGAGAAGCTACCAGTGCAGACAGGGTATCATTATCGCCAAACTGCATTTCATAGGTGGAAATCGTGTCGTTTTCATTGACCACGGGGATAATACCGAGACGAAACAGTTCTTCAAAGGTATTCTGGGCATTTTTCCGGGAAACATTGTCCTGCATGGTGCCTTTTGTCATAAGTATCTGCCCGGCAGTCTGATGATATTCAGAAAATAATTTCTGGTAGGTCATCATAAGCCTGGCCTGCCCCACCGCCGCACAGGCCTGCTTGGTGGAAATATTGTCCGGCCGCTCTGCAAGGCCTATGGCAGTGCGCCCCACTGCAATGGCCCCGGAGCTCACCAGACACACATCCATCCCGCAGTTGCGGATATCGCAGAGTTCCCGCACCAGGCGCTCCACCTTCCCCAGATTCAGCCTGCCCGTAGCCTCATGGTGCAGAGAGGCCGAACCAATTTTCACAACCACTCTTTTTTTCTTACTGAAATACTCTTTTGCTTCCATATTCCGTCTCCATTCATCCTTCGTTTTTCTGTGAAACAGACTTCTGTCTGCTACTGTCCCAGCTCATCCGTTGTTTTCGCGCTGGGATATATCTGATTCATCCGCTCATCGGGAAATTCCTGATCCAGCCACACAGCCAGTTCACCGGCCGGAGGAATCCCCTGCGCCCGTTCTCCATAGCGGGCCAGCGCCAGTGCGGAAATGCTCACATCCCAGGCCATAAACAACAGAAACACCCAGGTCAGCACCTTTCCGGCTTTTTGCGGAATCTTTTCAATACAGCGTGATATCACAGGATACAGACGTTTCATCCATACCCATGCCGCAATTCCCCAGAAAAAGCAGTACAGAAGATTGATTCTGCCGCCCAGATTAAAGGGAATATCGCTGTAGTCCCAGAATACCGTTCCAAAAGCCAGTTCGGTAAACACGCTGCAGATATATTCATAAGCGCCGCCCAGCAGAGTCCCCGCCAGAAAAATATGGCTGTCCTCCTGATTTCGGTAACGATACAGCACAATGGTAGCTCCGGCAACGCCAATCCCCCAAACCAGGCTGAACGTTCCGTAAACAAGGCTGCTTCTGCTCATCCACCAGCCCATGGTAAACCGGCAGAAAACCATTTCCACCAGCGCGCCCAGAAAAGCCCCCAGGAAAAAAATCCACACCACCTTATAAAAACTGCAGCCATAGGCAAATATGGTCTTCTGACGTATTAATTCCTGCTTTTCCTCCTCAGTCTCCGCCTTTTTCTGTTCCATTCCGGGAAAGGCCCGGTTCATACGCCTGTCCACCAGTCTTACAATTGCAGCCTGCAGAGAACGGGAAGCCTGATTCAGCCCTTCTGCAATCTCTGACATGGCATGATTCTGGCTTTTTATCTTAAGCAGCGCCCCAACGGTCATACTGATATCCACCGCCAGAATCAGCCAGAGACATGACAGTACCAGGATTCCCGGCAGATATGATATGGTTTTCAGCAGTCCCATCAGCAGGGGATTGAGAAATTTTATCACAAATATACCCAGACCGCCCCAAAGTGCTGCTGCCGCAAGGCAGATATATCCGCCGGCCTGAAACCTGCGTCCGGAATAATCCCAGAGCCGCAGATGAAATACTTTTTCCAGCAGCAGCCCCGTCAGCAACTCCGTGACAGTTCCCACAATCATGCAGCCCAGAAACAGATAAAACCACTCTTCTCTCAGAGAATCCATAAACACCAGCATAAATACCATAGAGAAGCCATACACCGGGCACAGCATTCCGTTCAGAAATCCTCTGTTTACAAATTCTTTCCTGCCCACAGCCGCATAGACCACTTCCAGGCACCAGCCCATAAAGCTGTAGAAAAAGAACAGGTACGCCAGTTCAAATCCTGTGTAAATCATAATAGATTCCTCTTTCTGTAATCTGCCCTCAATTTCAGGCAGCAACAATATTCTGCAGCCAGATTCCTTTTTTCACCAGTATGTAACCCAGAATACATTTCAGCGTCTCTATCAGCTGGCAGCTCAGATACACCACCACAATGGGAAGTCCGGTAAAATTCGCCAGCACAAACGCAAGGGGAATATCCACTGCCCACACATACACGCTGTCGAACAATACGGTAATCCAGGTCTTTCCGCCGGAACGCAGGGTAAAATAGCAGCCGTGCATAAACGCATACAGAGGCATACATCCTGCGGCAATCAGGATAAACCCTGTGGCAAGACTCTGCACTTCCCCGGAGGTATTGTAAATCAGCGGGAAGAAAGGTGAAATCAATGCCAGCAGACTTCCGCACACCAGACAGGTGGAAACTGTAAAAAACAGCAGTTTCCGGTCTGTATCTCTGGCTTCTTCCATTTTTCCGGCTCCCAGAAGCTGTCCCACAATAATTGCAATGGCCCCTCCGATGGAGAGAAAGACCACATTAAACAGGTTGGATACGGTACTGGAAATATTCAGTCCAGCCACCACAGACAGGCCCCGTACCGAATAGCACTGCATCAGAAACGCCTGCCCGGTAGACCAGGCAATTTCATTGAGCATAATGGGAATTCCTTTTCGGATAATATTGACCGTCAGCTCCTTCGGTATACGCAAACTGCGAAATGCCCCTTCAATAAAGGGATGCTCCTGCCGGTGGCTGTAAGTCCAGCACATCAGTATCACACATTCCACCACTCTGGCAATATCCGTCGCGAGAGCCGCACCCACAGCCCCCAGGGCCGGAAACCCGAAATTTCCGAAAATCAGCAGGAAATTTCCCAGAAGATTTACCAGAACCGCAATAATTCCGGCCTTCATAGGCAGCACGGTCTCCCCTGTCTCACGCAACGTACTGGCGTAAGTCTGGGAAACGGCATAGGGCGCAATCCCGAAAATAATCACCGCCAGATATTCTTTTCCGTATTCCAGCGTCCGGGCAATGTCCCCGGTCTGAGCGCCTTCATGAAGATACAGCATAATCAGCTCTTCTCCGGCTGTGAGAAACAGCACAATGGCAAAAACCGTCATCAGAAGACAGATGATAAACTTAAACCGGAAGGTATTGCGTACTCCTTCCTGGCTCCCCTGCCCATAATACTGGGCGGTAAAAATTCCGGCGCTGGAAACACCGCCGAAAATGCAGATATTGAACACCGTCATAAACTGGTTTACAATGGCAACGCCGCTCATCTGCTCTGTCCCTACCTGCCCCACCATAATATTATCCAGAAGACTCACAAAGTTGGTAATTCCATTCTGGATAATAATGGGCACCACAATCATCAGAACCATCCGGTAAAACGCCTTATCCCCTGTATATCTTTTCCAAAAATTCTGTTTCATCCCTGTTCCCTTCTGTCATCTTCTCTGTTTTTCCCGTTTCCGTTTTTCAGTGATTTTTCTATTCTAGCACATATGACGTCCGGTTACAACATGATTTCCCTGGAATCACAGACCCTGCTGCAAAGTCTGTCTCAGACTGGCCTGTCTCCCCTGGCAGGACTGATCCAGCAGGAAAATAACCCCACTGATATCAATCATGGTATAGACTGCAATGCACGCCGGCAACAGCAGCAATGCCAGGACTGTCACCGGGTTCAGCAAAAAAGAACCAATATTCTCCAGTGTCAGATAATCATAGCTGCTTTTTTCCATAACTTTTCCGAGTTTTTTCATTGGTTTTTCTTTCTCTGTATCTCCAGAACATGAAAGCAGAAAGCCCAAGGGCCATCAGTTCCGCAGCCGGAGTGGCCAGCCAGATGCCATTTACACCCAGAAGGGCCGGAAGCACCAGCATGGCAGCCATCATAAACACAAAGGAGCGGGAAAATGCCAGAACCGCAGAAACCACCCCATTGGACAGCGCGGTAAACATTCCGCTGGCAAAAATATTAAATCCGATAAAAAGCAGAGCCGCTGTGCAGATTCGGTTTCCTGTTACTGCCAGGTCATACACCGGATTATCCGGCCGGGCGAATACTGATACCAGAGGCCTGGTCACTGCCAGAGAGAATGCCACCGTGGTCAGGGACAATACGCCGATTATTTTCAGACTGAGCACAGTCAGTTTCCGCAGCTTTTCCCGGTTTTTTTCTCCATAATAAAAGCTGATCATGGGAGCCACCCCATAAGAGTAGCCTGTATAAAGGGAACTTGCAAACATCAGCACATACATAATAATGGTAATGGCTGCAACTCCATCTTCCCCCACATATTTTAACATAGTCCAGTTAAACATCAAAGTAACAATTCCCGTAACCATGGCGGTGGCCATTTCCGAACAGCCGTTGGAAGCAGCATTTTTCAGCACCTGGAAGCGGAATACCGGCTTCTTAAAGTGCAGCAGATTCTTTCTCCGGCTAAATACCATAAGCCCCACCACTGCAGTGACAGAATATCCCAGGCCAGTGGCAATGGCCGCTCCTCGGATTCCCATGTGGAATACTGCAATAAAGCAGAAATCCAGCGCCATGTTCAGCAGTCCCCCGGCCACGGAGCACACCAGTGAAAGCGTTGCCTTCCCACATGCAATCATGTAAAGGGTAAAATTGTTCATCAGCAGAATGGGCACGGTAAACATCAGATAATGTTTCAGGTATACCGTACAGTATTCTGCCACTTCTGCCGACAGATTCATGCCTCCGAATATACGTCCCATGGCCAGATAGCCCAGGGCCCACATTGTCAGGCCAACGGCCACGTTTACCAGAATCAGCGAAGTAAAATCCTCCTTTGCCTCTTCTCCTTTCTGCTCTCCCATCTTCTTCATAATCACCGCACTGCCTCCTGTGGCCAGCATGGTGGAAACAGCAGTGACAAACTGAATCACCGGCGCGGTAAGATTGATGGCCGACAATGCGGCAGTACCGATGAGATTGGACACAAACAACCCGTCCACCATGGTATAAAAGGACATAAACAAAGTCATAACAATGGTGGGGACGGCAAACTTCAGAATGTTCTTCAGTGTTACCGGTTTCTGATACGCATTTTGATTTTCCATAGATTCTTCTCCTGTTCTCTTGTAATTGTTTTCCATATGTTGTATCATAAACCGTACAGTAACTGTACAGTCAAGGAGAATTTACATGAAATATGAAAAAAATAAAATGCTCACTATCGGGCAGTTTGCAGCCATGCATGGCATTAACAAAAAAACACTGATGTGGTATGACGAAATCGGCCTGTTTTCTCCTGCAGCAGTCAGTCCTCATAATGGTTACCGCTATTACAGCTACCATCAGAGTTCTGTTCTGGAAACCATTCTGCTGCTGCGGGAACTGGATGTGTCCGTAAGCGAAATTCAGGATTTTATGAAAAACCGTTCTGCCCGCAGCCTGAAACATCTTCTGGATGAGAAAATCACGGAACTTGACCGCCATATCTCCCATCTGCAGGAACTTCGAAACACAATGTCCCATCACCGGCAGAACATGGCAACGCTGCTGCAGATGGATTTGTCTGAAATCACATTTGTGGAAAAGGAACCATGTCCCCTGATTACCGTAGACATCAGCAGACAGGTTTCCTTTGAAGAAGAAGTGGAACTGATTACTGCCGAAACGCAAAAATACCACCTCCGCCGTCTTCATGACGCTTCCTATGGCTCCATGCTCCCTGCAGAGCATCTGTATCAGGGGAAATTTGAGGAATATTCCAGCCTGTTTGTGGAGCTTCCCTTTCCTCTGCCGGAAGAAGGGTTCCACATCCGTCCTGGCGGAAAGTATCTCCGGGCTTTTTTTCGGGGAAACTGGGAGCATCTTCCGGAAAAATACGGGGAAATTCTGGATTTTGCCCGTGAAAAAGGACTGACCCTTCTGGGCCACTCCTATGAGACAGGCATCAATGAAACGGTCATTGACCGCATGGAAGATTATATTGTTCAGATTGAAATTCCGGTTCAGCATACAGCCTTATTACAGGAAAAACAGACGAACTTTCAACCGCCTTTTCGGCCATATGATTCTTGAAAAACAGCGGCAGTCATGATAAAATTATTGGTGGAAAATCGATACACTCCGAACATACAGGAGAAATTTGATAATTGCTAATCTATTTTTTACAGGGAGAATGTTATGAAATTTCTGGCTAATCGAAAACTCGCTACACGTATCAGCATTATTACTACCATGATCACTTTCTCAGGAATGCTTCTGCTCTGGTTCATTGTATCCGGCCGAGTCGCCTCCATGGTGAAAAGCAACATTACCAATCAGATGACTGACGCTGTGGAATCAAGAGCTGCTATCATAAATGACTATGTAACTTCCGCAGAAGAATACATGTCTGCTTTCGCTCTGAGCAGTGAAGTCCGAGGCCTTCTTGAACATCCGGAAGATCCCGAACTGTTACAGAAGGCACAGAAGTACACGGAAGACTTTGCTTCTGTCAAAGGGATTTTCGAAGGATTATACATTGCAACACCATCCACATATGTCCTGACTCATACCTCTCAGGATGCCATCGGCATAACCACCCGAACCGGCGAATCTCTGGAGACCTTCCAGAATACCATTCTGGCTGATCCTCAGCTCACGAACCTGGGCATCATGAAATCTCCGGGAACCGGCAGCATGATTCTTTCCATGTATTATCCTCTTTTTAATGAACAGGACTGTATCGGCTATGTGGGCGCCGGCGTTTACGCCAGCCGGCTGATGGATTCCCTGCTGAATCTGGACATCGAAGGGCTGCCCCACAGTGAATATGCATTTTTAAACGTGGACACCGGCACATATCTGTATCATCCGGATGAAACGCTTCTGAACACGGAAACAACTGACAAAGGATATCAGGAAATTCTCCGGCGAATTGAAAAGAACAGCGACACACAGGCAGGTACCTACTCTTATAAAGATGAAAAAGGCGTCAGCCAGCTGGTTGTCTACAAATATCTGAAAGACCGGAACTGGGTTTTCATGGTCCGGGACAATGCATCGGAAGTCTACGGTGAAGTATCTGATGTACGCACAACTGTGGGTATCCTGTGCGGTGTTGTGGCGGCAGTTGTTATACTTGTCACACTGCTGATTCTGTACCGGGAGGGCCGGGAACTTATGGTAATGGAACATGCCATCCGGCACCTTGGCTGCCTGGAACTTACCGCCGACCAGGAACTGGAGCCTTTCTTCGGCAGAACCGACGAAATCGGACTGATTGCCCAGACCATACATCAGCTCTGTGACTGTCTGCGCAAAACCATAGACGATATAGGCCGGATTCTGGGTGAAATGGCAGATGGAAACATTGCTGTGGACGTCTCTCTGAACGAGTCTTACTATATCGGTGACTTCAGGGTCCTGGCCGAAAGCCTGAAAAGTATCCGCACCCATCTTACCAATGTTATGCGCGATATTACCAATATTGCAAAAAAGGTAGACAACGGTGCAAATCAGGTGTCCGCAGGCGCTCAGGCCCTGTCTCAGGGCAGTATGGAACAGAAACTTTCCATTGACGGCCTTGTATCAAACGTCACAGATATTACCGCACAGATTCAAAGCAGCACTGCCCGCTGTGAAAATGCCAGTGATCTGGTAGACAGGGCTACAGGATATGCTGCCGAAGCAGATACAAAGATGGAGCAGCTTATTGAGGCCACCAAAAATATTGACCAGTCCTCAACTCAGATCGGCACCATCATAAAAACCATTGAAGATATTGCTCTCCAGACCAATATTCTTGCACTGAACGCTTCTGTGGAAGCTGCCCGTGCAGGTACTGCCGGAAAAGGATTTTCCGTGGTGTCCGGTGAAGTCAGAAGCCTTGCATCCAAATCTGCCGAAGCTGCAAGAGATACCAACACTCTGATCGGCCAGTCCATTCACGATGTAAAAACAGGTACGGAATCCACAAATGTGGCCATTTCCGCAATGCAGATTATCAGCGAATGTATCCAGTCTATCAAGACTCTGATGGATGATATTTCCCTTGCCAGCGTCCAGCAGGCAGAAATGATGTCTTCCATGGAAAACAGGATCAAAGAAGTTTCCAGAGTTGTACAGACTAATTCTGACGCTGCCGAAGAAAGCGCTGCTATCTCAACGGAACTGTCCGACCAGGCTAAAACCTTAAATCATCTTCTCAGCCAGTTCCGCATACAGTAAAAAAGGAGCGTTGCAAAGGAACCCTCCGCCTGCAGCGGGTCCCTTTGAGGCATATAAAAACCCCATGGAATCAGGTTTTATCATATCCTGATTCCATGGGGCTTTATTAAAATACGGAAGATCACAGACCCTTCTGTTATCCTGCCCTGCTGATAATCTTCTTCGGGCATTTCTCTGCACAGGTTCCGCAGCCGGTACACTTCTCATAATCAATATGCGCAATATTACCTGTTACGGTTACTGCTCCTTCCGGACAGTTCTTTTCACAGAGTTTACATCCGATACAACCTACAGAGCAGGCTGCCATCACATCTTTGCCCTTGTCTTTGGAATTGCACCGTACCTTGTTCTTTGCATCATAAGGCACCAGTTCAATCAGGTTCTTCGGACAGGCTGCCACGCATTTTCCGCAGGCCTTGCAGGCATCTTTATCCACCACTGCAATACCGTTGATAATATGTACCGCATCAAAAGGACATGCTTTCACACAGCTTCCATACCCCAGACATCCGTAACTGCAGGATTTCGGCCCGCCGCCGGGAATAAATGCCATGGCTGCACAGTCTTCCACGCCGGTATATTCATAATCCTGTTTTGCTTTCTCGCAGTCACCGGCACATTTTACAAAAGCCGCCATTTTGACGCCGCCTTCTGCAGAAACGCCCATAATATCACCAATCTGAGCTGCCACCGGATCTCCGCCCACAGGACACTGATTTACCGGAGCCTCGCCTTTGACAATGGCTGCCGCAAGACCGGAACATCCTGCATAGCCGCAGCCGCCGCAGTTATTTCCCGGCAGAACACCCAGAATTGCTTCTTCTCTCTCATCTACTTCCACTTTGAATTTTTCCCCGAAGATTCCAAGGAAAAAGCCAAGGAAGATACCGGTTCCGCCCACTACCAGGGCGGCAATGACAATTGCTGTAATATTCATTTCTTTTCCTCCTATTTTTATCAACCACAGCTCAGACGCGCCATTCGCAAAACCACATGTTCCATGTGTTGCTGCTGCCGCAGCTCTCCGTTTTGCTCATAGAAAGGCGCTCACTCCATCCCCGGCATTATGTGCTCATCTGTGGGAGCATAGTCCGCCCGTAATGCCGGGGATGGCTGAACTGTGGGATTAAATCATTCCTGAGAATCCCATAAAGGCGATTGACATTAAGCTGGCTGTAATCAGCACAATAGCTGTCCCCTGAAACCGTTTGGGAATATCATTATATTCAATCTTCTCACGGATACCTGCCATAATAACAATGGCAATAAAGAATCCAACGGAGGTTGCGAGACCGTTTACCACGCCCTGAAGTAAATCATAACCCTTGCTTACATTGTTCAGAGCAACACCCAGTACCGCACAGTTGGTAGTAATCAGCGGAAGAAACACACCCAGGGATTCATACAGCGGAGGCATATTTTTCTTCAGGAACATTTCCACAAACTGTACCAGTGACGCAATGACCAGAATAAATACAATGGTCTGCAGATATTCCACATGGCAGGGCGTCAGAATAAACTTGTAAATCAGTCCCGTTACAAAGGAGGCCAGCGTAATAACAAAGATAACTGCGCCGCCCATTCCGGCTGCTGTCTCTGTTTTTTTGGAAACACCCAGGAACGGACAGATTCCGAGGAACTGGCTTAACACTACATTATTTACAATGGCAGAGCCGATTGCTATAATCAATAATTCTTTCATCTGTTATTTCGCCTCCTGTTCTGCTGATTTTTTTGCTGCATCCTGCAGTTTTCCGGTACACATGGCTGACTGGGAACAGCTTGCGCAGTCTCCGGTTATACAGCCGGAAGGAGCTGCCAGCGGTTTGCCTTTCTTTTCCATTTTGTCACGGACCACATTCATGCCGGCAACCAGGAATGCAAGGACCAGAAATGCGCCGGGCGCCATGATAAATACAGTAATTCCAAGGTTTGCTCCCAGTATCTGGCGGATTAAACCGATACAGGTCAGGCCGATGGTAAATCCAAGGCCCATGCCCAGTCCGTCAAAAATGGAAGGCGTAATGGGATTTTTGGAAGCATAGCTTTCCGCTCTTCCCAGAATGATACAGTTTACCACAATCAGAGGGATATACACACCTAAGGATGCGGAAAGAGCCGGCGTATAAGCCTGCATGATAAACTGTACAATGGTAACCAGAGAAGCTACCACCACGATATAGGCCGGCATACGCACTCCGTTGGGAATCACTTTACGGAACATGGAAATCAGAAGGTTGGACATAACAAGCACCACTGTGGTGGAAAGGCCCATACCGATTCCGTTGACTGCGGAGGATGTTACCGCCAATGTGGGACACATACCTAACATCAGCACAAAGGTAGGATTTTCCTTAATAATACCGTTATACAAACGTTCTACATATTTATTCATACTTAGTTACCTCCCTGCAAAGCACTTCTGAAATACAACAGACATGCGTTGACGCCGTTGGTGACTGCTCTGGAAGAAATGGTTGCGCCGGTTACCGCCTGAATCTCACTGTCAGACGCCGGAGCTGTCTTCACTACCGTATAGGTCTCTTCTGTCTTTCCCTCAAACTGGGAATAAAAAGGTTCTTCCTGTACCAGTACGCCAAGACCCGGTGTTTCACTGATGGATGTAATGGAATATCCGTTTAAGGTTCCATCATTCTGAATCCCTACGGAAAAGGAAATATCCGCCTGGCTTCCTTCATGGGAAGTTACATTGATTACATATCCCAGCACATTGCCGGAACCGTCCAGGGCTTTGTTCACTGCTGTAATCTCATCTTTGGAAAATTCACTTGCCCCAATCAGTTCCGCAGCTGCTGCCGCGTCAAAAGTTTCATCTTCCTCAAAGGTCTGTGCATCTGCAAACACTACTTTGTAGGCCTCATCCAATGCAGCTTTCTGAGCTGCCGCAATGGGTTCCTTTGTAATATCATATACCACGCCCAGCAAAAATCCCAGTACCAGGGTAAAGGCGGTTAAAATCAACGCGTCATGTACGATCTTCTTATTCATGCTGTTTTACCTCCTTTTTCTGACCAAATGCCCTCGGAATGGTAAATTTCTCAATAATCGGCACCAGAAGGTTTCCAAGGATAATGGCGAAGGAAACACCTTCTGCATTGGCTCCGAACAGACGGAATAATCCTGTCAGGATACCAAGAACAATTCCGTATACCACTCTTCCCATGGGGGTAATGGGAGAAGTCACATAATCCGTAGCCATGAAAAATGCACCCAGCATCAGACCGCCGCCGCAGAGATGGGCTGTCAGATAAGTCATATCGAATCCATGGCCGCCGAACAGCAGTACAAAAACACCAAAAGAAAGAATGTAGCTTGCAGGAATGGTCAGATCAATCACACCCATCAGGATCAGAAAAACCGCTCCCAGCAAAACTGCGATAACACTTGTCTCACCAATGGTTCCCGCAGTGGTTCCCAGCAGCATTTTCATGGTATCCACTGCTTCTCCGTTCTTTAACAGAGCCAGCGGAGTAGCTCCCGTCACACCGTCATAGGTAAAGCTGGTCATGGTTCCCGCAAATGATACCAGCAAAAAGCATCTTGCTCCCAGAGCCGGATTCATGAAATTCTGTCCCAGACCGCCGAACAGCATTTTTACAATGACAATGGCAAATACGCTGCCCAGAACTGCCTGCCAGACGGGCAGGGTGTGAGGCAGGTTCAGCGCCAGCAGAAGCCCTGTTACCACAGCGCTGAAATCATTGATGGTACTCTTTTTATGTATCAGTTTCTCAAAAACCCATTCGGAAGCCACGCAGGTTGCAACACATACTAAAATCAGGATCAGAGCCTTCAGGCCAAAATTCCAGATACCGAAAAGGCTGGCCGGCAGCAGTGCAATCGCCACATAAAGCATAATTTTTGCGGATGTATCTTTGGCACGAATGTGGGATGAGGATGATACGTTATACAAATCACTCACAATAAGACACCTCTTTCTATTTTTTTCTTCTCTCTGCAAGAATCTGTTTTTTCATGGTACGAATGGACTGGGCCAGAGGTATTTTGGCCGGGCAGATGTAACTGCAGCTTCCGCATTCAATACATTCCATCCCGTTCCACTTTTCAAACCCTGCCATATCCCCGTGGCCTGCCATTTTTGCCAGCCTGGTGGGAATAATCTGTTCCGGACAGGCAGACACGCACCGGCCGCAGTTAATACATGCGGTAGTCTCGCTGGCTGCCACATCATCTTTTGCAAGACAGAGCAGGGATGAGGAGGTTTTGGTGGTGGGAATGTCCAGACCAAACATGGAGAATCCCATCATGGGGCCGCCGGAAATAATTTTCTCAGGCTGCACTTTGAAACCGCCTGCGGCTTCCAGCACTTCTCTGTAACTCATGCCCAGGCAGATATCAAAATTGCCCGGCTCAGCCACAGCATCTCCCGTTACCGTAAAAATACGATTCATTACAGGTTTGCCCAGTTTTACTGCCCTGTAAATGGAAATCAGTGTTTCCACATTGTCCACAATACATCCTGCATCTGCGGGAAGCATGGTGGAATTGATTTCCCGGTGGGTGGTAGCGTAAATGAGCTGACGCTCTCCGCCCTGTGGGTATTTTGTCTTCAGCGGACAGACTTCCATCCGCGGTTCGTTTCTGGTAAGTTCCTGCATTTTTGCGATGCAGTCCGGCTTGTTGTCCTCAATGCCGAACAGGCCTTTCGCATGGTCAAACAGCTGCAGGACAATGCGCATTCCGGCAATCAGTTCTTCCGGATTTTCCAGCATACGCCGGTAGTCCGCAGTCAGATAAGGCTCGCACTCCGCGCAGTTTGCAATAATATATTCGATCTTATCCGGTTCTTTGGGAGATAATTTCACATGGGTCGGAAAACCGGCTCCACCCATTCCCACAACGCCTGCTTCCTTCACCTTTCCAATGATTTCCTCTTTGGAAAGAGCAGTCACATCCTCTGTTTCGGAATATTCCACTTCTTTCATTTCTCCATCATTTTCAATAATGATGGCATTCACCATATCTCCTGTTGCTCCTCTGCGCGGCTGGATTGCCTTCACTTTACCGGATACGGAGGAATAAACCGGCGCGGATACAAAACCGCCGGCTTCTGCAATCTTCTGTCCCCGCAGCACGGTATCGCCCACAGCTACCACAGGCCCCGCCGGTGCTCCGATATGCTGAGAAACCGGAAATACCAGCTCTTCTTTGGGCAGTAACTCGCGAATTGGCTTATCCTTGGAAAATTCTTTTCCATCGTGCGGATGAACGCCGCCCTTAAATGTCATGAAACCCATTTTTCGTGCCCCACTTTCTTTAAAATATTTTAAGTACAACAGCCCGAACCTCTGAAAATACAGGCTGCTGCCCATAACAGTTCCGTTTCCTTCCCTGTTACGCTGTTCATCTTAAATGATATATTTTATGCCTGGAAATGCGGCATAAGTCAGTAACTTTAATTATAGCACATTTTATATTTCATAACACATCTTTTTTCGATAAATTTGTACTTTTTTCAGCACAAAACCGGATACATAAAATGCCAGTCCTGATATAGCCTGGAAAACTGCCGGAATATGTAAATTCCGAACTCCTTTTATTTCTGTTCCCGGCATTATTTCATTTTAGCGGAATGTTTCCTGTCACCAGTGCAAAATCTCTTTTTATTCTCCTCCATTTCCTTGCCAAATCCCGGAAATCCCGGTATAATCTGAAGTAACAGCTACGAAATATGACAAATCTGATATAACAGGAAAGAAGGAGTGTTTTTATGAAAAGAACAGGAAAAATCATCAGCCTTCTGCTGACGTTTGTACTTGTGCTGGATTTATTCTTTCCCGCATCTTTCAGCCCTGACGGGCTCACAGACGTACAGGCAGCGCTGGAACCGCCAACAGGAGAGACTTCCGGTGAATGCGGAACCGACATCAGATGGAAACTGGAAGTAGACGAAAACGGAAATTTATACCCGGATGGGGACACATCCGCTTCCCCAACCTGCTACACACTGATTCTGGAAGGAACCGGAGAGATGAACGAGAGCCTGTTCGACCGTACCACAAGCCCCTGGTACGGCTACCGGGAAGTAATTACCTCCGTTTCCATCAGCGAGGGTATCACCGGTATCTGCCGCTATGGACTGGCAAACCTCTGCAGCCTGACATCCATTGAACTGCCGAACAGCATTACCTCCATTGGTACTCTGGCTTTCGATGAGGACATTTCCCTGCAGACTGTCACCTGCGGCGCAGGACTGGAAACCATTGGGCAAAATGCTTTTTACGGTCTGAAATCCCTTACAGCTGTCTCCCTGCCGGAAGGGCTGACTACGATCGGAGAGGGCGCTTTTGCCGGTTGCCAGAAACTGGCATCCGTTACCCTGCCGGACAGCCTGACTGCCATAAACACAGACGCTTTCAGCATGACAAAGCTGAACAGTATTACCATCCCTCAGAATGTATCCTCCATTGGAGCCGGGGCTTTTTCCGCCACATACCTGAACAATATTCAGGTGGATGCCGGCAATACTCATTTCCAGGTACAGGATAAGATCCTTTATGAAAAAAGAGAAGACGGTACCCTCTGGCGGGCGCTTGCCTATGCCACATTGAATCCGGTTTCTTCCGTCACCCTTGCAGAGGGAACCGAACTGATTGACGCCTATACATTTTTTACAGCAAATAAAATTACTTCCCTGACACTGCCGGATACCCTTACGGAAATCGGACAGATGGCATTTGCCCATTGTTATAATCTGGAAAGCCTGCTGCTCCCGGAAAGCCTTAAAAGCATCAACAAAGGTGGTTTTATGGGCTGTGAAAAAATTCAGGAAGTGGTCATTCCCGACAGCGTGGAAACATTGGGTGAAGAAGTATTCTCCAGCTGCCTTGCCCTGACCACTGTTCACATTGGCAAAGGAGTCCGGGAACTGGACGCCCCTTTCAAATCCAGTAAGAAGGTAGAAACCGTCACGGTATCTTCCGAAAATCCCCATCTGGAAGCGCTGGATAACGTAATTTACAGCAAAGACCATACGGTTTTCTATTACTATGCCCCTATGAAACCAGATACAGAGTACCATCTCCCGGACCAGGTAACCACACCGAAACCATATGCTGTAAACTATGCGGATTCACTGGAAAAGCTGTATTTGCCCGGAACACTGGAAACCCTGACAGAATGCTGCTTTTCTTTTAATAAGAATCTGAAATCCATATATTTTGCAGGAGACGCTCCCTCAGACCGGTTAAGTGCGGTCAGTATAACCAAAAATTCTGAAAACCTGATTCTCTATAAAACAGCGGATTCCACTAAATGGGACTGGAATCCCGGATTCTGGAAAGGATTTACCTTCGGCATATGGGATCCGGAAAACGACGCCATGGAAGGAGGCAGCTTCGGCAGCGTATCCTGGACTTACAACGCAGGCGATGGCAGCCTGGTGTTTACCGGAACAGGCCCCATTCCGGACTTTACGGAAGCGGCTCCTCCTCTCTGGAACGATTATATGGGATCTGTCCAGACCATTGAGGCAGATAATATTACCAGTATTGGAAACCGCAGTTTTTACGGAGCCGGCAGCCTGATTCGTCTGGACGCAGGCTCTGGCCTGAACCGTATCGGAGACTACGCCTTTTCAGACTGTACCGCCATGAAATTTCCGGATATATCTGCAGCCGGCATTATCGGCACAGCTGCTTTCCGAAATAATTCTTCTATTACAGGCAATCTCATACTGGAGAAAGTTTCTTCCCTGGGCGCAGGGGCATTTCAGGGCTGCAGTTCCATTCCTTTTGTCACCCTGGGCACCCACCTGACCGTACTGGAAGAAGACGTATTTTCGGACTGCACCAGCCTGACCACTTTCCTGATTCCGGAACAGATATCTGCTATCCAAAACCGGGCTCTGAAAGGCTGCACCAGTCTGCGCTCTGTCAATATTCCGGCTGGGGTCACCGCTATCGGAACTCAGGCATTTGCCGGAAACACCGCTCTGGAAAAAGCATACTTTTACGGTGGAATCCCCTCTGACTGGGCTGCAGACAGTTTCAGCGGCTGCCACAGCGCGCTGAACCTCTGCTACCGGACTTCCCAGACCGTCTGGAACAGCCTGAACGGAAGCTGGAACAATATCCCCCTGCTGGGACAGGACAGATTCTACACGGAACGCGAGGACCACTACTCTTTCCTCAATACTGCCTCCTCCTTTGGATATCCTGCCAATTACCGGTTTTCGAAACAGAGGTTTGTGGAAACACTGAGCAGTATTTCTCTGGGCACCTATTATTACATCACAGACAGAGGATGGGGCGGCTCCTGCTATGGTATGGCCGGTAGCACACTGGAATTCTACGAAAACCCGGAAGAATTCTCTGTGTCAGACTATGGCTCTTCTGATGGTACCCTTTATGGCGTCAGAGCTCCCGGAAATAAAAATGCAGCCCTGACAAAATTGATAGAAACCTGTCAGATTTCCCAGTTCCATCCTGTGATTGCCGGAAATACCGGCAGTATCAGACAGAATATGAACCATTACGGGGAACTGATCCGGAAAATTGAAGAATTTGAGCGGGCAGGCGGACTGCGGATTGATTCAGAAGCGGAACCCATCGTGCTCCTGCTCTACTCCACTTACAGCGGTCACGCAGTGATTCCTGTCTCTGTGGACCAGAGCGATACCGGAGATTTTCTGGTCAGAGTATATGACCCCAACAATACCGGCGGACTGAACACCCTGACCATTCACAGAGATCTCAGCGGAATTTCCTACTCCTGTTACAAAACAGCTTCCTATGTGCCTTACAGCGCCCTCAGCGCCTCTCTGAACGGTGTGACAGCTTACAGTGAAGAAGACAAATCCCTGTACCTGTCCATCGACAAGGAACATGGAATGGCAACAGACACCCAGGGCAGAGATATCAGTGAAATCGAAGGAGCCTATGAACAGAAACCTCTGTCCGACGGAGAAGACGACACCTTCTGCGGCATTCGCAGCTTTGTTCTGCCAAAGGGAAATTACCGGCTTACCGCAGACGTACCGGAAGGACAGACCGAAACTGCCAATCCTGATTCTGTTACCTTCTATACGGGAACCTCAGACTATTTTGCTGAAATCCATTCCACTGATGAAAATGCTGTACTTGAAATAAGTGAAGCCGGAGCCACCGGCCAGGAACTTGTAATAGAACTCAAATCAGAGGCCCAGACCGGAGAAACGGCAGATTTTACACTGGTAAATGCTTCCGGCATGGAACGGACTGTGGAACTGGACAGCAGTAATGCAGTCATTGCCCTGAAAGATAACAACGAACTTTCCATACAGGCGGCGGGACAGGATTCCATTGTTCTGGACGGTAAGGAAACCCCTCTGCAGAACGGAACATTGGACACTTCCTTTATTGCAGCTTCTGATGAGAACCCGCTGAAAGCCTCCGAACTGGAAGCAGAGATTACCTGCGATAAGAACAACAGACTGAACGGAACGCTAAACGCAGAAGTAGTTTCCAATACTTCCGGCAGCAAAGCAGTGACAATTACAGCAGAATTTTTTGAGCATGAAAACGATACCCAGGCAGCCGCAGATGTCTCCTGGGAAAAGACCCTGAATCCGGGCCGCAACGTGGTTTCCCTGACTCTGGAAGAACTGGAAACCGCGTTCCAAAACACCTCCGGAACCGCCTCCTTATCCTGCAGATTTACCGTTACGGACGAGATGGACAATTCCTTTGTTCTGACAGAAAGCGGAATCTCCGTTTCTCTGACCGGGCAGGAGAATCCTCCGGATTCCGGAGAAAACAGACCGGGAACCTCAGAACCCGGACCCTCAAAACCGGAAACGCCCGGCAGTTCCGGCGGTTCTTCCGGTTCTGAAAACAGAAGGCCGATTATCACCGATACCGACACAGACGACCCGGAGGACGGTCAGAATCCGGCTCCCATCCGCAGGAACCGCGTTGTTACGGATATCAAAGTAAATGTGAAGAACCTGACCCTTGGCGTAGGAGAAACTTTCAGTCTGAAAGCCTCTGTCCTCCCGGAAAATGCTTCGGATAAGACTCTCCGCTACACTGCCTCCAACAAAAATGTCACCATAAGCGCAGGAGGCAAAATCAGCGCCAAAAAGACCGGTTCCTCCAAAATTACCATCACTTCTTCCAATGGAAAGAAGACCACGGTAAAAATCTCCGTTAAGAAGAAGCCTGGCAAATTCAAACTGAATGCAACCACGAAAACCATAAAAGTCGGATGGAAATTCCAGATAAAGGCAAAATTTCCCAAAGGTACTGCCAGCCACAGGCTCACCTATTCTTCCAGTAAGAAGTCAGTTGCAACCGTTTCCTCCACCGGAAAAATAACTGCCCGTAAGAAGGGAACTGCCATTATCACGGTAAAGACTTTCAATGGGAAGAAAGCGAAAATGAAAGTAATTGTAAGAAAATAATCCGACTTCAGACGGTGATAGCCGGTCAGCTTTATGGCTGAACCGGCTATCACCGTAAATAATGAATGGAGACACCCATGAAAACATGGAATGCAGAACTTCCCCCTGCTGCAGACAACCCCTGTATGGAAAAATATATCACACCGTCTTCTGTTTTCCTTGATTTGGAAACCTCGGGCTTTTCTTCGGCCCGCAATCAGATTTATATGATTGGATATGCCTTTCAGACAGACCGGAAAATATGCATTACCCAGCTGTTTGCAGAAACCCTTTCGGAAGAAAAACAGGTGATTTCAGCTTTTCTGGAATTCCTGACCCGGTATGACACCCTGATTACCTTCAACGGAACGGGATTTGACATACCTTTCCTGAAAAGCAGATGCGCCCTCTTTCACCTGCCGGAAAATCTGGATACCTTCCGTCACATTGATATTTACAAACAGATTTCCATCTGCAGGAATATTCTGAAACTGCCCAATCTGAAACAGAAAACTCTGGAAAAGTTTCTGGATATTTCACGGGATGATGTCTGTTCCGGCAAAGATTTAATCTCTGTCTGGTCAGAATATACAAAACAGCCTTCCGAAGAAAGCTGTAAATTTCTGAAACTCCACAACTATGAAGATGTGGCAGGAATGATACCGTTACTTTCTCTGCTGTCCTATCCCTGTTTTTTGGAAGGAAACTTTCAGGTTTCTTCCTGGCAGCAGCAGGACTGGGAAAGCTGGGAGGGTACTGCCGGAAAAGAGCTGATTCTGACCCTGAACCTGGAACTTCCTGTTCCAAAACCATTTTCCTGCACAGAGGGAGAAATTTATCTAAAGGGAGACCGCAATCAGATAAAACTGCGGGTCCCTCTTTATACAGGAGAACTGAAATATTTTTATCCCAATTTCAAAGATTATTATTACCTTCCTGTAGAGGATATGGCAGTTCACAAAAGCCTGGCTTCCTTTGTGGACAGAAATTACCGTACCCAGGCTTCCGCCGCTACCTGCTACAGTAAAAAATCCGGCCGGTTTCTGCCACAGTACCGGGAACTGTTCAGTCCCGCACTGAAAAAGTCGTATCAGGACAAAGTTTCCTGGTTTGAACTGACAGAAGAATTCACAGATTCTGAAGAAAACCTCAGACAGTATGCCTTGCATCTTCTGGAATCTCTGGTATAATCTGTCCTGTATTCCGAAAGGAGGAAGGAAACAGGCGCACAGAAATACTGTGCGCCTGTTTTTTCAGCCTTACACTTTCTGGAAAAAGAAAGACTGTTTCCGCTGATAATTCAGTTCTTTGTAATTCATAATCTGTTCCGTGCTTCCGATGAAAAGAATTCCATCCTTTGTCAGCGCAGAATTAAATTTCCTGTAAATTTCTTCTTTTGCATCTTCTGTGAAATAAATCAGCACATTTCTGCATACAATCAGATGACATCCTGTGGGATAGGCATCTTTCAGCAAATTATGCTCCTTAAATTCCACCTGACGCTTAATCTCATCCGCAACCTTCCAGGAATTTCCTACCTGAGTAAAGTATTTCTTCTTAAATTCCGGCGGTACAGCCGCAATACTTTTCTCATTGTAAAGGCCCATTCTGGCTTTATCCAGCACCTGTTTGTCAATATCGGTTGCCAGTATCTTAATCTGATTCAAAGGCATATGCTTTGACAGAGCCATCACCAGAGAATAAGGCTCATCACCTGTGGAACAGGCCGCACTCCAGATTTTCAGGTTCTTGCCGAATTTCTGGATTAATGCGGGGAAAACCTCCTTGTCCAGAATGCCCCACTGCTCCGGATTCCGGTAAAATTCCGACACATTGATGGTCAGGAAATTCACAAACTGCTCAAACTTGTCTTCATCCTTCTTAATCAGTGCCACATAATCTTTGTAGCTGGTAATGCTGTTCTTGGATATCAGTGTATCAATCCTGCGTTTCATCTGCTTTTCTTTATAAGCATTCAGATCTATTTTGGTTAATGCAAATATATCTTTTTTGAAATCCTCATATCCATTCATACCGGTTCCCCTATTCTTCTGCAGATTCTTCTGCGTCCTCCTGCGCTTCTTCTGAGGGAGCAAGGAGCGCTTTGATGCTCAGGCTGATTTTTCTGTCTTCCTCATTGAAGTCCACAATCTTAGCTTCAATTTCCTGGCCGATATTCAGTACATCTGCCGGTTTTTCCACATGCTCTCTGGAAATCTGGGAAACATGCAGCAATGCATCCACGCCGGGAGCAAGTTCCACGAATGCGCCGAAATCTGTCATTCTGGCAACCACACCTGTTACGATATTGCCTGCTGCGTATCTGGAAGCTGCATCTTTCCAGGGATTCTCATCTTCAAATTTCATGCTCAGCGCAATCTTGTTCTCGTTGATGTCCTTGATGAAAACTTTTACTTCATCACCGACTTTGAACACTTTTCTGGGATTCTCCACTCTTCCCCAGGACATTTCGGATATGTGAAGCAGTCCGTCAGCACCGCCCAGATCAATAAATGCACCGAAATCTGTTACATTCTTAACAGTTCCTTCCAGAACGTCTCCTACGTTAATACGCTCAAACAGCGCTTTCTGCAGTTCTGCCTTTTTCGCAAGAAGAAGCTGTTTTCTGTCTCCGATAATTCTTCTTCTGCGGGGATTGAATTCTGTAATTACAAATTCAATTTCCTGGTCTTTGTATTTGCCCAGATCCTTCTCGTATGTATCGGATACCAGGCTGGCGGGAATAAAGATTCTCGCCTCATCGATTACCACGCCAAGGCCGCCTTCCAGCACCTGCGCCACCTTTGCAGTAAGCACTTCCTGCGTGTTGAATGCTTCTTCCAGACGTTTGCTGCCTTTTTCAGCTGCAAGGCGCTTGTAGGTCAGCATCACCTGGCCTTCGCCGTCATTAACTTTCAGAACCTTTGCTTCCATGGTATCTCCCACGGATACAACGGTAGTCAGGTCGACATTTGGTTCGTTTGTATACTCATTACGGGTAATAATTCCATCGGATTTGTAACCAATATTTAAGATGATCTCGTCTGGTTTCACATCAATAACGGTACCTTCGACTACCTCTCCATTCCTTATTGTTTTAAATGATTCTTCCAGCATTTGTTCAAAACTCATTTCTGACATTTTTTTGAACCTCCTCAATAATTTTGTTTGGGGTAGAAGCCCCTGCGGTAATACCTACGCTATTAAAGGACCGTAATTCAGAGAAATCCAAATCTTTCATTGTCTGTATATAGCAAGTATTTTCACATTCTTTTTTACATATTTCAAATAGCTTTTGCGTATTGGAACTGGTCTTTCCTCCAATTACAATCATTGCCTCCACCTGACCGGCAATCTTCCTGGCTTCCGCCTGCCGCTCCTGGGTCGCATTGCAAATCGTATTTAAAACAATTATATCATAACCTTTTTTCCCGATAATTTCAACTAGTTCTTTAAATTTCTTGTTGTTAAATGTCGTCTGAGAGACAATACATACCCTTTTTTTTCCTTTCAGAGTAAAATTTTCTGCCTCTTCCTCTGTGGAAATCACAGTTGTTTCTTCCATGTTATGACTCCAGCCCTGAATTCCTTCCACCTCCGGATGGCTGCTGTTGCCAATAATTACCACATGGCAGCCTTCCCGGCTGTACTGTTCCACAATCCGGTGTATTTTCAGCACAAAGGGACAGGTAGCGTCCACACAGGGGATATTCTCGGATTCCAGCAGCTCATAAACCTTCCTGCCCACTCCATGGGAACGGATGATTACCGTTCCGTCTCTGCAGTTTTTCAGATTTTCCAGACTTTCCACCACCTGGACGCCTTTCTGCTCCAGGTCATTCACTACTTCTTCGTTGTGTATAATGGGTCCATAGGTATATATTCTGCCTCCGTTCTGTTCTGCCTGTTCATAAACCGTGTCCACCGCACGTTTCACGCCAAAACAGAAACCGGCAGTTTCTGCCAGAATCACCTTCATGTTTCAGATTCCTTTCTCAAAAATCCTGCGTCCGCCACAGCTTATTTTACTTTCTGACAAGGGCTAAAATTTCTGCAACCACTTCTTCAATGGTCATATCCGAACTGTCAATCAGCACTGCGTCCTCCGCCTGTCTTAAGGGGGAAATTTCCCGGTTCATATCCTGCATGTCCCGCTGTCTGATATCCTGGCAGATTTTTTCCAGTTCACATTCCTGTCCTTTCTCCTGCAATTCCAGAAACCTTCGTTTTCCTCTGGTTTCCACACTGGCGGTCAGATAAACCTTCACCTGGGCTTCCGGAAGCACACAGGTACCGATATCCCGCCCGTCCATAATCAGATCCGTGGTGCGGGCCATTTCCCGCTGAAGCTGGGTGAGTTTTTCCCGTACCCTGCCATAAACACTGGTCCGGGACGCCATGATTCCCACTTCCTCCGTACGGATCAGCCCGTTTACATTTTCCCCGTTCAGAAATACCTGCTGCTCTCCTTCCCTGCTGGAAAGAGTCACCGTAATCCTGTCACAGGCTTCACTGATGGCCTTTTCATCTTCCGGTAAAATCCCTTCCCGAAGAAAAAACAGTGCCATTGCACGGTACATGGCTCCTGTGTCCACATAAATACAGGATAACGCTTCTGCCACCTTTCTGGCAATGGTACTTTTGCCCGCCCCGGCAGGCCCGTCAACTGCTATGTTAAATGCCATATTTTTCTCCATTCTCTTATCTCACACTGTCTCCTGCCAGATACCCGGTAGACCAGGCAATCTGCAGATTAAAGCCTCCGGTCAGGGCGTCCAGATCCAACACTTCCCCTGCAAAATACAGGCCCTGCACCAGCCTGGATTCCATGGTGGAAGGGTTGATTTCCTTTACGGAAACGCCGCCTCTGGTGATAATTGCTTCTTTAAAATCCCGTAACCCTGTCAGGGTCATGGGCAGTGACTTGATTAATGCTGCAAAATTCCGCCGCTCTTCCCTGGTGATTTCATTGATTTTTTTGTCCGGATGGATACCGCTTAAGGCTACCATCACCGGAAGCAGCTTTCCGGGAAACAGCTTCTGTATCCCGTTTTTAAACTGTCGGTTTCTGTTTTCTTCAAAATCCCGCAGAATACGTCTGTCGAGCTGTTCCGGCGTCAGTGCCGGCTTTAAATCAATCTCCATGGACAGAGGCAGCTGCTCCATACAGTCAGTAACCAGGCTGCTGGCGCTGAGTATAAGAGGCCCGCTGACTCCGTAATGGGTAAACAGCATTTCCCCGAATTCTTCGTAGAAAATCTTTTTTTCCTTTCGGATGCGCACGCGGACATTGCGCAAAGACAGGCCCTGCAGTTCTGTTACCCAGGATTCTCCGGCCTCAAAGGGCACCAGCGCCGGTCTCAGTTCTGTTACCTGATGGCCGCATGCTCTGGCAAACCGGTAACCGTCACCGGTGGAGCCTGTGGAGGGATAGGAGCAGCCTCCTGTGGCTGCAATCACTGCGTCGGCTTTCAGAATCTCTCCATCTGATAACCGGACGCCTGCTATCCTGTTTTCCGGTTCCACCAGCAGCTCCTGCACTCTGGTACAAAGACGCAGTTTCACACCCCTGTCTTCCATAACCTTCTGCAGGGTCCGTATCACATCCGAAGCGTGATCTGACGCCGGAAATACCCGTTCTCCCCGCTCTGTTTTGGTGGCAAGGCCATGGGATTCAAAAAAATCAATTACCTGGGCGTTGCTGAAGCTGTAAAATGCACTGTACAGAAATTTTCCGTTGTGCAGTACGGATTTGAATAAATCCTCCGTATCACAGGCGTTGGTCAGGTTGCAGCGGCCTTTTCCGGTAATATAGATTTTTTTTCCCAGTTTCTCATTTTGTTCCAGCAGCAGGACGTTGTGCCCGCAGGCAGCGGACTGAATGGCTGCCATCATCCCGGCTGCCCCGCCGCCGATTACAATTATTTTACTCATAACTTCTGTCTTTCCACATATAGTTCTGTTCCTGTCTCAGGCAGAACCTGCAGGACCTCCCTGTTTCATATCGGATATATAGTTAATCTCATCATTCCCGTTTACCTGATATTCTTCCCAGACCTGTTCCAGTAATTCCAGTCTCTGAATTACTTCTCCCTGCTTTTTCATACACACAGCCAGAAGAAGGGCATTAATCACGCTCATAGGCGCTGTCAGGGAATCCAGAACAGAAGACATATCGCTTTTTGCAATCAGATTACAGGAAGAATACAGGTTCATGGGCGAATGTACGCTGTCTGTCAGAGTGATGACCCTTGCGCTGCGGTTGTTGGCCAGCTCCATGGCTTTCAGCGTCCGTATGGAATATCTTGGAAAACTAATGCCGATCATCACATCTTCTCTTCCAATACGCACCATCTGTTCTAACAGTTCACTGGAACTGCTGGTGTGGAGCAGCCGTACATCGTCAAACATCATGTTCAGATAAAAAGCCAGAAATTCCGCCAGAGGCGCACAGTTCCGTATGCCCAGCACATAAATATGCCTGGCATTTAACAGAATATCCACCGCCAGGTCAAAGGCCTGCTCGTCAATGTGCTCCAGTGTATTCTTAATCCGTTCCATATCGGATTTCAGTACCGTTTCCAGAATTTCAGACTGACTGATACGCCCATATACGTCCTCCATCCGGTGAACCGCATGCAGCCTGTCCTGCACCAGTTCTCCCATGGCCCGCTGAAATTCCGGATATCCTCTGTAACCTAAATGAGAAGCAAAACGGACAACTGTAGATTCGCTGACTCCCACCATCTGCCCCAGCCTGGCTGCAGTCAGGAATGCCGCTTTGTCATAATTATCTGTAATGTAAGCAGCAAGAAGTTTCTGCCCTTTGCTCAAACTTCCATACCGTTCATTGATCCGGTTCAATAATGCGTTACCGCTGCTCATTTTGTTTTCCTCGATTTCTGTTTTTTAAAAATCCCTCCTGCGGCCTTTACACCACAGGAGGAATTTTTATTTCCTGTAAAACCATCCTGCACAACCGCCTGTCAGACAGGCCAGAGGGCCGTCCTTAACATGTGCAGTCTGCAAAGATGCATTTCATTTACTCTGACATCTGCTCGCCCGCAGAGAAGCCTGCAAAACAGGGTTCTCTCCAGTCTGTCTTTTTACACCGGGTAAGCGCCGTTTTTGGTGTCTGCTACAGCAGCGTCCACTCCGGTCTGCTGTGCTTCCCTGTATTTGAAAAATTCTGTGGCAACCTGCGGGAACAGTGCATAGGAAAGCACGTCCTCATCCTGCTGCTTCCACTGTTTCATTTCTTCTTCAATCTTGTGAAGTTCAGGCTCCAGCAGATCTGCATAGCGGCAGGTAATGGCATTTTTCTTGTCTTCGCCCAGTACCTTGTCGATAATTTCCGGATTGAAGGGTTTTACGGTCTGACCGTATTTTCCAAGCAATACGTCTTTTGTCTCTTTGGTAGCCACTTTGTAACGCTCGCCCATCAGTACGTTGAATACTGCCTGTGTTCCCACAATCTGAGAGGAAGGAGTAACCAGAGGCGGCTCGCCCAGGTCTTTCCGCACCCGCGGAATTTCTTCCAGCACTTCCATGTACTTGTCTTCTGCGTTCTGCTCTTTCAGCTGGGATACCATGTTGCTGAGCATACCGCCCGGTACCTGATACAGCAGTGTCTGGATGTCCACGCCCAGTACCTTTGGATTCATAAGACCGCTCTTTAACGCTTCTTCTCTCATGGGACGGAAATAGTCTGCAATTTCCTTCAGCAGCATCTGGTCAAAGGCCGGATCCATTTCGGTTCCCTTAAATGCCTCTGCCATAACTTCCGTAGCCGGCTGGCTGGTACCCAGAGCAAAGGGAGACATTGCAGTATCAATAATATCGCAGCCTGCCTCTACTGCTTTCATATAGGTCATGGAAGCTACACCGGAGGTATAGTGGGTGTGAAGCTCAATTGGAAGGCTGGTAGCTGATTTCAGGGATTTCACCAGTTCTTCTGCCTTATAAGGGGTCAGAAGTCCGGCCATATCCTTGATACAGATGGAATTTGCTCCCATTTCCTCAATCTTTCTGGCCATATCGGTCCAGTATTCCAGTGTATAGGCATCTCCCAGCGTATAGGAAAGGGCAACCTGTGCGTGGCCTTTCTCTTTGTTGGTGGCCGTTACTGCTGTCTGCAGGTTTCTCAGGTCGTTCAGACAGTCAAAAATACGGATAATATCAATTCCGTTTGCAATGGATTTCTGTACGAAATACTCTACCACATCGTCGGCATAGGGACGATAACCCAGAATATTCTGTCCGCGGAACAGCATCTGCAGTTTGGTTTTCTTAAATCCTGCTTTTAATTTCCGCAGACGCTCCCATGGATCTTCCTTCAGGAAACGCAGGGACGCATCGAAGGTAGCTCCGCCCCAGCACTCTACTGCGTGATAGCCTACCTGGTCCATTTTGTCAATAATCGGCAGCATCTGTTCTGTTGTCATACGGGTGGCAATCAGAGACTGATGTGCATCACGTAATACGGTTTCTGTAATCTTAACCGGTTTTTTATTTTCAGCCATGACTTATTCCTCTCATTCTGCCGCCTGGCGGCTTCTAAACTTTATGACGGACTGTTCGAAACACAGCCGCATAAACTCCATATGCGGTACGCCTCACAGGATATTCTGTACATCACTGCTGGCCCGGCCTGTATTTCGGACAGCCACGGTTATTAAAGGTTATTCCTAAATTCCAAAAATTGCCATAAATACGCCGGCTGCCACTGCAGTACCGATAACTCCGGCAACATTCGGTCCCATTGCATGCATCAGCAGGAAGTTGGTGGGATCTTCTTCCGCACCTACCTTCTGGGATACACGGGCTGCCATGGGCACTGCGGATACACCGGCGGAACCAATCAGAGGATTAATCTTTCCTCCGGTAACTTTACACAGTATTTTGCCAAACAGCACTCCTGCTGCAGTACCGAACATAAAGGCAATCAGTCCCAGAGCCACAATCTTTAAAGTTGTGATATTCAGGAATGCTTCCGCACTGGCGGTTGCCCCTACAGAAGTTCCCAGCAGAATAACCACGATATACATCATTGCATTGGATGCAGTCTCAGATAACTGGCGTACCACACCGGATTCACGGAACAGGTTTCCTAACATCAGCATACCAACCAGGGGTGCTGTGGTAGGAAGGATAATACATACCACTGCTGTAACCACGATTGGAAACAGAATTTTCTCCAGTTTGGAAACAGGGCGCAGATTCTGCATCTTGATGGCGCGCTCCTGCTTTGTGGTAAACAGTTTCATAATAGGCGGCTGAATAATGGGCACTAACGCCATATAGGAATAAGCCGCCACGGCAATGGGTCCCATCAGTCCTGTCTGCCCCAGTTTTCCCGCAAGGAAAATGGAGGTAGGACCGTCCGCACCGCCGATGATGGATACGGCTGCCGCTGCCTTGTCGTTAAATCCTAACAGAATTGCCATGAAGTACGCACCGAAAATACCGAACTGTGCGGCTGCGCCCAGCAGAAAACTGATGGGATTGGCAATCAGAGGACCAAAGTCTGTCATTGCTCCCACGCCCATAAAAATCAGGGAAGGAAGAATCGACCATTCATCCAGTGAATAGAAATAATAAAGTAAACCACCTACGCCATTGCTGGTTTCTTCCGGTGAAGCAATAATATCCGGATAAATATTTACCAGCAACATACCAAACGCAATCGGAACCAGCAGCAAAGGCTCAAATCCTTTCTTAATTGCAAAGAAAAGAAACACAAACGCTACCAGAATCATGACATAGTTTCCCCAGGTCAGGTTGAAGAATGCTGTCTGGTGCAGGAGGTTGGATAAAGTTTCTCCTACGTAACTCATATTTTACCTCCAATAATTAATTGTTTAAAGTTGCCAGCAATGCACCTGCTTCTACCGCCTGTCCAACGGTTACGTCAATGCTTGCCACAGTTCCGTCTTCCGGTGCAACGACAGGTGTTTCCATTTTCATAACTTCCAGTACCAGAATGGTATCGCCGCGTTTTACAGCAGCTCCTGGTTTGCTGTCGATACTGAATACTTTACCTGCTGCTCCTGCTTCAATCTTCACATTTCCTGCTCCGCCTGCTGCCGGCGCGGGAGCTGCTGCCGGTGCTGCCGGCGCTGCTGCGGGAGCCGCTGCTCTTCTCGGTGCTGCCGGTGCTGCCGCACCTGCGCCGTTTTCTTCTACAGTAACATCATAAACGTTTCCATTAACAGTAATTGTATAACTTTTCATTTTCGTTTCCTCCTGAATTTACAATTAAAATCTTCTTTTGATGGAACGTACTACAAAATCGTCTGTAGAAGTTCCGGTAGATGCTGCAATCGCCGCTGCGATTACTGCTGCCAGTTCCAAATCATCCTGTGCGTCCAGCACTTCTTCCACAGAGGGAGGAACCGGAGCCACAGGTTCTTTTGCCGCAGGTACTGCCTTACTTTCTTTTCCTTTCTCAAAATAAGAGAGGAATTTAAAGCAGCTGATAATCAGAGAAATCAGAATCAGTACCGCAAATACCACGCCCATTCCCATCAGGGTATTTAAAGCCGCATTGGTCATTTTTTCACCAAGGGTCTGTACCTGGTCTACGGTAATATCTTCCAGTTCCATGTTATGGGCCTTGTAAACATAAGTCAGAATAACCGGACGGTTTTCATAAATAATTTCCTGTTCACAGGTCAGGGTTTTACCGGACTTTGTAATCGTAAATTCGCCCAGTTCTACATATGCTCCCACGCCTTCCTGCGCTTCCTCCCATCGGTTAATCAGGTTCACCATTTTCTCATCATTGGATGCGAGACAGGCCGCTTTCTCGGACTCTGACATGGACTGCAGAATTTCCACGGTGTTCTCACATGAACCTTTCAACTGATCATAGGTGAAACCATTGTAATCAACCTTTGTCGGGTCTTCTCCACATGCTGTCAGGCCGAGCATGATCAGGCACATACTCAGAATCAGCAATATTTTCTTTTTCATAAACTTCACCTTTCTACTTTGCTACATGTTTTCTAACCGGTTCACCTGTTCCTTTTGTATAAAGCATTTCGAATGCCGCCACCGCATATTTTCTGGTGTCATCCGGTGCAATAATCAGGTCAACCTGTCCCCGGCCTGCCGCTGTCTCCACGGAAGACTGGAGTTTCTCATAGGCTTTCGCTTTCTCTGCGATTACATCTGCAGCTGCCCCGTCATACATGATCTTTGCAGCCTGTCCTGCGTCCATCATGCCGACTTTGCTTCCTTCCCATGCGTACACAAGGTCTGCGCCGATGGATTTGCTGTTCATCATCACATAAGCGCTGCCGTAAGCAGTTCCCACAATAATATTTACCTTCGGTACTGTTGCGCCTGCAAATGCTGCCGTCATCCTTGCCATTGCTTTGGCCAGATTCCGCTCGGAACATTCTGTTGCCGCAAATCCTTCCACATTGGTCAGGGAAAGCACCGGAATATCAAAAGCGTCGCAGAAGCTGATAAACTCTGCCGCCTTATTGCAGCCTCTTGCTGTCAGCACTTTGTCAAAACTTTCTGTTTTCTCACCATTTTCATCATAAACTGCAGAGGCATTGGCTACTGCACCGATGGATCTGCCGTTTAACCGGATAAAACCGGTCACCATGTTCCGTGCATAATTCTTTCTGGTTTCCACAAACAGATTGTCGTCTGCAATGTGGGTCAGCGCCAGTCTGGTGTCTTCCTGGCAGCCGGAAAGATTTGCACATACCCGGTTCAGGTCATCTCCGCATTCCTCTTCCCTTCCGCCTTCTGCGTTGCTGCCGGGCAGAATGCATACCAGTTCACGGATTGCTGCCAGAATCTCTTCTGTTGTTCCAACACCGTCAATGCATCCGTTGTTGCTCTCCTGATATGCAGCGTCTGCCGTATCGCATTTTGAAACATGGTTTCCTTTGATTGCATTGGGAGAATTCACAAACATTCTTCCCTTTTCCTTTTCCACAAAAGCAAAATCACTCAGTGCGGGTACAACGGAAAGTCCGCCGCCGCAGTTTCCGAATACTGCACAAATCTGAGGTACTACTCCGCTTGCAGCTGCCTGTGCAGCATAAATTTCTCCAAATCCGTTCAGTGCATCCACGGATTCCTGCAGACGCATTCCACCGCAGTCAATCAGGCCGATCACAGGCGCCCCCATTTTTACTGCCATTTTGTAAATTGCAGTAATTTTTCTGCTGTGCATTTCTCCGATGGTTCCGTTCAGCACGGAAGCATCCTGACTGTACACATACACCAGATTGCCGTCAATCAGGCCGTATCCGGTGATGACTCCATCGGATGGAGTATCAGACTGACTTAAGTCAAAATCTGTGTTTCTTGCAGTTACCAGAGCTCCGATTTCCATAAAACTTTGCTCGTCAAGAAGACCGGAAATTCTCTGTCTTGCTGAGTTGGTAGAATTACTCATTACTTAAACCTCCATAATGTATTTTAATAATTTTACAAAATTTTCTTCCGATTGTAATTGTATCTCTTTTGACGAAAATTTTCAATAGATATTTCAGGAAATTTGTTAAATACTTCACTAATCTGGAAATTCCGGTCATGATTTTTGTCATCCTGCCTGCTCTGTCTCAAAATATAATTCTTTTTCCATAAAAAACAATTTCAGAAGATACTCCTTATACCAGGAAGGCTGCAGCTTTTCGGCGGCTTTTGCAGCATAAACGGGGACTTCCCCAATCTGACGCTCTCCCAGGTAATATGTAACCTTTCCAAGCTGCTGGCCTTCTTTTACCGGGGCCTTAACCTGCTCCGGAATCTCATAGATAGTCCGCACCTCTTCATCCGTCCGTTTCAGTACCCGTATTTTTTCCTCTTTTACAAGCAGGGGAATGGAGACTTCCTGATAAAGCCTTCCGTTTTCCGGCACCGCCTCCTCCACTGTTACATTCGGAAATTCCCTGTCGTACTCATAAACATCCTCACAGTGGTAATTTTCCAGTCCGTAATTCATCAGCGCTCCTGTATCGGCCCATTTCCAGGTTTTGTTGTTGGGCCATCCGCAGGCCAGAAGAGCCACGATAAAAGTTCTATCTTCTCTCTGCAGCGCTCCCACATAGCAGTAGCCCGCATTTCCGGTAAATCCCGTTTTGCCGGACAGGGCTCCCTCCATCATCTGCAGAAATGCATTGTGGTTATTGCAGTTATAATGCTTTGTTCCCGCCAGATTTGTAAACTGATACGAAGGCGTACGGGTAATTTCCAGAAATTCTTTGTTCCGGATACAGTAACTCATAATTGTGGCCAGATCTTCCGCTGTAGTTCCGTGAACTCCCGTTCCATCGCTGGCGTCCAGACCGTTGGGCGTAATAAAATAAGTATCTTTACAGCCCAGTTCACTGGCTTTCTGATTCATTTTCGCGGCAAATCCTTCCACAGAGCCCCCGATATGCTCCGCAATGGCCACTGCTGAATCGTTGTGGGATTCCAGCATCAGGGAATAGAGCAGGTCTTTCAGTCGGAAACTGTCGTCTTTACTCATACCAAGACGCACCTGCGGCATGGAGGCCGCATAGCTGCTGACCTTCACCTCACTCTCCGGATTTCCTTCCTCCAGCGCCAGAATACAGGTCATAATTTTAGTGGTGCTGGCATTCGGCATATGCTCGTATCCATTTTTCTCATAGAGTACCCGGCCGCTTTCTGCGTCCATCAGCACCGCTGATTTTGCATAGAGACTGAATTCCGGCTGACCGGAAACAGCTGTGTCCTGCTGTGACTGTGTTTCCTGCTGCTGTTCTTCGGCAGATACAAGAGGGATTTCTCCTGTTTTTCCCCTTTCAATAATCTGTGTCAGGAAACAGAAACATAACAGTGTCCCGGCCATATATTTTTGTATCTTTTTCCTTTTTTTCATATCTGTTCATTCCTGTAGGTTGTATTTTCTTTTCATTATATGAAAAAACAGCCGGACATAGACTCTTTTATTTCAGAGTCCTGTTCGGCTGTTTTCACAGATCCTGTGTCTTTTCATCCTCTGTTATCTGAATTTCTCCGCCTGCTCCCGGATTAACTCCGGGTCTGCAAAATAATTGATTTTCATGGCAGAACGGACTTTATCCAGTGTTTCAGCTGCTGCTTTTTCTGCTTCTTCGCTTCCTTTTTTCAGTACCTCATAAATATACGGAATATCTTTCTGCAGTTCTTTTCTGCGGTTACGGACTGGCTCTAACACTTCCTGCAATACGTTATTCAGGAATTTCTTCACCTTCACATCCCCAAGGCCGCCCCGCTGATAATGGGCTTTCAGTTCCTCCAGATTTCCATAATCCGGCAGATACCGCTCAAAATGTTCGTTCTGGCAGAAAGCGTCCAGGTAAGTGAATATGGTATTTCCTTCCAGAGAGCCTGGGTCTTCCACCCGCAGATGGTTGGGGTCTGTGAACATGCTCATGACCTTTTTCCTGATTTCATCCGGCTCTTCCGACAGGTAGATACAGTTCCCCAGAGATTTGCTCATTTTGGCCTTTCCGTCCGTACCGGGAAGCCGCATACATGCCTGGTTTTCCGGCAGCAGTACCTTTGGCTCCACCAGAGTTTCTCCGTATACCGTGTTAAATTTGTGCACGATTTCCCTGGTCTGCTCAATCATGGGAAGCTGGTCTTCCCCCACGGGAACTGTGGTTGCCTGAAATGCGGTAATATCTGCTGCCTGGCTGATGGGATATGTGAAAAACCCAACGGGAATACTGGCTTCAAAATTACGCATCTGAATCTCGGCTTTTACCGTGGGATTCCGCTGTAATCTGGACACGGTAACCAGATTCATATAATAAAAGGACAATTCACACAACTGTGGAATCTGAGACTGGATAAACAGTGTGGATTTCTCCGGGTCCAGTCCGCAGGCCATATAATCCAGCGCCACTTCCACCACGTTCTGACGTACTTTTTCCGGGTGTTCCGCATTGTCCGTCAGTGCCTGGGCATCTGCAATCATAATAAACACCTTATCGTATTCCCCGGAATTCTGTAATTCCACTCTGCGCCGCAGAGAGCCCACGTAATGGCCTACATGGAGTTTTCCGGTGGGTCTGTCGCCTGTTAAAATAATTTTACTCATAATTTTCATTCCTCGCCTGTTTCTAATCAATATAAACCGTAATATCTGCTTTACTCCTTATTCTAATCATACTTTTGTTTTCTGTCAACAGACATTCCGCCCGGAACCGGATCCATGGTAGACTGAAACAGAACAATATGCTATCATAGTTGCGGAGGTGATTTTACATGCGCTATCATCATCTGCGCTTTGACATCTGGCTGTGCCTGCTCCTGGCTCTGTTTGTCAGTATTCTTCCCGCCAGTCTCACCGAACGTTTTCTCTCCCGTAATTATGAGAATTATGTGGAAGAACATACGGTGGCGGAAGGAGAAATCGGCGGTATGGCAGGAGCTGATGTTTTTCGTGCGCAGACCATTGAAGATCTGGAAACCCACGACACTTTTACGGTAGTTTCTCCAGGTATTGAATATCGCAACCGGGGCGCCGGATATTACGGAAATCAGTATCTGCATGCCCTGACTCTTCCTTCCGGAGAACGGGTGGCTGCGGCCATCAATATGGAGAATGTTCAGACAGAGGGAGAGTATTATTCCGGAGAAGCCACCCTTCCCGTAGGAAAAACAGTATGGGAAGATCTGACTTCCAATGAAAATTTTATCAGTCAGATTGAGTACAGTGAGCCCTTAAGCCGCAGAGATTTTTACATTGATATGATGGGCAGTGGCGGAAAAGTCAGCCGTGATGATTACACGGAACCTGCTGTAATGCTGGCACGGGTGCTGACTGTCATCATCTTTTTTCCTCTGTTTCATGCTCTGGGTTCCAGACTTGGAATATTTCCGGCATTTTTTACCAGACGAAAAAAGCAGACTTCTGAATGGGAGTAAAAATACACAGGCATTCTCTGTAACACTGTTACAGGCAATTTTCTGTGTGAGGAATCCTGCCGGAATGAAATATTGTCAAAAGAAAAGGAGACATAATTATGAACAATGAACCTGTAAAAAAAATTAACGTACCTTATCTTCTGTCTTACATATTTATACCTGCCCTGGTAACAGCCCTGTGTTTCTGGCTGGGCTATACTTTCTTCCATGACGGAGGTACAGGCGCGGTTATCCTGTTTATGGTTCCATCCGCCCTGTCCCTTCTGTGGTGGATTTTCGGCGGAAAACTGATTTTTAAAGGAAAACGAAAGAAACTGATGAAGGAACTTGAGCACAGCGGATTCCGGCCCAATCACACTTTTGACAGTGATATCTGCACAGTAATTGTGGATATTGAACACGGGAAGCTGGCCCTGATTTTTTTCTGGAACCCATTTCAGAATTATATTCTCCCTGCCAGCCGGATTACCAAAATCTGGACAGACGACGGAAAATCCGGCGCCGGCTTTATGACCGGCAGCAGCCGGGTCAGCTTCCTGTTTACGGTAGACAACATCCGAATCCGTGTCAATACCTTTACTTCCAACAAACGCTGGCGTATGGACAGTGAGTACATTCTTACCGGAATTTCAAAAGCCGATATGATGGCAAACGTACTGACAGAAGCAAAAGAGAGGTCTGCGTAATATGGGAATTTTTCGGAAAATGCGCTCCATTTTTCATGATGACTGGTGTAATCTCTGTCAGAGTGAAATGGACGTTCTGCACAAACAGCTTTATGCCCTGCCGGATATGACGGTGGACCACTATACGTCCCATGAAAATCCTGATTACTACCGGAATCACCTGATTCCGGTGGAAAAAAAGGCTCAGATACCCGCCGGCGTTTATGCCTGCGGCCTTCATGTCTACCGGTGTCCCGGCTGTGGACACCGCCGGACGAAACTTACTACTTTCCTGCCGGTACGGGATCAGGAAAAGACCGAAGAAATCCTGTTTTTTGACAATGGGGAACTGGACGAACTGATTTATCTTCAGAACAATGATTCCCCTGATTTTCAGGGGAAATCTTCGGAACGCCGACATGATTCTGCCGATTCCAGAATCTGTGGCCCATATCACTGTGATTAAAACGACGACTGCCATTTCACAGAGGCGGAAGTCTGTCCACCATGTAACATGATTCGCCCGGTGCGATAATTGATTTCCTGCAGGAAATACTGTGAAATATTACAGTATTTCCTGTGAAATCAAACATATGTGCTCACATATCTTCCAAGGATTCTTTTATTTTTCCCATAAATCCCTTCTTTTTACCATGCTTTTCTGCAGAAGCAGCTCCATCCTGCTTTTTCAGGGACTGGCCGCTGACTTCGTCAAATCTGCGCAATGCCTCTTTTGCTTCATCGTTTAAGCCTGTAGGTACCTGAACTACCAGAGTTACATAGTGGTCTCCCCGGACGGAAGAATTACGCAGGGATGGAATCCCCTTTCCTTTCAGGCGGATTCTGGTATCTGTCTGGGTTCCCGGCTTCACATCATAGAGAATATCTCCGTCAATGGTGCTGACACGCACTTCGCCGCCCAATGCTGCCTGTGCAAAAGAAACAGGCGCTGTAGAATATATGTTCATATCCTGGCGCTGGAAAATAGGATGGCGGCTTACATTTACTTCTACCAGCAAATCGCCTCTGGGCCCTCCGTTAGTGCCCGGTTCTCCTTTTTCCCGAATACGGACACTCTGGCCATTGTCAATTCCTGCCGGAATGGAAACTTTGATTTTCCGGCGTTTTGCAATATATCCGGTCCCCCGGCAGTCCGGACATTTTTCTTTGATGATTTTTCCGGTTCCGTGACAGTCCGGACAGGTCTGCACATTCTGAACCATGCCAAGAAAAGACTGCTGGGTATAGACTACTTTTCCTTTGCCACCGCACTTGCTGCAGGTCTCCGGCTGGGTACCCGGCTTCGCCCCTGTGGTATGGCAGGTGGTACATTCGTCTTTTAATGTAATTTCAATTTCTTTTTCACATCCAAAAGCTGCCTCTTCAAAGGTAATCCGAACAGCCGCCCTTAAATTTGTGCCTTTCATGGGGCCGTTGCTGGCGGAACGGCGTCTGGAACTTCCGCCGAATAAATCACCGAAAATATCGCCGAAAATGTCGCCCATATCCATACCGGAGAAATCAAAGCCGCCTCCGCCGCCCATGCCGCCGTCAAAGGCTGCGTGTCCGAACTGGTCATACTGACGTTTTTTGTCCGGGTCGCTTAAGACTGCATAGGCCTCGGAAGCCTCTTTAAATTTTTTCTCGGCCTCAGTATCACCCGGATTCATATCCGGGTGATACTTTTTGGCAAGCTGACGATATGCTTTCTTGATGGTGCCATCGTCCGCATTTTTATCTACTCCAAGGACTTCATAGTAATCTCTTTTCTGTTCTGCCATGATTATACTTCCTTATAATCTGCGTCTACCACATCGTCGTCTGCACTGCTGTAAGATGCATTTCCCATATCCGGAGCCGGACCTGCTGCTCCCTGGGCTGCCTGTGCATTCTCATACATCTTTGCAAATACTTTCTGTGCACTTTCCATAAGTTTTTCTTTGGCTGCTTTCATCTCGCCAACCTGATCGTCTGTCATATCCTCTGCATTGGGATGTGCTTCCACCATTGCTTTCAGCGCATTCAGATCTGCTTCCACTGCCGCTTTATCGGCTCCGTCAATGTTGTCTCCAACCTCTTTCAATGCATTTTCCGTCTGGAATACGAAGGAATCCGCATCATTTCTGGTGTCAATGGCTTCTTTGCGCTTCTTATCCTGAGCTTCAAATTCTGCTGCTTCTTTCACTGCTTTTTCAATATCCGCATCTGACATGTTAGAACCTGCAGTAATGGTAATATGCTGTTCTTTTCCGGTTCCCAGATCTTTTGCAGAAACGTTTACGATACCATTGGCGTCAATGTCAAAGGTAACTTCAATCTGAGGAACACCGCGTCTTGCCGGCGGAATTCCATCCAGACGGAACTGGCCCAGAGATTTGTTATCTCTTACAAACTGGCGTTCTCCCTGTACCACGTTGATATCAACTGCAGTCTGGTTATCTGCCGCAGTGGAGAAAATCTGGCTCTTTTTGGTAGGAATTGTCGTATTGCGCTCAATCAGTCTGGTAGCAACGCCGCCCATGGTCTCAATAGACAGGGAAAGGGGAGTTACGTCCAGAAGAAGGATTTCGCCTGCGCCTGCATCTCCTGCCAGTTTACCTCCCTGAATGGATGCTCCCAGAGCAACACACTCGTCGGGATTCAGAGATTTTCCGGGCTCCTTGCCTGTCAGCTGTTTTACTTTGTCCTGTACTGCCGGGATTCGTGTGGAACCGCCTACCAGCAATACCTGGCCCAGTTCAGAGGCTGTAAGTCCCGCATCCTTCAATGCATTCTGTACCGGAACTGCAGTCCGCTCTACCAGGTCATGGGTCAGTTCATCGAATTTTGCTCTGGTCAGATTCATGTCAAAATGTTTCGGGCCTTCTGCAGTCGCGGTAATGAAAGGCAGATTGATGTTGGTGGTAGTTGCGGAAGAAAGTTCTTTCTTTGCCTTTTCTGCCGCTTCTTTCAGTCTCTGCAGTGCCATTTTATCGCCGGAAAGGTCAATGCCTTCTGTTTTCTTAAATTCTGCCAGCATATAATCTGTAATTTTCTGATCGAAATCGTCGCCGCCCAGACGGTTATCGCCGGAAGTTGACAGCACTTCAATCACGCCTTCTCCAATTTCAATAATGGAAACGTCAAAAGTACCGCCGCCCAAATCGTAAACCATGATTTTCTGTTCTTTTTCGTTGTCAAGACCATAGGCAAGAGCTGCTGCAGTAGGCTCATTGATAATACGTTTTACGTCCATACCTGCAATTTTTCCTGCATCTTTGGTTGCCTGACGCTGTGCATCATTGAAATATGCCGGAACGGTAATAACCGCGTCGGTTACTTTTTCACCCAGGTAGTTTTCTGCGTCTGCCTTTAATTTCTGAAGAATCATGGCAGAAATTTCCTGAGGTGAAAAATTCTTGTCGTCAATGGCACGTTTGTGGTCAGTACCCATTTCTCTCTTAATGGAAGAAATTGTTTTCTCCGCGTTGGTAACTGCCTGACGTTTTGCCGGCTCTCCAACCAGTCTTTCTCCTGTCTTGGTAAACGCCACAACGGACGGTGTTGTCCTTGCTCCCTCTGTATTGGCGATAACCACAGGTTTACCACCTTCCATAACTGCCACACAGCTGTTTGTTGTTCCCAGATCGATACCAATAATTTTGCTCATAACAGAGACCTCCTCATAAAATATGATTATCTGAATTACATTATTTTACTGCACCACAGCTACCATGCTGTGTCTTACCACGCTTTCCCGGTACATATACCCTTTCTGCAGCTCCTGGGCCACAAACCCGGACTCGTATTCCTCGCTTTCCACCTGCATTACCGCATTGTGAAATTCCGGGTTGAACTCTGCCCCCACCGCTTCTATGGGTTTTACTTCCAGGCTTTCCAGTTCTGTCATTAACTGCTTATATATTTTATCCATTCCCTGTACAAAGGGGTCATCCTTTGATTCTTCGGGAACAGCGGATAATCCTCGTTCAAAATTGTCCACCACCGGAAGGATTTTCTCAATGACACTTTTCGCCCCTACTTCAAACATCTGGGTCTTTTCCTTCTCGGTCCGTTTACGGAAATTGTCAAATTCTGCCATCTGCCGCTGCACCCGGTCAGTGAGCTCGGCAATTTTTTCTTCCTGTTTATTCTTCTTTTCCTTTTTTCTGAAAAAACCTTTTTTTTCTTCTTCCTGTTCTTCTTCGGAAAGAGATTCTTCTTCGGATTCTTCCTGAGAAACTGTCTCAGCTGTTTCTTCTGTCTCTTCCTCTTCTGATAAAATGTCTTCTTCACATTCCTCCGGATTTTCAGGAGCGGTTTTCGCCTCTTCCGGTTCCATATGTTCTGTTTCCTGGCTTTCCATTGCTTCCATTTCTTTCTGTTCTGCCATATCTGTTCACCTTTCTGTTTTTCAGCATTTTCCAATATGGTATGTGTATCTATGTCTTCCTGGATTTTCGGAATACGGTATCAAGCTGATTTTTTAATGTTTTCAGATTATCCATAACATTTTCATAATCCATACGCTTGGGACCGATAATCCCAATGGTACCTGTCATCCCTTCTCCTAACTGATACGTTGCAGTTACCACGCTGCAGTCTTTCATGTTCTGGATGGGAGATTCTGCACCAATATACACCTGAATCCCCGTTTCTTCCTGAGAGGACAGGCTCTCATTTACCAGGCTGATCAACTGTTTCTTCTCTTCAAAGGCATCCAGCAGTTCTCTGGCTTTCCCGGAATCACTCAGTTCGGGATATTTTAAAATATTAGTAGTCCCGCTGGTATAAACCTCCAGCTCCTCATCTTCCTGAATAGCTCCCGCCAGTGCGTCTAACACGTCGCTGACAATATTGCTGTGAATGCCTGCCTGCTCTTTGAGCTTTGCAATGGTTCCCAGGTTGATTTCTTCCGCTGAAAGTCCGTTTAAACTGGTATTCAGCAGAATGTTCAGCTTCAGTAATGTTTCATTATCTAAGGCTTCCCCTGTGGAAATCATCTTATTCTTCACCAGATTGCCTTCCATCACAATCACCGCCAGAAGCTGCTCTTCGTCTACCTGAGACAGCTGCAGGAATTTTACTTTATTCTTATGATAGGAAGGAGAAGTAATCATGGCAGTGTAATTGGTATTTGCTGCAAGCATTTTCGCCATCTGCTGCAATACCTGTTCCATACGCTCCGTATGCTCAATCATGAACTCCTTCATCTCAGTGACTTCCTGATCTTTTTCCTTCATCAGATTGTCTACATAAAACCGGTAGCCCTGGTCAGAAGGAATCCTGCCTGCGGAAGTATGGGGCTGTAAAATATATCCCAGCTCTTCCAGATCCGACATCTCATTGCGGATGGTGGCGGAACTCAGATTCAAATCCGAATATTTTGAAATGGTTCTGGAACCTACGGGTTCCCCGGTATCCAGATAATTCCGGATGATTGCATTTAAAATTTTTCTTTTTCTTTCATCCAGTTCCTGCATTCCTGGCCTCCTGCGCCCCTGTTCTTCTTATGCCGGGCAGTTTCTTTTTCATTTTGTTAGCACTCAGCTTATTGGAGTGCTAACATCCATGTACTTAAAATAGCACTAACGTTTTTTATTGTCAATAGTATTTCTTCGATTTTATAATTTCTTTATAATTATTGCCGCAGTTTTCTGTGGAATACAGATGTCAGAAAAGCACACATCACTTTTTGGCAACTGTCGAAAATCTGTCACTTTCCAAACCGGAACTGATACGCCAAAAGCACCCTTTTCACATCCAAATCATACAATATCAATAAGTAACAATAAGGAGAACTTTATGGAAAAATTAATGGAAATCAGCCATGTGGGTTATTCCTATCATACCATGCAGGGGGAAACGCCTGCTTTATCCAATATAAATTTTACGGTTCATAAAGGGGATTTCCTGGCGGTTGTGGGGCCCAGCGGGTGCGGCAATGGGATGGTTCTGCAGGGGAAACAAATTACGCGGCAGCCACTGATATCTGCTGATTCCTGCTTCATCAATGGCTGCCATAGATAAAAATATGGGCTTCTTCTCCGTCCCAGACAACTTTATCCAGAATCATCCGCAGATATTCCCGCTTTTCCGGTACGGTTAAGGTGTCAAAAAGTCTGCGGAAGCCGGAAAGCTGTTCTAAGAGAACCTCCATCTGCTGTCTGTCCCCCTGAATATTTTTCCCCTCTTCCCCTGATTCTGCGCGTTCTCTTTCCAAGGATGTACATTCTTCATTCAGCTTTCGGATTTCCTTTTCTATCTGCTGAATAAAATTTTCCTCACCGCCGGATTTTGCCAGGACAGAAATAAGGTTCTGTATTTCTTTTTTCCGTTTCTGTATTTCCTGCTCCAGCAGGTCTGCCCCAGTGACTGTCTCTTCTTTTGTGTCATCCATTCTTTCCATAGCTTCCTTAAGCATACGATGGATGTCGGAATTTTCCTCTGTATACCGCAGCACTTCCCTGCACACCAGTTCATCCAGTGTATTTCCCTGCACATTTGGTACGGAGCATTTCTCCCCGTGGGTCATGTCTTTATACGGGCAGAGATAGGAAAATTTCCGTTCCCCCGCTTCTGTTACCTGTTTGGCTGAATAATATTTCGGGCGCATCAGGTGTCCGCAGGAACAATGCAAAATTCCTGAAAGCAAAGCTACGGGATTCTGAGGCTTGTGCCATCCTTCTCCCCTGGAACTGTTTTTTGCCAGAAGATTCTGGATTTTGGAAAAGTCCTGCCCGGATATAATTCCTGGATGCCTTCCTTTCGCTACAATCCATTTTTCCGGTGAATTATTTTTATTCTTATACTGGGTGGAAGAAGTTTTCGCATAGGCAATCAGTCCGTATGTTCCATCTGCCTCTTCCTGTCCCATACATACCTGGCAGCCCAGATTCCAGAAATAATCATAAGCTTCCCTGTCTGCTGTACAGTATACGGGATTTGTCAGAATGTCCCGGATAGCAGTTGTGGTATATTCATTGCCCCGCTTTGTCTGTATGCCGCGGCTCAGAAAATATTTGACAATTCCCATTAAGGACTGATTTTTAAGATATTCCTGAAAAATAAACCGGACGGTCTGCATTTCCTGTTCATCTACCGTCAGACGGAAAGATTTTTTGTTTTTTCCGTTGACAGATACTTTTTCTTCCGCTTCTGCCGCAAACCCAAGGGGCGTATTTCCTCCCAGCCACCTGCCCTTTCTTGCAAGCATTACCATATTGTCCCGCACCCGCTCTGCAATCTGCTCCCGCTCCATCTGGGCGAGAACTCCTGCAAAATAAAGCATGGCTTTTCCAATGGGAGTGGAAGTGTCAAACCGTTCCTTAATACTGATAAAAGAAACATCCAGCTTGTTCAGGGTTTCCACCAGACTGGCCAGGTCTGCAATGTTTCGGCCCAGCCGATCCAATTTGTAGCACACCAGATAATTGCAGTTTCCTTTTTTGATTTCCTGCATCATTTTCTGAAATTGGGGACGGTTGGTATTTTTGCCGGAGTAGCCTTCATCTTCGTATGTTACGATTTCGGCTTCCCCGGCTCCTTCAATGTTATACTGTATGTAATCCCGGCACATGGCAAGCTGGTTTTCCACACTTTCTCCCCGGCCGGTCCATTTGGATTTCCTGCTGTAAATAAAAATGACCATTCTATCTCTCCATCCTTTAGGCCTGTTTCCCGTATTTACGCAGACAGGACATGGCCTGCTCCAGGCCGGGGTTTCACCGCTGTGTTTTTCCCGAAATCACAGCCAGGAATTCCTCAGGCGATATTGCCGGAACTTCTGACCCATTGAAATCTGCAGCGTTTCGCGTAATAATATATTCTGCGCCTATGCTTTTTGCGCACCTGTCCTGCAGACAATCCTCAAAATCTTTAAATTCTGTCATCCTGACTGCCTTTAACACTTCTTCATGATTCGCACCCGCCACTTTCAAAAAGCTACATAAATCCAAAAGCCACTTTCTTCGTTCCTCTTCCGGCGCTTTTCTCAGTATATACCACAAATTTGGAACTGAATGAAATGCAAGGTACCCCTCCACTTCCCCTTCCGAACATTTTGTAAGCACTTTTTCAGACGCTTCAAAAAATGGCTCCCTTGTGGTAAGAAAATCAATGATCACATTTGTGTCAATCAAAACTGCCATATCTTTCAGCCCTTGCCTCCTCCAATTCTTTTTCCGGGTCAAAATCATCTGGTAAATACCGCTTCACCTCCGGCCTTGCTGCATCCAGCCTTTGAAAAGCCTGTATTGCCGTACTCTCCTGTTCCGGACAGAGAGCCGCTGTGTCTGCTTCCTGTGGCATTAACCTTTGAATTACTTCTATCAGGAAACTTATATTATCATCTGACAACCCGCTGATTAACTGCACCGCTTTCTGTTGTAACTCTGACATGGATTCCACTCCTCTTTTTTTAATTTCTGCAATCTGCTGTGTATCTGCAGCACATTTCTTTTCATTTCCTGCTGTAAGTCAAATACCCTGCAGCAAGCTACGGGGCATGACCTGGCTTGTTCTTTCCGCCCCAGGGGGCAGGGTATCTGACCCTCGCGGCATCCGCCAAATATCCGCACAAGCGCGGCTGCCTGGCTCATTGCTCGCGGGAATAAAATGACCATTCTATCTTTCCATCCTTTAGGCCTGTTTCCCGTATTTACGCAGACAGGACATGGCCTGCTCCAAAGTCACACCCGCTTTTTCCTGCAGTCTGGCTAAAATAACTGTATCTTCCAGTCCTTCTTCCTTTCCCAGCTCAATGATCATCTGCACTTTGCGCTGCTGCATTCCCTGCTGCATCCCCTGTTTTACTCCACGCTGTATTAATTTCTCTGATTCTGTCTCAATTACAGTTCCTCCCATAATATTCACCAGCCTTTCCTCATTTTCATTTTCATTTCCATTTGTAATATGTGTAATAATAATATTCACAAATCCCATCAGGTCTATGATTTCATCATCTGACAGTTCCCCGTCTTTATGCAGCCGGAGCATTTCATTCCTGAAATATTTCAAATCCCTGACAGCTTCTTCTATCCTTTCCCCATATGCAATTTCCTTCTCATATCTTGCAACATAAAAAGGAATATACGGAAACAGACGTTTTTCCACAATATATTCTTTTGTAAATTCCGCCAAAATTACATTCTCTGATTTATAATCCACACGCTGCCCGTCGGGAAATGTAAAGGTAATGGTGGTTGATTTTGGTGTTTTATCTGTCCTTTTTACATAAATAACGGAAAACCGCGGCATGGGAATAACAGCATGGCCAATATCCCATATGGCAAACTGCCTTGCAACTATAAATGCATATTCGGCAATTCTGATTGCCATGGAACCATCATCATAGCTCTGGCATTCCAACAGATAAATTTCACTTCCGATTTTCATCAGAAAATCCGAAATCTGTTCTTCTATTACTCCGGTGGTTAAATATCACAGTAGATTACGCAGAACAAATTTTCATATGCAAGGCGGAAGATTGAGCTGTAGCGAGGGCTACAGCGATTGATGACAACGTAGCAGATGGGGGTTTGGGCAAGTAAGATATTGCGATATTTAACCGTCGGAGTAATATTTCCCTGTTTCCATCTGGACTTTCACTTTCTGTCAGATACCCTTCCGAGGGCAGCACATCCACTTTGCATTCCTGCTCCTTTCTGTAAATATTTCTGTTTTTATTATATCGGCAAATCTTACCTGTGACAATAAAAATCATCTTTTCTTCAACGCTTTAGCATGACAGGTTCTTTTCTTCATTTTTTCTGTCATTTCTTTATCTTTATATATTTATTCTACATTTTTGTATGAATATGCCAATACTTTTTTCAGAGAATTTCTACACTTTTATGTAGATTTATTATTGCATTATATAGAAATATTCGCTATAATATTTTTACAGAAAGGAAGTGAACAAATGGCTTTTTCTTATGACAAACTATGGAAATTACTAATAGACAGGAAAATGACCAAAGAAAATTTCCGCATATTAATCAAGGCTTCACCGACAACTATAGCGGCAATGGGAAAAGGCGAAGGAATCTCCCCCAAAGTTTTAGACCGTATATGCACGGCTTTTCATTGCCAGCCTGGCGATATCATGGAGCATGTTCCCAACATTAATACGGCGGAAACAAAACCTTTTTCTGAACACGCTGAACCGGCAAAACCATTTTCTGAATCTAACGAACCAGTCAGATCTTTTAGCGAACGCAGCGAAGAATCTTCGCTTTCCACAAACTAACCGAATAAGATATGAAGAAACCATATCGGCGGGGTACCCGCCGCTGAATTATCAAAAAAATAATCCGGAAAGGAATGTTACTATGTCTTCACTGAAAGAACTGCTGCAAAAAGCAGATTCCTATAAACAAAAAATATCCTCTGCCAGGCCATTGGCAAAAGAAGAACTGAAATCCCTGGATGATTATTTCCGTGTCGGTTTTACTTACAGCAGTAATGCCCTGGAAGGGAATACCCTCACTATATCCGAAACAAAAATACTCCTGGAAGATGGTATCACTGTCGGAGGTCGCCCACTAAAGGACTGCTACGAAGCTGTCGGTCATGGTTCCGCTTACGACTTCATGCTGGAACTGGCACGTCAGCAGGATATGAAAATCACAGAAGATACCATCAGGAAGCTGCATCGCCTTTTTTACCAGAAGGTTGATGCTGATCAGGCCGGACAATACCGTTCCATTCAGGTTTACATTTCCGGAACCGAATATGTTCCCCCCGCTCCTGAGGAAGTGCCCCGACTGATGAAGCACCTTACAGATCAGATTTATTCATCCAAAGTTGTCCTGCATCCTGTTGAACTTGCAGCTATGGCTCACAGGCGGTTAGTGGATATACACCCTTTCATTGACGGGAACGGCAGAACCGCACGGCTCCTGATGAACCTTATTCTGGTCAATGCCGGTTATGGCGTAGTATCCATCCCTCCTGTCTGGCGGAACGACTATATCAACGCTCTTTCTGCCTCCAGACGGTTAAATGACATGGAGCCATTCTGTAAGCTGATTACTGAATGCGTGATTGAGACAGAACGCGATTATTGTCGTCTGCTTAAACTATGAGTGACAGAATATTAAAACGAAAAGGCATGTGCCCGCTGCATATGCCTTTCCTGATATTAAACCTCTTACTCCTTCTCCAGGTTCCGGGTATTTTTGTTTCATGTTCTCCCCCTGTCATAAATGCATATCATACAGGCAATGGAAAAGATTTCCTCCTTCCCCATCTACAGGGATCCCTCTTTAAATTTTTCCAGTTCCCTGCTGATTTTCTGGCAACCCGACCCTTTCTTAACCCTCATCTAAGACTTCCGACAAACGTGTGCCGCAGCTTAATATAAGCAATACGATTTCAAGCTCTTTCATTTTTCCCATCTCTTTCTGTTTGCTATACTATTTTGCCTTTCTCACTTATTCACCTTCTATGATTTCCAGAATTTTAATTCCACAGCCAATAATTATCATTGTAATTTCCAAACCCTGCATTTACTTTCATCTCCTTCCTTAAAATTAATTTCTTTATGTCTTTAATCCAGCATCTCTCCTTTAAGCAGAAAAATGGCAGGAAGGTTTTGTCCCTCCTGCCTGCTGACTCATTATTATAATATACAATAGAATCTGACAACTTTTTCCAATTTATCATAATTCCATATAAATATCCATGTTATGTATATTTTCCAGATCAATATTATTAGTTAAATTCTTCTGCCCATATATACTCCTGCCCATCTGTCGCTGGCATAATAATGCCAGAATCCATTCCTGTCAGTTCACCCTGATGTGTCACAAGTATACTTCCCTCATCTGTCCATGTAAAGGTGATTATAAATCCATAATAATCTAATTGTGCAGTATTAGCATCCACAATTTGCGCTGATTCCTCCAGCATATTTGTGGGATGCCCCAGAACCCCCAATGTAAATATTAAAGTATCTTCTCCAATTTCCAGGATGTCAATCCTTGGCGTAAATCCATCTACATCATAAGGTGTAAGATATGCCCCGACCCTTCCTGCAAAGGTTTCCTGACTATCATTCCTTCCGTTCCGTTCATTCTCAGCCATTTCAATCAGTTCCACATTTTTCTTTTCAAAATCATTCAATATTTCATCCATATTGAACTGTTCAGCCGGAACTGTTCCAACATACCATGACGTATTGTTAAAATATTGCTGCAATTCTTCGCTATCAAAGATATAGCCATGCCTTGCAAATATCTCATTTCTGGCTATCCAGAGTCTATCTGCTTCTATGCTTCTTATTTCTTCTTCTGAAAGATACCTGCTATTGCTATCTGGAAAGATATATTCTTGTGTCACTGCCATATATTCCTGAAGTTCTTCCTCTGTAAAATGTGTAACATCAATTTCTGTAATGCTTCCATCAGCGCTTACCAAGCCTATTCCATTTCCGGCTTCCAAATCAATATACACTGTCTTTCCTTCTAAGTCTCCTGCCTTACTATACTTGTCCGCCAATAATACATCTGCTTCTTCCAAAGTCATTCCAACTTTTACTCCATGGAAATTTAGCATTTCCTCTCCAGAACCTGTAAGTATAATCACCGATACTTTTCCATCCATACAGTCAGCTATTACTTTTCCATCTAAAAGTTCATATCCCATGCCACTCTCATTATATGTAAAACCTGCATTTTTCAACTCTTCTTCTGGTTGCCCAATCAAACCTTCCAGGTCAATGTCCACATTACTTTCTGTTTCCTGTCCATTTCCCAGGTAGTCTCCCTCTCCAATATCACTAATCAAAAACACTGGTATTTCACCATCATCTTTCTGCCCCAGGTATTTTAGGACCCCATTAAAATATGCTTTCTGTGTATCTTCATCTGGCTCCGCATTCATCAACCAGTCCCATTCTTTGACAGGTTTTTCATCTTCCTGCATGATAATGCCTATGTTAATCCCTCCTGTTCCAATGTAAACTCCATAATTATTTTTGTCTGTGTTCAATAAAGGGAAGTCTATGCTTATATTTGCTCTCACCTTTCCTGGGAATCCATCTTCCTGCCACTGCGTAAACCCACCCGTCTCTTCAAGTGTTTTTATCTCTGTCGGTGCTTCCTGTGTATCTCCACTACTTCCACTATACCCATTTTCTTCACTTCCTGATAAAAATATAATACTCAAAACCACCAGAATTACCAGGACTGCACCAACCCCCAGCAATATATTTTTCATTCTGCCTGTTTTCTTTGGTTCTTTTTCAGAAAACCCGTTTTCTGACCGGGCAGGTTCCGCCTGGCCAGACATTTTATTCTCTCCCCCCGTTTTTACATCATCTTTTCCTATTGTCTGCCCACAATATGGGCACTTTTCCCAATCGTCCTTTAATTCTTTTCCACATTTTTGACAAAACATATTTTTCCTCCTCAATCATGTTATTTGCCTTAACATTGCATTTAATATTACAGTGTGCCTATGGTATTACAATCTGATTATTTTGTTTGCTGTTTTCATGCAATTAAAATTTTCTTTTTCACATCAGTATGTGAAAATAAGTATTACAGCCACAATAAATTCAATCATATGTAAGAGTGTCCCATACCCCTTTTGATGTTCTCCTGTCACTTTCTCTTTTACCTCTTTATAGTTTTTTGGCCCATATAAAAGCCATAACGCTACATCACAAAAAATCAGGCCATCAACCACAGGAAGGAAATCTTGTACGACCTCGAACAGACTGCCCTGACCATGAAATAAATTGTGAAAGTTATATGTAAAAATTTGATACAGCAAGTAAGCGATACAGATGATGACTGGAACACATAATATTGACCTTACCATGTGCTCCTGAATTAAACTTTTTATCAAATTCATCTGTCCCTTTAATTCATCCATATCATTGTCTGTCTTTGTTTCTTTCATTTCAACCGTCTCCTTCTTTAATAAACAATCGTAATTTCTCACAATTCGCACAAAACCCTCTGTCTCCAGTCCATATTTTCCAAATATCTGGTTATAAACAAAATGTTGAAATCCCCTTTACGTTAGCTGCCAGCCAAATTATCTTTCACTGCGCTTTGCATCCAAAAATTCCTGCAACTCTGCTGCCGATTTACTGTCTGTAACAGCAAAACACATTTTTTTCTTCGCATTTGACAGTTCTATTTTTCCTGAAAAAATTCCCATCCTTTTACCCACTGAGACATCCAGGATTTCATTATAGGGTACTGAAGTTGCCTTCGTCAAAAAAGGAATCAGCTGAAGCACCCCGTTCGCATGTTCTATATATATAAATCTCTGATTTGTACATAAAATGTATGTGTTAAATGCTCTTGCGCCTTTCAGCCATCTTGTAATGGACAGCTTTTCTGCATGATAGAAACATATTGCCTCTTCATCAGGTTCCAATATTTTTACCATATCCTTTGATATGGAATTGGCGCCATATGCCAATATTACACCACCACTTTCACCTGAAAATGCCTTGCCCAACAGTTCTCCCTTCACTTCTTTGCGATCCCTGCTGCCAACAGCCATTTCATCTGAACCATAATTATCTTTCTGCTTCACACCTTCAGCTTTTCCATGTTTAAACTCTGCTCCGCACCTTGGACATACTTTCCACTCTTCCTCTATCTCATTTCCACAATTTCTACAAAACATATCTGCCCTCCTAATTTTTCATCTCAAGACATATTTAATCTCTAAAAACCCTTTTTCATCCCCACAGCAGGGGGAAATGTTATCTTCCTTTCCTCCAGCCAATTCCTGCATATAGTTTCCACTATGCTTCCTTAAGCATCAAAACAAGATTATAGGACTGTCACAAAAAAGCAAACACATACCAGGAATAGTCCGGGCATTTTATGAATCCCGGCTGTATGTTATGAATTTATCTTATTTTGCAGCAGCCTTTTTAGTTATTCTGCACTCTTCTTTCCAGCTAATAAGGCAATCACCGCAAATATGGCATTGATAAGACACCAGACAGCCCATATGTTTAAATCTGCATAACTTCCAGCCAAAGCAAATCCCACAACTGCGGCAATTCCAAAAAGAACGATAAGCGCTACGTTCCCACCATTTGAGCCTTTCCTGGTCGCAATAGAAACAATTCCACCTGCTATCATCATAATTGCAACTATGATTCCAGCGCTTCCGCCAAATTCCCCATTTTCTTCCAGAGTGTTTACTAAACCCACCATGCAAGACTGAAACGCAACAAGCATAAAAAAGAGAATGGATAAGATACCTGATACAAGTTTCCATGTTTTCATGAAGTTTCCCCCTTTCTTCCGTATTTTTATTAAAACGCAAAAGCGGTTTAATCCTGATTCCTGATTACTTCATCTGTTTTCTATGTCTGACAGAAAAAATCCCCTTTCAGTTAAAAAGCCTATAAAATATTTTCCATTACTCTTATACTCATATTTTCAAAATTATTGTGTAAAATGCATACAAAAATTCAAAATCCACACAATAGAGACAGACCATATACTTATGGTGCAATTCAGATTAAAAATTGTTGGTAAATAATTTTCTCAAGAACTGATATTCTTTCTTCTACCTTATTTCCTTTCTTATTTTCTTCTCGTATTTCTTTCCATGTGTCCATTTTACCAATACTTTAGTATTTTGTAAATATATTTTGTATTCCGTAATTTAATATCAACCTACAGAAAGGAGAACTCCATAATGCTCGGCGAAATCATACGAAACCTGAGAACCGCCCATAACTTAAACCAGGTACAGTTAGCAGGCGCACTAAACGTTTCCAAGCAGACCGTTTCAAACTGGGAGAACAATAATATCCTCCCCTCCATTGAAATGCTGGTTAAAATCTCACAGTTCTTTTCTGTGAGTACAGATTATCTGTTGGAACTGGACGACAGGAATTATATTGAAACCACTGGATTAAGCGATACACAGCTGGCCCATATACAGCAGATTATCTGTGATATTATTGACAGGAAGGGCTAAACTCCGTTTTTTAGATATTGGAAATCTTTCTATATTAATGTCTTCCTTTTTCCAAAAAATTTTCTGCCCTTCCCTCGAAAAATTAAACAGTCATTTCGCATTCGGCATACTGTCCCGCAGGATTGCAACTGCATACTGGTAGCCCTCCATAAAAGCTGCCATTGCCGCCCTGTCTGTCAACTCTTCTATTTTCTGTCTCAGTTCCTCCCTGTTCTGCCCTGAAACAAAGCTGAGCAGATTTTCTATTTCATCACAAATTTACATTACCGTTTTCGCTGTTAGTTTCTTTTATTCTTGTTCTATTGTCCCTGCCTCTGTAAAATCTAAATATCCTGCCACAGAATTGGACGCCTCTGCCCCCCCTGAACGTCCAGTACACCATCTGGAAATTGGAATTTAAGCATAATTCCACTATTCCACCCTGTTTAAAAAAGATATTCCATGCCGCCTGGCTGTGTATCACAGCTATAATATGTAATTCAAATACTGTTTTCTGGCATCTTCTTCCAACTGTTATAATCATTTATTATTTTTTACATCTGGCAGCAACATTTAATTGTTACTGATGATAACCGTTTCAAATCTTTTGTGCGTACAAATTCCAACTAAAAAAATCCCGGAAGCCCAAAATACGGGGTTCCAGGATACGCACAAAAGACTGGTTACCTGCTGGAATGCTGTCTATGCCATACAATTACACATTCTTGTCTTTTCATTATTATTTACTTTCCATTTATATTGTTCTATATTCATATATCCTATATCTTATATCTGTATCTTTTACCTCTTGTTTTGCATTGGGTTCTTTCTTCTTCAAATATATCTTATTTATTCATATATTTTCATCATTTATCAAAATTTAAAAATATATATCATTACCCACATAAATGTAACAAATTAATAAAGGAGAAAATAAACATGAACAAAAAAGAACAAATTTACATCCGTGTCACCAGAGAACAAAAAAGACCTGGGAAGATCTGGCCCAAAAAAATGAACTCACGCTTTCCGGACTGGTAACGCAATGTATGAACAACTGCGAAACCATATTCTCAAAATCCCACAGCAGAATGTTGGCTCTGATCCGTTATGTGCCGAAACAGAGCCATCTGCAATGAAGTCCACAGGAAAGAGCAGCTTCCCTGGCTGCTCTTTTTCCACTCATTTTTCTGTTACTGTAATTTCCAAATCAAAAATCCCCAGGCTTTCATCTGATCAATATTACCCTTTCCCAAACCAGACTTCACAATCTTTCCGAAAGAAAGGCACCCTGTAACAATAATCTTCCTATATCCTTCCCTACGCAGTTATTCCATATATTTTTTATCTGCTGCAGCGCTTTTTTTGCATCGTCCCCCAAATCATCAATCGAGCCTGATACTTTCAGCTCCAGAATAAATGACCTTCCCCGCAGGGACGGACTTTTCACCATGATATCTGACCACCCATTTCCTGACTCACGATTGGACTTCACCGGATAATTCTCACTCTGGCTTAAAATTCCCGCCAGGAAGCCATGATAAAAGCAGACACTTTATCTAACAATTGTTTCCGCTGTTGCTTTGTAAGCCCGGATTCCCTGACTTTCCCGGATATTTTTTCTATCCAGAATTCTTCTGCCTGCTCTCTGCTGAAAACCGAAGATACCTGCTCTGGCATATGTACTACAATCCTGATTTCCTGTTTTTTTCCCGCCATAACAACCACTTCCTGCCAGCAGAGTTCATAGTATACTATGCGCCCGCTGGTAATTTATTCTTTATGGGTTGTTTGAAAGGTTGTAAACATTTACTAAATCACTCCGTTTGTTTCCGCTGCTCTGCCATCGGCAAATCCACCCTCCTCTCCCTCCTGTCAGGACTTCTGGAACCGGAACACGGTTCCATCTTATTTTATGGACAAAAGCTGAACCAGAAAAGCTGCAATGCCATCGGCTATATGCTGCAGCACGACCATCTGTTTGAATGGCGTACCATTGAGAAAAACGTTCTGCTGGGACTGGAAATTCAGAATAAGCTGACACCGGAAACAAAAGAAATGGCACTGGATATGCTGAAAACCTACGGTCTTTACAAATTCAAAGACTCCCGGCCCTCTCAGCTTTCCGGCGGCATGCGCCAGCGGGCGGCCCTGATCCGCACCCTTGTGCTGAAACCGGAAATCCTGCTGTTGGATGAGCCTTTCTCTGCTCTGGATTATCAGACACGTCTCACCGTAGGAGATGATATTGGGGCAATTATCAAAAAAGAAGGAAAAACTGCAATTCTGGTAACCCATGATCTGTCAGAAGCAGTCAGTCTGGGCAGCCAGGTTCTGGTATTAAGCAAACGCCCCGCCACCATTCAGACTGTGGTAGACATTGATTTTCCCCACAATATCAGCGCTTTGGAACGGCGGAATTCCCCGGAATTTAAAAATTATTTTAACAGAATATGGAAGGAGCTGAATGAAGATGAGTGAAGTTTCCCTTGCTCAGCAGAATTTTCTGCTCACTCAGAAGAAGCATAAACGCACTGTCACAGTCAGCAGGCTGTGCATTTTTATTTTATTTCTGGCTGTCTGGGAAGGAGCCGCCAGACTGGATCTGATTGATTCCTTTATCTTCAGCAGCCCCTCTAAAATACTGCTCTGCGCTTATGGAATGATACTGGATCAGACACTGTTCGCCCATATCGGCATTACATTGTTTGAAACCATTGCCAGTTTTCTGCTTGTAATTATTGTCTCTCTGGCAGTGACAGTAATCTTATGGTTAAATAAAGGGCTTTCAGAAACACTGGAACCTTATCTGGTAATTTTGAACAGCCTGCCGAAATCTGCACTGGCTCCTCTGCTCATTGTATGGCTGGGCGCAACCTACAACACCATTATTATCACCGGCGTATCCGTGGCTATTTTCGGTTCCATCTTAAGCCTTTACACCAGCTTTCAGTCTGTGGATCCGGAAAAAATAAAACTGATTTACACCATGGGCGGCAGAAAATACCATGCCCTCATCAAAGTAATTCTGCCTGCCAACATCCCCACTCTGTTCTCACTTATGAAAGTCAATATCGGTCTGTGTCTGGTGGGGGTTATCATCGGAGAATTCATTGCTTCCCGTCAGGGACTGGGCTATCTGATCATTTACGGCAGCCAGGTGTTCAAACTTGACTGGGTTATCATGTCCATTGTAATTCTCTGCATTCTGGCCTGGGGGCTTTACAGCCTGATTACCCTTCTGGAAAAACGCTACCTGAAACATTTCCTGTAACATAAGGTTCTCTCAGGAGCCCCAGCCATTTTTCCGAAACATTCTGCCTGCTTTCATATCCCGAAACAGTCCTTTTTTCAGGGCTGTTTCGGATTCCTGAATTCCTGCCAGACAACCTCTGTTTCTTCCCTGGCGCAGAGGGAAATCCAGTAATCTCCAATCTGTTTCTGAACAAAACTTCTCTTCTGACTACTGCCGGAACCTTTCCCCACGGTATGTTCCTCCCTTTTCTCTTCTTTTGCACAGGCCGAAGACAGCAGGATACGGCTGCCAATGGAACATTCTCCGGAATCTGTTTTTTCCACATCAAACTCTATCTGTTCCACCGGAAAGTACATTCCTTCTCCGGTCATTTTAATGTAGCTTTCCTTCAGAGTCCAGATCTGGAAAAAACGGCTGAACACCGGCCAGTCCATTCTTTCTTCCCCTTTTCCCAGAATATAACACTGCTCCCTGGGGCTGCAGCAACGCCGGATCACCGGAAGTTTCACCTGTCTGATTCTTTCCCCGTCCACTCCCACTTCACACCGGGCAACTGCACACACCACAAGGCCTTTTGTGTTGCTCACATTAAAATAAATACCTTCTTCCGGCTTCCAGAAAGGCTTTCCGTGTATTCCTTTTTCCACATAATTTTTGTTAAATTCCATATGAAAGCAACTTTTAAAACCATGATTTAATATTTCATCTGCCAGTTTCCTCTGATATTTCAGATACTCTCCCGGCTTTTCTCCCTGCCTGAGACAGAAAGCATAATAAATCCTTATCATAATTCACCGTTTCATCTCCAAATCACCATTCGCGCTGGCCAATGGCGTCCTCCACATCGATCTGGATATCAAACCATTTCAGAATATATTCTACGGTTTCTCCTATGCTTTCCCTGGCTCCGGTTTCCAGTTCACTGTCATTTTCTTCAAATTCTTCCTGCAGGTCGTTGATTGCCAGGGTCATTTCGTCAAATTTCTCCTGTACCTTCTCTCTGTCTCTTTCACCTGTCTCCAGAAAGTCAATCACAGCCTGCACCGGAACTTTTATTTTATCCACCAGAAAATCCGGAAAATACCCGTCACGATACATATCCTCCAGCAGCATATAATCTGCGTCAAATTTTTTCATACTGATTTCCTCCATTTCCTGCTGCCTTTACTGAATTTTTATAAAAAATCTTCTTCCTGCTGCCTCTACTGAATTTTTATAAAAAAGTCCTCATAAATGCCAACAGGTATCCTTTCCTCAAAGGAATATTCTTCCGTAGTTTCCTTTTCAAAATTATAAACCACCACACGCTGCTTTTCCGGATCTGCAATCCAGTATTCCCTGACTCCCGCACTCTGATATTTAAACAGTTTGATAAAATAATCCATTCGTCTGCTGCCGGGAGAAACAATTTCAATGACCCAGTCCGGCGCACCGTGGCATCCTTTTTCATCCAGTCTGGAACTGTCACAGATCACAGACAGATCCGGTTCCACATAATTAAAATCGTCTTTATTCAGAAACACTGCAAAAGGTGCCGGATATACTTCACAATCACCTCCCCTGCCCTGAATATAATTTCCGATAGTTCTGTCCAGGATATGAACCAGACTCTGATGTGTTCTGCCTGGAGGCGCCATATCATAAATCTGTCCGTCAATCAGCTCCGCCCGCTGCCCCTGCGGCAGCGCATAAATGTCTTCTATCGTATGAAATTCTTCTTTCCTCAATGCTTCCATATGATTCACCTGCTCTTTCTTTATTTTCTGTTATACAAAAAAAACCCTTTCAGACTTCAGAACGGGAACATATTTCCTGTAAGACAAAAAGGAGCTGTAAATCCTTACAGCTCCCATTCAGCCAAAGAAGGGACTCGAACCCTCGACCTGCGCATTACGAATGCGACGCGCTACCAACTGCGCCACTTTGGCATATGACACGGAACTGTTCTGTTCCGTCCGTGATTGATAATTCTCAATTATTATACCCGCTTTGACAAAGTTTTGCAATCTTTTTTTCCGGAAAATTAAAAATTTTTCTATTGACATTTTCTGGTTTCCATTTATAATGTATTTTGTGTTTAATAATATTAAACACAAAATACATTATCAGTTTGACTTTACAATCACTATACTTTATGTTTATATTCAGAAAGGATGATTTCCATGGACATTGGACATCGTATGAAAGAACTGCGCATCCAGTACGGGCTGACTCAGCAGGAGCTGGCAGACCGCAGCGAACTCTCCAAAGGATTTATTTCTCAGCTGGAGCGCAACCTCACCTCCCCTTCCGTGGGCACCCTTCTTGACATTATACAGTGTCTCGGCACCACACCGGCGGAGTTTTTTTCCGACCCGGAGCCGGAACAGATTGTATTTAAGCAGGAAGACTATTTTATAAAGGAAAATGAGGATCTGCACCATACTATCAAATGGATCATTCCCAATGCCCAGAAAAATGCCATGGAACCGGTACTTATGACGCTGGCTCCCCACGGAACTTCCGAAATCCAGCTTCCCCATGAAGCCGAGGAATTCGGATATGTACTGAAAGGCTCCATACGTCTCTGCTACGGCGGAAGAACCTATACGGTCAGACAGGGAGAATCCTTTTATTTTAAAGCAGGAAAAAAACACTATCTGGAAAATTACAGCGGCAGGGAAGCGGCCATTCTCTGGGTTTCCACTCCCCCCAGCTTTTAGGAGGATAACAAACGATGAGCAAGCGACTGATTGATTTACAGCATATTACCAAATCTTACGATGGACAGACGGTTCTGGACGACCTGAACCTTTACATCCGTGAAAATGAATTTCTCACCTTACTGGGCCCTTCCGGCTGCGGAAAAACCACTACGCTCCGGATTATCGGCGGTTTTGAAGCGCCTGACACAGGCACTGTAATATTTGACGACAAAGACATTACCGGCCTGGCTCCCAACGAACGTCAGCTGAATACGGTATTTCAGAAATATGCTTTATTTCCCCACATGTCCATTGCGGAAAATATCGCCTTTGGACTGAAAATCCGTAAAAAAAGCAAAGCCTACATTGATGATAAAATCAAATACGCCTTAAAGCTGGTGAACCTGGACGGTTTTGAGCGAAGAAGCGTGGATTCCTTAAGCGGCGGCCAGCAGCAGCGGATTGCCATTGCCCGGGCTATTGTAAACGAGCCCAAGGTCCTGCTTCTGGACGAACCGCTGGGCGCTCTGGATCTGAAGCTGCGGCAGGATATGCAGTATGAACTGATACGCCTGAAAAATGAACTGGGCATTACCTTTGTCTACGTTACCCACGACCAGGAAGAAGCACTCACCATGTCGGATACCATTGTGGTTATGAACCAGGGCTACATCCAGCAGATCGGAACCCCGGAAGATATTTACAATGAACCCACCAATGCTTTTGTGGCCGACTTTATCGGGGAAAGCAATATTATTGACGGCCTGATGCTGGAGGACCGTCTGGTAAAAATTCTGGATGTGAATTTCCCCTGTGTGGACGAAGGCTTTGGCTGCAACACCCCGGTAGACGTTGTCATCCGTCCGGAGGATGTGGAACTGGTTGCCCCGGAACAGGGTATGCTGGAGGGAGACGTTATCTCCCTGATTTTCAAGGGCGTCCACTGGGAAATTGAGGTTCAGGCCAATGGCTTTGAATGGCTGGTACAGACCACTCAGATGCATCAGCCGGGTTCCCATGTAGGCATACGGGTAGACCCCTTTAATATCCAAATTATGAACAAACCGGAATCCAGTGACGAAAAGGCGGTGGAATCAGATGCGTAACCTGAAAAGACAGCTCCTGACGGGGCCATATCTCTTATGGATGGCAGGATTTATCCTGCTTCCGGTGGTAATGATACTTTATTATGCCTTTACCACCACCAGCGGCCATTTTACCCTGTTGAATATCACATCCATATCTGCCTCCATCCATATGAAGGCACTTTTGCTCTCCCTGAAGCTGGCACTGATCTGTACCGGAATCTGCCTGATTCTGGCTTATCCTCTTGCCATGATTTTAAACAAAATGAAAATCAGACGACAGGGATTTATTGTATTTATTTTTATCCTGCCCATGTGGATGAATTTCATGCTGCGTATTCTGGCCTGGCGGATGCTTCTGTCTAACAACGGTGTCATCAATACTTTTCTGAGCACCCTGCACCTTCCGCCTCTGGATATTTTAAATACGCCCTTTGCCGTGGTTTTCTGCATGGTGTATGATTTTCTTCCTTTTATGATACTTCCTGTCTATAATGCCATGGCGCGGATTCAGCCGGATATTATTGAAGCCGCCAGAGATCTGGGCGCGGGAAGCGTAACCATATTTTTTAAAATTATTGTGCCCCTTACCATGTCCGGGGTTATCAGCGGCATTACCATGGTATTTGTTCCGGCTCTGACTTCTTTCGCCATTTCCGACCTTCTGGGGGGCGGCAAGGTACTGCTTATCGGAAATGTGATTGAACAGGCCTTTATGCAGGAATACAACTGGAACCTGGGCTCCGGCCTTTCACTGGTACTGATGGTATTTGTCATTGCAAGTATGGCCCTGATGAGTTCTAAGGGAGACGAAGGAGGTGCCGGCGTATGGTAAAAAAATCTGCGGAACGGATATATCTGGCCATTATTTTTCTGTTTTTGTACCTCCCCATTGTGGTGCTGATTATTCTGTCCTTTAATGACTCCAAAACCAGAGTACAATGGGGAGGATTTACCCTGAAATGGTACAAAAACCTTTTTTCTGACAGTACCATTATGGCAGCTTTTGGAACCACCGTTCTGATTTCTCTGGCTTCCGCCCTGTTTGCCACCCTTCTGGGTACCCTGGCAGCTCTGGGCATTGACGCCATGAAAAAACGCAGTCAGGCCATTATGATCGGCGCCACCAATATTCCGCTGCTTAACGCGGATATTGTTACAGGCATTTCCATGATGCTTCTGTTTGTTCGTTTTACCAGACTGGGCATGAACACGGTGTTGATTGCACATATTACCTTTAACATCCCCTATGTTATCCTGAATGTGCTTCCCCGGCTGAAACAGAGCAGCCGCACCACTTACGAAGCCGCACTGGATTTAGGCGCTACGCCCCTGTATGCTTTTGTCAAAATCATCTGGCCCCAGATACGTCCTGGCGTGCTTTCCGGCTTTCTCATGGCAATGACCATGTCGCTGGATGATTTCTCCGTTACCTATTTCACCAAAGGCGCAGGCATCAACACCCTGTCCACCATGATTTATACGGAAATGCGCAAAGGCATTCGGCCGGAAATGTACGCCCTGTCCACCATTTTATTTTTACTGGCTCTGGTACTGCTGCTGTTTATGAACTTCGGACCTTCCGCCCGCAAAGAGAAAAAAGGAGAACTGTCCCCATGAAACATACATCACATTTCCCCCTCAAAATTTCCGGAATACGCAGATTTCTTCACAGGAACCGGAATAAAATACTGCTGCTGGCCGCATTTGCCCTCCCTCTTTTATCAGGCTGCGGCAAAGACTCAGAAAACACCCTGACCATCCTGAATTACGGAAAATACCTGGAACCGGAAGCCATTAAAATGTTTGAGGAAGAAACAGGCATTAAAGTGGAATATGAGGAATATATTACACCGGAAAATATGTACACCAAATACCGGGCCGGCGCCATTGACTACGATTTAATCTGTACCTCAGATTACATGGTGGAAAAACTGATTCAGGAAGGAGAAGTTCAGGAACTGAATTTTGACAATATCCCTCTGAAAGAAAACCTGGATTCCGACTATTTTGATTTTTCAAAATCCTTTGACCCGGAAAACAAATATACCATTCCCTATTTTTTCGGAACAGTAGGAATTCTCTATAACAAAGACATGGTAGATGAATCCAGAGTAAATTCCTGGAATATTCTGTGGGATGAAGCATACAGCGGACAGATTATCATGGCAGACTCTGTCCGGGACTCTTTCATGGTACCCCTGAAACTGCTGGGAGAATCTCTGAATACCACAGATGAAAAAGCCCTGAAACAGGCGCAGGATATGCTGATTCAGCAGAAACCTCTGGTCTATTCCTATCTGGTGGATGAAGCCCAGGACGAAATGATTGGAAATAACGCCGCCATGGCCGTTGTCTATTCCGGAGAGGCAGGCTATGCACTGGAATTTAATGACAAACTTGCTTTTTCCGTACCGGAAGAGGGTTCTAATATGTGGATTGATTCCTGGTTTATTCCAAAATCTGCAAAACAGAAAGAAAATGCCGAAAAATTCCTGAATTTCCTGTGCCGGGAAGATATCTCCATGATGAATTTTGACTATGTGTATTATGCCACCCCAAACATCAGAACCAGAGAATCCCTGGATGAGGAACTGCAGGAAAATACCACGATTTTCCCTCCGAAAGAAACTCTGGACAACTGCGAAGTGTTAAAACCCCTGGACGACGAAGCCACCATGAAGCTGAATCTGCTCTGGAAAGAAGTCAAGGCAGCGGACTGAATGGAAAAAACAAAACAGGCGGACTGCCATACTTAATATTAATTGCGGATAAATAAAAAAGAATGCGCCATGCGCATTCTCCGCCTGCGGCGGGTCGCTTTAGCGACATATTTCTTTTCCGCCGCAGTGCGATAATTATTTTGTCTTATAGGAAAACACTTTCACGCGTTAGTGTGACAAGGTCTTTCCTATAAGACAAAAAAGGTGCTGCAAAATTATCATAACAGATGATTTTGCAGCACCTTTTTATTGCTTACTGTTTTTCTGTATTCATAAAGTATTTCGTACCGTAAATGGTTGCACAGATACCACCTGCATTTGGTTTCTGCATACAGATATCAATGCAGTAATATGGAAAATCAAAATAGCTCTGGCGGCACAGACGCAATTTCCCGTAATTTACTCTTGCATTTTCCCGGTTTTCATGGTACAGTTAAGCCCACACAGAATCTGTGTGAAACATAATCTTCCAGGCTGCCAGCACAGCACAGGAGGTATTATGACATACGAAGAATTTAAACAGCAGCTTGTCACCAGTCTGAGAGAGCTGTTCCCTGCGGGCACCTGTATTACCATTCGCCCTTTCTCTCATAACAATCATATTCTGCTGGACGGCCTCACAATTCTGGAGCCAGGCAGTAATGTTTCCCCCGCCATTTATCTGAACCATTATTACAAGAGTTATCAGCAGGGCACTTCCTTTTCCGCCCTGCAGTCCTGTATTCTCCGCTATTATTATGAACACTGCAGTGTTCGGACTGTGGACACTTCCTTTTTCACCTGTTTTGAAAATATCCGATCCCGAATTGTCTATAAACTGATTCACTACGAAAAAAACAGAGAACTTCTGAAAGAAGTTCCCCATCTGCCCTGGATGGACCTTGCCATTGTATTCTATTGTCTGATACAGGAGAGGTCCGGTAAAAACGCATCCATTCCCATTTTTCATGAACATCTGGATTACTGGAACATCTCTGTGGATACGCTGTTCTCCCTGGCCCGGCAGAATACGCCTCTTCTGCTCTCTTTCTGCTGCGATTCCCTGGCAGATCTTATCTTTCCTGTCCTTGACGTCCTTCCGGAGGAAGAACGCCGCTCTGCCCAGGATACCCTGATCTCTGAAAGCGTTCCCATGTATGTGCTCACCAATCACCTGCGTCTGAACGGCGCCTGCTGCATCCTGTATCAGGATGCACTGAAACAGGTATCCGACCAGTTAAGGGACAGTCTCTACATCCTTCCCAGCAGCGTTCATGAGGTTATCGCCATCCCTGCCTCCCATGCAGGCAATCCCGGAGAACTGCCCCGGATTGTAGGCGAAATCAACCTGGCTGAAGTCTCGCCGGAAGAAATTCTCTCTGACCGTGTCTATTTCTATGACAGAAGTTCACGCCGGCTCTCCCTGTACTGATTTCCTGCTTTCAGAAAAATATTGCGGGAGTATCCGCCAGTATTGGCTTCCGACAGCTCCCGCAGAAATTTTTATACAAGTTCAAGATACAGCTTTTCGTACTTTCCGGCTGACTTCTTCCAGGAATGATCCTCGCTCATACACCGCTTCATCATGGCTTTCCAGTCCTTTGGATGGTTGCAGAACACATCATAGGCATATCGGACAATGGCGAGCATTTCCGTAGCATTGTAATTTGCAAAGCTGAATCCGTTGCCTGTATGCCAGATTTCATTATAAGGCTCCACCGTATCTTTCAGTCCCCCTGTCTCCCGGACAATGGGAATGGTACCGTAACGCATACTGATTAACTGGCTCAGGCCGCAGGGCTCAAACTGGGAAGGCATAAGAAACGCATCTGCACCGCCGTAAATCAGATGGGCCTTTTCCTCACTGTATCCTATGGTTGCAGAAACCCGGTCAGGATATTTCCAGTCGAAATGCCGGAAAAAATCCTGAAACTGTTCTTCCCCGGTACCCAGTACAGCCACCTGCACATTCAGGGTGTTCATCATTTCCTCTAACACCTCCCGGACCAGTTCAAATCCTTTCTGCCGGGTCAGTCTGGACACTATGCCGATTACCATTGCGGAGCTGTCCTTCCGAAGCCCCAGTGCAGCCTGCAGTGCAGCTTTATTCTGTTTCTTCCTGGCAATGGTTTTCACATCGAAATTCGCTTTCAGCCGGGGATCTGTTTTGGGATCGTATTCGGCAACGTCAATCCCGTTCACAATACCGGAAAGTTTTCCGGAAATCTCCCGCATTACGCCGTCCAGCCCTTCTCCGCCCTGCTGGCCCTGAATTTCTCTGGCATAAGTCTCACTGACTGCATTGACCCGGTTTGCATGAAGGATTCCGGCCTTCAGAAAATTTGTTTCCCCATAGGCTTCCATGGCTCCATAACGGTAATGAGAAGGCAGGTCCCGGCAGTTTTCAATATCATCAATCCGCCAGCGCCCCTGAAATTTCTGATTGTGAATAGTCAGCACGGTACGGATATTCCGATAAAATGCACTTTCCCGGTAAAATGCATCCAGAAACACGGGAATCAGCGCTGTCTGCCAGTCATGACAGTGTATGATATCCGGACAGAATCCCAGTTCCGGCAGACTGGCAAGCACTGCCCTGCAGAAAAATGCGAATTTGTTTACATCTTCAAAAATCTGATTATAAGGACCGTTTCCGGCAAAATAATGCTCATTATCTATAAAGTAATAATGAACCCCCTCCACACTGGCCTCATAAATTCCTATGTATTCCTGCTCTCTTGGCATATCTGCATGAAATTCAGTCACATATTTCATATTCTGCCGGTATTCTTCCGGAATACACAGATATTTTGGCAGAATGATCCTTACATCAAATGTTTCCTGATCCAGATATTTCGGCAAAGCCCCCGTTACATCTGCCAGGCCGCCGGTCTTGACAAAAGGATTTCCCTCGGATGCTGCAAAGAGTATCTTCTTCATGTAAAAAACCTCCTACTTATTCTCTCAGCTTATATTCTAACCGAATTTTGTCCGCAATTAAAGCTATAAATTCAGAATTTGTAGGTTTTCCTTTCCCATTGTGAATCGTATAACCAAATAATTCATCAATAGTGTCCATTTTTCCTCTGCTCCATGCAACCTCAATGGCATGCCGGATTGCCCGTTCCACCCGGCTTGGCGTGGTCTGATACTTCTTTGCAATGGAAGGATACAGGATTTTGGTAATGGAATTCAGCATTTCCATATCCTGTACCGACATGATGATGGCTTCACGCAGATACTGATAGCCTTTGATATGAGCAGGTACTCCGATTTCGTGGATAATATTTGTCACATCGCTTTCCAGATTCCGCTCTTCCAGATCCTGCTTTTTCTCATAGGCATTGACTTTCCGTACTTCTGCTACTCTGCGCAGTTCCGAATTCCGCACATGCTTGATACGGTTCAGCACCACTTCGTTGTCAAAAGGTTTCATAATGTAGTAATCTGCCCCCAGGGAAAATGCGTCCTCTGTGATTTTTTCCTGTCCAATTGCGGTTATTATAATAAACGCCGGATGTTTTTTGATATTTTTGTCGCTTCTGATTTTGTCCATCACTGTCAGCCCGTCCAGTTTGGGCATAACAATGTCAAGCAATACCACGTCCGGTTCCTTCTTTTTTATCATTTCGTATGCTTCTTCTCCATCTTTCGCTGTTCCCACTACCTGAAGTTCTTCGTCGCTTTTTACGATGTCTCCCAATTCCCTCAGCATTCTCTCATTGTCATCTGCAATTGCCACATTTAATTTTTCCACGCTAAATCCTCCTGTTGGTTTTCATAATAATCTCTCATAAAAGGCAACTATTTGTATTATATCCGCAAATAAATATTCCTTCAATAAAAAGATTTCTCCGATTTTCGACAAAGAAATCCTGATATTATCATATTCGCACGAACCTTGTCAAATTAGTGCTTTTTTACCATAACATTATTATCATACCGATTGTATCATTATATATTTTGTCGAATTGTGTCGTATCATTTTTGGAAAATGACATTTTCTATTCGCACGAGTGTGCATATTATTTGTTCTTCTACAGGAAGACACTTTGCGCTTTATCGTGACAGGGTCTTCCTGTAGAAGAACAAAGAATCCTGCTTTGCAGGATTCTCCGCCTGCGGCGGGTCGCTTTAGCGACATATTTCTTTCCCGCCGCAGTGTGATAATTGTCTTTTCTTCTATAGGAAATCCGGAGGAATTTCCTATAGAAGAACAAAAGGGCACAGGAAGCCTTTCGGATCTTCCTGTGCCGCTGCTGTTTTCTTTCTGTACTTTAATCTGCCGTTCTGGCTGCTGATGGCCTGCCATTCAGCAAATTTCCGTTTTCCCCTCACAATAATAGCGAAAATACTGCTCTTTTAACGTTTTGTATGCCCCTCGCGGCAGGTGAATATTCTTTCCGATGCTCAGAAAAATTTCCTGAGCATTCATACTGTCCACATGCTCCAGATTCATAATATAGGCAACTCCCACCCTTACAAATTCCTGATATCCGGAAAGCATATCATAAATCTCTGTCAGGGTCATATGCAGCAGGCAGCTGCTGCCGTCCGCAAACTGCAGACACTGATTCTTCCGCTGGGCCTCAAAGTAGACAATATTATTTAAAGCCACACGCTGCATTTTTCCATCAATCCGCAGAATCAGATATTTCCTGCGGTCTTCCTCCACTTCCCCGAAAATCCTGTCCAGAATCGGAAACAATATCTCCTCTGTGACAGGTTTCACCAGATACTGTGCCGCATTCACACCAAATGCTTCAAGGGCATGTTCCCTGGAGGTGGTAAGAAACACAATTCTGCTTCCGTTTCCCATATCGCGCAGTTCTTTTGCTGCTTCAATTCCCGGTTTTTCGGGCATATAAATGTCCATCAGCATCAGATCCGGAACATAATTCTCATTCCGAACCATATGGAGCAGTTCATCTGCACTTCCAAAATGCTCTGTTTTGAAATTTATTTCCGGATGCTCCCTTTTATAACTGTTCAACATCTGTTCTGTCTTATTTAATTCTTCTGTCTCATCATCACAGAGCGCTATCAGATACACAGACTGTACCCCTTTCCTATTTTTTATCAGTAAGATTATGTTACATTATACGACATAAAAATTATTTTCGGTATACTTTCCGGTATACTTTGTGCTTTTTATGGTACATTCTGTTAAAATCTGCTACAGCATTCCCAAAAGAGATTCCCAGGTCTTTTTCTTACCGGTAATCTCTCCATCCGGATTTTTATAACCCAGAACTTTTTTCTGATAAGAATTCACGGCTTCTTCCATTCCTTTTCCAAAATGAGGACGTTCTCCGCTGTCCTCCTCAATGGCTCCTCTGTAATAATTCAGAGCCTTCATCCTCCGTTCCAGAGAAGTCACCACCGGATGATATTTATTATCGCTTCTGGAAACCGTCAGGGTATTGCCAATGGTCTCGTCCCCGGCAATACCATCTGGTACAGAACCGGTGGTTTTCTGCACATCCCGAATAAACTGCTTCTGGGTATAGGTAAAATCCTGTCCGTTCCGGTCATCGCCGGAATAGACTATGTTCCCTTCTTCATCATAAACATACTGGCCCGGCCTGCAGTCTGCAACGGCAAATTCTCTGTTGTGGTAAGCGCCCGTCTGATTCTGGCAGATACCGTTCTTCCAGCCGGAACCCACCCGATACCATATTTCTGCCGGCTCATGTTCCCCCTGGGACGTCCCGGAATCATCCTCCGGTTCTTTCCGTCCGATCTGATTCTGAAAATCTGTCCACAGTCCGGGACTGTCCATCATCTTTCTGGGACAGTATTTTCCTCTGGCGTCAAAATGACGGATGACTCTCTCCACCGGAATATCCGTGTCCCTCAGCAGCTCTCTGACCAGTGCAATGGCGTTTTCACGGGCTTTCCCATAATCTCCGTCGCTGTTTACACAGATTTCAATATTGATGGTATTTCTGTTATCTGCATCCTTCACCGCATGAGAAGCATTGTATTCCACTCCTATGGAAAATGTACCGTCCTTATGTTCTGCAGCCTGACAGACACCGTCTGAACCCGCATAATAATGCACGGACGTGCTTAAATGTCCGGCGGCCTGCGCTGAAGCATGGCGGCGGGCATCTGCTCCTTTCGCATAGTTGTCCGTTTCATGAATCACAATATATTTTGGACGATTTTCATTTTCATATGTATTTTGCGTGGATACATAATCTCTGTTAATGGTCATGCCTGCATTCCTCCTCTATTCATTCCTCCTTTACCAGTTTATTCCTGTCCGGGCTTTGGAAGACCCCTCAGACAGAATTTCTTCACAGAGATTCCGGCGTCCTGTAAGATAAAAAAGAATGCGCTATGCGCATTCTCCGCGCGCGAGCGGATTGCGCAGCAATAAACATCAATCCCGCGAACTGCGCATCATTGTTTTTTTCTTCTATAGGAAATCCAGAGGAATTTCCTATAGAAGAAAAAGAACCCGGCAGGTTGGCCTGTTGCCGACCTGCCGGGTCCAAAGTGAAATATGTTGTATGTATAAGTACAGATAATCTGCCTTCCGGCAAATTATCACCTCTGACACGTTACATATGAACCATTACAGATACTCCATCCGGAATCACTGTAATATGGGCGTCTTTCCCTTTTTCTTCCAGGGCCTTTGCCAGCGCCTCATTCACATCAGCAGCTGTCTCAAAGCCCATTTCCTCTGCCATGGCCCGGTATTGTTCACACATCACATAAATCACTCTGTGACGCATTAAAATCCGGCTCTGAATCTGATATTCCCACTGATCCGGTTTTGTCTGATCCTGCGGAACTTTCAGAATTTCTTCCATCAGGCTTCCAGGACTTTCACAGTTTTTCAATGCCTGATAAAATCCTTCGCCCCCATGACCGTCTCCGCAGCTGGATACCATGATGATAATGCCGTCTTCTCCGGAAGCTGCCTCTGCGGCTGTCATTCCTTTTACAGACTGATACATATTCTGGTCCAGAGGATAACCGCCGTTTGTGGAAATGGCAATATCTGCGGCCTTTTCAGGGGTTACCTGACAATACTGACGGAGGAACCGGCAGCCGGCTGCATGTGCCTCAATTGCATCACCGGCCACCGCATGTACAATATTTTTGTCTGCGTCAATAATGACGTTGACAATGTACTTCTGGTCTGCCATCCTGCTGGCAGCAATCATATCCCTGTGAACAGGATTATTTTCCAGTACGCCTGTGCGGCTGTACGGAGAATCTATAAATGCGGAACAGTGGTTTCCAAGAACTGTAACCGCACTGGATACACCGGGCAGAACGCTTTTGCGCCCGCCGGAAAATCCTGCAAAAAAGTGTGTTTCAATAAAGCCTTCGCTCACCAGCAGATCGGCTTCTGCCGCTATTTTATTAATCAGCAGAGGTGCACCGGACGGAAGCGTGCCCAGATTTACCATATCGTCCATGTTCTGACTGTCATGAATGACAATTTTCTCCTGGTCCACAATTTCTTCCCCAAACTTGCCCACCAGTTCTTCCCTGGTGGTAGCCCGGTGGAACCCTGTTGCAATCAGTAAGGTAATGTCCGCCTGAGGGTTCCCTTCTCTGATTTCCTTCAGCATAAAGGGTATGATATGTCTGCTCGGCACCGGCCTGGTATGGTCAGAACAGATGATGACTGCCTTCTGCTTTCCTCTGGAAAGCTCGGAGAGCTTCGGAGAACCGATGGGATGAGCCATGGCGTCCAGAACAATTTCATCCTCTGTTTTATCTGTCTCTGGCATGGATTCAATGGAGGATTCCAGAATCTCATAATCCAGGTTATCATCCAGATGAAGCATCATACCTTCTCTGGAAAATGGAAGTCTCATATCCATAAAATTCACCTCTATTTTACGCCCATCCATCCGGCAATTACCATCATCTGCACTTCGGATGTACCTTCGTAAATCTCTGTAATTTTTGCGTCACGCATCATACGCTCAATGGGATAATCTTTTGTATATCCATATCCACCGTAAAGCTGCAGACAGCGGCGCGTTACATCAGAAGCATTTCTGGAAGCCACCAGTTTTGCCATAGCTGCCTTATGAGAAAACGGCTCATGGTCATCTTTGGCACATGCCGCCTGATATACAAGAAGTTTTGCTGCTTCGGTGTTTGCCTGCATCTGTGCCAGCTCAAACTGGGTATTCTGGAACTGGGAAATACGCCGGCCAAACTGTGTACGTTCCTGCACATATTTTACAGTTTCTTCAATGGCGCCTTCTGCAATACCAAGAGCCTGAGCCGCAATGCCCACACGTCCGCCGTCCAGAGTCATCATGGCATATTTAAAGCCTTTGCCCGGTTCTCCCACCAGATTTTCCTTTGGAACAATACAGTCCTCGAAAATCAGTTCGCAGGTGGAAGACGCGCGGATCCCCATTTTGTCTTCCAGTTTTCCAATGGAAAATCCCGGAAATCCCTTTTCAACGATAAATGCGGAAATTCCTTTGGTGCCCTGGGATTTGTCTGTCATGGCCAGCACAAAAAACACATCCGCCACTCCTGCATTTGTAATGAAAATCTTAGAGCCGTTCAGCACCCAGTGGTCGCCTTTGTCCACAGCAACCGTTTTCTGTCCGGAAGCGTCTGTTCCTGCGTTTGCTTCTGTCAGTGCGAATGCGCCAATCCATTCACCGGAACATAATTTCGGCAGATATTTCTGCTTCTGCTCCTCGGTTCCGAACTGATAAATGGGGGTACAGCAGAGCGAAGTATGAGCAGACACGATAACTCCCGTGGTGCCGCAGTATTTGCTCAGTTCTTCCACGGTCTGGATATAGGCCAGGGTGTCCATGCCTGCTCCGCCGTACTCTTCCGGAAAAGGAATGCCCAGAAGCCCCATCTCCGCCATTTTCTTTACATTTTCCATGGGAAATTCTTCTGTTTTATCAATTTCTGCCGCCAGAGGCTTTACTTCATTTACTGCAAACTCATGTACCATATCCAGAATATCCTGGTGTAATTCATCACTTTTAAAATCCATAACTTATCCTCCACATTTTTCTGATTTCTTCTGCTTCGTGTGCACAAAACATTGTTTGTATGTTCCGTAATTTATGCTTTCCGTGCTTTAAATGCCGCAGTCAGGGCCGGCACAACTTCATTCAGATTTCCAACAATTCCATAATCTGCCACATCAAAAATCGGTGCGTCTTCATCTTTGTTTACTGCAATTACAGTGTCGGAACCGGAAATTCCTGCCAGATGCTGGATTGCCCCGGAAATGCCCACTGCAAAATAGAGTTTGGGAGCCACCGTCTTACCAGACTGTCCTACCTGGTGTGCATGCGGCATCCAGCCTGCGTCTACCACCGCTCTGCTGCACCCAAGGGTTGCCCCCAGCTCTGCCGCCAGCTCCTCCAGCAGCCTGAAATTCTCTGCGGAACCCACGCCCCGGCCGCCGGATACGATAATCTCAGCTTCCTCCAGATTGACAGCTTCTGCAATCTCGCTGACACGCTCTACCAGAGTAGTACGGATTTCTTCCGGAGCCACATGAATCTCTTCCTTTACAATTTCACCGGTACGCCCTTCCTCATAAGCGCCCTTTTTAAACACGCCGGGCCTTACCGTTCCCATCTGAGGACGGTGCTCCGGACACATAATCGTCGCCATCAGATTACCTCCGAATGTGGGACGTGTCCAAGCTATATTTCCGGTTTCTTCATCAACGTCAATACCGGTACAGTCTGCAGTCAGACCTGTCTGCAGGCGGCAGGATACCCTAGGCCCCATATCCCGGCCATTGTTGGTGGCGCCAATCATCAGTGTTTCCGGTTTATATTTTTCCACCAGAGTAACCATTGCCTTTGTAAAGGCATCTGTGGTGTAATATTCATATTCCGGCCCGTCTACGATAATGGCAGAATCTGCGCCATAGCAGATGGCGTCTTTTGCCACGCCTTCAATATCTTTGCCAATGACTACCGCCACCAGCGGGCATCCTTTCTGGTCTGCCAGCGGTTTTGCCACATTCAAAAGTTCATATCCCACATTTTTTGCTTTTCCGCATTCTGTCTCGATGAACACCCATATATTTTTATAATCATTCAGATTGCTCATATCCGGCCCCTCCTTATAAAAGTTTTGCTTCTTCCAGCAATTTTACCACTTCATTTGCCGCATCTGCCGCTTCCATGCCTGCCAGCTTTACGCCTGATTTTTCCCTGACCGGCGTATAGGTCTTTTTCACTCTTGTGGGAGAGCCCTTTAATCCGCACAGTTCCAGTCTGATGGATGGAATATCTTCTTCCGTCAGCACCTGAATTTCTTTTTTCTTGGCAGCCATTTTGCTTTTGATGGTGGGATAACGGGGTTCATAGGGCAGTTTCACAACCGTTACCACTGCCGGAAGCCTGGTGGATATCATGTCATAACCTGCGTCATATTCCCGTTTTACCTGGATTTCTCCGTCTTTTTCCAGAATATCCAGTGCATATGTAATCTGAGGCAGATTCAGATGTTCCGCAATTTCAGGCCCTACCTGAGCGGTATCTCCATCTGTTGCCTGTTTTCCGCAGAGGATTAAATCGAATTTCAGTCCTTCTTTTTCTTCTATTGCCTTAATTGCCTCAGAAAGGATGTAACTGGTGGCAAGGGTGTCAGAACCGCCAAAATTTCTGCTGGAAATCAGATATCCGTCGTCTGCCCCCACTGCAAGACAGGATTTAATGGCCTCTTTCGCCTGTTCCGGCCCCATGGATATCACAATCAGTTTTCCGCCCATCTGTTCTTTCAGCCTCACGCCCACTTCCTGGGCATAGGTATCAAAGGGATTCACAATACTGGGAACACCTTTGCGGATCAGGGTGTGAGTTTCAGGATCTACCCTGATTTCGTTCGTATCAGGTACCTGTTTCATGCAAACACAAATATTCATAATGCTTCCTCCTCATTTTACAATTTATAACATACTTTTCCCGGATTCAGAATCATCTTCGGATCGAATACACGCTTGATTCCTTCCATAATCGCCATATTGGTTTCTCCCACGGAGTCTACAAGATATTTCACCTTGCCGGAACCAATGCCGTGTTCGCCGGAAACAAGCCCGCCGCAGTCTGTTGCTTCCTTATATATAATGTCAAAGAATTTATCCACACGGCTCTTAAATTCTTCTTCCTCCAGATCGTTGGAGCACTGGTAAATATGAAGGTTTCCGTCTCCTGCATGGCCGAAAGATTTAATGGTCAGCCCGCATTCTTCCCCTGTTTTATTGACAAATTCCAGGTAATCGGCAATTTTATTTACCGGGACTACCACGTCGCATTCATCCAGCAGCTTCGTCTCTTCCATAATTGCTTCCAGGAAAGAAGAACGTGCGGCCCATGCGTCCTTCATTTTTGAGGGAGTATCTGCCACCAGTACGTCAATGGCTCCCTCTTCCAGTACCAGCTCCGCTGCCTGTTCCACCAGAGCATCCACCTCTTCCTCTGAATTTCCATCCAGTGTTACCAGAAGGTACGCGCCGATTTCTGTTCCGTCCAGTTCCTGAGGAAATACGGATTTTCCAATGTATCGCTCGGAAGCCAGCACGATTTCCCGCTCCATAAACTCAATGGCCTGCGGGTCCATATGAGCCATTTTAAATTTTGGAACCGTTGCCAGCGCAGAATACAGATCTTCAAAGGGGATAATCAGGGAAGCTGCCACCCTGGGCGCAGGTATAATTTTCAAAGTCAGTTCTGTGATAATACCCAGGGTTCCCTCAGAACCAATCATCAGATTCAGCAGAGAATAGCCGGATGATGTCTTGGATACAGTGGCTCCCAGGCGGGTGATCTCACCTGTGGGAAGTACAACCGTCATGGCCCGCACATAATCACGGGTTGCTCCGTATTTTACCGCACGCATACCGCCTGCATTGGTAGCCACATTTCCGCCCACACATGCGAATTTTTCTCCGGGATCCGGGGGATACAGCATCCCTTTTCCCTGACAGTCTTCCGCAAGGTCGTTCAAAAGCACCCCTGCTTCAATTTCCACCACAAAGTTTTCCATATCATAAGATTTAATCTTATTCATTTTGGAGATATCCATAAGTACCCCTCCGTACAGAGGCACTGCTCCTCCCGCAAGGCCGGTGCCTGCTCCTCTGGGTGTTACAGGGATGTTGTTCTCATAACAGATTTTCATAATTCCCGCTACTTCTTCTGTGGAACGGGGCTGAACTGCCACATCCGGCATATGCGTCCCATATATGGGCATTTCATCTCTGGCATAATCCGGATTGATATCTTCTCCCTGGAAGACATAATCAGTGACTGCTTTCATCTGTTCCACGATTTCAGGTGTCAGTTGATTGTACATGTTGTTACCTCCTTGAAAATTTTATTTTTCCTGCTGTATTCAGAAACCAGTTTACTTTCTCATTAAAATCCCAGCAAAGACCCGGCATAACAGATCATGCCCGCCAGAACCGCATACAAAAGAAAATATCGAAATACTTTACTCAAAATCCTGCTTTCGGATCCTGCCTGTCCGATGGCTCCCACTCCAATGGCAATTCCCTGGGGACAAATCATCTTCCCGATGCCGGCGCCCATCACGTTTGCCGCTGCCATCCAGGTGGGATTCAGGTCAAGGGCTGCCGCTGTCTCACTCTGCAGTCCTCCGAACAACACACAGGTGGAAGTTCCGGAGCCTGTTACAAATGCACCCAGCGCTCCAATCAGCGGCGCTGCCAGCGGATAAAAGGATCCGGTTACAGCCACTAAAAACTTCGCTATATCAGAAATCATTCCGCTGTAACTCATGATTTTTGCAGTAGCCATCACAGCGCAGATCGTCAGTATGGTTTTCCAGTATTTTTTCAGAGTATGAAGAAAAACCTCCGCCATGTCTTTCGGGCCGGCTCCCTGTATGGCTCCTCCCATGACAGCCGCAAGGAATATCATGACTCCCGGCGTATTAATCCAGTTGAAGGTAAGAGCAGTTCCTCCTTCTCCCGCATACACCGCGACTGTACTCTTAACGCCTGCAATGGCATGATGTATGGGCGGACACAGGGGCGACGTCACCATCAGGAACAGGAAAATCAGAAGAAAGGAACTCCAGGCCTTCAGTCCCTGCGCCACTCCCACAGAATCTTTCTCTCCCGCTGTTTCAGAAACCTGAATGGCGTATTCTTCCTCCGGCTCTCTGTTAAAAATCTTTGCGGCTGCAATGATACATCCCATGGAGCAGATAGATCCAATAATGTCAGGCAGCTCCGGGCCGACAAAATGTGCGGTCAGAAACCAGGGTACTGTAAAGGATATTGCTGCGGTCAGTGTGGTGGGAATCATGCCCTTTAATGCTTTTATTCCTTTTCCGCAAATGCAGACCATCAGAAACGGAGAGATAAAAGTCAGAAGAAACTGTATGTTTACAATGCTTCCCGCCAGTGAAATCAGGTCCGTACCTGTCACTGCTGCCAGCGTCACTGTGGGAACTCCCACTGAACCAAAAGCGGTAGGCGTGGAATTCACCACCAGACAGCCCAAAACTGCACTCATGGGGTCAAGCCCGATGGCCGCCAGCATGGAGGCGGGAATGGCAACTGCTGTTCCAAATCCGGCCATGCCTTCCATGAAATTTCCAAATCCCCACCCGATAATCAGCGCCAGAACTCGTTTGTCTCCGGAAACCCCCGCCAGCATTTTCTTAACAAGTTCCATGGCCCCGGTTTTCAATGTCAGATTGTAGGTAAACAGAGCCGCCACAATCACCAGGCAGACAGGCCACAATGCATTCAAAATACCTTCCAGAGCCGCTGTTGAAATGCACAGGATACTCAACCCCCAGTATCCGCCTGCCAGAGCTGCTGTGATAAAAAGTGCAATGACACATGCTCTGTGTCCGGCCATTTTCAGGCCGCTGATGGCTGCGATCAGCCAGATAATCGGCAGCATCGCAAGTACAAATTCCAATAATAACAAAACACTTCCTCCTTTCTTTATATTGGGTAATCCAATGTATGAATTTATCCCTTATTTATACTTTATTTTTCTTTTATTACTGATTTTATGTTATTTTATTATTTATTGGATAATCCAATTCTTGAGTATATTATAGCACCTGATTCAGAAACATCAAGTGTTTTTTATAATTCCATCAATTTGTCCTAATTTCAGGTTCTGATTTTGTATATATTCACGGTAATTGGATTACCCTATTTGTATAATTTTAGTTCAAAAGTATCATATTTCATGGTATATGGGAAAAATACAGGAAGAATGTCTCCTGTGAAAGAAAGATTAAAACAAAATCAGAAGTGTTCACGGTAACAGTATAATATACAAAAACGAATAATGGATTTCTTTCAAAACATTATGGGCTGTATCCTATATCAGCCCATAATGTTTGCAGCCCTGGTAGATTCCGTCTTCCCAAAGGGCTGCGGTTACATATTCCGCCGCATCTTTTGCCTGCTGCATTCCGTCTCCCATGGCAATGGAATGGGCGGTATATTCCAGCATATCCAGATCATTGGTGCTGTCTCCGAAAGAATAGGTATCTTCATGGGCAACTCCCAGAATCTTACAGATTTCCCGGATTCCTGTAGCTTTACTGTAGCCTTTGGGCACAATTTCCATAAAATCTCCGCCCCGGTGGATAATCGTATAGTCTTTGCCGATTTCCTGTTCCAGCTCTTTCTGACGCTCCCGCTCCTTTAAATAATTTACGCAGAATTTGCTCACCTCCAGGCTGCTTTCATTTCCGGTAACCCGCACCAGCTTTTCGCCCAGCGTTCCCTGCAGCCCCCTGGGAAAAGGAGAATCCTCCGGAAACCGCTCCATATCCAGATAAATCAGATGGCGCCCCTCCAGCACATAGGCCGCCTCCATCTGCCGCAGAAATTCATTGATATGCTGAATATTTTCCGACGGGATTCTGTAATAAAATTTCTCTTCTCCCTGGAACTCTCCATAGGTACCGCACCCTGCCAGGATTCCGTCAAATCCCAGAGGCTTTAAGGGTTCGTCAGGTATAAAAATCCTGGTTCTTCCGCTGCTGATAAACAGGTAGTGGCCCTGCTCCTTCATGAGCCGGAAGGCCTCTCTTGTGCTGTCCGGTATACGCTGTTTCTGATCCCAGATGGTTCCGTCAATATCAAAAAACACTGCTTTTCTCATATTCCTGTCCTCTCTGTAGCTTTCATTCTCTGTATGTATATGCGCTTCATGGTTCACCGGCCTGTCACGATCTGCAAATGCATTCTGTCAGCCCTTCATAGGTGGACTGCCCGGCCTCCCACACCTGTTCCACACCTTTCGATTTCAGGAAAGCTGTGGTCTTTGGACCAATACTGTACACTCTGCACAGATTCCGGTCTGTGCCCAGCGCTTCCATAAACCGTTTTGCGGAAGAAGCGCAGGTAAAAGCCACACCGTCATATTTCTCCACGGACTGCAGCAGCCCCGGCTCCGGTGCTGTGGAACGGTTTTCATATACCACCACTTCTTCAAACCTGCAGCAGTCTGCCAGGGCCTCTTTCAGATGACTGCCTGCATTGCCCCCTTTCAGATACCAGATACATTCCGTTCCGGTCAGATGATTCCGCAGCGTTTCCCCAAGAGCATCGCTGTTAAATTCTTCCGGTATCAGATCCGGACAGATTCCGTAAGAGCCCAGCAGCTCCGCTGTCTTTTTGCCGATAGCGGCCACTTTACAGCCTGCAAGACTTCTTACATCCAGCCTCTGCTGCCGGAAATTTTGAAAAAATGCTTCCACACCGTTTTTGCTGGTGAACAGCAGCCAGTCTCCCTCTTTAAGGTTCTGTAAAACAAAGGTCGGCTTCACATGTTCAATTACCCCCACCTGTACCTCATCCACAGAAGCTCCCTGGTTTTCCAGCAGTTTTTTCAGCCGGGTGGGTTTTTCTCCGATTTTCGGCACCAGATACCGTTTTCCGGACAGGGGACGGTTCTCCAGAAAATTCAGTTCTTCCCGCAGAGAAACCACTTCTCCCACCACAATCAGCGCAGGGGAAATCAAACCTTCCCGGATTACTTTTTCTGCAATATGGTCCAAATCCGAAACGCATGTTCTCTGCTCCGGAGTGGTGGCCTGGGAAATTACGGCAATCTGGGTGCTGCCTGCCATTCCGGCTTCTTTTAATTTCCCGGCAATTTCTCCCACCTTGCTCAGTCCCATCAGGAACACACAGGTTTCCTTACTGTCTGCCATTGCCTGAAAATTGATGTCTGCCAGCTCATCATTCCTGTCATGGGCAGTCACCACATGGAAGCCCAGCGCTTTTCCCCGGTGGGTGATGGGAATTCCGCCGTAAGCCGGCCCTGCAATACAGGAACTGATTCCAGGCACCACCTGAAAAGGCACCCCATGGGCTCTCAGAAACATTCCTTCTTCCCCGCCCCGGCCGAATACATACACATCTCCGCCTTTCAAACGGACAGTTTTCTCATATTCCATGCTTTTCTGTACCAGAAGCCGGTTAATCTCCCCCTGTTTCATGGTGTGGTTGCTGCTGGCTTTTCCCACATAAATCTTTTCACAGCCGGCTTTCGCTTCTTCCAGCAGTTCCGGCGCAGCCAGCCTGTCATAGACTATACAGTCGGCTTCCCGGATTTCCTGCAGACCTTTTACCGTAATCAGTCCCGGATCCCCAGGACCGGCTCCCACCAGAACCACTGTTCCTGCAAGCTGGCTGCGTATTTCTCTGGCTGCCTCACGGGCCAGCTCCTCCGGTTCCCTGCCGGATACGGACGCGTAAGCCTGCCGGCTTCCGCTTTCATTCCCGAACATGGCCCTTAAACAGAACATTTCTTCCCCTTCTTTTCTCAGAACAGCTCCTACCGGAAGGTGGCAGCTGGCCCCCATTTCCTGAAGAAAACTGCGTTCTCCCAACGCTGCCGCTGCAGTCTCTTCATGGCTGAGGGCGTCCAGCATGGCCTTCAGCTTTTCTTCCCCTTCCCGAATTTCCAGAGCAAGAATTCCCTGGGCAGGAGCCGGTATCATCTCCTCCGGTTCCAGATACTGTGTGATTTTATCCTGCATGGACAACCGGTGCAGCCCGGCGGCTGCCAGAACAATCCCGTCCAGTTTTTCTTCTTCCATTTTTTGGAGCCGGGTGTCCACATTTCCCCGGATGCCCACAATGTTCAAATCCGGCCGCAGACGTTTTAACTGGAATTCCCTTCGTTTGCTGCCCGTTCCAATCACTGCTCCCTGGGGCAGCTCCTCCAGTGAGCTTTTTTCGCGCAGAATCAGCACATCTCTGGGATCCTCCCGTTTCCATGCTCTGGTAAATGCCAGACCGGACGCAGGCCTGGCCGGCATATCTTTCATGCTGTGTACTCCAAGGTGGATTTCCCCGGAGAGCAGTTTTTCCTCAATTTCCCTTACAAACACCCCTCTGTCCCCGATCTCATGGAGGGGTTTGTCAAGGATCAAATCGCCTCTGGTCTTAACCACCTGGATTTCAAATTCCTCCTGCGGGTAAGATTCTCTCAGTTTTTTGCATACATATTCCGCCTGGGTAAGAGCCAGCCTGGAACCTCTCGTACCAATTATATATTTCATGTTTTTTCTCCCATTCTTTTAAATCTGAAAAAGCTGTCCCACCAGCTTTTTATATTCTTCCTGCTTTTCTTCGGAATCCAGTTTTTTCAACTCCCGAATCGGCTCCCGCAGAAGCCGCTGCAGCGAAGCATTCAATACTTTTTTCAGAAGTTTCTGCTCTCTTGGAGTAAGCTCCATTTTCCGGTTCAGGTAATCGTAACCGTCCGTCACAATTTCACTGCACCGCTGCTGCAGAGATTCTATGGTAGCGTCCATGCGGCTCTGGAAAAACCAGTCCACCGTCTCCTGCAGCCTGCTCTCTGCCAGTTTTCCGCTTTCTTTTAGCAGGTGCTCCCGCTCTTTCTGATTCCGGTCTGCAATTTCCTGCAAAGTATCCAGATTGATTAACGTCACCTGAGGCTCCTCCCCAAAGGATGTGTCAATATCCCTGGGAGCGGCCAGATCCAGAAACGCCAGCGGCCCGGTGGGAGAAAAATCTTCTCTCCGCACAATCAGATGAGGAGAAGATGTGGCGCTGACCACAATTTCGCACTGTCCGATGGCCTGACGCCATGATTCATAGGGAATCACCTCAAGCAGGGGAAATTCCTCCCGGAGTTTTTTCGCATGAGAATAAGTCCTGCTGCAGGCAGTAACCTGGATTCCCTGATATTCGTATATGTATTTCAGAGCAAGTGAAGCTGTTTTCCCGCTGCCGATGACCAGAATCCTTTTTCCGTCAATACCGTAATCCTCCTGCAGCTTCCGTACGCCGATATAGCTGACAGACAGGGGCTTTTCGCTGACTTTCCATTCTGTTTTAATCTGCTTTGCACAGGTAATGGCGTCCCGCACCACTTTATTCAGTTCTTTTCCGCTGTAACCCATGGTTCTGGAATAGTCCAGGGCATCCTTCACCTGTCCCAGAATCTGGTCTTCTCCCAGCACAAGCGACTCCATGCCTGCGGCAATCCGAAACAGATAGCCCATGGCTTCCTTCCCGGACAGCCTGAGCAGATATTCCTTCAATTCCACATCCGGAAACATCCCTTCATAAATTTCCTGCATCTGTCTTTGCTGCTGTTCTGTTTCATACAGATAATAGACCTCGCTCCTGTTACAGGTGGAAAGCACCATACACTGTTCCACTCCCGCCTTTTCCCCTTTCTGGAAAAATTCCAGCTTCATGGCATCTGTAAACGAGGTCCTGTCCCGCACATCAAGCCGGGCATTCCTGTAATTTATCCCCAAAAAACCAAACTGCATGGTTTTCTTCATCTCCTTGTTGCATTCATTTTCTTCTATTCGCACGAACGTGCATAATTGTTTTTTCTCTTACAGGAAAACGTATTTTCCTGTAAGAGAACAAAGCGGACAGGTCCGCAGGGGTTCCCTGAATCCCTCACTCATGAGGGACCTGGACACTTTGCGCGCCGAGTGCGGTCGCTTTAGCGACATCTTCTATTCGCACGAGTGTGCATAATTTTTTTATCTTACAGGAAAATGTATTTTCCTGTAAGATAAAAAAGGGGCTGCACATCCGGCAGCCCCGCTTATGCCTTATCAGCATAACATATTTTTCGTTATATAGGAAGATAAATTATTCCCCTGGTACCTTTATCCGATATATCCCGCAAAAATAAATGCAAAGATATAGGAGGATGCAGCCACACATGCCCAGGTAACTCCACCCAGTGCAATAGGCTTAAGACCCTTGGAAAATACATCTTTGAACTTAATCTTAAATCCTACCCCCGCCAGTGCAGAAGCAAACAGGAATTTGCTTACCACTTTCAGCAGATCGCTTCCCACATCGCTGAATACGCCATAAGTATTCAGTCCTGCCATTACCACGAACCAGAGAATGAACATGGGGAATGTTTTCTTTACTACTGCCAGAATACTGTCGTTGCTTCCTGCTTCGCCGTTCTTTTTCGCATCTCTTGCCATCAGAACAGTCCAGACAATAGCCACAAAAATCAGCATGGTGGTACGCACCAGTTTTACATTCAAAGCGCCGCTGAATTCCGGATTGGCAATCATGGCCTGATAAGTAGCCTGAGCGCCGGCCACAGAAGAGGTATCATTGATAGCTGTTCCTGCCACGAATGCAAACTGATTCTCTGTAAATCCAATTGCCGGTGCAATATACGGATAGGAGAACGCTGAAATCGTATCAAACAGGAAAATCGCTGCCATACCAAATGCAATTTCCGCGTCTGTTGCCTTGATAATACGGCTTAATGTGGCAATTGCGGTTCCGCCGCAGATACAGGTTCCGCCGCCTACCAGAACAGAAGTATTCTTTGTAACTCCGATTTTCTTACCTATCAGCATTGCAACTGCAAAGGACAGGCAGATGTTGAACAGGATTAAAGGCAGCGCCCTTACACCGGTTCCCATAATGTCAGCAAAGCTCAGTGTTCCACCGGTCATGATAATACCCCAGTTCAGGAACTGCTTGCTGCAGTAAGTGGTTCCCTCTTTGAAATCCTTATCCACAGAAGGGATAATATTACAGATAATCATGGAAACTAATAATGCAACCATTGGTCCGCCCATGACCACGCGCCCGAATACGGAAGACTGTAAATCTGTAGATTTCGTCGCCAGATATCCAATCACCAGGCACAATGCAATGGCGCCATATTTTTTCTTTGAACCCATCTCTCTAACTCCTCCCAAATTAACAGGTTGCTCCTCCTACCAGATGAAGCTGTGCATCCAGTATTTCCTGTTTTCTTTCTAAAATATCATTTGCCAGAAGCTGTTTTTCCACTTCTTCAAATCCGATTCTTGCAATCGTATCTGCAAAACGCTCTCCGGTCTTGCCCTGTTCACGGAAGAACAGAATCGCTTTTTCCACTGTATCCAGAAGTTCTTCTTCTGTGGTGAAAATTTTGGATAAAGGCTGTCCGTGAGCAACTTTCTTGCCCCATCTTCCGCCTATGTAAATCTTATATCCCGGTGTTCCGTCTTCGATTACATCAAACGGGCACTGTTCAATACAGCGTCCGCAGTTGTTGCAGCTGTCTTTATCAATGGCAAGTTCGCCGTCTTCCAGCTTTGCAGCATTCATAGGACAGGCAGTTTCCACCTGACATTTCTTGCAGCCATTGCAGAGGTCTTCGTCCACGTTTGGAATTAACTGGCCTATAATACCCAAATCATTCAGGTCAGGCTTTACACAGTTGTTGGGGCAGCCGCCTGTGGCAATTTTAAATTTATGCGGCAGTTTAACAGTGTGATAGCCTTTGTAGAAACGCTCATGAATTTTCTGAGATAAATCAAAGGTATCATACAGTCCGTACTGGCAGGTGGTTCCTTTACAGGATACTACCGGGCGTACCAGAGAGCCGGTACCGCCGGTCTCAAGGCCTGCCTTTGCAATATACTCACGGAACGGCTCAATATTGTCAAAATGAATTCCACGAACCTCAACGGTAAGACGTGTGGTGAATTCCACATCGCCGTTTCCAAACTTCTCCGCTGCTTCTGCGATCACTTTCGTCTGTTCTGCTGTGATTTTACCATTCACGGTAATCACGCGGCCATTAAATAAATCTGTTCCTTTGTTGTTCAGAAATCCGAGCCCTTTTACTCTTTTGATTTCTTCCGGTTTAATTGTGCATCCCATGTCTCTCAATCTCCTTTTCATATTTTTTATGCTTCAGATAACCGAAAACCCATTAAATATTCAGAAATCCAGATACAATTTTCTGAAATTACAGGTGCCTGAGTTTACAGCTGTCTGTTTTATACTTCCACATCGCTGAATGTAATACCGCCTTCCAGTACCCGTGTATTCTTATAGCCATAGAATTTCAGGCGGTTCTGGAGCAGATAAGCTCTCTTTCCTTTATTACATACCAACAGTATCTTTTCTTCCGGATCCAGACCGTCCACAGGTCCTTCCACCGTGGTCAGTTCCACATAAGGCGCTCCTTCAATGGAAGGCGCAAGGCATGCGTCTACTACTTTATAGCCCTCTGCTGCTCCTGCTGCATACTCTGCCGGGGTAAATGTCTCAAATTTACCATTGATTTTGTTCATCAGAACATTCAGTGTATGCTCAAATGGATGGATTGCTGTGGAAAACGGCGGTGCATAAGCCAGATCCATATCTGCCAGGTCGGTAAGGGTTCCTTTCAGCATGATGCCTGTCACTGCGATATCCACTACTTTATCTACTGCTCCTGCGCCGATTACCTGCACGCCCAGAAGTTTCAGGGAATCCCTGTCTGCAATCATTTTAATCACAAAGGTGCCTGCTCCGGGGAAATAATGAGCTTTGTCATCCACAACGGTAATGACGCTGACCGGATGGAATCCTTCTGCTTCAGCCTGTGCTTCTGTCAGTCCGGTTCTTCCCACATTCATTCCTGGCAGCTTACATACGGCTGTTCCCAGCACACCCCGGTATCCAAGATTTGCACCCATAATGTTCTGAGCAATCAGACGTCCGCTGATGTTGGCTGTAGATCCCATAGGAGACCATGCAGCTTTTCCGGTGAGCGCGTTGTGCACCATTGCACAGTCTCCTGCCGCATAGATATCAGGAAGGTTTGTCTCCCCGTTCTCATTTGTCATAATGGTTCCTTTGAACATTTCCAGTCCGATTCCATCCAGAAATGCTGTGTTTGGCCGGATTCCAGCACTGAGTACCACCAGATCCGCCTTATATGCTTTCTTACTGGTAATTACCTTTTCAACTTTTCCGTCTCCCTCAATTCCGGTTACTGCCACTCCCGTCACCACCGGAATTCCGCTTTCCTGGAGCTTGCCTTCCACATATTCCGCCATCTCAGCGTCAAATCCGGGAAGTGCATGTTCTGCCATATCCAGTACGAAAGGACGAACTCCCTGCAGTTTTAAGTTTTCTGCAATTTCCAGACCAATGTAGCCTGCTCCTACCACTACGGCACGTTTTATGTTTCCTGCGTCCACCACGTCACGAATGCGGATGGCATCTTCCGGAGTCCTTACAAAGAACACATTCTCCAGATCGCAGCCTTCAATGGGAGGTTTCACAGGGCTTGCTCCAACGGAAATAATCAGTTTGTCGTAATCATGAATCTGTTCCTCTCCGGTCTTCAGATCCTTTGCCACAACTTTCTTCCCTTCCGGATCAACCTTCACTGCTTCCGTCTCTGTCAGGACGGTAACGCCTGTCAGTTTGGAATACTTCTCCGGTGTATTCACAATCAACTGCTCCCGTTCCTCAATTACATGGCCCACATAATAGGGAAGCCCGCAGCCCGCATAGGAAATATTCGCCCCTTTGTTGAGAACAACCACTTCATTTCCACGGTCTTCCCGCATCAGTTTTGCAGCCACTTTGGTTCCGGCAGCAACGCCTCCAAGAACTAATACTTTCATTTCATACCTCCTTAATCTATTGAAAATCGACAAAATTTTCTATATTTTTATGATAGCACTTGTTAAATTCCGCGTAAAATAGTAAAATTCAAACAGTACCATAGGCATTATCCTATAGACATATTATCTTCATCGCTATTTATATGATCACATGGGACAACACATGACAGGATATTTTACTCGACAGTTATAATCGGAGGAATAAAAAAGAAAAACGGAGGAGTCACCATGGCTACTTTAAAACAACTGAAAACCTTTATTGCGGTGGTAGAATATAAAAAGATGAGTGAAGCTGCCAGACGCCTGTACATTTCCCAGCCCACTGTAAGCCAGATTATTTCGGATCTGGAAAACGAATATCAGACCAGACTGTTCGAACGGTTCCCCAGGGAGCTGAAAATCACCCCGGCAGGCATGCTTCTGTTAGACAGCGCCAGAGAAATTATTGCAAGCCACGAACATCTGGAACAGTCCATGAAACATGCCAATTCCCTGCGCACACTGCGGGTGGGCGCCACCCTCACCATCGGCAATACCATGATGGGCACACTGGTGGAAGAACTGAACCGCCAGCATCCTGACATTGACGTAACCGTCTTTGTGGACAATACCAAAATCATCGAACACCGGATGATTAATAATGAACTGGACATTGCCCTGGTGGAGGGAATCATTGTCCGGCAGGAAATTATGACAGAGCCTGTGATTGAAGATTCTCTGTGTGTAATCTGCGGAAACAGGCATCCCTTTGCGGGCAGAAATTCCATAACCATTGAAGACCTGCGGCATCAGAATTTCATCATGCGGGAAAAAGGCAGCGGCACCCGCGCCATTTTTGAAAATATCATGCTGACCCATCACATTCCCTTTGTAACCAGGTGGGAATGCAGCAGCCGCTGCGGCATTGTGGATGCGGTACGCCATAATCTGGGCCTCGGCGTCCTGTCCCGGCGCTGTATTTCAGAATATGTGGAAAACGGCGATATTCGCTGCCTGCTTCTGGAAAATGTATCCATGAAGCGATACTTTTATCTCTGTCATAACCAGTGCAGACCTGTTACTTCTCAGATGCAGGATTTCATTCATCTTGTAGAATCCCTGCCCCAGGAGCAGGTATGACCTCCTCAGTTTCGGCAAAACATGTAAAAATTTTCTGTTTCATCTTTCCGGTTAAATTCTGCAGATATGGGAACACTGTTTCCATATCTGTATTATTGTCATCCTATATATCACAGGAGGTCATTATGCCCAAAGATTATGTTGAAGAATTCCGGGAAGATTTAAAGGAATTCCGCGAAATGACAGAAAAATTTTACCGAAAAGACATAAATATCGCCCAATACAAGCGATTTTCCGGAGGTTTCGGAAGTTATGCCCAGAGAGGCGGCGCCTCCAGTATGCTTCGTCTGCGTCTGACCGGCGGGGAAATCCAAAAAGACCAGCTTCTGTTTATCGCAGAAAGCATCGAAAAATATAAAATTTCACTGGTACATTTTTCCACCTGCCAGAGTCTCCAGTTTCACAATCTCTCAGAAGCACAGGTCTGCGCCCTGATAGAAGAATCTTTTGATCAGGGCATTATCACCAGGGGCGGAGGGGGCGACTATCCCAGAAACGTCATGTGTTCACCTCTTTCCGGCGTACAGAAAGGGGAATATTTTGATGTTCTCCCCTATGCAAAGGCCGCTTCTGACTATCTGCTGGGATTTATCCACACGGTAAAACTTCCCCGAAAATTAAAAGTATGCTTTTCCAGTTCTCAGGAAAACATCACCCATGCCACCTTCCGGGACCTGGGCTTTGTAGCCACAGAGCGGAATACTTTTGATGTATACAGCGCCGGAGGGCTGGGCCGGGAACCCCGTATGGGGGCTCTGGTGGCTTCTGATGTGAAGCCTTCTGAAATTCTTTACTGTATCAAAGCAATGGTGGATACCTTTGTCACTTACGGAAACTATGAGAACCGGGGAAAATCCCGCACCCGCTTTATGCAGGATACTCTGGGATGCGAAGGTTATATTCAGGCATTTCAGGAGAAACTGTCTCAGGCATATTCCAAAGAACGTCTGGATATTCATCCTCCTGTTCCTGCATACACCAAACAGGGAGATGGTCACAGGCCCCGGCATCCCCGCATGATTCCCCAGAAACAGGAGGGGCTCTACGCCCTGCATTACCATCCTCCGGGCGGCAGCCCGGACCCTGAGTTTTTCCGCAGTCTGTACAACGCCATCCTTCCCATGGAGGACGTGGTGCTGCGGATTTCTCCGGATCAGAGTCTTTACATTCTCAACCTGACCGGCTCCGAAGGAGAAAAACTGCTGTCCCTGACCAGAGACAGCGCAGAAACTTTATTCGAGACTTCTGTGTCCTGTATCGGCGCCTCCATCTGCCAGATTGGCGCCAGAGATTCCCAGGCTCTGCTGGCCGCCTGCCTGAAACGTGTCCGGCAGGAACATTTCCCCGACGGGGTACTGCCCAAAATCCATATTTCCGGCTGCCCCTCCTCCTGCTCCGGCCACCAGATTGCTTCCCTGGGCTTTCGCGGCGGCGTCAGACAGACCCCGGATGGACCGCGCCCGGCCTTTGCAATATACGAAATGGGCTGTCCATTCCAGGGCCAGGAAACATTCGCCGCAGAACTTGGCCTGATGCTGGAATCTGAAATTCCTGAATTTCTTGTGGAACTGGGAACAGAAATTGCCTCCCGCAGCATGACTTATCATCAGTTTGTAACAGAACATCACGAGGATTTTCTGGAAATTGTAAAAAAATATCTGTAACCCTGGTCTGACAGAATATTTTATAAAAAGAATGCTGCTTTGCAGGATTCTCCGCCTGCGGCGGGTCGCTTTGCGACATACTTCAGATTCGCCGCAGTGCAATAAGAGCTTTATTCTTCTACAGGAAAACACTTTCACGCATTAGCGTGACAAGGTTTTTCCTGTAGAAGAATAAAAAAGGAAGCCCGGTTCCTCATTTATGAAGGACCTGGCTTCTTACACAATACAATATTCACTCAAATCGGCCACAGCCTTACCTGTAGCAAACCCATTGTGCTGCAGGGGAGTATTACATATGATATCCGGGTCTCCGGTGGCGAACAGCGCCATTATCTCCTCCTGGCTGTGCTGCTCCCATTCTTCCCCAGTTGAAAAGACTTTCCCACAGTAACAGACAAAACCAAATATATTTTTCGGCTCATATTCAAAATAGGGCGCCCAATGGTGTTTATGGGTATTTTTCACAGTGATTTTTCCTGTTGCACCTTTAACCTTTAACTGGTATGTCTTTGTTTTTTTCCCGGCCAGATCCAGAGTAACTTTTGTCTTATTCAGTTTCGGGGCTGATTTCGCCCCGGCCTCATCCTGCACAGGTACCACCAGTACAAAAACCACAGCAATAATCGTGATAAATGTCACGAATTTTTTCATGATTTTCATAAATGATACCTCAATTTCTGATATATATGAATATGAGCTTTATGAAATTCAGGCATTACTGAAACTCCTAATATTCTGCTCATAAAACTTCTGCCGGTCCACCGGCTTTCCGTAATAAAAACCCTGAATATAATCGGGACTCAGCATACGCAGCTTTGTCAGTTCTTCTTCTGTCTCAATCCCCTCAAAGCAGACTCCCATCCCTATACTGTGGGCCATGTCCACAATATGCCCGATCAGCTTATAGTCAAAATCACTGGAGACCGCCTTAGAGGTAAAGCTCCGGTCCAGTTTCAGCAGATTCACCCGGAGATTCTTCAGATAAGCAAGGGAAGAATAACCCGTCCCAAAATCATCCAGCGCAATCTTGACCTGATTCTCATTCAGCACATCCAGCAGCCGCTGCACCGAATCATCATAGGAAATCATCCCGCTTTCGGTAAATTCAAACAGTACCGTTCCCGGATTGATGCCCAGCTCCCGAATTGCCGCCATAATTCCGCTTACCACATCCGACTTGCAGATCTGAATAAAAGAAAGATTGATATTGATGCGGAAATTCGGTATCATTTCCTGCCACTCCATCCCCTGACGCATGGCAGTCTGATACACCCACTCTCCCACCGGAATAATCAGGCCGCTCTCCTCCAGAATGGGAATGAAAATTCCCGGGGAAAGCATTCCGTATTCTCCACAGGAAAACCGAAGCAATGCCTCCGCACCCACAATCTGTTCTGTCTTCACGGAAATAATGGGCTGATAAAACACTTCAAATCCTTCGAACCCGTGATTCACCGCATAACGGAGCTTCTCCTGAATATCCAGACTCTTCATATAAGCCTTATAATCTTCCTCCCGGAAAATATAAGAACAGTTCTTGCCGTTTTTCTTGGCCATGCCCAGCGCAAATTCAGAATAATTGCTCAAATCCTCAAAATCCAGCTCTTCACTGGAAAATCCCACCACGCCGGAAGAAATGGTATAAAAGTTCCGGTATCCCTGCTCCCTGCGCTGTTCTTCAATCAGAATCCGGACCTGGTGATATTTCTTCCGGGCCTCCTGCACGTCATCTTCCATAAGCAGTACCAGAAATTCGTCTCCGTTTACTTTATAGCAGCGTTCTGTTCCGCTGACCTGCTCCATACACTGGGCAATCATTTTCAGAACACCGTCTCCCACCTCTATCCCATAGCGCTCATTCACTTCCTTAAAATTATCCACGCCGATGCGAAGCAGCGTTCCCCGTCTTCCTTTCTTCCTGATTTTCTTATAATCCAGCTGAAACTGACGTTCCGCAAACAGTCCCGTCACATCATCTGCCTTGCGCTTGCTTCCGATTTCCGTAATTCTTCCCACCAGCATCCGGCTCATTTCCCTGGTATCCTGAATTACCACACCGCGGCAGCTGATCCAGACCAGGCGCCCCTCCCGGTCCATCCATCGGTATTCCATATCATGTTCCGTCCCGCCCATATATTTCAGACGGTCCAGATCTTCCGATAAAGCCGGAAAATCCTCCGGATAAATTACCTGCTCCAACACTTTTCCTGCATTGGAAAAATGTGCGGAAGGCAAATCAAACTTTTCCAGCGCACGTTGGGAAATACTGTACTCATCTTCGTCCAGATCCAGCAAAAACAGATAGTCATCGGTACATCTGCCAAATACTTCCATAATATACTCAAATTCTTCTTTTCCCGCAAGATTAAACGACGCTTTTTTCTCCATAACTTTGCTCCACATCTTTTCTCACTTCTATCCTGTGTTTCATAAATACTTACCTTAATTGTACCACTTTTTATAAGTTTTTCAATAAAATCAAAAAAAAATTTCGTTTTTTCTGTACAAAATGCAAAAAACTCTTGACCGATATACCGGTATATCGTATAATGAGCCTATAAAATAAAAAAGGAGGAAGTTATGAGTAAAGTTGGTTTTATCGGTCTGGGCATTATGGGAAAACCCATGGCCCTGAACCTGTTAAAAGAAAAGGTTGACCTGCTGGTATACGACCTGAACAAAGAGGCTGTGGAAGAAGTGACAGCAGCCGGTGCATCTGCCGGTACTTATGGGGAAATCGCCGCCCAGTGCAGCATTATTTTCCTGATCCTTCCCAATGGAGACATTTCCAAAGAAGTTCTGTTCGGAAAAAGCGGACTGGCCTCTGCCATGACCAGCGGAACCATTGTCTGTGATATGAGTTCCGTCACTCCTGTAGAATCCCAGGAATGCTATCACGAGCTGGCCAAAATCGGGGTGGGTTTTGTGGACGCCCCCGTATCCGGCGGCGAACCCGGCGCCATCAACGGAACACTGGCTTTTATGGCAGGAGGCGACCAGAAAGACTTTGACGCTCTGATGCCCTGTTTCAATATCATGGGTTCTTCGGCAGTGCTGATTGGCGGCAGCGGCAGCGGTTCTGTCACAAAGCTGGCCAACCAGATTATTGTCAACAACACCATTGCCATTGTATCCGAGGCCTTTGTCCTGGCCACAAAAGCCGGCGCGGATCCCTTAAATGTATATCACGCCATTCGGGGCGGACTGGCCGGAAGCGCTGTGCTGGATGCCAAAATCCCCATGATTGTGGAACGGAATTTCGTACCCGGAGGCAAAATATCCATCAATCACAAGGACATCAAAAATGTGGTGAACACCGCTCATTCCCTGGACGTACCCATCCCCTACTCCGCTCAGCTGTATGAAATCCTGCAGACCCTGAAAATCCACGGACATATGAACGATGACCATGGCGGAATCGTACAGTATTTTGAAGGACTGGCTGACGTTCAGGTGAAAAAAACAGAAGAATAGAAAGGAGGTTTCCCATGTCATTGCATGCAGATGTACTGGATTCTTACGCTCCCCTGGACGAATCCCTGGCAGACACACTCCTGGAGCAGGAGATTTCCCAAAACAACAGAAAAATTGTGGTACTGGACGACGACCCCACCGGCGTACAGACCGTCCACGACATTTCCGTATATACCAGCTGGACAAAAGACAGCATTGCCCAGGGATTTGCGGAGGAAAACAAGCTGTTTTACATACTGACAAATTCCAGAGGATTTACAGCATCCCAGACAGAACAGGTGCATAAGGAAATTGCAGCCGCTGTAGATGAAGTTTCCAGAGAAACCGGAAAAGAATACATTTTTATCAGCCGAAGCGACTCCACACTCCGGGGCCATTATCCGCTGGAAACCACAATACTGAAAGAGGCATTCGAAAAGAACACCGGAAAACCTGTGGACGGCGAGATTCTCTGCCCGTTCTTCAAAGAAGGAGGACGTTTCACCATTGACGACGTCCATTATGTGAAAGACGGTGACAGGCTGGTTCCTGCAGCGGAAACAGAATTTGCCAGAGACAAAACCTTTGGCTACACTGCTTCTGACCTGAAAGAATATGTGGAAGAAAAAACAAAAGGCGCTTACCGGAAAGAAACGGTAACTGCCATCTCCCTGAAAGACCTGCGGGAAATGCGCCTCGACCTCATCGAACAGCAGCTCATGGAAGTCACAGGTTTTAACAAAATCATTGTAAACGCCATTGACTATGCTGACATAAAAGTATTCTGTATCGCTCTGTACCGGGCCATGGCCAAAGGCAAAACCTTCCTGTTCCGCACCGCTGCCGCTATTGTCAGAGTCATGGGCGGCGTATCTGAGCAGCCCCTGCTCACCAAAAAGCAAATGGTGGTAAAGGAAACAGACAACGGAGGTATTATCGTTGTGGGCTCCCATACGGAAAAAACCACCCGTCAGCTGGAAATGCTCAGGGAAAATTCCCACATTGCATTTGTGGAACTGGACGCAACACTGGTCAGAGACGAAGAGGCTTTTAACAAAGAGGTGGCCCGCTGCCTTGCTCTGGAAGAAGAATATCTGAAAGCCGGAACCACAGTCTGCGTTTATACCACAAGAGCACTGATTACCGCTGACACCGGAGACAGGGAAGACGACCTGCGGCTGTCTGTAAAAATCTCGGACGCTGTACAGTCCCTGGTGGGAAATTTATCCGCAGTCCCCGCCTTTGTCATCGCAAAAGGAGGCATTACCTCTTCTGATATAGGCACAAAAGCCCTTGCTGTCCAAAAAGCCAGTGTACTGGGCCAGATTAAACCCGGCATTCCTGTATGGCAGACCGGGGCGGAAAGCAAATTTCCGCTGACACCTTACGTTATTTTCCCTGGAAATGTGGGAGAAATTTCCACACTGAAAGAAGCTGCTGAAATTTTAATGCAAAAATAAGGCACTGCCTGCCAAAGACAAGACTTCCGTTTTCCGCAGGCTGCCCCCCCCCCTTTAAAATTTCAGGAACCATATGAACTGTATCATATATAAGGAGGATTTATTATGTTTCTTTTTTTATCACACCCGCTGGACCCGGAAGGATATGCATGGCCGGGAGAACCTGTTGTCAAAGTAAAGCAGTGCACTGATGTGTCAGAAGACTGCCCGTTCTGCAGTTTCACTTCAGAACTGCCCAACCACTGCGGCACCCACATGGATGCACCCCGCCATTTCGTAAAAGACGGGCTGAACATCAATGAACTGCCCATAGAGTATTTCTGCCATACGAAAGTAGCCCTGCTGGAAATCCCCAAAGGTCCTGCCGAGGGCATCCACAAATCAGACCTGGAGCCTTTTGCTGACACACTTTCTGAAGTTTCCTTTGCTCTGATCCGTACCGGAATGGAACAGTATCGAGATACCAGCCAGAACCTTTACCAGAACGAAGGCGCTTACATCGCACCGGATGCAGGTGATTACCTGACAGAGGAATTCCCCAACCTGAAAGGTGTGGGCATGGACTTCCTTGCCATCGGCTCTGCTTCCTCCAAATGCCCGGAAGGCGAACTTCCCCCGGACTGCCACCGCCATATGCTTGGGTATTATACCGGAAAATTTGTCACCGGTGTGGAAGACATGCATTTATCAGAAATTCCAAAAGGCGCAAAAATCACAAGATTCTTCAATGCACCTCTCAGAATCAAAGGACTGGATTCCAGCCAGGTGGTATGCATTGCTGAAATCGAAGATTAAATCCAAAACAGAAGAGCACCCTTTCGTAAACTCCATTTTGACGAATATCATTTACAAAAAGGTGCCTTGCATGAAAATCAGAGCTGCAGCTTCTGATTTCGCCGTAAAGTATAACGCAAACAGACCATAAAATCAATAGTTTCTTTTATGTATATACAGGTATATACCTGACCATATTACTATCCATTACAGGAGGTGCCATTACTTATGATAAACATATTATGTCTTATTGCTGCCTTCGGCGGCGGCGTTTTTGCCGCTTCCATCGGCGGATTAGCATCTTTCGTCCTCACCGGCGTTTTTGCCATCGCAGGTTCCGTGGCCAGCATGTGCGGCGCAGGCGACGCATCCAATATTCTGCTGAACTATGTTGCCTTCGGTCCTTTTTTTGGTCCGTACGTTGCCTTTGCCGGAGGTGTTGCCGCTTCTGCTTTTGCAAAAAAGAAGGGCCTCACAGAAAACGGAGCCGATACCATTACGCCGCTGTCCGGATTAAATGAGCCTGGTGTACTGCTGGTGGGCGGTGTTTTCGGTGTCATCGGTTTTCTGTTCAAAGAACTGGTGGCGGGAAACCTCTTTGCCGGAACCATTTCTCCCCGTCTGGTTACCGATACCCCCGGACTTACCGTATTCTTCTCTGCCATCCTGGTCCGTCTCCTGTTCGGCGGCAAACTGAGAACAGGAACGGAACTCATCAGCAAAGGAAAAGCCTTTTCCACCACTCTGCTGATCAGCATGTCTTACAGCCTTGTGGTGGGCGGCGTCTATGTGGGCGCTGTTTACGCAGGAGTACCCGTCGAAGGATTTGGCGGCTGCTATCCCCAGCTGATTTTCGGCATGGCCGCCTTTGGCCTGGCATTCGCTGCCATGGGACATAACTTTTTTGGCTGCCATCATATCGTAATCATTGCCGCTGCCGCTGTGGTGCAGTCCTACGGAGCAACAGAAAATCTCTATATTGCTCTTGCAGTCAGCATCCTGTTCGGCACTCTGTCCGGACTCCTTGCCGATATCACCGGCAATATGGTCAACAGCGGAACCGACTCCCATATTGACCCGCCGGCAACTGCCATTTTAATTATGACATTCCTGATTAATGCCTGCTTTCCCATAGGATAAGAGCAGACGTGTTTCTCAAAACAACCTGATTTCTTCTTTTGTCAGAAGGAGCCCTTTCCACTGCCTGGGAAGGGCTCCTGCCTTATGTATCTGATATTATTTCATTCCATCCGGTTACCTTACATTTAAAAAGAAACCTCAGCCCTGCCGGATAAATGCTGTTCTGACTGTTCTTCCTTTTGTTCCAGGAACTGCAGATTGATATTCTGGGCAATTGTCAGATGCCGCTCAATCAGCCACTCCAGCCTGTCCAGATCCCCCTCTTTTATGGTTTCCAGTATGGTCCTGTGCTCGGTAATGGTATCCTCCATTCGGCCTTCTCTGGAAAAAGAAGTTACGTTCAGCCAGAAAATCCGGTACATAAAACTGCGGTAAATTTCAAGCATGGACTCATTTCCCAGATACTGAACCACACTTCGATGAAATTCATAGTCCTTTCTTCCAAATTCCTCACCGGACCCGGTGGAATGAAAAATTTCTTTCTGACTGACCACTTTACTGTTCATTTTCAGAAAATATTCCTGTCCTCTGGACGTGTCCAGATGCAGAGACAGCTGTTTGAAACAATAGGACTCAATGGCATTCCTGATCTGATAGGTCTCATGGATGTCTTCTTTTGTCATACTGTGCAGAATAAATCCTTTGCTGGGCAGCATATCCAGGTAACGTTCCTGTTCCAGTCGCAGCACTGCATCACGAAAAGGAGTTCTGGAAACTCCGGCTTTCTGAGCCATTTGATTTAACGAATAAATTTTTCCGGCCTCCAGCTCCCCGTCTTTTATCATTTCAATCAGATAATCATATGCCTGCCCCTGAAGTGACTGCGATTCTTTCATAACGTATTCTCCCATGCCCGTAGATTTTATTTCTGTTCTTATTATGAACAAAAACTCTGCCTTCGTCAAGTAAGGAAATTCACTTTATCAGGTGTATCCGGCGGCACAAAGCCTCCTCAGATGAAATACGCATAAAATCCGGCTGTCCACATATACTGACTCTGAGGTGAATGCATAATGAAACAATTAAAATGCTGGTTCCTGGCCGGCACCTTTTTTGTTCTGATCATCGGAACCCTTTCCCACTTTCTGTATGAATGGACCGGACGAAATTCTCTGGCGGGTCTGTTTACCCCTGTAAATGAATCGGTCTGGGAGCATCTGAAACTGTTGTTTTTCCCCATGCTGTTCTTTTCCGCCATCATGATTCTGAGTCTGAGAAAAACTTATCCCTGTATTGCTTCCTCTCTTTCTTTTGGAATTCTGGCAGGAACACTGTTTATCCCGGCCTTTTTCTACAGCTACACCTTCATTCTGGGTAAAAATGTATTTGTTCTGGACCTCCTCTCTTTTCTGCTGGGTGTTATCCTTGGGTTTTTCAGCGCTTATAAATTCACCCAAAACTGCAGACTCAGCCCCTGCCGCCTCCTTCTGTACTGTGCTGTACTGGTTCTGCTGCTGTGTTTTATGGTGTTTACTTATGATCCTCCCAATATGGGAATATTTGCTGTGTACCATCCGTAAATCCCCAAACTGCTATTTTGCTATTGACAAATCCTGGAAAACTATTAAAATTAGAATTGGAATAATTCTAATTTTAATAGTTTATTTTATCTTATAGTCAGGAAAGACCTTGTTACGCTAACGCGTGAAAGTATTCTCCTGTAAGACAAAAAACAATTTTATTCAGGAAACATACATGCTCCGGCAAAAAAGAAGCATTTCATAAGCCAGCATGTTTAAAACGCAGAATTTCGCTCTGCGAAATTCTTTTTCTTTCAGTGAGGAGCTTATGACAAAAAACGCTGCGTATATTTTAGAAATAATTAACAGTTCTGAATGCCATTTAACAGCAGAACAGATTTATCTTCGTTTAAAAGATAAAAACCGGACGGTAGCACAGGCTACCGTCTACAATAATTTATCTGCTCTGTACAGACAGGGGCTGATTCGGAAAATTTCCATTGAAGGATACCCGGACCGCTATGACAGAATCCTCCGTCATGACCATTTACTGTGCAGAAAATGCGGAAAATTATCAGATGTTGTGCTGAAAGACCTGACGGAACTGCTGAAAAAACAGGTGGATGTAACTATGCTCTCCTACGATTTGAAAATAAATTACATTTGTGATGAATGTCTGAAAAAAGAACAGGACAGCAAAGACAACCAGACACCCTGTACATTATAACTGTGTATGAAAAAACAGGGTGAAGGAATCTGCCGATTTTTCACTGACTGTCTGTTTATGCCGTAAAGGGCACAGAATGGAGGAAATTATGAAATCAGGAAAAAAGTCTCTGTATGCTGCTATTGCATCTGTCTCCCGCCTTATTGATATGCCCTATGAGCCTGCAAACGGAGAACTCAACCATATCCATCAGAGACTGGTAAACGGAAGAAAAGAATTTGAACAGGCTGTGACAAAAACCATGGATGCAGTGATACAGATGAGTTCCATGGATTTAACTCTGGAATCAAACGTTGAAGCCCTGGAACAGATCAACACTTCCATCTCATCTTCTTCGGGCGCCATCAGCCAGTCAGCGGAACTGACTGCCGGAATTGCCACAGAAGTATCAAAGGCCCACGATAATCTGACTTCCACGATTATCGAGGTCTCTGACGAATCCGGCAAAATAATGGAAGGTATCCGAAACTGTGAAAGTGAACTTACTTCCATAACTGAATTATCCGCCTCTGCCACCACCACAGCCACCGGAATGAAAGCGGATATTCACGGGCTTCTCGATATTATTCAGAACATGAATGAAGCTATTGCAGCCATCAGCTCTATTTCTGCCCAGACCAATCTTCTGGCCTTAAACGCTTCCATAGAAGCCGCCCGCGCCGGAGAAGCCGGCAGAGGTTTTGCCGTTGTGGCTGATGAAATACGGAAACTTGCAGATGAGACCAAATCGCTGACCGGACGCATGGGCGTATTCGTAAATGATATTCAGATTGCCTCCCGCAAAAGTTCCGACAGTGTGGATACCACCGTAGCTGAACTGAAGCATATCAACGATTCTATCCGGAATGTCTGGGAAATCACCGGAAAGAACCGGGCCGGCATGGACAGCATCGCCGATTCCGTTTCTGCTCTGGCCGCTGTCAGTGAAGAAATCAGCAGCTCCATGAACGAACTGGATAATCAGATGCAGCATGTAAATGAACAGTGTCAGAGCCTGCAGGACGACACCGGTTCTCTTACCGGCGCCAGCCAGTCCATCGCAGAACTTGTAGAACCCTCCAAAACAATTGAAAAGCAGCTGGATGAATCTACAAAAATCATGGGAAATATGGCAAAAGATGCCTTTTACATGCTGGACAACCAGATTATCCTGAACTGCCTGAACAATGCAGTCAAAGCCCATCAGGACTGGCTGAAAACACTGGAGAGTATCGCCTGTACCGGAAAACTCAGAATCCTGCAGACAGACTGCACCAAATGCGGCCTTGGTCATTTTTATTATGCATTCAGGCCGGTAAACCCGGCCGTCACCGGGCTCTGGAACGGACTCGACCAGAAACACAAAACATTTCATTCTTACGGAACAGAAATGATTTCCGCTGTCCGCTCCGGCCGCACCGAAGAACTGCAGAACATTTACGAGAAGGCAGAACTCTGTTCTTCAGACCTGATTTCCGATTTCCAGGCCCTGTCCCGGACCATCGAATCACTGTCTGAGCAGCAGGTTCGGATTTTTGAAGCATATTCTTCCATGTCCGATGATATGCCTGAAAACTGAATTTCATTCCCGCAGGAACACTCAGGTCCCTGCGGGATAAATTTTTTCTATGTTCCGAGATTGGTATATCCCATCAGGCTCTCGTCTACTGCTCTGGCAGCTTCCCGGCCTTCCCGGATAGCCCATACTACCAGAGACTGTCCACGATGCATATCCCCGGCGGTAAACACGTGTTTTACACTGGTTTCATACGTTTCTTTGAGCGTTTCCACGTTTGTCCTCTGATTTAAAGCAACCCCAAAGGCGTCTGCCACATATTTTTCCGTTCCCAGGAATCCTGCCGCAATCAGTACCAGATCCGCATCCAGTTTCATCTCGGAGCCCGGCACCTCTGTCATCACCATCTGCCCTGTTTTCTCGTCTTTTTTACGCTCCAGCTTCACTGTGGTCAGGCCGCAGAGCTTCCCGCTTTTATCTTTTAAAAATTCTTTCACTGTGGTCTGATAAATACGGGGATCCTGGCCGAACAGAGCAATGGCTTCTTCCTGACCGTAATCTGTCTTACAGACTTTCGGCCACTGGGGCCAGGGATTATTCCAGGCCCTCTGCTCCGGCGCCTTTGGCATCATTTCAAGCTGTATCACAGAAACTGCTCCATGACGGATGGACGTACCCACACAGTCATTTCCCGTATCCCCGCCGCCGATAATCACAACTTTCCTGCCTTTGGCGGAAATGTACCGGTTGTCTTTCAAATCGGAATCCAGAAGGCTTTTTGTGGTTGATGTCAGGAAATCCACCGCAAAAAAGATACCTTTGGCGTCCCGGCCGGGCACTTTGATATCACGGGGAGTTCTGGCGCCGCAGGCCAGAATCACCCGGTCGTACTCCTTCAGCAGTTTTGCCGCCTTAACGTCCTTTCCCACATTGACCCCGGTAACAAATTCAATCCCTTCTTCTTCCATAATGCGGATTTTCCGGTCAATCACATGCTTTTCCAGCTTCATGTTGGGAATTCCGTACATCAGAAGGCCTCCCACACGGTCATCCCGTTCGTATACGGTAACCTGATGGCCCCGTTTGTTGAGCTGGTCAGCCGCCGCAAGGCCTGCCGGGCCGGAGCCCACAATGGCCACTTTCTTGCCTGTGCGCACCTTCGGCGGTTTTGCTCCGGCAAATCCCTGCTCGTATGCATTTTCAGTGATTCCATATTCATTTTCCTTCACCGTCACGGGGTCACCGTAATGACCGCAGGTACAGGCCGCTTCACAGAGAGCCGGACATACTCTGGACGTAAATTCCGGAAAATTATTGGTTTTCACCAGACGGTTATAAGCCTGCTCCCAGTTACCCGTATAGACCAGATCATTCCATTCCGGTACCAGATTGTGCAGAGGGCAGCCGGACGTCATTCCCATCAGCTCCATGCCGGACTGACAGAAGGGTACGCCGCAGGCCATACACCGGGCGCCCTGCCGCTGCTGTTCTTCTCTGGTCAGAGGCGTGTGAAACTCCAGAAAGTTCCCGGTACGCTCTTTGGGTGAAGCCGCCTTTGCTGTCTGTCTTTCATATTCCATAAATCCTGTTGGTTTTCCCATCTTCCGCGTCCCTCCTTATTGTTTCATATTGGCGTAAAATGCCTCAATCTGTGCCTGTTCCGAACTTAAGCCCTTTTCTTCCATCTGTACAATGGACATCATCATCCGGTTATAGTCATATGGAATGATTTTTTTGAATCCGGGCAGATAACTGCTGAAATTGTCCAGAATTTCTTTTCCTTTCCGGGAATTGGTCAGGGCCACATGTTCCTTTATCATATCTTTCAGTTCCATCACGTCATATTTGGACGTAAGTTCCTCAGAAAATACCATTTCTTTGTTGATTCTGGTATACAGATCATTTTCTTCATCCAGCACATAGGCAATGCCGCCGCTCATGCCTGCCGCAAAGTTTTTCCCGGTTTTTCCAAGAACAACTACCCGGCCGCCGGTCATGTATTCACAGCCGTGGTCTCCCACGCCTTCCACCACTGCAATGGCCCCTGAATTGCGGACACAGAACCGTTCTCCTGCCACACCGTTGATAAAGGCCTTGCCGCTGGTGGCTCCGTAAAGAGCCACGTTTCCGATAATAATATTTTCATCCTGCCTGAATTTCACTCCGGTGGGCGGATATACCACCAGCTTGCCGCCGGACAGCCCTTTTCCGAAATAGTCATTGCTGTCGCCCACCAGTTCCAGCGTCAGGCCTTTGGGAATAAAGGCTCCAAAGCTCTGTCCGCCTGCCCCGGAACATTTCACCAGGAAGGTGTCTTCCTCCAGGGTATCATCAAACCGTCTGGTAATTTCCGAACCGAAAATGGTACCGAAAGAACGGTCCGTATTGCTGACCTCCAGATCTATACTGCGCTTCTGGCCGCTTTCCAGTGCGGATTTCAGCTGTTTCATCAGCACTTTTTCGTCTTTGGTCTTTTCCAGTTCAAAATCATAGACCTGTTTCGGATCAAAAATAACCTTCGATTTTGGCCCGGCAAAGGGATTATTCAGAATACGGGATAAATCCAGCTCTTTTTCCCGTCCAGTCAGATCCTCCCGCATTTTCAGCAAATCGCTTCTGCCCACCAGCTCGTCCAGGGTGCGGATCCCCAGTTTTGCCATGTATTCCCGCAGTTCCTCTGCTATAAACCGCATGAAATTAACCACATATTCCGGCCTGCCTGAAAAACGTTTCCGTAATTTTGGATTCTGAGTGGCTATTCCTGCCGGACAGGTATCCAGATTGCAGACCCGCATCATCACACAGCCCATGGTTACCAGAGGCGCTGTGGCAAAGCCGAATTCTTCTGCACCCAGCATGGCCGCTATGGCCACATCCCGGCCTGTCATCAGCTTTCCGTCTGTCTCAATCCGCACCTTGTTGCGCAGACCGTTCAAAATCAGAGTCTGATGGGTCTCGGAAAGCCCCAGCTCCCAGGGAAGCCCTGCATTGTGAATGGAACTGCCGGGAGCCGCCCCGGTTCCTCCGTCGTAGCCGGAAATCAGCACCACCTGGGCTCCTGCTTTGGCAACGCCTGCCGCCACGGTTCCCACACCTGCTTCCGAAACTAATTTCACAGAAATCCTGGCATCTTTGTTGGAGTTTTTCAAATCGTAAATCAGCTGCTCCAGATCCTCAATGGAGTAAATATCGTGATGAGGCGGCGGGGAAATCAGCGATACTCCCGGTGTGGACAGCCTGGTCCGTGCAATCCAGGGATAAACCTTCTGTCCCGGCAGATGGCCGCCCTCTCCCGGTTTTGCCCCCTGTGCCATTTTAATCTGAATTTCTTTTGCGCTGACCAGGTAGCGGCTGGTGACGCCAAACCGTCCGGAAGCCACCTGTTTGATGGCGGAACAGCGGTTTTTTCCGTCAGAACCTGTCACCAGACGTTCCGGACTCTCTCCGCCCTCACCGCTGTTGGATTTTCCATGCAGGCGGTTCATGGCGATTGCCAGTGTCTCATGGGCTTCCTGAGAAATGGAACCGTAGGACATGGCTCCTGTCTTAAACCGCGTCACAATGGAATCCACACTTTCCACTTCCTCTAACGGTATTTCTTTTTTCGGATAATGAAAATCCAGCATTCCCCGGATATTGGCTTTCTTTTCCTCTCTGTCCGCCGCTTCCGTGTACTGTTTGAACATCTGGTAATCCCCCCGCTTTGTGGATTCCTGCAGCAGATGAATCGTCAGAGGATTATACAGATGGCTGTCTGCGCCGCTTCGCATTTTATGGCGGCCCCGGCTTTCCAGCGTCAGGTCTGTTTCCAGCCCCAGAGGGTCATAGGCACTGGAATGAAGGGCGTCCACATCCTGCTCAATATCTTTTAACGTAATGCCGCCGATCCGGCTTACCGTATTGGTAAAATATTTTTCAATCACATCGGAGCTGATGCCGATTGCCTCAAAAATTTTGGCTCCCTGATAGGACTGAATGGTGGAAATTCCCATTTTTGCTGCAATCTTTACAATCCCGTGGATAATGGCATGGTTGTAATCTGCAATGGCCGCATAGTAATCCTTGTCCAGCATGTGGTCGTCAATCAGCTGCTTTACCGTATCCTGTGCCAGATATGGGTTGATGGCACAGGCTCCATATCCCAGCAGTGTGGCAAAGTGATGTACCTCCCTTGGTTCCCCGGACTCCAGAATCATTGCCAGCGCAGTACGCTTTTTCGTCTTAATCAGATGCTGCTGCAGTGCAGACACCGCCAGCAGAGAAGGAATGGGCACATGATTCTCGTCTACCCCGCGGTCTGACAGTATCAGAATATTGGCTCCGTCCCGGTAAGCCCGGTCTGCTTCCACAAAGAGCCGGTCAATGGCTTTTTCCAGACTGGTATTCTTGTAATAAATAATGGGTATTTCCACTACTTTGAAGCCTTCCACCTTCATGGCCTTAATTTTCATCAGGTCCGTATTGGTGAGAATGGGATTGTCAACTTTCAGCACCTGGCAGTTGATGGGTTTTTCCTCCAGCAGGTTCCCGTCTTCCCCGATATATACGGTGGTACTGGTCACCACCTCTTCCCGGATAGAATCAATGGGCGGATTGGTCACCTGGGCAAATTTCTGTTTGAAATAATTGAACAGCGGCTGGTGATCCCCCGCCAGCGCTGCCAGGGGGGTATCAATTCCCATGGCCGCTGTGCCTTCCACGCCGTTTCTGGCCATGGGAAGAATGGCTTCTTTCAGAGATTCATAGGTATAACCAAAGGTTTTCTGCATCTGCTGGCGTTCTTTTTTCTCATATTCCGGCACACGCTGATTGGGAATTTTCAAATCCTCCAGACTGATTAAATTCCGGTCCAGCCATTCTCCGTAGGGCCGCCGGCCCGCATATTTTTCCTTTAATTCATCATCGTCAATAACTCTGCCCTGTACCGTGTCCACCAGAAGCATTTTTCCCGGACGGAGACGTTCCTTTGCCACAATTCTGGTGGGATCCATATCCAGCACTCCCACTTCCGAGGAAAGAATCAGGTTGTCATCCTCGGTAATATAATACCGGGAGGGCCGCAGTCCGTTCCGGTCCAGTACCGCGCCCATAAGATCTCCGTCGCTGAATACAATAGACGCCGGGCCGTCCCAGGGCTCCATCATGGTGGCATAATACTGGTAGAAATCTTTTTTCTTCTGGCTCATAAGTCCGTTGTTGGCCCAGGGCTCCGGAATAGTAATCATTACCGCCAGCGGCAGCTCCATACCGCTCATTACCAGAAATTCCAGGGTGTTGTCCAGCATGGCAGAGTCGGAGCCTTCCGCATTGACCACCGGAAGCACCTTCTGCAGTTCCCCTTTTAAATATTCGGACTCCATGGTTTCCTCTCTGGCCAGCATTTTGTCGGCATTTCCCCGGATGGTGTTGATTTCCCCGTTATGCACAATCAGACGGTTGGGATGGGCCCGCTCCCAGCTGGGATTGGTGTTGGTGGAAAACCTGGAATGCACCGTGGCAATGGCCGATTCATAATCTCTGTCCTGCAAATCTGCAAAAAACAGCCGAAGCTGCTCCACCAGAAACATGCCTTTGTATACAATGGTACGGCTGGACAGGGATACCACATAGGTGTCGTCGCTGGACTGCTCGAAAACACGTCTTGCCACATAAAGCCTCCGGTCAAAATCCAGTCCCCGCTCCACCCCTTTGGGCCGCTTTACAAACCCCTGCATGATATAAGGCATACAGTCTACGGCTTTCTGGCCAAGCTGTCCAGGAGCAATGGGTACGTTCCGCCAGCCCAGAAATTCCATGCCTTCTTTTTTTACAATGACTTCAAACATTTTTCTGGCCTGGTTCCGTTTCAGTTCATCCTGGGAAAAGAAGAACATGCCGATTCCGTAATCCCGCTCTTCTCCCAGCGTAATTCCCGCTTCCTGGGCGGCCTTTTTGAAAAATTTATGAGAAATCTGCAGCAGAATTCCCACACCGTCTCCGGTTTTTCCTTCTGCGTCTTTTCCGGCTCTGTGTTTTAAATTTTCCACAATTTTCAATGCATTTTCCACAGTCCGGTGGCTTTTTATTCCTTTGATATTAACTACCGCGCCAATTCCGCAGTTGTCATGTTCAAGCGCCGGGTCATACATGCCCATGGCTGTTCTTTTTGTTTCCTGCATTCTCTCATCCTCCCTGCTGTCCATTCCTGGCACTTTATCATGGTAAATCATTGCTCTGTCTGAACTAACTATACACCTTTTTTCCTCCGCTGTAAACAGTTTTTTTCTTTCTGTTTTCAGATAATATGATTATATATAAATATAAATAATTATTTTCAGATAATATAAGGAAGTGTTTTATAAAAAAGCAGTAATTGCAAACAATTCACTGCTGATATTTCCTGATTTTTCTTTTGTCTTACCGTTTAAAATCCGGAGAAAATTCAGATTTTTACGAATTGTGTGAGAATTGTGCAAGAATTGCAGACTGGCAGACATCATTTTTCCGGATATTCTTTCTCTTTCCAGTACCACCAGTTTAATTTTTCCTCTTCGTGCTGTTCATGCTCCGCAAAATATACTGCGCAGCGGTATACATACAGGGCGCACCTGTCCTCCTGAAACCCTTTTTTCAGACAGTCCTGTCCATAGAGTTCTTCCGGATCTTTTCCCTTTAAATCTTCAATACGGTGAATTCCAATATTTTCCAGATGCTGTTTCATTTTTTTCCCGATTCCCGGAATATTTTTCAGATCCCCGGTGGGAAGTCCCGCTCCTGAAGTGTTTTTCGGTGCTTTCATTTGATTTTTCTCCTTCTCTTTCCTTTTCAACATCAGTCTCTGTCAGCTCTCCTGAATACAAATTGTATGTGGGGGAAATTCCATTCGCTGACCTGACTATACCATACGGAAAATTTTTTTACAACTGAAAAAATTTATACAGTCCGCACGAGTGCGCATCCATATTTTTATCTTATAGGAAAGTCATGGACTTTAACGCTTTATAGCAGCAAGGTCTTTCCTGTAAGATGAAAAAAAGACGCCGGCTCATTCCGGCGTCTTTTATATTGCAGCATATCATACTGTCTGCTGAATAACAGGCTGCACTGCTTACTGAAGCAGGGACAGTACACCCTGTGTGGACTGATTTGCCTGTGCAAGCATGGACTGGCCTGCCTGTGCAAGAATATTGTTCTTGCTGTATTCCACCATCTCGGATGCCATATCCGTATCGCGGATTCTGGATTCTGCTGCTGTGGTATTTTCCACAACGTTATCCAGGTTGGCAATGGTGTGCTCCAGTCTGTTCTGAACTGCACCGAGAGCAGAACGCTGTGCGGATACTTTGGAAATTGCGTCTGCAATGGCGTCGATTGCATAGGTTGCGGCTGTTCCGGTTTCATCGGATACATTCAGATTCTTTACACCCAGTCCTGCTGCGTCCATGGCGTCGATATCAACGGTAATCTTATTGGTCATATCGGCGTCAGAACCTACATGGAGATTGAAGGACAGGGATTTTTTCACTTCCACAGAACCCTGTGTAATGGTGAATTTTCCATTTCCATCATTTGTTACGGCAGCTGCCTCGTCGGCTCCAATACTGGAAGCCTTCTGCAGTTCTTCTGCCATCATGGAATAAGCCTCTTTGGCGCTGATTACTTTTTCATCGCTCTTTGGCAGGGCAATGTCACCGATAACGGTATTGGTGGTTGTTCCTCCGTCTGTGCTGACACTGTCACCATCATGAATCTTTGCCAGAATCGCATCTTTTGTAAGTTTAAAGGCTTCTTCATCCACATCCGCTTCATCAACGATTGTATAGGTAATCTGATCTGTACCGCTTCCAATTACTACTGTACCTCCCACAGCCAGTCCGTTGACTGCATCGTATACATCTTTTGCGGCAATTGGAGTTTCCGCTGTGGCTGTCGTGGTAACGCCTCCAATGGTAACGCTGTCCCCTGTACTGAATGCTGCGGCTACTGTGGTAAGTCCTGCCCCTGCTTTGGCGATGGTTGCCGCTGTTTTGTCTACCACTTTTGCAGAGCTGATTTCTCCTGCTTCCAGAGCAGAAACTATGGTAAAGTTTCCCGCCTTCGTCACATCTGAATTATCAGTAGCACCCGCTTTTGTTTCAGATACGGTCACATTGGTTCCCACAACCTGCTTTCCGTCTGCCAGAGCAGATTCCACAAATTTTGCAACTACATCCACACCAACAGTTCCTGCCGCTTCATCAGGGGCACCGCTGCCGGCAGCTACTGTAAATTCCACATCTCCAACCTTTACTTTATCGCCTGCTTTCCATTTCAGGTCATCAGCCGCAATTTTATCGGTTAAAGTATAGGTATTTCCCTGATAGGTTACGCTGTCTCCTGCATTCAGGGTAGTTGTGACAAATGGAACAGCGTCAGATTTTACATACCCGTCCGTAGAAGTATTCAGTTCTCCGGCTTCTTTATGGTTTTCTGAGGTACCAATGGTATATTCCTGTCCGGCAATGGTAACCTTATCTCCGTTTTCCAGAGCTTTATCCAGCGTGAAAGTGGATGTTCCGCCGCCCAAATCAGTGAGTGTTCCCTTAAGGCCTGCGTCATGGGCTGCTACTTTCTGGGTAGTCACTGCACCGGCACGGTTGCCTTTCAGCAGATAAATCTCATTGAATTTGGTTGTCTCAGCCACACGGTCAATTTCTGTGGTCAGCTGGTTGATTTCCGCCTGAATTGCATCCCGGTCAGATTCTGAATTGGTTCCGTTGGAAGCCTGGGTAGCCAGTTCATTCATACGCTGCAGCATGGAATGTACTTCTGTCAGAGCACCTTCTGCTGTCTGCACTGCGGAAACACCGTCTTCTGCATTGGTGGATGCACGATCCAGACCACGAATCTGTTTTCTCATTTTCTCAGAAATGGTCAGACCTGCCGCATCGTCTGCTGCACGGTTAATCCGATAACCGGAAGATAATTTCTCCGAAGATTTTGCCTGAGCGCTGGTGGTAACTCCCAGCATTCTGTTCGAGTTCATGGCTGTTAAATTGTGTTGTACTACCATTGACATAATTTTTCCTCCTTGTCTTTGAATGCCGCAAATCCGTTTGCGTGCATGTGGGCTGCCTCCTGCCTTTCAGTCTGCAGGAGACAGCGGATGTTGTTGTATTCCGGCAGCGCTGCCGGCATTTTATAATAAGCAGAGGATTTCTCCGCATTATTACCTGTGTAACTCTGCTGTCCGCTCTTCCCTGCGCGCTTTCCTGCGCTCCGCCATAAGAATGGCTTTGATTTTTTCCTTTGCTTCCGGGGAAATTTCTCTGTCCCGGTAATGCTTTACCTCGTTGCCCGGATCTGCCGCCATACCGTAACGCTCCAGCGCTTCACTTCTCACAATGTTATAAGCTCTGGGGGCATCAATCAGAATCCGCAGATTGTTGGAACTGCCTCCCGCAAATACCAGCTTGATATCGTCTCCAATCAGCACATATTCCCCTGGTCTTACCGATAATTTCAGCATTTTAAACCTCCTGTTCTCTCCTGCGAAATCCAGACTTCTTTCTGAATCTGCAGGCCGCACATTTCCTCCACAATGGAAAATCCTGTTTTCCTGCACTTTACCGTGGTAAACTTTTATCACATGGAAAATCCGAAGGATTTTTCCTGCACAGAAAAGCTGAAAGACTTTTCCACATAAGAAAAAACTTTTGCAACAGTTCTTACAAAAATGTTGCAGAACGGAGGTATGAAATATGGGAACAACACAACCAATTCGCGGAAAAGATGAACTGAAAAAATTTCTGAATTACTATCAGAACTGCCAGCCCAACATCAGAAACTATTCTCTGGTCCTGTTTGGGCTGCACACCGCCCTGCGTATCAGCGACATTCTGAATCTGAACTGGGAAGACGTTTATGATTTTGACGGGACATGCTTTCGAGACCATCTGTTTCTCAGGGAACAGAAAACCGGAAAAGAAAATATCGTGGCGCTGAATAACCACCTGAAAGAAACACTGAAGCTCTATATGAAAAGCCGTAATCCGGCTCCGGAAGATTATCTTTTTACCAAAACAACCAATTACGGAAGGCCTCTGAGTCGTTCTCAGGCCTTCCGTATTATGAAAAAAGCGGCAGAAGAAACACTGCACACCTCCCATGTGAGCTGCCATTCTCTCCGCAAAACCTTTGGCTATCATGCATGGAAACAGGGGGTTCCGCCTGCTCTGTTAATGGATATTTTCAATCATTCTTCTTATGGCGTAACCAAAAAATATCTGGGAATTGAACAGGATGAGCGGGATTCCATTTTTATGAAAATTGATTTGTCATAAATTTTATCCTGAAAAATGAATCCAGGGGCTAAAGTTTTTCAGAGAAGCTCCGATATAAGAACTGTAAAGAAAAAATGCAACATTTTTGTAAGAAATGTTGCATTTTTTAGTATATCCATTTTATTAGATCTGAAACAAAATGGGCAGACTCCGCGCATATTACTTTTTGAGAATTACACAATGAAAAATTTCAGCCTGGAGATTGATCTTCCAAATTTTTTTTGATATAATTGTTCTATATAGAAATATTCTAACAGGAATTGAGGTGACAACCATAGAAACGAAAGGTGGATTTTATATTACACAGATTAAACAGCTTCAGGACAGGATTTTTGAACGGTTACTCCTTGATAACGGCATTGAAATAAGCGGCGGGCAGGGACGGATTTTATTTATTCTATGGAAAACAGATAATCTTACGATCAGTGAAATAAGTGAAAAAACCTCTCTTGCAAAAAATACCGTATCTGTTGTCATAAATGGAATGGTAAATAAGGGAATTGTTGAAAGAAATATTAACCCCCACAATCGCCGGCAAACGATTGTGTCACTCACTGAGTATGCAAAATCTTTACAGGAAAAATATGAATTGGTATCTCAGCAGATGAACGCATTATTTTATCAGGGCTTTTCAGAAGAAGAACAAAGAGAATTTGAGCGGTATCTTGCTCGAATACTTAAAACCCTGACTGAAAATCTGCATACAGACAAATAATTTTTACAGAGAGGAGCATTTCCGATGAAAACAGGAGAACATATCATTGAATTTATTAAAAAACAAAAAGTGGCATTTATTGCTTCCGTAGATGAAGATGGTTTCCCCAATATAAAAGCAATGTTTGCACCACGCAGGATTGAAGGAAACTGTTTTTATTTTTCAACCAATACATCCGCTATGCGCTCCCGGCAGTTTATGAAAAATCCAAAGGCAAGTATTTATTTTTTCAGTAAGGGACGCTTCAAATATGAGGGCATAATGCTAACTGGTACAATGGAAGTCCTGCAGGACGATAAAACGAAGCGGGAAATCTGGCGTACCGGGGATACCATGTATTATAAACAGGGCGTAACTGACCCGGATTACTGTGTATTAAAATTTACTGCAATAAAAGGCAGATATTATTGTGATTTGAAAACAGAAAGTTTTGATATTGAGGATTTAAAGTGGTAGATGCAAAGGATGCCAGATAGTGCGAAGGGGCGGCAAACAAATATAAATAAAAGGGGTTCCATTTTGGGCAAAATAAGTGCAGTTTCTTTTGACAGTCCCATTGCAGTCAAAGGTTTCTTTTCAATCACTTTCCAGTAAAACAATGCAACACCCGCTATTATAAAATAGCCGTGATAAGTAATCAACGTAGCAGTCTCTGCACCAAACACATCACCCACAAGCATGTTCTTTCCCAATGCAAAATGCAAAAGAATAACAAGTCCTTCCGCTATAAACAAACCTGCTATATAGCATACCCAAAAGGCAGGTATTTTCCTGATTATGAACAGGGATACAGGCATCTCCGTACCATTCCAAGGCGTTTTTCAACCTTGAAGCCTGTATCTTACGAAGAAAAAGAATAAGGGTTTTTGATAGATAGTAGAAATCCAGGGATTTTTATGCTATAATTCGTTACATAGTTGAATACAGATTTTACAGGAGGAAAGATTTCAATGCCACACATAAAATGGGTTGGAATAATTAATAGTGAAATAGCAGATTATCAAAAAGGAAATATGGATTGCAGCGCAAAGAAAATGGTATTACCTGCTACAATAAAAGAAATGATGATAAAAGCATTACCATTTGCGGTTCTTCCATTCATTGTAATTTTTTTATCCATTTTTCTTAAAACTTTTTTTGCAGGTGAAATGACTATATCCCCTGTATTTTTTGTTATTGGATTTATTGCGGGTTTTATCGGATTGATTGCCCACGAATGGCTGCACGCTATTGTATATCCTGCAAACGCAACTGTTTATATAGGTTTTCATCTAAAGTCTTTTGCTGCTGTTGCTCTGGTCTCTTATCCATTGAAAAAATGGAGATTTATCCTAATGTCTTTACTTCCTCTGTTATCAGGGATTGTGCCTGTTGTGATATTCTGGTTTAGCCCTGTTGCCTGGAAGCCCTGGAATGGTTTTTGGTTTGGCCTTTCAATCATGGGACTTATCAGTCCGTATCCGGATTACTTTAATGTTTATCAGGTGCTAAAACAAACTCCACCTGAATGTTACATTCAGAACCACGGTGATGAGACATACTGGATTGAAAATTTATCCAACTCCTGAAAACGTTATCGTATGGATTTCTATTATGGCTATATAAATGCAGGCTCTCCTTACTGCTCAGGCAGTCTTCAAAGGCCTGCCTGTATACTGGCTTCCAGGAAATTTCATAACACTACAAAACTGTGACACAGAGTATTTATTATCACCCCATTATTTTTATGGAGCAAACATAGCAAGCTGTATTACAAACCTTACAGGCAGTGCAGGATATTTCATCTGATTAAAATCCCCAACAAAAAACAACTCTTTGGCAGGATAATAAAATGCAAATGAGCCTGTGGATCCGCTATGACCCACCAAATCACCCTGTCCCAAAAAAGAAGTAAAAAGTTCTCCATGAAAAAACGCCTGTATAAATATCATCAAATCACTTTCCGTCTTTAAAGTGGCAGGAGTTTTCCTGATAGAACGAAAAAAGCAGCAGAGCTTTTTTATGCTCTGCCGCCTCTTTGTACTTATGCAAAAATAATTTTCCTCTGACACAACTTTTAGCTGTCTGATGCTGCCTGATCCTTTCTGTTCAGCAGCCAGATTGCCCCAATCAGAACAGTTCCCGCCAGAACAAGACCTGCTGTGGCTCCTGCAAACACGCCTTTATTCTGCTCCATCCATCCAAACAGCCTCGTCTCCACCCGAAGCACGGAGGTGAGATTTGCCCCAACATGGGCCAACAGCGCTCCGTAAAAATGACCGGATTTTTCCATAAACCAGGCCAGAAGAACGCCCAGCAGGCCTGCATAGACAAACTGCACCAGATTCATATGCAGCACACCGAACAGCAGCGCCGAAAACACCATGGCTGTTATCCTGCTGCGTTGTTCCCGTTTTGTGCCTTCTTCTGTCTTCTTTTCATTATTCAGAATCATCAGGTCACAGAGTCTTCCATACACCACGCCACGGTACAGCAGTTCTTCCAGAAAAGGCGTCAGCAGGCAGGCGCCCAGCAGCTCAAAGAAAATTCCGCCGGCAAAAAAATGCCCCGCCGCTTCCTGATAACCTTCTGAAATTTCCTCCAGTGTAGTCAGCGCCAGCACATTGTTTAACGCCATGCCCACTATCGCTCCTGCCAGGAACATCAGCAGACCGTTGATGATTTTCTGACGGTTTGTTTTCCGGGCAAATGCCATTCCCATATGTTCCCAGAACACAGTGGGTTCTTTTCTGTCCTTCTGATAATATCTGGCAATAAAAGGTATGGTTACCGCCACCGCCGCTGTCTGCAGGGCCATGTACTGTTTCTGGTAATCGGCTCCCAGAAAGGAAGCCAGCATGGCAAACAGGGACATGGCCAGATTCGTCACCACAAAATAAATAAATACGGGATAAATCACATTCCAGGATTTAAACATCGCATTGTTGCTGTAAGGATTATTATTCTGATTCATGATCTCCTTCCTTTTTCCGGTTCTGTACCGCTTTTTCGTCGGACTCTGCTTTTTCTTTCTCCAACGTCTGTACTACGCCGGTCTTTCCATGTTCTTCCGGTGTTTTTTCCTCACCAGGTTTTTTATCGTTTTCTCCCGGCGCTTTTATTTCACCGGTTTTCTTATCTTCTTTTTCCACTACCTGTTCCCCGCTGGTCTCATCCTCAATCTGAAGCTCTGTCTGCCGCACTTTGGCGTCCTGTGCAAGGGCCTGCATAATCCGCCGCACATCTGCCGGTGAAAACATGCCGATGGCTTTCACCAGTCCGTCAATATTATCCCGGTTTACCACCAGACTGCCGCCTTTTTCCAGGGGGATATTCAGACAGTTATCCGGATTGGACACATCGCCCAGACACAGCCTGTTATTCTCATAATCGCACTGGAAAATCACCCCGTTATAGATAATCTCTCCATTTCCGTCTGCCAGAGCAGAATAAGGCGCGTTCCTGTCCCCAATCAGCTTCCGGATTGCTTCTTCCCTTACTTCGTCAGATATATGTTTCAAAATATCCGGCTGTTTTTCCTGTCCATCCTTATCTTTGGCATCTTCATCCTTCCTGTTCCGGGAATCCTCACAGAAAAAGTTGCCTTTCCACATTCCGTCTGCCCCGTAGCCTCTGTACTCCACAGCAGAATGATCCATTTCATTCAGAATTTTTTCCTGTTCCATACGGGCATATTCCGCCGCCAGCTTCCCGCCGAAATTCCCCTTCTTTTCCTCCTGTATCACTCCATCTGCATATCCCTGAGCTGCCTGTGTAAAATAACCGTTTCCGGAAATTCCCTGTACTTTGCCTGACATAATTTTTCCTCCTTACCAGATATTAAAAGTGCGGTAATTGTTTTTTATTTTACAGGAAATCCGGAGGAATTTCCTGTAGAATAAAAAATGGCACTTACTTCCATCTCCCTGGAAATAAATGCCATCCGTAGCTATGATACATATCGGCAATTTCCGGAAAAAATTAACAGTCATTTGTCTGCCATCTTTTTACAGCAGATGTCTGCGCAGTTCCTCCCCGCTCTGTGGGCTCAGATAAGCCGGAGCAATATCAAATACTGTTTTGCATCCTGTCTGGCCTTCCTGGGCCAGGCGATAAGCAGCTCTGGCATAAGCCACAATCACACTGGCGGTAAATTCCGGATTGGAATCCAGTTTCAGGCTGTACTCAATCACATGGCTGTGTTCCTGTTCCCATCCGGTTTTACCGGAACGGATTACAAAACCTCCATGGGGAATTCCGCTGTGATTTTTCAGCAGTTCTTCCTCACTGATAAAATGCACTGTTGTATCGTAATCTGCAAAATAATTGGGCATGGTCTTAATGGTTTCTTCCACCTTTGCCCCGTCTGCTCCCTCTTCCAGTACCACGAAACACTCCCTGGTGTGTTTCTGCCGAGTGGTAAGTTCCGGATTGTCCCCTGCCCGTACAGATTCCAGAGCACTGTCCACCGGAATGGTGTACTGTTTCGCATTTTTCACACCCGGAATCCGGCGGATGGCATCGGAATGCCCCTGGCTGACGCCTTTTCCCCAGAAGGTATAGTCTTTTCCTTCCGGCAGAATTGCGTTGGCATACATCCGGTTTAAAGAAAACATTCCTGGATCCCAGCCCACGGAAATAATTCCCACATGGCTGTTTTCCTTTGCCGCTGCATCCACATTTGCAAAATGCTCCGGAATTTTCGCATGGGTATCAAAACTGTCCACCACATTGAAATGCCTTACATATTCCGGCGTCTGCTCCGGCAGGTCAGTGGCGCTTCCTCCGCAGAGAATCATCACGTCAATCCTGTCTTTCCATTCCTCTGCCTGAGAAATATGGCACACAGCCGCTTCTTCGGTGAGAATGGTAAGGGATTCCGGTTCTCTTCTGGTAAATACAGCCGCAAGTTCCATGTCCGGATTCTGTTTCACCGCACATTCCACACCTCTTCCAAGATTTCCATAACCTAAAATACCAATTTTAATGCTCATCTTCCGTACTCCTTTCCAGATATTCAATGACTTCCGCCAGCGTATCAAAAATTTCCTTTACCCCGGCCTTTCTCATTTCCTCAAAATCTTCTTCAAATCCATAGGAAACCCCGATGCAGTCAATGCCTGCTTCTCTGGCTCCCCTGGCGTCATACCGGCTGTCTCCAATCAGCACCACTTCTTCTTTATCTCTGATGTCAAGACGTTTCATCACATCATTGAGCACTTCTATCTTCGTACCGATATTTTCTTTCAGTCTGGCTCCCCCTATCAGGTCAAAATACTGAGCCACGCCGAGACGTTCCAGAATCCGTCGGCAGGGCACTTCCTCTTTGGAAGAAGCCACGCTGATTTTATAGCCTTTTTCCTTTAATGTCTTTAATGCTTCCTCCACACCGGGAAACAGTTCACATTCAAACAGGCCGATGGTTTCATAACGTTCCCGGAAAACCAGATCTGCCTCTCTGGCCTTTTCTTCGGAAAAATCATATTCTCTCTGAAAAGAGTCCGCCAGCAGGGGCCCGATAAAACGCCGGACTGTGGCTCTGTCCGGTTCTTCCAGCCCATATCTTTCCAGTGCGTACCGCACGCTTTTTGAAACACCTTCTTCCGTATTGACCAGAGTTCCGTCCAGGTCAAACAGAATCGTTGTCTTTTTCATAATGTCTCCTTTCTTCCTGTGCCATTTCCTGTATGGTTTCTCTATTCCAGGCGTTCCAGCAGTTTTCTGCGCTTTTCGTCAAAAAGCAGTTCCCGGTTATACTGATAATACCGTTCACAATTGCAGTCCTGCAAAAATCTGACACTGTAAAATCCCGAATTCAGCTCTGTAATAAACATCACCAGTTCCTGTCCGGTGCCAAAGGCTCCTTCCAGAAAATCAAAGGCATATTCCAACGTACTCAATGCCAGCGCCTGCTGTCGTTCATACCCCTGATTTTCCTCTTCAAACAGTTCTCCCACACGCTGAAATGCTTTCCGGGGTTCCCCGGCCCCTTCCAGTTTCAGGGTCTGCTGGAATTTTTCCATGGTCTGCATCAGTCTGCGGTACTGCTTCTCCTCCTCACGGGTGAGAAGTTCCGCCTTTTTCTTATTTGTATAATCTTTATTTAACTTCTGGCACACACTGGAAAACATCAGGCGTCCATCCGCTGAATCAGCATCTGTTTCCGTCAGCTCCCGAAATTCCAGCAGACAGGACTGAAGCATTTCCATATAATCTTCCCACTGCACCGCCTTTTTCAGTTCCTCACTGACCCTGGAAAGAATCAGCCCCAGAACACTGAGACGTTCATCAAAGGAAGCATGGGCAATTTTTTTCAGAAGGATTTCATCCAGATGTCCCTGAAAAATCTCATCCAGCTGATAATCCGTCTGATATTTATAATATAATTCCAGATAATTTGCAAAATCTTTCGCTATTTTCGGAAACTGGATGTACTGGCCCGCCACTTCCCAATCCACCGTTTTTCCCAGCTGTTCGTATACCTTTATAAAATCTGACAGATCTTCCCATCCTCTGGGGGTGGCAAAATTTTTCCCGTCCACGGCGGTCTCCATCCGATAAAAATTCTGTTTCCTGGTATTCAGATAGGAAATCACTGCTCCGTGAATTCCCTGATGATATGCATATTCCTTCCACACCTCGAAATCTGCTTCCACCTCAGTCTTTTTCACCCGGTCCATGGTCACCACGTCAAATTCCCGGACAGATTTGTTGTATTCCGGAGGATTTCCTGCCGCCACAATCATCCATCCTTCGGGAATCTTATGGGTGCCGAAGGATTTGCACTGCAGAAACTGCAGCATGGCCGGCGCCAGCGTTTCCGACACGCAGTTAATCTCATCAATAAAAAGAATTCCTTCTTTCAGTCCCGTCTGCTCCATTTTTTCATAAACAGACGCCACAATTTCGCTCATGGTGTATTCCGTCACGGCATATTCCCGCCCACCGTACTGTTTTCTGGAAATAAAAGGCAGGCCGATGGCGCTCTGTCTGGTGTGATGGGTAATGGTATAGGATACCAGTCCGATTCCGCACTCTTTTGAAATCTGTTCCATAATCTGGGTTTTTCCAACTCCGGGAGGCCCTAAAAGAAGCACCGGACGCTGGCGGATGGAAGGGATTTCGTAAGCCCCGAATTCATCCTTTTTCAGATAAGACTCTATGGTATTTCTGATTTCTTCCTTCACTCGTCTGATATTCATAATCTGATCCGTCTCTCTTTCTCATAATGTCTGCAGTTCCTCTTCCCCCAGAATCAGCTTAATGGCCCAGGGCGGTACATCCACGTCCTGGTAATCTTCCCGGAAAAATACAAAAGCCGTATCATACACGGGTTTTTTCAGGGGATAAATTCCGAATCCGTCCGTAAAATAAATCAGCCCCCGGAGCTTTCGAAAGGTTTTTTTCTCCAGAAGAGTGTTCACATAGGAAAAAGCCGGACGAAAATCGGTGCCGCCCATGCCTTTCACCTGAAACTGTTCCATATATTCTCCAAGCTGTTTCTGATTTTCGATCACCACATCTGACTGCACCCGCTCATCACACTGGATAATGTGAATGCAAAATCTGCGGTAAAAAGATTCTGACTGACTTAAAATACTGAAGGTTTCCTCCAGAAATTTCCGCACCAGCACTGCTTTGCAGGACATGGAGGTGTCAATGACAATTACAAAATCTTCGATTTTCTGTACTTCACGAGTTTCCTGAGGCTCTATTAATGGCATGTTTCCATATAATTCCATGCCATAATTGTAAAAGATATAATCAAAACTGTCCAGATCCACCTGCATTTCTTCTTTCAGAACGCAGAACTTTTTCAGAAAATCCCGGTAATCATACCGTTCCCGGTTCTCCACCCGAAGCTGTTCCTGCAGTCCCCTGGAATCCTCTGCCGCTTCTTTGGAGAAGGTTTCCAGTTCCGTCTCCATTTTATCCCGGATATCCTGCCACCGGTTCTGCTGCTCCATGGGAGATTTGGCCCCGGAACTGTCCCGCTGCCAGAGCATATGGTCGTCCACTGCAAATTCCTGTATCAGTCTGGCTGTCACCCGGATGTCAGGCTCTGCTTTCTGCAGCAGGTGAAACACACCCTCTCCGTGAATAACAGGTATTTTTTTCAGAAGCCCGTCATACACCGCCCGGCGGTAAGGTCTGGGGGGATTGCGCAGACAGCGCAGAGGCAGACTGTCCAGAACATATTCTGCCGCAATGTCACAGGCCAGATTCCAGTACATCAGTTCTTCCTCCTGTCTCTGTTTCCAGACATGGCCCAACAGACAGTGAAGAATGCTGTGCAGATAACAGCGGTTGACTAAAACGTTCCCGATTTTATACTGTTCTGTGAGAAACTTCGGGTTGTAACGGTAGACCAGACCATCGGTGGCCGCAGTGGTCAGGGACATGGACGGTTCCGGACTCAGGCTGTGAAGGGCCACATCCAGAAAACGCAGGTTCAGGTACAGCTCACTTCTGCAGTCCCGGAGAATTTCATTGCAGATATCCACTTTTTCCAGTAACGCTTCCTCAAACATCATGACAACCTTTCCCGAACAAGTCGAACCGCTTCCGCTTCCCCGGAAACCGCCGGTGGCAGATATCCATCAGGACACTTAAGAGTTCGGTGTTTTTCCGGTCTCCGGCCGCCTGTATCATCTGTTCCAGTTCTTCCCTGGTCTCTGCAAACGATTCTGCCATCCATTTCAATGCTTCCCGCTGCTCCTGTTCCAGAAAATACGCCGCACCTTCCCGGATGTGCTGTCTCAGCCAGAAGCTGTACTCTTTTTCGGCAGTTTCCGATAATTCCCAGGGGCAGGACAGCCTTGCCGCAGACATTTTTATATTATCTGTTAAATCCATATTATATTTCCCGGTTTCAAACAGTTTATCATACTCTGAAAAAATAATTCTGGTGTTCTGAAAGGTATTCCGGTACTGGATGCCCATGCCGTGGGTCTGGGTGGAAATAATTCTGGCCGGCGTATTTTCCACGGCTTCTTCAAAAAATTCCGGATAAACCAGACAACATCCTGCTTTTTCCCGTTCAGAGCTTCTTTCCGGCTCATCCTGCCGGTTCCTGCTGCCGGAAGAAAGTCCCTCTGCCAGAGGCCCGTCCCAGTAACATTCCACCACCACAGACTGTTTCAGATCCTGCAGGATTTCCCGGAGACAGGAAGGCCCCGTTTGCTGCCGGCACACAAGATGGGCCAGCTTTCCGCATCCGGTGAACCCGCCGGCTCCCATATAACTGATATTGCTGTAAAAAGACAGCTTCCGAAACCCGATACAGTTATAAAACACATATCTGCCCAGCCGTCGGATGGTCCTGGGCAGATACAGTTCTTCCAGCGCCTCTCCGCAGATACAGGGCAGGCCGCCGGAATGTTCCGGTTCCCCGTCCATCTCTTCTGCAAAGGCATAATCCGCCAGTTCCGTCACTGCAAGGCCCTCCAGCTCCTCTGGTATTACCACCCTGCCGCTGGCGCCGTAACATCTCAGAATACGGATTCCCTTATCAACTTTTTCAAAGGCAAAGCTCTGTTCTTCCATCCGCTTCCTCTCTTTCTTCTTTGCCGGAGTGTTTTCAGGCAGGCTCTAATCCCTGCTCTGTCAGCCGGCAAATCCTGCTGCAGACCTGGGCCATATAATTCCTGTCATGGGACACGCTGATAATGGCGCCTCCAAAATTTTTAAGAAGTTCCCGGATCACCGGGCCTGAAAGAGGCGAGAAATTCCGGGTGGGTTCATCCAGAATCAGCACGTCATTTCCCTCCATGCTCATTTTCAGAAACAGCAGCTTTGCTTTCTGTCCCCCGGACAACTCCGAAATACTGTGTTCCATTTCGTCGGCTGTATACTTCATGCTGCCCAGATATGTGCAGATTCTGCTGTATTCTTCCTTATCATAAGATTTCTGCAGAAATTCCACCGGGGTTTTTTCCAGTTCCAGCAGTTCTTCATAATTCTGGGGCATATATGCCGCATGAATATCTGTTCTGGCCAGCAGCTCCTCTGCAATCCGGGAAAGCAATGTGGTCTTTCCCGTTCCGTTTTTGCCCACAATGCAGATTTTTTCCGGACCCTGTACCCTGAGATGAATGTTCTGCGCCAGTTTCTTTCCCATTTCAGGCTGCCCCGGCGTCCCGGTTTCTCCCGCATATAACGCATCAATGGTTAAATCAAGAATTATTTTTCCATTTGGCATCCGGATATCCTCGGAAAATCTGGCAAAGATGGAATCTTCTGTGTCCGGTATCTCCGTCCGGTTTTCCTGCTGCTTTTCCAGTCTCCGGCCCATGGCTTTTACGCTGTGCATTTTCTTTTTCAGCAGCTGGCCCCCGTGGGGATTCTGTCTGGTTATCATGTTCTGCTGATATTCTACCTTCTGCTGGATTTTCCGATATTTTTCCATCTGCTTTTCATGCTCGCTGCGCTCCTTGCGGGCAAGCTGTTCCTGCCGCTGCAGACCATTCAGCCTCTCCCTTACATACTGCTCATACCCCATTTTCACTATGGTATGTCTGGCCTGGGTTTTTCGTTTCACCTGCTCCATATGAATAATTACATTGGCTGTCCGCCGGATAAAAGTCTCATCATGGGACACATAGAGCACCGGCAGGTCACTCTGGCTGATAAACTGTTCCAGCCATTCCAGCGTGTCCAGATCCAGGTCGTTAGAGGGCTCATCCAACAGCAGGATATCCGGCTGACTCAGCAGAATTCCCGCCATCTGCATTTTTACCTTTTCCCCGCCGGACAATGTGGCGATTTCCTGGTCTTCAAAAAAGAAACTTTTGGAAAGTCCCAGTTCCCTGGCCAGAGTTCCCAGTTCCCTGGGGGTTTTTTCAAAAAATTCAGGAATATGATAGAAATACTCATCCACCCTTCCCCGCTTCTGCTCCGGAGACAATTCCTGAGCCAGATAGCCCAGGCGATGGTTATTGCGGATAATTTCTCCGGTGTACTCCACATAAGGTTCCACCAGCACTTCCTGATAAATCAGCTTCAGCAATGTGGATTTTCCGTTTCCTTCTTCTCCAATCATTACTGCCTTGTCGCCCGGATGCAATACAAAGGAAAAATCCTTTACGATTTCCCGTAAATCTTTTCTGTGGGTAATAGTTATATTTTTCAGCTGTAACATCATGATACCTCCTCCTGTACTGCTTTCAGAGACGGAATTCAGGGAATTCCCATGTTCTGAAATACGTCAAAATCTGCTTTCACCTGAAGGCAAAGATTGCCGCCGAAAGCAGATTTCTCCCGGACATGATTCCGGTATCACATCATAAATTTTCCATATTGCTCTGCAGACAGACAGTAATCCGTCTGTGCAGACAAAATCCGGAATATCATGTACAAAATCCATTTCAGCAAACAATCAGAAAAAGAATTTCCCCTGCAGAATTCTGTGCAGCAAATACGCCGCCTGGCAGCATATTTTCTTCAGGCAAATCTTTCCATACATTTTCTGTTGATACAAAATGGATTATCTGAACATGTTATTCCTCGCTTTTCTTAATTTATTCTTTCATTCTGGCAGGCCCTGTAAAATCAGCATCCGGCCCCACAGGATGACGTTTCCGCTCCTATTATAGCAAATGAGCCCTGGTGTGTAAAGCCCGTTTCTTCCTGTTATATGATCGTTACCATAAGAATTCCGCTTTTTCCTGCGGCAATGGCCATCTGTAAGGCTTACAGTTCCTCCAGAAGCCGGGCCGCTGTCTTTCCCAGAAGAGGATGCCGAATCCAGGGCGCCAGCTCTGTCAGCGGCTTCAGTACAAACTCCCGGTTCTGCATATCCGGATGGGGGATGGTCAGCTCCGGCGTGTCAATGACACAGTCGTCATAAAAAATAATATCCAGATCCAGTGTTCTGGGGCCCCAGTGCACCAGCCGTTCCCGGCCCGCCGCCTGTTCAATTCTGTGAAGCTGTTCTAACAGTTCCCAGGGAGTCAGCAGCGTCCGCAGTTTTACCATTCCATTCAGAAAATCCGGCTGCTCTGTCATTCCATAAGGCCTGGTGGCCAGAATTTCTGATACCTGCTCCACCACACAGTCCTCCAGATTCCTCAGGCTCTCGATTCCCTGTTCCAGATATTCTTCCCTGTTCCCCAGATTGGAGCCCAGAGCCACAAACACATGATGCCAGCCCCGCTGGATTTCCACAGACACGGCTTCCAGGGGAAGGCCGATGGGCGCCCAGGGTTTTTCGATTTCCAGCCTGATTTTTTCCATGGCGGGAAAAGTAAGCAGCAGGGCCCGTGCCATCTGCTCCGCCGCGGTCTCTATAAGCTGAAAGGTATGTTCCACCATAAAAGACGTCATAAAACGTGAAACTTCTCCATAGTGGATGGTTTTTGTTAAATCATCCTTTAATCCCGCTTTCCTGGTATGGGTATAGAGAACCGCATTAATCCGGAACTTCTGCCCCAGCCTGTTTTCCTCCGGCAGCACTCCGTGTTTTCCAAACACTTCCAGGTTCCTGATGTGTATTCTGTCCAGATTTCTGTTTCTTTCCATATCTGCTGTCCCTTCTGTCTTTCCTGCACCTGTTTCCTCCCAGGCTTTCACTTTTCCACCTGCTTCCATCCTTCCCGGATGGCTTCTGCCATCTGAATGGCCCGTTTGTTTTCCCGGATATCATGAACCCGCACAAAAGCACAGCCGCTCATCACCGCCTGCAGGGTAGTGGCCAGGGTGCCCTCCATCCGCTCCGTCACGGGGAGATTTAAGGTCAGGCCGATGACAGACTTTCTGGAGGCTCCCAGCAGTATGGGGAAACCCAGACTTTTCAGTTCATTCAATTTGCAGATTACCTCCAGATTGTGCTCGTATGTCTTCCCGAAGCCAACCCCTGGGTCCAGTATTATTTTCTCATCTGAAATTCCTCCTGCCCTGGCAAGGGCCAGTGTTTCCTGCAGATCAGATTTCAGTTCTTCCATAAGATTCCGGTAAAGGCTTTCCTTCCGGTTGTGCATCAGACAGCAGGCAGCCCCGGAGGTTCCAATCAGTTTTGCCAGTCCCCTGTCATATTTCAGTCCCCAGATATCATTAATCATATCTGCTCCGGCTTCCAGCGCAGCTCTGGCCACCTCTGTTTTGTAAGTATCAGCAGAAACAGGAATGTCAAACCGCTCTTTTATTTTTTCAATCACGGGAGCTGTCCGCTCCATTTCCTCTTCCGCTGAAATTTGCTGATAGCCCGGTCTTGTGGATTCTCCGCCCACATCAATAATATCTGCCCCTTCTGCTGTCATCTGCTCCACATGGGCAAGGGCCTGGTCAATGGTGTTAAACCGGCCCCCGTCTGAAAAGGAATCCGGCGTCACATTCAAAATCCCCATCACATAGGTATGTTTCTCTGTCTCAAAAATTCTGTTTCCTATCTTCATGCTGTCTCCTCTTTCTGCTGTCTTCGGTTTCCGCTGTCCTCTGCCTTCTGTTTCCCTGTGCTTTTCCTTCTGCCTATCGGCCCATCATGCGCCAGAATTCCTCCTGCAGCCTTTCCTCCTGCTCAAAGACGCCTCTGGTCACCAGTGTTACCGTCTGAGTGCCAGGTTTTTTCACGCCCCGCATGGTCATGCACATGTGCTCCGCCTCCACCATTACCATTACGCCTTTTGGCCTGAGATATTTCATCAGAGCGTCTGCAATCTGAACCGTAAGCTGTTCCTGGAGCTGGGGACGCCTTGCATATACCTCCACCGTTCTGGCCAGTTTGCTCAGTCCCACCACTTTTCCATCGGGAAGATAGGCTATGTGAGCCTTTCCGTAAAAAGGCAGCAGATGGTGTTCACAGGTGGAGTAAAACACAATATCCTTTTCCAGTACCATACCGCTGTCCTTCACCGAAAAGGTTCTGGTAAGATACGTCTCCGGCGTCTGGTCGATACCTGCAAAAATCTCCTCATACATTCTGGCAATCCGGCCGGGGGTTTCTTTCAGTCCCTCCCGGCTGACGTCCTCTCCCATTCCTTCCAGCAGAAGGGTCACAGCCTGTTCTATTTTCCCTTTATCTATCATGGCACATGTTCTCCTTAATCTCTCTCAGATACGACAAAGAGCCAAAAGCAAGTATCACGGCATTTTCCTGCTCTGCCAGAGCCAGCGCAGCGGACACTGCTTCTGAAACCTTCCGGCAGCAGGTCACATCTTCGTGACAGCGGCGGGCCTCCTCTGCCAGAACCTGTCCGTCCAGCCCTCTGGGATGATCCGGCGTAACGGTAAATACCTTAAAGGCCAGGGGCAGCAGGAGCTTTAACATTTTCTCATGCTCTTTGTCTGCAAGTACCCCTATTATATAGATTATTTTTCCATTTGTAAAACCCATTTTCAAAGTTTCCCGCAATTTTTTTGCCGCGTCCTCATTATGAGCCCCGTCCAGCAGAAACAACGGCTTCTGACACACCGCAGAAAACCGTCCTTCCCAACGGGCCTGTCCCAGCCCCTTCACCAGGGCTTCCTCTGGAATCTCCCACCCTGCCTCTCTCAGTACCTTTACGGTTTCCAGTACGCAGACTGCATTTTCCACCTGATACCCTCCTGTCATAGACAGGCGGATTTCTCCCGCTTCCTCACAGAAAAAGCGCAGCTGTCCCTGTTCTCTGCGCACCTGGCGGGCCCATTTTGGTTCTGCATAAGAAAGAACCGCCTGCTGCCTTTCACACACTTCCTCCAGTATCTGCCTGACCTGCGCCTGTGGGGGCATAAGGGCCACTGCTGTTCCTCCTTCTTTGACAATTCCGGCTTTTTTGCGGGCAATTTCCTCCAGACTGTTTCCCAGAAATTTCATATGGTCCATGCTGATGGAGGTGAGAACGCTCACCAGAGGTTTCCTTATTATATTGGTGGCGTCTTCCTCTCCGCCCATGCCTGTTTCCAGTACCACCACCTGACAGCGTTTCCGGTAAAAATACAGAAAAGCTGCTGCTGTTTCAATTTCAAAAACCGTAGGCATCCGACCGCCTTTTGCTTTTACCCGGTCACAGCCTTCTTTCACGCGGTTTACCACCTCCGTAAACTCCGCAGGAGAAATCCATGCCCCATTCACCTGATACTGCTCTCTTCTGTGGAACACCGCCGGAGATGTATACATGCCAGTCCGGTATCCGGCTTCCTGCAGCACAGAAGAAAGCATGGCGCATACGGAACCTTTTCCATTGGTTCCCGCCACATGAATCGTATTCAGCCTGTCCTGCACATCCCCCAGTTCCTTCATCAGGGCTTCCATGGCATCCAGGCCGGGAATGATACCGCCTGTTCTTCCTGTCTCTTCCAGAAATTCCTGTACTTCCTTTTCATTTAACATATTTCTGTCCTCTCTGCCAGTATAATAATATACCTTCGGAAATATCACCAAATTTATAAAGAAATTCTTAATATTTATTATAGTATGTATAAAATTTGATTTTATCAGTTGACTTTTCTTAAAAAGTGAGCTAATCTTTGCTATGGAAATTCTAATATTCATATTTTGTTCACAATTAGTTCACATATTGAATTTTCAGCATAATTTAAGGATGGTGACCAGATGTTTAATACTGCAAAAAACACTTTACAGAAAGTTACAGCAAAATACAAGGCTTTTCGCGAAAAAAGAAATGCCCGTCCCCGAAAGCATCTCCTGAAGCCGGAGCAGAAAGAGACCATGATACATATTCTGAACCGATATTCTCTGGTATTTCATTATCTGTTGTCATGCGGCATCTGCTTTTTTATAGAAGTGATTTCCAGACATTCCTTTATCGGGGCTTTTCAGTTCATGTTCGACCGGAGCCTGGTATTTTTATATAATTCCATGATTGTATTTACCTCTCTGCATCTGGTGTACTTCTTCCGCAGACGGGCCCTGATGCGCACCATTATCTGTGTGGCATGGCTGTTTCTGGGAACCATCAACGGATGTATCCTGGCCAAAAGAGTTACACCCTTTACCTATACAGATGTAAAACTGATTAACGACCTGTTTACCATGCAGAGCAATTATTTCAGCAACAAAGAGGCCCTTGCCGTAATTCTTCTGGTTGCCGCTGTACTGACAGGAATCATAATTTTATGGAAAAAAGGCCCCGTATATCAGGGAAAACAAAATCGTTTTGCCAGCATCGGCGCCATCGGAATTTTTGCATTTTTTATTCCCATGGTAACACAGGCGGCGGTAAGCAACAATATACTGGCAGATTACTTTGAAAATATTGCCCAGGGCTATGAGGATTACGGATTTGTATACAGCTTTTCCGCCAGCGTGGTGGACCAGGGCATGACCGCCCCCAGAGATTATTCTCAGGAAACGGTGGACGCAGCCCTTTCCAAAGTGGAAGACAAACCTTCCGCCGGGGAAGATCTTCCCAACATTATCTGCGTATTGCTGGAATCCTTTACAGACCCAAAAGAAGTAAACTTTTTGAATTTCTCTGAAAACCCGGTGCCCAATTTTGACAACCTGTACAACAACTACTCTTCCGGTTATCTGACGGTTCCGGTGGTAGGTGCAGGCACCGCCAACACGGAATTTGAAATTCTGACGGGTATGGGTATGCAGTATTTCGGACTGGGGGAGTATCCTTACAAAACCATCCTGAAATCCACCTCCTGTGAAAGTGTTGCCTCCGACCTGAAAAATCTGGGTTATGGCTCCCATGTGGTACATAACAACGGCGGTAACTTCTACAGCCGGAGAAATGCTTTTACTCAGATGGGATTTGACAGCTTCATCAGCAAGGAAATGATGAACATCCAGGAATATACGCCTCTGGGCACATGGCCCACCGACGATATTCTCATCGGAGAGGTGGAAAAGGCGCTGGATTCCACAGAACAGCAGGATTTTATATATACTATTACCGTTCAGGGCCACGGTGCATATCCCACGGAAAAAATAATTGAAAATCCGGAAATTACCGTAACCGGAGGGGAAACAGAGGCCAGAAACAACGAATGGGAATACTATGTAAATCAGCTTCATGAAGTAGATAAATTTATTGCAAACCTCACTGACATGCTTTCCAGACGGGATGAAAAAACACTGGTGGTATTTTTCGGAGACCACCTTCCCACCATGGGCCTGACTGATGAGGACATGAAAAGCGGAAGTATTTTCAAAACCAAATACGCCACCTGGAACAATTTCGGTATGGAAAAAGTAAATCAGGATTTGACTTCTTATCAGCTGCTTGCTTCTGCCATGGATCAGGCAGGCATACATGAAGGAACCATGTTCTCTTTCCATCAGAACAGCGGTTATCAGGTTACAGAGGACTCCTCCAGAGACATGGAACTTCTCCAGTACGACATCCTGTACGGAAAACGCTACGCATACCATGGCGAGGATTTATATCCCGCTTCTGAAATGCAGATGGGCGTACAGAACGTAACTGCGGAAAGGCTGGAAGAACGGGAAGACGGTATGCACATATTCGGCAGCAACTTTACTCCCTGGAGCAAGGTATTTATCAATGGCACCAAAGTCTCCACTTCCTTTGTCAGCGATACGGAACTGATTATTTCCATGAGCAATTTTGAAGAAGGCCCCAATACCATTATTGTCAACCAGATGGGTTCTTCAGACACCGTATTCCGAAGCTCCAATGAAATCTCCTGGCTGAAGCCTCTGACAGAACAGCCGGAAGGCACAGAAGAAATTCCGGTGGACGACACGGTGGAAAATACACCCAGCAGCATTGACAAGGCTGTAAACGGAAACCGTACCGATGAAACAGATAATGCAAAAGACAGCGAAGCTGTAGATAATGAAAATGAGAATCTGGAAATTCCAGTAACACAATAAAAAGAATCCGGCTCTGCCGGATTCTTTTTATTGTGCACATTTGTTTTCTGTATTTATGTCTCCATCTGATAATTCTCTGCCTGAGACATAAACAGTTTATAATACAGGTTGTCCGTTTTCTTCATCAGATTTTCATGGGTATCGTAGTCAGCCACTCTCCCGCCGTCCAGAATCAGTATTCTGTCACAGAACACGCTGCTGGACATGCGGTGAGAAATATATACGGCGGTTTTATCCTCCACCAGCCGGTTGAATTTCTCATAAATTTCCGCTTCCGCAACGGGATCCAGAGCGCTTGCCGGTTCATCCAGAATCACCAGGGAACCTTCCTTGTACAGCGCCCTTGCAATGGCAACCTTCTGCCCTTCTCCTCCTGACATTTCAATACCGTCTTCCTCGTATTCTTTTCCGAATCTGGTGTCCAGCCCCTGTTTCAGACTGTCCGTTTTTTCCTTTAATCCCACTTCGTCAACCAGGCGGTTCATACGCTCCCTGTCCGCATCTTCCTGCTGACAGGAAATATTTTCACCAATGGTAAAATCAAACAGCCGAAAATCCTGAAATACCGCTGCAATTTTTTCCATGTAGGATTTGTAATCATAATCCTGAATATTTTTTCCGTTTATGAGAATCTCCCCGCTGTCCACCCGGTACATGCGGCACAGGAGCTTCACCAGCGTGGATTTTCCCGCACCGTTCAGCCCCACAATAGATATTTTTTCTCCCCGGTTTATCCGGAAAGAAACATCATCCAGCACTTTTTGCTGTCCCTTTGGATAGGTAAAGCTCACATGGCAAAATGAAATTTCCTCAATTTCTCCTGTAAAGGGCTCTTTTCCCCTGTCGGCAGTTTCCTCCTCCAGGCCCATAAATTCCATATAGGGCTCCAGAAAAGACAGGCACTGCCAGGTCTGCACCACCTTCATTCCAAACTCCACCACAGAACTGGAAAAATTCATGGCCGCAGACACATACATGGTCAGAGAACCAATGGAAATTCTGGCTCCAAAGGATTCTGACAGAGTGCGAAGCCCCACATAACCATAGCAGACAGCCGTTACCGCCTCGTTCACCCACCGCATGGCCCCCAGGCAAAGGCCGCCCCGCCTGGCTATTTTGATATACAGTCGGTTTCCTGCTTCCGCCTCTTCCATGACCCGGTTATGAAGCATGTTCTGCATCTGATACAAACGAATGTCTTTCTGGTATTCTTTTTCAAAACCAAGCTGAAAATAATATCCGTATTTCCGGTTCAGGGGAATGATTTCGCCGGTAAAAAATCTCTGATATTTTCCATAAGAGGCATAAATCAGAAGCATCAGCGTGATAGACACGCCCAGCACAGCCGGCAGCACCGGCCCCAGGGTTGCAATGACTGCCACAAGGCCCGCCAGCGTCAGAAATCCGCTGAACAGCTCTGACGAACAGGTGACTACCTGTGCAACAGCATCCTGATTGCGGATGGCAAACATGGCCCGTTCTTTTAAATCCAGATAATATGGATCTTCCAGACAGGAGTATTCCAGATTCATGATTTTTTCCGCCATGATTTTATTCATGGAAGGCACCACAAAAGACCGCTTCTCTTTCATTACACATTTCACGGTATGATTCAAAAAGGCAATTCCCACATTTCCCAGCACCACCACAAGGCCCAGAAGCAGCAGAGTTCCGGGCCGACGGCTTCCCATCAGCTCTTCGATGAGAAATTTCGGCATAACCACATTCAAAAGCAGCTGGCCGCAGGTGAGAAATCCACCGAAAATCAGCAGGAGCACATATCCCGGTGAAATCCGCCACACCAGTTTTAAAAAATGTATCAGTATTTTCATCCTGCCTGCCCTTCCTTCTGGTAATATTTTCCCTGTATCTGAAACATCCGGTAATATTCCCCTTTCTGCTCCATAAGTTCTTCATGGCTTCCGTATTCTTTCAGCCCTTCTTTGTCAAATAATGCAATTTTGTCACAGAACCGGGTGCTGGCAAGGCGATGTGAAATATAAACAGCTGTCTTTCCTTCCACCAGAACACTGAATTTTTCATAAATCTCTGCTTCTGCCAGGGCGTCCAGAGCCGCAGTGGGCTCATCCATAATCACCATGTTTCCGCCTTTGTACAGGCTTCTGGCAATGGACAGCTTCTGGCGCTCTCCTCCGGAAAAATCCGTCCCATTTTCATCAATTACCTTTAACATCATGGTATCCAGGCCTTTTTCAAGACTTTCCGCTTTCTCCAGAAGTCCTGCCTTTTCCAGAGCTTCCCGAACCCGTCTGTCATCCGTTCCTTCAGAAGTACAGGAAACATTTTCCCGCAGGGTAAATGCAAATACGTTGACGTCCTGAAATACTGCTCCGTACATCTGATACAGCTCTTCTTTGTGATATTCCCGGATTTCCCGGCCATTAATGTAAATGTGCCCTTCTGTGGGCTCAAACAGCCCGGTCATCAGCTTCACCAGCGTGGATTTCCCGGCGCCGTTGACCCCCACAATAGCAAGACGTTCCCCCTTATGTATCGTGAAATTCAGATGGCTGAATATATTGGTATCGCTGCCGGGATAACGGAACGTCACATCCTCAAACACCACCTCCAGGGTATCTTCCGGCTTTCTGGCTGTCCCGCCCGGCATATTGAGATTTTCATCCAGAAGACGGTAAAAGTCACCCACATACTGGCCCTGCTCCTGAATAAAGGCCAGATTTTCCCCGAAAGACAGCATGGAAGCCATCAGGGAAACAGCTGCCGTCAGATACATGGAAAAGGAACTCACAGCCATTCCCTGCCAGGCCTGATAAATCAGGATTCCATATATCATGCTGTCTGCCAGCAGCAGGGTAAACAGAGAGCAAAACCCAAGCAGGTATTCCCGGCGGGCAATCTGCCCCATAATCTGAGCATAGTCCCGGATCCTGTCTCCATAATTTTTCAGAATACGCTCTCTGAAATTGTAAATGCGGATATCCTTTCCATAAGAGAAATCATGGGTTGTCCGATAATAATAATTCATTTTCCGCTCTGCTTTTGCCACTTCTTCCTTTCGGCTGTAACTGTACCGGTGGCCCTTCCAGGAAACCAGAAGCGTTACCGCCACATGGAAAATAACTGCCAGCAGAATCCACACATTCAGGCTTCCGATTACCACAGCCATACCTGTGATGCCAACGGCCTGGGAGGGAATCTCCGCTAATTTATTGTAAATTCCTTCAATTCCTTCCGTGTTGTTGCTTCCGGCATTCATTCCTCTCTGGTTCCGCTCAAAAAACGACGCATCTTCCGTATGGCAGTAGTCCATGGTTACCATTTTCCTGAAAACGTCACTGAGATAATTCAAACGAATTCTGGTATTGTGAACCCGGATCACATTGTCCAGGTAAACTTTTACCGTGCCGGTCAGTCCCGCCGCCCCCAGGTACACTGCCATGGCTGTCATCAGTTTTCTGGCTGCCTCCTGTCCGCCCTGTTCCAGAATACCGATGGCTATTTTAGGCAGAAATACTGCAAAAAGGGGATAAATCCCGGCCGCCAGCGTAAAGAGCAGAATTCTTATTATCTGTTTTCTGTCCTTCTGGGCCATGTTCTGCAGCATACGCCTCAGCACCTGAAAAAGAGGCATACCGGACTGATTTTTTTCATCCGTCTCTTCTTTTTTCATTTTCCCTCCTTTTCCTTCCTGTCTGCCAGAGCGCTTCCTGCCCTGGCGTCATTTCATTTTCTTCTCAGGGATTACATCTGCCGCAGGGCTCATACCCCTGACTGAGCAGTTCCTGCCTGCTCTGGCTGCTGTACTCCCTGTTTTCTTCCTGCATCTGAGTAACGCTGCCGCAGGAAGGCCGATGGATTTTTCCGGTATTGGTATTGAGCACATATTCGGATTCTGCCAGTTCTTCCTCTGAGAGATCCTGTCCCGTTTCGGCATTATGGCCCGTCTCAGCGTTATGGCCCGTCTCAGCGTTATGACCTTCTGTGCTGTGTCCTCCGGGCTCTCCTGCCTGCCAGCTCTCACTGGGCGAACAGTTCCAGGTAATTTCCTTTCCGTCAGAGACTGCCACAATGGTTCCCTGTTCATCGGTACGGTACACCTTCGCCCCAATACTGCGGAAATTATTCATGGCTCCGGCTCTGGGATGGCCGTAGCTGTTCCCCTCCCCGCAGCTTATCACCACAGAAGACGGATTCACTTCCTCCAGAAATTCCATGGTATTGGCAGTGTCGCTGCCATGGTGAGCCGCTTTCAGCACATCTGCCGACAAATCCCCTCCCTCTTCCATCATATCCTGTTCCGCCTGTTCTTCCGCGTCCCCGGTAAAGATAAAACGGTTCTCCCCGTACTGCAGGAGTATTCCCACAGAATAATCATTCCAGCTGTCTCCGTAGTCCTCTTTGGCCGGAGCTATAATGGTATATTCTGCCTCCCCCAGCTTATATACCGTACCTGGAACGGGATATGTAATCTCTTTCCCTTTTTCTTCAATCACCTTCAGCACATCCTGATATGTCCTGGTATCTTTCTCCAGATCCGGAAGAATCACCGTGTCCCAGGAAAATTTGTACATTACCACATCCAGACCGCCCACATGGTCAGCGTCAGGATGCGTTCCAATCACATAGTCCAGATGCTCAATGCCCTGATATTGCAGGTAAGACCAGAGTGCAGTGCCCTGATCGTTATTTCCGCCGTCAATCAGCATGGCATGGCTTCCCTGACGGATTAAGGTGGCGTCTCCCTGTCCCACATCTATGTAATGGACCTCCAGTGTTCCATTCACGCTGCCACTGGCTGTACCCCGCTGACTTTTCTCCGCTGACAGACTGCCCTGTTCTGCTCCTCCTGTCTCTGACCGGGTATTTTGCCCCGCCGGGTTCTCCTGCAGGAGATTTCCGCAGCCTGCGGTCCACAGGCTCACCAGAAGAAGCAGCAGCAAAACTCTGCTCCACATCTGTTTTCTTCTGTTTTTCAACATCTGTTCCCCTTTCTGTCATCCATTTAAAATGATATTTTTTCTCTGCACGCATAAAACAGAAAGCCGGTCTTTATCAAATAATCCTGAAAGCCCGGCTTTCTGTTCTAATACTGTCCTGAATGAAAAACTTCACAGCGCTGTCAAAAAACAAAAACAGCGTTTTTTATAAATTAAAGTCCACCATAATTCCTTTGATCTCTTCCGGCAGTAAACTCTGTTCTTCCAGAATGAATCTGGTGTTTTCCAGAATCTTCTGCTGTCTGTCCTGAAGATCTTCCACCGGGAGAGACCGCGCTGCCTGAACACCGCTTCTGCGTTCTCTGGTCTGTTTCTGCTTCTCCAGCTCTTCTTCGATTTCCTGCGCCTGCTTCTCCTGTTCTGCCTGAGCTTCCTTCATTTCTTCTTCCTGCTCAGTCTTTTCTTCTTTGGTTTCCTCAGCCTTCTCCACGGTCTCTTCCAGTTTCTCATCCACCGTGTCTTTTGCTTCATTCAGAAGCATTCCCACTATTTCCTTGCTGGCAGCTTCCATGGCCTTCTCAGCGGCTTTGGAGGCGTCCACCATACCATGATGTTTCAGAGCTTCCTGTTTCATGGATTTAATGGCCTTTGTGGAGTCAGAAACCATGGACTGGCCTGTTACCATTTCCTTCTTCCAGTAGCCTGCCTGTTCGTTCAGATCCTTCATATAAGCATCATATTCTTCACCGCCATCGGGATATTCTTCCCTGAGCTGTGCTTTCTGCTCTTCAATGCTCTTCAGTTCTCCGGATGCCTCCAGTGTCTGCTCTTTGCCATCTTCAATCTGAGTCCGGCACTCGTCCATTACCGCATCCACTTCCGAATCTGATTCAAACTGCTTTTTCACAAAGTCCATGGCGTCCTTCATTGCTTTTTTCTTCCTGTCCGCAATTCCGTCCTGAAACAGGTTCAGTTCTGAAGCCTGAATACTTTTGCCCTGTTTCCCTTTATCCTTCTGATCCTTTTCCGCTGCATTTTCCAGACGGTCTTTTCCATACCCGTTTCTCACAGCCATTTCTTTTTCTGCTGCATTTCCTATCTTCATGCCTCTCTGCCCCTTTCTGTGGTCAAAAATCCATTCCAGTCTTCGTTTACCTGCATTATATATCGGTTTTTTTCGGAATTTCCTTAATTTTCCCACATAACAGGGTGTGAAAGGAGCATTTTCTGCCATAAACAGCGGCTGCGTCAGATTACATAATTCACCGTTTCTTTCAGTTCCCGTTCCCATTCTGCCAGATCTGCCAGAGTCACTTTGTCCACCACTTCATTTATGGCGTCATAAAGCATCTGCCAGAACCGCAGAGTAACACACTCTCCCCGGCGGCTGCAGTCATTTTCCGGCTGCTCCAGACAGCTTACCGGAGCCAGACTTCCCTCAATCCGGCGCAGAATCATGCCCACCGTGTATTCTTCCGGTTTTCTGGCCAGGGTATAGCCTCCGCCCGGTCCCCGGATGCTTTTCACGTAGCCGCATTTCTGAAGAACCGAAATAATCTGCTCCAGGTATTTTATGGAAATTTCCTGTCGTTTCGCCACATCCTTCAACCTGACAATCTGATTTTCTTCCAGCGCCAGTTCCAGCATCAGACGCAGGGCATACCGCCCTCTTGTAGAAACTTTCATATGTCATTCCTTCCTGTTCTGGCCACTCAGTCTTCTTCTGCTTTCTTCTCTGTCAGACTTCTCTGATAATTCATATGAGAAATGACCATCAGGGCGATTTTAAACAGCATGGCATCCTCAAAGGTACGGATATCCAGCCCCAGTACCTTTTCGATCCGCTCCAGACGATACACCAGTGTATTCCGGTGTACATACAGCTGACGGGCTGTTTCTGAAATATTCAGATTATTTTCAAAAAATTTATTAATGGTGACGGTAGTTTCCTCATCAAAAATATCCGGCACTTTTTCTCCGAATACCTCTTTCAGGAACATCTCACACAGGCTGGCGGGAAGCTGGTAAATCAGCCGCCCGATTCCCAGATTGCTGTAGGAAACCGTATGGTCTTCCGCATAAAAAATACTTCCAACCTCCAGCGCCATTCTCGCCTCCTGATAGGAGCGTGCAATATCCTGCAGCAATTCCACACGATTGCCATAGCCAACACGCACTTTTACAAGGGCTTCCATCTGAAGGTTATCCACAATCATCTCCGCAAGATTTGCCAGTTCTTCTTCCTGGGAAAGTTCCCGCACATCTTTCACCAGAATCACAGATTTCTCATCTACCTCCGTAATGAAATCCCTGGTGGTAGAAGCAAAAAGATTCTTCACGGTTTCCATTACAATTCCGTCTTTTTTACCGGATACTTCAATAATATATACCACCCGCTGGGCTGTCTCAATATGCAGCTTCTTGGCCTTATTGTACATATCCACCACCAGCATATTGCCCAGCACCACATTCTGCATAAAGCTGTTCCGGTCAAACTGCTCCTGGAAAGCGCTGACCATATTCCGAATCTGGCAGGCTGCCAGCCTTCCAATCATGTAGGCTTCTTCGCTGCCTGCCCGAGCAAGCAGAATATATTCCAGTTCATTCTCTATCATTATCTTAAAAAAATGGCATCCGGAAAGCATCTGGCTCTCCGCCATGGAATCTGCAAAAAAACGAATTGCCTCCTCCATTTCCTCTTCTGGCTGGTAAGTGGAAGCCAGCAGCTTTCCCTTATCACTGTACAGAGCCAGATCCACTCTGGATATTTCCTTGATTTCTTCTAATGTAACCTGTAATTTATGATTTGACAGCATATGTTTTCTCCTAAAAATACCATCCTGTTCCGCTTTGTCCGACAGACATCCATGAAAGGTTCCTGTAAGAAAAAACGGAAGCAACACATCTCTGCATCGCTTCCGAACATTAGTGTTATGAAATTATATTACCGAATTAGTGAGTAATTGTCAATTCAGTTTCTTTATCGAAAATGTGAATCTTTTCAACATCCATTGCCAGCTGGATAGAATCGCCGAGACGTGCCGGTGTTCTGGAATCCACTTTTGCAGTCATGCTGGTTCCATTGATGGTGTAGTATAACAATACTTCGGAACCCAGTAATTCGTATCCGGTAACTTTTGTGTTGAAAATGCTGTCTTTATGAGTCTCCAGAGCAATCTGGGAATCGTCAATATCTTCCGGACGGATACCGATTACAACCGTCTTACCATTATAACGACCGTCAACCAGTTTCTTGCTCTTGGAAGGAGGCAGTGTAATAGCAGTATCGCCAACCTGCAGTTTTGCGGTATCTCCTTCAATCTTGCATACAGCATCCAGGAAGTTCATCTGAGGAGATCCGATGAATCCTGCAACAAACAGGTTATCCGGCTCATTGTACAATTTCTGCGGAGAATCTACCTGCATGATGATTCCGTCTTTCAGTACAACGATTCTGGTTCCCAGTGTCATAGCCTCTGTCTGGTCATGTGTTACATAGATAATGGTTGCGCCCAGTCTCTGATGAAGGGAAGCAATCTCAGCACGCATCTGTACACGAAGTTTTGCATCCAGGTTGGATAACGGTTCGTCCATCAGGAATACTTTGGGTTCACGGACAATTGCACGTCCCATAGCAACACGCTGTCTCTGTCCACCGGATAAAGCCTTGGGCTTACGGTCTAACAGTTTCTCCAGGTCAAGGATTCTTGCAGCTTCTTCTACCTTCTGTTTAATCTCTTCCTTCGGAACTTTTCTCAGTTTCAGACCAAATGCCATATTGTCAAATACGGTCATATGAGGATACAGTGCGTAGTTCTGGAATACCATCGCAATATCTCTGTCCTTGGGTTCCACATCATTTACCACTCTGCCGTCAATGGAGAGTTCACCGGAAGAAATTTCTTCCAGACCTGCCACCATACGAAGGGTTGTGGACTTACCGCATCCTGAAGGTCCTACAAAAATGATAAATTCCTTGTCTTCAATCTCAAGGTTAAAATCTTTAACCGCTTCAAATCCGTTGGGATATTTTTTACAAATATTCTTTAATGATAAACTTGCCATTTTTCATTTCCTCCTGTAATATTCTGTCCCTGCAGAATTCTTTATGTGAATATACTACCAGACTTCCCCCGGAATTACCACCCGCCAACTACACAAAAAGAAGTATTCTTTCCTGTCACATTCGCCAGAAAAGAATACTTCCGCTCTGTCTCTTCGTTACTTTAACGAAATTTATGATGTTTTCTGTACAAATTGACGAATATCCTCTCATTCCGGCTTTCTGGATACATAAAGCGGAAAAACCGTTTCTTCCGGCTATTTCACTCCTGTTGTTCCAAACCCGCCTCTGTTGCTGTTTTCCAGAATCTCTGTCTCTTCAAAGACGATGGCAGGCTGGTTCTCCAGAATCCGAAACTGGCAGATACGGTCATTTTTGTGAATGATGGTATCTCTGGTAGCATAAACGGGCATCCGCCACATATCTTCATTTCCGCAGTAGCTCCCGTCAATTACGCCGCAGCTGTTGACCTGCAGAATTCCATAATTTTTAAATGTGGAGCTTCTGGGCACCACATGGGCTTCATATCCGGCCGGAAGCTCCATGGCAACTCCCAGAGGAATCAGCCTGAATTCCCCTGCTTTCAGCTCCATGGTCTCACTGGCGCGCAAATCAATCCAGTCTGATTTTCCGCCGATATAAGCCAGCTTCTCCAGTTCCGGATCAAAATACTTAATTCTGATTTTTTCCATCAGAAGCCGCCTCCCAGCAGATTCATGGCTACCGGATTATAGGAAAGATCCTGATATGCACGATAGGAATCTGACTGTTCCTGCTGCTTTTCTTCTTCCTCTTCTGCCTTTTCCTGCTGTGCTTCCTGTATCTTTGTATACAAATCTATAAATTTCAGGTAATCTTCGTAGGAAAAAAGCTGTTCCAGAATTCCCTGATAATAGCTTTCCTCTGCTTCTTCCACGGAAGCTGCCGCCACATTGCTGCCGCCGGCTGTTCCTGCATTCACACTGTAGGAAGCATTTGGCGCTGAAACACCCTCGTTCATATACTGGGTGACTTTTACCACATAATTCTGAGTTTCCTTAAAAGGCGGTATCCCGCCGTACTTTGCCACGTTATTGCTTCCTGCATTGTAAGCCGCGAGAGCCAGACTCACATCTCCGTCATACTTTGCAAGCATCTGGCTGATGTATTTGGTTCCTCCCATAATATTCTGATAGGGATCATAAGCGTCTGTCACACCCAGTTCCCGCGCCGTTGCCGGCATCAACTGCATAATTCCCTGAGCCCCGGCTTTGGAGGTGGCGTCCGGTCTGAAGTCAGACTCTGCCTTTGCAATGGCCTTAATCAGATTTTTGGGCACATTGTAGGTTCTTGCTGCCTCGTCAAAAATCTGCTCCAGTGAGGCTGTGGTCTGCAGATAGGAAGAAAAGTCTTCATTCTGTGCCGCCACAGGGGCCGTTGTCTGGGTTCCCGTACTGTCTGTACTCTGTACTCCGTTTACTCTCATGGAACGGACTCCTTTCTGTCACTTCTGAATCATTACAGTTTAATTTTGGAAAGCAGATCTCCCAGGCTGGTGGAAGCATTTTCATGAGACACATATTCTTCCACTTCTTTCGGCCTGTCCACATCCACCATTTCTTCTTCCAGCGCCTTCATGCTGAGGCTTACCTTATTGTCATTGGTGTTCAGAACTTTTACTTTTACTTTCTGTCCCACGTTCAATACTTCAGATGGTTTTCCGATTCTCTTCCTGGAAATCTGAGAAATATGTACCAGCCCGCTGATTCCGTCTCCCAGATCCACAAAGGCTCCATAGGGCATCAGGGATTCCACCGTTCCCTCCAGAATACTTCCCGGCACCATCATGGAAATTTTCCGGTTGTGCTCTTCCTGCTGCTGTTCCTTCAGAATCACTTTGGCAGAAAGTACCAGTTTCTTCCTGGATTCATCTACTGTAATGACTCTTACGTTCACTTCTTTTCCAAGCCATTCCTCTGTGGCTTCCACATAAGAGAGGGCAAGCTGTGAAGCGGGAATAAAGCCCCGGATCCCTTCCACATAGGCCACAACGCCGCTGGGTACAATTCCTGCCACTTTAACGGAAAGCTCTGTGCCTTCTTCCAGGCAGGTATTCAGTTTCTCCCAGGCAAGAATATCATTGGCTTCTTTTCGGGACAGCTGAATGTTGCCTTCCCCGTCGTCTGTCCGTACCACAGTAGCTTCTATCACATCCCCCGGATGTACCTCTTCCATTACATGAAACTCCGGGTCATTGCTCAAATCTTCCACCTTAATAATTCCCTGGGCATAATATTTCAGATCCAGTGTCACTTCCTCTTCACTTACACTGATCACTGTCCCGGAAATAATATCTCCTTCACTGATTTTCCGGAAGGAGGCTTCCAGTTCTTCCCTGTAATCTTCCATAGATTCCGCCATAATCAACACTCCTTTTCACCATGGCCTGGCCATGTATTACATAATTATTTTTATTTTAACAGAAACAGCGGAAAAATACCAGAAAAATATTGACTTTTCAAAGATTATTTACAGCAAATCAGGGAAACACAGCTTTACATCCGCCGGGTTTCCCTGATTTTATCATACTCTTTTTATCTGTTTTTACTGATTGACAATCGCAATTTTAAATCCGTCCATCCGAATATTCGTCTCCATTGCCTCATTAATTTCATCCAATGAGAACTTATGAGACACCAGTTCTCCCACCGGCAGCCCCTGTTTCACGGCCTCTTTCAGCATTTCCATGGCCTGCAGCCAGTCTTTTGCCTGATAGGTCCAGGAGCCCACAACTTTAATCTCTTTGTTGCAGATATCCAGATGGGGATTATAGGCAGCATCGCCATTATTTACAAAGAATCCCAGTTCGCACATGGAACCGCCCCGGCGCACATAATGCCATATGGTGGAAGCTGCTTTTGGAGAGCCGGTGCACTGGAACGCCATTTCAGCTCCCTTGCCTTCTGTCAGTTCTTTTATTACTTTTTCCGCTTCCTCTTTCAGGAAATTCACGGTCCATCTTGCCCCCAGTTTTTCAGCCATGGCCAGACGTTTCTCATCCCCGTCCACAGCAATGATATTCCGGCATCCCATTGTCCGCACAGTGGTAAGAAGAAGGAGGCCAATGGGGCCGCATCCCTGTACCAGCACAAAGGAATTGTGTTTAAAATTAAAAATTTCCTTTGCTTTCTCCACCGCATGAACCACAACTGCGGCAGGTTCAATCAGAAGCCTGCTGTCCGTATCTTCCATATCGGATACATTGAAAATCACTCCTCCGGCATTGATTTTAATATATTCTCCAAACCAGCCATTAAAGAAATGTTCTTCTCCGGCCAGAAGACCGAAAATTTCGCCTCCGTCGCACAGGTGAATCTGCTCCGGATGATTCTTACAGGTATCACAGGTTCCGCAGGGTTTTAAACCGGTTACAATCTTATCCCCCACAGCCAGAGGTTTACCGGAATAATCTGTGGTTACATTCTTTCCGATTTTTACCACCGTACCTGTTCCCTCATGGCCGAGCTGAATGGGGATATAGCCAAAAGGATCTCCCTTATACTCGTGTACGTCTGTTCCGCAGATGCCGCACCCCTCTACTTTTACCAAAACTTCATCTTCATTGATTTCCGGAACCGGAAGCTCTCTGACATCAATTTTCCTTTCCCCTGTCAATACTGCAACCTTTGCTGTCTGTGGAATATTACTCATAAAAATACCATCCTTTCTCCATCTGTTTTTTTACTGTTGAATCTGTACTTTTATTGTAAAATCCCACTGCTTCCGATACAAGTTACATATCCCCGGAAATGTTACATATCTTACACATTAAGGCAAATGTTAAAAATGTTACACCTGCCTCAATATGTAACATTACAGGTCTTTCAGCAATTCATATAATCCTGGCGGCATGGCCGCAATCAGAAGATCTGCCATTTCTTCCGGTGTAAGGGGCATCCTGTTTTTCGTCCACTCGGCTGTCATACAGATGGAGCCATGGCAGTACATACGCAGCAGAAAATCAATTTCCGGTGTTAAAAGGCCATCTCCTTTTTTATGAATGACATCCTTATAAAACTGATAAATACATTCGTAATCATAGTCTATCAGGCAATTCTGGGCAGAAGATGAAAAAGCTGAAGTAAAAAATATCTTTTCTTCCATCATCAGCCTGAATTTTGTAATCAGTCCTTCCCGCAGCGACAGACTGACGCCCATCTGCCGGAATGACTTCTGGGCCAGAATATCAAAATACCAGTTTACCAGATCATATTTGTCTTTGAAATGACGGTAAAAAGTGGGCCTGGTTACTTCACAGGCATCTACGATTTCCGTTACGGTAATCCGGTCCAGCTGTTCCTGCTCCATCAACGATACCAGCACTTTTATAAATTTTCTTTTGATTTTTTCCGATGCATTCATTTGCAGGGGTTCCTCCTCAAATACTGCTCATGGGTTTGCAAAAGTAAGGGCAGACCTTTCACGTTCCGGACAGGCCTTTTGCTGTTCTGCTGTTTCCGGTACACCCGGCGAGCCGGTCAACCACCAGAGAAACGGAAGGCTGAAAATAAATGTCCTTTCCGTTATTGCATTCGTACATAAAATCTTTCAGCGGCTTACTGGTATATTTTGAAAAATCGCCGTATATCCCAATCCTTACGCCATAATTGATGAATTTCTGCAGGATTTCTCCTGCCAGACAGGTACTCAGGATAAAAAAATCATCTGTAACAGCCTCTTTATTCAGGGCTATATCTGAGCATCCCGTTTCGTACTTTACCGTCATAATCAGGTCTAACGCTGACTGGACATCCGTAATCAGCAGCTCATCGCTGCTTACCACTGCAATCTCCGTATTATTTTTCTTTATAACTTCTGTTTTCATTTTTACCTCCATTTATCCTGAACTGGTTTCATTTCCTGCTATTCATACAAACTGTCAGCCAGATGGTCAATCATAAAATCAAAGGTTTCCAGGTGATGATATGGCAGGATATCCCTGTTTCTGATATTCATGATTAAAGAATAAATAACAGACATGGCCAGATCCGCATCCACTTTGCATTTCAGGCAGGGCTGATTTAAAAACAGCTGCCGGCTCATGTCACTGGATTCCTGGATTTTCTTCGCCTGTTCCTCTGATAACCGGTTCATTAAAATTGTGAAGTCCGTACTGTCCGACTCATACAGAAAATTGTTTTTATCATATTCCCGGTAAATGAGCTTCAGGGCTTCTGCAACGCCATGTTTATCTCTGTGCTTTTCTATTACCTCAGACGCCGCCCGGCAGATTTGCTCCTGCACGGAGCAGAGAACTTCACAGAAAAGCGCTTCCTTCGATTCAAAAAAAAGATAAAATGCTCCCTTCGAGATACCTGTCTGCCTGCAAAGGTCATCCACACTGGTTTTCTTATAGCCATACTGCGTCCAGCTCTGCTTACAGGCCTCCTGCAAGCTCCTTCTGATATTTTCCTTTTCCCGTTCTGTAAAACTTCTTGCCATATGTTTCTCTCCTGTCTATGACTAAAAATACTATTTAAGTCATATATATAATACAACCTTTGTACTTAAAAGTCAAGAATCAGTTTTAAAATATATAATCAGTCACTAAACAAAACAATCATGCTCCGATTCCACCTCCACTTCATCTGCCATCATAATCTGTTCCGCAAATTCCATCTGTTATACGTCCTCCCATAAGTTAAGCCTTCAAGCTATTTTGCTCAAAGGCTTTACTTTCATCATGCTCTGAAAATTCTTTTGATAACAAAAAGTCTCCATCTCTTCTTATACCTACAACTAAATTAGAATTCAATATTGTATTAATAATATCTTCACTCATACTTTCTGTATTGTACACATACATTTATTATCACCGTCACTTTGATAATTTTTAAATTTTAAGTCCATCAACAATAATATGTAATCTCACCAAAATATTCATACCATTTTTCCATAATTTCCTTACTATTCGCTTCTATAAACACCAATAATTTTCTTAAATCCTTTGAAGGTATCTGCGAATTATTATTACATACCAGCGTTTTCCCTTTTTTAGTTATCCATACCTTTGTCGAATTTGCTCTTGGGTCATGTTTTGCAATATGGATATGAATAGGTTCCGTTGGTTTATTTTCATTTGACCAGAAGAAAATTATATAACCACCAAATTTAAAAATTTGAGGCATTGTCAAAGCCTCCTTCTTTTGCAAATTCCAGAATTAAATGAGCATTATTTTCAACAAACTCCTTATAATACTCCATTTCAGCATCAGAAAATCCAACTATATTTTCCCATGTATAATCGGGAAGATAACATGTTGCATTATGAAAGCCATCAGAAACAGCTTTTTCAATATAAACTTTAACCCGTCCATCTGACTTCATTTCAGAATGAACAACTTCTGTTGTATCACCTAATGTTGCATAAGGATATACCATAAAATCAGCCTCCATCCATTCTATAAATCTACTATTTCAAGTTTATCAAAGAAAAAAGTAATCCAATCATTATTTACATTTTCCGGAATATAATTTGGCTCTAAGTGCTCAACAGCTATTCTCATTATATCCACCTGATTTTTATATTCTTTCACTATTTTCCTATAATTACTTACAATGGCAGCCCGTTCAACAGGATTTATATCTTGCCTGTTTGATATTTCTTCAATTATGGACTTATTAGCTTCGATTATAGATGGCTTAATATTTTTAGGAGTAACCATCCAGCCTAATGCACCTGAGATCTTATCTGCAAAATTATTGACAACTCCTGCCGCCGGCTCACTTATATTTCCTAAATCAAATTATATTTATCTCCCATGATTATCCCTCCAATCTCACCCAATGAAATAATCCTTTTAACTTTGTATTCTTCTAATACAACAATTCTTCATGAATCCTATGATTTTTGTATCGTTTCCAGTCTCATAGAATTCAATAAGTATTCCTTTAAATTCTTCCAACTTTTCAATGGGTATCTGAAAAATACCCATATTATTTTCAATCAACACCTTATTAGCCATAAGCTGCGCCACGCGCGTTTCATATTGATTACAAATAACACTTCCTCTGTTTTTGTAGTTGTAGGCGCATTAGCAAGAATCGCTTCTGTTTTAGGAAATGTAGTTCCTAATCCTTCCAGATTGGCACTTTTCCATATACTATCTACCAACATCCTTTTTGCCATTTCTATAGCTGTATCTCTCATAATCATAATCTCCAAATTATTTACGCTACTTTTCTTTTACTTCTTTGTCTATATTTCCGTTCAGTTTCGACAATCCTGTTATATTCCAACTCTGTCATTACACAAACTGTTCTGCCTTTTATTATAACAGTTGCCATAGTATTTCCGCAACATTCAAATTTCTTTCCAGGTGTGTATGCATTATTATCCATTTTAATTCCTTCTTTCCATATTTTTTTCACTATAAAAGCCACCAGATTATCTTTCAGTGGCTCTTTCTCATTTCCTATTTACTTCTTTTTAACATCATATCCGCCATTGTTACGTTTTCAATCAAAAACGAAGATGTGCTTGTAATACTTATATCCCGGGGTGTCAACATTGGCGATGTTTTAATTATTCTCCTAAATGTGTAAATTTATAGATATTACAATAGATTGACAATATATGGAATGTTTTGTAAAATAAAAATTGCAAGCAGCGTCCAACGTTTTATTTTGGCCAGATAGGACGGTTAGGTGGTTGAGTCACGTCAGGACAGCAATGTTCTGTTTATCGGATAGATACCCTTGCTAAGAAAGGAGGGTGATAAAGAAGTGACATTTTGTGAATTACTAATTTTTACTTTGGTAACTGGCATTGTTAGCGGAGTAATCTCTGCGTACATAGTCAGATTTCTTGATAAAAGACGCAAAAATGACCGCCACTCGCCAAAGCACGGTCATTAATGCGTTAATGAATTCAATTTATCAGCCACTTTTAATTATTTGGCTCAAACCATCTAACGGATGCTGTTTTGCATTTTTATATAGAGTCTTTTCTATACTCATTATCTTAAAGCATTCTATGTATGCTGTCAACTGATTTATTCGCATATAAGTCTTTATAACGCCATATATTGCTTTATATTCTAATACATTATATACAACGAATATCATGTGCTTTGAGGAAACAGGCTGAGACTGTTTATTATCTTCCGAATGCCTTTTACCATATTGACCACAGTTTCCGGAGACTTCAGTTCAAAGGCAATGTAATCCGTCTGGTCTGCAATATCCCCCTCTGCCAGCGGCAGAGGGATTACCTTATACTTTGTCATTGGTATACCTTTTCTCCAGTTCGTCAAAAAAATCGTTGCAGTCCCGACCTTTTCCTGCAGCAATGTCCCGGTAGCTTTCCATCACCATTTCCCGTACCTGTTTCTGATTTTCATCTATTTCTCTCCGATAATCCAAAACTTGCTGTGCCGGACTCATATAACTCACCTCTTTCACTCAAACATATCTTTAGGATACTCGAAAACCCCTTTCCATACAAGAAAATAACCTGTAAATTTTTTCTTTCCTTTCACATAGTCCTATGATCCCCATTTTATCAAAAGTAGACAAGTTCTCCTCACTTCTCCACGATCAATGTACCTGTCCTTTCTGTGGCTGTTTGAACGGATATTTTGCAGAAATCTCAATTACCTTTCTGTTATCATGTAAAATGGCTTCCAATTCGTTTTAGAGTAAATATATCAATAAATCTATTTCAAAAACACGCAAAAAAACAGGCACCCCAGATTCCTACTTCGAATATGCCTTACTCACTTTAATATCTTTTATATACATCTCCACGATTATCAATGTTTTCAATATTGATTATTTTTAACGTTTCCTTAATTGAATATATGATCCTGACATTTCCAGCTCTTGTACGGTATAAATTCTCATATCCCTGTAGTCTTTTTATATCTGCACCACCTGGCAATTGTTTGATAATATTCATAATTCTTTCCTGTAAAACTCTGTCCTGTTTACGCATAAATTTTAAAGCAGCTTTTTCAAAGGTTACTGTGTACCCATTCATAATGTTATACCCAACTCTTTTGCAACTTCATCCATTGTCATTGTATTTCCATCATTCACCTTTTCTGCATCCGTAATCATTTTCAAATCCCATTCATCAGGTTCTATTTCTTCTCCTGCATAGGCTTTTAAAGATTCCAACATATTAACTACAAATATAAGTTTACTGTCCGGCATATCATCAATTAACTGCATAACGCGTTCTTTATTACTCATACCTTCACCATTCCTTTTGCCATCTCTCTATGTATTTAATATACCATACAGGAAGCAAACATGTAAAGCAATTGTTTCATGATGCAATTCCCTAATCATCCATCTTTGCATTCTTCCATTTTCCCGTCCTATACTTCTTGCAGTTTGACAGCATAGAGTATTTAATGATTGTGGGATAATGCAGCATTTATCAGGCGCATACTCTTTATTACCAGGGAATAACAGATCCTTATCGACCGCCATGGATCCACTGTCACACTCATAATATTCATAGCTCCGCCACTCAGCAAAGGAATCTTTGTCATGTCTCCATAAATCGCACATGTAAGAACCGTCATACACATTGTCATTTTTATAGCAGCGAATATAAATGCCATTCCATATGGAATATGCAGCAGTCCGTTGTGTCACGATGTCACAATCATTGCAAAAAGCTGCAACGTTGTACACAGCGGACAACCATTGTACACGATGTACAACACTTTCCATATTTACGGAATCTGGGTGAACCGAAATCGCAAAGTATATTCACTGTCCAAATCTGGACAATCAGGTTCCTATAATGGGAATACTGTCACCCTTCCAGAATGGTAGGTTGATCCTGCAAAATTAAAAAGTTTTTCATTTTGCCACCTTTACAATGAAGGTAACTAACAGTAACCTGGATTCTTCCAATCGAACTAATCGGCGAATAACCATATATTTTAAAGGATACGCTTAGAATGAGCCTTTCTCCAAACGGAAAAACCCTTGGATTGTCACCACTTTTTCAGATAACTTTTTTAAGGTTGTTCCCCTGTACTCTGCTGGAGTTTGATATCCGAGGGAAGAATGTATTCTGTGATGATTATACCAGTTCACATAATCCCATAACTTCAATTTCAATTCCTTTAAATCCGTAAATGTTTCATTCCATACGAATATTCTCTTTTTTGTTCTATTGGCAGATAAAATATATCTTCTGTTTCAAAAAGGACTGAACATTTCATTCAGCCCTTTCTGTAACTACCATGTTAAATATCCAGTTTTTATATTGGATTTTCTGTACAGATATACACAATGGAACTGTTTATGGAAATTTAATAAATTGATTTCAGAAATCTCATTACTTTTTCTAAATAGCTACCCGATAGTCAACCGCTTTCTTTATCCTTGCCATCTCATTTGAATATATCCTGTATGCTACATTCTTTACTTCCTCTAAAGAATCATATGTATCTGGCTGTAACCTTCTGAGACTGCCTTTGCCAAAAGAATACAGCATATACTTATCCTCTTTTGGTTCATAGTTGATTTTGAATTCCATATTGATTACATCGAATAGATTTATCCTGCAATTACTGCAAACAACCGTTCCATCTGATATAATGTCTTTCCATTCTAAGTCCTTAAACCGCATATATAACTTGCCTCCCTAAAAAATTGAATCTGACCAATATTCCGGCTCTGGTGTTTTCACTTCAATTAACTTTCCATCTTTATCTGTCAATGTAATATCTGTATCCATTTGTATAATATCTTCTGTCTTATATTCCGCTTTCTTTCTATCCTGCAATGCCCTGAAAATCTTCCTGGCACATCTTCTGATCCCGGATTTTCTCAATGGGCAATCTGTTTGAATATTGATCTTTCCTGTCCTTTTCATACTTTTGGTGCAATAATCATCCAGGTCAAAATATCTGCTCAATTCTCCCATTTTACAGGCGAATTCTTTTTTATTTACGGTTTCCATAATGTTTTTCTCTTTCCTGATTCTCTTTCTTTAACTTTTTACTGATATTCCCTGGCTGTGTAGATACTGGACTGCCAATTGCAGCAGGCTTCCATTGTTGATGGTTTCATCCATGGTGCTATCCCATACACGGGGCTTATGGTTTACGGACAGACCTCCATGTAAGCCTGTATTCGCCCATATTGCCACCTGGTACCCAGTTGCACTTACATAATCATCCATGGAATTATAGTCAATAAATACACATGCCCTCTTTGCTAATTCGTCTATCATTCCCGTCATGATGGGCTGTAATGCTTTCTGTAGCTGATCCATGTTACTAATGTGTTTTGCCATTATTTTTCATCTCCATTTTCAATTTCTGCATTTTCTGGTATATGTCCGCTTTTCCTCAAATATCCATCTGCTGTCTGCTGAATGGTAATTGTTCTAATCCACAGATACCGTTTTCAATGTTTTTAAGCAGATTTCTGTTCATGGTCTCACTTAACAGGTGATTCCGGGTTATCTTTAGTTTTGTATATAGTGGATTGCCGCCATCTTTATTGCACATGGGAAGGTTAAAATTACCTTCGTGGACTTTTACTTCCGGTATGATGGAACCGACCTTTGATATTTCTATCCTTTCTCCTTCGGCTAATGCTTTTCTGCATTCATCCATATACATAAGAAGAATACTCCTGCCATTGGTTTTGTTTCTCCTTTCTTTTCGCCAATGAAATGACGCTTTCAATTAGTGGTGTATGTATTTGCCCTCCTGACGCTCTGTGAGGCTCATAGAGACATTTTGGATAAGGTCATGTAATTCCTCAAAATGTATTCAGGCACTAAAATAAGCCCACTATCAATCATATTTCTACAACTGATAATGGACTTATGTATGTGTCCAAATATTTAATTTCACGATGTACAGGATTCTTCCTTTCTTAGATACTAATTTGTTCGTACACTTGTTCTGATTACCTTTTGAATTTTAGTATCAAAAAAACCCTGATTCCTCAGGGTTTCTTAAGCTGCTGACGGGAATCGGACCCGTGACCTCCGCACTACCAATGCGACGCTCTACCGACTGAGCCACAGCAGCGTTTTTCTTACCGGATGGTTTCCCAACCGACTTGTCTAATATACTACACTCTGCATAGATTGTCAATATATTTTTACAATATTTTTGCAAATTTTCCCCGGATGCGCTGCAGGGCATTGTCGATTGCTTTCGGCTCCTTTTCCAGTACCACGGCAATCCGGCGGTAATTCATGCCGCCAAGATACAGGCCAAGAACCTGCTGCTCCAGAAGGCTGAGACTGCTTTCCAGTTTTTCCTGAATCGCCCTGGCGTTTTCCCTGTCGATAAAAAGCTGTTCCGGATTGACATTCTCAAAGGATTCCAGCAAATCCAGCAGGGTATCGGTGCCTTCTTCCCCCAGCTCCGTATCAAGGGAGATATAACTGTTTAACGGCTGATGTTTTTTCCGCTGAGACGCTTCTACCGCATGGTATATCTGTCTGGTAATACACAGGTCTGCAAAATGATAAAAAGACGTATCTTTTTCTTTCCGGTAATCCCGGATGGCTTTAAACAGCCCTATCATCCCTTCCTGGATCAGATCATCCGTATCACCGCCAATGAGAAACATGGCTTTGGCCCGTTTCCGCACCAGATACTTATATTTCTCCATAATGTAATCAATAATATCCGGCTGCCCTTTCCGCAATTCTTCAATTAACATTTCATCGGTCTGGTTCCGGTATTCGGTATCTCTCTGCACTGATTTTTCCCCTGATTTTTCGTTGCTGTTTTACTTCCTTAAGGTAATCAGTATGCTTCGCATACTGGTTACGACGGGTATTGCCCGCATGAAATTCACTTCGTGACAGCGGGCAGGCAGGTAATCAGTATGCTTCGCATACTGGTTACAGGCGTTGCCGCACAATTTCGTATGAAAGCACGCCTGCCGCCACGGAAGCATTCAGTGAATCTATTTCTCCTGCCATGGGAATGGCTGCTGTAAAATCACAGTTTTCCCTGACCAGTTTGCTGACTCCGTCTCCCTCACTGCCAATTACCAGACCGATGGGCCCTTTCAAATCCAGTTCATACATGACAGTTCCGTCCATATCAGCGCAGACAAACCAGATGCCGCGCTCTTTCAGTTCCCGGATGGTACCGGAAAGGTTGGTAACTTTGGCCACCGGCGTGTAGTTGATGGCTCCTGCTGAAGTTTTGGCCACGGTAGCTGTCAGGCCCACAGCCCGGCGTTTGGGAATAATTACGCCATGGGCTCCCGCCAGATTGGCCGTACGGATAATTGCCCCCAGATTGTGGGGGTCTTCAATATTATCAAGGAGAATCAGAAAGGGCGGCTCTCCCTTTTCTTCCGCAAGTTTCAGCATATCCTCCACTTCCGCATATTCGTAAGCTGCTGCAAATGCAATGACTCCCTGATGTTTTCCGGTCTCGGAAAGCTGGTTCAGCCGTTCCTTTGTGACAAAAGTCACAATGGTGTCGTGTTTTCTGGCTTCTCTGGTGACAGAGCGCACCGGCCCGTCCTGGCAGCCTTCCAGCACAAACAGCTTATCTATGGTTTTTCCGGAACGAAATGCCTCCATCACTGCATTTCTTCCTTCAATGGTCAGTTCTTCATATCTCATGACTGTTTTTTCCTTTCCCGTGTTCCGGCAGCCGACTGCAGGGCTTCCGGTCTGTTCTTACAGATTCCTGTTTTTTTCAGGCCCCGCAGAATCAGCTCCATCATGCGTTCTGTCTCGTCTTTCAGATACAGGTAGCCCACCAGCGCTTCAAATCCCGTTGCCCGGCGGTAATCCGCCACTGTTGCATTTTTGGCCATGGTAAAGGATTTGGCATTTCTTCCCCGTTTGTATACGGAAAGTTCTTCTTCTGTCAAATCTGGCAGCAGCGCCTCGGCCAGTTCCGACTGGGCATGGGCTTTTACAAGCTGGGCCGTTCTTTTATGGATAAAGTTCACATGTGTATTTCCCCGGCCCACCATCATGGTGCGGATAACCAGATCGTAAATGGCGTCTCCGATATAAGCCAGCACCAGAGGCGAATAGCTGCGGATATCCGCCCGCTGCATACCGAATTTTCCTAAAATATATTCATTTATGCCCTTTTCCATTTTACCCCTTCTCTGGTATCCTCCAGAATAATTCCCCGTTCCAGCAGAATGCCGCGGATTTCGTCTGCTCTGGCAAAATTCTTTTCCTTCCGGGCTGCCTGCCGCTCCGCAATAAGCTGTTCAATTTCCTCATCCAGGATTTCTTCCTTTTCCTCCAGGATAATACCCAGAATGCCGCACAGCTGTTCCATCCTCTGGTAAAGCTGCTCTGCAAGCTCCCGTGACGAAGTTTCGTCTGTTTTGGTATTGATATATTTTACCAGTTCAAATACAGCAGAAATTCCGTCCGCCGTATTAAAATCGTCATCCATGGAAGCCTCGAATTTTTCCACAAATCTGCCGCTTTCCTCCAGAACCGTTCTTTCCTGGTCCGTAATCTGTTCTGTCAGTGCATTTTTAGACAGATGTTTCAGATTTGAAGCTCCATTGCGGATTCTGTCCAGACCGTTTTTAGCCGCTTCCATCAAATCTGCACTGAAATTCAGAGGGCTCCTGTAGTGGGCGCTCAGCATGAAAAACCGCAGTACCTGCAAGTCATATTTCTCACTGATTTCCCTTACGGTAAAGAAATTCCCCAGTGATTTTGACATTTTCTTATTGTCAATATTTAAAAATCCATTATGAATCCAGTATCTGGCAAAAACTTTCCCGTTGCAGGCCTCGCTCTGGGCAATCTCATTTTCATGGTGAGGGAAAATCAGATCCTCTCCGCCCGCATGAATGTCGATTTCCTCTCCCAGATATTTTCTGGACATAACGGAGCATTCAATATGCCAGCCTGGCCTTCCCTGACACCAGGGAGACTCCCAGTAAGGCTCTCCCTCTTTTTTGGGTTTCCACAGTACAAAATCCAGGGAATCTTCCTTTTCTTCCCCGGTTATTTTAATATCACGGTGCCCCGCCTGCAGGTCATCCAGATTTTTATGAGACAGTTTTCCGTATTCTTCAAATTTCCGGGTACGGAAGTAAACGGTACCGTCTGCCGCCGGATAGGCAAAGCCCTTTTCAATCAGGGTGGAAATCATTTCCAGCATACCGTCAATTTCTTCTGTGGCCAGCGGATGGGTAGTCGCCGGCTTTACATTCATGGCTGCCATGTCCTTTTTGCACTCAGCAATGTAACGCTGTGAAATTTCCTGGGCAGTAACGCCCTCCTCCAGAGCCTTTTTGATAATCTTATCATCCACATCCGTAAAATTGGACACAAAATTCACTTCATAGCCTTTATATTCCATATAACGCCGCACTGTATCAAACACAATCATGGGTCTGGCATTTCCGATATGAATCAGATTATACACAGTGGGGCCGCACACATACATCTTTACCTTTCCCTCTTCCAAAGGAATAAATTCTTCTTTCTGTCTGCTCAGGGTGTTGTATACTCTCATAAGTTCTTCCTCCTGGTTATTTTCCGTTCTGATTTTTCAGTTCCCGCAGTTCCTTTTCCAGATCTATCACCCGGTTACAGAGGGCGGAATTCTCATGCTGCAGAATGGTAATGTCCTCCATCACCGGATCCGGCAGATGTATCTGATCCATGTCGCTTCTGGGAACTTTGATGTTATCCCGCTTTACAATTCTCCCCGGTACGCCTACCACGGTACAGTTCGGAGGTACCTCCTCCAAAACCACGCTGCCCGCACCGATTTTGCTGTTCTCCCCAATGGTAAAGGAGCCGATAATTTTGGCTCCGGCGCTGACCATCACATTGTCGCACAGGGTAGGATGGCGCTTGCCCGTTTCCTTTCCCGTACCGCCCAGAGTCACTCCCTGATAAAGGGTCACATTGTCTCCGATTATGGCAGTCTCACCGATAATCACGCCGCTTCCGTGGTCAATGAAAAATCCTTTGCCTATGACGGCTCCCGGATGAATCTCTATTCCGGTTTTCCTGGCTGCTTTCTGAGAAATTCTTCTGGCTCGGAAATAATGGCCCCTCAGATACTGTCTGTGGGCTTTTCGATAACTTATCATCACCCGAAAACTGGGATAAAGCAATACCTCCCAGGGTGTTTTTATTGCAGGGTCCCGTTCCCGGATCACTTCAAATTCTTCTTTTACATGCTTCCAGAATCCCATTTTCTGCCTGTTTTCCTTTCTGTCAGGATAAAAAAGAATGCGCTGTGCGCATTCTCCGCGCGCGAGCGGATTGCGCAGCAATAAACATCAACCCCGCGAGCTGCGCATAATTATTTTTTCTTATAGGAAAGTCATGGACTTTAACGCTTTATAGCAGCAAAGTCTTTCCTGATAAGATAAAAAACGGATAAATCCATCTCTGTCCAGAGACGAAATTATCCGCACGTTCAGCCACAGATTTCTGTTCTCTTCCTGTTAGTTTATGCAGAAACTTCCTGTTTGTCAATAGAAAAGTCACACCCACTCCCGAAAATCCAGAGAAACATCCTGCAAAAGTTCCACCGCCAGCCGGGAAATATCCATTTCCTGTATTTTCTCACTGACCGGCTCCTGTCTGCCACTGGAAACAGCATCCAGCCGGCGGCGGAATTCCGGTATCTTCCTGCAACTGTCCGTAATTCTTTCCAGCCGGCCTCCTTCTCTGTTCAGGGTAATCTGAAAATATCCGCAGTTGGCTTTCACTGCAGAATCCCGCACCTTCACGGTAAAAGAACGGGGATTCTCACTTTTCAACATGGATACAAAGGCTTCCAGGCTGGCAACCCGAAACATCATCCGCGGCCTGCTGAAGGAAATTTCACAGTCCGGCAGTGCTTTCTGACATAAAAATTCTGCTGCCTGTTCCCCGGAGGGCAATTTGAGAAGCAGCTCTTTTATCTCCGCCGCAGGTTTTTCTTCCGCTTCCAGACCATACACAAGGATTCCGCAGATTTTCTCCTCTGAAGTCAGAAGAAGAACGCCGCCATGCTCCACTCTGGTTTCCTCCAGCAGACGCTGGTAGTAGGCCCTGTCGCGGACTGCAAATATCTGACTCTTTTTCTGCAGAATATCGTTGGACAATCTTACCAGTTCCGCTATATCTGCCTCTTTGGCCTGTCTCCATTCCAGTTCCGGCATATCCGCTGTGTCCTGCCTGCGTTCCGGCTTTGGCATATCTGATATGTCCTGCTTCCATTCCAGTTCCGGCATATTCGCTGTGTCCTGTCTCCATTCCAGCTCTGCGGCTTTTAAATCGGAAACAACAGGAGGAAGTTCCCATTCGTTCTGCCTGGGAAAAAATACAAATCCCTGTCCTTCGTAATAGGCCGGGTCCGCAGGCAAAAGTATGGTAAAAGGGCAATTCTGCTGTTCCAGATCCTGCAGCAGCCTTTCCATTACCCGCCCCATTTTTCCCTGTCTGCGACAGTCCGGCCGGGTCGCCACAGCTACAATATAAGGTATCTGCCATCCTGAGCCGCAAATTTGAAAATCATAGGGATTCAGATGGATCATCACCTGAATTCTGCCTTCTTCTTCCATCACCAGAATACGGTTATCTGCTGTTTTCCACTGGTAATAATAGTCCACGAAGGGGCCGGAATCTTCCGGAAAGGCAGCTTCATATAAAATCCGTGTCTTATGTTTTTCCGGTTGGGTCAGATAACGTATGATTTCCATTACTCTTTACCGTCCGGAACTTCCGTCTGCCTGCGGCATCCGCCGCAGCCGTCACAGGCTCTTCCGCTGTCATACATGGGCAGGCTGCTCTCATACAGGCCCGCCAGCATACAGACCGCCTGAGCGGAAATCCCTTCCTCTCTGCCGGTAAATCCCAGCCTTTCTTCTGTGGTCGCTTTTATATTAATCTGATTTTGAGCAATCCGGAGGGTATGGGCAACATTCTGCTCCATCTCTTCAATAAAGGGGCGCAGCTTCGGCTTCTGGGCAATGATGGTAACATCAATATTTTCCACCACATATCCCTCCTGTCTGAGCAGTTCTCCCACATGGGCCAGCAGTTTCAGGCTGGAAATCCCCTTATAGGTATCATCCGTATCCGGAAAATGCTTTCCGATATCGCCAAGGGCTGCCGCCCCCAGCAGTGCATCCATGACAGCGTGAACTGCCACATCTGCATCAGAATGGCCTTCCAGTCCCATGGAATGGGGAATTTCCACACCCCCCAGTATCAGTTTTCTGCTCTCTTTCAGTCTGTGCACATCATACCCTGTCCCAATTCTCATATATATTCCGATTCTCCTTCTCTAATTTCCTTCGTATGTAATAAGGCTCTCCACGTTGTAACCGGATAATTTTTCTTTGCCTTTTAATCCGGCCAGCTCCATCACAAAACAGATTTTCACTACCTGTCCGCCCAGCTGCTCAATCAGCCCGATAATGGCTTCAATGGTTCCTCCGGTTGCAATCAGATCGTCGATAATGACTACCTTCTGTCCCGGCTTTATGGCGTCTTTATGCATTTCAATAACTGCGCTTCCGTATTCCAGAAAATATTTTGCCGCAATGGTTTCACAGGGGAGTTTTCCCTGTTTACGCACCGGCACAAAACTTTTATGTGCTTCATAAGCCACCGGCACACCGAAAATAAATCCTCTGGATTCCGGTCCAACCACCACATCATAATCCACGTCTTTCAGACTCTCTATCAGTCCGTCAATGGCAAGGTGCAGTCCGTCCGCGTCCTGCAGGATACTTGTCACATCCCGGAAAATAATGCCTGGCTTCGGAAAATCAGGAATACTTCTCACATAATCTTCTAATTTTTTCATTCTCGGTTCCTCCAATCCTTCCTCTTATGGTTTCTCCAAACTTTATGGCTGTTTTATATGTTCCCGTGCACACTGCAATGCAGCCTCCACAGTATCATCCATATCGAAATATTTATACTGTCCCAGCCTTCCGCCGAAAATCACATTTCCTTCTCTGCGGGCAAGCTCCTGATACTTTTCATACAGCTTTATATTTTTTTCATCGCTCATGGGGTAATACGGCTCGTCCCCTTTCTGCCAGCTTTGGGGATATTCTCTTGTAATCACGGTTTTGGGCTGTGTCCCGTATTCAAAATGCTTATGCTCAATGATTCTGGTGTACGGAATTTCATATTCCGTATAGTTGACCACTGCATTTCCCTGATAATTTTCTTCTTCCAGAATTTCTGTCTCAAACCGGAGCGAGCGGTATTCCAGTTCTCCAAAACAGTAATCAAAATATTCATCTATCATTCCGGTATAGATAACAGTTTCCGCAAGACTCTGATAATACTCCCGCTTTTCCAGAAAATTTTCCTGCAGGCGCACTTCGGTTCCTTCCAGCATCCCCTCAATCATTCCGGTATAACCGCCCATGGGAATCCCCTGATAATTATCATCAAAATAATTATTATCGTAAGTAAACCGAACCGGAAGACGTCTGATAATAAAAGCCGGAAGTTCCGTGGCACGTCTGCCCCACTGCTTCTCCGTATAGCCCTTTACCAGCCTGGTATATACGTCTGTTCCCACCAGATTAACAGCCTGTTCTTCCAGATTTTTGGGATGTTCCACTGCACAGGCCTTTTTCTGCTCCTCAATCTTTGCCTTTGCTTCCTGAGGTGTCACCACACCCCACAGTTTATGGAATGTGTTCATATTAAAAGGCATATTGTAGATTTCACCTTTATAATTTGCCACCGGCGCGTTGGTATAACGGTTAAATTCTGCAAATTTATTCACATATTCCCAGACTTCCCGGTTGGAAGTATGAAAAATATGGGCGCCATATTCATGCACCTGGATGCCTTCCACTTCTCTGGTGTAAATGTTTCCGGCAATGTGCTCCCGTTTATCAATCACAAGGCATTTTTTTCCTGCCTTTTTTGCTTCCTGTGCAAAAACCGCACCAAACAGTCCTGCACCTGCAATTAAATAATCGTACGTTTTCATTCTGTCTCCTTTTACAAACTTCCATATCCCCTACCAGTATAGTATACCGCGGTCATTTATACAAGAATTTTTTCTTTTTGAGATTCTCCTTCTGTTATCGTCAAATTTTCTGTAGAATTCTCTGTTTTTTGCAGGAAAAATGTCGGAAATTTCCCATTTCTTTCCACAATTTTAACACCCAGGAGCCTTTTGTTCTGGTATAATAAAAATGAGGTGATTGTATGGCAGTTAGCAATATTTTCAAAAACGATTATATGGAACTGTTAGAAAAATTACAAACAGAAAACCGGACTTTACTGGAAGAAAATAAAAAACTAAATGACACAGTGGGCTGGATGCATGACACCATCTGGCGCCTGGTCCGCAAACAACGTTCCGAGAATTCTTAATTATTCTCAGGCCCGGCCAGTCTAAGGACAGGCCGGGCCTGCTGCCTGAACGGCCGGCTAATCTTCTCTTTTCTTCACCAGCACAATCTTCGTAATCCCATTGCTGGAATCATCTTTTCTAGTCTGCAGTTCCGGAAAAGATTCTATGAGTTTTCCAAATTTGTGATACCCGTAATTTCGGCAGTCAAAATCCGAATACATTTTCTGAATCATATTTCCAAGTTCTGACAGATACATCCATCCGTCCTCGTCTGAATTTTCATCCAGAAGGGAAATCACCATTGCCTTTATGGATTTCAGATTGGTAATAGGCTCCGCATCTTTCACCGGAACTTTTTCCGGCTCCGCATTTTTTCCATTCTGTCTTTTTCCCCGTTCCGGGGGAGCTGTTTTTGGCTCAGGACTGCTGTTTTTGGGCTGCGGATTGTTATTTTTATACAATACGTCCAGTGTTTTAAACTGCTCGCAGGCCCTGACAAAAGGGGTAGGCGTTTTACTTTCTCCCATGCCTACCACGTGTTTTCCTGATTCCCGCAGCCGCATGGCCAGCCTGGTAAAATCGCTGTCAGAAGATACCAGAATAAACCCGTCCACCGGGCTGGTATACAGAATATCCATGGCGTCAATAATCATGGCCGAGTCAGAGGAATTTTTCCCTACTGTATAATTATACTGCTGAATGGGTGACAGGGAATTTTCCAGCAGGGAATCCTTCCAGGAATTTTTTGAACTGGAAGTCCAGTCTCCGTATATCCTTCGTATTGTGACATTTCCCAGTGTCTGGGCTTCTTTCGTTACAATTTCAATATACCTGGAAGATACATTGTCCGCATCAATCAATAAAGCGTACTTCTTTTCATCATCCATCTTACCTCTCCTTTTGTTCTGTCATTTCAGGGAAACGCTGATGAAAGCGTTTCCAGCGCCGGATTTGCGCTGCGATGCAGCAGGTTCCGCTGCAAATCTGTGCGCTTCTGCCGAAGCCTCTGAAGAAATGCTGATAAAATCAGCGCTTCTTCAGACTCCATTATAATACTTTCTTCCCCCGGACACAATCATGCATTGGAAAAAGAATAAATTTTCTGTTTCTGCACCATACTATACCGAGGTGATTTTATGGCGTCTTATGTATCTCCCGGTTTACGGGATCAGTTTGAAACCCTGTCGTCAGAGCTGCAGGACTGCATTCTGGCACGGAATGTTCAGCTTAATACCCTTCAGGACCTGATTCTGGTTCTGGAAGAAATTGTAAAGGAAGCGGAAGGCTGATGTTACCGGCTTTCTGTAAAAGAACAAATCAGACGGCTGCCATTGTTTATTACGGCAGCCGCCCGTTCTTTTACGATTTAATAGTCATGCAGCTGCCGATCTGAGCCATGGCTTCTCTTACCGGACGGCGCAGTTCTTTTTCCTGTGCGCTGCTGATTAATTCAAAGGTACTGCAAAGTCCCGCAATCTGCCGGTCCAGCTCATACAGATCTTCCCGTCTGTTCCGGTGGCTGTTGTCCTCCCGAATCCTGTTTTCCACTTTTTCTTTCAGATAATCTGTTTCTATATTTATCATATGGTATCTCCTCCTGCCTTTTGCTAAATTGTAACGGTTCCAACAATAGTATGCGCAAAATTCCTTTTTTCATGCTATAATAAAAAAGAATACACGGTGCACACTCTCGTTATGCAGCCGAATTCACAGCCACAAACACTGTCTTTTCAATCATGGAGGATATATTTATGAAACAGATTTCTTTCCTGTTCCTGCTGCTGTTGTTCTGCCTCCTTCTTTCCGCCTGCGGAAACAGTCAGACGGAAAAAGCCCCTGCCCTCGCAAAGGACTATCCGGCCGCAGACCACTTTCGAAGTCCTGTCACTTCCGTTCCGCCGGAAGAAATCAACGAAGGATTTTCTTCACCGGAACTGAATGTTCTGGAAGGGATTGAAGTGGAACTGAAAGACTCGGAAACGGAGCTGAACATTCCCGCTGATTTTATCGGCCCGGTCACTCAGGAAGATTTATCTCAGATTGCTTCTGACGCGGGCTACTCCTATGCCGCCCTGAATGAAGACGGAAGCGTCACCATGCGCATGAGCCCCAGTCAGCATCTGGAATTGCTTAAAGGCCTGGCAGATTATATTAATGAAAGACTGGAGGACATGACGGTTTCAGGAGAATATCCGGCATTTGGAGAAATCAGCGCAGACAAAGACTTTACCGTCTTTACCATTGTTCTGTCTTCTGAAAAACAGGAAACATCAAATTCTCTTTCTGCTATGACATTTTTCATGTATGGAAAACTGTATGCCGCCTTTTCCGGGAAGGAACCGGAACCCATACATGTGGAATATGTCAGCGGTGATTCCGGACGGGTCATCGAAGTCTTTGATTCTTCTGACATACCGAAGTCAGATACTCCGTAGCCTGCTGCAGCGGTCTGACCTGTTCTTTTCGCCCCGGAGAGCAGGGTATCTGCACTCACGGGACACTTATTCGCGCGGCATTGCAATAACATTTTATATGGGACAGACATTTCCTGAAATACAAAAACACTACCGATACATCTCGGTAGTGAACTTCCTGCTACTGATATTTAAAATAGCGGAAGAGGGATTTGAACCCCCGACACCACGGGTATGAACCGTGTGCTCTCGCCAACTGAGCTATTCCGCCGCAACCATATATTCTGTGAGTAACTCACAAATGGGACCTACAGGGCTCGAACCTGTGACCCTCTGCTTGTAAGGCAGATGCTCTCCCAGCTGAGCTAAGATCCCATGGTTGTCTGCAGTCTTGACTGCCGACTGCTTGACTATTATAATACGATATGAATACAAATGTCAAGAGGTTTTTACAATTTTTTTTGTAACAGTTCAAATATCGCCAAAATTATGGACAAATCATGCTGCATGAATGAGTTCATTATGACGACGATGAATGGAGGATTTTTTATGAATAAAAAGAGAAATTTCCAGCTGGTTGCTCTGGATTTAGACGGCACTTTATTCAATTCAGAAAGCCAGGTATCTGATGAAAACAAAGCTGCCATCAGAAAGGCTGCCCAGGACGGCATTACTTTTGTGGTATCCACCGGGCGCCCTTACCGGGGACTCCCACTGGAACTGATGACGGAGCTTGATATCCGGTATGCCATTACCACAAACGGTGCCGGAATTTACAAAGTTCCGGAAAAAGAATGCCTGTTTGAGAACTGCATGTCCGCCAGCCTGGCAGCAGACATTGTGGAGGAACTGCTGAAACTGGAAATCCACATGGACCTGTTCGTCCATGGAGACGCTTACACGCCCAGCCAGTGCCGGGAAATTTTTTTAAGGATTGAACGTCTTCCGGATTCCCTGAAGCAATACATTCTTTCCACACGGGAAAGTATTCCGGATATGGTTTCTTTTCTCCGGGAAAATCAGGTTCCGGTTCAGAAACTCACTTTAAATTTCCTGACAGATCCGGACGGGAACTATACAGACCGGGATAACGCCATCCGGATTCTGGATCAGTACCCGGACATCAGCTATCTTTCCGGGGGCTACGGCAATCTGGAATTTACCGGAGCAGGCATTTCCAAAGGCAGAGGTCTGGCACTGCTGTGCGGCTATCTGGATATTCCATTGAAAAACACCATTGCCTGCGGAGACAGTGAAAATGATCTGGATATTATGAAGGCTGCCGGTCTGGGCGTTGCCATGGCAAATGCCCCGGAGGAAATCCGAAATCAGGCCGATGACGTAACCTTAAGCAACGACCGCCATGGAGTGGCCGCCATGCTGGAAAAATGGACGGGCCAGCCCTCCTGACACAGGAATGAACGGTTCCTCTGATTCTGTCATGACACGGGCCCCGTTCCGCCAGCCGCAGGTGACCGGACGGGGCGTGAACGATAATATGTTTTCACCCTTTTTTCACAATTTTTTCACAGTATATTGACATTTTGAAAACTATGTTATAAATTATAAGAGACAGGATAAAGTGTGGCAATAACTTATTATTATGCAGGAATTTCCCAGGAATTTTCTGATATAATACAAAATCTCTGTCGGAATTTAATCAGGAAAGGAATGTACATTATGAGAGAAGGAAAAAAACGCAACAAAATTGTAAGTCTTGTGCTTGCAGCATTCATGATGGTTTCTGTGTTTGCTGTGGCGACTCCTCAGCAGGCAGAGGCGGCAGGTGAGCTGAGTTTAAAAGGCAAAGGAACATCTACTGCAACAATTTCAGATGAGGAATGCTGGGGTGCAACTGAAGAAGCTAATTTTATTAAATTCAAATCCAACGTAACCGGTTATGTCACCATTAAGATTTCAAATAACAGTTCTCTTGTTTCCGGTGGCGCTTACGGTTATATTACACTTAACAAAAGCAAAACCTCTGCCCTTGGCCAGACACGCGAGTATTTTGATACCAGTAAATCCAGTGTATATTATACACGGACTTACGGCGTTAAAAAAGGAAGCACCTACTACTTTAAAGTAGAAAGCGTTGGCGGTGTAAAGGTTAAAGCAACTGTGACCTCTCTTAACAAAGGTTCCAATACTTCCAGAGGGAAAGCAAAAACACTGAAACAGAATAAGACCGCAAAGGGTGTTATTATTGCAGGCGATAAAAGTGTTGACTGGTATAAAATTAAACTGACCAAAAAACAGCAGCTGAAATTGAGTTACAGTGCAAAAACAAATGGCCTTGCTGTATCTAATTCTTCTGCTTATTGTACCAGTGGAATTAAAGTTACTCTTTGCAAGAGCAATGGAAAACCTTTTATTTCCGGCAGTAACAACTATGATGCAATGAACTTAAAGTATCCCAAAGATACCACCACTTATTTTTTAGAAAATCAGTATGGCGCAAGAAGCGGTATTAATCCTGGTACCTACTATGTGAAAGTAGAACGCTATAATAAAACTTCTTCCGGATATTATACCCTTAAGTGGAAATAAGAATTACATAACGCTAACCACTTTTTCACAACATAAAAAACCATTATAACCAAAGAACCGTTCCGTCTGTGATATTCATAGACGGAACGGTTTCTTTTCGATTTTTCATAAATTTTTGTCTGGATACTACAATACTTTTCTAATCTCACAGTCATTTTCATAACGTTTTTATTATTTTGACGTTTCAATATCAATTCTTCCATCTTCTGAAAAAATAACTGCAAAGCATGTGCTTTTTCCTCTTTTCTTTTTCTGTTTAAAGCGTGCGATATAATTGGCAAGAGTATTATATCGTGCGCCACGCCCCGGATCACCCCTGACCACTGCATCTCCATCCAGAATTGCACCAATTGCACTGCACATTCCATCCAAATTTGCCATTAACGCACCATCTATGGCGGTGATTCCCATTATCATCCCATCTTCCTGCTCCATGAGTTGAAATGCCTTCACCTTATGACCCCTGTTCAAACTAACCAGACGTTCTATTTCATCTTTCAAAGACTCTTCATCCATAAAAACAATAGAGGTTCCATGAAATTGTCTGGAAAGTTTTTCAATAATCTTCTTAATATTCTCTCTTTTGCCATCATCAAGATCCATTTCATTCAGTCTTTGGATATGTTCCGGTTCTGCTTTTCCCAACTCCGGAAACTGATATTCTCCGTCCTGGTAGCAAAGTACATCTTTCCCTTTTATAATGACTTTCCAGTTCAAATGTCCCTGAAACTGAATACATGCCTGCGCAATCTTTTCAAAATCTTTCTGTCTGACAATCTCCCGTATTACATATTCTGTCATTGATATCAGAATTCCATGGCCATCATGAGCCGCTTCCATCAATTTTCTTACGGTTCGCAGATTTTTCTCTGAGAGCTTATATTTTTCTTCCCATTTTTTATCTGAACTGCTACCTTCCAGCCGAACACATGGCACATTTGAAACCATATCATCCGGAACAAAATATAATCTTGTGTTCAAGGAACGCTTTTCATAAAACTGAGAAGATATCTGTACTAACAATTGCCAGGGAGGAAGCTGATTCTTCTTAAGTATCTTCTTTACGCATTCATTTCTCAGTTTTTCACCATCCTGAATAAATCCGAAAAAATATGCTCTCCTTCTGTCATTTAACTTTTTTCCTTTTATCCAGCTGGAACTTACATCTTCTAATACCTCAATATAAAGATAATCTGCAAATTTTTCCTGTAACTCGTCCAATACAAGTTCTGCCAATGCCACTGCTGCTTCAGACGTCCCCTTCCCCATAAACACCCAACAGACAGCCTTTTCCTTTCCCCAGCCCTGAATACGGGAATCTTTCAAAACAGATGTTTTTTCAGCCAGTATTTCAAATCCCTGTTCTCTAAAACATGCTGCACAACCATTTTTCTGTTCTTCATTAAATATATATATCTTAATTTTTTCCTTTAACTCTGAAAAGTTTTTTTCCAAAAGATATACTGCATATTTGCAAATATTCAGTTCATATATTTGCCTTCCTGCTTTTTCCATATCAATTCTCCCCAACTAATTCTCCCATCTTTTCAGTCACAACATTCTGATAATCAAATATATACTTCTGTACTCCCAAAATAAATGTTTCAATATTATTTTCCTGCTGTAATTTATATACATTTATCAGTTCTTTCTGTTGGGACCTTATTTCCTTACTATTCCGTTCTTCAAAAGTTCTTCTGCATACAGATAAATACCCTCCCAATTGCTGCAGAACAGATGAATCATACAGTATATTCACAGCGCTCTTTTTATAGGCAGCTATTTCAGGAAGTTTTTTGGGGGATTCTTTCCCTTTAAAATACTCGTCCAAAAATTCGCAGATAGCATTTTTAAAATCCCGGACTCTCCCATTACCAGACTCATCAATTACCTGTATTTCCTTATCACTCCAATAATATCTCAAATCATCCCCCGGGTTTTCCATACAATAAACAACCAATGCACATCTCACCAATGCTTTTGTATTCACGATATCAATGCGTCCCTGATCTGAGTTACTTTGAATGACTGAATCCAGATAATCAAACATGGAAAGCCGCAGCGTTAAAATTCCTATCACATCTGCCACACATTCTTTGAAATTCTCTATGAGCAAGTCCATGGACGCTGATAAATTAGTCATGGTTTTATTCCAGGGAGAATCTGTAAGCCATTCATTTGTTATTTTCTGAATTTTTCTCCTCAGTTTTTTTCGTTCCCGCTCTGCATTTTTTAAATCAGCTTTTTTCATAGTTACCATAAATGTATCTTCCAGCAGATAAGAAAACAGTTCTTCTGATTCTTCCAGAATCTCTTTCATACTCTCCTGCAACAACAGATTCAATATACTGCTATATACCCCGTATTTTTCCAGGTCTTTTTCTAATTTTTTAATTTCTTCTTCTGATATGTCCACATACCTTTTCCTTATATAATCGCTGCTCTTCTGCTGTTCCATCTTTTCCTTCAAACGGGTTTTCAATTCTTTTTCCAGTCCCTTCCAGTAGCCTTCCGGAATTTCTTCCGGCAACTCTCCCTGAAGGGAAATTCTGTAATAATGAATGGTAACATGTGAAAGAATCTTTTCTATACATTTCACTCTTATCTTTCGATTTCTGATATCTTTCCCAACAAAATGCCCTACCTCATGACTGAGCATAACAAACATTAAACGGACGTCATACATTTGATTCTCAGGGATACTTGCAATAAAAATTTTTTCCTCATCTGTCAGAGAATCAAACAACTCCCGCACCTGCATATTATCCGTAATTCCCGGACATGCTATAAACTCATAATTATGTAAAACCCCCTGTTCATTTTCCATAGAATTTAAATATTCTTTCAGATTATAAATATAAGCATTATAAAACGCATTCAGCTTAACAGGCGTCTGATAAATTCTGATATTATAATCCAAAGACTGTGTAAATTGCCGGTCAGATTTTACCGAATTCTGGGCGTATAAACTAATTCCTTTGAATAAATCATAAAAAGATTCAAATAATTTATCTTTTTCCTCTATTGTATGTGCTTTTTCCATAATATTTTTTACCATATGCAGGGGCATAAGCAACGTTCGGAACACATAATCTGAAAAAAAAGTTGTTTCAAACCTTTGTAATACATTCAACGTCTGGTATAAATCCTTCTTCAGATTATGACAACGCACACAATCCGTATTATTAATTAGATCCATCTTACCAAATGCTTTGCGTAACATACTGCTTAAACTTTCAGAGTCCGTCTTCCCTTTGTCTGATTCCGATACACGGATAAACCTTCCATTTGCCACTTTTTTCATCTCATGAGGAGTCCCAATAATAGTGGTCACTCCCGTCAGATAATTTTGATAAAATTCATTAGAATGATTTAGAATACCACTATTATCCTGATACAGCAAACGAAATTTTGACCATGGAACATCTTTTAAAATAATCAGCTCATCATTACACCCTAACGTTGACTGTTTTTCCTTATTCAAATATTCCTCTCCGACAACATCTTTTATCTGATTATAAATATGATCAACACTTCCAGGACTCTGCTCTATGGCATGAATATATACAAAAGGCAGAATTTCTTCTTCTGGCCCATTGTCGCCATTTAATATCTCCCGATACAATGATGCCACTGTAAAGCTATAACACAGTGACCAATTAAAAAGAGAAATTCTTTCTGCTATACTTCCCGCTCCGCGATGCAAACTATCTACCAGTTCAGCTCCGGAAAGATAATTCCTGCTGAGCAATATCAGAATTAAATCACTGTTGTCCAATGTTAAATAAGTGACGGCACGATATCCTTCCTCCTCATTTGTCATAGCTTTTTCAAATTCTCTGCATTCTTTGCAAAATTCAGTGGTTTTTTCCGAATTTTTAAACTGTAGTAAAGAAAGAAACAAAAATGGATACTTTTTCTGTACATTTTCATCCCAAAAACTGTTTTCCCACCTCTCGTCTTCATCGCTCCGGAACCCAAAAATCACCTGTTCCTGGCACTTTCCTGTCATCAGCGTGCTTCGTTCTACAGAATATTTCCATAATCTTTTTAAATCAATTGCCCCTTCTGAGAAAAGATTTTTTCCCACCGAAATTCCATCGTAATAACCATAAGACAGATAGTCCCAATCCTGATGAACCTCTCTGGACGGCGGAAGAAAATCATTATGCAAAATAAATGGTCTGCAAATATTATACATATATACTACCCTCTTTATTGTATCTTACAAAATTTATCCATATAGCATAAAAAGGACCCTGTCTTAAAATAATGAGGGCCCTGTCTGTCAAATATCTATTCTTATATAATCACCAAATGAATCGTAATTTTTCAACTTTGTTTCATCTATTAAAAATTCCTCAACGGTCGGACCAGACAACTTTTTTGCATCCAAAAAAGTACTTGCTTCCGGATTCCGATTCGAAATAATTGTTGAAAACTGCTCCTGGTTATAAGGAATTTCTTTTAGAATACGTGACATTACACATATACCTTCTTTCTATGTTTTATATAGAATGCACAACATCCGGACATTATATGCAAGTTCGACTATGCATCCTAGGTTATTATATGCTATTTTTGTTAAATCGTCAATTAAAACATATTTTATGTTATGATTTTTATGCATTATATCTAATTTTTTCTTCTAAATACATGCATATTTATCCATATTTTCAATTAATTTTTATATAATCCTTAACAGGCATCATCAATTTGCTGCTTGTTCCTTCACAGACTGATACCTTCCTGTTTCAGAGGAACAGGCAACCTGGAATGAAAAGCCATATCCATTTCAGGTTGCTTTTCCCTGTTACATTAATAGCTGCCCATTTAAAATTCATCAATGTTCTGTTTATTTAAAATACGCCACGCCGCTCTCAAACAGCTTCATATCCTGCTCTCCATAGATATTCACTGCCACGCTCTCGCCCCGGCGTTCTGAATGAGCCATTTTACCAAGAACTCTGCCATCAGGGCTGGTAATTCCCTCAATAGCCATATAAGAGCCATTGATATTCCACTCCTCATCCATGGTGGGCCGGCCCTTTTCGTTGACATACTGGGTTGCCACCTGACCGTTTGCAAACAGCTTCTCCAGCCATTCTTCTGGCGCCACAAAACGTCCTTCGCCATGGGATGCAGGATTACAGTAGATTTTTCCAGGCTCTGCCTGTGCCAGCCAGGGAGACTTATCTGTGACCACCTTCGTATAAACCATTTTGGAAATATGGCGTCCAATGGTATTGTAGGTCAGGGTGGGAGAATCCTCATTCTGCTGGCGGATTTCCCCGTAAGGCACAAGGCCCAGCTTCACCAGCGCCTGAAAACCATTGCAGATGCCCAGCATCAGGCCGTCCCGCTCCTGTAACAGACGGTTGACTGCTTCCGCCATTTTCTGATTCCGGAAAGCATTGGCAAAAAATTTCGCGCTTCCCTCAGGCTCGTCTCCGGCAGAAAATCCTCCCGGAAACATGATAATCTGGGACTGCTCAATGGCTTTCACAAATTCATTCACAGATTCCCGGATCTCTTCTCCCCTGAGATTCCGGAATACTTTTACAATGGTATCCGCTCCGGCCCGCTCAAAAGCCTTCGCACTGTCATACTCGCAGTTTGTTCCCGGAAATACAGGAATAAACACAGTGGGCCTTGCCACTTTATGTTTGCACACATAAATCTTATCCGTATGGAACAGTTCTGTCTGCACTTCTTCTTTTCCTTCCACTGCCCTGGTTGGGAATACTTTTTCCAGTGTGCCTGTCCAGGCTTCAATGGCCTCTTCCATGGAAATTTCCGTATCTCCGTAAATAAATTTCTGCAGGTGGTTTACCTCGCCGATAACTCTGCAGTAAGACAGATGACCGCAGCCTCCGTCCTCTGTTTCTGTTTTTGCCCAGGGCTCCATGGCCGCCCCAATAGTTTCTTTCACAAAATCTGCTTTTTCCGCCGGAACCTCTGCAATAAGTTTTCCAAAATGAGGAGAAAACATACAGTCGCTGCACACATCGGATTCCAGGGTAACGCCCAGTTTATTTCCAAATGCCATTTTGCTTACCGCTGCTGCAATTCCTTTTCCGTCTAGGGCATAGGCAGATACAATGGCTTTCTGCTGGATCAGCTCGTGAATGGCGTCGTACAGCTTCATAACCTGAGCATATACCGGCAAATCATACCTGTCTGTGGCAATTTTGAAAATCATCAGCTTATTGCCCGGCTGTTTCAGCTCCGGCGTAATGATATCCTGTTCTTTTGCCACATCCACCGCAAAGGAAACCAGTGTGGGCGGCACGTCAATTTCATTAAAGGTTCCTGACATGGAATCTTTTCCTCCAATGGAGGGCAGCCCGAATCCCATCTGAGCACTGTAAGCGCCCAGAAGTGCTGCAAAAGGCTGGCTCCAGCGGGAGGGTTCTTCGTTCATCCGACGGAAATACTCCTGGAAGGTAAAACGGATTTTCCGGTAATCGCCCCCTGCCGCCACAATCCTTGCCATGGATTCCAGTACCGCATACACTGCTCCATGGTAAGGGCTCCAGGAGGACAGCTCCGGGTCAAATCCATAAGCCATCATGGTAACCGTATCACATTTTCCCTCTGCCACCGGAAGTTTTGCCACCATGCTCTGGGTCTCTGTCAGCTGATATTTTCCCCCGTAAGGCATAAACACACTGCCCGCACCGATGGATCCGTCAAACATTTCCACCAGCCCTTTCTGAGAACATACATTCAGGTCAGAAAGAGTTGCAAGCCAGGCAGCTTTCCTGTCGCCTTTTTTCAGGGCTTCTGCCACTCTGGGAATCTCTTTTTTCTCAAAGAAATTTTCCTCCCGAGCAGGAATGTCCACTTTTACAGAAGTTTCCTGATGTGCTCCGTTGGTGTCCAGAAATGCCCTGGAAATATTTACAATTTCCTTTCCCCGCCATTCCAGCACCAGTCTGGGTTCTTCTGTAACCACAGCCACTTCCACTGCCTCCAGATTTTCCTCTTTTGCCCAGGAAAGGAACTGTTCCTTATCTTCCGGAGCAATAACAACCGCCATACGCTCCTGAGACTCGGAAATGGCAATTTCCGTACCGTCCAGACCTGCATACTTTTTCGGAACTCTGTCCAGGCAAACACGCAGTCCGTCAGCCAGCTCACCGATGGCCACAGATACGCCTCCTGCTCCGAAATCATTGCACTTTTTGATTATATGGGCTACCTCTTCCCTGCGGAACAGACGTTGGATTTTCCGCTCTGTGGGAGGATTTCCCTTCTGCACTTCCGCGCCGCAGACTGCAGTGGATTCCGTATTGTGAGCTTTGGAAGAACCGGTGGCACCGCCGATTCCGTCCCGTCCGGTACGACCTCCCAGGAGAATGATTACATCACCGGGGTCGGAGGTGAGCCGCTGCACCGCCCGTCTTGGGGCAGCGCCCATTACCGCGCCGATTTCCATCCGCTTTGCCACATAATCAGGATGGTAAATTTCCTTTACATATCCTGTTGCCAGACCAATCTGGTTGCCGTAAGAGCTGTAACCGTGAGCAGCTCCCCGCACCAGTTTTTTCTGAGGCAGCTTGCCGTCCAGAGTATTTTTCACCGACACGGTGGGATCGGAAGCTCCGGTCACACGCATGGCCTGATATACATAGGTACGCCCGGACAGAGGATCCCGGATGGCCCCGCCCAGACAGGTGGCCGCGCCGCCGAAAGGCTCAATTTCCGTGGGATGATTATGGGTTTCATTTTTAAAATTCACCAGCCATTCCTCGGTTTTTCCGTCCACTTCCACCGGAACCACAATGGAACAGGCATTGATTTCATCCGATTCTTCCTGGTCCTCCAGTTTTCCTTCTTTTTTCAGCCGTTTCATGGCCATCAGGGCAAGATCCATCAGACAGACAAACTTATCCTCCCGGCCCTGATACATCTCTTTGTGGGTGTTCAGATAATCCTGGTAAGTCTCTTCCATAGGGGCCCGGTAAAATCCTTCCCCAAAGGCAACGTCTTTCAATTCTGTGGAAAAAGTGGTATGACGGCAGTGGTCAGACCAGTAGGTATCCAGCACACGGATTTCCGTCATGGAAGGGTCTCTTTTTTCTTCCTTCTGGAAATAATTCTGAATGTGCAGGAAATCCTTAAAGGTCATGGCAAGGCCCAGAGAATCATAGAGATTTTTCAGCTCCTGCTCCTGCAGTCCAGCAAATCCATCCAGAATCTTCACATCCTCCGGTTCCTCAAAATCATCCGTCAGCGTTTCCGGCTTTTCCAGTCCGGTTTCTCTGGAATCCACCGGATTAATGCAGTGGGTTTTGATGGCTTCAAGCTGCTCCCGGCTCACTTCACCTTCAATCACATAGGTGGTGGCAGAACGGATAATGGGATTTTCTGACTCATTTAACAGTTTCACACACTGCTCTGCAGAATCTGCCCGCTGATCATACTGTCCCGGCAGATATTCCACGCTGAACACCTGGGCTGTTCCTGCCTCAAATGATTCCTCGTACACATGGTCTACCGGAGGCTCGGAAAATACTGTCGCCAGGGCTTTCCGGTAAGTTTCCTCCGAAATATCCTCCACATCATAGCGAATCAGCACCCGTACCCCTGTCACAGACTGAATGCCCAGATAGCTTCTGATTTCTGACTGAAGCTCCCTGGCCTGAATGGCAAAATCCGGTTTCTTTTCCACAAAAATTCGTCTTACGTTGCTCATTGGTTTCCTCCTTCAATTTGTCCTGTTATCACACAGTATAACATGGAATATATAATTAGTACAATTAATATATTTAATACAATTTATATTATTTTCTTATTTACATTTGCCCTATTGACAGATTTATAATCCATACTTATAATAAAAGCAGATTTCACTTATAACATTGAAATATCCGGACTGTTACGAGGGGGAGGCGCCTGTGGACATTAATTATGAACTGTACAAAGTATTTTATCATGTGGCTTCCTCCCTGAGTTTTTCAGAGGCTTCCCGGAAACTGTTTATCTCCCAGTCGGCGGTCAGCCAGTCCATCAAGACGCTGGAAAAGAAACTGGAACAGCCTTTATTTATCCGCAGCACCAAAAAGGTACAGCTTACCTCTGCGGGACAGCTTCTGCTAAAACACATTGAGCCTGCCATTAATCTGATTGAACGGGGCGAACAGCAGCTTACAGATTCCGGCACCCTTGGCCTTTGCCAGCTCCATATTGGCGCCAGCGACACCATCTGCCGGTATTTCCTGGTACCTTATCTGAAACAGTTTCATGAAAAATTTCCGCAGGTTCCCATCAAGGTGACAAACGCCACTTCATTAAGCTGCGTGGAACTGCTCTCTCAGGGCAAGGTGGATCTGATTGTGAGCAATTATCCAAATTCCCGGATGGACAGCTCCTGTATCCGGAAAACAGTGGCCTCTTTCCAGGACGTGTTTATTGCAAATCCTGCCAGTTTTCCTCTGGAGCAGAAGGAAATTTCCTTCTGTGAATTAAATCAGTACCCGATTTTAATGTTGGATCAGAAAAGTACCACCAGTGAATTTTTACATAATCTGTTTCTCCGGTATCAGCTGGAACTGGTTCCGGAAATGGAACTGAGCAGCAACGACCTGCTGATTGACCTGGCGAAAATCGGTATCGGCATTGCGTTCATCCCCGATTACTGTCTCTTTGAACCTACCCCGGAGCTTTACATTGTCCGGACACGGGAGACAATGCCCCGGCGCCAGATTATAGCGGCTGTGAATTCCGGACTTCCGGTTTCTCCCTCTGCAGAGGAATTTTTAAAACTGCTTCCGGAAACTGCCGGCCCTTCATCTGAACTTTAGGGACAGCAGTTCAGACATAGCCCGCATACCTGCCTTTTCAGGAACCGTCTATGTCTGAACTGTTGCCTTTAAACCAGCTTATGGAATCTGATACTCTTAAAAACAGATGTCCTGTAAGCATAAATTATCAAGGAGGAATTTATATGACTTTTAAAATGGTTCACGAAAATTACAATGTACAGGATCTGGACAAATCCGTTGCTTTCTATCAGGAAGCCTTCGGACTGAAGGAAATCCGCCGCAATGAAGCTGCCGACGGCAGTTACATCATTGCATTTCTTTCCAACGAGGAAAGCACCTTTGATCTGGAACTGACCTGGCTGAAAGAAAAAGAAGGCCCCTATGACCTGGGCGACTGTGAATTCCATCTGGCTTTTGAAACAGAAGATTACGATGCCGCTCATGCAAAACATGAGGCTATGGGATGTATCTGTTTTGAAAATCCCGCCATGGGCATTTACTTTGTAACAGACCCGGATGGATACTGGCTGGAGGTAATTCCTGCCAAATAAAAATGAATGCGCACAGCGCATTTTCCGCGCGCCAGCGGATTGCGCAGTAATAAATTTCCTCTCCGCAGGCTGCGTATAGTTGTTTTTATCTTACAGGAAAGAGACTTTCACTCTTTAGCGTGACAAGGTCTTTCCTGATAAGATAAAAAATCTGCTCTTATGTGCAAAAGGCGGATAAACATTCATTCCGTCATTTGCATCCGCCTTCCTGCACCAGGATCTGCCTGTCAGTCTCTGTTCCAGAATGCCTCCACTGCACGCCGCACCCCGGAAAGAGTTACAGGCTGATATGACTCCCACTCTCTGGGAAACAACGACTGATATTCCCGCTGCAAAAACCGTTCATCCAGCAGCAGAATAATCCCCCGGTCTTCTTCTGTGCGGATAACCCGCCCTGCGGCCTGCAGCACTTTATTCATGCCAGGATACCGGAACGCACAGGCAAATCCGGCCTGTTCCCGCTCCTCATAAAACTGTTTCAGAATTTCCCGCTCATTACTGATCTGAGGCAGCCCCGTTCCCACAATGACCACTCCAATCAGGGATTCCCCTTTCAGGTCAATGCCCTCTGCAAACATTCCTCCCATCACGCAGAATCCAATCAGAGTTTTCTCTCGTTTTTCCGAAAACAATCCCAGGAATTCCTCCCGCTCCTGCTCCGTCATACCGCTTTCCTGGCAGACACAGTCCAGCTCCTCCCGGATTCCCTCCCTCTCCTGGAACTTTTCCCATACCTGTTCCATCATTTTATAGGAAGGGAAAAAGACCATGTAATTTCCGGTTTTTCCTCCTGAGGCCTCATAAATGTAATCTGCAATTTTCTGAAATTCCGATTCTGTTCTCCGTGTATATCTGCTGCTCACATCTGTGCCCACCGCCAGAAAATGCTGTTCCTGCCGGAAAGATGTACGGGCATACACTGCATAATTATCTTCTCTGACACTCAGCAGTTTCTTATAATAACTGACAGGCAGGAAAGTGGCGGAAAAAAAGATGGTACTGCGGCCTTTATCCAGGCATTCCTGCAGATTTACCGCCGGATTCACACAGAACAGCTTCAGTTTAAAACTCCTGTCAGATTCATGTTCCGTGTAAATCACATAATTTTCATCCACCCGCTCATGCATATTCAGAAAATGCCGCAACTCCAGATAAAATTCCTGCACTTCCTTTTTCTCCGGAAATGTAATGTCTTTTAAAAAGAACTCCTCCATTGCGGCTCCAAGCTGCATCAGGGAAAAAATCAGCGGACTGATATTTTCCAGTGTTTCACAGGATTCACACTCCCGCTTCAGTTCCAGCAGATGTTTATTGCACCGTTCCAGTCCCCGGACACATTTCAGGCTGTAATTCTTCAGAATTTTTTTCACATGAAGAAAATCTTCCTTGTACAGAACCGCACTGTACATTTCTCTGGCTCTGTCTGCCAGATTATGGGCTTCGTCTACCAAAAACAGGTATTCTCCTTTTACTCCCTCCGCAAAAAAACGTTTCAGATACACATTCGGGTCGAACACATAATTATAATCGCAGATAATATCATCCACCCAGAGGGCTGTGTCCAGGCACATTTCAAAGGGGCACACCTGAAATTCCTCTGCCTGGCGTATCAGAATCTCCCTTGTGATTTCATATTCTTTCTGCAGCAGATCGAAAACTGCGTCATTTACCCGGTCATAGTGCCCCTTTGCACAGGCACAGTGAACCGGATTACAGTCCATTTCCCCGCAGAGACAGAGCTTTTCCTTTGCGGTAATGGTGAGGACACGCCCCCGGTAACCCAGACTTTTCAGCAGCCCGAAGGCCTCCCCCGCCACAGTTCTGGTAATGGTTTTTGCTGTGAGATAAAAAATCTTATCTGCCAGTCCCTCTCCCACGGCTTTTACTGCCGGAAACACCGTAGTAATAGTTTTCCCTGTTCCGGTGGGAGCCTGGATAAACAGTATTTTTCTGCGGTTAATGGTGCGGTATACATCAGCAGCCAGTTCTCTCTGCCCTTCCCGATAAGGAAAGGGAAATTCCAGACCGGCAATGGAAGCATTCCGTTCCACTCTGGCCTCATACTGAAACTCAGCCCATCTTTCATAAGCAGCTGTCAGCCCTTCAAACCATTCCAGGAGTTCTTCTAACGTATAATCCTCATGAAATCTTCGGATTTCTTCTGTGTCCAGATTGCAGTAAGTCATCTGAACGGAAATTTCCGGCAGTTTCTGCTCCGCTGCCACCATATAAGCATAGCATTTTGCCTGGGCCAGATGAACCGGAACCGGCCCCTCCATGAAATTCACATCCTGATAAACCCCTTTTATCTCATCAATGGTTACATGAGTCCCCTCCGTAATCACGCCGTCTGCCCGGCCTTCCAGCACCAGAATATACCGCTCCCGCACCAGCTCTGTTTTCAGAAAAACCTCCGGCTGATAAGACGGCCCCATTCTTCTCTGAATTTTCCAATGTATTCTGCTTCCTTCCTGCATGGCCTCCTTCTGCATGGCCCGGCCTCTTCGATTGTCTATATCGCCGGAACGCAGAATGAATTCCACAAGATTCCGCACAGAGATTTTTATTCTTTCCATTGGTTTTCTGACCCTTCCTCTCCATATACACCGCTGACCGGACTTTCCGGCAGTTTACTGCCGGAGTGATACAAATATTATAGTATGGCTGAAAAGACTTTTGCAAGCATAATTGCTATTGTCTTACAGGAAATACTTTCGCGTGACAGGGTCTTCCTATAGAAGAAAAAAGAATGCGCCATGCGCATTCTCCGCGCGCGAGCGGATTGCGCAGCAATAAACATCACCCCCGCGAGCTGCGCATCATTGTTTTTTCTTCTATAGGAAATCCAAAGGAATTTCCTATAGAAGAAAAAACAGGACTGCCGCACCGTGTTTCCCGGTACAGCAGCCCTGCTCTGTCTGACTCTTCCTATGCTATGGCATATTTGCTTAAAACATTTTCAAAGGTAATATCTTCTCCACCGTATTTTACGGTCAGTTCCTTCTTCACTCCCAGGCCCATTACTCCCAGAATTGATTTTGCATCAATTACCATGCGCTGGTCTGAAATATCTATATCAAAGTCACACATACCAGCAGCACGTACAAAATCACACACTTCATCTACATCTGCCAAGCTAATAACTTTTTCATTCATCATAGTTCTCATCCTTTCTACTTCTGCACTCTGGAACCGTCATCCAGGTGCATTTACAAACACAATTAAGTTCTTATCTGAACTTGTGGCAAATTATGCCACCTTTTTTTCATTTTGTCAACTCTCTGTTTTCTGCCTCCGGAGGTAACATTACTAAAATGATATAGCTTTTTTTACTAATACTCTTTCATTTTAGCCATATTGTTTTACCTGTCTCTGGTACTTTATGTCTGTTCCTTCTTTTTGACTTTGTATAAATTCCCATGATTTTCTATTATTTTATGAGAAATTTGGCAATTTTCACATTTTTACAAATAATTCCGAGGACATTCCAGTAACAGAAATTTTTTTGTTTTTTCTCGAAAACAAAGGGTTATAAGCTCTTCCTTGACTATTCTGTGATAAAATTCTATAATTATTCATAACTATTCAGACGGAGGTGAAACTGCCATGGAATCAAAACATATGCTGTCTGTTTTGCAGCAGGTACAGGAGGGCACCCTGGACATCCATACTGCCTATGAGAAATTAAAAATCAGCCCCTTTGAAGATTTGGGATATGCCAAAATTGACCATCACAGGAAAATCCGCCAGGGAGCTCCGGAAGTGATTTACGGCGCCGGAAAGACAGCGGAACAGATGGAAGGTATTATCCGCTCACTGTTATCCCACTGCCCGGAAAATATTCTGATTACCCGGCTTTCCGAAGAATCTGCTTCTTATCTGTCCCTGCGTTTTTCCCTTACCTATGATAAACTTTCCCGTATCGGAATCGTAAACCGCAGGGAATACTGCACTGCTTCCGGTACTGTCCTGGTAGCCACCGGCGGCACCAGTGATATTCCGGTGGCAGAAGAAGCAGCCCTTACAGCCGAAGTACTGGGCAATCAGGTGGAACGCCTCTACGATGTGGGTGTTGCCGGCATTCACCGCCTGCTTTCCCATGTGGACAGCATTTCCAGAGCTACTGTGATTATTGCTGTTGCAGGTATGGAAGGAGCCCTGGCCAGCGTGATCGGAGGCTTATGCGACTGTCCGGTCATTGCAGTTCCCACCAGCATCGGATACGGGGCCAATTTTCAGGGCCTGTCCGCACTGCTTTCCATGCTGAACTCCTGCGCCAGCGGCGTCAGTGTGGTAAATATTGACAATGGATTTGGTGCCGGCTATCTTGCCAGCATGATTAATCATATAGGAGGTAACCAGATATGAAAACACTTTTTATTGAATGTAATATGGGCGCTGCCGGAGATATGCTGATGGGCGCTCTCTATGAACTTTTACCGGAACCGGAGCAGAACCGGTTTCTGGAGACCATGAACAGTCTCTTTCCCGATAAAATTATGATTTCTGCCAGCCCCTCTGAGAAATGCGGAATCTGGGGAACGAAAATGAATGTGGTGATTCTGGGACAGACAGAAGAAGAAGTAATTTCTCAGGAAACAGGCCATTCCCATCCGGAAGAACACCATCATCACAGTCTTCACACCACTTATCCGGAAATGCTGGCACGAATTGACAGCCTGCCCCTGTCCGCTTCCGTAAAAGAACATGCAAAGGCTGTATATACTTTACTTGGAAATGCAGAAAGCGCCGCTCATCACACCGATATTTCCCAGATTCATTTTCATGAGGTGGGAACCCTGGACGCCCTGATGGACGTTACAGGCTGCTGCCTTTTGCTGGAACTGCTGAACCCGGAACAGATTATTGCTTCTCCTGTTCATGTGGGAAGCGGCAGCGTCCGCTGCGCCCACGGAATTCTTCCGGTTCCTGCCCCGGCAACTGCGGAAATTCTGCGGGATGTTCCCATTTACTGCGGCAATATTCAGGGAGAGCTGTGTACCCCCACCGGCGCCGCGCTGTTAAAACATTTTGTCAGCCAGTTTATGACCATGCCTCCCATGGCAGTGGAAAAAGCAGGCTATGGTATGGGCACAAAAGATTTTCCTTCCGCCAACTGCCTGCGGGTATTCCAGGGAAACATGAACCTGCTTCCGGTCCCCTCTCCCAGACAGCTTCCCGGCTCTTATGCTTCCAGTCTGCCGGCCCGGTTCCAGGAGGATGAAACACATCCGGATTTCTATACGGAGCAGTTCCACAACCTGGATCAGATTCTGGAGCTTTCCTGCAACCTGGACGACATGACGCCAGAGGCAGTTTCCTATGCAGCGGGCCTTCTGATGGACGCAGGAGCACTGGATGTTTTCACCACTTCCGTTCATATGAAGAAAAACCGTCCCGGACTGCTGCTGACCTGCCTGTGCAATCTGGAAGAAGAAAGCCGTTTCAGCAGGCTGATACTGACGCATACCACCACAAGGGGCATTCGTATTCAGCCCTGTTACCGCAGAACGCTGGAGGCCCAGTTCCGCAAAGTCCCCACTCCCTATGGAGAAATTACAGTCAAAATCAGCACCGGATACGGTATCAGCAAATACAAACCGGAATACGAGGACGTATCTGCCGCTGCCAGACAGTGCAAAGTGCCTTTTTCCAGAGTATACGAAGCGGCCATGGACGCCTGCACCCATATGTAAGGGTGTTTTCTTATAGAAGAACAAAGAATCCTGCTTTGCAGGATTCTCCGCCTGCGGCGGATCGCTTCTGCGGCATTATTCCTTTCCGCCGCAGTGCGATAAGAACTTATTTATTCTATGGGAAGACCCTGTCACGCTAAAGTGTGACAGGGTCTTCCCATAGAATAAATAAAACCCGAAGGAATATCCTCCGGGTTATGTATTTCCTGATATTAAATGCTCTCCCAGATTAAGGAGTCATGGAAGCTGCTTCTGTATCAAACAGGCTTTCCTGTAAAGTCAGGATATCAGCTTCATTCGGTGTCCATACATTGTTCACCAGTTCCACGCGTACTGTTACGCTTTCTGCATCGCCGTAAGTAACATTTGCCAGTGTCTCTTTAAAAGAATCTTTCAGCATGGTTACAACTGCTTCATTCAGTGCAGCATCATCTTCTGTATCCCCGTCATAGGCTTCTGCTGCAGCATAGAAACTCTCCATGGTAGGTCCGAAAATATTCATCTTCTCGCATTTTACTTCCACTTCATACGTTTTGCTGTCCTTCTTTTCAGCATCGCCAACGGTATACTTCACATTTTTGTACACATCCTGCAGAACGGTTCTGAACTCTGCTTCCAGTTCCTCGGAAACCTGTGTCTGGTCAGTAATTGACGCCATCTCTGTATCAATTCCCTCGATATAGAGTTTTTCTGCTTCTTCCTTGGTGCCCACTTTTTCTTTTACAAAAGCCTCAGAATCACCTTTGTAGGAATTGTCCAACAAAGCCTTCACATACTGGCTGGCATCAAAAGAGCCGCCGCATCCGCCTAACATCGCTGCCACCAGCACTGCTGCCAGCAACACCATCACTTTTTTCATTTTCCTCATAATATTACTCCTTTTCGTAAATTTAGCTACACTACTATAATAATCGCTTTTCACCCTGTCGTCAATCATTTTTCACCAAAAAATTCAGTCAATATGCATAAAGTGCCAGATATCGGACATACTGTGATTATGAAACGGAATTTTTTTCTTTGTGGACTGACCGGATGGTGTCTTGAAATACTTTTTACCTCTTTTGACTCCTTCCGGAAACGCGAACTGCAGCTTATGGGAAAAACATCCCTGTGGATGTTTCCCATTTACGGCATGACAGCATTTTTCAGGCCTTTCTGCCGCCTGCTGAAACGCTTCTCCCCTGTCCTGCGGGGAGCATTTTATTCATGCCTTATTTTTCTGGGAGAATACGTCAGCGGAAGTATTTTAAAAAAATACCGAATGTGTCCCTGGGATTACAGCGGCGCAAAGACCAGTATAAAGGGCGTAATCCGCCTGGACTACGCCCCTTACTGGATGATTGCCGGACTTATTTTTGAAAAACTCCTGACCCGCACCTCCGGAAAACCTGACAAATCTCTCCAAAATATCTGAATACAGTGCGAAAAATCGGATATTTTCCGGAAAACTGCTACTCTTCTTCTGAACCTGAACTGCCGATATCCAGCGTATTCATGGTTCTTCTCTTCTGTCTGGCTTCCTCTGCAGCCTCCAGAATAAAATCTTTGATTTCCCTGGCATTTTTGATATGGGTCAGGGAAATCTGAGGATGTGTTACGTCACCGGTATAGCATACAACAGTGGCCAGACCGAAAATACGCTCTGTCAGGGTAGTGGTCAGTTTTACATCCTGTATTTTATACATATAACAGTAATTTTCTTCTGTCCGGAGCAGTCCTGTGTTGACGGTCAGGATTTCCTGACCAATGGTATATTTTGTAAAGGTCCAGGGAAGCCCCAAAAACAAAATTCTCTTTTTTTCCTGATACTCTCTGTTCTCACTCATCAAAACACCTCTTTTTATTTTACGTTGCCAGCATTTCTGAAATTTTCACTGCTGTTTTGATTGTACTATACTTTTCCTTTCTCTGCAATTTTTATCTTGAAATTTATAACCTTCTGTTATATGATAGTAAAAATCATTGTTAAAAATCAGGAGGAAAACTATGCAGCATTTAATGAGCCCGCTGGATTTGTCTGTGGAAGAACTGGACCGGCTGCTTACACTGGCAAATGATATTGAACAGAATCCCGGCAAATATGCCCATGCATGTGAGGGCAAAAAACTTGCAACCTGCTTTTATGAACCCAGTACCAGGACAAGACTCAGCTTCGAGGCTGCCATGCTGAATCTGGGCGGAAGCGTTCTTGGCTTTTCCAGTGCAGACACCAGCTCCGCTTCCAAAGGGGAAAGTGTTTCTGATACCATCCGTGTGATTTCCTGCTATGCAGACATATGCGCCATGCGTCATCCAAAGGAAGGCGCCCCACTGGTTGCCTCTCAGAAATCCGGAATACCTGTTATCAATGCCGGAGACGGCGGGCATCAGCACCCCACGCAGACCCTTACCGACCTGCTTACCATCCGTTCCCTGAAAGGGCGTCTTGATAATCTCACCATTGGACTTTGCGGAGATCTGAAATTCGGACGTACGGTTCACTCCCTCATCCATGCTCTGATTCGTTATCCACACATCCGGTTCATTCTGATTTCACCGGAAGAACTTCGTGTTCCCGGCTATATCCGGGAAGATGTACTGAAAAAGAACAACATTTCTTTCCGGGAAGTGGAACGTCTGGAGGACGCCATGGGCGAACTGGATATTCTGTACATGACACGGGTACAGCGGGAACGTTTCTTCAATGAAGAAGATTATGTGCGGATGAAGGATTTCTATATCCTGGATAAAAAGAAAATGACTCTGGCCAAAGACGACATGATTGTCATGCATCCCCTGCCGCGGGTAAATGAAATTTCCGTAGACGTGGATGATGACCCAAGGGCCGCTTATTTCAGGCAGGCCCGGTATGGCGTTTATGTGCGGATGGCCCTGATTCTTACATTACTGGAGGTGAAAGTATGCTGAACGTAGGCGCCCTTACCGAGGGATTTGTATTAGATCATATTCAGGCAGGCTGCAGTCTGTCCATTTACCACGATCTGAAGCTGGACCAGCTGGACTGCTGCGTTGCCATTATCAAAAATGCCCGCAGCAACAAAATGGGGAAAAAAGATATTTTAAAAGTGGAATGCGATATCGACACTCTGGATCTGGATGTGCTTGGTTTTATCGACCACAATATCACCGTCAATATCATCAAGGGTGAAAAAATTGTGGAAAAGCGGGAACTCCATCTTCCAAAGGAAATCAAAAATATTGTCCGCTGCAAAAATCCACGCTGCATCACTTCCATTGAACAGGAACTGGACCAGATTTTTGTGCTGACAGACATTGATACGGAAACTTATCGCTGTAAATACTGTGAGGAAAAATACGAGGGACATAAACGCGTAAGATAACCGCTCTTCGTCCCGGAACATTTCATAAAACCGGCAGAGTTTTCCAGTTTTTCGGAAACTCTGCCGGTTTTTCAGCTCTTTTTGATAAATTCTGTTTTACATTTCGGACAGGTAATGCAAATCTTCCCTTTTCCCTTTGGCACTCTTACTTTCTGCCTGCAGGAAGGACATTTATAAAAATGATAGATTTTCCGCTGCTGTGCCAGTTCTTTTCTCCGGTTCTTCTTTACTGCCAGTCCGTAACGCCAGTTCATGAATTTCTGATTCTCCTGATACCGCTTCTCCACCTTTCTGGACAGCATACGATAATATTCATATCCCATCATTCCCAAAGCAAGTACATAAAAAATATCCCATCGGGAAAACAGAGAAATAACCAGAAATACCATGGAAATTCCCAGATACACCTGTCCCAGCTGGTCTGCCCCGTATCGTCCCATCATAAAATGCTGCATCTTTTGTCTCATATTATCAACTCCTGTTTTTCTTTCCGTTGTTGCAGTTAATGGTAGCGCAGAACCTGCCGGAAGTCAATGGAGTTATTTTCTTTTAAGAATTTTTTATAGTTTGTTAATTCTCAGCAGGAAATTCCTCCGGATTTCCTGTAGAATAAAAAAACCCCGCAGCAAAGCTGCGGGGCCAGGCAGGGCTGTAAGCCGGGTTATGTCGTGGATAATCATCTATCTGGTCTGACTGTCGCCAGTCAGCTCATGCGACCTACCTGAAGCTGGCGGGCCACGTCAACGCTTCCTGTTCGGTCTTGCTTCGAATGGGGTTTACATGTGCCCCGGCTGTTACCAGCCGGGCGGTAGTCTCTTACACTGCCCTTCCACCCTTACTGTCAGATCTGACAGCGGTACATTTCTGTTGCACTGTCCCTGGAGTTGCCTCCGCCGGCCGTTAACCGGCATCCTGCCCTGTGAAGCCCGGACTTTCCTCACCTGCGGTCTTTCGACACCTGCAGCCGCGATTATCCACCCTGCCTGTTTTCCTCCGTTATCCTACCATATCTTTCAGCGGAAAGCAACGGTTTTCTCTTTTATCACAGTGAAAAATGTTCTCAGAATTTTCTCTGCCTGAAAAGAAAGCCCGCATATTTTCACACATTAAAGCAGCTTCCTCCGATAAATTCCCTTAAAATTGAATTTTTCGCAATATCCTCACTGGGCACCGGCAGAAAATAATCCAGGAATTTCAGAAGACGTTTTGCCTCCATGTATTCTGGACAGTCCTTGCCAATCTGGAACAGCAGCGGTTCCGCATACTGCTTCAGAACTGCCAGCTCGTAAATCAGCGCCGAATTGAACATAATGTCCGCTTCATCCTGGAAGGGGAAAATATACTGTTCCTCTCCTCTCCGCACAGATCCCCACATGGCTATGGTCTCTTTTGCGGAAATATTTCTGGTCCTTGCGTCCCTTACCATCCGGCGGATCATTCTCCCGTCTGTGGTAGGCAGGCTGTTATGTTCGTCGATATTCAGCTGTGTCAGCGCGCTGATGTATATTTTCAGTTTACTGGACTCCGGCAGAGATCCGGACAGTTTGCCGTTCAGCCCGTGGATTCCCTCCAGCACCAGTATGTCATTTTTCCCAAGTTTCTTGAAAATCCCCTTGTATTCCCTTTTTCCGGTGCGGAAATTATATGTAGGAAGCTCGATTTCTTTTCCTTCCAGCAATGCGGACATATCATGATTGAACAGTTCAATATCCAGTGCCTCCAGACACTCGAAATTATAATTTCCATTTTCATCTCTGGGGGTATCCACCCGGTCCACATAATAATCGTCCAGTGCAATGGGATGGGGCTTCAGTCCCTGAGCCATCAGCTGAATGGAAAGCCGGTGGGAAAAGGTGGTCTTTCCGGAGGAAGAAGGCCCTGCAATCATAATAAATTTTTTATCCGACTGAGAAGCAATCTGTTCTGCCAGCGTACCGATTTTACGCTCCATCAGCGCTTCCGCCACCAGAATCACATCCCGGATTCTTCCCTGGGCAACTGCGTCATTTAAGGCACCTATGGTTCCTATATCCATTTTCCTGCCCCAGTCCGCCGATTCCTTCAATACATGAAACAGTTTATGGGAAGGAGAAAACTCTGCCGCCTCTTTTGTATTTTTGTCCGGAAACAGCACCACAAATCCTTCTTCATACTGTTTCAGTTCAAAATATTTCAGATACCCGGTATCCGGTACCATATATCCGTAAAAATAATCCCTGTAATTACCAATACTGTATATGTTTACCTTTGAACTTCTGCGGTAGGCAAACAGACGCTCTTTGTCATGCATTTCCAGTTCCCGGAACAGAGCCACCGCATCGTCAGTGGAAATACTGTCTTTTCTGAGGGGTATGGCCTGTTCAGCCAGTGCAGTCATTTCTTTTCTCAGTCTTGCCAGATATGATTCGTCCGGAGTCTCTCCCGTCAGCTCACAGTAGTATCCCTGGCTGATGGAATGAGATACCTTCACCGTCACATGTTTTCCATCCTCTCTGGAAAGATTATACACAGCCCGCTGCATCAGGAAAGTCACGCTTCTGCGGTAAGCCTTTCTGCCTGCCCTGTCTCTGGTGGTCACAAAAAAAAGCTCTCCGTCTGATTTCACCTTCCGGTTCAGTTCCCGCAGACGATTATTAAACAGCACCAGTACAATATCATCCTTATACTGTGCCTGGTACTCCTCTGCGATTTCCCGGTAAGGCGTGCCCTTTTTATACTGTTTTTCCTCCCCGTTGATTTGAATGCGATACATGGTTTCTTCCATCTGTCTCTACCTTCTTTCCATCCTGCAAGTCTACCGGTACAGAAACGGCTGTTTTTCCGGCTGTGCAATAATTCTGATTCCTGAGGTACGTTCCTTCAGATAAGTTTCCATATAAGGAATAAACATTTTCTCCACCCCATAATGGCCTGCATCAATGATGGCAAGGCCCTGAGCCGCACTGTCAATCCCGTCATGATGGTCAATATCCCCGGTAATCAGTACCTGGGCTCCTGCATGAATGGCTTTTTTGATGACACTTTTTCCGGAACCGGGACAGATTGCCGCCCTGGCCACTCTGTCGTCGGGCCTTCCGAAAATTTTCACCAGTTCTACCCCGAAAACCTCTTTCACTTTCTGCGCACATTCTCCCACCGTCATTTCACAGGGAAGGCTCCCCACCTTTCCAATGCCCTTTTCTTCCTGATTTTCCTGAAAAACAGGGTCAAGAACCTGGCAGTCCTCAAGTCCCATGCGCTCTGCTCCAAGCTGTTCCATGCCTTTTATATCAAAATTCGTATGCATGGCGTAACAGGAAATATCATTCTGAATCAGAGTAATGATTCTCCGGCCGGTAAAATCTTTGGTATTTACCTTTTTCAGACCCTGAAAAATCAGAGGATGATGGGTCAGCAGCAAATCTGCGCCTGCTTCCACAGCTTCCCCAATGGTTTCCTCCGTGGCGTCCAGTGCAATGTAAACTGTGTTCACGTCTTTCCGGGGATTTCCCACCAGAAGTCCCACGTTATCCCAGTGGCAGGCGTACCGTTCCGGCGACTGCTCCTGTAATATATCTATGATTTCCTGACAGATCATATGCTTCTCCTTTCCTTCGGATCTTCAAACAGTTCCAGAGCTTTCTGAAGGTCCTCCAGTTCCTCCTGCACCTCTTCCATACGTCTTTGTACATTCTGTCTGGCATTTTCTTTTAAATGCAGCAGAATTTTCTGTTTCTGCCGCTGCTGATTCAGCAGGTATTCTTTCAGCACCGGATGGTTTTCTGCCAGCAGCACAGGCCCGTACCGGAATGCTATTCTGCCATATTGTCCGTCAGACATATGTTCCGCAGATTCTGCAGCATGGGCTTTTATCACAGGATAGTATTTCCCTTCTTCCCGCACCATATTTTCCGCTGTAATTTCATATCCGTTTTCATACAGAAATTTCCGAAAAGCCATCAGTTCCGACTGGGGCTGCAGCACCAGGGTTCTGGCGGCTTTTGCAGCCTGCTCTCCCTGACGGAGAATCCGCATCATCAGGCTGCCTCCCATTCCGGAAATTACAATCACTTCCGCTTCCTGCGGTTTCAGAGCGCTGCACCCGTCTGACAGGCGCGTCTCTATTCTGTCTTCCATGCCGTACCGTCGAATATGCTCTTCGGCCCGCAGCAGCGGCCCCTGATTCACATCCAGGGCAATGGCTTTTTTCACCTTCCCGCACCCCGCCAGATAGACAGGTATGTACCCGTGGTCAGTACCCACGTCTGCCAGAATAGCGCAGTTGTCCACAAAATCTGCCACTGCCTGCAGTCTTTTCGATAATTGTACCATATTTCCACAAGCTCCTGCTCTGTTTGTAAATGCTCAGATTTTAATCCAGATAATCCTTCAGCTTGCGGCTTCTGCTGGGATGGCGCAGCTTCCGCAGAGCCTTGGCCTCAATCTGACGGATTCTTTCTCTGGTAACATTAAATTCTTTTCCCACTTCTTCCAGGGTTCTGGCACGACCGTCATCCAGTCCGAACCGCAGCCTCAACACTTTCTGTTCCCGCTCTGTCAGCGTTCCCAGTACCTCCACAAGCTGTTCCTTCAGCAGAGTAAATGCCGCCGCATCTGCCGGCACCGGCACATTGTCATCCTGTATAAAATCTCCCAGATGACTGTCTTCTTCTTCACCGATGGGCGTTTCCAGGGACACCGGTTCCTGAGAAATCTTTAAGATTTCACGGACACGGTCTACCGGCATATTCATCTCCTCTGCAATTTCTTCCGGAGAAGGCTCCCGTCCCAGTTCCTGCAGAAGCTGCCTGGAAACACGGATCAATTTGTTAATGGTTTCTACCATGTGGACAGGAATCCGGATGGTTCTGGCCTGGTCTGCAATGGCTCTGGTAATGGCCTGGCGAATCCACCAGGTTGCGTAGGTGGAAAATTTGTACCCCTTCCGGTAATCAAATTTTTCCACAGCTTTAATAAGCCCAAGATTTCCTTCCTGAATCAGATCCAGAAACAGCATCCCGCGCCCCACATAGCGTTTGGCAATGGAAACCACCAGACGGAGATTGGCTTCTGCAAGCCGTTTTTTCGCCTCCTGGTCTCCCAGCTCCATACGCTTTGCCAGTTCAATTTCCTCCTCTGCACTGAGCAGAGGCACCTTACCGATTTCCTTCAAATACATACGAACAGGATCTTCGATGGAAATTCCATCCGGAACGGAAAGGTCGATATTCTCAACTTCTACTTCTTCCTCGTCGTCTATGAGGATATCGTCATCGTCATCATCGGAAATCCGCAGCACATCAATATTGTTGGATTCCAGAAAATCAAGGATTTTTTCAAATTTTTCCGCATCCAGTTCCATGTCATGAAAAAAGTCGCTGATTTCCTGGTATTCCAGGACATTTTTTTTCTTTTTCGCTATGGATAACAATTCCTGCAGCTTTTCGATAAATTTGCTTTTTTCTTCCATTTCGTTTCATCCTTCCATTCGTTGTTTATATTTTGTCCTTAATCGTTGGAAATATACAGTTTGCCATGAGGAGTCCCTGCAGCTTCACCACAGAACCCGGACAGCCTTTACGTCTGCCAGGAAAATTCCGCCATTCGAAGCTGCTGCATATTCTTCTTATCTGCAACCAGCCTCTGAAGCCCTTCCATATCTGAGGGATCCAGGTGGCGGGAACGGTAGCTGATACTGTTCTCCTTCAGTCTTATAACCGTTTCTTTCAGGGCTTTTTCACGTTCCGACTGTGTGGTAATCTTCTCCAGCCTTGCATGAAACAGGCCGGCAATCTCCTGCTGCTGTTCCTCCTCGTCAAACATGCTGATAATTCTGGCAGGATTCACCTCTCCTTCCTCTCTGTACTGGGCATAAACTGCCTCCGCTGCCTTCCGGTAAAGCTCCTCCGTAAAATCCTCCGGCCCGATATAAGGCTCTGTGAGCCGGAACAGTTCCGGTTCCTCCAGAAGCCAGGTAAGCATCAGCTTCTGAGACTGCTTCATGCCGTCCTCTCCGGGCTTTTTATGTTTCTCATTTATTCCGGATTTCAGCGGACGGGTTTCTCTGGCTATCCCCACTCTGGTACCCATATGCAGCACCAGTTTCCGCAGATTTTCAAAACCTGTCTGATATTTTTCGGCAATGGCTTCAATATAATTATTGCGCTCCAGCTCTTCCTCAAATTCCAGCAGCTTTTCGGCAACGGCATTATAAAAAGATGTTTTGCCTTCCGGATCCTTCAGGTCATAATTCTGCTCCAGTACCTCAATTTCAAACATAAAACTGTTTTTTGCACTGTCAATCCTCTGCTGATATGCTTCGGCACCCAGGGCTTTGATAAATTCATCCGGATCTTTATAAGGCTTCATGTCTACGATCTTCGCTGTAATCCCTGCTTCCTTTAAAATGGGAACCGCCCGCAGTGCCGCCTTAATCCCGGCTCCGTCACTGTCAAAGGTACAGTACACCTCTTTGGTATAGCGTTTTAAAAGATTTGCATGGCCCAGGGTAAATGCGGTGCCCAGAGACGCCACTGCATTGTCAAATCCGGCCTGATGAAGCGCTATCACATCCATATACCCTTCACACAGCAGAATATACGGCCTTTTGGACGCCCTGGCCAGATTCAGCCCGTAAAGATTCCTGCTCTTGTCAAAAATCATGGTTTCCGGTGAATTCAGGTATTTGGGTTCTCCTTTGCCCATTACCCGGCCGCCAAAACCGATTACCCGATGGTTTACATCCATAATGGGAAACATGACCCGGTTCCAGAACTTATCCTGGCCGCCCCGCTTCTCATCAATGGACACCAGCCCGGAATCCTTTAACAGGGAATCTTCATACCCCTGCTGCCGCAGGTACTGATACAGATCATCACTGAACTTGTTGGCATAGCCCAGCCCGAATTTCTTCATAATATCCCCGCTCAGGCCCCGGCCTGTAAAATAATTCATCCCCGTTTTTCCCTGCTCCATCCGAAGCTGGGCGTAAAAATATTTTGCCGCCACTTTATTGATTTCCAGAAGACGTGCCCGGCGGTCCGCTTCCTGTCTGGCTCTGCCGGACAGTTCCTGTTTTGGAAGCTCAATTCCTGCCTTCCCGGCAAGGGTTTCCATGGCCTCCTGGAATGTGGCATTTTCATACTGCATCAGAAATGTAATGACATTTCCCCCGGCTCCGCAGCCAAAGCAGTAGTACATCTGCTTTCCCTGAGAGACGGAAAAGGACGGTGTCCGCTCATTGTGAAAGGGACACAGCCCAAAATGCGTACTGCCCTTCTTCTGCAGACGCACATATCCGGAAATCACATCTACAATATCATTGGCAGAACGTACTTCTTCTATCAGTTCCTCGGAATAAAAAGGCATTTAATTCTCCTTTCCTGTCCGTACACTCTTAATCCTGCCGCCTGGCCGGTTTACTGTCTTAATTAATTTACCTGCCAGGCTTTCGGCATGAAATATTCTTCAAATTTGGCAATGGCATAGCGGTCTGTCATACCTGCAATGTAATCGCAGACCACACGTTCCTTTTCCTCTCCCTGCTCCATCATCTGCAGATACTGCCGGGGCAGGCGGTCCGTATATCTGTTGTAATAAATAAACAGCCTGCTTAACAGATCCTTTGCCCGTTCCTCTTCTCCTTTTGCCACGGGATTCCGGTATACGTTCTGAAACATAAATTTCCGCAGGCCTTTCATGGCCTGCTCCACCTCCTCAGACATACAGATATCGTTTTTTCCAAGGCTGTTGGTAATAATATTATGTATAAAAGTGTTCAGACGTTTCCGGGTGGTATCTCCCAGAATCTCCCTGTACTCTGCCGGTATATCTTTCTCGGAAAGCACCCTGCCCCGAATGGCATCATCTATATCATGGTTAATATATGCAATTTTATCAGAAAGACGCACAATTTTTCCTTCCATGGTAGACGGCATCAGTCTGGTCTGATGATTCATCATCCCGTCCCGTACCTCCCAGGTAAGATTCAGTCCCCGTCCGCCCTTTTCCAGTTTCTCCACAATGCGGACACTCTGCTCATTATGCCGGAATCCTCCCTCGCAGATTTCATTCAGCATATGTTCCCCTGCATGTCCAAAGGGCGTATGGCCCAGATCATGTCCCAGCGCAATGGCCTCCACCAGGTCTTCATTCAGCCGCAGCGCCTTTGCAATGGTGCGGGCATTCTGGGATACTTCCAGGGTATGGGTCAGTCTGGTACGGTAATGATCTCCCCGGGGCGTCAGAAACACCTGCGTCTTGTGCTTCAGCCTGCGGAATGATTTGCAGTGGAGAATCCTGTCCCTGTCTCTCTGAAATACCGGACGTATATCACACGGAGTCTCCTCCCTGTCACGTCCCCTGGAATTCTGGCTCAGTGCAGCAAAGGGGCTTAAATAGGTACGCTCCAGCAGTTCCATATTCTCTCTGATAAGCATTTCCCATCACCTCTCATATGATATATTCCGCATAAATTCTTCATTTCCTTTATTTTTTCTCAAAAATCCGCAGATTTTTACAAATCAGAATGAGACCGGTCATCCAGCATGGAGAATCCGGTCGATATCAGAAAACTGCAGGCAGTTCTGTCAGTAATTTCCAATCCGCCCCGCAATGGCTTTTGCCAGATGCCATACAGGGGATTCCATATGTTTTTTCACCTGTTCCAGCTCTTTCCGGATGGAAATTTTCTGGGGACAATGCTGCTCACACTTTCCGCATTTCAGACACCTGGAAGCGTTGGTGGGATTGGTGCGCAGCGTGGTGCACATAAAGTAATCCTTCATTCCGCTGAACCAGCTGTCTGTGTATCTGGTATTATATGCGGCAAAGCAGCCCGGTATATCCACGCCGCCCGGACAGGGCATACAATAACCGCAGCCGGTACAGGGCACTTTCATACAGCGATTGATTTCCGATTTTACCTGCTCCAGAACCGCCATTCCTTTTTCCGTCATACAGCCTGCTTTGGCTTTTGAGGCAATCCGTACGTTTTCTCTTACCTGTTCCGTGTCATTCATGCCGGACAGCACCACCGTTACTTCCGGCTGGTTCCAGAGCCAGCGCAGTCCCCATTCTGCCGGACTGTAGCCGGTTTTCTGAAGAATTTTTGCTGCTGTTTTCGGAAGGCCCTGCACCAGTCTCCCGCCCCGCAGAGGCTCCATGATAATAACAGGTATTCCTTTTTCATGGGCGCACTTAAGTCCGCGTTTTCCCGCCTGGGAATGTTCATCCATATAATTGTACTGAATCTGACAGAAATCCCAGTCGTAGGCTTCCAGTATCTTCAGAAAATTATCGGTATTTCCATGAAAAGAAAAACCGATATTCTGAATCTGCCCCTTCGCCTTTTTCTCCTCAATCCATTCCACAATCCCAAGTTTTTTTATCCGTTCCCACGCTGCAACATCGTTCAGCATATGCATCAGATAATATTCCACATGATCTGTCCGGAGACGCTCCAGCTGCTCTTTAAAATAACGTTCCATATCTCCTGGCTGTTTCAGATAATAATGAGGAAGTTTTGTGGCAATATTTACCTTATCACGATGGCCCTTTGCCAGAAATTTACCCAGGCATTCCTCACTTCCACTGTATGTATAGGCAGTGTCAAAATAATTCACCCCGTTTTCAAGGGCAAGCAGCAGTTCCCGCTCTGCTTTTTCCTGATCTGTGGACATACCCTTTTTGGAAAAACGCAGACATCCATATCCCAGAATGGACAACTGCTGCCGGTTCTTTGGATTTGTTCTGTATAACATATCTTCCTCCCACATGAATGCTCACTTTAATGCGCCGAGTGCGGTCGCTTTGGCGACATCTTCTATTCGCACGAGCGTGCATAATTGTTTTTCATCTTACAGGAAAACTCTTTCACACGTTAGCGTAACAGGGTCTTTCCTGTAAAAGAACAAAGCGGACAGATCCGCTTCAACTCCCTGAATCCCTCATTCATAAGGGACCTGGACGGTTTGCTGCGCCGAGTGCGGCCGCTTTGGCGACATCTTCTATCCGCACGAGCGTGCATAATTGTTTTTCATCTTACAGGAAATACTTTCACACATTAGCGTGACAAGGTCTTTCCTGTAAGATGAAAAAAGAGCTATTGCCGGATGCAATAGCTCTCTCTATGAAATTCAAATGCAGGAGATGGGACTTGAACCCACACGATATTGCTACCACAGGCACCTGAAGCCTGCGCGTCTGCCAATTCCGCCACTCCTGCACAACTGACAATAGCTATTATATATACTATAGGGAATTTTGTCAATACCTTTTTAAAATTTTTTTATTTTTTTTTGCAACAGGTCCGTCACATGGCCCCGCAGGCATGGTAATACCTTTATTTCGCAGAAATATGTCCCACGTTCTTAATCAGAATTGAAATGCTTCCATCGGGATTGGTGATAAACTCAATATGCTCTCCGTCCCGGTACTGCTCCATGGGGATTTTGATTTCCACTCCGGTGTCAGTGGTCAGATGCTGCTTTTCAAATTTCCTGGTGGTATGTTCCGACTGAGGTTCAATCCGAACATCTGCTCCCATCTTATATTTTTCCAGCTTTTCCTGTACCTCTTCTTTGTATTCCTCTTTTTCTCTGAATACTTTATCCAGTACAAAAGGCACATCCACCCCTCCTGTTTCTGCAAGCTGTTCATGAATAATCTGCTTTGTTTCCATCTGTACCTCAAACTGCTCCCCTTCATTGAAATACTTTTTCTGTACCGTGTCTATGGCACGGGTGACAATGGATAACTGGGATTTCGGGGACAGAGCTCCGCTGCAGTTTAAAAACAGTTTTGAAAAATAACTGGTCTTTGTGCCGTTGACTTCATATTTTTTCTCCGTCAGAAAAACGGTAAAATCGGACAGACTGATTATGGCAGCCTCCGACAGTTTCTGGGTTTCCGTGGGAAGAATTGCCCGGAATTTAATAATTCCATTGGTATTTCCAAAGGCGTCCGACTGAGTCTGATGGGTATAGGAAGTTCTGTAATCCATTTTCAGCAGTCCAAGATATTTTCCTCCGTCTGCCTCGAACAAAACCACTACAAAATCTGCCTGAGGAATCTCAATATTTTTATTCATAATCTCATACAGACGTTTTGCCATACACTGGCTTGCTTCCACAAACATTTCGTCTGTCAGCTCTCCCTCCACAAGAGCCTGCAGCAATCGGTACACCTCCGATTCCTCTGTGTGGAACCGGCAGGTTTTCTTCTCATCGGTAGTTTCGATTTTATAGATATGTTCCCGCAGGAAATCTCCAAAATCGGAACCGTAATCCAGCAGTGTATCGGAAAGCACCGGCATTCCCACCGTAGAATCCAGGATATGCACGATAACTTTCCGAAGCCTGATTTCTCCTTTTTCCATTTCTGTTCCTCTCTGGTATGAGACCGGGATGTAACCCGGCCATGTTCTGCTCCAAATGCCTGTCTGCAAATCACATAAAGGGTGATACCCCAAACTGTTCTGTATCCAGTTCCACCGGGCAGTGGTCGGAACCAAGTACCTCCGTGTGGATTTTCGCATCCGCCAGCCTGTCTTTCAAATCCTCTGACGTCACAAAATAGTCAATGCGCCATCCCGCGTTTTTCTCTCTGGCTTTAAAACGGTAAGACCACCAGGAATACACCTGTTCCAGTTCCGGATAAAAATACCGGAAAGTATCCACATAACCATGATTCAGCAAAACGGAAAATTTCTCCCGCTCCTCATCAGTAAACCCGGCATTTTTCCGGTTGTTCTTTGGATTTTTCAAATCAATCTCCTGATGAGCCACATTCAGGTCTCCGCAGTAAATCACAGGTTTCTGCTTTTTCAGGCCATCCAGATATTCCAACAGAGCTTCCTCCCATTCCATGCGGTAAGGAAGCCTTGCCAGCTCATTCTGGGCATTGGGCGTATAGCAGGTCACCAGATAAAATCCCTCATATTCCAGCGTAATCAGCCGCCCTTCCGTATCATGCTCTTCCCTTCCCATTCCGTAAGCCACGGAAAGAGGTTTGTGTTTCGTAAAAATGGCTGTGCCGGAATATCCTTTTTTCTGTGCATAATTCCAGTATGATTCATACCCTTCCGGCAACTCCAGGGAAATCTGTCCCTCCTGCAATTTTGTTTCCTGAATACAGAAAAAATCTGCATCCGCTTCTCTGAAAAAATCCAGAAATCCTTTCTGGACACAGGCCCGCAGGCCATTTACATTCCACGAAATAAATTTCATATTCTGCTGCTCCTTTCCGGTTCCACTGTTTCTTTTTCCTGATTATAACATCCTTTTCCGGATTTTTCCATCTCCGGCAGATACGGCGCCTGCTTTTCACCGTCCAACTCTTACTGTCTCACATGTTTCCTCTGATATCATCCTGTCAGGTTTCTTCATGATGAATGATTTCCTGCGTGTATTTCCGTTCCATCTCATGCCTTGCCTTCCTGTATTCCACAGTTTCAAAAAGTATGGAAAAATCATAATTTTCCGGGTACAGTTCTGAAGCAGCCACCTGAAGTTTTACCCGTTTGTGGTTAATCCATATTTTCTTTCCCGGAAGCTGTACCCGCAGCACGCCTTTTTCATTGGCAGGCACGCAGACTATGCCGATTTTTTTGTCAGGATAGACCATCACGCTGTCCCCCATCCTGTATCCCGGCAGAGAATCTTTTGTATGCTTCATTTCCTTTTGTTTTATGATTTTTCTGCAGTGTTTCTTTTCCGCCCAGCTATCTTTCCCATGGTCTTCTCCGACTGTCCCATCCTGGCATGATACCAGACAGGCCGCCTGCTGCATATTCTTTCTCCGGTCCTGATACGTCCCGGCTGTATTCTCCCCATAGGCGGCACAGACTGCTCTTCGTAAAATATGTTCCGGCATTCCAAGCCTGCCTGCAATATAAAAGGCACAGCTTTCCCCGGCTTCTCCAATCACCATCTGATACGTTGGCTGCAGTGTTGCCCGGTCAAAGGTCATCCTTGCATTTATCATCCCCTGAGCTGTCCTGGCATATTCCTTCACTTCCGGATAATGGGTGGTTACCAGAAAGTTCGCTCCGGTTTTCCGAAGTTCTTCCAGTACAGCCACTGCTATGCCCATGCCTTCTGCCGGATCTGTACCGGAGCCCAGTTCATCCATAACGATGAGACTGTCCCGGTCCGCTTCTTTCAGGATTTCCAGTACATTTTTAATATGGGCGGAAAAAGTGGATAAATTTTCCGTAAGATTCTGCCCGTCGCCGATGTCGCACAGATACCTGCTGTTCATACAGATATCCGCTTTCTGACAGACAGGGTGCAGTCCGCACTGGGCCATCATGCAGTTTAACATCACTGTTTTGACTGCTGCAGTCTTACCTCCGGTATTCGGCCCGGTAATCACTATTCCACGGATTTCCCCACCCAGTTCAAACTGCAGAGGTACATTGATTTCCGGGTCCATCAGAGGATGTCTGGCATCTTTCAAACTTATCCTGCGCTCCGTATTGATTTCCGGCTCTGTCCCCTTTAAATCCATACTCAGCTTTCCTTTGGAAAAAATAAAATCCAGTTTTTCCATTATCCTGATATTTTCCTGCATTCCTTCCGCTGCGTCTGCAACCATTGCTGTCAGTGTATACAAAATCCGATACACTTCGTTTTCTTCCTCAATTTTCAGCATCTGCAGTTCTTCATAATATTTTCCGGCGGCAGCCGGTTCCACAAACAGGGTATTTCCGGTGGCTGACTTATCCACCACACTTCCCTGTATTTTTGTTCTGCATTCTTTTTTCACAGGCACACATACTCTTCCGTTTCGAAAAGTACAGTAACTGTCAGTCATGCAGCTTTGGCTGGCACGCATCACCTGTTCTGCTTTCTGCTTCATCTGTTCCTGACATTTCCTTTGCCGGCTCCGAATCTGATAAAGCTCCTCAGAAGCATAATCATCCACTGATTCACTGCGGATCTGCCTGCTGATTTCTTCCCCCAGTTCTTCCATCAGATACAGATTCTCCTCATAGTATGCCAGAGGATTCTCATAGATTTTGCCTCTGTCCAGATAATCTTTCAAACGCCGGACAGCTGTGAGCCCTTTTTCCACCCGCTCCAGCTGCCAGGGTGTCAGACAGTCCCCTTTTTCAGAAATCATCAGAATTTCTCTGATTTCCTCCACATCCTGCAGCGGCGGTGTTCCCAGCTTCTCCAGGAGTTTTCTGCTGTTGGTGGTGTCTCTGATTTGTTTTCGCAGTTTGCCCTCCTCTAAAATAAAAGACGTCTGTCTGATCTGCTCTCTGGCAGCTTCTGTCATTGCAAGATTCATCCACAGTTCTTTCACTTTATCAAATTCTGTCTGTTTTTCAAAATTCATGATTCTTTCCCTTTCTGTCGATACTTCTGTACGCCTTACAACGCCAGTTCCAAAGGGTGTCTTTCCTAATAAGATAAAAAAGAATGCGCTATGCGCATTCTCCGCGCGCGAGCGGATTGCGCAGCAATAAACATCACCCCCGCGAGCTGCGCATCCATATTTTTATCTTATAGGAAAGTCATGGACTTTAACGCTTTATAGCAACAAGGTCTTTCCTATAAGATAAAAAAGCACGGCCATACAGCCATGCTTTTAAAATGTCCTCAATAATACAGGAATGCTGTCTGCATTCCTGCCGGAGTTTTATTGACACATATGATGATTCAGCAATTGTAAGGCGAAATTATGACAGGCCCCTTCCCCTGTGAAAAATGGACAGACTCCCAGACCGGAAGCCATACCTGTCTGTGCAATATTTATTTTGCAGCTTTCTCCATTACAATTACATTTAACATACATGTTCCTCCTGAAATGATTTTTGTCAATTATACATGCAAACTTTCCGGCTGTCAATAAAAATATAAGATTTCTCTTACACATCTCTTTTTTTTCCATGATTTTTATGATATTCTGAATGCGAACAAACCTGGAAGGAATGAGAAAATGAGAAGAAAAGACAGAGAAATAACAGATATCAATCATATTTTTTCTGTGATTGAGCGCTGTGACGTGGTACATATTTCCATGGCGGACGAACATGGGATGCCTTATGGAATTGCCCTGAATTTCGGTTTTGATCGTCAGGAAAATCATCTGACTTTATATCTGCACAGTGCCCTGGAAGGCAAAAAAACAGATATTTTAAAAAAGAACCCCAATATCTGGTTCCAGATGGACTGCGGCCATGAACTGGTATTCGGTACACAGAACAGTCCCTGCAGTTACAGCTGGAAATTCCAAAGCGTATCAGGCAGAGGCCGCGTTGTTTTCCTCACAGAAAAGTCTCAGAAAGAACATGCACTGAACCGTATCATCCAACACCTTACCAGGTCCCAGGATTCTTTTTCATTTCCTCCTCAGGCGCTGGAAAAAACATGTATCTGGCAGATTGTATCAGAAGATTTTACCGGAAAAGAACATGTATGAATGGCTGCTGTTTTTTCAGAAAATCACTGATATCCGGTCAGTTAAAATCCAGTCCGTCGATTACTCCTTTCAGTGTGTCTGCAGAACGTTTCAGCAGTTCCGTTTCCTCTTCATCCAGAGAAACGGGCACATGAGTTTCCACTCCATGAAGGCCGATTACAGCAGGCATACTGAGAGCAATGCCTTCCATACCGTAATTTCCATGCTGTATGGAAGATATGGGCAGAATGGACTTCTCATCTCTCACAATACATTCACAGATACGTTTCACCGCCATGGCTATTCCATAATAGGTGGCGTGCTTTTTGGAAATAATTTCATATGCGCTGTCTTTTACTTTTTCTGCGATCCGGTCCATTGCTTCTTCATGATCAAAATGTCCCCGCATTTCGCAAAAATCATCCAGCGGGATGCCGGATACATTTGCACTGCTCCAGGCTGCAATTTCACTGTCCCCGTGCTCCCCGATAATAAACGCATGAATACTGCGGCTGTCCACCCGCAAATGTTCACTGAGCACATATTTAAGTCTTGCAGTGTCGAGGACTGTACCGGAACCAATCACTCTGCGTTCCGGAAACCCGCTGAGTTTTACCGCCGCATAAGTCAGGATATCCACCGGATTTGATACTATCAGCAGGATTCCCTGAAATTCCTGTTTTGCAATTTCCGGAATAATATTTTTATAGACAGCCACATTTTTATTTACCAGATCAAGCCTGGTTTCCTCCGGTTTCTGACTGGCTCCTGCTGTGACAATAATAATGGCTGCGTCCGCAATATCATCATAATTTCCCGCATAAACCTTCATCTGCCCGGCAAAGGGGATTCCATGGGCAATGTCTTTCGCCTCCCCGTCTGCTTTATCAAAACTGGCATCCAGCAATACCAGTTCCGTAAACAGTCTGCTCTGCATTAATGTAAAGGCTGTGGCAGAACCCACAAACCCGCATCCGATTACAGCGGCTTTCCTCATATTCATCTGTTTTCCCATTGCGGTACCTCCCGTTCCATAACAATATTCTTATTATGGCCCCTTTCGGAAGGTTCTATTCCTGCCCTCTCCTGTTCTGTTACATATCTGTCTGCCCTTCTGATTCCAAATCCCCGGAGTCAGAATCAGAAACAGAAAGACTTCCCCTGTCCTGTCCAAAATGCTCTGTCTCCTCCCGGCTCTCATCAGGCAGGTCAGAAGGCTTTGAAATTTCCAGACTCATGACTGTCTCCATGCCCCCTGTGTGTACCGTCACCATCAGTACCCTGGATCCATTCGGTTTCACAATAATATCTGTGTCTGTCCTGGAAGTTGTTTTTTCTTCTGATATGGGTTTTTCTCTTTTTTCCGGCTGTTCCTGCAGCTTTTCCAGAGAAAAATCCCCCCTGGCTTCTGCCGTTTCTTTTTTCCTCTGATTTCTTCTGTTACAAATATCCGGCAAAAACATCTGACTGGCTGTATAACCTGCTACCTTCATACACATTCGATCTCCTTTCCTCTGTCACATCACTTTATATATCGGAAATCAGAAGGCATATGAACAGCCTTTTCTTTACATTGGCGTTCCTACTTCAATCAGATTACCGTCCGGATCATAAAAACGTATCACTTTTTGTCCCCAGCTGTGGGCCATAAGCCTGTTTACATATCGGATGGAAGGATACAGCCGTTCCAGTTTTTCCGTAAATCCTTCTATATCCGGTTCTTCAAAATACAGTTCGCAGGAATTGTTTTCCGTAATAATATCTTTTCCCAGAAATTCCTTCCAGATTTTCTCATCCTGGAGTACAAGTCCTTCCGTCAGAATCATATTGCCGTCATTGTCAAGTATCACATCAAGGCCAAACAGATCATGATAAAACTGTTTTGATTTTTCAATATCTTTCACGACAATTAAAATATTCTTTAATTTCATTCTCCTTTACCTCCTGAATTACGATTGCATACCAACCATATTACCGGTAATCCGTGTTATAATTCCCTGGTCGGGTTTTCACAGTCCCTGGCTTTGGAACAGCTGTTTCATTTCTTCCGGAGATTCCTGCATGCCCCTCTGAAACCATACCTCTGTCCAGCCATACAGACTATATGCCACAAATGCTTTCGCATAAGCCTCTCCTCCAGGCAAATCCGGCTTTAATACCATAATATCCAGAATGACATCCTTTAACAGATAGATCAGATGGCGTTCGTTCAGAAGCTGATAAAACTCTCTGTTCTGTTCAAAATGTTCAAATATCATGCCAATAACTAAGCTAAACGGCATATTGCCATTTTGCTCCCAGCCGCTTTTCCACCCGTAAAACAACTGATTGATATACCCTCTCAGAATATCTTCCTTACTGTTAAAATTACGGTAAAAAGAAGCCCGTCCAATCCCCGCACTGACGCATAATTCACTGATGGAAATATCCTCAATTCTCTTAACCTTCAGCAGTGTCAGGAAAGTGACCGCAGGCATCAATTATACCCTGGCCAGTGAAGAGCACCCTGATGAAAGTGTCTGTACTCAATCCATGGAAATCAGAGAAAGTATTCCCCATGTAATTGCAGAAGCGGAAAAACTGGGATATCATATTGACGAAATGGCCATTTCAGGCGGTTCAGCAGGCTGCTGTCTGGCTCTGCTGTATGCTTATCGTGATGCCAAAACCTCGCCTGTACCTGTGAAAATGGTCTTTGGAGCGGCAGGCCCATCCTCCTTTTATCCGGAAGACTGGAAATGCTATGGGTTTGACAGGCGAAGCGAGGAAAGCGACGCTGCTGCCAGGGAAATGTTCGGGACAATGGCAGGCAAAGAACTCAAAGCAGAATTCAGCACCCCTGAATATGAGGAGGAAATCAGGGATATTTCCGCTCTGCTCTGGATAAATGAAAACAGTGTTCCCACACTGGCGGCATAGGGGAAACATGATAAAGTCCAGCCATATGAAGGCTCCCGGAGGCTTCTGAAAGCCCTTGAAGACAACCAGGTTCCCCATGACTTTTACATATTCGAACATTCAGGTCATGGCCTGCAAAACGACAATAAAGTGTACGGAGCGTATATGCGGAAAATACTGGAATATCCTGATACTTACATGCCTGTAGAATGACTGCCCTATTCGGTCAGATTGCCTTTCCGGATATTCTCCCGGATGATTCTGTCTGTCACCTCAAACAGTTTCTCTGACCCTGTTTTTGTCTTACTCTGCCTCTTATAAACCTGTGCTGCAGTAACATTATGCTCCCGCCAGTCACTGCCGTTGTTGCTGTTATTCAGTAACAGCGGCTGAAGGTTGTCCATGGCATGGGCAAATTTCGATTCAGCAGTTTCACATGCCTCGAACTCATCAAATAATGCTGTAAATTCTGCTCTCTGTTCTTCGGGAAGAAGTGAGAATATCCGCTCTTTGGCGGCGTCCTCTCTGGCTTTTTGGGTTTTCAGGCCTTCCGTATCATATGCATAGGTATCTCCTGCATCAATTTCAACAATATCGTGAATCAGACACATCAACATTACTTTTGCAATATCCACCTCTTCATTGGCATATTCTTTCAGCAGATACGCCATAACTGCCAGATGCCATGAATGTTCCGCATCATTTTCATTTCTTCCATGTGATGACAAATGAGTCTGCCTGAATATATTTTTTACTTTATCTATTTCCAGAACAAATGCTATCTGCTTTTTTATACGTTCTTCCATGTCAGTACCTCTCCGTTTCTTCTGTGGCTATCATATGACAAAAGATACGGAATGTCAACCAGGAAGCCCTGCCCGCTCTGTTATTTATTGACTTAATCAGGAAAAGGGAATATAATAGAAATATTACTAATAGTAATATTGGAGGACTATATGGATCATATCATACTGGGACTCCTGCTATTGAGCAGCAGAACCATTTATCAGTTGCATGAACGAATAGAGAAAGGCCTTCATATGATGTACAGCAGCAGCATGGGAAGCATACAGGCTGCTGTAAAAAAACTGCTCCGCTGCGGATATATTCAGTATGAAGAGGCTGTTGAAAATGGAAAATACAAAAAGATTTATTCCATAACAGACAGTGGAAAACAGAAATTTACTGAGTGGCTCTCCACGCCAATGAGAATACAGAGCAGCAAAAATCCTGAGCTGGCAAAATTATATTTTATGGGTTTTTCAGAAAAAGAAAACCGTGAGACAAGATTACAGGAATATATCTCACACCTGGAAGAACAGTATGATGTGCTGAACGCCATCTGCAAAGAAGCAGAACATGTCAGTGTTTTGGATAAACACAGGGATATTCTTCGTTATCAGTTTGCCGCAGCTCAGTACGGTAAAGATTTTATGAAATTCAATATCGAATGGTATCAAAAACTTCTTGATGAAATGAGGAATGAAAAACAATGAAGCCGGTAAAATCAGCCAATTCACCAATTACATATTTTGTCAGCAGAACCGGGCAGGCCGAATGGATCCTTTTTATCCACGCCGCCTTTGTCAATCACAATATGTTCAAAGCACAGTTTGCGTATTTTGAGAATAAATATAATATTCTGGCTATTGACGTCATTGGCCACGGACAGTCAACGGATACCCAAAAAGGCGACACGATTGACAGGATGCCAGAATGGATATCAGACATCTTAAAAACTGAAAACATTGATAAAGTGCATATTGTGGGCGTTTCACTGGGCGCAGTTTTAGCACAGGATTTTGCCAATCATTATCCACATGCCGTAAGCTCACTGGCCTGCTTCGGAGGATATGACATTAACAATTTTGATAAAAAAATGAAAAATGAAAACAGTGCCAGGCAGAAACTGATGATGCTGAAAGCACTTTTTTCGGTTAAATGGTTTGCAAAAGCAAACAGGAAAATTTCCGCATATACTTCACAGGCTCAAAATGAATTTTATGCTATGAATATACTTTTTCCAAAAAAATCATTTATGTATCTGGCAACCCTTCATAATATGGTAAACAGGTATAAAACCGGACAAAGGAATTATCCTTTGTTAATCGGATGCGGAAAATTTGATATTCCAATGGAATTAGAGGCAATAAAGGCATGGAAAAACAGAGAACCTCATTGTACCGTGGTTCTTTTTGAAAATGCGGGACACTGTGTTAATATGGATGCGCCCCAGGAATTTAATAAAACAATGGAGGAATTCTGGAAAGATGCCGGTCAGTAAATCCACATGCAGCCCCTGTGCATTTAGAACTCATCCATAAATCAGTCTTCTTTTTCAGACAAAATAATTGTTGCGCCGTCAGGATTGTCCAGGACTTTTCCTGGCACAAATCCTGCATTTTGCAGCAATTCCCTTTCATGCTCCAGGGTCAGCGGAATATCAAAGTGGACGAAACTGTTTTCTGATATTGCAAACTGCTTTCTCCGTTTTAAATATACACTACGCAATAATTCCTCTTCCTCCTCACAGCAGGCAATGTAATCTCCCAGAAGGAAAATGCCACCTGGTTTCAGACCATTACAGATTTTCCGGTACAGTTCCTTTTTGCGTTCCGGCAGAAAATGATGCAGGCTTTGAAAGGAAATTACAGCGTCCCATTTTTCGTATCCAAAATCATATCTGATTTTATCCAGTTCCAACCCCGTTCCACATCCCAGGTCTAAAATTTTTTGGCAATCAGAAGGCAAAACTTCTGAAAACATCTGATAAGATTTTTCCCAGGCAGACATATGTTCCTCATAAACGTCCAATCGCTTTGTAAAAAATTCAGACATTTCCTCCAGTGGAGAATCCGATGTATCATGAAGCCATTGCTTTAAATCCTGCATATATTTTTCATTTAATCTCATTCTTTTTCCTGTTCGTTGCAAGTCTTATTTTACATTGCTTTTTATCTTATAAAAGCGTATCATTTTGATATGCTTTTATTGCCCATTTATATGGTTTCAAAGCCAGTGTACCCAAATTGTAACCAGCAACTTATTTACCTATTCTTTGATCCACGGCTCTTTATTGCCAATTTTTTCATCCTGAAGCATACTCCATACACACTCTGGAGATTCGGCATACAAACCAGACTCTCTATCCTGTAATAATTCATATGTCATTGTCTTTAGAAGCCTTTTTAACGCCTCTTCTTCCATGCAGTGTTCCTCCTGACTTATACGGTGCACTAAATAAACAGAAATAGCCTGTATTGATTTATTAATGTTGACACTCGTTGCTTTCATCCTACAATCTCCCTTCTGTTTTTCTTAAAACAAAGTTTTTCTGTTGCAACATTTGTTCCAAAAAAATACTGTTTGGGTAAATTTTCAGGTTCCAGCTCATTTATCAGCGTCTCCAATACTTTTTCCGCATAATTAGTTGCCAGCAGTTCTTCTTTATAAAAATTAATAATTGTAACCGTATTTTCATCTGCTGTTGTTCCAATTACGATATCATAATCATGCAGACTAATATCAGAGCTTCTGTTTTTCAGGATAAACCGCACCCATTCTCTGTCTGACTGATAAAATACCTTTATTTTTAAATTCCCTGGGGTATGAACGCAGTTATCATCAAATTCTAAATTATATCGATACGCCTTATATGCTCTTACTTTATATCCGGGATTTCTCTGCCGTATCTTTGCCTCCCTTGCTTCAAATATCCGCTTGTTTCTTTTTGCTATATTTTCTGCATGACTTTTTATCGCAGTAGCATAAAATCCTTTTCCAAAATCTTTGTAACCTTTCCCCTGTGTCACATCAATCTCGTTAATATCATATGTTGTTCCATGGAATAAATCTTTCATCGTCAGACCACCCCTTCAATCGCATTCATATACGATTTCAAATCCTGCAGAATTCCGTATATTCCCATGGAATTATATGTTTCATAACAAGTATCAATATATGGCAGCAAATCATATTTATCTAAAAGTTCACTGACTTCGCAAAAATCAATATTCCATTCCTGCTTCATAGTATTTGCAATAGTTATCTGCATATTTAAAACATTTTCCTCTCTGCTCATAGCAACATCTCCCTGCTGCGCTAATATCCCCCAATGCGGCATCGACTATATACAAGTTCATTTAGATGAACTTGTCAACATTTGAAATTCCCTAATTTTATTATCTAAATACACTACAAACGGTTTCCCCTCACCAAGAAAGTTGTCAGTTTGAACACAAAAATCTTTTATATCTTTATGCAATTTATCTTTACTATATAGTTTTTCCCCATTCTCATCTTCAATATCATTCATATATTGCCTAATATATAATTCTGCATCCAACGATAAATTTTTATATATATACAACGCATAATGAATCTCTAAAATCTTCTGTATCTTTTTTCTTCTCTTAAAAATAAAATTTCGGTCAAAAGTTGCAAAAAAACCTGCCAATAATTCATTGACCGCCATAACCGCTTCATAATAGCTATTGCCAGTATTATTTTTTTGCGGTATTGTTGACAATACCAACGCTTTGCTTCTTAATTTTATTAAATTCCAATAATACTCATTACAATTCCTCTTTTCCTCTATACAATATCCAATCAACGAAGAAAACATAAGCAATACTGCGCTTGAAAAAACACCAGTTGAAATACTTTCAAACCATTCTTCGTATTCTGTTCCGGCTGTACATAAGCAAAACGATACGCCTAAAGATAATACCGCAACCAAACAAGTAATTTTAAATGTTGTTCTATGTATACTCACAATTCTTCCCCTGATATAAATTTCTCTAAAAATATTTTTCCACAACTGATAATGTTAAAATCAACTACCCCTGAGCAAGCATCGGAGAATAAGAGCCTCCTATGATTAAACATTCCGCTTATTTTCCCGCTTTTCTTCCACGCTTCATGTTTTCCGGTTTTTTTGCAGTATCAGGTTCAGCCATATACCGCTATTTTGAACCGCCCCGTCTATTCTTCCGTCTTTACAAAGAGTAGTTATGAGACGTGTTGATATATCCCCTTTTTGCGCAATTTCTTCAAAAGTTAAATAGTCCATAATCCCCCTCCAAATACAATTTTATTATATTCCTTTTACAGAACAAATTCAATCGCATCTCTGAATTAATCGTTAGAAATTGCAGTTCTCCAAATCATCTCTTTATACTTCCATTCTATTGGACATTGCATAAGATTATAGAATATTGTAGTTCTTCCTTAACAAAAAAGTTCAAAATCCCATTTAAGAAAAAAGAGATTTTCGAGGGTGCATATAAATGTATCCAGTGCTTGCTATTCCAGTCTTGAACCCTGACACAGACAATGGCAAATAACTTATTCAGGCATATTTATTAAGAAGATGTCTTTTCAAAACGAACAAAATTTTCAACCCAATCCCACTAATACAAAATTATGATTTTTACACAATTCAGCGCTTTTTAAAATCAAACTCAAATTCTTTTTACACCTCATATATACAATAGTTACGCTCATATACCTCGCCTTTATGTATGAATGAAATACAAAAGTTCTGGCAAAACAGAAATGAAAAAACTGATTCACAGACAGGAGTATGGTGTCTTACAATTAAGAAATATATAAATGCAAAGGTATAAAATAAAAGTAACATAACATCTGAGTTATCGTGGATATTCTATTTGAAAAAATTTTAAAACAATTCCTGCTCCCTGGAAATCTTTAAAGCAATCCTGCGAGTAAAAAAGGAATGGCCAGAGAGTTGTAAAAAGAAAAAAACCTGGTAAATTCTGAATTTACCAAGATAAAATGCGGAAGATGGGACTTGAACGAATTTCCCTGCACCGCAAACCGGAAGTTGTTAATCGCTACCTTTTTATAATCTTCCATACATCATTTTCAACAATATATTGAAATTCACTCAAATTATCATCAGGCATTACATTGAGCAATTCATTAAAATCGCTTACTAAATTAACGTTTTCCAACTCTTCCTTACGAATCCAATGCATACTTCCCTCTTCAGATGATACGACATCTCTATAAAATTCGTTTGTTTTAAACAGGAAAACAAGATATCTGCCATTTTCATATTTGCCATCTTTTATTGGGAACTGCTTAACTCCGCACAATTTAGGATTCACAACTGTCAAGCCTGTTTCTTCTTTCATTTCACGTATTATAGCATCAACTATTGACTCCCCGATTTCAATATGTCCACCCGGAAGAGTAAATCCTTTCCAATCATTTTTTACTCTATCCTGTAATAAAATTTTATCGTCTTTATAAATAAGACATGAAGCGGTCAATTCAACTTTCTCTGTACGTTCCATTACGATTACCTCTCTAAATTCCGGTTTATCTATTCACTCCTCTGTAAACCCTGTATTTTCAAGGAATATCGCCTGTTAAATGTTCAAACCTTATGTATTTTCCCTTGTTTTTGCCCTTATGAGCCGAAACAAGGGAAATTTTTATTCTCCGCCGATTACCTTATCCAGCAACCTTGCGGAAGTACGCTTTGCTTCCCTTGTAGCGTGAGCGTAAATGTTCATTGTGGTACTGACATCAGCGTGTCCGAGAAGTTCCTGCACATCTTTAGGTGCTGCACCGTTTGAAAGCAGATAGCTTGTATAAGTGTGTCTGAGCATATGGAAGTGAAAATCCTCCAATCCCTCCACCTTTTTTCTCGCTGTCCTGCACATAATTCCCACCGTACTCGGTGCTTCAAATGCCCCGTCAGGTCTAAGGCAGACAAAGGATAGTTCCTTGTACCCCTCTGGGACTTCCTCCGACCTCGGCAGACTGTAAACCTCATAATAGGTGCGGTCTTTTTCTTTGACCTCCAAATAGTAATTAAGGCTGTACAGTTCCCCGTATCGGAAACGGTTTTTGTGCTGTTCTGTTTTCGCAGCTTTCAGGATTGCGGCAAGCGTATCGCAAAAGTCCACGGTGCGAATTTTTTTACGCTTCGTTGCCCCTATTTCTGTTTTATGCCTTGCCCCGTTGTAACGCATACTGCGGCGTACTGTCAGATATTGTTCTTCAAGGTTGATGTCCTGCCAAGTCAGACCACAGACCTCTGCTTTTGTCAAGTAAAAACTAAAAAAAATATTCTTTTTCTGCAAAGGAAAAGCACCACCAAAAGCCTGACCTTTCGTGATGCTTTCCAACTGCCTGTTACTTTCCTGCTCTGCTATGCCCCTGCTGGTGTTTCATTCATCAGCGGCATTTCTGCCGGATTGATTACTTTCCGTTTCTCCGGCATTTCATCTGAAAAGAAAATGTCGTCTGTTTTCCAGATAATCTCTACCCTGTCCGCTCCATAGACGTATACCCTTTCAATGACCTTTGACAATATTTCCTTGTCAAAAGACTGTAACGCCACTATGTCCGCAAGATTGTTCTCTGTCTCGTTCACGCCTTCCATTTTCTTATCCGCTTCTTTTATCTGCTGTTCCAAGCCGGGGATCAGTGTTTCAATCTCTGCAAGCCGTACCCGTATCTGTTCAAGGTCATGCAAATATTTCTCCCTGCTGCTGTTCCCGCTGCGGTAATCATCATAGATGGTAAACTTCCTTGCGGAAAGTCTTGCCTTCTCGTTTTGGAGCGTCTCTGCTTCGTCCGCTAACCTCTGGCTTTCCGACCACTGCTTTTTCCTGCGTTCCATGTCTGCCGACAGGAGATTTGCCATTTCCTTCGTACAGGTAAGAATGAGATTTTCCAAAAGCTCACGGTTGATTTTGCTTTCCGCACATTCCTTTATTCCGGTCTTGCTTGCCTGCGAGCAGCGGTAATTCAGGTGTCTGCCGCCCCCGAAACTCATGTATCTGTCACAGTATGGACAGAACAGCAAAGGGGAAGGTTTCCTGCTTTTTACGATTTTCTTTGGAATATGCGTAAATGCCTTTTCGTTTGCCCTGTCAAACAGTTCCTGTGACACGAGAGGTTCATGTGTCCCCTCCACAATCTGCCATTCCGAACGGTCATTTTTTATCTTCCGTCTGGCGCCGACGTGCGGGCGGCTGGTTTTATTCCATATGGTTTTTCCAAGATAAACCTCATTCTTGAGCATGTCCCCGATGCTTGTGGTGGTCCACAGCTTGATGCCTTTTTCGTGGTATGCCGTTTTGTTCACGCCGTTTTTCCTGATATGCTCTATGGGTGTCGTGACATGGTTCTCATTCAGGTAGCGGGTAATCTCTGATTTTGTCTTACCCTCCGCTGCCATTGTGAATATGAGCCTTACAATCTCCGCCGCCTCCGGATCAGGCACAAGCTGGTGTTTGTCCTCCGGGTTCTTGCAGTATCCGTATGCGGCAAAAGATGACACATATTCCCCTCTTGCCGCCCTCGTATCCATCGCCGTCCTCACTTTTACGGACAGGTCCCTGCTGTACATGGAATTGAGTATATTTTTCAGTGCAACGCTCATGCCGCCTGTCATTCCACGGCACTCCATGCTGTCAAAGCTGTCATTTACGGAGATAAAACGTATCTGCAATACGGGCAGTATCCTTTCAAGGAAATTCCCGACTTCCAGATGGTCACGCCCAAACCTTGAAAAATCCTTTACGATAATGATACTGAAACTGCCCTGCCTGGCATCTTCCATCATCATTTTAAACTGCGGTCTTTGGAAATTGGTGCCGCTCCATCCGTCGTCCACATATTCCATGACCGGACAGCCCTTGAATTCTTCCCTGCTTCTGATATAGGATTCAATCAGGTTACGCTGTGCGGTTATGCTGTTGCTCTCCGTCTTTGCACAGCCGTCCACGTTCCCGTCCTCGTCAGAGAGGCGGATATACATTGCGATTGCTTTTCTATTTCCCATTTCATGCCTCCCTTTCCTTTGCATAAGCAGCCAGCTTTTCCAGCATGTCATCATAATACAGGTGAACGGTAAGTCTGCGGTCTGCCCCGACTTCTATCTTCTCCACAAAGGCGTCCACCATCTTCTTTGTCAGTTTCCGCTTGTCACGGTAGGTGTCAATCACTTTCTCCCATTCCTTATCGGTCTGGAAGTTTATGGAATATCCCGCCCTGTATTCGGATAGTTCCACAATCCTCGCCTGCAGGCTCCTTTCCTTTACCCCGTCCTGTTCCTTAAAGGCTTCATACTGCTCCGCATCAATGATATGGCTCACATAGTCCTCATAGAGCCTTTCCTTATTCGCTGCAAGACTGTCCAGCTCCTTATGGCACTTGCGTATTTCCTTTCCGATGACATCATACCTTTCAATGCTTTCCTGCCTTGCGTTCAGCCTCCGTATCATTGCCACTTTGTCAAGGTACACATTCATGTGCGTATGGATCAGTTTCAGCACTTTTTCATAAACATCCGTATCATAAATCCTGTGTGAAAAGCACTTTTTCTTTAAAAAATGTGTGCCGCAGTTGAAAGCTGCCTTGTCTGTCCCGCTCCGCTGAAGGTACATGGTCTTTCCGCAGTCTGCACAGACTATCTTTTTCCCGAAGAAATTACGGTCTGACACACTGTATTTCCCCGGAGACTTTGCGGCTTTATGCGCTGCCTTCCGCCTTTCCATTTCCTGCTGTGCCTTCTCAAAAATTTCTTTTGACACTATCGGCTCATGCGTGTTCTCAACAATGATCCAGTTTTCCTCCGGCTCCCTCTGCTGGTGTTTTTCCCTGAAGGAATCGTTGGTGTGCTGCCCATGCACGCTGTCCCCCGCATAATAACGGTTGCTGAGAAATTTAGGGATGCTGTTTGTCTGCCACCTGATGTCAAATGTGTCCGGTATCTGTCCTGTACTCTTGAACCGTTTGTAAGCCCTCGGATTCAGCAGCCCTTCCCTGTTAAACGCTGCCGCTATCTCTGCATACGTCGCACCGTCAAGGAACATCTCAAACATACGCACCACATTAGGGGCTGTTTCTTCGTCATGGATGATCTGATACCTGTCAGCCGGGTTCCTTTTCAGACCGTAGGCAAGGTTGCCTGCCACGCATCTTCCCTTTGCCCAGTTGCTCCGGGCTGCCGCCTTGATTTTTTTCCCAAGATCCCTTGAATAATACTCATTAAAGATGTTTGACATGCAGACCGCAAGCCCGGCTTCCCCCTGTTCGGAGTCGTACCCGTCCGTAACTGCAATAAACCGCACCTCAAAAAACGGGAACACCCTTTCAATGTAGTTTCCTGCCTCAACGTAATTCCTGCCAAGCCTTGACAGGTCTTTTACTATGATACAGTTGATACGGCTGCTGCGGACGTCCTGCATCATCTCGTCAAATCCTGACCGCTCAAAGTCCGTTCCTGTTTTTGAAATGTCGAAGTATTCCTTTTCCACCACAATGTCCGTGGTCTGGTCAACAAACTTCTTTAAAAACTCCATCTGTGTCTCAATCGTATTGCGCTCCCTGTTTGCGCCACTCTCAAACGAAAGACGTGCATACAGCCCTGCCCTGTAAACCGGACGCTTTGCCTCTGCTTCATGCTCCGCTTTCACACTGGCAGCATCGGCGGCTGTCGTCCCTGCATTTACAAAATCCGTTTTCCTTGATTTCCTTGCCATGCTATACGACCTCCTTCCTTCCTGCCGTCTCCACGGAAACAGCGCATCCCGTTGTTTCTATCTGTTTCATCATGGACTGGTAACAGTCATCAAACTGGAACACTACCTCGATATGCTTCTTGTCAAAAACCTTTACCCTGTCAACCAGCTCCACAACCGCCGTCCTTGTCAGTCGGTCTATGTTCTGGTGTTCCGTGAAATAATCAAGCCACTGGTACTTTTCCGTCTTTGATTCCAGAATGTCCCTGATCTCACGCTGGATTGCCCGCACTGCCTCTTCCGCTTTTCTCCGTTTTGCATTGTATCCCTCATACAGTTCCGCATAGTCCTCTTTTGATACAACCCCTTCCTTCAAATCTTCATAAAGGAGGTTCCTCATTTCCTTGCAGCGCTGTATTTCCTGCTCCTTTGCCTCCCTGCGGTTTTCAAGTTCCTGAATGTCAAGCTCCTGAAAAGGCACCGTATCGACATATGCAAGGATACGCTTCATGTCAAGAATGTTCTGGATATGCGCCTGCAATACCCCAAGCACAAGGGACTCCAGTTTTTCCCTCGGAATACGGTGTGTGCTGCACTCCTTTGTTGCATTGTTCCGTGAACAGATATAATAGGAGTATACCTTTCCGCCTGCCGGGACATCCCTCTTGATCATGGGCGCACCGCAGTCCCCGCACACTGCAATCCCTGACAGCACATATACCTCTGTCTCATAAGGGGACGTGCGTGTATCCATGCCAAGCAGTTTCTGTACAAGTGCAAAGTCCCTTTCCCCGATAATGGGTGTATGGTTTTTCTCAATGCGCACCCATTCTTCTTCCGGCTTATCCACCAGCTTTTTTACCTTGTGGTTCGGCGTGGTGTGCTTTCCCTGCACCAGCGTCCCTTTGTAGACCTCATTTTCAAGGATTCTTCGGACGGACATGGCGCTCCATTCCGCCTGTTCATGTGTCTTGAAATTGTCCTGTATGCGGATTCCAAGACTGTGCTTATATTCCATAGGGGATAATACGTCATGGTCATTTAGGTAATCTGCAATGGCAGTCTGGCTCATGCCGCCGAGCTTCATGCGGAAGATTTCTTTTACAATCCCTGCCGCATAGGTATCCGGCACAAGCCTGTTCTTATCCTGTTCATCCTTTAAATAACCATACGGGGTAAATGCCCCTATGTAATCGCCATTTTTTCTTTTGACTTCCAGATGGCTCCTGATCTTTATGGAAATGTCACGGCAGTACGCATCATTCATCAGGTTCTTGAACGGAACCACGATGTCGTCACGTCCGTCCTCAAGGCTGTCTATATGGTCATTCACTGCAATAAAGCGCACTCCAAGAGCCGGGAACAGCCTTTCGATATACTTGCCCGAATCAATATACTCACGTCCAAAACGGGATAAGTCCTTTACTACCACACAGTCAACAATGCCCCTTTTTATATCTTCCATCATCAACTTAAACTGGGGACGCTCAAAATTGGAACCGGAATACCCGTCGTCCACCCGCTCCGACACGATTTCAATATCTTCCTTGTCTCTTAAAAAATCTCTGATAAGGGATTTCTGATTGGATATGCTGTTGCTTTCCTTTTTGCCTGCATCCGCAACATCGCCATCCTCTTTTGACAGCCTCACATAAATAGCTGCATGAAATATTTTTCTGATTTTCTGGATATTACCCATAACCTGTTCCTCCTTAAATGATTTTTAAGTCGGAACAAATCCCAGTAATATAGATATGTCCAAGCCGGGCTGCAAGGAGCCTTTCTCACAGTTTCCTTGCAGCCTGCCCTTTCTCTGGATTACATCATAACACACTTTCATAGGATTTTCCACGACTTTTTTTATTTTTTCTACGCCATCAGTAAGAGGTTTTCAAACGCATCCTCAAATGACACGCCGTTATTGGCAAACCGTATCTTTACCATTGTGTCCCCCACCTTAACCAGATAAGGATTTTTTACCTGATTGAGATACTGGCGCTTTTTTTCCTCCACGCTTTTCTTCCTGTCTATGCGGATTTTCCCTATATCAGCCAGTTCCTCCAGTTTTGCGTCTGAAAAATCCATCTCAAGAAACTTTCTATGATCTTCTGCTGTCATTCAACAAACCTCCATGAAAAAAATTGCCACCTGCTGTTATGCGGACGGCTATGTAAAAACCGGACGCATCCGGTCATGGAAGGTTCCCTATTCCCTGCTTGCTTCAAGCCTTTTTTGGAAATTCCTGTATATCTCTTTGTCTACCCACGCCACATACTCCTTAATGTCAATCAGTCCTTTCAGGTCATAGATCTGTGAACGCATGAACTGTTCTATCCGTTCAGTGGCATTTTCCCCCTGCCCTGTCAGCTTTGCAGACAGCTTTTCCCTGATTTCCTCCTGTACAGCCTGCGGCATTGCGGGTATGTAGTAAGGCGGAATGTACGGCACATTCCTCTGCGTTACTGCATCCTCATACTGGTAACTCTTTTCAAATTCAAGTAAAAATTTCCGTATCTGGACTCTGGCTTTTCCCCTGTTTTCCTCACTGACAAGCTCTGTCAGCCCGTCAAAGAACTGAACCAGTTCCAATTTTGTAAAGCCCATCTTTACATGCTCCTTTCGTCCTGCAATCCTCCATCCAGCAATTTATCTGAATGACATACGCTGCCCCAAAACGGACAAATATGTAAACAGCCGGACATCTGCCCGGCTTTGTAATGATTTACCCTGTTTCTTAAATTTACCATCTTCTGTCATCGTTATCGTTCCAGCGCATACGTCCGTATGTCTTTCTCTTTGCGGAAACAGCCAGTCCTGAAACGGCAAGTACCGATAAAGCCAAAAACACGCCTGCTGCTGCAAAATGTCTTACCTTAATCATATTTACCACCTTTTCCCTATTTGTTGTATCTGTCAAACACGCCTACCTGCACCTGTACGCCCTCCGTGATCCTGCCGAGCGTTTCTTCATCGACCTTTCCCATGTATTCTATGATACGGTCAAAGTTCAGCGCTGTTACCTGTTCGCATAATGCGATGCTGTGCTGATCCAGCCCCTCCGTCTTATACAACGATATGAATACATGCGTGGGCAGATTCCGTTTTTTATATATCTTTGTAGACAGCGGAACTACCGTTAAGACTGTGCTGTGCCTGTTTGCCATATTGTTACTGACCACCACCACAGGGCGCATACCGCCCTGCGTACTTCCCTGATACTGTATGCCCAAATCGACATACAGAATGTCGCCTCTCCTTATCTTCATCAACAGCACTTACTCCCTCCCCATATCGGTCTTTCCCTGTCGGCAGGACACTTTGTTGTATCGTACATATGGTACTGCATGGTAGAAAGCTCAAAAAATCCGACACCAATGTTTGCAGCATCATACATAAATTCTTCCAGATCGGACTCGTCCGCTGTTATATCATCCATGTTTTCCACGACAACCGTATCATACTGCCCGGTAATCAGATGGTTAATCAGCATATTTACCGCATCACGGTCAATATCCCTGTTCGGTCCCTTATTGACGATGGTTTCATTCATCAGTGCTATCCCTGCCAAGCTGCACTTCTGACGGTTCTGCTGAATGATCTGGCGGATATTGCTTTCTGACTTGTTGGAGTTCATAAACATGACTGCCGGATGCACAAGCAAGCCGACCTCAAAACTTTTCACATTACTGCACATGATAATCACCTGTTCTTTCTTCTATTCTCATTGACTGAAACAAAAGAGAAGTTTTTTGCCGGCATTATCCTCTCATACAGGAAAGCCTTGTCTGCTGTTATCTGATAACTGCAAGGCTCGCCTGTATCAGAGGATAACGTGGCGTTTCCGCCACATTACCCCTCTGTTCAATCTGAAAATATCAGACTGGCTCTCGCTTGTCCCCGAACCGGGTAACATACACTGGGACGGCGATCCCACACTGCGCCTCTGTCTTGCCCAACCAGACAGAGTCCGCAGGCAGCCACTCCCGAAAAATGCTTTCGCTGAAATTCCGGTGCCGTTCTATCTCATTACCTCTGGTTGCCATACCAGTAGGCACAACCCTCTGCTCCATACCTTCACGGGCAACAATGTTATCCATTGCAGGCACATCTTCGCACGAAATGGGATTCTGCCACCCCTTTATCCCCATGCAAGCATAGACGGATAAAAAGGCGAAAATAAAATCAGGTGTATGCGTGTCCTATAAAATTGTTTTGGCTTTTTCAAGCCTGCAACTATCATAACTGAAAGGGAGTTGTTTTCAGAGTGCCAGATTGCACTATTTATAGCTGATATATACCACCTTGAAAATTGAAAAAATCAGTCCTCCATAAATAAGAACTGAATCTTTTTTAATCATTATTCACTATTTCCAAGAGAAAGCTACAATGACGAATATCATATAAGATTGATTTTAAACATCTACTTCGATAATTTGTTTATAACATTACATACATAGCATAATTTAAAAATACCAGCTAACTTATAAGCTCCAAAGTTAGCTGGTATTTACTATTCTTTTTTGTTCACCATTTGAGTGATTGCATCAATAGCTATAATTATCGCTGAAATAATAAAAATAATACCACCAATTTCCCCAATGATTAATGGAATACCGTAATCGGCATTAAATACTACTATTCCAAAAGATATTACCATGATTAATGCGCTAAAAACCACTGTAAATTTTGATATTATTTTTATCTTCTCCATAAAGCCACCTCATATTTTATAAAGGAATGTTTTCTACTTTAGTTGTGTGCGAATGGTTTTCTGAATATGTTACAGGCTTTGTACCTGTAGCATTCGTTGTAATTGAAAAATCCAAAGTAATGTCTACAGTCAGCGAAGTAGGTTTTGTAGATGGTGACAAAGTATAGGTTGCCTTTTTCCAAGTAATGCTACATGTATTTGCCCATGTCCATAATGAAAGTCCTTTCTTATAATGACAAGTAACATCTACACTCTTAAAGTACCAACCAATTCCATTTGACAGAGGGGAAACAGTATAATCAACATCATAATACCATGTTACACCAGGAGTTCCTGTATCAAATGTGGCTGATGTAAAAGAACCTGAAACATCGCTGCTAAAAGTAGAAATATCCGCATCTGCTATGATGTCTTCAATATTCAAAACAGATGATTGTTGAACAAATTCCTTGTTACCTAATTGAAGAAAATCAATAATTTCATCCACTTCATTAGCATTTGGAATTTCACTCAAATCATACTCTTTGTAACTTTCTTCACTCTCAAATTCTCCCGAATATTCAGATGCTTTATAATCTTCCACCTCACATTCAGCCGGTGCCGCCATTACATTCAGCGAAGATGCGAGCATACAAATGCTTAACATAGAAGCATAAATTAATTTTGAAAACTTTTTTTTCATATTTTATTCTCCTCGTTTTAATATGGTATTGAAACAGGCACTACCTGATGAAAGTATGAATCAGCACTTTCTTTTGCTGTCTTAATTGTTTTAGCATTGCCAACAATACCTGCAATTCCATCAGCACCAACAATACCTGCTAAAACAGTTGCTATAGCTGTTGCCAAAGCACCAACCGGAGTGACTGCAATAACCCCCAAAACCAGCGCAAGCACTGTAGTTCCCCATGCAGAAGATATAGAGTCTTCACCACTTTTTATAGTATCCACAGCATTTCGAAAACCAATCAAAGCCGATGAGTTATTAGTTTCATATGTGTATTTGATGTTGTCCGGTATTTGAATCTGCCAGAATGTATATGGCTTATTGTTGTATCTCTTAATAGACGTAGAATAAGCATATTCATTATCCTTTGTTGCATTAGATGCGTAAGTTGCAGTTTTCGGCAATTGTATTACTATAGGCTGTGCATCTGCATTCTCGTAGATTGTCAGTATGTATGTTGAATTATCAAATGACGCTCTAACTCCAGTTTCTACTTCTGTAACAACACTTACATTATCCCTAACATATAATGTATATTCTTTGCCCTCCATTGCAAATGTTGTTGTTGTTCCTGCTTCCTGAGCAAATGCACTTATTGATAATGATAAGCATAAAACTATTGATAAGATTACTGAAAATAATTTTTTACCCATATAAAAACCTCCTTATAAACGAAATGTCATACGCTTCAATCCTATGGTTTTTAAATTTGAATGCAGATAAATTATTCCTTATCAAATGAAAAATCTTATACCTCACAAACTATTTATCAACACATTCAGCACCATATATTAACCTCCCTAGGGCAAATATATCAAACAATCAATTCACTTACAATAGAGGTTGCAGAAAGTGGCACTTTATTGCAGAAAACGGACACAAACGATTTTACCACATTGAATAATCAAACTGTTTTTTAAAAATACGCCTTTTTATCCCACTTCTTCTTTTTTCCTACGTTCATTGATAATACTGTAATAAATTCCTCCGGGCTTGGCAACTTCCCTACTCCAAACAGATTATCCCACATATTTCTTGTCCCCTTGTTCAAAAAACCTATCATAATAGCTTTCTCCATTTCCTGCCTTATTTCACTTTCACTTTTTCCTTCTCTTTTGGCAATTTTTTTAATTGCATCTTTAGCAGTTCTCTCACTCATTTTCTTTCTCCTTTCAGGTACTATAACTTCTTATCTATAATTTCTTATAACTGATATATCAATTTTAACTAATGTATACTTAACTAGTCAAACAGTTTGTGTCTACTTATTATGACACTTTTCGACAGGAGGTACAATATTGAGTCAAAACGGAAGTATCAAAATTCACTTAGGCGAACTACTTAAAGAATCTGGTTTAAGCAAAAACAAATTCTGTCAAAAAGCAGAAATTCAACGTTCTCAGCTAAATGGATATATCAATAATACCATTACACGATTAGATACGGAAGTACTAGTACGAATATGCAGGACATTAAATTGTTCCATTGCTGATCTACTGGAATATAATCCCCCTGATGAAAAATAGAAAACACAGTCTGAAATCTAATATTATTTCAGACTGTATTTCTAATATCAATACAAAAATATATAACAGCTTGTCCACAACCATTTCTTATAACGTTAAAATAATCTCAATCAATATATCCCTGCGCCTGCATACTATATAATTTTGAATACTCTCCTCCTTTAAGCATTAGTTCAGAATGAGAACCGCTTTCTTCTATGGCACCTGCTTTTAATACATATATTCTATTTACCAATTTGACTGTAGAAAATCTATGTGCGATTAAAATGCAAGTTTTTCCACCAATAAGCTCCCTTATCTTAGAACTAATATCAGACTCTGCAACTGGATCTAACGAGGCTGTAGGTTCATCTAAAATCAGGATTTGCGCTTTTTTAAAAAATGCCCTGCTTATTGCCAGTTTTTGCCACTGTCCTAATGACAACTCTGTTGCATTCGTCCATTCCATTTGCAACTTTGTATCAATCCCTGCTGGCAAACTATTTATATAATCATATATTCCACTTTTCTCTGCTGCATCAATAATTTCTTCTTCAATATCCATTCGTTCGACATCTCCAAGCCCTATATTCTGTTTAAAAGACAAAGGATACTTGATAAAATCCTGAAAGACTGCTGCAATATATTTATAATAACTCTCTATGTTCATATCTGCTATATCCTTATTATCAATATAAATATGTCCTTTATTTGGTAAATATAAACGTAATAACAATTTTAGAATGGTTGTTTTCCCAGAACCATTCAATCCGACAATTGCATATGTATTTCCACTTTCTATTTCCAGATTAACACCTTTCAAAATATAATCACTAGCTCCTGGATACTTAAACCATACATTAGAAAATATAATTCTTTCAAACTTTCCATTAAAGAAAAGTTCTCTTTTGGAACTTTTTTCTTCTTCCAGACTAATCAGTTCAAAAAAATTATTAACATATAATCCATCTTCATATATAGTCGTTATAACAGATAATATATTGGCTATTGCACTTTTAAAATTATCAATTGCACTAATGTATAATGTCAGATCACCAATGGAGATTTTCAATATAATAACTTTTATACATACCATTGCTTTGATAATGTAAACAACTATATTTTCTGCAAATTTGGCACCCATAGAGTTAAAGGAAAATTTTTTTCGTATTTTTTTATCTTCATGTATATATCTTTTGTACAATTTATCTATGTACTCAATAAAAAAATCTGTAACACCATAAATTTTTATTTCTTTAACATTTTCATGCTTTGTCAATAGTGCCTTTATATATTCGATAAATCTAATATTTTCAAATCTTTCATTGTATATTGCAAATTGCTTAATTGCAATTTTCATACTAATTAATAGCATTGGTATACTTGTAACTAAGCATATAATCATAGTTGGAGGATTGAATCTAACCAAAATAATGGCTGTAGATATAAAAACGCTAATTCCTTTGATTAGTAATCCTGTAGAATAAAGCAAATTCATTGTCCTTCCAACAGATTCTTCACTTGCCTTTTTTATTTTGTCATGCATTGATGCCTCTGCATAATGAGTCATGCTTATTTCTTTTGTTTTTTCAAGGATTGCTTTCGTTATATACTTATTTGTACAACTTGCTAAAATATTCTTAAAATATTGATTTGCCTCATCCATTATATTCTGAAAAAATTCTAAAAACATAAATCCAATTAACCAATACAATGCTAATTTTGTTGAACCTGTTTCAAATGCTTTCTGAATAGTATTAATGATGTTTTTCCAAATTATCATATTCAGTGACAAAGTTAATCCAGAAAAAATATTAACTATTAACATACCTATAAAATAAAATCTCGAACTTTTCCACAAAAGTTTGAAAACATTAATAAAGACATCTACCATATTTTTAATATTTTTTATCATATAAATCTCCATTCCGCTACTTAACCTTTAATACTTGCATTATTGTTCAATAATTTTATATAAGAAAAAACTCTCATCATTATTTATCAATTTGCTAACCATATCTGCTATTTTACTTATTTCTAAATCTTCAAATCCTTGTTGCATGATATTGATCAATTCTCTACTTCCAATTATTTCACCATCAAAAATCAAACTATTAATGCATTGTCTCATTTCATGAACCGTATTAATACCATATCCGCCACTTAACATGTTAAAATATGACATTTTATATTCCGATATGAAACTTATAATATAATTCTCATCTACTATGAAAACTATATTTTCCAAAAATTTTTTTACTTCTGAAAAATTTCTTAATAACATTTTTTTTGCATCTATGTATATAAATTCTTCTAAATTTGAAAGAACTATTTTTCCCACCTCAATATTTTCTTCTCCATAAACATCATAAATCACTTTTTTTATTAACGACAGAAAGATGCCATCATACAATAATTCTCTTTTGTCTTTATTGCTGCATCTTTTTAGGTAATATATTTTAACTATTTTTTTGTTTCCTAACTTTTTCCATTCAAAATCTCGAATACAATATTTCTGCCTACAAATTAACTCTCTTGGTCTGCTTTGTTTGCAATTTTGAGGAACATATTCTTCAACAAATTCTCTATTTCCCATGAAAATTATATCTATATTACCGGAAATATAATATTTTTTATAAAACTTTACAAGTTCACTATATTGACATTCCTTAATTACATTAATATCTCCAATAGCAAGATGCTTTGAATATTCTGTTCCTTCTAATAAATACCTGTATTCATTATTACTTTCATCCATTATTATTTTATAGTATTCTTCAATGACATCTGGTTTAATTTTTTTCATAATTTCATCTGTAATGTATATACCAGAAATAATTTCATTTACTCGCTCCATACACTCCGGAAGGTATGATTTATCTGTGCAAAATAAATAATATGTATAAAAATAATCCGTATAGCCCAAACATTTTATTTTTCCATTATAAAAATACTTATCAAAACTAATATTCATGTGTTCCAATAAGTGACTGAATCCTCTTTGATCTTCTTTTTCCCTCATAGAGCCACACTTAATAACTAATGCTATGCTGACTTGATTCTTAAGCATTTCCAGATTATAGATATAAAATCTGCTATCATTCTTTATTATAAATTCTTCTATTTCTTTCATTGGATTCACCATTAATAAATACCGATTGTTCTATTTTTATATATAAAGGAAATGCCATCCTACTGAAATCAGCAAGATGGCACCCCTCATGTGCGGTTACTTCTTTTTAGCAAGCTCCTCATTGGCGTTGTGGTTAACAGTACCGCCAGCACAGTACGGATTACAGATAGAAGGTCCCTGATCATGCGAATTGGCGATCTCAACTGTACCTGAGCATACACAACCTCCACGAGCCACATTCCCATCGTAGTTCGCACCTGTTTCCGCCTGTCTTCCCATAGGATTAACTAATTTCATATTCTCACCTCCTTCAGCACACATTTACTAAGTAAATGCTTGTTATTTATTTAAACACAGATGTGTTTAAACCTTTAAATAATCGGAATATCTTTTATTTTCTCAATTACTTCCGGCTTTTCCTCCAAAAGTTGATAATATGCCATTAATTCTCCCTTTGCATGTTCTCTATGATAATCGCAAGCATTATTTTTTACAGAGATATCTAATCCATTTTCGCAATAGCATGTAGCATAACATATACCGCAAAGATTTACCGCCCAACAGTTACTGCATTTATCAATAGACTGTTCATCATACTCCTGCAAATAAAACTTTTTTACTCTATCAATATCTATCCCTGTAAATACATTTCCAATGCTTGGCGAATTTCCAACTTTTTCACAGACAAGGAAATTTCCATCTACCTGAACATATATTCTTCGATTTCCGGGAATGCAACATCCATTTCTCCATAACCTTGTCTGCGGAATATCCGTCAGCGTCCTATTATGTATTTTTACTAAATTAGATGTGTGAAGCCCTTCTGCATATCCTTTTTGATCGCTGCCACTTAATACATTGTCCAATGCCCATGATTTTATTGAATCCAGTTCCCTTGTCTGATATCTATCAGTTATGTCTTTTTTATCTAAAAAGTCAACGGCAATATCCTCATCCCGTAATGTTCCGCCTTCAACATAATCACATTTTTTATCCAGTTCTTTTGGCAACCAATCTAAATCGTCAAAAAACTTTTGGATCATGTCCAATTTTTCTTTAGAATAAGGCGGGCAAACAACCGTGTTTATAATAATCCTTTCTTTTGCAGCTTCACCCATTTCTTCCACTAAATACCGCAAGCCTCTGATTGCTTGTTCAAATGAACCTGTCCCATCTACTTTGACTCTGTATGAATCATGAATAACCTTTGGACCATCCAAGCTGCATAAAACACTACACCCATCAACAGAAGCTATATATTTAGCAATTTCTCTTGTCATTAATGTGAGGTTTGTAGAAAATGAAAATGATAATTCTCTATCGCCCATAATGGAACGGCTATATTCTATACACTTTTTCATTAATTCAAACTTCACTAATGGTTCACCGCCATAAAAAGTAACAGCTACTTTCTCTCCACTATGGGAACAAGTATAATCTATTGCCCTTTTCGCCGTATCCCATTCCATATCCCTAGTTTCAAAATTTCTGTACGCCGGGTTGTATTCATGATAAACACAATATTTACATCTCAAATTGCACTTTTCGGTTAATTCTAAAATCACCTGCTGCAAATTCTGCCCCACAAGGTTTTTAAGTCTTTCATCTGATACTTGCACAAATTCCTTATATTTTGGAGCCTGCAAAATATGCTCTTTTTCAGAAAGTTCCAATATGCCCTCATATACCTCAAAGACACTCTTTCCTAAATCATCCAGATCCGTCTCAGATGCGAGCTTATTATATTTGAAAAGATAAGACAGAACTTTATATTCATCTTCATCACATTCAAACACTTTTCCTGTGCCTGTATCAAAGAAATATTTTCGACTTTCTGTTTCAAATGTAGTACCCAACCGACCGTAATTTTCATCTGGAACTAATTTATGAAATTTACTGATAATGTCATTATTTCTATCCATTTACTTTACCTCATCCCTTTCTGAACTTGATGAGATTATTATATACAAGATTTGACAACATTTTCGATGCTCGTAATTATTCCGAAGGTATATGTCATTTTTCCCTTTACTTATTAATCCAAATTCCACATCGAATTATAACAATGACTTCAACCCCTTATAAATATTTCCATCTACTGCGTTGTCGTCAATCGCCGTAGCCACCGCATCGCCTCATTCTGCCGCCTTGCAGAGTAAAAATCCATTCTGCGTCATTTGGCCGAAAGTAAATGTGTCAGTATACTAGTTATAATTTTTTGTGGAATTTAGGTTATTAAAGGATTCATACAATAATATTCCTACTATATTTAATTACTTAAAACAAATAAAAACAGCTTGAACCCATCCAAATCTAGCTGGTTCATACTGTTTTTGTTTAATTCTTATTCCTTGAATGTACCTTTCTTTAATATCAAAATATAGTCTGCCTGCTTAAAGACGTGTTGTCAACATTGCACCGCAATTCACAGTAATGTAATTGGAAAGCCCGCTATGTGGATAAGTGCAGGAGAAATGGCAGACCGCCGCATATGAGGCGTTTTTCCCATAGCGGCGGTTGGTCTTTGAAGGCTTTTTCCCTTATTGCTTCTTATTCTATTCAACTCAAGGCTTATTTCTCTTTATCATATACCCAAATACTTTTAATCTGATTTTCAATCTCGCTGAAAGTCCATCTCCTGCCACTCCTTGCCGCACAGTTAGGATCATTTACCATAAATCCCTCGTTATCATATCCATATATGACAATATAGTGACCAGATGTTGTGAAATCCCCTTTTCCCATAGCACATATAATGATTCCGCCATTATCAAGCACTGCTCTCATATTATTTACAGTGGAGCTTACGGATGAGACTTTAATGCCATACAGCTTTGGCACATCCTCCATCAAACCCCATGATGTGCCGGTTCCTTCCACATAATATCCATTTTCCATACTGTATGCAGCGATTTTGTCGGGAGTATGCGTTTCATCCCCGGTCAGATAGAATAATACCATAGACAGACACGTTGGTCCGCAACCTGCCAGTCCGATACAGCTATCCCCATAGGATTCATACCCCCAGCGCCTGTCCCATTGGAGAAACAGTGGAAATTCCTGCTCTTTTTCAGATGCAGTAATTCCCCCTGTCATTCCATTCCGATCAGGATACCCGGAGACAAAATCTGCCATTTCCGGATTATTTGCCAATGCCGCAAGCAGCTCCTTCGGATACTGGGAATGATTTTGATAAATCCCTTCTATCAAGGAACTTACCTGCCCCAACTCACCTAGCCGCTGCAGGACTTCCGCTTCCGTGCGTTCTGTAGGCTTGCCAACTTCCCATGCGTCAAGACTGTCAACATAATCTACATCATTCAATTTATCTGGTGGCTGCGCATCTGCGTTGGTCTGTACCATCCCATATTGCTGTATCTCCAGCCGCTCCAATTCCATCTGCATTTCTTCCAGACGGGCATAGATATTTCTAATACAAAACACAATTACAACCAAAACCGCCACTCTGACTAATAGTGATATCCACCTTATCTGCTGTTTTTTTCTTCTGCTCTCCATCTGCTGCCTGTTCATCCTGTCATTTCTGCCACCTGATACCATCCATGTTCCTCACAATCGTATCTATTTTTCTCCGCTATCTGTGTTGTCTGCGATTTTCCCTTTCTTTAACCGCAGGACAACATCCGCCTGCTCTGCCAGTTCCCTGCTGTGGGTAACTACAACCACACATTTCTTCTGTTCATGAGCCAACTTCTGAAAAATAGCTATAATCTCGTTTGCAGTATCCTCGTCCAGATTTCCCGTTGGTTCATCAGCTAACAGAATGGGCGCTTTGCTCGCCAATGCCCTTGCAATGGCTACCCTCTGCTGCTGCCCACCGGATAACTGCATCACATTTCTTTTCCTCTGTGCTTCATCAATGCCCATCTGTGCCAGCAATTCTTCCGCATCAGCTTTCCCTCCAAGCCTTACATTTTCAACGGGTGTCAAATAGTCAATCAGATTATAGTTTTGAAAAACCAGAGAAATATTATCCCTTCTATGTGCGTTTAATCCTTTATGCAAAATATCCTCTCCCGCAACAAAGATAGTTCCATCAATCGGTACATCCAATCCCGCCAGTAAAGATAACAGTGTCGTTTTTCCCGAACCACTGGAACCTAAAATAGCATACATGACTCCTTTCTTAAATTCATAGGAAATATGATCCAGAATCGTCTTATCCATCTGTGATTTATAATAATATGAAACATTCTTTAACTCTAACATACAGCCTCCTTTAGCTCATCTTACTTAAAATTTCTTTTGGTTTCTGTGCCACCACAAACATGCAGGACGATAAAACCGCAACCAAAATTACTCCCAGTATGGAACTTGCAGATAGCAGTATTATTTTTCCTGTCACTTCGGTTTCAACTCCCACAACCTCTGTTTCATACTCTATCGCTCCTGCACTTCCCGTCATGCCTTCTTCTGCTTTCTTCTGTTCTTCCTGCTGCTGCACCTGATAACCTACCAAATAATCTGCAATACTTTTTGACAGGGCAGGCGCACATATAGTTGCCAACATAAAAGAAATGCACCCTATCAAGATTCCTTCCACTATCATCTGAGCTATAATTGCACCCTTACTTTTTCCGATTGCCAAAAATACGCCAATTTCATGTACCCTGCCTTTCAGCCAAAAAAGAAATACAAGAAAAATAATGACTGCGCCTGAAACAGCGACTAAAATAAGTATCATGGTACTCATTTCATCCAGATCACCAAAATTTTCCGCCATCGTATCGCTCATCCCGGTATTATCAATAAAATCATAGCGTTTCCAGTCAATGTCAGCCTTTTTGATCTGCTCCTTTACCGTTTCATACTCATCCACATTTTCTACCCAGAATGTCGCATACTGATATAATGGATCTCCCTCACATCCATCCGGTTTCTCAGGAAAACGCAGATCTGTCATGATGATATTCTCGCTTCTATAACTGTCCCCATACATGATTGGAGTCATTTTATGAACCGTATCATAAATTCCGACTATCTGGGCGCTATAAACTTTAGATGTCTCACGCTCCTTACAGTTATTAAATTCCAGTTTATCCCCAACCGTCAACCCGTTTAATTCCGCCAGCTCCCTTGATATGACGCATACATCTTTATCGTTCGATGTAATCATACGTCCCTCGTTTACTTCTATGTTCCCGTTCTGCACGTCAAAATCCAGCCGCATTTCCATATTCCCCCGCAGTGACACGCCCAACAGGTCTGAATTCTGGTCTACATCCGGATCTTCAATCCGCATAAAATTCACAGGATTGACAACGATGTTTGCTGTGGTAATATTATATTCCGCAATCCCTTCCTGCCCTGCAAGCGTTTCAATATCCTCCATCTGAAGGGTTTCAAAAGAGTTGTCATGCCATATCATCCAGTCCCCAGATTCAAGCTGCTCTATGTGCGATCCATCCACGCTTCCATTCTGCCCTCCCAATTTTTCTATTGCCGCAGCCGTCCTGTCACGCCTGTTTGCTTCATTTTCTTCCATCCGAAAAGATGCTCCAAGCGCCTGTTTCCCTTCTGTCTGCGTCTGTACATTTGCTGATTTGCACGCCCATCCGGCATAAATCAGACAGGATGTTACAAACACAATACTGAAAAGCAGGATTGTCTTTGCCCGCTTTCTGACCAGACAGCGTATGCTTAACCCTAAGATGCCCATATTATCCCTCCATTTCTGATAAAATTTCCTTAACAGGTTTTTTTACACATGGGAAAATAGCAATTCCCGTCAGTATCACGACGCCGACCAACCCGATACATAAGACCAGCAGCATCCAGCCTAATGATAATTCCGGTGTCATACTGTTCCCCTGCATGATAGCCAGACCGTTACTGATTTGTGGCAATAAGAGTTTTGTTACAATTATTGCGCTGGCAAATGCAACAAAATAAATAAACATTCCTTCCAGTATCATCTGCAATAAAATATTCATTTTTGATATGCCAAGACTGATAAAAACGGCAATCTCCGTTTTTCGGTTCCGCATCCACATTGCAAGCAAAAGACCAGTTACGATACTGCCTGCAGCTACAGTTAAAATAAAGATTAAAAACGTGATTCTCCCTGTCTGTCCAATCATCATCTTCAGCTTTTGGTAGGTGTTGTCCGTCATCCCAATAGCCACCCCGTCCCAATACATTTTTTCCAACATTTCCTTGGTATCTGTTAGCCGCACCGGATCATTCACATATACTGCCGCCTTTACAAAACTGTTTACATCGGACAGACTGTTTACAAAATCTGCCGTTCCATAAATCTGGTTTTCAATACGGTTCACTACCTGCACATTTTCTGTCTGGCTGCGTTCTGTTCCGGACAGGAACAATCCGGCAACAACCGATTCCCGTTTCTTTCCATCCACCGCTTCAAATACGATTTTATCACCCGTCTGAATTCCGTTATGCTCTGCCAAAAACTGGTTGATTACAATATCTTCGCTTTCCTGCGGATAGCGCCCATCCGTAAGCCGATATACTTTATCCGCAAACGGACTGTCATTTTCCAGTTTGTCGTACCCATGAACAGTAAACACAGTTTCAGAACCTTCACTGCCCGAAAACGGGATACAGGTTGTGGAAATAACCTGTATCTCCGATATGCGGTTGATCCAGTTTACATCGGGGATATTTTCTATTGTCTGCATATCCTTTTCCCCAAAAGGGCAGTTTACATCCATGCTTTCCAATGTGATTTTACTTTCTGCATTTTTTCGGAGTTCTCTTTCCAGTTCCAGAGTCAATTTCCGTATTCCCAATGCACCTAAAACCATGCAGTTAATAACAAGAAACAGTAACAGCAATAAGACAGATTTCATCTTTTTTCTCCGAATATAGCAGAGCGCTCTTGTCAAACAATCCATCTTAACCTCCTACTGCCATCTTGTGATTACAACCTTATCAGCAATCCAATTTTTATCATCCTGACAAGTGCCGAATATATTGACATCTGTTTCTTTCTTGACACTATTTTTGTCAGTGTCCTCTCTCGAAATTTCTGTCTGCGATCCCATACTGAAATATATAACCTGAAAAACAACATCCTCCGCATAAGTTATATGAATGTTAGTTTCTTCCGATTCATATCCCGGAGCTGCAATACCTCCCTCCATTGAACCATCCTCATTTATGATCAGCGTCCGAGGCGTTATGGTGCATCCCGTATCTGAAAAGTCAACAACCCTCCCACTTAAATTAGCCCCATCATAGAATACTCCTTCCTCTTTGCTATCATCTGACATTTCACTGCTGCTTTCTGTACTGTTATTACCAGTATCTTCATAATTGCCCGCTATACCATTGCTGTTGTTTTCTTCACTATCATCTTTTGCTCCACTCGTTTCAACGTTGTCATTACTGCCACCATCTTTAATCGTATGTACATCTGGTGTATTTGATTGATCGTTTTCCTTTCCCGAACATCCCACCATACTTATGCACAATACCATGCATAAACATAAAACTCCTGCTGTTTTTAACATCTTTTTTTTCATCTTCTATACCTCTTTTCTTTTATTTGGCTTTTTTTCGCCTGTTTAAAGAATAGCATCCAACTATCCTAAAAATCTTCTATTTCACCATCGAATATTAAGACTTTTTTAGAAGATTTTTAGGATTTTTTTTGCTATACTTAGTACATATATCAAATAGATTGGAGATCAATATGAAAATTTTATTATTAGAAGATGACAAATACCTTTGCGATAATATGAAACAACAGCTTACAAAAGAAGGATACATTGTTGATGCCTGCAATGACGGAGAAGAAGGTCTCTTACTTGCATTAGATAGAAACAACGGTTATGATCTAGCTGTTATTGACCGTATGCTCCCGGTTATAGACGGTCTGGCTATTATAAAAGCAATGCGAAATAAAAAAATGCAAATTCCCATCATCATAATAACCGGGATGTCAGAATTGCAGGATAAAATTGAAGGCTTAGACAACGGTGCCGATGATTATCTTACAAAGCCTTTCCATATCAGTGAATTATCTGCACGAATCAGAGCATTAACCCGCAGACCAGCTATTCTTGCCGAACAAAGCTGCATTTCTTACCATGATCTTTCCCTTGACATTTCAAAAAGGCAGCTTGTATGTAAAAACAATCATTTGGTACTGACACCGACAGAATTTCATTTAATGGATATCTTTCTTGAAAAACCAGAGATTTTGCTTACAAGAGAACAGCTTGTACAAAAAGTTTGGGAGACAGATGCATCCGTGGAATCCAAAAATTTAGATAATTATATCTATTTTTTACGCAAAAGAATCCGCACCGTCGAGAGTGAATGTGTCTTGTCCTCTGTTTATGGTTCTGGATTTATATTGGAGGTAAAACATGATACAAAGGCTTAAACGGAATCTTTATTTTTTACTTATCGGTTCACTCATGTTCATCTTTTCTATCGTATTTTGTCTGATGATTCATGAGAACATAAAGGCTAAGAGGAAATCAGAGTTGGCTTATTTTAATAGAATGGCAACTACCCTTGTACTTCAATTAGAACATGAATCTGATTATCAAACATGTTTAAACCTTTATGAAGAACAAAGGGATATGTATTTTCAGATTTTATCGAATACAGGACATTCTCTCTACCAAAGTGAATATTTAAAAAACAATACTGATATTATTGATACTTTTCTGACCACATTACTTGACACAGAAGGAGATTTTACCTTTAGTTCTTCTAGTTTGAGGGACTATTATTATAGCAGGCAAAGCGGTGTTTATACAATCAAAGCGATAAATGGAAAAAATTATTATTGTGTAAACTGCCTGATTATTACAGACCGTGACAACATATATACTGTTGCAGCAATTAAAGAGTGTTCCAACTTTGTTACTATAATAAAACCAGAACTTGGATATTATTTTTGTATATGGTGTGGCGTCTTTGCTTGCGTTTTTTGCCTTTCCAAAATACTTATTGAAAAAGCTGTAAAACCCACCGAACAAGCCATGCAAAGTCAGAAAGACTTTATTGCTGCTGTTTCGCATGAATGTAAAGCTCCATTGGCAGCAATTCTTTCCTCTGCTGAAATGATTGAATCTGTACCGAATATTCCAGATACCATTAAAAATCATATACAAATGATTGATTCAGAGGTATCACGAATGTCCCGGCTTATTGGGGATCTGCTCCTGCTCTCATCTATTGATGCCGGAAACTGGTCTTTTCACATGGAAGAAATCAATATTGATACATTATTGATAAACCTATATACAAAATTTGAACAGATTTGTAGAAAAAAGAATATACTGTTACAACTTAATATACCGGATGAGTGCTTTCCACCACTTTATTCTGATGCAGACCGATTAAACCAGATTATCAGTATCTTTCTTGATAACGCTGTTTCATATTCTCCGTCTGAATCCGAAATTTCATTAAACGCATCAGTAGAAAGAAATGAATTGGTAATTACAATTATTGATCATGGGATTGGCATCAGCAACAAGGATAAGCCTTTTATATTTAACCGTTTCTATCAATGTGACAAGTCCCGTACCCAAAGAGAACATTTTGGACTCGGACTTAGTATTGCAAATGAATTAGTCAATAAACTAGAGGGGAAAATTCAGCTATTTGATACTGCTGGAGGGGGCTGTACGTTTAAAATTTCTCTACCACTTACAAAATAACTCTTGTTGACGAAAATTAGAGCGGCTGCTACATCTATACATTCATTGTAATTTCTATTACTCCATATGTAACATTGCCTGAATATAACAGCACTCATATTAACTTTACCAGACACACATATAGGGAAACTGTCTTTTCAAACAGTTTCCCTTATTATGTATAGATGATATACTTTATCGTGGCACATAGAATGTAACATCATCGGTTTTACTGTTATATACATAATATACAGCATCCTTTGGTACATTTGAATGATGCGAATACTTAATTGTCGATCCATCAATCAGCGTTACAATGGCAACATGGCTCTTCGTGTTATAATACATAATACTCCCCTCTGTTGCTGCACTACTAGAGGGAACCGATCTAAAATATCCTTTTCCCGTAAGATATGGAACAACACCGCCATTGTTGTAATATCCTGTACGAATCCAATTTGTGGAACCCTGATACCAATTCCCAGCTCTATCCTGTGGAATCCCGCCTGCATTGATACATTTGGATACAAAATTTGCACAATCACTTCCATTGTTATTTGCTGCGCTGTATTCTGGTATATCTTTAGCATGAGCCACTGCATAAGCCACTGCTCTCGATGCATCATATAAACTGTTGCTCGATTCGGCTGCCGCACTGATCAACACCTCATTAATATAATTTCTACCATCCTCATTATCTCCAATTTCAGTGTACTGTTCATCCTCCAAAACTTCAGACAAAATAACTTCTTCATCTGTTATATCCATTCTGTGATACATATCAAATCTGAAATCACTTTCTGAATCCAATACCATCATGGTCGGAACATATACACGATATAAGAAGCCTGTTAATACTGGCAGATTATAATAGGGCATAATCTTTTGTAGATACGCATCATACTCCTGCTGAGCAATTTCCTTTTCTTCTGCGCCTGCAATCTCATCTAACGCTGCTTTCATTCCCATCATATATGGGCTGTCCTCTGGATTCCGGATCAATGTCATGTCCACCAAGACATCTACATCCACATATAATGCATCACCCTTTTCTGTTTGGTTATGAACTGTTATGTCATAATTATCAAATGCATACACTCCTTCATAATTTTCCTCAATGTTTTCTACAACCGCTTTGCAGATAGCATCAACCTGTTCCTCACCAAGAAAACTGGTTTCATTTGTTACAGCAACCTCCTGTGCAGCATTGACTGGCATACCCGGCATCATCAAGGATAATATAACCGCACCTACTACAGCAAACGACATTACTTTTCTTTTTACTTTTGCTAATTGCATTTCTTTTCCTCCTTTTTTTGATATATTAGCAACTTTGGAGTGTTGACCACTCCTCCAATAAAAATATAATATTTATTCATACTTTTTAAACTAAATGTTGAAAAAACGACTCTGTATGTCATTTTTCCTATCTATTTTCCAATTTCTTTAAACTCGTTTACATTTATGAAGCATACAGTGATGACAAAACTTTTTCAAAAAAATACTGCCATATATGTAATCTTTATCACATATATGGCAGTATTTTCTTTCTTATGCAACTTTCTTATTTGGAAAACTTTTTCATTCCTGTCGGCTGCTTGGGCTGATGCAGACAGTACATACATCTGCTGTCGGCTGCTGCTTTCACAGAATTACGTGCTACTTTCTCCAAAATTGTAGCTGTAATATTTTTCTTTCCATTGCCTGACATATAATACACCTCCAATTTCATTTTTTCAATAAAAGTATACCTTATTCTACAGCTTATTCCGTTTAAATGTTGAAATTCCGATACAGCTTGTAATTTTTCCCTTAGAAAGTGTCCATACCGATATTATATCTATATTTTTACTCATATATGCGTATTTGTCTATTCACTCATGTTGTTGGAATATTTCTACTTCATGTGTAAAAATAATAATAGAAAGGAAGTTGTACATATGGTAAACAATCGTATTCGTGAACTACGCAAGAGCCAGAACATGTCACAAGAAGCCCTTGCGGAAGTAATTCACACTACTCAACAGGCAGTAAGCAGAATGGAAAATCACGCTTATGATATTCCTTCTGAATCGCTCATTAAAATGGCAGGCTTCTTTGAGGTTACTACCGACTACATACTTGGAATTTCTGATGTAAAACGTGATTACAACGGACAGTACCGCATGAATCAGGAAATGGATAGGTGCTACGATATTGTCCGCCGCTATCAGAAATTATCCGAAATTAACCAAAAGACACTCCGCTGCATACTTGAGCGCTTAGAGCAGGCGCAAAAGGAAAGCGAGGACGCATCTGCAAAGGAAGTGGATAAAAATGCTGAGGATAGCAATATGTGATGATGATTCAAAATTTACCGGGGAAATTGAAGCTCTGGTATTTCAGGAAAGCCAGAAGTTGGGTATCCGTGTAGAAACCGAAGTATTTTCTGACGGTAAAACCCTTTTAAAAAGCATTCAGGACGGCGAGCATTATCAACTTATATTCATTGACATCGAAATGAAGCAGGTAGACGGAATAACGGCTGCAAGGCACATCCGTGAGATAGACCGGACGGTACTGCTGATTTATGTATCAGGTTATGACAAATATTTAAAGGAACTGTTTGAAGTGGAACCGTTCCGCTTTCTATCAAAACCTTTAAATCCTGTCCAGTTCGCCCGCTATTTTAAGGAATCCTGTAAGCGCATCAATGAGACGGAAGTATTCTATCAATTTACATTCAACAAGGAAATACGGAAAGTGTCTGTAAGAGACATCGTTTATTTTGAAAGCAACAACAGAATCGTCTATATCCACCTGAAAGACGGCACTGATGAACACTTTTATGGAAAGCTCAATAATGTAGAAAAGGAACTGGCAGCAAGCAGGCAATATTTTCTGCGCATACACCAGTCCTTTTTGGTAAATTACGACTATGTTAAGAAGATGAACTTTTTCAATATTACTATCAGCTACATGGGGAAGGAAATGGAATTGAAAATCAGCGAGGATCGGCAAAAGGAAGTGCGCCAGCAGCTTTGTAAAATTGCAGGTGGAAAGGCGGTCATAGAAGAATGACTGAATATTTAACGATAATATCCGAACTGTTCCTGTCTCTGCTCCATCTCCTTATCATACGGAAATATATGAATGTATTTTGGGGACCAGAAATCAGGAATTTGAAGGGTTACATAGAGTGGGGCTTATATTATGTTTTTCTGCTCGTAGGCAATATCAATTCCGTGTTCCCACCCCATCTGTTATTGGTTGGGAACGTACTGCTGATATTTATGATCAGCTCGGCTACTCGTAAGAGAAGCCTTAAGCAGCGCTGCATATTTTCTTTATTGATATGCACAGTATGGATGTTAGTGGAAGTCATTGTCATGATGATACTAACATTTGTCGGTTTTGATTCCAGAACGCTTCAGGATGCCGGAAGTTTCATATCTAAAATATGTATGCTGCTGTTATCCGTCATCATAAGCCACTGCATCAAGGATAAGCACTATTCCGAAATTCCCCTGCTTTACTTTTTGAGCATTTTACTGATACCAGTCAGCAGCATTTATGTGATGCACCATATATTTCTTATTGCGGCTACCCATAGTGAGTATATGATATTCTCCGCCACAGCGAGTTTCCTGCTGCTTGTTGTAAACTATATTATCTTTGAGGTCTACGACTGGATCAGCCGAAACGCTGAACTGCGTGAACAAAACCGACTGTATGCGCAGCAACTGGAGCTTTGTAGCCAGCAGGCAGAAGAACGTGAAAGCCTCTATCTTGAAATCCGCAGAATCCGGCATGATTTGAAAAATCATCTTTCTGGGCTTCTTGGAATGGTTCAGACAGGGCAGATCAGTGATGCAGAGGAATACATACTGCGAATGTTAGATATTGGCGCCGGAAGTCTCCCGGAGGAAGTTTCCCGCAGCGGTAATATCGTTATAGATTCCTTAATCAATAATGCATATGCCGCAGCGCAAAAAGATAACATACAGTTTGATGTCAATGTTCTTGTACCCGCATCCCTTCCATTTGAAAGCGGGCATTTAGCTATAATTTTAGGAAACCTACTGGAAAATGCTCTGGAAGCCTGCCGGGATATTACAGACGGAAAAGGTTTTATATGCCTTGATATTTCTTATGCCAAAGACATTTTTCAGCTATGCATAAAAAACAACTATCAGGCAAAGCGGAAAAAAGATAATATCGGTCACTATCTAACCACCAAAAACGACAACATATATCACGGTCTTGGGCTTTCATCCATAAACCATGCTGTTGTAAATTATCATGGGCAAATGGATATAACGGACAATGACAATCTATTTCAGGTCATTGTGGTCATGTATGGTTCACATTCGGAGAAAGCCGGATAACAAATGATTGATTTCATATTTTTTAAGGAGCTGTCATGGAACATTTAGCAAAAAGATTAGCAGATTATATATGTGAAAAAGAAATTATTACCGAGGAAATGACGGAGATCTACAAGTACGGTTTCCAGTGCTTTTTAGAACTGTCTGTGAGTACCATATGCAGCATTATAATAGCCCTGTTTCTTGGTATGCTGCCTGAGTGCCTTTTCTTTTTCCTGCTTTTTATCCCCATGCGCTCCTACGGCGGCGGCTTGCACATGAAAACATATTTTGCCTGTTTTATAGGCTCCTGCCTGATACTCACAACTTCGCTGATGGCAGTAAAATATTTAACAGTTCCCATTCCGATCTCTTTTACACTGTATCTGTTTACTGCCATACTGATCCTGTTCATCGGTCCGGTTGACCATCCAAATCGGGAAGTAGATGCACAAGAAAACAGCACATTCATTAAGAGAACCTATTTTACGATGTTTATCAGCTTTTTATTGGCTCTATTTTTCATTTTTATGCAAAACACAAGATATATGCTACTTCAAACAATCGTATTTGTCTTTATCTCTGCTACTTCCCTCATCGGACGTCTGATATACAGACAGGCTTAGCTTTCTCTTTGCAATATAGCCTGTATTTTATCCTGCCAGCTTAGAATCTCCCGGTTATACTGCTCCCGCAGGCTGTCCGGCACTTCATCATCAAGCCTGCAAATATCATCATAATCTTTTCTTGGGAGCAGTTCTCTGTTTTCATAAAACCACTGCCAACGCCAGTTCCGAAGCAGACTTTCCGCCATAACCTCCGGCGAAGAAAATATTTCATCAACTATCATTGATAGGTTCTGCCCTTCCTCTTTGCCCAATAAACCGACCAGGGACACATAACCCACCTGATAGATATACGCAATATGGTAATCCTTTGATTTTTCGAGGACATCCGAAAAAATACTTATCAGTCCTTTATATTTATCCATCATACACTCTCCTTCGTCCAATGCAGGAAAACGTGCAAACCACATTTCCCGCAAATATGAATTTTAAAAACTTATTGAATTTATAGAAACAGTCTAACCACTGTGAAAACCTATATGCACATTTTTTGCACTCACATTTATAATAGCAAAAATATATTTCGGCAACATTATCTTCGCAGAAAAAGGCTTTATATTGCAGAAAAAGGTAAAAACTACAAGCTTTCTTCCACCTTTCGCACCCATTCCCTTACTTTTTCAATAAGTTCCTGTTTCCTTTCAAAATGCAGATAATGTCCACCCTCCAGTCGCAACACCTCACTCATATCCGTTTCTGTAATGACCTCCCTATGCAATGTTTCCCATGTTTCTAGTAGCTCGCAGTTTTCCCCTGAAACAAACTGTAATACCGGAACTGTTTCAGGGAATTTCATATCTCTTACAGACTCCAGACTACCTTCCATATGCTTTATTTCATTCATAATATCTTTGCTGTATGCGTAATCCATAGACAAAATGCGGAATACTTCCAGCTCCTTATCTGAATATGGATAAACAGTATCGGCATAAATAGCATTTTCGGGATGCCCGATAGAACGCAGTCTGGTAATGCCTAAAACATTTACTGCTTTCTGGAAATACGCTGATAATTTATTCAATGCTGCCATGCTGATCGGGAGCGGCTCTTCATCGGATTGTTTGGGAACAGACGGATCAATCCCTATAAAGCCCTTTACTTCCTGCGGATAGGCATTTGCCCAGTACAGGGAATACAGCCCGGAAAGCGAGTGAGGCATTAAATAATACTGATCACAGCCTAACCTTTGGGTACACTCATGCAGTTCTTCCACCACAACACTAATCTCACGTTCTGTTCCAACCCTGTCGGAAAGCCCATATCCAAACGGCTCTATGGTTATAACCCTGAAATCCTTTGACAATTCTTCCGCCAGCGGTAGAAATTCCAAAACAGGCGAGGACGATCCCCAACCGGGCAGCAATATGATTGTTGTTTCGTTGTCCTCTCCCTTTATATCCACCACCATATTATGCCCATTCACTTCAACAACCGTTCCATATGCAGCTTGTATTTTGGACTGCTCTGCCTGCTTGCAGATAAAATTCCAAATCATCAGTGCTGCAGCAGCTCCCAATAAAATCAAACCTGCCCATTTCATAATCTTCAATATCTTTTTTCTCATGTTCCTTTCCCCTTTCTTTTTCACAATATTTTTTGGTGTACAGTCAATCTCTGAAAATACCATTTTCTTGATCCTGTCATTGTTGGTTGTATTCCTGACTTCCCCGTTTTCTTCAATCAACTCCGAAGCATTATCAAGCATATCACTAATCCTAATCTGCATTGCTTCCATATCCCTCTTTAATCAGAAATTTTTTAAGCACCTCTCTTCCACGCCGCAGTCTGGTTTTTACCGTCTGGGGATTCATCTGAAGCTCCTGCGCAATCTCATTTACTTTTTTGTACTGGTAGTAATACGCCACAAAAATCTTCCAGTCTAACGGCTTCAACTGTTCTAAAATTCTTGCTATGATCCTCTGCTGTTCTCTTTGGACTATTAGCTGTTCCACGCTGTTATCAATTATCAGAATATCATCCATTAACTGTAAATTCTGCACTTTGGTATTTCTCAGCCAGTCCTTCGCCTTGTTCCTTGCGATAACTGCTATGTATGCCTTAATGCTGCTGTATTCTTCATAATTGATCCTTTCAACTGTATTCCACAGTGAGATAAACGTGTCTGCGACCACCTCCTCCACATCTTCTCTTGTTCCTTTTGAGCTTAATAGGTTTCTGACAATGGCAGTGATATAAGCGCTATACAAATCAATTATTTCTTCAAATGCTTTTTCATCCCTGTTCCGTAACCTCTTTAGTATGCTCTTTTCGTCCATTCCTCCAAATCCTATCTGCTCAAATTTTTTATCAATACGGCATCTGCAAGAATTTGGTTTCACTTTTTAGTAAAAACTGGAAATATTTTAACTGCTCTTATAAATCTGCATACTACAATGTTCTTTACCAAAAAAAGGCGCATAGAATCCCCTATACACCTTTTTCGTCTTTCTTGTATATGCTATAAGAGCTTGTCCAATCCTAGAGACATTTCCTCAAGCATATGTACTAAATATTCCTGCTGATTTACACTCTTACTGTTTAAGATATTTAGAATACGTTCTGTTATGGGAATTTCATTGAGATTTTCATATAAGAGATATGAAAGAGGGACAGCCAATGCATCTGCAATTCTCATGAAGTTTTCTAACGACATTGTTCTGCTCCCATGTTCGATCCGTTTGATAGAATCAACTGAAAGCTCCGCTTTCTCTGCCAGTTCAAATTGGGTTAAATTCTGCTTTTTCCGGTATAATTTCACGTTATCGGCAATAATATATTTTATATCCTTCATTTTCTAATTCTCCATTCTTTCTATTTTGTTGAAATGAAGAATCAGACGGAGGTCCTCTTTTCGACAGTCGAATGTATATATCCTGATGTATCAGCATTTTTCGACAGTAGCAAAAAAAAGAGTACACCGCACCGACCTGCCATGTCGATTTGTGTACTCGTAAGCTGCCGTATTTACTTTTCAGGAGTATATTGTACTGTATCAGACAGCGCATATATCCCTTAAAGAACAATCTATGTAAAAATCTAATCATCAAAAATTAAGAAAAAAATACACCCAACAACGTTTATTTGTTATCAGGTGTACACTAATAATCTTGTTGTTAATTGCATAGTATCATTCATTTGCACAACAAGATTAAGCCTGTTCAGGCTTTGTATTAGCTTGAAAAAATTATGCCGCACAGTAGTCTATATCATATCAAATATTTGCAGTCATAACATTAGCTTTGCAGAAAATGAACTGTTTTTGCAGAAAACGGAATAGGGCTTTTCCAGACATTGCTAACAATATCTAAAAAAGCCCTAAAATATCTTTCATTTTCCAATTTTATTTTTCCAAGCATTTTCCTATCTCTTCAACAATATCCTTTAAATAATTAAATCTCCTCTCAATTACAACATCATTTGAAAATTTAATAGAAAATTCTTCTTCTATTTTCACCAACAAAAAATACGCCTCTGCCGGAAGTAATGCAATTTTTTCTCCAAATATACTTTCTGAAAAAGGATCTTCACATTGTGTCAAATCCCGGAATAGGTATTTTCTAAATATTTCAAACACTTTTTCCTCAATATCTCCTTGCATCTTCCCACTCCTTATACCAGTTCTGCTTCACTATATTCTTGCAGCTTATTAAGAACCAGCTCTGCAATCTTTTCTCCATCGGTTCCGTTCATTATATTAAAAATTGGTACGCTGCTATCCTTACAAGAATCAATTAACGTAGTTACCTCATTATGAGTTATTTTATAATATTGTAGAACCCTACTCTGTTCTGACTCGTTAATATCAACCTGAAAAGTCGATATATTAAATGCATCCACATCTACACCATACTTGTGACGAATTCCTGTTGACAAATTTTCAAAATATTCGGCATTGTAATTATCATATAAGCAGCTCATTATTAATATATCTGGTCTTATAGCCTGCATAACTTCAAACATTGTTATTCCAAAATGCCCCGGAAATTTTTCGTTATATGGCATTATCCCTCCTGGGACACCAACAATTATTATGTCTGACTGTTCCTTCTTTTCTATATCCCTTATATATTTATTAAACCGATATATCTTTTCTGTTTCATTTAGATCAGAATACATAAAATCAGGAAAAGAATGTATGCCAAAAAGTCCCCCATATTGTTTTGAACCTACATGACTTACTTTATAACCTTGCTTACTAAAATATTGATTTACTTCTAATTGTATCTTAAATTTATGGGTAAGCTCATTCAAACCTGCAATTACAGCAATAGGCGTATTTATTTGCAACAGCTTCCATCTATGCTTAATGGTTGGCTGTTTATCAATTAAATAAGTTATCTGCTCTGGCTTGTTAGAACACAGTTCTTTTACCTTGTCACTAACTTCTGTTGCAAAAATAATTTCTTTATTATGACTAATAGCATCCTCTACATAGATCAACACTGCCTGCTCTATTTCCTCATTAGTGCAATCAGCAACTATCATGACACCTTGAAAATCCTGTCCATAGTCTATGGTTTCCAGAATATTAACTCCTATATTCTTTCCACCATCTACTATTCCCGCATCTTTCCCATTTACTCCCCAACCAGACGGCGCTAAGACATCTATTACTTCGTAATCTATAAGCATATCCCTATATCTTAAAATTTCACAGCAATTATAATTATATGGAAAAAGCAATACTTTTTTCATCAGTCTGTTTCCTCCAATTCTTCAAAATCCATTTTCAATTCTTTCAATATGCAATATTCCCTAAAATTTGTTTCTACAGCACTCCTAATTGAATCACATCGAGACAGCCTCTTCTCTACTGATAATTTATCCCTGTCTTCCGCATAAACCGCACACGAAGTACAAAATCGAAATGCCCAACATTTTTTACACACATTCTCTGAGATCTTGCCAACATTTAACAAAGTTTTTGCCTTATCTATATCTATTCCCTGTTCTACATCGCCAATAATCATCATCTTTGAATCTTCGTTAGTTCTTTCACATGGATAGAAGTTTCCATCAGCATTAACGAATAGCCTTTGCAGCCCTGGAACACAGGGACCACCTGGATGACCTATTTTATATCCAGATTCATCTCCTTTTAACATATCTGCAATATTATTTTTAATTCCACCCAAATAACCATTCACCAATGGAGAAACATCTTCTTCAATATCTCTATAATAATTGAAAATCACTTTAAATTGCTCATAAGAACGATTCATATAATATTCTGGTGCTTTTACTATTTCTTCTTTATAATTAACATCATTTTTTTGTGAAGCATTTACTTCTATACCCTTTACTCTTTCATCTCTCATAAAAAATTCATTGGAATCTCTATATCCATCTACAGGGTCCATAACCATATTAAAATGAACCCTCTGTAAGAAATCAGGAAAATCTTTTCTCAACCAACCGATATTTTCTATAACCTTGTCGAAAGTTCCCTTTCCTGATTCTGCATAAACTCTGTTTTTGTCCTGTATCTTTTTGGAACCATCCAAACTTATTGTTAAATAGAACTGATTATCAATAAAAAACTGAACAATATCCTTATTAAGAATCGTAGCATTTGTTGTCAAATTGTATTCAACTGGCTTTCCTAATGAGCATCCGTTAATATATGAAACACATTTGCGAATTAATTCCATCTCTAAAGTTGGCTCACCGCCATAAAATCCAAATCTTAATTTCGGCATTTGTGAACTATGTAAAATATAATAGTCAATTGCTTTTTTTGCCGTTTCAAAGGACATTCTCTTATTGTTATGCTTTCGGTTAATATAACTTCCAGAGTATACACAATATTTACAGCGTAAATTACAATTCTGTGTTACTTGTAGTGTAAGCATATGTACACTATTCCCTAACGCACTCTCTATATTCCTTGTCATGGGATGTTCTATCATTTCAATATACTGTGAACTCAAATAACCTTCATTCTGCAATTCCTTAATAATTTCATTATTCCCTCTATACTCACACTGCTCCGCTGCGCTTAATTCTTTAATTTCATTATAAGTATCTCTATTTACTTTTAATATGACATTCTTCGGAACATCATACACATAATATTTTCCACAAGTCCTAAACAAATGGCAGTTTAATTTCTTAATTGTACTTTCCATTATTCCTCCCATATGTTACAAGGGACTGCTTGTTCAACAGTCCCTCGTACACTCCACTTCCTGACATACAAACTAGCCGATCAGCATTAATGTTCCATCATTCTGGCTTTTTGTTCCATTATAGAGCATGGAATCAACGGAAGCAGCCGCACATGCTTTGCATACACAAAATGCACCTCCACATGCATACGCCTGAACAGTATTATTGTTGCCTGTTCTCTTCTTTCCTAATTTCTTCATTTATTTCACCTCCTACTCTACATATTTATGTCATTGAAAAACAACATATCAAATTAAACAGTTATATCCATCTGCACTCCTTTTTCTTCTGTGATTTTTCTAACATGTCCATCAAGCCCAATATCTAAAAGTTCTTCTTTCAGATCAGCTCTCATGGCTTTGCCATTTTTCCTCTTTTCCAGCAACTTTTCTGCTGTTTCTGCCTTGATTATTCGCTTTTCTTTCAATTTCTCTTCTTCTTTTCTTTTCGCCCGCTTCTCTTCTAACTGCTTTTGTACCTTTTCTTTATACACAGTACCGGGATTTTCATACGTATCCTTACTCCTGCCAACCATCCAATACGACACTTTTCCATTTTTGTCAATGACAACACCTGCACCAAGAATCTCATCATTATTTTCCTGTGCAAATTTTTCTATCCGTTCTGCATTTCCACTCATATCTGAAACTACTTTTTCATATTTCTCTGCTGTCTGCGGATCTGTTGCCATCCTCTCCACAACACTAGCTGAAATAGCCACATTATTATAACCACGGCTACCTAACATATAGGCATCTGACTGTTTTTCACTGTTAAAATCTGCTACCGTAATATTTACATCCGAGTATTTCTGTTTCAAATCACTCAGATAACTTTGAGCAGTCTCACTCAATCCACTACTTCCTTTTGCATTGTAGCTGGTTCTATTCGCTGCATATGTATTTGTATAGTCGGTTACTCCTGCTATTGCCATAGTATCATCCTCCCTTATTTAAATTTCAGACTTTTCTTTAATGATAACAGACTTTTAAACAAATACAATTACCCTTGCAGAAAATGAATTGTTTTTGCAGAAAACGGCACAAAAAAAATCTTTACAGACAGACTTGCTTCTGAAAAGATTTTCTTATACTTATTCTGCTTTTTCCAACATAACATTTAGTTCATCACTTTTCCCTATCAAATCATCATATCTCCCTAAAGCTGTAACCACTCCCTCCTTCAGTACAACGATCTGATCCACTTTGCTCAATATTTCTTTCTTATGTGTTATCACTATCACTGTTTTGTCTTTTAGCCGAGTATCAAGCAGTCCGTTTATTTGCTGTTCTGAATAAGCATCTGTGTTTGAAGTAGCTTCATCAAATAAAATAATCGGCTTGTCATGCACCAATGCCCTTGCAAGGGCTATTTTCTGCTTTTGCCCGCCGGAGAGCATTGCCCCATTCTGCCCTACCACATGATCTAAGGAAACCTCGTTTATAAAATCTTCAAGTCCACTGTCCTTGCAGGCAGCTTCTATCACTGTATCATCTATTTGTTTATACAGACAGATGTTATTCTTTATTGTGTCATTGAATAAGTAGATTTGTTGGCTCACAACAGATACCATATTTCGGTATTCTGGCAATGGCAGCTCTGAAATATTTTCTGCTCCCAACAGTATTTCACCGCTTGTCGGCTCATACATTCTCGTAAGAAGATTGATGATTGTTGTCTTTCCCGAACCATTGCGCCCGATTATAGCTGTCTTGCTGCATTTTGCAAATAATATATCAATATTCTTTAAAATGCACTTATCCCTTTCATACGCAAAAGAAACCTTCTGCAATCTCAAATCATTTGGACATAGATCCGTTTTCTTTCCATTATCCGTTTCTTCCTCCAATTCCATAAACGCATAATATCTTTTTGTTGACGGAATAATCCCTGATAACAGGTATCCTATATTTAGGATTGCAGAAATCGGTCCGGTAACGTAAGCACTATATGTAATGAAAGCGAACACACTGCCTACTGAAAGTTTCATATCAAACACTAAATTTGCGCCCAGTATGTATAATAATGTGGAAAGAAACTGTACCATGATACTATCTGTTATCGTATTCCACTGCCCTAACATATTCATCTGCTTTTGTTTCTCTATAATATTGTTCTGATTAAACTCAAACTCCTCATGCTTTTTATCCAAGATATTAAACAGCTTGACTTCCCGTACCCCTCCAACGGTATCTCCAAACCATTTAGCGTACTCCTGATTCCTTTTTATGAACTCGTCCATAATCTGTTTTTGCTTTTTTGCAAAGTATTTCATTACCACACACTTAATAGGTATAAACAGAAGAACCAGTACCGTCATTCTGAAATCTATTATGAATAAACCTATTATGCCGCCTGTCATGCTAAACGTCTGCGTAATTACGAAAAAAACACTGCTGTCAGCAATAGATGTCATCTGGTTAATATCCATGTTGATATTATTCAAAGTCTCCGCATAATTTGTGTTATTGAAATAGTTTACCCGCAGCTTCATAAGATGTGAAAAAGACTGTTCCGAAAGAAAATATTGTATCTTTGCTGAAATATCTACACGTTTCTTTTCCTTAACTATATCTATGAGGGAATTTATAGTGTAGATTACCATAGACGCCAAGACCAGCTCTATCAATAATTTCTTATTTCCACCAATAAAGCCATCGTCCATGATCCGCCTGCTGATCAGCGGAACACATAGATTTAACCCGGTAGAAACAAGCAGACAGCCGACAATTACAACTATTGTTTTTTTGTATCTGCCTAGTAACAGAAGTAATCTTTTTACAGCCTCTTTGTTATCCATCTTCTTCCTCCGTCAGTTTCGCTTCTATAATATGATATATTTCCTCAACATCTTTTCTGTCAATCAGTCCAGATATTTTTTTCTCAATCTTTTCTCCTTCAAAAGAGAACTGAATAATATTTATATTTCCCTCATTGCAAAGACTGATCTGCACATCACAATCAGGATATACTTTCAAATATTTATCTTGTTCTTCCACTGGAACGCACCATATGACCAAATCACTCTGTTTATAAAAAGTCTGGCTCTCTATAAAATTTTTCCAAGCATCAATATCTGATACCGGCTCCGGCATATATTCTAATGCATATAATACACTCTCCGGCTCCATTCCTATTGTATATGCGTTATAACCGCCATTGGCAAATGCCCTCTTTAGTTCTGTGAGTACATAGAACTTATCTATAACATCTTCCACTGCCAGTATCACTACCGGAACTTCAAGACCATTTCCCTGATAATAATTATGCTCAATTTGCCGTTGCCTTGTTTCCCTGCTCCAAATGAATCCTTGAACATCTATATTATGAATGTCCTCATTTCCAAGATATATTAAGTTCTTATTTCTTATATCCAAATTTCCTAATTCTGCCATAGAATAGGCTATTACCGTATCTGCTTTCCCCTGTATTTCATCATACGCCCCTGTAACTGTTTCAAAATAATACTCTGCCCTGCTCATAGTTCCTCTGCCCGATATATACGCCCTGTAAATCCAATCCGGCTCATAACCCTCCACTGTCATTTCAATATGGCTTTGCTCTTTTGCATATCTCTTTAATTTTACTATATCAAGAGTTTTGTCATTGTTTAGTTTATTTGCAATCAAAGCACATATATATGGCGCAGCATAACTATTACTTAATGATGTTATTGTTTCTATGTCACATATCTTAACAATATGTTCAGATGGAACAACCGAATCAATTCCCATCTGCATATAATCCTTAAAATAATTTAAAGGGCTATCTGTTGTTGCTATACCAATTACATTTGTTAAACTAGCCGGATATGTCACAAAACCCGAATTAGCAGTTGCCGCCACAATAATCAAACCATTATTCACATACTTATTAACCAAATTTCTTAACTTTTCATACTCATTAAAGTTTGTAGTTCCAAAACTTAAATTAACAATCGTTATATTGTTCTGATAACACCATTCAAATGCAGGTTCTATTTTTTCAATCCTTCCATTACCGTCTTTATCTAAAATTCTTAAACTATTCAACGTACAGTGAGGATTGTATTTTTTAACAATTAATGCACATAAAGTCCCATGTTGAAATTCTGTAATTTGAATTTCAACATAATCCTCCTTGCAATTATTGTCATCATCTACAAAAATCTTAGACTGTATTTTATCTATTCCAACAATTTTCCCACTTATTCCATTATCAATTATTGCTATTTGTTCATCATTCAATTGTTTCACCAATTTATCCTTTTATTTACATCACTTGAAAATCTGCGTATTCAGATAATGTTTCTATCACATGTTCAGCAAGTTTTTCATACATAGCTCTGCTATAAACATCATCTGGGTAGCTGGCTCTATACCTATCAACCTCTTCATCGTCAAAAGAAAGATATTTGATCGTCCCTTCTGTTTGCAACGAAAGTGAATCGTATGAATGATTCGATATTATAATAGCGTCAATATCTGCCTGATAACGGTATTTACACAATTTCTTTAATTCTTCAAAATATTCATTAGTATAAATATTGTTATGTATGCAGAACAATAACATATCACTTTTAATTGCATTAAAAACTTCAAAAGCGAAAACCCCAAAAAACTCGGAGTGTTTTTCAGATATGGGCATAATGCTTCCCGGTATTCCAATTAGAATTATATCGGGATTTTCTTCAATTTCCAACTCCTTTATATAATGATTAAATCCAATAATTTTTTCAGACTCATCAATTTGATTCCCATACATGAATGTTGGAAAAGAATGTAAACCCACTATTTCCATATTTTTTCTGGAAGAAACCACGCATACATTATAATCTAATTTATTCAAATATCGTTTTATAAACATTTGAACTTCCAGCTTATTACAACATTCTCCCATACCCGCAACAACTATTACTGGTGTATAAATCGACTTTAACTGTTTATTATCTGAAACTCGTAATTGAGTTTGTCTCCTAACATCTATCAATGCTACTTTTTCATTTGAACATATATCTTCTATACATGCATATGATTTTTCATCTATGTCCCTATTTAAAATAATCTTTTGTACAAATTTTGCAGATAATTTAACCACTTCCAAAATTTCATTTATATGTAAATTCGTTCTGATTGTGTCAATTAACAATAATGCATCAATTCGTTCCCAATTAACAGCATTTATATTTGTTTTTATTGGAATATTTTCTCCCACTTTCTTATTTTGTAATCCCCATCCAACTGGAGACAAAATCTCTCTTATTTCCATTGTCTCAATAAAATCGCCATACTTAATGACTGCCTCAAAGTCTTCATCATATGGATATACCAATGTTCTCATAATTTTCTTCCTTTCATTTATTCAAAATTGTATCCATTCTCTCTTAGTACACAATATTCCTTCATCATTTCATCTGCCGTAAAACGCATAGATGCGCACCTCTCTAATCGCTTCTTTGCAACTAATTTATCTCCGTCACTCATATCTGATGCACATCCATCACAATAACCCATTGCCCAACATGAACTGCACTGTGTTTTAGTATATTGAGCAATGTTTAATAGTTCTTTAACTTTATCAAGATAAAAACCATCTTCCAAACTACCTATTTTATATGCATAATTCGTTTCACTAACTCTTTCACATGGGAATAATTCTCCATCTACAGTAACAAATAGGCGATTGACACCTGGAATACATGGTCCACTTGGATACGTTTTTCCATTTGAAATGAAAGGCTTTTTCAAATGTTCATGCACGCTTTGTTTTAACTTATTAATATGTGCTGACAACAATTTTGAAACATCTTCTTGCTCCAATCTTCCAATACAAAACAAAAACATTTTAAACAACTCGTATTTGTAGTTTATAACAAATTCTTCTTGTATGTCTTTATACTCTTTCGCATCACGTTCACTGACCGTTGTAAATGTCACGTCTGCTTTCTTCATAAAATCTGAAGAAAAGAAGTCATTACTTATTTTAAAATTATTTTCTTCGTCAAATACAGCATTGAAGCTAATTGTATCTACATAATCTGGATATAATTGCTGGAATTTGTTCAAATTATCTAAAACCTTTGCAAATGTACCTTTTGTATGATCGGCAAAAACACGATTTTTATTATGTATTTCTTCTGGCCCATCTAAACTAATTGTTAAATTAATTTTATGTACCTGTAAAAAATCCATCATCTCATTTGTTAATAATGTTGCATTAGTAGTCATATTGAGATTTAATTGTTTACCACTAAATTTCATTTCACAATATTCCACAATATTCCTTATGAGCTCAAATTCTAATAAAGGTTCTCCCCCATAGAAACTTATTGAAGCAATATCAATATTTTTGCTATGATTGTAGTAAAAATCCACCGCTTGTTTTGCTGTTTCAAAATTCATGCGTTTATTTGTATGAACACGATTAACATAGCTACCCGAATAAACACAATATTTACACCTCAGATTACAATTTTGTGTAACCTGCAATATTAAAAGAGATAAATTGTTTTGTATATAGCTTTCCACTTTATCTGTTAAAGGATGCTCAATCTGGAAGTTTCTATCTATTGGTTGCAAAAAACCACGTTCCTTCAATTTGCTAATTCTTATATCTCCATTTGGAATCTCTTGCTCATTTTTCAATATATTATAGGTGGATTCATTTATTCTAATTATAGAATTTATATTAACATCATACAAATAACATGAGTTTAATGTTCTAAATGTATGAATAAAAAAATCATTTTTTTGCATTACATTATCCTTCCTCCAAAATTATATTTTTTAAAAATACAGCGATAGGCTATCCTATCGCTGTATCCTGTCAATTCACTGTCTTTCAAAAAAATTACATAGAAGACCATGTTGACATCTGCATTCCACTAGATACGACCTTTGCCAAATTCTGGACCTGCGTGGTATATGCGTCTGTAGTGCCACATGAGCAACCAATACCGCAAACAGACATGCAGTTGCAAGCAAAGGACATTACTGTACCATTACTTACTGAATTTTTCTTTCCTAATGTTTTTTTCATTGTCATATCCTCCTTTCATGAATATTTTATAAACAAAATTATTATGTAAACAATAATTTGATTATAATCTTTAAGATTTTTTAATTGTTTCACCTGACAACACTTCAACATTTTTTTCATAAGCAGAAGCTGCTGTTGTCATCAAAGGCAGAACAGCAATATTATCACTGCCAGTATTAGATTTATGTAACAAATTTGACATTCTCTGTCGGCTTGCATATACCTGACTTATATATTCAGCTTCTGCTTGTTTGCGTCTTGCTAATTGCTCCTTTTGACTTTTTTCAATTTGCTCTTCAAGCAATTCCTTTATCTTTTTATGGCGTTTCTCCCACCAAGTTTCCCCGTCACTTACATTTTCTAAACTGCTCCCCCCCGCTGGACCTGCATAACCATAACATTCTTCCGGCGATGCTCCAATAACATCATAACCAACATAGTTTGAACATCCGGTTATACCTTGAACCGAACATGCTGAACGTACCCGATTCAAAACATATTCCTCATACTCTGGATCAATTTTCATTCTTTCAAAAGCTTCTTCTTTAATTATAATTGCTCCCGATGAGTATGTAGAACGAGCCCATCCGCTAACGGGCATTTGGGATATTTCATTCATAACCCATTGCTTATACTCATCCAACGTCATTTCACCTTTGGATTTTCCACCAACTGAACTATTTGAAACTTTAGCTAAATTCGGTGGATAATTAATTGTCATGTCCCCAGGAAACTTCATAGCACTTGATTCTGTAACGCCACTATTTTCAATTGTTCCCACAATTTTATCTGAAAAAGATTCCGATACTTTTTCATTATTCTTATTTTGTATAGAACTTGTATAGGAGTTCCTATATGGATTTACTCCTATATTTCCAACATTTGCACCAAGCATAATTATTCTCCTCCTAGCTTTTTGTTAATTCCTTCTACTAATTCTGTATAGTCGTCAAACTGCGTACTCAATATTTCATCCTTTGAAAAAATAATTCCAAACTCTTTTTCCACTTCTATAAATAATTCTAAAAGATTAGCAGCAGAAAAACCTATTTCACTTGACAGAAATCTATGCTCTCTCATCATTTCAACTTTATCTGCACTACAGCCGAACTTTTCAGTAAAAACTCTATCCAACTTATCTTCTATACTTTTATTTGATACTGTCACACCGTATATCTCCTTTCTACGATTCCTCTGTCAGTCAGAACCACATCGTTTTCCTAAAAGGTCCAAACGAACAACATACATATAGTTAAACAAAGTCTAATTATGTTGAATAACAATCAAGACATACCTGTGACAAAATAAAGTGACAAGTTTAATTAAGCTAGGCTGCGCACTAATTTCTTAATGCGACAGCCAACTTTATACACACTAGACTTCGCAACCAGTATTTAGTTTTCCCTTTTCTTCGGTCTTTTCGGCTGGTGATAAATCGCTGAACACTCCGCCGTCCTGCCAAGAACTGTTTTTTCCACTTCATTCCGGGCAATTCTCTCCACTACCTTCAATACCTTGTTTGTAATCTTTTCTGTTTTCTTCATCTTACCTTTACCTCCTGTTTCAATAATTTTGCTACGCACATCAGAAGCGAACACAATATGATAGCGATTGACATATAACTTACATAGAGCTGGTTCATCCCCAAGATGTCCAATAAAATTATTACTGCTGCCTCCATCAATACAAGTAATCTGGCTGACTTTTTGTTTTCCTGCAATTCGTCCTTGTCCATATCAATGTTAGGGTGATTTACGGTTCCTATAATCTCAATGATAAGCACCGCAAAAAACAGTGTTACACACATAATATAAGACTTTTCCGATAAGATTGCAGCCACCTGAATAATTCCAATATAAGTTATGATTGTCGCAAGATAGCACTGCCAGAATTTATCTGCATGATAACCCCCGGTTCGTTTTCTCAATGAAAGAAAAAATACCAGAAAAATAATCGTTGCTATGAATTGATTAAAAAGCATACCGATTATCAGCATGGTTCCAACCGCAATAATATGTTCTGCCAAAGTTATCAAAACATATTCATAATAATCTCTGCTGGATTTTTCAATTATTTTTCGTTCCTCCATTTGAGTTACTAACTGCATTACTATCTTTTCTACCATAGCTATATGTCCCTCCTTTTATTCAGTATAAAGAAAAAACGAAATAAAACAATATCCTTTGCAGAAAGTGGACACTTTACAGCAGAAAACGGCACAAAAAAGCATCCCATATGCTCTATCCGACATATAAGATGCTTGTTATCAGGCAGGAATAATTATTGAAAAATAAAACTCATAATTATCATCCTTTATGATATATGATCCGCCATACTTCTCAATGACTTCAATAATATTTTTGATTCCTACTCCATGTTCCTCTGCCTGTACCAATTTTGTAGATTTTATTTCCCCATTCTCATATACAATCGGATTACTGAATGTATTTTTAACTCCGATCTTTATCATTCCATCTTCATTAACAAATTTCAACTTCAATATTCTTTTTCCGTCATCACATTTTTTACACGCTTCTATCGCATTATCAAGCAGATTAGATAATATTGTAACAATATCTTCGTCTTTCATCCACACACCAGACAAATCGTTTACACGCAGCACAACAACAATCCCGTTTGTATCTGCTTCCTGATACTTTGTATTTAAAATTGCGTTCACTATTATGTTATTCGTATCAATAGCATCCAGTTCCTTATCAAGTCTCCCATGCACCGCTTTTACATATTCTTCCAGTTTTGAATACTGCTCTCGATTCAATAGCTGTTCAATGCAATCAATTTGATTTTTATACTCATGTGTTTTCTTTTTCTGTTTGTCAAAATTTTCTGATATTGACCGATACATTTCTGTCTGGCTTTTGACCTGGAGTTGGAAAATTCTATGCTCATATAACTTTGTTTCCCTCTCCGCAATATCGTTGATTAAATAGAATACCACAATATTCATTCCAATCATTCCAAAAGCACCTACAAACACCAGCATGATCTGGTCAGTTGTTTCAACATTTTTAAAGAATGAAAGCATTGAAGTTATGATAACTATCGTAAATATAGGAAAAACCAACAATTTTAACCAATCCGTGTCACATAATACCTCGATTGACTTTTTTCCAATTTTTCTTCTTATAATGATAACGCCTAAAAATAATATTGCTCTTCCAAGTAGAATTACAAGAACATTCTCTAAATTATACTGTTTTCCTGTCAGCTCATTGCCTGAACATATTTCCTTGTTAATAGAGTATGCGAGATAATCCGTTGACAACAGCATCGCCTGATACAACAGCCCCAGTGCAAACGACTTTCCTATACTTATCTTCACATGCCATAACATAACCCCGGCATATATTGATGCCACCACTATTTGTTTTAAAATCATTACATTTGAAAATGTCCTTGCCATTATAAATACACTGATTTCAAGGACAAATAGCTGAACTATGTTGATCCAGCCCTTATTCCTCACTTTTCCAAATATTTCACAGAAGATTTTGCTACATAACACTTCAAAAAATAATATTAAAATTTCCACCACTAAATCAGACATTTAAACTTCTCCCTGATATAATATAAACTGCTCCTTTACATATGTATACCTTACTTTTGGTATAGATAATTCAACCCCGTTTGTCAATACAACTTTATATCTTTTGACATTCTCTATGTATTTTTGATTTACAAGGTAGCTTTGATGTATCCTTATAAAACCATTTTCTGCCAGTTCTTCCTCTAACGTATTCAATGTTCCATATGTGGTATATACCATCATATCATCTTCCATAATATGAAACTCCAATTTATGCAGATTGCTCTCAATATACAACAATCTTTCTAATGATATTTTCTTTGTCCCCTCCTTAAACTCAAACTCTTTTTTTGCAACTGAATAATTCAGTTTATCCATAATGGCATCCATACACTCATTCACTGTACTCTGAAAGTTAGCATTGCCTTTTAATAAATACCGGACGGCATCTAACCGATAGCCTTCTAAAGAATAATTCACATATGCTGTCACAAATACAATAAGTATATCCCTGCTTACCTTCCTAATCTTTTCAGCCGTCCTGATCCCATCAATCTTGTCCATGTTAATATCTAAAAAAACGACAGTATAACGCACCACCTCTATCCCCAAGTTTACCAATGCTTCACCAGAGCCATATGCATCTATTTTAAAGACCAGCCCTTTTTCCATCATATAACTGGAAATCAGTCTTTCTAATTCTTCTGTAAATAAACTCTCATCATCACATATAGCAATTCTGAACATCCATTTTTCCCTCCCCTCTCAATAATCTAATGGTAGCCTGTCTCTGAAGTATCGTACTTCCTTTAGCTTGTATTTCGACATATCGTGCCGAAATCTTTAATCCTCCACCTATATTCATAGTAAAGAAATACGACATGCCAAAAACAGTATGAATTAGCCCTTTCATTTTATTTCCCTTTAACGCATTAGTCAATTAAATTACAGAAAATGACCTGTTTATGCAGATTTTGACACTAATAAATAAGTGATTATAGATATCTTTACTTACTTATTAGCATGAAATAATCATAATTTTATTTTCCGAACCCATATTAGTCCTTTTCAGGTTTGTATTTTTCGGAAAAAGTGTTATACTAGGATTGTTTCTATTTGAATCCCCAAAATAAAGGAGCAATGATATTAGATATGAACATACAAGACCTAAATATTTCTGCTGCTGCCAAAGCTGCCCTGAAAAGCGTAGGTTTGACAAAGGTTTCAGAACTGGAAGGGCAAAACTATATCACTCTGATAGACAAGTTCCCCAAGAATTTTAATTTAGAACCCATAATCAACGAATTAAACGCATTAGGTCATCTGTTACCGCCAAGCGACGAAATATCAGTTTATGATGTCTCTATGTCAAAGCGGTTACAAAATGCCCTTATACAAAATGGCGTTATGTATCTTTCGCAGCTTTCTTCCTATCCCAAAGAAAGAATCCTGCATTTTAGAAATTTAGGAGAAAAAACAGCAATAGAGCTGGAACAGATCTGTAGGGCGTATCATATTGAAATACGGTCAATGTTATCCATCAAAGAGTATTTTGATAAATACCAGTTCCCCCAAAAAATCTACCCCCTGCTGTTCCAGTACAATATATCCTGCATGGACGACTTTAAACATAAAACAGCTAAGGACTTATACCATATATGTCAGGAAGATTACAGCCTTACCATGCGAATTTACTTTATTTTAAGAGAGAATGGAATTGCATTTAATAACTGGGAGGACAAATTTATCTTTGAGATCCTGCCTGAAAAAAAAGCCGCTATGCTCTGGAAAAAACATAAAGTCAGCCTGCTTTCACAAATCCCTGCATGTGATGAGCAGAAATTAAGACAGCAGATTTCATCTTCAAATTCATTTTCAGTAGCAATAAAGAATTTGTTATCAATTGGATAGATATGTAAAATAGTTGAATGACAGGTCACACCGATCTGTCATTCTTATTTCAGCAATTCATCATATGTTGTTTTTAATACATTTCGGATTGCCCTAAGCTGTGATGCCTGTATATGCTGTATGCCTCTCTCTATTTTGACTAATGCTTCTCTGGTGACAGATACATTTTGTAATTGCATCAGCGCCACCATTTCTGTCTGCCGGATACCTTTCTCTTTCCTAAGCCGCCTAATATTCTGCCCAATAAATATTTCATCCTGCTTTATTTTCTGCTCCATATTATCACCATACCCATGAACCCGTTTTAGTCCTATTTGTAAATATTGCATTCAATGCTTTTACTGATAAGGGACTGATTTCAGTCCATAATCTGTAATTTTAATTGCACAAAACGGATATTCATAGCAGAAAATGACCTTCTGTTGCAGAAAACGGCATATATATAATCTCAAAGATATGCTATACTTAAACAAAAAGTATTTAAGGAGGTTTGCATATGCGTATAGGACTGACAAATATGACTATCTCAAAGCTCTTTCCTCAGAAAACAGCTTTTTCCCAACCCAAAATAAACTCAACATCCGTGAACAATAATGGACACAGAAATACATTGGCAGATTTCTTATCAGGACATCGCAAAAATTCTTATGGTGTTGAGGGAATGTGTGCTACTAATAATCCAAATGCCAAAAAAATCATTAAAGTATCTGATGAAATGAAGCAGAAGATTTTTAACAGCGTAAAGGATTCATTTTACAAATACTACGGAATGTCTGGTGATAATGAAGCAGAATGGGAGACTTTAGCTCGTGCAAAAAACGAATACTATAAAACGTTAAAAACAAGTGATCGTGTATCTGCCGCCTATACATTGGGACAATTGGAAAAGAATTTTTCTAAAAAAATTTCTAATGCTATTAAAGAAAAAGTACCCGGTTGGACTGTAGGAAAACCCGTTTCACAAGATATTTTAGACGAAATATTTTCTGATGAGACATTGTTCAATTCAGAAATAAACGGTTCAAACACAAGAAAGAATCAATTTGACACATTTATTTAGCTGTTGAAAATCTTACAAAGCAGAAATTAACATTACAAAGGTGCTATACTTAAGTCAAGAAAGTATAGCACCTTCATTTTGCTCACCGCACACAACCACATTAAAAGTCTGTATTAATATGAATAATCCACCCTCATCCGAGCAGTTGCAGTAGAAACCTGACCTACGGACATGATAGAAATTTTCCATTTACCATAAGCCAAATGTCCATTCAGATCAGTAATTGTTATTTGTCCACTTCTTGACACATACCTTTCTGCATATGTACCATCAGGACATTCTACAAAAATATAAAATCCTGAACTGCCTGAGCTAACTGTCACATTGAGAGTAACTTTTGTTACAACTGCCTCTCTGGGAATAGATCCTGATGAAATAGTATATGCCGCTGACTCTGTACCTTCCCATGAGTTCATTTTTCCTGTCTGTCCAGTAAAATAACCTGTTGAATATGCTACAGCTTCATTTTCAATCACAGCCTCCTCAACTGCCACATTCTCTGTTGCTTTTACTTCGGCTGCTGAAACAGGCATTACAAGCATTACACAAAGTGCAAAACAGGTAATCAATGATAATAATTTCTTCATTTCCAAATACCTCCTTACAAAACATGATAATATATTCTTTTATGTGGCTGCAATACATGAACAACTATATAATACCAAAACATACAAAATCTTCAATTTCCTTTGCAGAATACGGTTCATTATTGCAGAAAACGGTAATTATATGCCCTCTGTTTATTGCATTGCTTCTACAAATCGGGATTATCTGCTTGAATCTCATATATTAATCATTTTCTGCTTAATATTGTCATTTTCTGCTTAATGTATTGCAAAATTACATTTATATCAAGTAAAATAAATCATAAAGGAGTGTTTTTTATGGATTTACAGATAAATGATTTGAAAATTTCTTACCATGCTAAAAATATACTTCATGAACTGGGATTCACTATGGTTTCCGATCTGGAAGGTCAAAACTATATATCTTTGATTCAGAAATTCCCCTTTAAACTTCATCATATTTATTCCATCATTCAGGAACTCAATGATGCTGGATATTTACTGCCCCCAGACAATGCAGTGTCAATTTACGATGTTTCTATGTCCAAAAGGCTTTTCCATATTCTTGAGAGAAATTATTTCCTCTACTTATCTCAATTAACTTTATGTTCCAAAGAAGAACTTGCAAGTTTGCGCAACCTCGGAGAGCAAACAATGATTGAGCTGGAAGAACTATGTCAGGCATATCATATAGAGCTGCACTCTGTACAAAGCATTAAAGAAAGTTTGGCTCAATATCACTTGCCTTTTACTTCTAGGCATTACGAAACTCTCTATAAGTACAATCTTGCTTCTATTGACGATTTCAACAAAATAACCACGCATGATTTACATATCATATGCCAGCAATATTACTACGACACCATGAAAGCATATTATATCTTAAAGGATAATGGAGTTGTCTTTCAAGAATGGGAAGATCAATATCTGTTTGAACTTTTATCAGGAAAAATTGCTCAGAAAATAAGCAGAAAATACCGGATTGATACTATTGCAGAACTACGATCCTGCTCTGAAGAATATATTGAGAGTATGCCTTCGGCAATATTGTCTAGTGTAAAAGCGATGTTAGTAGAATATCAAAAATAAGTATCTATTTATAGAGATAAAAAATCCCCTTGAACAATCACCATCTGATTCAAGGGGATTTTTCCGCTATTAGCCTTTCCAGTCATAACGGACACCGATTTGTTTATGAAATCAGTTTTTCCATTTCCTTCATATTCAATAATTCACTAAAGTTCAATTTCATATCCTGAAGGTTCTTTCTAAATTGACTTATAGGTTAAAACTAAAATAAGATAACCGCAGTTTTCTAGTTATATTCGCAATTAGTTTAACTTCTCTTGCCCTGTAATATCATAAAACTCATCGCTAAAAACTATTTTTGAATACTGAAAACTATTTTGTATTTTTTTTACATACTCAAAAGGGTTTTCCATTGGCAAAACCCCAATTGAGCGTATTGCTTCCAATGCTTCTATAACCTTTTTGCTAGAAGCATATTCAACTTCATCAGGAGAACTGGAAAAATCCATATATTGCTGTTTATCCCATTGAATAATTTGTTGTAATGTATTAGTTCCCTTTGTTGCAAGTACAAGACTTAAGAAGTCAGAGAAATTATTAGCTAATGGGTACACATAATAGTCACAAACAGTATCCGGATTTACAGCAAAAACCATTTCATCAAAACCTTTTATAAAAATATAATGTATTCCATTATCCCACCCGATTATAGTTGCTCCTATTGGAGTACAAAAATATTTAGAATTTTCTTCACGAGCCAATCCAATACACGAGGTATCTACTTTCAGTTTTTGAAATTTTTCGTACTCGTTGCTCAATGGAATCTTCCTTTCTTAATATCCAGCCCACCAACTTGTCACACTTGTATGTGTTGCTTTCGGCAGATGAATAAGATTACTATAGCTATTATTGCCGCCATAAGCTAATGGCTGAATATGATGAACATCATATAAAGAACGATTTAGGGTTACCCCTGTATTGTTCGTATATGTAGTATAATAAGTATCAGCTAGATTTGATGGACGTGTTGATGTAGCTCCTTTTGTATAGTTTGCTGGCGGTTTAGGCAAGTATTTTCCACTAGCACTATCACTAAATGAAAAAGTCCATGCATGACCTGTTCTATTCCAAAGTTGTGAATTAGTATTAGCAGATTGAACTTTACCGCCAGCATCATAATCCGTTAGTGTAAATTTGATACGATAGTAACCTGTTTTCGCAGTGCTTGTCCATGTATAATCAATTCCATACTCGGCATTTGTATTATAAGTATGATATACAGGACTTCCAACATTTGAAAATGTCGAACCTGTAGTGAAATTTCCCTGTAACTGTGCAGTCACTTTAATATTAGGTTTATTAATCGGAGATGTTGGGCAATCAGTATTAAACCACCATGTAAATGTTCCATTGCTGGTTCTTTTCAATCCTCCACGAAGCAAATAAATCTCGATTGATACATCTGCCGTAGATATACCATCTTGGCTTTCAGACTCTTCAAATTCAAATTCAATATCATCAAAAGCAAATGGTTCACCATTTTCGGCAACGGTTTCGCCAGTTTCGGCATTGTAGAAAAACGTATCGCTAGTGAAAATAGCTGTATCTTCGACAGCAGGAATACTACCATTATCATCGGTTTCGCTCGCAAATACAGATGTTCCCATGCTCATGACCATTATGAGCGATAAAGCTAAACATAAGATTTTTGTGAAATGTTTCTTAATCATAAAATACCTCTCTTTCAATTTTGTTATCAGTGATTATAATACACATACAAGAACAAGACCTGTACTTTTTTCACTATAATCTTCTGTGTTTTTATGTTTATGAATACACAGCCTAATTCAAACCATCGGATTCACCTCCTATTCAATAAAAATAACTTATGAAATTATCTGTATTTTAATATATTCTAATAATTTTCTTGAATAATTCAATATCCCTTGCAGAAAGCGACCTGTTTTTGCAGAAAACGGCATATGAATCTTTTTTAGCATATGATATGCTTAAAATATCATATATTGCTTTTTGAGAAAGGGGGAGATTATAATGCGCTACTAAAATTAATACCACATAACTGATTAGAATTAAATTAGGAGGATTAGAAATGAAAACAACAAAAAATTTTATTGCCCTTGCCTTATCCCTTGCGATGGTATGCTCTTTTTCAACCACCGCCTTTGCACAGGAAGCGAACATGCCTAATTACGATGAAGAAACAACAAAAATGTACGAGGAATTATACGCAGAAGATCAGGCAGTTATCGCTGAAATTGAACGCAATCTTCCTGCAATGTTGGAAGAAGGCAGAATCGCCGCTGAGAACGATGTCAAATCCGATCTGCCGGAAACAAGAAGTTCAGCATTAGGAACTTACGGAGATATTTTAGTAAGTCTTATGATTGACTCCGGAAGTGTTGGCTTTGCTGGACATGCTGCCATCGTTTCCTCAAACAGTGCAAAAACGATAGAATCGTATGCCAAGAATTGGAGTCCTATAGATAAAGATGGCGTTCAATATTACGATAACACATGGAATACCAAGTCAGGCGCACTTTTAGTTCGTCCTAACGGAGCTTCCTCCTCACAATATTCTACAGCCGCCGCTTTTGCCGCAAAACAGGTTGGAAAACCGTACAACTGGGTATTCACTAACAAAACCACCACTGAAAAGTTTTATTGCAGTCAGTTAGTATGGCAGGCTTGGTTAGATGCAGGAATCAACTGCGAAACAGGTTCAATTCCAAATGCTATCATTGCGCCTGCCGATCTGGTAAATTCATCGAATACTTACATTGTAAAAAAGGTTCAGTAATTTAATTCGCAAATTGCGAAGTGGATTCAATAATTTATTTTTATCAGCCAGTGCAATACTTCCAATTACACTGGCTGATTTTAAAGTGGAGATAATTTATGAAGAAAAGATTATTAACAATAGGCTGCATCCTAGTTATAGTTACTATATGTATTTTTTGCAACAAAATATTCAAAAAAAACAGTTTTTCTACTGAAAAAACTGCATATTATATCGTACATTCTGATATGTTAAATAAATCTGGCGGTTTAGTCGGAATTGATATAGATGGAAATATTACAAGTCAGGAATCATTAAAAATCCAAGATATTTCAAAAAGCGATTTAGTAGATAACACTTTCATTGCGGGGGGAAACAGGGCTAATAACCATCTACTAATAGATACGCAAGGAAATGTCACCGAATTTAATCTTTTGGATAATCCAAATTATTCTGGTGTCACGACTATTACTATTAATAATGAAAACATCGTTGCTGTGATGAATGGCAACATAACAGATAATACTTATCAAAATTTGTTTGTAATTCAAGATATACAAGGGAACATTTTAGAAAAAAAGATATTTGACATTTTTGCCTCGGATATTTTGTGCGAAAATAATACTGTTTACATTATCGGTTCATATCTCAATTTAGAAAAAGATCAATGGAGCGGTAAAATAATCAAATACAACTTAGCCGATTCAACAATTAAAGAAAATATAACATCACCTAATAGAGACTATAAGGAAGTTGTTCTCTATGATGGCAATTTATATTGTTCAGTTGCAGATATGAATGGATATATAAAAGAAATAGATATACTTGATATGGATTCATTAGAAAAATTGACCTCTATGAATTTTGATAAAAATATTAGCAGTATTTTTTCATTTAATAACTTTTTATATGGTGTGTTTGATAATATAATTTGCAAAATAGAATCCGATAGCACTATTGTCGAATTAAGCAGTTTACCACAAAATACTTATGTCAGCAGTTCTTTGATAAATGAAAACCATGTATACTTCTTTTCTCGAAATGAAGCTACAGAGAACAAGAATGGATATGTAAATCTAGGTTTTATTGTAGATTATGATATTTTAAATAATCAAATGAAAAGCACTCCTTTATCAATAGAAAATAAAAATTACGATAGCATTATCTTTTTTCCGGTTATAGAAAATCACAACTAATTAAAAATCTAAACAACACGAGCAAGTCAAAGTGAGAGTATTTTTCTATTGACTTGCTCATTTTATGGGATTGTGAATAAAATGTACTATCAAAACAAAAAATCCTCCTGAATCAAACCTAAGTTCAATTCAAGAGGACTTTTCCCTATCGGCTCTTTCCGTTCTTTACAGGCTCTTTCTTTGTCGCTTTATCCGTTGCCATCACCTTTGTTGTTTCCTGCTGGTGTGCCTCAAACGCCTCTGCCCCGTACTGGAACTCCGGCTCTGCCACTACTGCAAGTTCAACCGGATTAACAGCCTCCATGCTTTCAACGCTGCCTGTTTCCCGTTCTGCCTTATCCGTCTGGTACTTTTTCACGTCTGCGGCAAGCTGCTCTGTCTTTTCTATGGCGGCATCCGCACAGTTTAAGATACCTGACAGCAGCTTTCTCTTTGCCTGAAAGGGCTTCTTTATTAGTTCTGTCTTTGAGAACTTCTTTTCCCCATATTCCTTTTCCGGTTTATCCGCAAAGGTACGGAATGTGTTGGCGATCTTCTGTCCGGCTTCCCTCATGCCTGTGCCGAAAGCGTCTATCTTTCCAATGCTCTTATCCACGTCTGCTATGGACTCCTGCACATTCTGGCGGATACCCTCTAACTTTTTCTTAATTCCAAGAAATTCTGCCACTTTGTTCAGGGCAGCTTTCCCTTTCTGCTTTGCCGCCGTCACGATTTCCCCTGCCTTTGCCTTGATCTCTGTCTTGACTTCAAACAGTTTTTCTTTCATGGCTTTGCAGTCCTGTTCCAGCTTGTTTACTGCCCTTTTGAGTGACTGTTTCAGCCCTTTCTCTGCCTCACGCTCTTCCATCTTATGAAGCTGGTTTTTAACTGTCGTAAGCTCATCTAAGACCGAATCCATCTTTTTCTCCATGACATCGACATACGCCGCCATTTCAAAGATGCTGTTTGCAGCCTCTTTCATATTGTTTTTACGGAGCAGATCGAGCAGCTCCATGAGATTTTTTTCCTTTGTAAGTTCCACGTTTGCTGTCATTTCCATTTTTCTTTTCCTTTCCGCAGGGCGGTTCCCCGCCCTGCCCCTTTCTGGTTACTGGTTCTGCCTATCGGAACGGCAGCGGCTCCCCGCTGGCTTTCATAAAGCCCCTGTCATCGGTCTGCATCTGCTGTGATGCACGCTCCTTTCCCTCCTGCACTGCCTGTTCCTTTGCCTGATGGTACGTCTCAAGCACCGCATCGTTGAGCTTTTCCCTGAACTCCTTTGTGATCGGGAAACAAACGTCCCTGTACCTGTTGCCTGCCTTATAGGACGGCATTGCCACGAACATTCCGTTCTTGCCCTCCACCACGCTTACATTGCCCACCGCAAAGCTGTCATTCAGCACGATGCTCGCAAGACCTACCATGTTGCTGCCCTCACGCTCAAAAGGCGTTACCCTTACCGTAAACTCCGGCTCGTCCGGCTCCTCCGCCTCCATCTTGACCTCTGCCTTGCCTGTCTGCTCCATTTCTTCATAGAGCTTTAAGATGTCGTTGTACAGTTCCTCACGGAATTCCTTCGTGATCGGGTTGCAGACGTCCTTATAGACCGGATTGTTGTGTTCGTCCCTCTCCTTTGTGCGGAAACTGGGCATAGACACGAAATTGCCCTTGCTGCCCTCAAGCACCGCTACATTCGTGACCTTGAAGCTGTCCCCGAACACGAGGGTTGCAAATGCCCGCACACTCTTTTCCGGGTTGTTTACTGCGTTCAACTGGATGGAATACTCCATAAGTTCCTCCTTTTCTGCCCCTTCTGGACGATGAAATATTATTTTGTTATCTGAACTGCCTTTCCTTTTCAGAGTGTCAGGCAGGTTCATTCTTCCGCTGGCAGGCTTTTCTCCGGCATACGGATAAAACAGGATAATTGTCCCAACTGCCCTAAATCCAAATCTGTTTTCCCATGAAGGTAATTCGCAAGGGTTATCAGGAAGCCGTCCTGCTCATAGTAAATCCATTCGTCCTGCCCTTCCTCTTTCACGACGGTTACTGCAAAATCAGGCAGATAGCCGTCCTCCTCCCCGTCATAATTGCAGTAAACGCCTTCATGCAGGTTCAGCCCCAGTTCCGGGATATGCACATGCCACCCGCTGATGACGATCTGGTAATCCTCATCGCTTTCCATGATGTCGTCCGGGACTTCCGCAAGCTGTTCCATCTCTGCAAGGATTTCCTCCACTTCCCCCAGTCTGTATGCTTTTTCCATAGACAATATCCTCCTTAATCCCTTTTACCTCACAAGGTTCCTGTTCCAACTGTTCCGGTGTGCATTTTCCTTTCAGCCATTGATGCACCGTGTCCACGAAGTTTTCTTCCGCATCATACAGAAATTCTTTATCCGCCCTGTCATAAATGACGGTCAGGAAATACAGCGGTTCAAGCTGCCCGTCTGCCATGTGACAGAAAAATCCCTCATGCACGTTGATTTCATGGCGTGGCAGATAGACATGGACGCCGCTGGTCAGCAGTATGCCGCCGTCCATTTCCGTCTGCCTGTCCGGTTCCGTCGGCTCGGCTTCACATCCCCGCAGAATGTCCTCTATCGTGCCAAACTGGTACTTCCTGCTGTTTTCTTCCATGCTATTCGCCCTCCTTGTAGATACAATGGTAAATCAGCCGCATTGTCCCGCTGTTCTCACAGGTCAGCAGGGTAAGCTCTGTTTCTTCCCCCTGTGCTTTCACGGAATTGTCATACGGTCCTACAACTTCCCATGAAACGACTTCATACAGGTACACGTTCCCTGCTTTGTCCATGACCTTTACCGTGTCCCCCTCTGAGAGCCTGTTCAGGTACTTGAAATAAGTGCCGTACCTGCTCCCCCGGTGTCCGGCAAGCACACAGTTCCCCATGCTCCCGACTGCCGCCGTGTCGGATATATGCCCGATCCCATAGGCAAGCTGTTTACTGTCTGCACCCTCCACAATGGGATATTTCAGGTCTAGGGCTTCTATCTCAATCAGACCAATCACATTACCGGACGAAAACAGGGCTGCATCCGCTTCACTAATGGAGGCTTCGGTATCCTCCGCCTCCGTTTCATTCTCTCTTTCCCTTTCTTCCTCTTTTTCATCATCCTCTATCCGCTCCTGTTCCACGTTTTGTTCAAACTGTTCCATCAGTTCATTTGTCTTTTGATTTCCGTAGAAATGATAGAAAAGTGGGACTGACATAGCTGCCAGTCCCGCCGTAATGAATATTGCTGCCAAGATTTTACGCATCATCTTCCCTCCTTTCCAGACGGAAAGCAATGGTAAGTTCCCGGCTCCGCTACCCTTGCATTGTCCTGTGTTTCGCAAAGGTCCACATCTTCGGTCTTTCCGTTCTCCAAGTCTAACTGCACGTTCAGCTCATTCAAACGTGCCACTTTCTCATTCAGTTCCTCCTCCTGTGTAAAAGGCTTTTCGTATTCCTGCCTTGACTGCTCCATGTCACGCTGGTACTGCTCGATGCGCTTTTCCAGTTCCGGTATATTGACCTGTATGCCGTGGCAGAGGTTTTCCAGCTTTACCATGTTTCCCACGGGGCTTGTGGAAAGCTCCGCCTTGTAGTCGGTCTTTCCCCGCAGCACCATGTTGTTTACCCCGATGAAGTTCTTTTCCACCAGAAGCTCAAACCCCTTGAAACTGCCGATATGGGTGGTTTCCCCGGTCTTGCACTGGCTGACCGCCTGCAGCATGAATGTCCCGCCGTCTGTGCGCTCCGTGAATTTCGTGCTTTTCCCGGCAACGTCCACGGTAATCGCAAAGTCCGGCTCCGCAATGAGCGCCGCCTCCGCTGTCTTTGTGTCCTCACGCACACAGGCTAATTTCTCTGTTGCCGCCTTAATCAGCTTCGGGTAACGGATCATGAAGTTGTCCTGTAAGGAATACCGCTGGCTGTCATAACTGCTTTTCAGCATTTTCAGCCGCTGCACGTCGTTTTCAAGCTGCATCTTTTCCTTTATCAGTGGGTTTCCTGTCGCCACGGCTTTTATCTCCGCATAGGAAAGGGTAGCCTCGTCAATGTCCTCACAGGTTCTTGACACTGCCCTGCTTGTCATCACCTGCGAGATGAAGCGCTGCTTGTTTTCCACCAGCGACCATGAGTACGCATCAAATGTCCCTTTTGTGACATAACGGTAGATTGCGACCTCATCATTCTCATTGCCCTGCCTTACGCCACGCCCCTCACGCTGCTCAATACAGGAGGGCTTCCACGGGCAGTCAACATGATGCATCGCCGTAATGTGCGCCTGCACGTTTACGCCCGTCCCGCACTGGTCCGTGGAACCGATCAGTATCTTCTTTTTGCCGCTCCTCATATCCTTGAAGAGCGCCTCCCGCTGTGCATCGGTCTTTGCGTCGTGTATGAAGGAGATTTCCTCCGCTGGGATACCCTGTTTTACCAGTTCGGTTTTCAGGTAGTTGTAAATGTCGAACTGCCCGCCGTTTTTTATGCGCTCCGCCCAGTCAGGCGTCCATGTTGTTTTTGGTGTGCCGATGTCCGAGAAAATAAGCTGGCAGCCGATTTTACCGTCCCTGTTTCCGGCAAAATATTCGGCTGCCACGTTCGCTGCTACCTTATTCAGTTTCCCGTCCGGGTTATTCGGCGCATCCAGTTCCAGAAGCCTTGCGTCCGTCCCTAAAAGCCTTGCCTCCCCCGTTATCTTTAAGAAATTGTCCTCTTTCGGATCAACGCCGCCCCCGTGAATCCTTTCCGCACGTTTCGCAAATTCTTCCATGACCTGCTTCACATACCAGTCCGGCTCGCTCTCCACGATGATCGGCTTGCCTTCCCTCAGTGCGGGAACCGGGAGATTCAGCATATCCGCAGTCTGCACGTCCGCCACCTCACGGAATGAGGTCATAAGCTCCGGCACGTTTGTAAACTTGTTGAAACGGCTCTTGAACTTAAACCCGCTGCCTTCCACGGTCAGCTCCAGTGCGGTTGTCACTTCCCCGAAGTTTGCCGCCCATGAGTCGAAATGGTATATCCCCATGCGTTCCAGTGTCCTTTTCTGCAAATAGAGCTGCATCACATACAGTTCGCACATGGTATTGCTCACCGGGGTTCCGGTTGCGAACACGATGCCCCTGCCGTCGTTGATTTCATCAAGGTACTGGCATTTCAGGTACATGTCCATTGCCTTCTTGGAACCAGTGCTGGATATGCCCGACACGTTGTTGATTTTGGAGAAAATCGACAAATTTTTAAAATGATGCGCCTCGTCCACCATGACAGAATCAATGCCCAGTTCCTCAAAGGTAATCAGGTCATCCTTGCGGCTTTCCTCTGTCAGTTCCTTTAGCTGTTCGTCCAGCTTTTTCTTCTGTGCCTCCATCTGCTTGATGGTCCACTGCTCCCCCTTTTCCGCCTTGATCTCATCAATCGCAAAGGAGATTTCCTGTATCTGGTCCTGCAGCATACGCTCTTTCCGTTCCTTTGAGATCGGTATCTTCTCAAACTGCGAGTGCGACATGATGATGCAGTCATAGTCCCCGGTTGCGATACGGGACACGAACTGCTTCCTCCTGCTCTTCTCAAAGTCACGCTCCGTTGCCACAAGGATATTTGCGGACGGGTACAGCCGCATAAACTCCCCCGCCGTCTGCCCCACGATGGACTTCGGCACCACGATGACATTCTTGTTGGCAAGTCCGAGCCGCCGCTGTTCCATACATGCCGCCATCATGGTAAATGTTTTCCCTGCCCCTACACAATGCGCAAGCAGCGTGTTCCCGCCGAGAAGCACCCTTGCGATTGCGTTTTTCTGGTGGTCACGCAGCTTGATTTCCGGGTTCATTCCGGGGAATGTCAGGTGTGAGCCGTCATACTCCCGCAGGCGGATATTGTTGAATGTCTCATTGTAATAGTCCACATATTTCTGCCGCCGTTCCTGGTCCTTGAATATCCAGCTTTTGAACGCCTCCTTCATCTGGTTCTGCTTTTCCCTTGCAAGCATGGTTTCTTTCTTGTTTACCTCATAATGGTACTTTCCGCCTCCGTCATCTATCCTGTCACGGACTGTCACGGTACGCAGGTTTAAGGTTTCCTCAAAAATGGAATAGGCGTCAATCCGCTTCGTGCCGTAAGTCTCCGTTGCGGCAACGGAATGGTTGTCATGCCTTTTTCCGTCAATGAACCAGTTCATGTTGTAGGTGTTGAGCTTTACCTGTATCCCTGAATTTGTGTACTGTGTGCGGACTGCCCTTGCACGATATGGTGTTTTCAGAAGCTCATAGATGAACTCCTCATAATCCTGCGGCTCAATCCATGTGGTTCCGATACGCACGTCGATTTCAGACGCATCAAGGCGTTCCGGCTGCACGTTTTTCAATGCTTCCGTATTGACACCGAACAGCTCCGGGTTCTCCTTTCGGTACACTTCCGCAATCCTCAGCTTGTCACGCACGTTGCCGGACAGGTATTCGTCCGCCGTTTTCCATCCCGTGTTCAGGTTGTCGGGATTGTATTCCGTGGGTTCCAGATACACAAGCCCCTCAAGGTCTTTTAAGAGTACCGACCGCTTTACTTCCGCCTCCGCATCCGGGGAGAGTGTGCTTCCTTCCGACAGGCTTTCTATCTCCTTGCTGATGTCAGGCTCATAAATGCTTAACATGAACGGGATATTGACCGTCCCGAACTCATTGACGGACACATTCAGCGCCTCCACCGCCGTTTCCACACGCTCCACCTGATTCTTCGCACGGATCGTCTGTTTGTAGAACATATCCGCCTTTTCCACCTTTCCGTCCTCGTCCACGACCTCAAGGGAACATAAAAGCGGGTAATCCGCATCGTCACGGAACGCCTGCTGGCTCCCCCTCCCGGTCAGCGGTCCGTATTTTTTCACATAGGCATCGTACCTGTCATTTAGTAATTTCTGCTGTGCAGCCAGTTCCTCGCTGCTGCACCCTTCCGTCTGTATGAAGATTAGCTGTCTTGTGATTGTGCGGATTTCGTCCATGCCCTTTATGCGTTCCTCCGCCGTTGCCGACACTTCCTTGCGGTACATGACGGAATTTTCACGGTAGTAGAGTTTTCCGTCCACAAAGGTATAGGTGTAATTCTTCACGTCGGGATCAGCCTCGATGATGTCCTCCGTGTTTTCCTCCTCCGCCGCAAGCTCCGCAACATCGGTGATCCTGCCGGAAAGCTGCCCTACTGCTGTTTCCAGTGCGGATTTTAAGTCAAAATTCTCGTCATGGTTGATGCAGCTTGTGTATTTGCTGCCGTTGCCGAACATGCGTGTATCGTACTCCATTGTTCCAAGCATCATCTCCGGGTGCCCCGCAAAATAGGAATTGACCGCAATGCCGTCCTCCGTCCTGCCAAGATGCACCCAGTCCGGCTCCGTCACGATCTTGCGCTCCCTCTTTTGCAGAAATATGATGTCGCTTGTGACATCGGTTCCCGCACTGTCCTTAAAGGCTGTATTGGGGAGGCGGATTGCGCCGAGCAGCTCCGCCCGTTCCGCAAGGTACTTCCTTACGGAAGGATTCGCCTTGTCAAGCGTCCCCTTGCTTGTAATAAATGCCACAATGCCGCCCGGTCTGACCTTATCCAGCGCTTTCGCAAAAAAATAATCATGGATACGGAAGTTGTGCTTTGCGTACTTTGCGTCATAGAGCTTGTAATCGCCAAACGGCACGTTGCCCACCGCAACATCGAAAAAGTTGTCAGGGTACTGCGTTTCCTCAAATCCCCTTACCTTTATCTGTGCTTTGGGGTAGAGCAGCTTTGCGATCCGCCCGCTGATGTCGTCCTTTTCCACGCCGTAAAGCCTGCTGTCCTGCATGGTTTCCGGTAATGTCCCGAAAAAATGACCGACGCCGAGCGCCGGCTCTAAAATAGTCCCTTTACGGAAACCGAATTTATCCAGTGCGTTATAAACTGCCTGCGTGATGACGGGGGAAGTGTAAAATGCCGTGTTGACTGTCTCCCTTGCGTCCTCATATTCCGACGTGGAAAGAAGCTCTTTCAGTTCCGCATATTCTTTCTGCCAGTCATTATTCCTTTCGTCAAAAGCCTGTGCGATACCGCCCCATCCCACATACCTTGCAAGCACCTTCTGTTCTTCCGGTGTGGCTGTCCTGTCCTCATGTTCGATCTGCTTCAACAGCCGGATTGCCTCCACGTTCCACTGGTATCTTGTTTTCGGTCCGCCCTTTGGCAGTTCAGCCTCCTCAAAGTGGAAGTTCCCTTTCCGCTGCCTGTTCCGCAGGCTGGTGAGTTTGTCATCAAACTGCTTTTCCAAAGCAGACATCTTTTCATACGGCAGCTTTGCAAAATCTCGCAGGTATGCCGACATCCGTATCTCCCCGGTAAACATCTGCGCTTTTATCAGATATTCCATAATGGAATAAAGCTGTTCATAGGTTGCAGAAAATCTCTCCCGCTCCCCGTCCCGGCTCTTTAAGTCCACCATAAAGGCATCCCTGTTCTGGATATACTCCACAAGACCGTAAGCGTTGTTGTGGTATGCCTTTGTCTGTTCCTTATCTTCCAGATGGTTTATGGTACGGTTTAAGAAATTCAGCTTGTCCTCTTTTGGCAGGCTGCTTTCTGCCACCATCTGCAAAAACGGCTGGTATGGCACGACTGCGGAACATTTTGTCAGGTAGGTTTCCAGCGCATCACGCAGGTCGCCGTCCATTTCCTCCACCTGCCGCAGCGCTTCGGGGAACAGACTGCCCGCAGCGGGCTTTGCCACGCTCCCGTCAGGGTTTATTACTTCCCCCTCCACACGCTCTGCTGTTTCCTGTATATCTTCCTGCCCCGGCTGTACTTCTGCTGTTTCTTCCTGCTGTGTTTCTGCTGTTTCTTCCTGTCCGCTTTCTGCCGTCTGCCATGCTTCCGGTATTTCTTCCTGTCCGTTTTCCACCGCCTGCCATGTTCCCGGTATTTCTTCCTGTCCGTTTTCCGCCGTCTGCCGTGTTTCCGGTATTTCTTCCGCTGCCGCCTCCGTCTCCTGCCCTTCCTGCCGTTCTTCCTCCTGCCCGTCAATGCTGACCGCCGCAAAGTCCGGCTCCTGCAGCATACGTTCCTTGTATTCATGGTAGATTTCCATGAACCACGGCATTGCGGCAAATGCCCCCGGCGCTTCCCTGAAGCGCTCAAAGATTCCTTCCGTCAGGTAATCATTTTCCTCTATCATGTGCAGGATCAGGTCAGCGCAGTAGCGGTAATCCACACGCTTTTCCCCTTTTGTTCCGTCTGCCCGTGGATAGGAGATTTCAATGCCGTCCTTATCCCTGCTGATTTTGCACTTGCCAAAGGAATTGTCCGTGTACTCCGACATGAAGAAGCCTTCCCGCTGCTCCCCGTACACGCTTGCAAGGAACCCCGCCTTGCTTTCCATGTTTAAGTTTGTGGTAAAAATGTCATAAATCAGCGTCTTTACGGAAATATACTGGATTTCCTCATTGAAATATCCCTTCAACGGTTCCAGCCAGAGGCTTTCTTCCTGCTTTTCCCATTCATCTGCGGTAAGCTCCAGCGTGATAAAGGTTTTCCGGTGGATAAAATTGGTCTTGTCCGGGTTATGGCTTGAAAATCTGTCATGTTCAAACTGCTGCTGCACGTTATATGGGATACTGCCGTCCCTGCGGATTTTGTCAGACGCAAGCACTTCATTATACAGATAGTCGTAAAACTGCCTGCCGTGCCACACGTTTTCCCCGTCGCTGGCTATGACTTCATCATAAGCATCATCCCATGACAGCTCAATCTTTTCCCGTATGCCTTTGGCTTCAAGGATTGTGTGCAGGTTCTCAAGGCGGTTCTGCTGGTGCTGCCCCGCATCCTCCGAGAGATACCTGTCCGTATCCTCTTTTAAAATTTTTATCCATGTGGCGGCAGGGTGTTCCTCCATGATTTCCCCGATTTTGTCATAAGGCTCATGTGTCTGGTATGCCCCGTCAGCTATCATGCTTTCCACATAAGCCGCACAGTCCCACCAGTCAAGCTCCGTTTTCCACTTCGTGCCTTCCCCATCAAAATATTCAATGGAAATCCCCTCGTTGTTCTGTTCAATATTGCATCTGCCGTATTCATTCTCAAGGTTATTCTCTGTGCTGGCTGCATACGGATTCCGGCAGAGTACCCTTTCGATGAACTGCGCTTTATCGCTCATGGGCAGTTCTTTTGTAAATACTTCATATAACAGCATGTTTGGGACCGGACTCCAGAAACTTTTCTGGAAAAACTCATCCATAGGCTCCTGCCATACTGCCGCCGATATTTTGTCGGGATCAAATGCTTTCGGAGGCGTATAATATTCCCCCGTCATGATCAGCGCACCCAGTTCACGCTCCACGGCTTTCCAGTTCATATAGCCTTCTATTTCTGTCCCGCCCTCACGCCACTGGAAACGGAGTCCTTTTGCATGGAATGTGTCATATCCGTGCAGCCCGTCCCCCTCAAGGGGCCAGCCTGCACCGCCCTGTCCGTATTCCTTACGGACTGCCTTCACACGCTCCCCCGGATCGGAAATATCCTGAAACATTGCATAAATGCGTTTTTTACTGCCCGAAAACACGCCGCCCCTCATAAGCACCTGTTTCACATACTCATGCGGCACGGTAAGCGCCTGTTCCGGTTTCTGGTAGGAATATTCTTTGGGAACCTCTATATCCCCGTTTGCCGCAATCAAAAAGGAAGCCTGTTCATAGCTTCCTTTCTGCGTTTCCGAACTCCCCAAAGAATTGATCTCATTCAGTTCCTGCTCAATCTCCCGGTCAAGTTCTGCTTTCCTTATATTCTGCTGTTCATTTTCCTCTGTCTGTTGTCCGCTGTCCCCTAATGGAACTTCATCACTACTTCGTTCATCACGATTTCCTCTGCCTGCATCCTCGCCTGCTGCCGTAGCTGCCACATCTCCATTGTCGAGTTTTGGTCCTTCGGCGGGTTGTTCTTTAAGTAGCTGCCCTCCAGCTCGTCCATCATCCGGTTCGCTTCGTCCTCCACTTCCTGCATCTTCTCTGCCAGTTTCCCGAATCTCCGCAGCGTCCGGTATCTGCTGTTGTGGTTCTCTTTCAGGTACTCCATCGCCCTCACTGCGAACTTCCCTAAGTTTGTCATGCTCACCGTTTCCTCCGGTGTCGTGATGTCCGGGTACAGCATCCCGTCCGTTCCCTCGTGATACGTCATTGTTATCTCTGCCATTTGCAATACTCCTTTCTTCCATCTGCTTTAAATCTTTTGCAATGCCTCTCAGCACGCCACAGGATATATCGCTGAGCAGAGATCCTAAACGGTAGACTTCCTCCTCTGTTGTAAATGCGGTAATGAAGGAGAAATCCTGTTTTTCAGTGGGAAGGTCAAAGCCGCATCTTGTAAATACCGCATACATGACGCTTCTTTTTAACGCTTCCACTGCCGTAATCTCTTGCGCTCTGCCATTCTCTGTTATCTGTTTGTTTCCAGCCAGATTCACGAACTCGGTAATGCGTTCACCAAATTCTGAGTCCATTATGACTCCGATCTGTCTTTCTGTAAAGTCTTTTAGGAAAGATTTATCAGATTCTTTCCCTCCGGGCAGGGCAGCGCCCTCTTTTTCCCTTAACCATGCCGCATATGCTTTCACGGTGTTCCGGTCAAGCTCCCATGTCAGCCTGCTTTCCCTGCCCCCGGTATCGGATATGTCGAAAACATACCGCATATCCGGTTTTAAGGCTCTTGACGGGAAAATTGCGATACCCTTGCTGCCACGCCTTACATACCGCCCTACCATTTTCCATGTGTCGAAATCCGCAATCAGCGTTGCCCTCGGTCTTTGCTTGTAGACCATGAGGATATTGTCAAACTCATAGCGGTAGAGCTGCCCTGTAAGCCTGCATATGCTTTTCCATGCCTGCCCGCTTGCGGTCACTTCGTCTATGGCGGCATCATACAGCTTTGATGTTTTCGTGTCTGCGCTCATTCATCATACCTCCAATATTGCTTCCCGGATGTCCCTGCCGTCTATCTCGTCCCCAAGACAGTCCCATCCTTCGTATCTCTGCCTTGCGAACAGTTCTATCCGTGGCAGATCCCCGCACAGTTCCACAATGCGCTCCCGTACCACGTCCGGCTTTTTGCTGTGTTCCATGATCCGTGCGTCACACACCTGCGGGACAGCTTTCGATACCCTTTTTGGTCTGCCCCTTGTTCCAAGAATACAGATTTCCGAATTGGAACGTGTCCAGAATCCAAGCCCCATAAAGAATGTGTCAGCCTTCTTATTCCGTTTTACCCAGTTGAACCCGCAGGTCTTATAGGTAAAACCCCAGTCCTGCATGACAGAGATGCCTTCCAGCAGGCAGGGGAACGTGATCCACAAAAAAAGGATACAGTCGTCATCGGCTATATTTCCAACAGGCAATGACCTTATATCCTCAATGTTCATGGTGTGGTAATGGTTCTCTGCGCTCCTGCCTTCCCCCTTTTTGGAATACACCTTGTACTGCCACGGTGGATCGGCATAAATGATGTTATATTTCTTTCCCAATATGCCTATGCCTCCTGTACTTTTATCAGCATGGAGAAAAGTTTATATTCTTCCTTATCCATCTCCACGGTAAAGGAAACGGCATTTTCCCGCCGTCCTGCCCTGTCCTCTGCCTTCTTTATCTTCCTTGCAAGGCGCAGGAGGATAAAATTCTCTTTGGAAAGCGCCATGCACTCCTTAAAGTCCATGCCCGCCGTCTCAAGCTGCTTCTGCCTTTCCTGAATCTCTGCCGTAAGTTTTGCCCCGACTTTATTTTTATCCGTAATGTCTATGGACACTTCTGCCTTTGTCCTGCCGGAGCGCTCCCACTCCTTATGCAGCAGCTTTACAAGATGCTCCATGTTTTTAACCGTTTCTTTTCCTGTCATTCTTTCCATGTGGTTTTCCCCCTTTTTTTACCGTGATGGTCCTGATATTTGTTTCTGTTCTTCCTTTGCATGGTACATTCCGTCATACATCCCCTTGTCAAGCATCTTATCGAATACGTCCGGCTCGCTTGTCCCAAAAGTATCTTCCAGACCGTCCCTTGCAGCGTTCCTTACCCTGCCCGGAAGTCCTTCCTTCATCTCCACGTTTTTCTGCATCCAGAAATTCTTCCGTACCATATCCCGCAGGTCTGAAACATTCTCCACCCTGTCCGGCTCCCCGTACTCCTGTTTCAGAATGTCAAAATCAACCCTTGTAATATCACTCCCAAGATAAACGCCATGATCCCACTCTATGCCCGTAACCACGCTGTCATCATCGGGACGTTCCCCTTTGGGGTATCTCTCATATAGCTTTACGCCTCTCCCTACTATGAGCTGGCTGTCCGTCAGGCTCATTACCAGCAGGTCATCAGGGCTTAATGCTGCAAGCACACGGTAATCGTTCCCGTTCATGTTATGCAGCACCTCCCCGGCATGGAAAGTATGCTCCACAGGCTCGTAATGCAGGTATGGGAATAAAGGCTGTCCATCCGGTTTCAGGTTATAAATCCGCAGGACATCAAGACACTCCTTAGAACAGCGCCCCTCATCAAATGACCATTCGCCATTGTTGAATTTCCCGGCAAGGAATCCTCTTAATTGCGGCTCTCCTGTACAGAATGATGCATGTACACTTTTGTTTGCCGCAAAATACAGATCGCTCCAATCCGTCCCTCCTTCTTTTGTTTTATACAATGCGCCTATAGCATCTGCCACAGGCTCCGCAAACCTGCTCCATATCTCTTTCATGTAGTCTGTCAGGTCCATCAAGAAGTTTGTTTCCGTCCCTTTCTGATTTTCCACCACCATAACCATATCTTCTAATTTCATACTTCCTCCTTTTATCCGCATAAAAGGCAGCGCTTACCGTCGCTGCCCTGCTTCCATGCCAAACTGGAACAGGGAAAGCTGCACGTTCTCCTGCACCAGTTCCGGCTCTTTTTTCTTTTCACTTATCAGTTTCATCATCCGTGAGGCACACTGGGCAAAGGACTCCAGATACCCCTCCGGTCTGCCCGCATGACGGCGCATTGAAATCAGATCCCCGTCCTTGATGGCGCTTGCAAGTCCCGAAGCATAACCAAGCACGTTATAAAGGCTGATCTGCTTTGCCTCTTTTTCTGTCAGCATATCCCTGTTTGCAAGGAGATAGTGGAAATTGGGATCGGAAAGATAATATTCCAGCGCCTGCGCCGCACCGTCCTTTATTTCCCCCGCCCTTGCCATATAATCGTTGTCCACTTCCGGCGGCGGCTCCCGGTAGAAAATCTCCGGGTATTTTTCATAATCCCTGCCGTACTCCTCTACCATTTTCTGCTTATAATAAATGATGTGGTTCCGTACAAGGTTCAGACTGCCGCCGTCCGGGTAAAACGGATCGCTGCCGCCATGCTCCATAAGGTACTCCCACCGCTCAAATGACTTTGCCATCTCCTCTGCAAGATTTTCTTTTTCTTTCTTTTTTCCCATATGCCACCACCTATCTTGGTCTGCCTATAAAGACAATGGAAGAACGCCCCTGCACTGGTCTGTACACAACGCCAAGGCGTGTGTTTGCAGCCTCCACCACCTTTCCGTTCCCTACATAAATTGCCACATGTGTGATGTTCATGAAGCGCCCGTTCCTGTCATAGCTGTAAAATATCAGATCCCCCGGCTGCATCTCGTCATAGTTCACAAGCAGGTTGTTGTCATAGCAGAGCTTTCCCTCACTTGCCGCCGTATTGGAACCCTCATACATGATGCTTACGCCCGCACTGCGCCAGGCATAGTAGGCAAGGGAACTGCAGTCATAATAATTCCCGCTGTCACGGTATGCCTGACTGTACGGGTATCCTACCTTTGACAACGCAAACGCCACAACCTTCCTTCCGTTTTCGTCAGAAATGGCATCCACGATTGCCTGATACTGTTCCGGCGAAATCCCTTCCCCCGGATCGCCGCCCCCTCCGCCGCCAGTATAGCCGAGCATTGCAAGGTACTCCGGGTTCATAAGCTGTGCAAGGACTTCCTGTTCTTCGGCATTGAAGCCGTATACGGAAACCATGTCATAACACGATTTCAGCTCCACACGGACCTCTTTGACCGTCGTGGTTGTCGTGTTGCCTTCTTCGTCTGTCTCCGTGTCCGTCCTACTGGTAATGCGAAAGCTGCACATATCGTCAAATATGATTTTCAGGTTCTGCTTTGCCTTATCCGTCATATCCGTTGCCGTGTCGCCGTCCCCGTGCTTTACCATGTAGACCATGAGAATGTCACAGAAATTGTCCGGTGTGCCGGAACCTTCATAATTAACATAGATTTTCTCGCTTGTGTCATATCCGGCATGGTCATTCAGTTCCGCATTGACCTCATCATTAAATTCCGACATATATGCCGACAAGACTTCCTGTGTTGTTTCCCCCGACGATATGGAAGGGAAGAATATCGCAAACGGCGAATTGTAGATAACCGCTATGACAGCAATGACTGGAAGCGCAATGAGCGCCACTATCGCAAACAACGCAAGAAGAAACAGCCCCACATACTTCACGACATACTTTGCCATCATGGAAAAACGCATCAGAACAATGTCCTTTAATGCCTTCCCGATATTATCCTGATTATCTTCCTGACGCATTTTTGCCACAAACAGCTTTATCATGCGGTTTCTGGTGGAATTTTTCACATCACGCTTATCCATTGCAATCCCGGCGGCTTCTCCTGCTGCAATTCCAACAAGTACGCCGCCTGCCCCTGTTCCTGCTGTGGCTGCTGCCGTCTTTGCCGCCGCCTTTGATGTTTCTTTCGCCGCTTTCTTCCCTGTTTCCTTTGCGGTTTCCTTTGCCGCCGTCTGTGCGGTTTTCCTTGCTGTCTTGACCGCACTTTCCTTTACAGCCTTTTCCTTGATACGGCTTCTGGACTGTTTTTTCCTGAGTTTATCCTGTTTTGCTTTTGCCGCTTTTGAACGGTAAAGGTTCCTGCCTGCATCCACGGCATTTGTGGCAGGCTTCGCCAGCGTGTAAGCCGCCATGTACGCATCATGGATTTCACTGCCGCCCTCCATTTCATCTAATGCAGTCCTAGCCGCCACTGAAGCAGTACCGGAAGGAAGGGAAGGCTTCTTTTTGACTGCCGCCTCTTTTTTCGCTTTTGTTACACGGTACGAAGCAAACCCTGTTTGCTTTGCATACATACGGTTTTCTTTATTCACGGACTGCCGCACTTCCTGTTCTTTCCCCTGTCTGCCCTGTGTGTTTCTGTCCGCATATCTGTCCTGTGCGGTTGCGCCGCCGCTTCTGTCTTGTGTTGCTCCACCGCCATATTTTCCCTGTACGGTTCTGCCTTGTGTTGTTCCGCTGCCATATCTGCCCTGTACGGTTGCGCCGCCGCTTCTGCCTTGTGTTGTTCCGTTTCCTTTTCTTTCCTGTACAGTTCCGCCGCCATTTCTGCCCCTGTATTCCATGCCGTCTGCCGCCGTTTTTGTCTGCACCGTTTTTTTCTTATCCGTAACATGGACGGAACTCCTTTTTAACTTTATCTTTGCGTCTGCCGCCACGTTTTTCCCTGACGCACTTCCGGCAATCTTCGGTCCATGCTGTACGGTAAGGACATTCCTGCCCTTGATTTTTGTTTCCGGCGCTCCCTTTACTTTCAGTTTGGGCTTTTCCTTTGTGTGAATCACCATAGGCTTGTCATCTACTTTTTTAATGTTCAATCTGCACACCCCCAATCCGTTCTGCCGCAAGTATGCAGTATTCAGGATTCAGCTCAATACCGATATAACGCCGTCCGTTTTCTGCTGCAACCATCCCTGTCGTGCCGCTGCCAAAAAAAGGATCAATCACTATTCCATTCTCCGGGCATCCTGCAAGGATACATTTTAATGCCAGGTTCGGGGGAAATGCGGCAAAATGCGCTCCCCTGTAGGCAACCGTGTTGATCAGCCACACATCCCTGCTGTTCCTGTACTGGGAAATATCATCTTTTTTTATCTCACCCTGTTTTCTCGGTCTGTTGATTCCCTGCACCTTTCCATTCCCCTGTCCCGGCACTGCAACCGAATATTTGTTGCTGTCACTGCGCCCCCTCATATATCTTGCTGCCGTTCCAGATGCAATCGGCTCTGCAATCGCAGAAGCATCATAGTAATACCTGCTGGATTTTGAAAACAGAAAGACATGTTCATAGCTCCTTGTAGGTCTGTCCTTTACATTTTCCGGCATTGCATTTCCCTTCTGCCAGATAATGTCACTGCGCAGATACCACCCCGAATCCCTCAAAGCAAATGCCACCATCCACGGAATGCCTATCATGTCCTTGTTCTTGCACCCCCTGACATTCTGTGTAAGGGAAACTTTCTGTCCGTTCCTCCCTTTGGGGTTTTTCGGATCAAGACATGCCCCCTTGCTCCCTGTGCCAAAGTACGAGTCTGAAATATTCAGCCAGAAAGTTCCACTGTCTGAAAGTACCCTGTAAAGCTGCGCAAAAACCTCTGCCAGCCTTTCCACATACTGTTCCGGTGTTGCCTCCCTGCCAATCTGCCCTTCCACCCCGTAATCACGAAGTCCGTAATAGGGCGGCGATGTGATACAGCAGTCAACGCTTTTATCCGGCATTTCTTTTAATGCTGCAAGGCAGTCCTTATTGATAATGACATTACTCCTCACAGCCACAATATCCTCTGCCGCCACACCCTGTATCTGACCGTTTCCAGACACACCAATGTCCATATTTATCACCTTCCCTCTTAAAAAGCACAGGACACCCGAACCTTTCCGGCTTGGGTGTCCTGTCTGCTTCTTTCTTTATTTCTGTCCTGCACACTCTTTTTTCTTCTCCATTGCGATTTTCTCATGGATATTTGTGTTGTATAAATTATAGAGGTCCGTCCCTTTCTCAATGGTATTGTCAAAAGGGATTACCACGTTTCCGCACTTCATAAGCCCCATGCCGCTTGACGTGTTGGTTACAAAGCGCAACTGCGCCTCCGACACGCCGATAACCTCTGCCATGCGTGAACTGTCCGTGTTCGCCTGCTTCAAGAGTGCCACAAACTCCGAGTTGGCAAGCATGGTAGTAGCCGTATAATTTTGCAGCAGGTCAACGATGTTCTGCGTGATCCCGGTACACAAGCCGCCCTGTTTCCTCACTTTCTTCCAAAGCTGCTGTAAATACTTTGCGGAATACTCCGAATTTAACAGTACGTGGAACTCGTCAATATAGAGCCATGTCGCAATGCCCCTCTTGCCGTTTGCAATGATGCGGTTCTGTATGCTTTCCATCATTACAAGCATGGTGATAGGCGAAAGTTCCGTACCCAAATCACGGATTCCGTACACCGTAAAGCGGTTATCCACATCAACATTTGTCTGGTGGTTGAATATATTCAGCGAACCGTTGACAAACAGTTCCAGTGACAGCGCTATATCCCTTGCCTCGTCCTCCGGCTGGTTCATCAGTATCTCATAAAAATCGGACATGATCGGCACATATTTCTCCCTGTTCCTTGCAATCTCAATGTAGAGCTTGCGCACACAGCGGTCAATGATGGACTTCTGCCTTGAATTAAGGCTTTCCCCCATGCACTGTTCACACAGTCCGAGCATAAATTCGCCTTTTTCCCTTATCATGCCCTTGCTGTCGTTCAAGTCAAGACTCCATACGTCCATGTCAAGCGGATTGACATAGTTATCCGTGTAGGTTGACATATTTACCACTGTCCCGCCGTAAGTCTGGGCAATGTCAAAGTATTCATTCATCGGGTCAATGACGATAATCTCATCATTGCCGGAGAGGAACACGTTGCCCATTTCCATTTTACAGAAAAACGACTTGCCCGAACCGGGAACGCCGAACACAAAGCCGTTGCCGTTAATCAGCTTTTTGCGGTTCCCGATATTGATGTTTTTCGATACCTGATTGATACCGTAATAACACCCCTGTTTGTCGTTCAGTTCCTGCACGTTGAAAGGCATCAGCACCGCAAGGCTCTGTGTCAGCATGGTGCGCATGGTTTCCACCTGCCTGACCCCAATCGGCAGCGCAGTATTTAAGGATTCCCTCTGCTTCAGATAGTGTTCCTCTATCGTGACGGAGTTGCGCTTGCCTATGGTTTCCACCGTTTCCGTCATGCTGTCAAGCTCCTCTTTCGTGTCCGCCATAAGGATAACCGTCACGGACACATAATAAAGGCACTGGTCATTTTCCCTTACGTCGTCCATGATTTCCTCAATCTCTTTCTTCTCAATCCTCTTGTTATACGAGATTTCCGATGAAAAATCGTTGTTTTTGTTCCTCACACGCTGCTGCCTGATGATGTCCGACTCAATGCCGAGGTACTTCTTCTGCAAAATCTTTGTTGTCATGTCCTTTGGGATAGGGACAACATCAATGCTTGTAATGGAATGTACCGGAAGGCTTGTGATCTCATTCAGGAAACGGTCTGAAAGGCTGGACGGGTATTTCTTGATGAACAATGCACGGCAGAATTTCTTTTCGTCCTTGAAATAGTCCGGGTAAAACTGTATCATGCCGTTGCACAGGTCATTGCGGAAGTCCGCACCGACCTTCCTTGCCTCCCTGATGTCAAAGTCAAAGCTGCCCTCATCCCCAAGATGGTAGTAGTCATACAGCACCTTGATGCGCTCATTGCCGGAAAGCGGGACAATCTCTGCGCCAAGCTCCCCGAACGCCTTATGCACCGACGCCTCAATGGTTGCAAACTGCGCCTTTGCCTCCTCAAAATTCTTGCGCTCAATGGTAATGGTAAGGTAACGCTCCTGATCGATTCCCTGCCTGCCTTCATGTATCTTCTGCTCCATGATGTCGTTGTAGATCTTTCGGAACCCATTATAGCCGTCATTCTTCTTCTGTAAGAACACATAGTCCCTGACCTGCTCCATGTCCTTGTTTTTATTGTTGATTGTGATCTTGAAATTCACGTCCAGCGAATTTAAAAACCTGCAGTAACGCTCAAAGATGTCAATCTGCTCCGTTTCGTTGGTAGTGGTGTAATTGATGTCCTGAAAACGGTAACACTTTGAGAAGCGGTTCCTTGCCACCTCAAAAATGCCGTTCTCCGCCACCTTCATGATCTCAATCGTCTGTTGTATGGATTTCGGAGTTTTATAAAGCGGTTCACTTGCTTTTTTCAGCTCCTTAAATCCGTCTGCAAATATGCCCAAATCTGACCTCCTTTTCCATGCTGTTTTCAGCATTGCCATAAGGTATTGCAGCCGGAAAGTCCCGGCTGCATGATACCGGAACTTTCCGACCAGTAAAGGTCAGTCATTCCATTTATAGTTGCTTCTTTTTATCGGTTTCTGTACGGCGCTGTTCCCCCATACTCTGAATCAATGGATTTCCTCCTGATGTCTGATCCTGTACACAATCACGCCGACTGCGGCTGCAATGACTGCAACAACAGCAGCGACTTTCCCTGGAATGCCTTTCTTCCATGTCCTCTTTTTCATGCGCCTGCCTCCTTTCCTTTTTATGCGTTCCTTAATGCCTTGCCCTGTAAATGGCTGTGCCGATAATGGCTGTCACTACAACTGCAACGATCCCTGCTACTGCTTTCACTGTTTTCTTTTTCATTCTCATTTCCTGCCTTTCTTATTTTTTTTGCTGGTTTTCTTTTTTCCGCTGCCTTTCTTTCTGCCCTTCTTCTTATCCGCCTTTTTTTCCGCTTCTTCTTCCATGCGGATCTCACGGATTGTTTCCTCCCCTTCGGTGGACACATAGGCAAGCGGACGGTTGGCAAAGAGCATACGCATCTTTCTCCCCATATACTCGTAAAACCCCATGCCGTTGAATGAATAGAACCCTCCAAGCGCTATCGGGGCGGCAACCGGGATTGCCACATACACACTGGGGGTAAGACCGATATAGCGGTACAGCAGCAGCACGATCCCGCCGCCCGCCGCAACCGACGCCACGGAGAAGATAAGCTGCTTTGCCGTCAGCCCCATGACAACCGATTCCTTATAACGGTCTATATCCTTGTTGATTTCAATTACCATTTTTACACCTCCTGCATAAATTCCCTATCTGCTCTTTTCCTTTTGCTCCGGCTTTTTATCCAGTCCGTTTACCTGCTCATATGCCGCCATTCCGTCCGGGCAGAGTCCACGCATCTTTTCCACATTGAACTGATAAAGGGGATAACTGCAATACCCGCTTTTCTGCATCAGCCCTGTAAACTCGGCAATCCCGTTTTTCACAAGGAAGTCCTCAAGCTCCGGCATATTGTTTGTATCCACAAAGGCACAGTAGGGCGGTACGGAAGAAAGCAGGTTTACCGTCACGTCGCCATAAGGCTCCGGGAAGCCGTCCTCTGCTGTTGTCATTCCTACATAAAGGCTGTTGTTGTCCACGTAGGTGTTGACTGTCAGCGTCACATTTTCCGTAGTCCCAAACTGGGTTTTCAGTTCCAGCGTCCCCTCCGTTTTATTTTCCTGCGCCTGCTCTTTTTCCTCCGCCTGCACTGTTTCCGGTTCCACTGGCGTATATTCCGAGCCGTTCCGTTCCATGATTTCTGCAAACTGGCAGATGTGGTACAGGTTGTTGCCGACTTCCGTATGATATTCGTCAATATAGCGGCAGACACGCTCCTGTTCCCCGCCGCCTGAATACCTGATTTTGATCTTCTCTCCATCCGCAATGTGGAACAGTTCATCATACCTGCTGTTGATGAACCGGATACCCTTTTCTGCCTTACTGATATGCTGATCCAGCCATTCTTTCACATAACAGTGGATTTCAACATTATCATTTTCTTTTGCAGGATTGCAGCGCATCACATAGGCATACTTTTCCGTATCCGCACGAAAACCGTACTCCGTTGCTTCCTTCCCCTGAAATGCGTTCTGCGGATGACAGGCTGTATATTCACGCATCGTATCCAGATTCCGCATAAATCCGTCTTTGTCAGAACGCAGGCTATTCAGGAGGTTTTCCAGCCCCTCCTCAAATTCCCTTGTTTTCCATCGTTCATTTAAGTCATAAAATCTGGAATAGAACTCTTTATCACTCTTATATCCCCCATACATGACGCCAATGCTTCCTGTCTGCCCGCTGATCTGCATACTCTGCCTGTAAGTGTATTTCTGTTCCGCCTTAGTCAATGGTCTTATTTCCATACAGCCCTCCTATAATCCTAATGCCTTGCTTGTAAGCGACTGCGCTCCTTTGACGCTTCCCACGGTAAGGGCAATCGTAAAGGTCATCTCACACAGGTAAATGAGCGTTTTCGCCCAGTCTGCGTAACTGCCCGTAAAGGACGGAAGCCCCGCACTGATGAAGGCATTGCACAGCATGATTGCCAGCGCCATCGTGACTGCCTCAAACACCACGGATAAGAAATATTTGGCGTAGGTGCTTGCCGTATTTGCCACGTTCCGGTTGCCTGCCAGCGTGGAAAAGGCAATGGAGCCAATCGGCACGATGACCATGATCTTTAAAAAACGGAAGTACACCGTGTATATCATAAAAAAGCCACAGATAATGACAATGACGCTCAGAAGTGCCGCCAGTATCAGCATGATAAGCCCCTCACCGAAACCCAGCTCCTTTATGACGTCTGCCTGTGCGCTGTCAATGGCAAGCGTCGTGTAGCCGCCCGCCGACAGTGCGTTCACAAGGTTCCCGATTGTACTAAAAAATGCCTTCATGATAGTGACATTGTTTGCCACAAGCCATTCTGAAAGTCCGAGCCTTATCAGCATACGCAGGATCACCTCAAAGCGCATTTCCTCACGCACGTCCACACTCTCCGCACAGAACCCGATCACGAAGAACAGCACCACAAGGGAAGAACCCACTGCCACGAAAATCGGCTCCACGCCTTCCACCAGCCCCCACGGACCTCCGCCCTTAAAATTTACCGGGGACTGCCCCAACAGGGCAAATACAAGGCTTACCTGATTGTTCCAGAACCCGAACACCATTTCCAGAAGAGCCAGTATCTTGTCCCCTAACTTGAAAATATCCACTGAATCCTCACCTCTTTCCTTTTCAGGGAAAGGCGGCATCCCGCCCTCCCCCGCTGCTGTTTTTTTTAGAAACCGAGAAAAGTAAGGACAGCAGAAATGCTTGCCATCATGATCCCTGCCACAATTCCCTTGAGCGCCGAGTTCATGGTGGAGGAATCCTGCTGCTGGTATGCCTGCGCAAACTCCATGACGTTCTTTGCAAGGATAATGACACCCACCGCACCGATGACCGCAATCACGAGTGTCTTTAAGTTGTCAAGGGGCTGTGTGATCGCACTGGTTCCTGCCCCTGATGCAAACACTGTCATAGGCAGTCCGCCCACGGCAAGGTACGCCGCACCGCAGAACGCCGTCACAGCCTTCTTTGCCCCTGATAATCTTCCCTTTCCTGCCTTTGTCTCTGCTGCCACTGTTTCTGCTGCCATTGTTCCTGAAATAATCTCTGTTCTACGCATAAAAATAATCTCCTTTTCCATTTTGGTTTATAAACTGTTACTGACTGCTCTATCATGACGGGGCTTTCCCCCGGAATACTGTTAAGTCGGGCTTTCCCCGATGCGTTACTGCTTTAACCACCGCCTTTCCATTGGGGACTGCCCCTAGTTTTCTGAATGCCGCACAGTCTGGAATGTCTTTCTGATCTCACGCATCTTTATGACGTCTGTTTCCGGGTAGAATACCGCCAGTATGGTCTTTGTGGGCATACCAAGCGCAATCATTTTATGCAGCTCGTTCTTCTGCTCTTTGGAATATTTCCACTGCGCCATACGGTTCATAATGGTATCTTCGCCCTCCAGCCTGCGCCCTGCCGCCTCCGGTTCCGGCACAGGCTCTTTTGCCGCCTGCTTTGGTTTCGTTCCGGCTGTCTCCGGTTCCGGCACGTCCTCCTGTGCATACATGAGTTCATTGTCCTGTTCCCTGTTAAGCTGTTCCTTCTGCTCCTGTTCCTCCATGCTGATGAAGCGTTTCTGCATTCCGGCATCAGTGAGAAGTTCAAAGTCCTTGTAGTCGATTTTGTCAATATAGACATTTTCACCCTTCTTTTTCAGCTCCTCATAATAGGAAAGAGCCTTCGGTGTCAGCAGTTGGAACGGCAGCGCCTGTCCTCCACCTCCGCTGTTTGGGACATGGACATACGGCTTCCCTTTCCCGTCAGCGGTCTGGTCAAATGCCGGGTGTCCGAATGGGATAAACTTGCTGTCCATAATCGGATCAAAGCCACGGATAAAAATAATGCACTTCTTGTTGTCCAGCTTGCGCACTTCGTCCGCTGTGAAAAGCTCCCTGCCAAGCACGTCGTAATTGCGTGAGGAGCTTCCCTGCCTGCCCTTTGTCTCACCGCTTGATTTCTTGTCAATCGTGCCTTTGCCGAGCAGTTCCGAAACATACTTGTGCGTACTCTGCTCATTGCCGCCAAGATAGATAAACGTGTCGCAGTTGCCCGGAATGGTTTCCCAAGTGTCCTTGAAAAGCGCCTTTAACTGGGCGAAATTCTGGATAATGATGATGCTGGAAATCTCCCTTGAACGCATGGTTGACAGAAGGGAACAGTAGTCATCCGGCAGTGCGACATTCGCAAATTCATCAAGCATGAAGGTCACATGGATCGGGAGCCGCCCGCCGCAGTTGAAGTCTGCCTGATAGTAAAGCTCCTGAAAAATCTGTGTATAAAGCATTCCGATAATGAAGTTGTAGGACTTGTCGGAATCCGGAATGACGCAGAACAGCGCTGTTTTTGTCTCCCCGTCCCCGTTCACGCCAATGCCAAGTTCCGCAAGGTCCAAGTCGTCCCTTGACAGCAGCCGGAGTACCTGCTTGTTTTCCAAAAAAGCAAGCCGGGAGTTTGCGCTGATGATGATGGAACGGACAGTATCGCCCGCACCACGCATACATTTGTTGTACTGTTTCACCGCAGGGTGCGCCGAGCCGAGCTTTGAAGTTTCCTCAAGGAATTTCATGCGCACGTCCAGTCTGGAAGGCTTGTTCTGTTCCGTCACTTCCGCCTCCCCCAAAAGCTGTAAGACTGTCTCAAAGTTCCTCCTTGCAGGCGGCTCTTCCAGCCACACATAATAGAAGATTGCCTGTAGGAACAGCCCTTCCGCCTTTTCCCAGAAGGGATCGGAGGGAGTTGCGCCCTTTGGCGTGGTATTGCTGATAAGGTTCGTGATCAGCTTTACCACGTCCGTCTCCTCACGGATATAGGAAAAGGGATTGTAGCAGTCCGACTTTTCCATTTCCAGCAGGTTTATGACCTTTACGCTGTATCCGTTGTTCCTTAACATCTCCCCGCAGCTTCTGAGGATTTCCCCTTTGGGATCGGTACAGATAAAGGAACAGTTATGCGGCATCTGCATCAGGTTCGGCTTTACCTCATAAAAGGTCTTTCCTGCGCCGGAACCGCCGCATATCAGAATGTTCCCGTTGAGTTTCAGCCGCCGGAAATTCAGCGACATCTTCACGTTCTGGCTCAAAATGCGGTTGAAATTTTCGTCCTTGTCCGCAAGTATCTTGTTTGCCATTTTGGGTGATTCAAACCTTGCCGTTCCAAATTCCTTCCCCGGCATGAAGTTCCGCTGGCTTGTGATATACATTAAAAGGGCGGTAGCATAGACGATTAAGGCTATCACTACCGCTTTCATGGTTGTCTGGTTATAATAATTTGCAAATGGTTCGGCGCACACACGGTTGAAGGACTCCAGAAAGGCATTCATCTCCATTCCCGGCTCCCATGCGCCGTTCAGGAGATACCCTGCATAGGCACAAAGGACTGCCCCCAGTACGATAAACCACAGGGATACTTTTTTCTTGTTCTGTACCATAGGCGGCTACCTCTTTTTCGGTGCGGGCGCTTTTTTCGGTGCGGGCTTTTTCTTCCGCATAAGCTCCTGCTCCTTTGCTTTCCGCTCCACGTCCGCATACCGTTTCCGCACCTCCGCACTTACCCTGTCATAATGCCCTTCGTACAGGTCTTTTCCCTTCATGGTTGCGACCACACGGTTGTCCGCCGAATAAATCTTGTACTCCTTGTTACGGTCAAGAAAAGTCAGTATGGTCTTTCCATCATGGATTTCCATTGCCTTGTCCTTATTGATCCAGACATATTGGGCATTTTCTCCCCAAGTTCCCGGTATCCTTGTCTTTACGGCATGGTCATTTTCCTCCGTTATCAGTTTCTTTGTAATGGTAATGTCCGTAAGGTCAGGATTCTGTGCGGCGGCTACTGCCTGCATACGCTGCGCAAGCTCACGGTATCCTTTCATGCGGCTTAAAAACATTTCCTTATCCATAAGGACTCTGTGCTGCCCGCCTTCCCCTTTGGAAAGGACGCCGATCCGCTCAAGCTGCCCCACTACCTTTTCCGCCTGTTCGTTTTCAAGGCTGAAATTTTCCTTTACTTCCTCCACACTGATGCTCTTTTTCTCCATCGCATAGCTGCCGACTTTCTCAATCAGCCCGTCAAGAGCTTCTCCCACCCTTGCCGCTTCCTCAGTGTGGAGGCTGTCGTTTCCCTTTTTCTGCTCTTTCAGGAAAGACAGCACCTTATCCATCTCCTTTTCGTCCCCGTTTTTCAGGTAATCGTCAAACGTGGCAAGCCTGCCGGATTTCAGTTTCTGTATCATCATGTTTACCCGTGGGACTGCCTCCGTGTGGAAAATGATCTCGCTCATGCCGTCCTTTTTGTTGATGTCGGGCAGGACGGAATATAAAAGCCCGTATTTTTTCGCCATCTTCTGGACTTTCTTCATATCCTCTGTCGGGAACTGGAACACCTGCAGGTCCCCGCCTTTCATAAGAAGCCTGCGCATGTCCGTCTTTCCCATCGTTTTTTCATGATCCATGACCGCAATCAGGAAATCAACCGCCTTTTTCATTCCCTCGATAGTGCCGCCGCAGACCTTCATTGCAATCTCTATCCCGTCATAGCCGACACGGATAATCTGGACTGCCTCCTGTATTTCTTCCGCCATACTATTTCCCCCTTCCCTGTTCTTTTTTCTGTACCTGCTTTTTCAGGCGCAGTTCATCCAGTGTGCGCCTGCACAGATCTTCGGTTGCACTGTCCCTGTCTGAAAAATAATGTGTCTGCTGGTAATTTCCATCTGCAACCTCCCATGTGGCAAAGCTGCCGTTCTTCTGGTGTATCCCCATTTGTATCTGTTTACTGTCCGTGGGCAGGGTAGCTATTACGATATAATCATCATGCAACGTAAAGTTCATATACCACGCCTCCTATAAACTTGCTTCTTTCTTGACACGCTCCTGCACTTTTGCGGTATCCGTATTCCTGATTTCCTCCTCGCTCATGGAAATGCCGCAGGCAGACAGAAGTTCCGATAAGGTCTTTACTGCCTGTTCCTCCTGCACACGGTACATTTCAAGCGACACGAGCAGGTTTTCGATCTTCTGTATCCAGTCCAGCTGGGAACCCGTGAGTGCCTGATATTTCCTGCATACCGTATCCCTGTCTGCACCCGCTTCCGTAAGCTCATCAATCAGCTTGTTTGTCAGTTCTTTGTCATTTGTACGGAAAGCAAACTGTACCACAAACTCCTTGTCCCGCTCTGTCAGGACAATGTTTTTCTGCTGGAACATCTGCGCCGTCTCCGTTACTGCTGCCAGTCCCATTACTGCCCCTCCTTCATTTTGTTTTCATAGACTGCGATGTTTATGATCTCTTCCATCTGTTCTGCCGGGATTTTATTGTTTATCAGCACAAGCAACTGCTTCTCTGACAGCCCTTTCTCAATGGCTCCCCGTACCTGCACAAGCTGTTCCGGCGAAAGGTCTTTTTCCGCAAGCAGCTTTACAATGTCCGTTTTCTTCTTCAAGAAAAGCCGTGAGAACATGGAACTCATCACGCTCCCCCTGTCTTTCCGCTCCATGCGCTCCACCGGGACAAAACGGATAATATTGCCGTCCCTGTCCACGACTGCGGCATGGTATTCGATTCCGGGATAAAGCGCCGATTCCGGCATAGCGGGCGCACTGCTTTCCGCCTTTGTTTCCGGCTTCTTTTCCTTTTCCGGCTTTTTTGGTTCTGCCGCCGATTCCGGCTCTGCACTGACCATATTTTTTACCTGTTCCTCCAATGCTTTCCGCTCCTTTCTTACTGCTTCTATCTCACCATGCAGCCTTGCAATCTGCACCCTTGCCTCGTTTAGTTCATTCTGCTGCTTTTCCAGCATTTTGTCCTTTTCGGAAAGCTGTGAAAGGAGGTTGCTCTGTATCTGTGCATCCTGCCCCGCCGTCCCGATCTCTTTCAGTTTCTCATTTAAGGCGTCATACCGTTTTTCCTGACAGGAAATCTTTTCGACCACCTCATGGATCTGCTGCATAAGTTCCTTTGCATACGCCGCATCCTGCCCGCTCACCGGCTCTGCCTCCCTTGCCTTGCAAAGCACCTGTGAAAAAAGGCGTTTCATGGTATACGCCGTATTTTCCGCACTGGAAAGCACTTCGGTTATGGTATTCATCGGGACGCCTTTTTCATAAAACTCCAGCGCCACCGCCATCTGGTCGCCGCTTAACCCCTCTTTTAAGATTGCAGCCTTTTCCTCCTCATTGTAACCGTTGCGCAGACAGCGGGAATACACGCACATCTGTCTGTAATCGTATCTGCCAGCGCTGTATTCCTCTGTTTCCTCCTTTGTCAGACCGAACCGCAGGTCATCCTCTATCAGCTTTAAGATTTCTTCCGTATACTTCGGGTTCTGTTTCAGCCTGCCAAGATATGCTTTCAGATCCATGCCGCTAAGCGCCGTCCGTTCCTGCATCAATGTCCTCCCTTCCTGCCCGTTTTGGGCAAAAAATAAACAGCCGTTTTGGGGCTGTTACACTCATCTGGATTTTTCTTTCCGTTCCCTCTCCTTTTCCTGTTTCTTTTCCAGCTCCGGTTTTCCTGCCCTCTCCCCTGCCGTGATTTCCGCAAGGATGCGGGCGGCGATCCGTTCCTCTTTCGCCACTGCCTTCTCCTTTTCCCTTATCCGTGCGATCTCGCTCCGGTAATGTTCCTTAAATTCCGCAAGCTGCCCTGCCGTGTATCCTTCCTTTTCAAGCCTTGCCGACAGTGCGGCATACTGCCCATGCTCTTTCTCAAACAGGGCTTCCCCACGCTGGTAACAGTTTTCACATTCCAAAAGCGCCTCCATCTGCGCCGCAATATCAAAAAGCGGCTTCATTCTTGCACGTTCCTTGAATATCCGGCTTTTTTCCCTTGAAGTCTCTTTCTTCCTGTCCGCCATCTGTGCTGCCGTCTGCCTGATGTCCCCCGCCGTGGATGCATCGTGCCTTGCAAGGAACAGGTAATCTTCCTGTAATTTCTGCATTTTCCTGATGTCGTCACGGTACTGCCATGCCTTGCTGTACGGGCGCTTTTTTAAAAGCCCCGTTTTGTAAAGCCTTGCAAAATAGCGTTTCTGTATGCCGGACATTTTTGCTTTTTTATAGCGTTTTACACGACATCGCACGATTTTTGTTTCCTGCACATGCTGCACCTTTTTATAGGAAGAAAGATTCTCCTGTGCGATCCGTTCCCGTATGCGCTCCTCCGTGTAATCCTCCCCAAGCGATTTACACCGCCTGAACCTGCTCATGCCCATAGGCTTGATTGCAAGGTGCTTTCCTTCCGTCCTGTATGCGTTCTTTATCCCGTAACCCATTTCGGAAAGGACGGATAAAAAGGACTCATAGGTTGCCGACTGAATGACTGCCGCATCAATGTCACGCTTTATCATGTCCGCCCACACAAATCTGCCATCCCGAAAATCGTTCCATTCCTTATAATTTTCAGATTTCTTCGCCCTGTCCTCTGATATTTCAATCGTGGAAAGCCCGTACTCTTCACACAGGCGGTTCGTGACGGGCTGTATCTCCCTTGCCCAGTCCCCTTTCTTATAACGGTACTTTCTGCCGTCCCGGAAACTGACACTGTTGAAGATGATATGACCGTGGATATGGTTTGTGTTGTCATGCACCGCATACAGAGCCTCATAGTCTTTGCCGAGATACTCTTTTGCAAACTTCCCGATCACCTCAAAGGCAGTATCCGCATCCACTTCACCCTCCACGAAGGATATGATCAGGTGGTAGCCCTGCCTCTGATCCGTCTTTCCAAACTGTTCCTTTGTCTGCCGCATCTGTTCATATACCTGTTCCTGCTGGCAGTTAAGGGAACCCACGAACTGCCCTCCGCCTGTTTTCTCCGGCACGGTGATATAATCGAGTGCCTGTTTCAAGTGCTTCCCCGCATACCCTGCACCGCAGTCCCCGATATAAAGTATCTTGCTGATCGCCAATCTTTTCCGCCGCCTTTACCTTGTTTTCCCTCTGTCCTGTTTCTTTTCCGGTTCCGTGACATACTCCTGCATTTCATTTTCACAGGGGACATACTGTTTCATTGTTTCAAGACAGAAAAATATATCCGCTGTTTTGTCCGTGGATGCTGCATAAAACTCCTTATGGGAATATGGGTGTTTCTGTCTGCCGTAATAGTCCTCCTTCATCATGCCAAGCTCATCGTCACGTTTCAGCCGCCTCGTAATGTCAAAAAAGTCCCCCTCGTTTTTCTCAAACTGTCGCACCGGCTTGAAATGACAGCCCTGATAGAGAAAATAGCCGTTCTCACGCAGGCGCTCTTCCTGTGTCTCCGTCAGTGTATCCGTCAAATGGCTCCCCCCCCTTCCTTACATGCTGCCTATCTTATCCGCCGCCGCCCTTACAGTCATGTTGAGCTTTTTCATATAAGCGCTCAAAAGCTCCCTGTCCTCCGTGCGGTACAGCTTTGAATTATAGTTCCTTGTAATCTGGTTGATGTTGTTCCCGATTGCGTTGACCTCATTGATCAGCTCTTTCAGGAGGATACGGATTTCAGGGTAATCGTTGGGCTTTTGTGACAGCAGCAGCCGGATATACTCTGATTCTTTCATACCGCTTTCCTGAGCCTGCTTTTTCAGCCTGTCCGCCTCCTGCTGTGTCAGACGGAAAGGCTTGATGATGTCCTTTTTTTCTGCCGCCATCTACCGTGACCTCCCTCCGTCCTTCTTTAATGCAGGGGAAACATCCGGGAGCAGGTCCTCCCCCGCTTTTATCTGGTCTGTCATTTTCCTGACAGCGGCATCAATCCCACCCTCCCTGCTTATATCCGCAATCAGCGCCTCAGCAAGCGTCACCGCAAGCGCATCAAGCTCTTTTCCGTACCTTGTGCGGTCAAACATCTTATCCAGAATTTCTTCATCTTTCCGCAGGGTGTCAAGATAGTTTTTCTTATCTGCATAATCATCATCTTCCGGATCTAACACTGCCTCTTCTGCCTCCTGTAGCAGCTCATAATTCCATTCCGCAGCTATATTGACCGCATCTTCTATATCATATGGTTCCCAATGCACTTTCCCCTGCTCCCAGCACAGATCACCCCGGAACATCTTTCCGTCCATGTGTCCCAGGCAATAATCATGCCCTTCCATATAGCCAATCAGTTTCTGACCTTCTTCCTCCGTTATGGAAATTTCCCCTGCAACAAACTCTGCAAGTTCTTTCCCATCCTTAAAATCTTCCGGCTCCTGCCCTCCTATTACCTGTGATAGATACATCTGCCCGCCCGTGTAGCTGAAATCCTCATATCCGAATTGCAGGGCTTTTTCGTTTCCCAGTTCCAGCGTTTCCGTAAAAAGAACCGCTCCAAAATAATTTACCCTGACGCTTTCCTCCACGGACACCGGAAACCCGTCGTCATCACCATACCGCAGCTCATAACAGTGCATCTCCTCCGGCACTGTTTCCTTATCCACACGCAGCTCTGTGAAATATCCTGTCCGCCCCAGTAATTCTACTTCCTCAAGCACCTCTTTCTGCACATCCACGGTTTCCAACTGCAGCCACCTCCTTATCTGTATAAAATGAATCCCATGATTTCTGCCCCCGCTCAAATTCCGATAGGAATTTGCCAGATACGCACTTTGTAATACAAGTGCCTCTGGTTAGGGGACTGCCCCTAAAACCCCGCTGATACATATAGTGAACTTAAAATATGATAGAATATTTTTATTTTGATTGCACTTTCTGCAATCATTTTCCTGTTCTGATAGCACTTTTTAAGTTCATTTTTGGGAGGGCAGCCACGCCGCTTTTTCTGCCGTTTTTCAATGATAGTGCTTTTTGCAATCACTTTTACAGAATGATTGCACTTTTTAAGTTCTTTTTCCATGAATGAACTCACTTTTTGCAATCAGGCAGATTACCGTGCCATTTCCCGTTTTGGCGTGGCTGCTATGAGACATTTTTTTGCTTCCTGCAGCCACTGGTTGTAATCCTTGAACGGCTTCGGCGGCGGGCAGTTCTCCACCTCATAATCCAGTCCGTAGTATTTTTCCATGAGCGCATCCGCCGCTTTCCTGCCCGGTTCGTCATTGTCAAGACAGAAAGAAATCTTCCTGACTTTCGGGTGTTCCTCTAAAAATGTGGCAAGCGGCGCATCGGAAAGCATCCCAAGCGCCAGCTTGTTTGTCTCATAATCCCCACGGATTTCCACATAACTCATCAGGTCTATTGCCGCCTCAAATACCATGACCTCATCGCTGTTCCCATACCAGATATTGAACCCGTAATTCTTGTCATTGCCTGCCACGTCGCACTTAAAGGCTTTCCCGTCCCGGTCAAACACTCCCCTCATGCTTGCAAAGCGTGTTTTCCCCTGCACGTCATTCCCCTTAAAGACAATGTTGTGGTGGCTCTTTTCTTCATAGATCAGTCCGCAGCTTACAAAATAATCCACTGTATGCCTGTCAAGCGCCCTGTCCCCTGTCAGGTACGAATAAAGACAGTCATTGTTCTTTGAACGGGCGGGAAGTACGAAAGGCTTTTTCTTTTCTTCCGTGGAATGCTTTTTTTCCACATACACATTGGCACTCTTTTTGTCCCAGTCCCCGTCCCTCCGGTATCCTGAAAAATCAAGCAGCCAGAAAACAGCGTCCTTGACTTCCATGCCCGCAAAGACACGCAGGAAATCTATCTGCGAACCGCCGTTGTTTCCCCTTTCATGTTCCCTTGACCACCGGAACCAGTTCGTGCGGTTGTAAATCCGTATCGAATCCATTTCTTTCAGGGTGTGGTATCTGCCTATCTTTTTCACAGTGTAGCCGAGGCTTGCCGCTACCGCTGTCAGGTCAACGCTCTTTGCAATCGCAAGTTCCTCTGCCGTAAAACTTCTTCTTTCTTCCATCGCCTCACCTTGCTTTCCCTTTTTCCGCTACCATTGCCGTTTTCCCAAAATCCAGTGATTTATAGTCTGTAGAGAGATAAATTTTCGGGTGTTCCAGCAGCCCTTTTTCATTAAAGCTGAAATATTGGCTGTTGTCGCCTCCTACGATCACATGGTCATGCAGCGTAATCCCCATCAGGTCCGTCAGTTTCAGCATCCGGTCTGTAATCATGGTATCCTGTTTGGAGGGGGTAAGGCTACCGCTCGGATGGTTATGGACTAGGATCATCTTCGCCGCATTGGAAAGGATGCTTGCCTTAAACAGCTCCCTCGGCTCTGCAATGGTCTGATTGACTGCCCCCATGCTTACAATGCTGCAATTAATAGGGCTTCCATCCGATTTCAGGTTAATGATGCACAGCACCTCCCTGTCCATTTCACATAAAAAATCCCCCACTACTTTTACGGCATCCTGGGGAGTTGTGATCTTATGGTCTGAAAACAGCGGCGCATCCTTTACCAGCCTTACCGATACGACTTCCAGTTTAAAGGGTTCCTGTTCCTGCATCTGCTTTCTCCCCTCCCGGCTCAATACGGATAATAAATTCCCCCTCCTGCCGCTGCACCAGTTCCATAAGTTCCTTTACAGTCAGTTCTTTTGGTGTTTCTTCCATAAATATCCGCTAAACCTCCTATCTGGACTGCTTCGCTTCATAAATGTGTCCCTGTTCTGCCACAACTCCGTCCAGCCTTTTGTTTGGCGTGTCAGTTGCAAGCGTAATCTTCCGCAGGTCTTTGTCATAGTGGTACACCTGATTAGAAAGTCTCTCTCCCAGTTCCACCTGATCCATGTTTATTTCCGCAACCATCTGTGCCAGTTGCTCCGGTTCACCCATATTTACAGACACAGCGATCACCTCATGCACGGAAGAAGGCATCACATACAGGTCACTTCCCACTTTTTCTGCCAGTTTGTGCAGCTTATCCTCATAAAGCATGGAAGCCGCACCGCTGATTTTACACTCATTTGAGATAACCCACATGGTCTGTTCCGGTTCCATTTCTCCAATCATAAGGTCTGCCATTGATGGCGGCATACCGTCAGCAATAAACATTTCCCTCATTACCTCATTCATGGATTTTACTGTGGGCGGCAGGATACGCCTTGTGTTTTCCGCAGCAGCCTTAAACAACTGTTCCTCTCCCATTCCAAGCTCCTTTGCCAGATTGTTGTTGATCATGGTGCTTGAAAATCCCTTCTCATCCATGCTTACTACCCATCGGTAAATAATGGACAGGTCCTGAAACTCCCTGTGCGGCATTTTCTGTAACATATCTTCATTCTGTATGGTATTTACAAGCTGGAATATGATATTGTCCTTTGCCGCCTGCAAATCCAGCGGCGGCAGCACTGTCTGCTGAAATGCCTTATCCATTGCCTCTGCCGCATTCTGCATAGTTTCCTGCAAATCCCCTGTCCTTAAATACTCCTTATACATATCACTGATGTATATGGTTGGTGAAATACTGCCCCCACCCTCCAAACGAAGGCTCAATCCATCCATTTTACGGTTGATTTTCTCCACGGAGTCAACCCGCATCTCCGAGTCCTGATACTTCTCCGGCATATAATCCAGTAAATTTTCTTTTACAACTTCCTTGAAAACCTCATAATCCATCATAAATTCCATTCCTCCAATCAAAAGCGTGGTACATGCCTATGCCCCGCATTATTTTTCAATTCCATTCATGAACCCGAACTTCTTTTCAATATATTCCGTTTCAGACAACTGCCCTTCCAGCGCCATATTGTATTCCGACATAAAAACCTGTATTTCTTCCAGAACTGCATCTGTCAGGGACAGCGGATAGTCTGACGACGGAAGGATATACGCCCAGCACAGTTGAAAGACAATATCCTCATGCGGCATTTCCGCATCCCACATCAACACTTTTGGATTTACGCCCAAAGCCTCTGCAATACAACGGTTACGGTCCGGTTTTGGTGTACGGGTTCCATTTTCATACTGTGCAATGAACAGGTGTCCGTTCTTCCCAAAATTGCAGGCATTTCCAAGCTCCTTCTGCGTCATCTGCCGGAATGTGCGTATAAATTTCAGCCTGTCTCCATAAGTCATGTTTCTTCACCTCACTCTGCACTTTTTATTGCAGATAATAAGCCGGGGATTTCTCCTCGGCTTATCCATCTGTTCTGTTTCTATGCTTCTGCGCCGTCCCCGTCTTTTCTCTTTTTCCAGAAAAGAGCTGCAAGTCCGGCAGCAACAGCCGCAAGCCCGAACCCTGCAAATACCCACGGGTTCATGTTGTCCCCGGTCTGCGGGAGTTTCGGTTCCGTAGGCTTGTTTGTCACTTCAAGGGTGTACAGGGCCACTTTTGTCTTTCCATCCTTGTATTCAAACTTCACTTCCTTTGGCGTGGAATCAAGGAGATAGCCTTTCGGAGCTTCCACTTCCACTACGGTATAAGTGACTGCCTCCTCATACTTCCCGTCCTTAAATGCTGCAATCGGAAGTTCGCTGCTCTCTGCATGACCGTCCTTGTCCGTGGTAAGTGTCTCAATCACTTTCCCGTCCGTGTCACGGATTTCAAATTTTGCGCCTGCAAGCGCTTTTCCGTCCTCAGACTTCTTGCTGATGATGATCTTTCCAACTGCTGCTTCGTCCTTCATTGCTACTTTCTGGATTTCATCTGTCTCCTTCACCTCAAACTCAATATCCTGTGCGATTACATAGCCAAACGGCGCTGTTTCTTCACGGAGAATATATTTTCCGGCAGGCAGCTTCTCGATCATGTGCGGCTCTTTGCCGGAAGTCCACTTCTCCACCAGATTGCCGTCTGCATCAATGACGGAAAGGACAGCCCCCTCAAGCTCATTGTCGCCTGTAATGTCCGTCTTTGAAATCTGCACCTTGATCGGCTTGTTTTCAAATTCTGCCTCAAATTCGATTACTTCCTTATCATCGCCCTGATATGACGCATCCACATCAAATACCTTATCGGACTTCACATATCCCTTTGGCGCTGTCAGTTCCTGCACATAATACTTTCCAAGCGGGAGGTCAGATACAAAGGTCAGCTTTCCGTCCTTTCCGGTCACGCCACGCTCAATTTCAGTTCCGGCTTTTACAACTACTTTGCCATCCTTGTTCACGATGTCCTCTTTCGCAAACAGTCCGAATACAGCCCCCTCAAGGACTTCTTTCGTGCCTGCCTCTTTCTTTACCACGGTGATCTGCACTTTCTGTCTCTCATTGCTGATGTTCATTCCTGCATAAACCACTGCTGTTTCCTGATCGATATAGGAAAGGTCTGCTTCGATTGGTGTATCATCCAGAACGAACCCTTCCAGAGTCTTTGTCTCCACAAGGTAATATTTCCCAAGCGGTAAGCTGTCAATGCCTGCATAGCCTTTCTCGTCAGTGACGATGGTTGCCACAAGCTCGTCCGCCTCATAATAGATTGTGTCAAGACCATCCGGGCTTACAATGTCCTCTGCCGCATAGACTTCAAATTCAACTCCTGCAAGACTGTCCTTAAAATAATTGAAAATGAAGTCATACCAGTGTCCTTTCATAAGGGTAGTGTCCGTTACAAATTCGCCGTCTTTGTTGATGATGATTGCGCCTGTCGGAACTTCGTCTTTCATCACTGCACTCTGAATGTCAGCGGTATCTTCCACTGTAAACTGGATTTCCTCTGCTTTCAGATAGCCGTAAGGCGCAAACTCCTCACGGAGCGTATAAGTCTCCCCTGCTGTCAGCCTCTTGATAACATGGGCTTCTCCTGCCACGGAAGTCCATCTGTCAACCACGTTGCCGTCCTTGTCAATGACGGTAAGCATTGCGCCGGAAAGTTCTGCGCCGCTTGCAATGTCCTCCTTTGTAAATTCAAAGGTTGTAGGCTCATTCAGAAATTCGCTGCTGTATTCAGCAACGGCTTCATGCTGTCCCTGATACTCTGTCTCAAAAGTAACCACTTCCTCACTGGAAACATAGCCTTTCGGCGCTGCCAGTTCCTTAGCCTCATAAACCGCAAAAGGATAATCCTTTTTGAAAGCGATCCTGCCGTTTTCGTCAGATACGGCAGTTTCAAGAAATGTGCCTGCTTCAATGATTACTTCCCCATTGGCATTTTCAATATCCTCTGCGGCAAACAGACCGAACTTAGCACCTGCAACCGGGGTATCTTCCTCTGCATCTTTCTTAATAACTGACATATCCAGTTTCTGTCTGTCATTGGTAAATGTCACGTTTTCATAGATTACCGGGGTTTTATCGTCCACATAAACGAATGTTACAAGCTGTTCTTCCCCGTTCAGCACATATCCATAAGGCGCTTCTGTTTCCACTACACGGTACTGTCCGAGCGGAAGCCCTGAAATGCTGGCTTTCCCATCTTCCCCGGTTGTGAGCGTTCCTACAAGTTCGCCTTTTCTGTAATATCTTGTCCTGTTTCCGTCCCCGTCTGTCTGCATGTCAGCAGTATAAATATCCTCTGCGGCATAGACCTCAAATTTTGCCCCTGCAAGGGAGCCTTCCCTGTAAACGAACTCCTTTTCTTCAGAATCAGCAAACAAGCCGCCCTTGTAGCCGTCAAGGATTTCGCCTTTCTTCTCCACTGTCAGTTCCCCGACAACGGGTTCGTCCTCATATTCCACGGTAATGATTGCATCATAAGTGTCCGGATCAGTCTCATAGAACGTATCGGAATCAACCGCCACTTCCACATAATTTGTGTTCAGCACATACCCGTAAGGCGCTTTCACTTCCTCAATGCGGTAATTCCCAATCTTCAATACGTCAGGCAGGATCAAGTCGCCATCTTCGTCCGTGAAGAAAGAAGTGTGTGTAACCTTTGACGGATAAGTTGTAACCATCTTGACATACTCATTTTTGTCAAGGTTAAAAATCTTAAACTCTGTATTCGGGATAAGGACTGTCTGCTTTGTGTCAGCGTCCTTCTTGATCACACGCAGCTTTGCGGTAAATTCACGGTCAATGAATACACGCCATACCTGCGGCTCTGTCGGGTGGTTCTCCACAATCCTTACTTCAAAAGGTCTTACTGGCTGCATGTTATGCGGTGTGACTGTCTCAACTACCACATAAGTCCCATAAGGGATTGGCTGTGTCACGATATGCCCCTTTGCATCCGTAAAAAGGGTAGTCTCACCCTTGCTGCCGATTTCAACAGGTTTTGCGCTGTCAAAATCATAACTTCCATCTTCCAGTACGGATAAGGAAGATTTCAGGTATGCGGTAAAGCCTGCGCCGGACAATACAGGCGCTTCGGTGTCGTCCCCGTTGTCTGACACCTTGATAAGCTGGAACGGCTGCTTGATGACCTGCTCCGGCGATGTTGTGCTTCTTGACACTTCCGCTACCAGATCGCCCTCATAATCGCATACAACATCATGTTCTTCTTCATCGAGGAGATACCCCTCTGACGGTGTGATTTCCTTTACATAGTAGTTGCCGAGATAGAGGTTCTTTACCTCTGCATTGCCGCCCGCATCCGTTGTCATTGTCGCAACGAGGTCCCCTGCATGGAAGATAATGCCTGTTGCGCCGTCCGGGTGTGCAATATCGTCACGGGCATACAGACCATAGACTGCGCCCTCCAGCTTTGCGTCTCCCTGCGGAACTGCCTTTCCTGTCTCCTTATCCACCTTGTAGATATGGATTTTTGCGGTTGTCCTGTCATTTGTGAAAGTGTGGGTAAATGCTGCCTTTGCAGTTGTCTCCGGCAGATAGTTGAATGCAAAGCTGTATACATCAGAGCTGTTCCTGTAATATGCGTAAGGAGCCTGTGTCTCTGAAATATAGTAGCTGTTTGCGATTGGAAGGTCTACCGTGTAAGCGGCGCTGCCATCCTCCCCTGTCGTGACGGTCTGTAATGCTGTACCCTTTGTCGCAATGACTTCCCCTGCATAATTCCTGATGTCACTGCCAGCATAAAGCGTGTACTGTCCGCCGTCCAGAGGGTTCGTTGTCTCGGAATCTTTCTTTGTAACGGAAACTTCCGCTTTCTGTCTGGTATTCAGGACGGTTGTTGCCTCATACTGCACCTCTGCCATCTGATCCTTATATTCAATCTTCACTGTATGCGGCTCTGTATTGATGGTATATCCGTCAATGCTCTTTGTTTCCGTAACCACATACGTCCCAAGATGAAGGTCTGTAAGAACCACCTGCCCGTCACTTCCTGCCACAAGGTTTTCAGCGATCACATCCCCGTTGCTGTAGACTTTTGTGCCGTCTGCCCTGTAAATGTCTGCGCCTGCCGTCACTCTGAAAACAGCCCCCGGCAGTTTCTTTTTCTCATAAGTGAAATTGCTGCCATTCCATCCGGTCAGGACTTCCCCCTCTTTATAAATGGTAATCGCCCCAAGCTGCTCCTTGTCCGTTGCGCTGATCCCGGTTGTCTGCCCTGCCTTTACGGTCAGTGTGTGGACTTTGCCGCTCAGTACATATCCTTTTGGAGCGGTAATCTCCTTTACATAGTAGGTTCCTGCCGCAAGCGCACTGGATTTCGCATAACCGTTGCCGTCAGTGGTCATGGTATCTGCCTTATTGGTGCATCCGCTGTCAGAATAAATACCGTACACGGCTCCTTTCAGCTTCACGCCACTGGACTCATCGGTCTTAACGATCTCCCCATAGCCGATGTTTTCCGTCTTTACCTTGAAATAGGCATGGATCGGATCGGCGCTAGGTCTTTCCGAAACAAACTCCTGATAGTTTGCCTTTTCCGTAAGCCAGAACACACAGCTTGAAGTGGTTTCCACTTCGCCTGCCGTGGAGTTCATGGTTGCCATTGTTGCCGCCGTGTTTACTTCCCTGCTGGAAATGGTGACGCTGTTCCCGTTCTTTTCCACCTTGTACCCGCTAAGGGAAATGTCAAAATCCCCAAGTACGCCATTGCTGTCAGTAAGGGTTTTCTCGAAACGCTGGTTCCCCTCATTCCATTTCAGCTCATAAGTTTCCGCACCGCTCTGTGTCCTGCTTGCAAAACTTGGTCTTGTCGCATTATAAGACTTGCTGATGCTGCTTTTCAGGCTTGTATAATAGGCATAGGACGATGACGGGTTCGGAGCCGTATCGCACAGCTTTCTTGCTGCCGAGTCCCCGCCGTCAGTACCGAACAGGTTCCCCACGATCACCCACACCATCGCCTGTGTCGCTATGAACTGGTCACACTGGTCATTTGACGGCGCTGTTGCGCTGTTGCTGTTAAAGCCAAAATACAGGCAGTAACTTAAAAGTTTTTCCTGCTGTGCCGTCATGGAAGTGCTTGAATTGGGGTAGCTGTTCATAAGCTGCCCGCCGTCTGCCGCCAGACCAAAGTTCATGCAGTAGGCGGCATTGCCGTCCAGTATGGCATACAGGATCTTCCCGTGGTCATAACCAGCCTTTAACTCGCTTACCTCGCCGGACGCCCTTGTTGACGCATACCAGAAAGCGATGTTTGCACTGGAATTTGCCGCAAATGCAGTCATCCCATTGCCAAACAGCGTCGTAAAGACTGTCAGCAGGGCTAAGAATCCTGCCATAAATCTTTTCATTTTCTGTTTCATTCAGGTTTCCTCCTTATAATAGGGCAAAAAAATAACAAGTCATATAAAATGGCTTGTCATTTTCCGTTTACTGTTATTTTGTTTGGATTTCGTCTCTGTCCGTCTCCCTTAATATCCCCGGCGGAACCTGCATGTCTCAATTCCGACAGACGGATAAAGGGAAAACGGGCATTTTTCATTTGTATCAGAAGCCTTACAGGTCATATGTCAGTAAGGAATACCCCTCACCGTCTGCCTGCCATAACTCCGACCATTGTGAGTACCACCCTCGCAACCAGTGCAAGCAGCAACAGGAACAGTTTTGCTATCCCAAGTACCAGTTTCAGGAGCATCAGAACCGCCTGCAATATCCATTTTAATATGGTCAGCAGTACCGTTGCCGTCTTTCTCAAAACCATTCCCACCATAGATCTTTCCCCCATCCTCTACCGCAATCCTTACCTTGTACTGATCCCTCCGTTTAACCGCATCCTGCACAATGCCCTCATGCCTGCGGGTATTAAGGATTACCATATCAACAACGAACGGGGTTACGGATTTTATATTTCTGTATTCAGCCCTTCCAATACCAAGTGTACCTTCCGGCGCTGCCTGTTGTCAAGTTCAAGACATAATCCGGCACAATCCTGCATAATCCGGCATCGGTGTGTCCCTATCTGTAACAGCGGAACTCATAAAATTCTGTCCCGTTAAGGCTGCACACCCCTGTATATTCAATATAAAATACAGGCTCCGTTTCAAGCATCATCATCCCTGCAATGTAATCCGCTATCCCGTCCTCGCTTCCGAGTTTCCTCCCGGACGTGGTTGACGCTGCATTCAGGTCTGTTTCTACAAAAACGCTGTAATAGCCCAGTCCGTCATATGGATAATAGGAATGGTATTCTTCCTGCGTTATCTTCCCCTCTGCCAGCAGGCTTGCAAGGTTATCCGTGGTAGTTATCATCCCACCCGCCTGACACTTTGCAACTGCCTGACTGCATACAGATACGGGATCGTATGGCAATATGGTCACTGTCTGTTCCTGCTGCTTTGTTTCCTCCGGTTCTGTCTGCTCCTGCTGCCCTGTTTCCCCCGGCTTTGTTTCTTCCGGCTTTGCTTCACACTCCGGCTTTGTTTCTTCCTGTTTTTGCACATCTGCACTGCCTTGTGCGGGTTCTGTTTCCCCTTTCCGCTCCGGCTGACTCACTGTCTTTGGTTCGGGTGTGTCCGCTGCCCCCTTATCCTCCTTTTCCTGCCCCGGTTCTTTTGCCATTTCCTCTGCGGTCTGCTCTTTTCCGGTGTCCCCGTTTTGTGCCTGATACGCAGCAGTGACTTCTTTATTCTCCGTCATATCCGGTTCCACAACGTCCACTACTGTTTCAGCCGCTTCCGGCTCCATATCAGGTACAGCATTGTCCGTACTTCCACATCCGGCAGCAAGCATGACAGTTACGGATAAAATCAGGAATAATCTCTTTTTCATATGAATCACCTTTCCTTTCCCCATAAGGGGAAGGAAGGCTGTGTCCGTGTACCGCTGTCCTGTCCCTTATGGGAGTTTACACGGGACACATATCTGTTCAGGTCTGTCCCGTATTCTGTGCATCGTTTCCTCCTATGAAGCTACTGCATCCTGCTCCGGTATGCAAGCATTCTTTTCAGTCTCTTGTTCTTTGCATATGCCTTGTAAAATTTCAGCATCCACATGTCTCCCACCTCCTTTTCCGTCCCCGCCCTTTTTTCGGGGACAGGGGCTTCCCTCCCGGCATCACATTCATCCAGCAGCCCCTCCACACTCTGTAAAACCACACCATCAATATCCCCGCCATTTTTCAGGAATTTTGCAGCTTCCATCATTTCCCACGGATAAAGGCAGTGTTTAACAGCCAGTCCGCAGATCAGTTCCGCAGGCTTCTCCCCATATTCCTGTCTTACCCTGCAAATCCCCTTGTAAATCGCATCCAGCCATTTTCCTATGGCAGCATCTTTGTCAGATACCAGTGCAAAATCGGGGGACTGCCCCATTTCAATACATTCCTCCGCAAAGGAAAACCAGTGTTTCACGGCTTCCCTGCCGCTTTCAGGGCACAGCCTGATTAAAGATTCTTCAAAAGTTTTCTTATCCATTTTTACTCCTTTCATCGTCTGCCAACCGAAACGCCTATCATGGTCAGCACAATCCTCATAACAAGGGAAAGCAGCAGCAGGAACAGCTTTGCTATCCCAAGCACCAGTTTCAATGCCACAAGCGCCGCCTGTAATATCCACTTCAATATGGTAAGCAGTACCACCCCGGTCTTTCTTAAAACCATTCCTGCCATAAAACATTCCTCCTATCCCCAGTTGTCAACCAGCTCCATCATGGTTGGATCTTCGGGTTCCTCTGTAATACTGGCTGCTGTTTCCTTTACCACGGTTTCCATGACCATCCTTCCCATGCCGCCCTCCGCCACCCTTGCCGCCCCGCCTCCGAGGGCAGCGCCGAGCAGCATGATAATTTCATTCTTAACATCATTCTTTAGTTCTTCACGGATACCATCCAGGTCACTCCTTGAAATGTATTCCTCTTTCTTCTGTCCTCCTGTCTCCCTCAACAGGTTTTCTTCCCCAAAGCTGTTTGCATAGAAGTCTATGGCATCCGTTATGAACTGGTTTACAGACTTATGAATGTCCGTATTCAGTTCCGCAAGCACCCTGTTTACCCTGCGCTGCTGTTCATTGTCAAGATTGAGGCGGTAACTTCGGAAAACAATATTCGACTTTGCCATATGCCCCACTCCTATCCTATCTGGTCACGATGCTTTGCAAGGAAAACCCTGCCAAGCTGTTCATACCCCTTTGCATTTGCTTTGATGTCCTCAATGTACCGGATATTCCCGCTGTCATGTGAACCGAACAGCCTCATGACTGCCGCTCCGCCGCCTACAAACACAATCGGTATCACATCAAGGTTGTAACCGTGTTCTTTCAGGGTATTGTAGACTTTCTGTGCAAAATCACGCAGGCAGTCCTTTACGATGTTCATGTACTTATCCGGCAGTGCCGCCTCTCCGGTAGCCATGACCTGCTGTATCACGTTTTCCTCAAGTTCCTGCCCGATCTGCCTGTTACATTCCTCATTGATTATTCTCATGCAGCGGATAAGTCCCTGCTGGCTTGTGATACATTCCGCCTCATTCGGCTTGCCGTTCTCTATCGGCATGATGTCAATGGTCCAGCTCCCTATATCCACCACTACCACACGCCCCGGCAAAGTCCTCAACTGCTCTGCAACTGCCGCATAGCATTGTGGGAATACGGACACCCTTGCTATCCTTGCCGTGTACTTCTCTTTCTCAAAGCGGAAAGCGACTTCTTTCTTCTTTGACAGGTAATCAATGAAGTCCTGCTTCTCTGCACCGAACCTTGTCAGGGGAAGTCCTACCGATAAAAGGACATCCGCATTTCTCATTCCCCGTCTGTTCAGTTCCTTTGCGACTGCCGCAAGGGTAAGCAGATAGAAGTTGTCATTCTCAACTTTCGTGTCCCTGACCTCAAGACGTTTCCCGCCCACCTTGTAATACTTTCCGTCCAGTTCCACTACATCATCATAAAATGCGGGTTCCGTTGTGATCTCCTTTACCCCTGTCGTAAAAATCTGTGTGGCTGTTTTCATGTTCGACCAGCCGTGGTCAATCCCGATTACTTCAATATGTTTTTCCATTCTGTTCTTCCTCCATATCTTTTTCATGTTGCTTTATCTCTCCTTAAAATCTTTCTCATGCAGGGAAAACAATACTGTTCTGACTGTTTGTACGGACATCCAAAGCACATATCTTCCTTGTCCTGCTCCGTGATTTCAGGCTTGCTTTCCTCCCTGACACACTTCCTAGCGAGACACTGGCTGTTATTTCCGTAAAAGAACCTGCAGCGCATACAGCTTCTTAGGTCTTTTTCCAAATTTACCTGTGCTGCTATAATTCCGCTTTGTTTTGGAGCGTCCTGCACCCTTACGTTAATTCCCATCCACGCCACCCGCCTCTCTTACAGCGGAAAGCATGTAAATCTCCTCCATCTTTCTGTCTGCCAGCCCTGCTGATCTTGAAAGTGCAAGTACAAACACAACTGCTGCTATAATTCCTGCCGCTATCATCTGCCGCCCCTCCTTTTCTGCTCCGCTTTCTTTCTCTGTTCCGTCTCCATCCGCCTGACATACTCACGAATGTCAATCAAATCCTCCAAGTCGTAGATTTTGGAACTCATGGCACGGTCAACATTTTCAGGGGTACATTCGCCATGCTCTGCCAGCGCTGCCATTACTTTCTGCCTGATTTCTTCCTGCACCGCATCCGGCATTGCTGCTATATAGTGTGGCGGCAGCTTTGTAATTTCTGTGATTACCTCCTTTTCGTATCCGTAACTCTTTTCAAAGTCACTGATAAATTTTTCTTTTACCGATACTGCCTTCGTTTTGTTTTCCTCACTGGCTAATTCCACCAGTTCGTTTAGGAACTCAATCAGCTCTTTCTTCGTCATAGCCGTTCACATCCTCCTTTTTGCAATAAAAATAGGACTATATCAGCTATGCAGTCGGTGGCATCTGCCACTTCAAGAGCTAATTTAGTCCTACCTAAATAATTTTTATATTTTTATGCATCAGAAAAACAATCTTCACCTCCAAAACCACATGACTTTTATTCCCGCCGGAATCCTGATGCAGCATGGGCATTTGTGAGATATTTGATTGGTAAAACAGCGCTGCCTCCCATCAATACCTTGCTTCGTTGCAATTTTGAGAAAGGACTAAATCAGCTCAAACCCTTGTATTTACTGGATTTGTTCTAACTTTAGTCTTATTTTACCGTAAGCATCTCCAATACGCAAGCCTGTATAATAGGCTATCTGTATAGGCAGAAGTGCAGGATTGTTTTTCTTTTTCAGGAAGTCCTCTAACCTCTGATACTGTTCGTAGCTGAGCGTTGGTGTGGAAGCAGTTTCTCCGTCCTCGTCTGAGAACAGTTCGTATTCTTCTTTCTTTCCTCGCCATACCACATACTGCATCGGGTTAAAGGTTATCAGCCTTTTCGGGAATACTGCAAAACGGAACGCCCCTTGTAAAACAGCCGAAAATAATCGGAGATACCCTTTGCTGAGTGCCTTTGCGGTTGTGCCGTCAGGATTTGTACCTCCAAAGCTGAGAAAGTCTATATACGCCTGTAAATGGTCGGCGGTTACGGTTTTCAGCTTTCGGTTTCCTATCGGGTGCTGTTTGATACGGTTGACCGTTCCTTGATAAGACATTACCGTTCCATTGCTGAGATTGCCGGGTTTCAGTTCTTCCTCCACCCACAGATCGAGCAGCATACCAACCGTGATGTTTTCAGACTTCGCAACGAATTTCTTTTCCTCATAGTCAGCGATTGCCTTTCTGAGCAGGGCTTCTGTTTCAGACTTGCTTTCTGTTCCCACAAACTCTTTCTGTACTTTTCTGCCGCTTTCATCTTCGATGTAGAAGCGTGCGTACCACTTTTTACCTTTTTTCCTTACAGAACCTTTTGCCATAGATAAATTTCCCCTTTCTATCCGTGGCAATCGGAACTGTGACATATGGTGTGCGTAAAGCAATAAGGCTACTTATGCCGATGAGTGTCAGTCATCGTTTTCACTTGTCAAAGAGCCACGGAATTTTTCTTTTTCAGCAACCCTTTCTTCGGCTGCTGTCGCTATCCCGAACAGGTCGCCCATCTTTACAGCGGTGTGTCCCTCATCGTAGATATGTAAAATCCCATCTAAAAACTGCTTCATATCCTCGATAGGAAGTTCCATTTCTTTACGGTAAACCCTTTCCATAATTGCCCCTGACTCAATCGCATAGCGGCGTAAGGACTGCTTTAAGCCCTCGTCCTCCGCTACACGGTCAACCTCAGCCATAGCGTCTGCAAAGTGATAAGTCATAACCGTATAGAGGTCAATCATCTTTCCGAGGAATGTCGTGAGCAGTTGTTGGTGCGGTTCTCCCTTTACCACAGAAGAAACCGTATCAAGATATTTTTTGATATGTTCCTCCATATCCCTTTCACATAAAGTGCGGCTGTCGTATTCCTTATCTTCGGAAAGACCTGTCAGCCATTCGGGAGTGGTCAGGAGTGCTTCTGCCAGCCCGTTGATAATCATTGTACGCTTCGGGTCTACTCCGTCCGCTTCATATCTCTGAATGGTAGATTTGTTTACCCCGACACGCTTACCAAGTTCGGGCATTGTTAAGTTTAATTCTGTTCGGCGTTCTTTCACTCGTTCACCGACCTGTTTTGCGGTGAATGTAATTTCTTTTTTCAAGGTTTTCACCTCCTATTGCTGATAGTATAGCATAGCAAAACCTATTTTGCAACCATAAATTTAATAATAGGCAAAAATATTTCTTAATCAGTTGCAAAACAAGTTGACAAGAGATAGCGAAATAAGTATAATTACAGATACATAGTTGCAAAATGCGTATTTTGAAAGGAGGTTGATAAAATGAGCAACATCAAAATGGGTTTAACCATAGAAGAAGCAGCAGAATGTACGGGTATCGGAAGAAATACAATGCGTAAGTTGGTAGACTGGGGCAAGTTGCCTGTCCTCAAGGTCGGCAGAAAAGCGATTATCCGCAGGGATACTTTAGAGCGATTTATGAGCGTCAATCAGGGAAGAAACCTGCTCAATGAAAACGATGTCCGCAAAGTAGAATAAGCATTCTCCAAGCCCTCGGCGTTTGAGAGCGAAATACACCCCTCGCACAAATCTTCGATTTGTACTCTGGGTATTTCGCCCTTGCAGGGGGCACTGTATCACAGCTTCGGGCAATGCACCGCCGCTATGATACAGAAGAAAACAGCCCTCTGTTTTCTTCGCTGTCCGTCTGCTTACGCCGCCGAAACAGCGGCAACCGATTTATCGGTTGCAAAAAGAGTATTCCCGTCACGGGAGGAAGGAGTATATGGCAAGACATTCATTTATACAAATGTCGAAACTACCAAATGTCAAGGGAAGAATATCCTATATCACAAGCCACGCAAGGCAGGAAAATCTCTATGCCACCTACCGCACCGCCGACAATGAATTTTGGAGTAACCTTGCAAGGGAAAGCCAGCAGGAATTTAAGCGGAGCGGCACAGAGGGCAAATGTATTGAAGCAAGGGAATTGATTATCGCCCTGCCTGAAGTATATACAAGATACGAGCCGCAGGAAGTCCTTGAAGATTTTACGGAGGAGTTTCGCAGACGGTATGGTGTGGAGTGCGTGTCAGCCCTCCACCACAACAAACGCAAGACGAACTATCATATCCACCTTATCTTCAGCGAAAGAAAACTGCTTCCTGAACCTGACATCAAGATAGCCACACGCAGCGTGTTCTATGATGAAACGGGAAAAAGGGTACGCACCAAGAAAGAAATCACAGGGGAGGACGGACAGATACGAAAAGGCTGCACCGTCATAAAAAAAGGCGATGTTTACGAAAGCCACCTCTTTACTGTAAAAGATGATAAATTCAAAAGCGAGCCTTTTCTTCGGGAGGTAAAAGAGATTTACACCGGCCTCATCAATCGGCATATCTCCGATCCCGAACAGCAGTTAAAGGTCTTTGATAAGAACAGCGTTTATCTCCCTACAAAGAAAATCGGCAAGAACAATCCCAAAGCCGCCGAGATTGAAGCGGATAACGCCGCAAGGCAGGAATGGAACAGGACAGCGGATATGGCGTTGTTATCAGGTATTTCCGAAGCAAAGATTTTAGAAGTCAAGCAGACCGAAATACACGAAAAAGCAAGCCAATCTATCAAAAGCAAAGGCTGGCTGCCGAATCTGTTCCTTGGGATTGTGGCAAGGGCAAAAGATTTTCTGCAAAACCTTATTCGGGAAAAAGATATGCCGCCCAAGCCTACGCTTGATATTGATATGGCAGAGTTCCACCATATGAGAAATCTGATGATAAAAGTACAGGATAAGGCAAGGGAAATCAAAAACTTGCAGGATAAAGTTCTGCCGCAGTTGAAACAGCAGCTTGCCGATACAAAGGGGCTTTTCAAAGGCAAAGAACGAAAAGCGTTGGAGGTAAAAATCAAAGAAACCGAAGCGGAGATTGCCGACAGGCTGGATAAAATCCCCGATACGCTCAAAGAGGACGGTTATCCCGATGTGCAAGTTTTTATGCGTACTTTCCGAGAAATGGAAAGCGTTGTGGAACAGTACAACCGTGACCTTGCTGAGTGGGAATACCAAGCCAGCAGGAAACCGACAGCCGCCGCTAAAGAACAACGCAGACCGCCCGAAAGGCAGAGCGTGCTAAAACATCTGCGAGAAATACAGGAACGCAACAAGCAGAGACTACCGCAAAGACAGCGTAAGAAATCCATTGACAGAGATAGCCGATAGGCATTGAAAAACTGCCGTTATGGCGTTTCCCGTAGCGGCGGCATACATAATCATTTACTGACTGTAAGCGTGATTTTCATATCCTGAACATTGATGATTGTTTCTTTCTTGCACTTCGGACAGTAGAGAGGAAAGTTTTTTAATTCCGTATCTTCCCGTATCATAGTACGGGTTTTATTGCCGCATACAGGGCAATATATCCATTCTGAAATAATAGTTGGCATATAATATCATCACCGCCTATCATTATTTTCATATTCATCAAATTGTTTTGTTTTTTTCAATATCCACAGTGCGTAACTTAAGCTAATAATACATAATACTGCACTTGAAATAATATGAAACTTCATTGAAGAATTTTCAACAGCAAAAACGCTCGAAGAATTTACAAAACTATGTGCAATAATACACGGTAAAAGGCTCTTTCCTTTGTAAAAAATAATTGTAAAAAGAAAACCTATTGCGATTGCATAACAAACTTGTAAGAGTGTAGGTATTAAATCTTTTCCGTTCAGTAAGTTTACAATATGTCCAATTCCAAAAGTAACACTTGAGATAACAATCGCCAACTTTACATTGTCATTGTATAATGCTTTGAACAGAAATCCACGAAAAATAATTTCTTCAATGAATCCAACGCAGAGCATACTTAAAATATATAACACAGTTTCTAAAACAGACAGCTTCATCGTAACGCCATTCCATAGGTTAATACTCATAATTAGAAGTAGCGGAGTAAAATATAAGAAATTTCTAAGGCTTCCATCAAAAGAACACAGACCGTATTTTTCTTTTAAGTTGTGTTTACTCACAAAAACTAAAAGAAGCAATGTAAAAACTATAGCAACGGGTGCAGCAATTATTTTTTCAGTGCCAAGCGAAGCAGAAAAGCTGTCAGCAACACTAAACAAAACAACATAGGAAATAATCCAAACCAATGAGAAATTTAATTCATTTTTCTTATATAAACGATACATTATAATCCTCCTTTTAATGAATAAACTGTTCCGTCAAATACCAAGTCTAAATCAGATATAATCGTCTGTTCGTCATAGGTCATTTCGTTATTTGCAAACATACTTGCATATCCATGTGCAATCAGGAATAATGAACGGAAAATGGTTTTCGCCTGTTCTGTATTGACCTCTACTTCTTTACTCAGTATAGCTATAATAGGCTGTAATTCTTCAGAATTTATCAACTCAGAAATATTTTTTCCTATAAACTCATTTGTTTGAAATAGAAACCGAAACAAATTTTTTTCTGTTTCAGCAAAGCGTATATAATTCAGTCCAATATCTTTCATCGGATTTTCACTCTGAATATTAGTTATATATTCGGAATGATACTCATCTGCCTTAATATATACATTTTTTTTCAATTCCTCTATTGTTTTGAAATGATACATAACAGGTTGAGTGGAACAGCCTAATTTTTTTGATACAGTTCGTGCGTTGATATTTTCTGCTCCATCACTTCGTGCTATCTCAAATGCTGCATCTATAATCATCTCTTTTGTAATTTTCACCTTTGGTGGCATATTTTTCACCTCTCTGTCATATTATAATTGTTGTTATATAACATAAATTATAATAAAAAGAGAGATTTTTGTCAAGTTTCGTAACGAAAATATAGTAAAAATAAGCGACAGAGAATTTACTCCCTGCCGCCTTGTCTACTTATACGAATATAATTTCCCTCTCCACAATCTCCATAGCACAAGCCCAAATGTTATTCATTTGTCCAAAAATCCCAACTTTTGAGAAATCCAAACTTTCTTCTGTAAATCCTTTATTTAAGGCGTTTTCTGACAAAAAAGTTTGGATTTTGTTTTGGCTTTCTTTTGTCAAAAATGGAAATAAATTAGTTGGAACAGAGCTAAATAACAGTGTTTTTCTCATTTTGTCATAATTGGAGCATTGCATTTGGCGAAATGAAATCCAAACTTTTTTCTACAAGAATCCCCTATTATCAAGCCATTTTCAGAAAAGTTTGGATTTCTCCTAAGTTTGGATTTTAGGCCAAATCCAAAAGTTTAGATTTTTTGAACCCATTCTAAGGCATTTTTCGCCTTTAGGCGTTCTGTGATACCCTGTGCCTGCTTCATCTGTTCTACAAGTCTTTCAAAGCGTTTCTCCGCCTGTTTATCGACATCCGCAAGATAATCATTCAACTTGCCACTTGTGAGTAGCGTGGCGTAAAGCGCCCTCTTATGTTCCTGTAAATATCGCTTGTGTCGCTGCCCCCATAAACCGATAGGCTTGTATTCTTTTTCGGTTGGTAAAGTAAGACAAGGAATATAATAATCTCCTTGTAGTTCATACCAAAGACCATTGCTTTCATCATAAATGTACTTATCCATTAAAAAATCCTCCGTTATAATATATTCGCACATACATCACATTTCCCCGATTGCCACACTTTGTTATATCTTATTATGAGATTTTCTTGCCCTTGATTTTGCCCTTATAAGCAGTCAGGGAAAGAGTAAACTTGTGTGAAATCATATAAAGGGATAAGGCGAACACATTGCGATAAACCCTTTATTTTCAAGGCTTTTGGAGGATTTTATTGATAACCTATGGAGAGCAATAATCACTCATAATTTTATGGTTTTCAAATTCCGATTGTGATTTGATGATTTTTCTGTTAAACATTAGCTGTTATATTTTATTAATAGCCCCGCCTCTTTGCTTCGCTAATCAAATGCGGTTGGATATCAGGATATGTCCATCTTTCCGGCAATCCGTCCATTATGGTGATTTTCTCAATTTCACTATGTAACTCTGTTTCAAAACATTTGATATTGGCAAAGAACAACATCCCAAAAGATTCATCTCCCTGGTGCAGATTATCATGTGCTGTAACGGAATATACGCAGACAGGTTCCATATCAAATTCCAAAGCGCCTGTTTCCTCATACAATTCCCGTTTTGCTGTATCTATTATATTTTCCTGACTCTCCCGATGACCTCCGGGTACTTCCCATGTATCTCTGTCTTTATGTTTGCAAAAAATGTACTTATTCTGCGTTTTGGATATTATTACTGCAAATTTAAGCAATTCGTCCTCTATGCGTTCATAAAATTTTACTTCTGTCATTTTAGTTATCCCTCCATTTTTATCCTTAATTCATCCCGGTCTGTTACCGTTAAAATATTTTTGCCCGATTCAGGTTTTGCTTTGCGAAATAAAAGTCACGTCGTTTCCCCTGCCATGCTATATCCATTGAATAAATGCTGTTTTATCGTCACTGTTGTACCCTGCCTTTCTGTAAAAATCCAATGTACTTTTTTTCTCAAAGCCTGTGAGCAACATCATTTTATAGCAGTTTTCTTTTATGGCAATCTCTTTTGCGTAATCTAAGCACTGCGTTGCCAGTCCTCTTTTTCTGAACTTTTCATCAGTTATCACATTTTCAATAAAAGCATACGGCTGCTGGTTGTGCGTCGGGTTGGGAATGATGACGCAGACACAGGAAGATACGATTTCCCCATTTTCTTCAGCGACAATCACATGATGATTTTTAAATAACTATAGAATATCTCCTCACACAAAAACAGGGAAACCTGATAAAATCAAGGTTTCCCATACTTTTAACCAATGCGGAAGATGGGACTTGAACCCACACGAGCATACACCCACAAGATCCTTAGTCTTGCCTGTCTGCCAATTCCAGCACTTCCGCATTTCCGACGACCCATATATAGTAACAAATTTCGTCGAAAATGTCAAGGGTATTTTCCTGTTTTATACATATTTTTTTTCAAATTCTTCCGAACGCATAGGCTTGTCAAAGTAAAATCCCTGTATCATCTGTATCTGCATGTTTTTCAGAATTTCATACTGTCGCTGGTATTCCACTCCTTCCACACACACATTCATGCCAATCACTGCGGCAAGCTCGCAGACAATCCGCACAAAAGCATCGGCAAACTCATCTCTTCCAAGATCTTCGATAAAACAGCGGTCTATTTTTATCACATCCACGGGCATTTCCCGTATATGGTTCAGGGAACTGTAGCCTGTGCCGAAATCGTCCAGCGCCACCCGCACCCCAAGCTCCTTAATCTGCTTCAGAATGGTTTTCATTCTGGTCATATCATTAATCGCAAGGCTTTCCGTTACTTCCAGTGTGAGATTGGCGGGATTCAGTCCTGTTTCCTCCAGTACCTCCCGCACCCGATCCACCATATCGTTTCTCAGAAGCTGTACCACAGACAGATTGACATTGACTTTATATTCCGGATGGCCGGCGTCATTCCACTTTTTACAGTGATGGCAGGCCTGCAGCAGCACATGATCTCCAATGGGGTTAATCAGCCCAAGATATTCTGCCAGAGGAATAAATTCCGCCGGAGAAATAAATCCCAGCTTTTCACAGTTCCAGCGTATCAGCGCTTCCGCTCCCATACAGGGATTGCCCGGCTTCGACACGTCCACAATGGGCTGGTAAAACACCTCGAATTCATGGCAGGCATTCATGGTGGCGTTCCTCATATTCTTTTCCAGATCCAGACGCTTGAAAGAAACACCGTCCGCCTCTTCATTATAAAATTCATAGCGGTTCTTTCCTGCTTTTTTTGCCTCAAGCAGCGCCAGATCCGCTTTCTTAATCAACTCCTGTACCGTATCTCCATCCGACGGAAACCGGGCGATTCCCATACTCATGGTACAGTAGTAATCGGCTCCCTTCAAAAACCAGGGTTTCTCAAAAATCTCCCGGATATCTTCCAGAATCCTGTCCAGCATGGAAAATTTTTTATCTGTAACAATAATAATAAATTCATCGCCGCCCATGCGGTAACAGGTGCTTTCGATACCGGAAATCCGCTGCAGGCTATGGGAAATTGCCCGCAGCAGCACATCTCCGTACTGGTGTCCCAGACCGTCGTTGATGTGTTTGAAATCGTCCAGATCCATATACATCAGGGCGCCTTCCCCACCGTTTTCCCTGGTCAGGCTTATCTGGGCTTCCAGGTCCTTTTCACAGCGCATTCTGTTGTACAGTCCTGTGAGGAAATCATTATTTGCCTGCTTTTCAATCTTCTGCTGATACCGCTTTGTCTCGGTAATATCGTATACCGTATACAAATCCACCAGTTTCTGATCCACCCACCGGATTTCCCGCCGATGCACATCAAACCAGCGGTCATCTTCCTCTATGTACAGTTCACCGCTGCTTTCCTGCTGTTCTTTGTCCAGGGCCTGAGCCAGCAGCAGCTTCACGGTTTTTCCGTCCAGCCTGCCTCCGAAAAATCCGCAGAACTTTTCATTGGCAAACAGCAGTTTTTCTTCTGTGGAGCAAACGCAGATTCCGCACCCCATGTTATTTAAAATTTCAACCCCGGACATATATACGCCCATATCTCCTGCTTCCTGCTGCAAATGCCCTGCCGGGCCTGTGTGTTTTCCATCCATACTCATAACCTGTCACAATTCCTTTTCCCAATAATAAACAGACTGTAAATCCCTTTCTCATCCATACTGTATTCCTGCAGCAGAATAAATTCTTTTCTGAGACGAAGCTGCTTTTTCACATAATTCTTCTCATTGGAATACAGAATGATCCTGCCCTGCTCCGTCAGCACCTCCTTTGCTTTTGCAAAAAAATCCCCGTAAAACAAATCATGTTCTTCTCTGGTCCTGCGGCCTCTGTCCGGCATGTTGGTTATAATTTCATCGAACAGATAGTCATGCTGAAATGCAAAAAAATCCCGCTGGATAAAATTGACGGTTTTTCCGGCCAGAGCTGTATTTTCCCTGGCTCCGTCAATGGCTTCTCCAAAAATATCAATGCCATACATCACCCTTGCCGGACACAGCCTGTCCCGCTCAATGAGCATGGTTCCCACTCCGCAGAAAGGATCTAAAATCTGAGCCCGCTCCCTCAGATAAGGCTCTGCAAGATGCGCAATCAATGCCGCCTGCTCCGGCCGGATGGAGGCGGCCACGGTCCGCTTCCGATAGGCAAACCGATTTTCGCCAAAGGTATAGAGTTTCACCAGCGGCAGGAAAGTTCCGTCTTTACGCTCTGTCAGCCGGATTTCCACTTCGTAATCAGAGGTGGAATTATAAAGCCTGCGGCCTGTTTCCCGCTCCAGGGCAAAGGCACATTTCCCGGCAAAATCACTTCGTTTATCCAGAGGCATTCTGCTGTGAACACCCAGCCGGAAATAATAGCTGTCCTCCGCTTTATGGGCTCTGTCTAACAGCTCCATCAGATCAGACTGTGCCAGCGCTCTGGCTGCCTGTCCGGGATCCGGTTCCACTTTCCCGATATTCAAAGGAAACAAAAGTTCTCCATAGGTGGGAATTTTTAAAATGGGACGGATATGGCTGGTAATTACCCGCACGCCGCTTTTCAAAATGGTTATTTTCCCGCCGTGCACCTGAGATGCCGTTATTTTCTGATATTGTTTTCCGGTGGTCAGAATCAGTTCGTATGTCTCATCGTATCCCCGAAATCTGTGTTTCTGACGGCTCTGCCCCGTATGCAGCAGATTTCTGAGGACTTTCAGTTCTTCCCGGATATGCTTTTCTTCTTCCTCTTTGGGTTTATAATGTTCCAGACTGTTCAGGCGTTCTTCCAGTCCGGCTCTGCAGGAACTGATATCCAGCTCCGAAAGGGCGGAAAGATAACTGCTCTTTACAAACAGTTTTTGTTCTTTCCCGTATGTCTCATACAAAGGAGCGACAAACTCATTCTGTTTCAGCCTTCCTAATACCACTGCCGCATTTCCCCGGACTTTCGCGTCCTCGTGGCACAGCAAATCCAGCAGAACTGTGTAATCCCCCTTCAGGATTTCCAAAAGCTCCTGTCTGGACTCTTCCTGCTTCAGCTCCTGTTTCAGGGCAATCAGATCTTTTCTCAGATTCCCTCCCGTTTTCAGGCTTTCATATTGTTCCTTTACCATATGGCTCTCCTGTTCCTGGAAATTCTTATGGCTTTATTGTACTGTATTATCCTGTTTTTGGCAATAGGCGGAAACTCTGAGTTACCGAATTGTTCCCGGCCCTGCAGATACCTGCTTCCAACGGAAAACCAGTCTGAGCCTGTCCCGATATTTCTCAGAGACAGGCTCAGATCAGTTTCTATTCCTCCGGTTCCGTTCCATATGTATCCAGATAGTCCTGTACATCTTTCCTGAAACCTTCCCAGGCATCTTCGTTCTTTACATAATAAATGGGGCATTCCTTTCCGGTCACGTCATAATGACGAATTACATCCTCCACGGGAAGATTGAATTTCCCGCAAAGCCAGGCAGTCAGCGCTACCAGCGAGTCATAGGTCTCCTGAGTAAACTGTCCCGTCTCATCTTTGTGGCAGCACTCGATAGATAAGGTATCTCCGTTGCGGTCATTGGAGGCATAGGAAATCTCCGTGCTGGGAATGCACTGAACAATTTCCCCTTCCAGCCCTACCACAAAATGGCTGCTGGCCTTGGTTTTCTGAGTGTCTTTCAGACTCTCAAAATAGCTGCGGTTCTGAATGGCTGTGGTGCCCGGATTGGCAGTATAATGAATCACAATCCCCTTTATTTCCTCCAGTGCTGTCTGAGGCCTGGAATAGGGATTGGGTGTTAAAAGTTCCACCTGATAATCCGGCGTCTGGGCAATGACTTTCTGCTGAAACCCTTTTTCTTCTTTTTCCTTCTTATCCTCTGCTTCTACTTTCTGTGCCTTCACTTCACCAGGATTTTCATCCTTTTGGAAAATTCTTGTAATCCCAAACAGAATCAGAAATACTCCCAGACAGAGGATCACTCCTCTTTTGATAAGCTGTATGGTTCTGCGGCGTTTTCTGCGGCGTTTTCTGGCTAAGTATGCTTCTCTCCTTCTTCTCTCTTCACTGGTCACTGTAATCTCTCCGCTCTTTTTGTAAATTCTGCAATACATGCCTGTGTATGATCAGCATGTAACTCTTCCTGTGTTCTTTCCCTAGTATACACCCTTTTTCCCTGAAAAGAATTAACTTTCTTTAAATTTTTTGTAAGAAAAAAGTAAGAAGATTCCTGCTGTGCGCCGCTGTCCCATGATTTTAAAGCCTGGTAAAGAACCGCGGCAGGAAGCGTTATCCGCAAATTGCCAGGCCTGGCCGGCCGGTACCATACAGTCAGGACAGCCCTGCAAAATACTGCTCCACCGTCTGAAGGGTTTCATTCAGCAGTTCCTCCGTATGTGCCAGTGACAGAAACATGGCTTCAAACTGAGAAGGGGCCAGGTAAATTCCATGCTCCAGCATATAATTACAGTAGTCCGCAAAAGCCCTGGTATCAGAGGTTTTTGCACTCTCGTAATTCGTCACTTCCTGCTCTGTAAAATACAGGCAGCCCAGCGAGCCCACATGGTTCACCCGGTAAGGCAGTCCTCTGTCCTTAAGAATTTCCTGCATTTTTCCATAAAAACTGTCTGCTTTTTCATGCAGAGAAGTATAATATTCCGGATGATTTTTTAAAATGGTAAGCTGTGCAATACCTGCCGCCATGGCAACGGGATTGCCGCTTAAAGTGCCTGCCTGATAAACACCGCCGGAGGGAGCCACCATCTCCATGATTTCCCTTTTTCCGCCATAGGCACCCACCGGCATTCCGCCGCCGATGATTTTTCCGAAAGTGGTAAGATCCGGCGTTACATGGTAATACCCCTGAGCGCCGTCAATGCCAAGGCGGAATCCGGTAATTACCTCATCAAAAATCAGCAGTGCGCCATACTGGCTGCAAAGGCTGCGCAGTCCTTCCAGAAAACCGGGCAGAGGCGGTACCACGCCCATATTGGCCGCCACCGGTTCCACAATAACCGCGGCTATTTCTTCTCCGCACCGCTCAAAATGTTCTTTTACGCTGTCCAGGCTGTTATAATCCGCTGACAGGGTATCCTGGGTACAGCCCACAGGTACGCCCATACTGTCCGGTATCCCTGAGGTCATGGCTCCAGAACCTGCTTTTACCAAAAGCCCGTCAGAGTGTCCGTGATAACACCCGGTAAATTTTATAATCTTGTTCCGTCCGGTATAACCTCTTGCCAGACGGATGGCGCTCATCACCGCTTCCGTGCCGGAATTGACCATCCGTACCATTTCCACGGAGGGAATCAGCCCGCATACCAGCTCTGCCATTTCCACTTCCGCAGCGGTGGCCGCTCCAAAACTCAGGCCCCGCCTGCAAGCCTCTGCCACACGCTCTAACACCTCCTGGCTGCCATGCCCCAGAATCATGGGGCCCCAGGAACCAATAAAGTCAACGTAGCGATTCTCGTCCTCATCATAAAGATACGGGCCCTGGGCTTCTTTGATAAAACGGGGTGTGGTTCCCACTGAACCAAAGGCACGCACCGGAGAATTCACCCCTCCTGGCATTACCTTTACTGCTCTCTGAAATAATTCTTCTGATTTCGTCATTTTTGCTCCTTTTCCACTATTGCTGTGAGACAATATTACCCGATGATTCCCTCATCCATGCATTTTGCCAGCTCTTTCGCAAAATATGTGATGTAAATATCTGTTCCTGCCCGAAAGGCACTGACTGCCATTTCGCACATAATACTGGTTTCGTCTATAAATCCTGCTTTTGCAGTGGTTTTTACCATGGCGTATTCACCGCTGACGGAATAGGCGGCAATCGGAAGATTCGTTCTGTCCTTCACTTCCCGGATTAAATCACCGTAAGCCATGGCAGGCTTTACCATCAGTATGTCGGCGCCTTCCCCCACATCCAGCATAGCTTCTTTCAGCGCTTCCCTGCGGTTATGAAAGTCCATCTGATAAGATTTGCGGTCGCCAAAAGCCGGCGCAGAATCTGCCGCATCCCGGAATGGCCCGTAAAAAGAAGAAGCAAATTTTACCGCATAAGACATAATGGGAGTATTGACATACCCGTTTTCATCCAGTTTCCTGCGGATTGCCGCCACACGCCCGTCCATCATGTCAGAAGGGGCCACCATATCCGCCCCGGCCTGTACCTGGGAAAGGGCTGTCCGGGCCAGGTATTCCAGTGTCCGGTCATTGTCCACTTCCTGCCCATGAAGGATTCCGCAATGTCCGTGAGAAGTATATTCACACATACATACATCCCCTATCAGATACAAATCCGGGCAGACTTCTTTCGCTTTGCGAAACCCTTTCTGAACAATTCCGTCCTCTGCAAAGGCTCCGCTTCCCATTTCGTCTTTTTCACCGGGTATTCCGAACAGCATCACACTGGTCACTCCTGCGTCCAGAAGTTCTGTGAGCTTTTCCTCCATCCGGTCCACACTGTAACGATACTGTCCTGCCATAGAAGGAATTTCTTCCTTCAGGTTGGTTCCCTCCATAACAAACATGGGATATACCAGAGATGATTTATCCATTCTGGTCTCCCGCACCATTTTCCGCAGTACACTGCTTCCCCGCAGCCGCCTGGGACGATTGAGTAATTCCATTTTCGCTGTCCTCCCGATTTCTCTGATTTTGTACTTTCTGTGATTCTATGCTTTCTTTTATCTTTTCTTTCCTTTATTTTTTCTTTCTTTTATCTTTTCTTTCTTTTATCCTGTATTCTTTCCTACCTTTTTGGAGTTTCACCTTCTTCTATCTGTCTGGCCACTTCCTCCGTGATGGCCGCACCCAGATAATTTCTGCCGGGCTCTTGTTTTGCGGCATATTCCTGCCGGACATTTTCCATGGATATCCTGATTTCCTCCCGCAATTCTCTGGCAGAAATCAGGCTGCAGCCCTGCCCCCGGATAATAATCTGTTCCAGGCCATCGGAGGTTACCACCGTTACCCGGTACTTTCCGGCATTTTCATGGGCAAATTTCTCAATATACTGGTCTGCAGTTTCCGCTTCTTTCGTAAACACCACATGGATGTTGTGATAGTCCAGAAGTTCTGTCTTATGGCGCTGCACCCGGTAAGCGTCGAACACCACAATCAGGCTGCAGTTTCTTATTCCCTGGTAATTAGAAAGAATATCCAGAAGTTTCCCCCTTGCTCCGTCCACATTGTCCTCTGCCAGTTCTTTCAGATCTTCCCAGGCAAAAATCACATTGTAACCGTCCACCAGCATGTACTCCTCCCTGGATTCCGGCTGCCGGTAAGTACGGCCTCTGGAAGGAATGTGCTCGGAAGATGTGATTTTTTTTCTGTGAAACCCCTTTCGCCCCGTCTGTTTTTCCCGCCTGTTGGCGTTTAACGTACGGGAAAGGATAGCCTCCACTTCATCTTCTCCAATCCAGGCTTCCTCCTGAAACTTTTCCTGACCTGATTCCGTCTCCTGAAATTCCGTCAAAAGCCCTTCCTGCTGATTCCCGGACTCTGGAAAAACCGGGCTTTCCACATGCATATACTCCTTCACCTGATCCCATTTTACCAGAAATCCGGCTCCATGGGCGCAGAATACGGAATCCGGAGAATTCTCCAGATCTCCTTCCGGGTCATAGCCGGTCTGTTCCGCAATTTCCTGCTGATTGCGGCAGGGTTCATAACCTTTCAGCGCGCAGGACAGCCTTCCGTTCCCTCTGGTATAGGAAATCACTTCCCGCTGATAATCCCCCATGGCTGCCACCGGAACACTTCCCGTAATCACTGCCATTTTATCCTGCTGCAAAGGCGACTCAAAGGTTCCGTGCATCCGCTCCAGATCTGTCATGGCCCGTCCCACCATGGCTTCCGGCACTTCCAGCCGAAACTGATAATAAGGCTCCAGCAGCACCGTTTCCCCTTCCATCAGTCCCTGACGCACCGCCCGGTAAGTGGCCTGGCGGAAATCTCCGCCTTCTGTATGTTTCAGATGTGCCCGCCCCGTTACAAGAGTGATTTTCAAATCGGTAACTGGTGAACCTGTCAGCACGCCGCGATGCTCCTTTTCGGCCAGATGGGTCAGAATCAGCCGCTGCCAGTTTCTGTCCAGCACATCTTCGCTGCAGCAGGTGTCAAACACCAGTCCGCTTCCCGGCTCACCGGGCTCTAACAGCAGATGTACTTCCGCATAATGGCGGAGGGGTTCATAATGGCCCACGCCTTCCACCGGACGGGCAATGGTCTCTTTGTACAGAATCTTCCCGGTACCAAACGAAATTTCCACTCCAAACCGTTCTTTCACCAGACTTTTTAATATTTCAAGCTGCACTTCTCCCATAATCTGTACCTGAATTTCCTGCAGCCGCTCTTCCCATACAATATGCAGTTCCGGTTCTTCTTCCTGCAGCTGATACAGCTTCGGCAGCATGGCAGACACCTCGCATTCCGGCGGCAGAATCAGCTGATACGTCAGAACCGGAGTCAGAAGCGGAAGTGCCGCATCCGGCTCTTTTCCCAGTCCGGTTCCTGGACTGGTATTACTCAGCCCGGTCACTGCACAGATCATTCCGGCTTCTGCTTCCGGAACCGTCTCATATTTTTCTCCGGAATAAATGCGTATCTGGCTGACTTTCTCCTGTTTCTCAGTCAGCGGGGTTCTGACCTGGAGTTTTCCCCCTGTGACTTTCAGATAAGTAAGCCGGTTTCCCTGACTGTCTCTTGCAATTTTAAATATTTTTGCACCGAATGCTTCCGGATATTCCGGTTCACGGGTATACTGCTCCAGCCCTTCCAGAAATTCTTCAATACCTGTCATTTTCAGGGCAGACCCAAAAAAACAGGGGAAAATATTTCCTTCTGCAATCAGGGTTCTGATCTGTTCTGTCTTAAGCCTGTCATGTTTCAGAAAATATTCCAGCGCCTGTTCCTCGCACATGGCGCAGTTCTCATAAAATTCCTCTGTGTCTGTCTGTGTAAAATCCAGGCAGTTCCCGTTCAGTTCTGTCTGAATCTGTTTAAGCAGCATTGCTCTGTCTGTCCCCGGCTGGTCCATTTTGTTGACAAACAAAAAGACCGGAATCCGGTACTTTTTCAACAGTCTCCACAGGGTACGGGTATGGCCCTGTATACCGTCCGCTCCGCTGATAACCAGAATGCCATAATCCATAACCTGCAGAGTACGCTCCATCTCCGCCGAAAAATCCACATGTCCCGGTGTATCCAGCAGCATTATTACCGTATGTTCTGTCTGCAATACTGCCTGTTTGGAAAATATGGTGATTCCTCTGGCCCGTTCCACTTCAAAGGTATCCAGAAAGGCGTCTCCCCTGTCCACCCGGCCCATTTTGCGGATAGCGCCCCCTGTATACAGCAGTGCCTCAGACAACGTGGTTTTTCCTGCATCCACATGGGCCAGCAGGCCCACATTAATATGTTTTTTCTGCTTATACGGCTTATTTTCAGATGTTTCAGCCATCGAAAATGCCCCTTTCCGTACTGTAATTTCATTATTATAGCACAGAAAGGGGCAGAAGTCGAGTTCTTCATCCGTGGTCTTCCCGGACTCCTGCTTCTTCGATTTACATTCGTTGCTGATACAGACGTTTCCTGCCTCAGCGTTCACACACCATATAGAGCAGTGCATTTACAATGGCTGCCGCCACGTTGCTGCCTCCTTTTCTTCCCCTGGCCACAATATGGGGCACAGGAAGTTCCAGAATCATTTCCTTTGCCTGCACCACATTCACAAATCCCACCGGGGCACCGATAATCAGCTCCGGTTTCAGTCTTCCTTCCTGTACCAGTTCATAAATCCGCACCAGCGCAGTGGGGGCATTTCCCACTGCCAGAATCAGGGGCCGGTTCAGGGATGCCGCCTTGTCCACGCTGGCCGCCGCGCGGGTGGTACCCTGGATTCTGGCCTGCTCTGCCACATCTTCATCTGAAATAAAATTATAGCTTTCCATGCCAAGCTGCTGCAGCGCCCTCTTATTGATCCCTGCTCTGGCCATCTGAGTATCGGTGACAATACAGGCTTTTTTCTGAAAGGCTTCTCTGACAGCCTCCAGTACATTGGGTGAAAACACCAGGTTATCGGCGTAATCGAAATCTGCTGTGGTATGTATCACACGTTTGATAATGGGCGCGTACGCTTCCTCCAGTTTACGGTTTCCCAGTTCCTCTGTAATTATCTCAAAGCTGCGTGCCTCAATCTCCTGAGGCAGCACCCGTTCCAGTTCTGTTTTCATAAATCTTCTCCTTCCTGACTTTTCAGCAGTTTCTGAATGTCTGCTGTCACCTGAGCGGCTTTCCTGTGATTGACGCCTCCTGCAGTAATTCCCACGGTAATTTCTCCTTCTCTGGCAATGCCTGGAAAATAAAAATCACATTTTTCCTTATCAGAAGCCACATTTACCAGGATTCCCTTATGGCGGCATTCCCGGTAAATCATGTCGTTGACGTTTTTATCATCCGTGGCTGCCAGAACCATATCCGCCTCCTGCAGTTCTCCCGGCCGGAACGTCCTGTATTCCAGTGTAAGGTTTGCCTCCCGTTCTGCCAGTTCTTTTAAATCCTCAGAAATTTCCGGGGCCGTAACACATATCCTGGCTCCGAATTCCAGTAAAACTGATATCCTTCTTCCGGCAATGGTTCCGCCGCCGAATACCTGTACCTGCTTTCCTTCCATATTGATAAATATTGGAAAATATGCTCCCATAACTGCTCCTTTACCACTCAATCCCCCGCCTTGCTCCGATTTTCCGGTCATAGGGATGTTTTTTCTTCTCCATTACTGTTACATAATCAGCAAACTCCAGAAGTTCCGGGGCCGGATTGCGCCCTGTCATCACAAGCTCCAGATTTTCCGGTTTCTCTTTCAGAAAATCCAGAAGTTCCTGCCGGTTTATCATATTCTGGTTATAAACTGCCAGAATTTCATCCAGTACCAGTAAAATTCCCGGAGCTGTCCTGTGATCAGTCTTCGGCTCTCCTTCCCTGTGCTCCATCTCCCCGGTCCGGGACCGTTCCGCCATCTGGCCTGCCGCAGCCAGTACCTTTTGCAGATGACCGCTATAGCAGGCGGCTGCTTCCTGTTTTTCTTCCGGCGTCATCTGGAAGGTAAAACCAAAATTTTTTTCACAGAGCAGCAGCTGTATTTTTTCTGCTTTTTTCAAAACTGCCAGTTCGCCGGATGTGTTTTTTTTCAGAAACTGAGTAAACAGAACGTTCCCTCCGGCTCCGGCAAATCGGACAGCCAGCCCGATGGCCGCTGTGGTTTTTCCTTTCCCTTCTCCCTCGTATATGTGAATCAGACCCTTTTCTTTCATATGCCACGCTCCAGAATTTCATATATTTTATTCATATCCAGATGGCGGCGCAGGGTATCTGCCAGCAGATCGTACTGCTGTTCCTTATACTGGAAACGGTTTATCTGTCCTGCCACCTCCAGGGAAATTCCCTTCCGTTCTGCCAGAATTTTCACCAGGGCAGACGATATGCCCTCTCCGTCAAAAACACCATGAACATATGTTCCATAAACATTTTCTCTGTTACACCCATCCGGCTTTCTGACAGAATCTGTATCAGACTGCATACAGAGATAAGCCATTATCCCGTCTGTGCCCTCTTCTGCCGGGCTTACGCTGCTTTTCGTCCTGCCCATGTGGATTTCATAGCCTTCCAGTTCCATGCCTGTCAGTCCGGCCAGAGCCCCCGTCAGTTTTCCGAAGGTTCCCGTTACCCTGGTTCTGGTTTTCTCCTGAACAAAAACAGTTTCCATGGGAAGAAGGCCCAGCCCCCGCAGATCACCGCCTTCTTCCACCTGTTCCGGGTCGGACAGCAGTTCTCCTAACATCTGATAACCGCCGCAGATACCGAAAATCACGCAGCCCCGTTCTGCCGCCCGTAAAATGGCTCCTTCCATTCCGCTCTGGCGCAGCCACTTCAAATCTCCCATGGTATTTTTCGTTCCCGGAAGGATAATCATGTCCGCTTCTCCTAACTGCTCCGCTGCGGAAACGTAGCTAAGGGTTACCTCTTCCATATATTCCAGTACCGCAAAATCTGTAAAATTGGAAATCCTGGGCAGTTTTACCACTGCAATATGTATGGGACCTCCTTCCTTTCGGGAAGAAAACCGTTCTGTCAGGCTGTCTTCTTCCTCCACATCCACCTGCATGTAAGGAGCCACTCCGGCCACCGGAATCCCGGTAATCTCCTCTATCATTTTCACCCCTGGTTCCAGGATACTCCTGTCCCCGCGGAATTTGTTGATAACAGTTCCTTTTACATAGCTTTTTTCTTCGTCCGTAAACAGGGAAATGGTGCCTGCCAGCTGGGCAAACACGCCGCCTCGGTCGATATCTCCCACCAGCAGCACCGGAGCCTTTGCTGCTTTGGCCATCCCCATATTTACAATATCTTCCTGCTTCAGATTGATTTCCGCCGGAGATCCTGCCCCCTCGATTACAATAATCTCATACGCTTCTTCCAGTTCCCGGTAAGCGGCCATAACCTCCGGCATCAGCTGTTTTTTATACGCAAAATATTCTCTGGCGCACATGGTACCATATACTTTTCCATTGACAATCACCTGAGAACCCGTATCGCTGGTGGGTTTCAGTAAAATGGGATTCATCCGTACCGAGGGCTCCACTCCGGCAGCCTCTGCCTGCATCACCTGCGCCCGTCCCATTTCCAGCCCTTCTCTGGTGATAAACGAATTCAACGCCATATTCTGGGATTTAAAGGGTGCGGTTTTATAACCGTCCTGTTTGAAAATCCGGCATAAGCCTGCTGTGATCAGGCTTTTCCCCACATTGGACATGGTGCCCTGTATCATAATTGATTTTGCCATTTCTGTTTTCTCCCTGTGTGTTTCTCTGTTTTGTAATTTTCATTTATTTTACCACAAATCCCTGTCCTTTTCCAGAACAAAGGAGAAGGGATGTTTCTTATAGCGGAATAAAAAAAGAGAACCTTCTGTACCTGCTACAAAAAGGTCCCTTTTTATTCCGCTATGGGGTTTATGTACAAATTTTTATCAAATATCGGAGGGCAAAACAAATTTGCCTATCAGTTCATCCAGACAGATAGCCTGTGCAGACAGCTGTTCACTGGTTGCCGAGGATTCCTCTGCAGTAGCTGAATTAGACTGAACTACTTCTGAAATCTGGCCCACTCCCTGCTCTGCCTGCTTCATGGCGATTGCCTGGTCTGATGCCGTGCTGCTCACCGCTTTGGAAGAAGATGCAATCTTTCCGATTCCCTCTACCACTGTCCGAATTGACGCAGAAGCCCGTTCCGCTGCTTCATTTCCTTCTGCAACCTCCCGGATTGCACCCTCAATCAGCTCTCTTGTTTCCACTGCTGCTGTGGCGCTCTGTTCTGCAAGCTGGCGAATCTGGTCTGCCACTACGGAAAATCCTCTTCCTGCCTCTCCTGCTCTTGCTGCCTCAATGGAAGCATTTAAGGAAAGCAGATTTGTCTGAGATGCAATGTCTTCAATCTCAGAAATAATATTTCCAATCTTCTGAGAAGCCTCATTGATGCGTTCCATGGCTGCCACCATCATTTCCATCTCACCGCGGCTGCGGTCTGCTTCATCCGCATACTGCTGGGCAAGACGGTAAGACTCCTCCGCCTTCTCTGCCGCCAGTACAATATTGTCGGTGATGGTCATAATCGTAGCCTGCATTTCCTGTACAGCGCCGGCCTGGTCTGTTGCACCTTCAGCCAGGCTCTGAGAGGCCTCTGCCAGGTTCGTAGCCCCTGCGGAAACCTGTGTGGACGCCTCATCAATAGACTGGAGTGTGGCAACCATCTGTTTCTTTAACTCACGCAGCGAAAGATATATCTGTTCAAAATCTCCCGTATACCGTTTCTCATCTTCCGAATACACATCATAATTGGCATTGGCCATTTCTCCCAGAAGACGTTCTTCATCCGCAATGACAAAATTTAAAGTAGCCGCCATATGCCTTGCTACTTCTATCATCTCTGCCACCTCGTCTCTGGTAGCCACTTCCGGAAACGGGGAAGACAGATCTCCTTCTGCAAAGGTTTTCAGACGTTCCTTTAAATTGATCAGAGGTTCCGCAATGCTATCTGCAATTACCGTACCCAGATGAATGGCCAGATAAATAGCCCCCACAATTACCGCCACAATAACAATCGGCATTACCATACTGAGAACAGAAAGCTGTCCGGATAAAGATTCTCCTTTTGAAACCTTAATTTCCATAATTTCCGTCAGATTACTGTAAACTTCTTCATACATGGGAGCAAGTTCTCCCATTGCCCGGTCCTGAGCCTTGATACACTGCTCTTTATCGACAGTAGCACCCATATCCAGAATCTGCTGTTCCACTTTCCAGTATTCTTCCAGCTCTGTCTTCAGTTCCGCATAAATTTTTCTGTTCGCTTCTGTTACCATGGTTTTTTCCAGTGCTGCAAATTCTTTCTGGAATTCCTCTTTGCATTCGTCGTGCTGTTTCACCATGGAGTCAATCGCTTCCTGTTCTTCATATCCAATGGTACCGCGCAATGCGGATCTTGTATCCGCAAATGTGGCCATTGCCCTTCCCACATCTCCCTGGGAAAACCCGTAATTCACCAGTGCACTGGCATACAGACGGGATACCACAATGACCCCGATTACCCCAATAACTGCAACAATCGCCATCATTCCCGAAATCAGAGTAAAAGATTTTTTTAACCTTTCCTTAATCTGCATGTTGTTCAGTTTTTCTAACATTTCTCTCTCCGTCCTCCTAATAGATTTCCGAACTCCCATATACCCTTTCACTGCCTGGGGCCATATCAGGCTTTCGGACAGATGCCATGTCCGGAATGCAAACTGGAACCTGGATGCATGATTCAATATAAACTTCCATGTTTGTATTTTTCTATAACATCTTTCTTTATTTTACCTGCTTTGCCTGCTTTCGTCAATGATTTCAAAAAAATTGCAGAAATAAATGTCAGCTGCTTTCACCTGTGCCGGTCAGTCCTCTGACATGAGGCCTGCCCTGTCAGAAAACCAGTATTTTCTTCAGCGCTTTCACCAGAACTGTATTTTCTTCCCGGCTGCGCACTGCAATCCGGTACCATCCTTCCTCCAGCCCCGGAAAATTACTGCAGTTGCGGATTCGGATTCCGTATTCTTCCAGTGCATTGTCCAGCCCTTTCCTGCTCCGGAAAAAAATGAAATTCGCTGCATGACCGTAAATCCGGAGTTCTTCCGGCGGATACAGAGAAAGCTGTTCCAGCAGAAAGGCTTTTTCCCGTGCCACAGCCCTTCTGGTTTCTGCCAGAAATGTCCGCTCTCCGGCCGCTGCAATCCCTGCCTCCTGAGCCGGAACCGACACATTCCAGGGCTGGGTCACTCCCCGCATTTTTTCCAGTATTTCCAGATTCCCGCAAAAACCATAGCCCAGGCGGATCCCAGGCATTCCAAAGGTCTTTGTGAACGCTTTCACAAGAAACAGATTTGTATATTTTTTCAGGAAAGGTTTCATGGAATCCGGATGACAGCCGGCCCCGTAATCCGACAGAGAAGATTTCCCGTCCGCTTCCTGTTCCAGTGGCACGAAATCCAGAAAACATTCGTCCACCACAAGCACTGCCCCGGCCTTCCTGCAGCGGTTTAGCAGCTGCACCAGCATGTTCTGTTCTGTCAGCACCCCGGTGGGGTTATTGGGATTGCAGACAAATACCATATCAATGGTATCATCTGCCTGCGCCAGGGAATGTTCTGTGATCCGAAACCCCTGTTCCGGACTCAGATACTCCCGGATCACCTGACAGTCCACGCTCTTTAATGCCTGCTCATATTCCTGAAAAGCAGGTGCAAAGACCATCGCTTTCCTGGGCTTTAACGCCAGTACCAGAGAAAAAATCACCTCTGCAGCACCATTTCCGCAGATAATTTCCTGTGGTTCTGCCTGCTCCAGCTCTGCAATGGCCTGCCGCAGCCTGTCACACCCCACCTGGGGATAATGGGTAATCCCATCCAGCGCTGCCCTGGCGCGTTCCACTGCACATTCAGGTGCGCCCAACAGGTTAATATTCGCAGAAAAATCTGTGAAATCAGGATAGCGATAACTGTCTCCGCCATGTTCGTACATTGTCTTCCTCCTTCGTCTCCTGTCTTTCCTTCCCTTTATCCAAAGTCCTGAATCTGTCCGGCTATCTGAAACTGAAGCGTTCCCGCAGCAACATCCCTCCTCCGGTCAGAAACAGCACTGCCACAGCCATGGGAAGCATAAAATCATCTTCCCCTTTCATCATCTGAAACAATGCCAGCTTTCCCAGATACTTTGACGCACCGATATTCACAAAAAAGTATACCACCGACATCATATAACCCAGCACCACCTGATTGGTGATTCCGCTGACAAAAAATCCAATGCTGCCCAGAAAACAGATTTCGCAGAAGGAGCCCAGCCACAGTCCGGTCATGTCAAACCGGCTGTTTCCCTGTTTCATCAGCCAGAGAAATACCGTCACCACTATGGCCAGAACTGCTGCTGCCCCCAGCAGACGTATCAGATACAGCTTCCACAGGGATGTGGCCCTGGACTTTTCCAGCAGCCAGATTTCCCGGTTCTGTTCCGGCATAAACAGAGGCGTCAGCAAAAGGATTCCCGCAAAAGCCGCATACATTTCCATTACTTTCGCCGCCTGCTGGCTGTCCAGATTCCGAAAACTTACAAAAAATCCTGACATGCAGCAGAACAGCAGCGTAACCAGAAGATGCGGAGCATACTGCCTGCGAATAAAACTACTTCCTGCGCTTAAATATTTTTCCATAAAGAGTCTCTCCTTCCCTGCGCTTCTTTTCATATAATACAAAGGTCAGACACAGCAGCAGCATGGATACTGCAGCATAATATCCCCGGTTCAGAAACAGTTCCTGCCGCTGGCTCCAGAATTCACCGGTGGCACCCAGAGCGTTCCAGCGCACAATCAGATGAAGCCCGAAATTTCCCGCCAGCGCGGCAGACGCAAACAGGCTGGCAATGGCCCAGAATACCTGAACAAAAATGGAAATCACATTTTCCGTAAGTTCCGTAATAAAAAATGATACAGCCAGCACTGTCATAATTTCCGGCAGAAGCCAGACAACACTGTATTTCAGAAAGGCCAGTACATCCGGAGTAACCCCCATGGTTTCCGCATGATACTGATAGGGCATCTGCATGATGCATATGGTAATCAGCACCGGCAGAAAGGCCATGCACACATTGGCCAGATAACGGCTTCCCACAATCTGAACTCCGGAGGCTTTATGGGCAAACACCACCTGATCTGCCTGGGCACGCTTATCTCTCAGGCAACGGGTTACCCCCAGGAAAATGGGCAGAACCGCAAGGATAATCCCCGCATAATCACAGAACAGCCTCGCAACAGCTCCGGTAATCCTGTCTTTTTCACAGAGGGCGTCAAATTCCTCCACTGCCTGCTCATAGGTCATGGGAACGCTCACGCCTGCTTCCAGTTTCTCTTTGCTGTAATAACTTCCCGCGCCGATAATCTCACAGGCCCGTTCCATATTTTTACAGAATTCCTCATAGCTCAAAGACTCTTTTGGAACAACAGAATATCCAGTCTGAGCCTGAAAAGCTCCTTCCATGGTGGACAAGTCATAATCTGCATAATATTCCTGCTCTTCCTGTTCCAGCTCAGCCATACTTTTCCCGGTACATTCCTCAATAATGGATACAATTTCATTCAGCTCCCCATCATTCAGCGTAACACCCCGGTAAAATCCCATGGGATAGGTGGAATAAGAATTATGCTCTGTTTCCCGCATAAGACCCGCCAGCTTTTTTTCCATCACTGCCGATTCTTCATGGCTGTTGACGGAGCCATAACTTTCCTGGCCCGGCTCCGGCCGCTCAAACCGGTCCGTAATCACTTCCCCCATCTGACTGGAAAGGAACATGACAAAGATTATCACATAGAGATAGTACACCATACTCTTTAAAATCTGCCTGCATTCTTTTACAAATAAAGTCCCAAACATGCTCCCACCTCCTATTCTCCGGCCTTTGCGGCAGAAGTATGGTTCATCAGGTACATATAGGCGTCTTCCACATCGGGACTGGCAGGCACTGCCCCTTTCATGGGAGATTCCTCCGCAATGATTTTAATATTGGCCGAAGATCCGTTGGTGAGAATCCCGGTCACCAGAAACTGCTCTTTTACCAGCGGCAGTTCCACGGCGGATACTTCCATGGTATAAACTTTGCCTTTCACAGCTTCCAGCAGCCCGGACACGGTCCCCCGGAACAGGATTTCTCCACAGTTCAGCACTGCAATATTCTCACAGGTGGCCTCAATATCTCCCACGATATGGGTGGAAAGAATCACAATCCTGTCTCTGGCAATTTCGCAGAGCAGATTCCGAAACCGCACCCGTTCCTCCGGATCCAGCCCGGCGGTGGGCTCATCTACCACAATAATTTTCGGGTCGTGAATGATTGCCTGGGCAATTCCAAGGCGGCGTTTCATTCCTCCCGACATGGCCCTTATCTTTGTCTTATGCTGGTCTCCCAGATTTACTTTTTCCAGCATTTCCGGCACCTTTTTGGCCCGTTCTTTTTTACTCATGCCAGACAGCACAGCCAGATAATCCAGCCCTTCATAAGCTCCCATATTCCCGTACATGGAAAAATCCTGCGGCAGATATCCGATAATTTCCCGAATCTTCCTAAACTGTTCCAAAGGTATACCGCAGAGTTTTACTTCCCCTCCGCTCTTTCTGGTAAGGGTGGTCAGCACCTTCATCAGTGTGGTTTTGCCGGCTCCGTTTGGGCCAAGCAGTCCGAACATCCCCGGCCCGATTTCCAGATTTACATGATTCAGCGCCTGTTTCTTTCTGAAATTTTTCGATAAATCCCTGATTTCTATTCTGTTCTCCATAGTCCTTCCTCTCTTTCTGCTTCAAAGCCTCCGGTCTGTGCTCCGGTTCTGAAAAACAGTATAAAAAGAATTTATCTACGAATTTCCTATAAAATTATGATTCTTTTATGTTGCAAAATTCTCATGTCCCGCTGCCTGCTCCAAAAATCCGGTTTTCCCGAACTTTTATCTGCTTCTCACTCCTGCCGCCAGCGTGGCAGCCGCAATGGCTCCCTGGCTTACGCTGTTTTGCAGAGAAAGGCTTCCGCCATGGTTCTCACAGAGCAGCCGGCAGACGGACAGGCCGATTCCGAAATGCTCCCGGCTGTTTTCTTCTTCACTGAAATAAGTTTCCATTCCTCTTAACAATGCTTTTTCTGAAAATCCCGGCCCGTCGTCCTTTACAAACACCGTAAATTCCTTCTCCTGCACCACCGGGTATACCTGAACGGAAGTTCTGGCATAGCGCAGCCCATTGCTCAGGAGATTTTCAAATACTTCCATCAGCAGATGTTTATCCAGAAACAGCTCCTGTTTCGTACTGTCCAGGTGCAGACTGATTTCTTTTCCGGTATGGCCCCGAAGCCCCTCCAGGACCGCCTCCATCTCTTCCGCCAGCTCAGAAAGAGTGTACCATTGCCCCTGGGGCTCCCATTTTTCCATATTCTGAATAGTGGTCATGGTGGTGGAAAACCGCAGCAGCCGTTCCTGCTGCTCGTGCATGGTATCCAGCTTTTCCAGTAAAAGCTCCTCCGTAACCTTTCCTCTGGGCACGTATTTCTGCAGAAACTCCGTATACCCCCGGATCACCGTCAGAGGCGTGCGGATATCGTGAGCAAAGGCAGCGTTGATTTTCCGTTGTTCTTCCTGCTGTTTCCACTGGTTTTTCTTATTTCTCAGCAGTGTTTTCCGAATCTGTTCCACTTCCTGACAGAGCTTTCCCATCTCATCCTGACTGTTCCAGGTCATTTCATGGCTGTAATCTCCCAGACTGATATAATTTAATCCCTGTGAAATAGCTGTGATCCCCGGTCTGATTTTGGTTTCCAGGAAAAATCTCCCCACAATTACAAAACAGATCACAAGATAGAGATACAGGCAGTTGCTGTAAAAAAACTGTATGAACATTTTCAGGGAATCCCATTTCACAAATCCGTATCCCTCCAGGGCTTTTCTCCATTCCAGCCTGCTCTGTACGCTCACTTCCTCCACCACACGCCTGGCCAGCACATCCAGCCAGGCCAGACACAGGTTCCGGGTAATCCAGTAAAATGTTCCCACACCCGCCATGCCGATACAGAGATACCACACCAGGGAACGAATCAGGGATTTTTCCTGCATGTATTTCAAAAACTGTTCTGTCTTTTCCTCTAACCAATCCATTTATAACCCACACCCCAGACTGTCTCAATATGCTTTGTTTTCCGGTCTGTTTTCTGACGGATTCTGCGCACATGTTCCGCAATGATCGAGGCATCCGCCTCCCCGTCAAAGCCCCGGACTCTCTCGTAAATCTGCTCTTTTTCAAATACCTGGCCGCTGTGGGTAATCAGCAGTTCCACAATGGCGAATTCTGTTTTGGTCAGTCCTGCATCCGCTCCGTCCACCAGCACCTGACGCCCGGAAAAATCCACCGTAAGGTCTCCTTTCATGTAAATATTGCTGTTTTGCTGCCTCCGTTCTTCCCGGCGCAGATGAGCCTCCACTCTGGCCAGCATTTCATCCATGCCGAAAGGCTTGACAATATAATCGTCGCCCCCTGCCTTAAATCCGCTGACTCTGTCCTGTTCTTCTGTCCGGGCTGTGAGAAACAGAATGGGGCAGTCCACATAGTCCCGGATTTTCTCACAGACCGTATAACCGTCCATATCCGGCATATTTACATCCATAATAATCAAATCCGGCTGATGCTTCAGCTTTTCCATGGCCTCCATTCCGTTTTTGGCTGTGAAAACCAGATAACCTTCCAATTCCAGATATTCTTTCAGAAGTTTGCGGATATCTCTTTCATCATCCACAGCAAGTATTTTCTTCATGTCTCTCTCCCTTCGGAACCGTGCGCTACACCCGTTCTGCCTTTCACAGGAACTGCTGTTTTCACTATGTACGATTATACCTGTATCCAGATGAAATGGCAAGTAACAGTTATCTCTGTTTTGCACAGGGCAGAGCTTTCCCCGGTAATTACCAAAAATCAGGCTCCCCGTTCCCGCTGTCACCATAACCGGTCATGGACTTTGCCGCCCGTATATGGTATACTTACAGGCAGAAATCAGAGAACACCGTGAAAATTTCAGAAACCGGCACTGCCGGATAAATAATAATAAGAGGTATCCCATGACACATAAAGAAAAAGCCGAACAGCTTCTGCACCAGCAATATCACTGCTCCCAGGCATTATTCGGGGCATTCGCGGGAGACTTTGGACTGGATTTAAAAACTGCATTTAAAATCAGCACCTGTTTCGGAGGCGGTATGCGCCAGGGCGGAACCTGCGGCTGTATTACCGCCTCTCTGCTGGTATTGGGCATGGCTCTGGGATTTTACGACTCTCAGGACCAGGAACTGGAACTGTACGGCAACAAAAAAACAGAGGAATTCCTGCATCTTTTCACAGAACGGATGCAGGGCGCCGTCAACTGCCGGGATATTCTGGGAAAAGACATTTCTGTTCCGGAAGAACTGGCTGAAATCCGTAAAGAAGGTCTGATTCTGAAAAAATGCCCTCAGGCTCTCAATACCAGTATTGAAATTCTGGAAGACATTCTGAAAGATTTTCTGAAAGACATAACGGAAAGCAGTATCGGTCTGGAGGACATCCCGGAAAACAAGGTTATGCAGAGCGTACTGAAAAATATCAGCAAACTCCAGCGATTTCGAAAAAATGTCAACCATCTCCTGTTTTCTTCCACAAAAAATATTGCTTTTATCCAGTTTGATATCCGTAAATTCAAGATTGTAAATGATTTATACGGGGAGAAATTCGGAGATGAAATGCTGGATTTTATCCGGGAGCAGCTAAATAACATCTGCAGTCAGGAGCAGCTTTTTATCAACCTCCGCAGCGACGTTTTTATGATTGTCACGGAATATACGCAACAGGAAGAACTGCTGTCGCTGATTCACCGTCTCGATGAACAGACTGCTTCTTTTAAAGATGTAAAAATTCAGATGTCCTATGGTGTATACATGGTGGAAGACCGGAGCATGGAGCCGCGGCAGATGGAAGACCGGGCGGCCATGGCCCGGAAAACCGCCAAACGCAGCGTACTGACCAATATATTATTTTACAGAGAACAGTTTAAAGATTCCCTGTACAATCGGAAATTTATTGAGGAAAACATGCAAAGCGCCATCACAGAGCGTCAGTTTGTAATGTATCTCCAGCCCAAATACAGTATTGCCCGGAATAAAATTATCGGAGCAGAGGCTCTGGTACGGTGGCGTCATCCAGAACGGGGCATGATTTATCCGGACCAGTTCATCCCCATCATTGAGGAAAACGGTTTTATCCGAAACGTGGATTATTACATCTGGTCCGAAGCATGTCGGTTTATCCGAAAATGTAAGCAGCAGGGCCTTGCTCCCTGTCCTGTCTCTGTCAATGTATCCAGAGTTCACCTTAAGGACGACGCCTGCATCCGCTTTCTGGATGAACTGATCAGAGACAACGGTATTTCACGGGATCTGCTGGAACTGGAAATTACGGAAACCGCAGACGACCAGCAGGTCAGCCTGAAAGCTCTGCAGCTGAAAGAGGAAGGCTTCACTCTGCTGATGGATGATTTCGGCAGCGGTTATTCCTCCCTGAATATCCTGCTGGAAACTCCTTTCGATGTGATTAAACTGGACCGGAAATTTATGGAAAATATGATGGTATCCAAAAAAGGCAGGCTGATCCTGGAACATGTGGTGATGATGGCCGACAGGCTGGAACTGGGTCTTCTGGCAGAAGGGGTGGAGACCAGAGAACAGGTGGATTTGCTGCGCAGTATCGGCTGTGACCAGGTACAGGGCTATTACTATGCAAAGCCCATGCCGGAGGAGGAATTTTTTGAGCTGTTCCGGAAACAGCAGGAAAAAGATACTGAGTCATATTCCTTATAATACCTTATCTGTCACTTAGTATATGAAAATCCTCCGGTTTTCACCTGGTTACAGATAAAATCAATCCTTTGAAATCCACGCATCTCCCCCCGGATGACTATCCGGGGGCCAAATCTAGCTGTTATTTCCATCTAACCATTTAACTATGTAATGACACGCTACTCCGCCCATAACCGTAACCAAAAAAGATATTAAAAATTCTAACATACACATACCCCTTTCACTACATAAATAAAAATTTTCAGACTCCACAATTCAATATTTTTTGTCGCATATCATGCGATTTTCTTTATATTATCATTTTCTGGTTTGCATGTCAACATTTTTTCGTACTATATGCGAATATTTTATTTTTTCTCGACCATTTTGTTGCATATTTGCGAATTATATGATATTATATAGTTGATAATGGAGGTGCTGCAATGAATATAGGAGAACGAATAAAACAGCGAAGAACTGAACTGGGATTGTCTGTAGATGAAGTTGCTTCTCGTCTTGGAAAAAATCGTGCTACAATATATAGATATGAAAATAACAATATAGAAAACTTCCCCATTACTATCTTGGAACCCCTTGCAAAAATATTAAATACTACTCCTGCCTATTTGATGGGATGGGAAAAAGAAATGTTTACAAGTATTTCAAAAGAATTAAAAATCTCAACAGAAGCTCTATATTCTATAAACGCATTTTCACTTACTATTGATAAAAAAACAGAATATTCTATGATGGACATATTTAATGCCATGGTAATACACAAAAATTTTTATGAAATTATAAAGGAAATGCTTTTATATGTTTCTCGTTCAGAAGATGAATGGCAAAAAATGATAGACTATCTTAGCGATAATAATATCATGAAAGCAGTAAGTCAGGATTCCATAAAAGCATTTTGCCGATCAAATATTACTGATAAATTTGAAAAATTAATTTTTGACGTTTTAAATTCAGATATTAACAACTTTGATAAATTAATGAGAAGTGAGAACAAAAATCTTACTCTCAAGGCCAAACCACAAAAGAAAAATCTTACTATTAGTACTATAAATAAAACAAATAACATCAAAACCACAAACAGGATTAATGATTTCAATGATATTTCAAATAATTCTAATACAATTAGCTGCCATGAAAACACCGAATTAGCAAATGAATTTTTTACTGACCTAAATGAAGCCAGAAAATATTTAGAAACGCATCAAGTGGCTGCATTTAACGGCATTAAAAATTTATCTAATGAAGCAATTATTCAAATGGCAAATATTGCAAAAAACAACAGTATAAATTATAGGAGAGAAGAATGAGGGAGATATTAACTGAAGATCGATATAAATTTTTAAAAAGGGAAGCCCATAAATTACTCAATTTGTCATCCAACAATAATCCATTTTACCTCGCTAAGGCATTAAAAATGAACATTAATATTTGTTCTCTCAAAGATGAGTTGAAGGGATTTATATTAGATAACTCCATTTACATTAATGATAAACTTGACTTATATTCACAAAAAATCATATGTGCACATGAACTTGGACACTATATATTACATAGAAATCTTAACGCATTTGAATTATTTGATACTGATACTGAAAGTATTACTGAATTTGAAGCTAACTTATTTGCCAAAGAGATAATGCCACAAATGTTTTCAAGAATAGATATGAATGAAATTAAATACGTTTCTGATTTTAATAAATTCATAGAGAATCAAATCAGATTCTCAAAATAAATACCAATTTTCAAACCCTTTTATCAGAAACTTAAATAAATAAAGTGATTATAAACAATTTTTTTTAGAAATAAAAGAATAAATTCAACAAATTATTTCTGAAAGAAACGCAGGAGTTCACAAATACAGAACCAAATGCCCTGACCATAAAAAATAAAAAGACACCATGCAGGAAGCAAATATAGAGCAATATCCTGATTAATTCTGCACAACTTATATTATTTCCATTTTACATACCTCAAAACAGACTGTCGTATCTGTAATTTCATACGACAGTCTGTTTTTAAATTTACACTTATTGAACTGCTATTCCATAAAGTATGTTTTTTATCAACACATTTTTATCATTATCATTCCTTTACCCCGAAATGTTCAAACAGCATCTTCTCTGCTTCTTTGGACCAGAGCCCTTTATTTCTCTTACAGCATTCATCCAGTTCTTTAAAGAAGGGGTCTTTTTCTCCCAGTTTTCCAAAATCATCAATGGCTGTCATGGGCATATCAAACTGTGTGTAAGCCAGTTTTTTCCCACCGGGAATGTCAGGCAGATTACTGGTGGCCTCTGCAATGGAATCCATGCCTCCCACATGAGTAACCATAACTGCAGAGTTAATCAATCCTCTGGCTGATTTTTCAATGGCCTCTTTCATATCATTGGTATTGCCGCCTGTGGAACCCATGATTTTGGTTCTGGCATAATGGCAGTCATAGAGGTTCATGCTTGCGGAAAACTGTGTGTCTGTCGGGCCTGCAAAGAAATTCATGCAGCCATCCACAGAAAGCAGACGGTTACCCATTTCTGCAATACTCTGTACCGGAGCATAGACAAACACGTCACTGTATCCCACGCCTTCGGTGATGGCCCGAAGCTCTGCCACAGGGTCTTCCATACCGGCAGTATTGATATAATGGAGTTCCACGCCCTTTTCTCTGGCTTCCGCTTCTGAAACCACTTCTTTTGCCCTGGCAATTTTCTCGTCATTGATGTCTGTCACCACAATACGTTTCGGTTTGTTTTCAAAGGTAAGGCCATAGCTTACCGCTCCCAGACCCATGGGGCCGCAGCCGCCCAGAATCAGAATATTTCCGCCGGCCAGTGTTCCCATTTTGTGCTCATAGGAAAGATGTTCATTGTGGTAGTTGCTGTGATATCCGCCGATACAGCAGCTCATGGGCTCTGCAAGAGAAGCCTCAAAGTAGCTGTCCCCGTCGTACTCCCAGATACATCCCTTTTCGATGACGTCATTCGGGAAAATACAGTAGGTTGTGGCGCCGCCGAAAAATTCATAAGAATATCCCGGTGATTCCATCTGTCCGGGGATGGCCGGCTGCTGGGCAAATTTTTTTCCTTCGTGGAACTGATCTTTCCATTTCGCACCTACTTTTACAATATCTCCGGTAAATTCATGGCCGATAATGACCGGATGTTCCGCAACGTTTTCCGGTACCCGTTTGTGTTCCTTTCCTGCCTGCACCATTTTCCAGGTGGACATGCAGATACTGTCGCTGACCACTTTTACCAGAATTTCATCCTCTTTGATTTCCGGAAGTTCAAACTCCTCCAGTCTGATATCATTTGCTCCGTAAAGTCTGACGCCTCTTGCTTTCATATTTATTTCCTCCTGATTTTAATTTAATTTTTCCAATACCCATTCTGTCCGATCTGTTGTTTTAAATTCCTCCAGAACAGCTTCGTCTTCCAGCATGCTGCAGATTTTTCCCAGCAGTTCCAGATGTTCATCCCCTACTCCTGCAATGCCGAATACAAGCTGGGCCTTTTCTTCTCCGAACGCAACGCCCTGCGGATACTGCAGAACCACAATGCCGGTCTTTTTCACCGTTCCTTTGGCCTGAGATGTCCCGTGGGGAATCGCCACTCCAAGACCCATATAGGTAGTCACGATTTTTTCCCTCTCCTGCATGGCTGCAATATAAGAAGAATCCACATAGCCCAGTTTTACCAGAAGCTCTCCTGCCGCCTGAATGGCTTCTTCTTTGGAAACAGATTCCAGATTCAGTCTGATTCCGTCTTTTACCAGAATCCCGGTTCCAACGGATGCGGGCCCGGTTTCCTCCTGGGGCTGTACTGACCTGCTGTTCTTCTGTCCTTCCCCTTCCACTGCTGTCAGCTGTGTATACAGGGTATCCAGAGCAGGATCTGCCAGGAAATTATTGATGGTCACTATCTGAGCATCGGGCACCGACTTCCTTGCCCGTTCAACCAGTGTAACCTGCACCACTGCAATGTCGCAGTCCGGCGGAATGGTATCTACCGATGTATTGATTACCGTCAGATCCGGCCGCTGTGCTTTTATCCGGTTTCGGAATTTCGTTGCTCCCATGGCCGAGGAACCCATGCCTGCATCGCAGGCGAATACCACCTTTTTCACACCTTCCGCTATGATGGAAACCGGAACATGGGATATTCCCTTTGCTTCTGCTTTCCGTCCGGCCATCTCTTCCTGCGCTTCTTCCAGGCTTTTGCCTTTGGACATACGGATAATAGCAGAAGAAACCCCAAAGGAAATCACAGTGGCTATCAGAACGCCCACAATTACCTGAATCATTCTGTTTCCCGGCGTCATCATCAGATATGCGATAATGGAACCTGGGGAAGCGGGTCCCACCAGTCCGCAGTCCGTCAGAGTGAACCAGAAAATGGCAGCCACATTGCCCAGAATCGGCCCCACAATCACAAGGGGATTCATCAGAATATAGGGGAAATATATTTCATGGATACCGCCTAACAGATGGATAATCACTGCGCTGGGCGCAGACTGTCTGGTTTCTTTATCCTTGCAGAAAAACATGTAAGCCAGCAGTACCCCAAGTCCGGGACCGGGATTTGCCTCCAGCATATACATGATGGATTTTCCGGTCTCTGCCGCCTGAGCGGTGGCAATGGGCGTAAAAATCCCATGATTCAGAGCGTTGTTCAAAAACAGTACCTTTGCCGGCTCGATAAAAATCCCGATCAGCGGAAGTACGCCGTGTTCCACCAGAAAAGTCACTCCTGCAGACAAAATGCCGAGAATCAGGTTCATAAAGGGTCCTACTGCCAGAAATCCGAACATGGCCAGCAGCATCCCCAGAATGCCCACGGAAAAGTTGTTAATCAGCATTTCAAAACCTGCCGGCATATGCCCTTCCATGGCACTGTCAAACTTTTTTATACAGAATCCTGCCAGAGGCCCCATAATCATGGCTGCCATCAGCATTGTGGTGTCTGGATCGCTCATAATAGCGCCCACTACGGCAATTGCGGCTGTCACGCCTCCGCGCTCGCCGCCAATAAGCCTTCCGCCTGTAAAAGCGATTAAGATTGGAATTAAATAAACTAAAACAGCTGAAAAAATTGTGGCAAATCCCTCATGTGGAATCCAGCCTTTGTCGTTAAAAAACGCGGCAAGAAAACCAAATGCGATTAACGCACCAATATTGGGCATAATCATTGCTGAGAGAAATTTACCAAAGCGCTGAACTCCGTTTTTCATAAATTATCTCCTTTGACATTGGTTTGCTCCTGACTGCAATATCACTGTCCGTATATGGATACAGATGATTCCTGAGAGGACTGCCTGTTGTGCATCAGATAACCGGTATCTTATAATTTCTGCATTCTTCCAGAAATTCCTCTGAAAGGCTGCCGTCGGAAATAATAAGATCCACATCCTCCAGTCCGCAGATGGTATATGTACTTTTCACCCCTGTTTTGGATGAATCCATCAGGATAATCTTCTGTCCGGCCCGGTTCATTACAGTCCTTTTCAGGGCTGCTTCCTCATCCACGCCGCAGGTAAATCCTGTCTGTTCACAATAACCGGTGACACCCATAAACACCTGATCGAAATTAATTCTTCGCACTTCCTGTATTGTATGAATTCCGCATACGCTCATGCTGTACCGGTTCATGGTTCCCCCCAGCACATGTACTGCCGGATTCTTTAATCTGGAAAGTTCCGCCGCACAGGTCAGCGAACTGGTATATATCAGGTTTGACTGGTCTCTCATGCAGGCTGCCAGCGCCGTAGTGGTACTTCCGGAATCCAGAAAAACTGCGGTGTCTTTCCGAATGAGTTCCAGTGCCTTTTTTGCAATCAGCTGCTTTGCCTCAATATTGCGCACCAGCCTGCGGCTTAACATATCATCGGTTCCCACTACAACGTCCACGGATTTTGCGCCTCCATGCACCCGGACAATCCGTTTTGCTTCATCAAGAGCTTTTAAATCTGTGCGCAGTGTCATTTCGGATATCTGCGGAAATTTCTTCTTTAACTGTGCAAAACTGATATTTCCGCTTTGATTTACCAAATCTACAATTGTATTCCTGCGCTGTTCCATTGCATCCATTTTCATACCTCCTGGGAGTCCGCAGCCAGTCACAGGCCATGGCTCCGTATTTTCACTTCATAAGCATCTTCTCCCTTCATCTTATCACATTTTTTCACTTCTGCAACCTTTACTTTTGTTTCAAAAATTCTCCCTTCGAAAGTTGTTGTTACGAAAGTTTATATTGTTATAATAACAGCATTTTTCCCCTTTGTCAACTGTTATTTCAAAAGTTTTGTTCGTTTTTGAAACAACAGTTCTGCTATTGTCTGTACAGGAAACATCAGGATTACGTCAGGGACTTGCAGACAGCTATTAAATCCCATTTTTGACTTCTGTAAGGAAACATGCTATATTGAAAATACTGGAAATTTTTCCGGAAATTATACAGAGAAAGGAAGTAAATTTAGAACAAAGTGGGCAAGCCCACTTCAACTCCCCTACCCCTCACTCATGAGGGGCTTGCACATTTTGCTGCGCCGAGCACAATTGCGAAGCAATATTTCACCTCTTGTGCGAGTACCCTCGCTTCGCTGGGGCAGACCCTGCGCATAATTATTTTTATCTTACAGGAAAGACCTTGTCACGCTAAAGCGTGACAAGGTCTTTCCTGTAAGATAAAAAAAGGCAGTGACCTGTATGCGTCACTGCCTTTTTCCTGTTCCTTATTTATAATTTACGATTTTGCCAAAATCTGCTTTCAGGGAAGCTCCGCCAACCAGTCCACCGTCAATGTCCGATTTTGAGAACAGTTCCGCTGCATTACCTGCATTTACAGAGCCGCCATACTGAATACGGATCGCTTCTGCAGTTGCTTCGTCATATACTTCTTTGATACATGCACGGATTGCTGCACATACTTCTTCTGCCTGGTCGGAAGTAGCTGTTTCTCCGGTTCCGATTGCCCAGATCGGTTCGTAGGCAATGACTGCCCCTTTTGCCTGATCTGCAGTTACATTCTGGAATGCAATTTTAATCTGCATACGGATCCAGTCAATATAAATGCCCTGTTTTCTCTGGGTTAAAGATTCTCCGCAGCAGATAATGGGAGTAATTCCATGCTCGAAGGCTTTCAGCACTTTTTTATTTACTGTCTCGTCAGTTTCCGCGAAATATTCTCTTCTCTCAGAATGGCCGATTACCACATATTTTACACCGGCATCTGTCAGCATATTCGGAGCAATCTCTCCGGTATATGCACCGCTCTCCTCATAGTACATGTTTTCTGCACCAATGTTGATATTGGAGCCTTTTGCTGCTTCCATTGCAGGAATAATATCAATAGCCGGTACGCAGAATACCACATCCACCTCATCGTTTGCCACCAGCGGTTTCAGTTCATTTACCAGAGCAACTGCTTCGCTGGGAGTTTTATTCATTTTCCAGTTTCCTGCAATAATTTTCTTTCTTGCCATAATCTTATCCTCTTTCTTTTACCTGATAACGAAAACTCTGTCCGCCATCTGATTTCCGTTTATTTATTGGTTGCTGCTGCCACGCCGGGAAGCTCTTTGCCTTCCAGGAACTCCAGAGAAGCTCCGCCTCCGGTGGAAATATGGCTCATCTTATCGCCGAATCCCAGCTGATTTACTGCTGCTGCAGAATCGCCGCCGCCGATAATGGTAGTTGCATCTGTCTCTGCCAGAGCCTTTGCCACTGCAATGGTGCCTTCCGCAAGGGTGGGATTTTCAAATACGCCCATAGGTCCGTTCCATACCACAGTCTTTGCAGATTTTACCGCGTCTGCAAACATTGCTGCTGTCTTGGGTCCAATATCGCATCCTTCCCGGTCTGCAGGCATATTTTCCGCATCATACATTACCACATCTACCGGTGCATCAATAGGATTGGGGAATTCTGCAATGGTTGCGGAATCAACCGGCAGTAATAATTTTTTGCCGAGTTTCTCTGCTTTTGCAAGCATTTCCTTACAGTAATCTACCTTGGTATCATCTACCAGAGATTTTCCGATTTCATAGCCCTGTGCTTTTAAGAATGTATAAGCCATACCGCCGCCGATAATCAGGGTATCGCATTTTTCCAGCAGATTGGAAATTACATTCAGTTTATCCGCAACTTTTGCGCCGCCCAGAATTGCAACGAACGGTCTTACCGGATTCTCCACTGCATTTCCGAGGAAATCAATTTCCTTCTGCATTAAGTAACCAACTGCCGCTGTTTCAACCAGCTCAGAAACTCCCACGTTAGAGCAATGCGCTCTGTGTGCGGTTCCGAAAGCGTCATTTACAAAAATATCACAGAGTGAAGCCAGATCTTTGGAGAACGCTTCTCCGTTTTTGGTTTCTTCTGCACGATAACGGGTATTCTCCAGTAAAATAACTTCCCCGTCGTTCATGGCTTCTGCCGCTGCTTTTGCATTGGGTCCCACTACTTCAGGATCTGCCGCAAATTTCACTTCCTGTCCCAGTAATTCGGAAAGTCTCTTTGCCACCGGAGCCAGTGACAGTTCCGGTTTGGGTTCTCCCTTGGGTTTGCCCAGATGGGAACAGAGAATTACTTTGCCGCCGTCGGCAATCAGTTTCTTAATGGTAGGAAGGGCAGCTACCAGACGGTTTTCGTCTGTGATTTTTCCTTCTTTTAAAGGTACGTTAAAATCGCATCTGCAAAGAACACGTTTGCCCTTTACATTGATGTCGTCTACAGAAACTTTATTTAAAGACATAATGAGTAACCTCCTGCTTGATTATTTGACGGTTGAAAGAAGCCTGCCTTTGAAATTCCGCGCCGGGGCAGTCTCTTTAAGGGAACAGGTTCTTTCTCAATAGAAGAAAAAAGGGTCCGGTCCTTAAAAGACCGGACCCTTTTTGAGTCTTATCTGCACCTGTACAGCCTGTCTCAGAAAAAGGCAGCCTGCTCTGTACAGTAATTATTGATTCTTATGCTAATTCGCTGAAATATTTGATTGTACGAACCATCTGGCTTGTGTAGCTGTTCTCATTGTCATACCAGGAAACAACCTGTACTTCAAATAAGTCATCAGAAACTTTGGAAACCATGGTCTGTGTAGCATCAAATAAGGAACCAAATTTCATTCCTACGATATCGCTGGATACGATTTCGTCTTCGTTATATCCGAAAGATTCATTTGCTGCTGCTTTCATAGCTGCATTGATTCCGTCTACTGTTACATCATTGCCCTTAACAACTGCTGTTAAGATGGTGGTGGAACCTGTAGGAGTCGGGACACGCTGTGCAGAACCGATTAATTTGCCGTTCAGTTCCGGAATAACAAGACCGATTGCTTTTGCAGCGCCTGTGCTGTTGGGAACGATATTTACTGCTGCTGCACGGGATCTTCTCAGATCGCCTTTTCTCTGAGGTCCGTCCAGAGTCATCTGATCGCCTGTGTAAGCGTGGATGGTGCACATAATACCGGACTGAACTGCTGCATATTTGTTCAGAGCGTCAGCCATCGGTGCCAGGCAGTTTGTGGTACAGGATGCTGCGGAAATAATGGTATCTTCTGCTTTTAATGTTTCATGGTTTGTATTGAAAACGATAGTAGGAAGGTCGTTTCCTGCCGGAGCAGAGATAACAACTTTACGTGCGCCTGCATTGATGTGAGCCTGTGCTTTGTCTTTGGAGGTGTAGAATCCGGAACACTCCAGAACAACGTCTACTTTTAAGTCTCCCCATGGGCAGTTATTTGCATCCGGGAAAGCGTAGATCTTGATTTCTTTTCCATCAACAGTAATGGAATCTTCACCGGCAGTAACCTTATCTGCCAATGCATATTTTCCCTGAGATGAATCATATTTTAACAGGTGAGCCAACATTTTGGGACTTGTTAAATCGTTGATTGCTACTACTTCGTATCCCTCTGCACCAAACATCTGTCTGAATGCCAGACGGCCGATACGTCCGAAACCATTGATTGCTACTCTTACTGACATGATAATTCCTCCTAATTTTGAATGAATTTGTTTTTGCTTGGATATAATACCCAACTTGTTTATATTTTAACTAATATCCGAAAAAAATTCAAGGGCTTTTTCAACTTTGTTCGCGGATTTTGGCAACAAACCCGTTTTTGTACATTTTGTTGTTTTTGTCAAAAATCACTCTGTATCTTTTGACAATCGCAGAAATGTGGTCTATTATTCTGTTAAAAGATTAACAAACATAATCTGACAAATGATAATTATGCTTAAAGGAGGTTTTCCATGCTTTGGGATACACACATGCACACGCATTTTTCCACCGACAGCGATGCGGATACTTATGAAATGATTCGGTCTTCCATAAAGGCCGGCGTTGACGGAATCTGCTTTACAGACCACCTGGACATTGGCTATGATACTTCCCCTGAAAAATTCATGCTGGATATTCCGGCATATTTTAAAGAAATGCAGGCAGTTCAGACAGAATTTCAGAATGAATTTCCTGTCTGCGCGGGAATTGAAATCGGTCTGCAACCTTACCTGAAAGATGTGCTTCCCGGAATTATAAAGGAACATCCCTTCGATTTTGTCATTGGTTCCTCCCATGTGGTTCATGGCCAGGATCCCTACTATCCGGAATATTATACAGGTAAAACGGAGGATGAAGCCTACCGGGAATATTTTGAATCCATTCTGGAAAATCTGGCTGTTTTTGACTGTTTTGATGTATATGGGCATATTGATTATGTGGTACGGTACGGCCCCAACCAGAACCGCTATTACAGCTATGACAAATTTGCTGACGTACTGGACGAAATTCTGCGTGTTCTGATTGAAAAAGGCAAAGGAATTGAAATCAACACCGGAGGCTTCCGATATGGTCTCGGTCATCCCAACCCTGCTGAATGCGTATTGCGCCGCTACCGGGAAATGGGCGGTGAAATTATCACCATCGGCGCAGATGCTCACAAACCTTCGGATGTGGCTTACGATTTTTCAAAAGTACCTGACCTGTTAAAACAGGCGGGCTTTAAATATTACACCGTGTTCCGGAACCGGAAACCTGAGTTTTATAAACTGTAAAAATACGCGCCATTTGCGGTGCGTCAGAGCATACGCATATTATTTTTCTTCTATAGGAAGACACTTTCGCGCGTTAGCGTGACAGGGTCTTTCCTAATAGAAGAAAAAAAGGTGCAGTCCCCTCGGTCTGAAAGGGGACTGCACCTTTTGCTGTTGCCGGCTGTGGTCAGCCGGCAATTTTCTCGCTCCCCGCAGGATGCATATTACGTTCCTCTGTTCTGTCATGGAGCCAGCTCTGTTATTTTATTTTTGTCCGTCAGGCTGTAGCCTTCTATCCTTCCATTTGCACACATCAGATAAAAACAGTCCCCGATGTAGGTGCCCCGCACTCTCCAGGAATACATGTCACTGTCACTGCAGTCAATACTCAGAACCTCTTTAAATGCTCTGTCCTCGTAGGAATACAGCAGATAGCTGTTCTTCATCTCTTCCCCATATCCTTCTGCCTGGAAACCGAAAATGTTTTTCTCCGTGTCAATCAGAACTGCTTTATATTCGTACAGTGCCTGTGCGTAATGATAATCAGACAGGTTCTGTCTGGACTGTTCTTTTACATCAGCCGGATTGGATATATCAAACATGGAAAGTTTCAGTCCTTCTGTAACCCCGGTGTTTTCATCTGCTTCCATGCCGATTCCCAGAAGAAGGTCTTCTCTGTAAAAATGCAGATACTCAGAAAATCCGCTGATTTTCAGTTCCCCCAGTACCTTCGGCTGTTTCGGGTCAGACAGGTCTACGGAAAACAGGGGGTCCGTCTGCCGGAATGTTACAAAATACCCGGTATCTCCCATAAACCGGGCGGAATAAACCAGTTCATCTTTTGCCAGATTTTCTATTTTCCCGGCAACGTCCAGTTTTTCATCCAGCACATACAGGCTGTTGGTGGTCATCCGATCCATCCCGTCATATCCCAGTACCTCACCGGTAACATCATCTTTTATTTCCTGCACATTCTGGGATTCCACTGTGGTTACCAAACGCAGGTAACCCTGATACTCGTTCATGGCCATATCATCCCGCAGCGTTCCTTTTACCGTACCTTCCGCTTCTTTTTTCATCTTTCCGTCCCGATAAGAAAAACGGTAAATTCCGGTGCTGTCGCTCTTTGGGCCCTGCTCCTCGTAATTTATATAATTTCGGTCTGTCACATAGATGTTACCAGGGCTTACATAAAATTTATCCGCAGCGGTTACGACAGCTGCCGTATCTGTGAATTTATCCGGCTTTTCCATATTAATGGAAACCATTACCAGATAGGAGGCCGTATCTGTTTCCTCCGGCAGATAAATTTTATCCGGGGAAAGGGGCTCTCCGTCCACTTCCGGAACGTACGCCCTGTAATCCTGCTCCAGCCTGGGCCTGCAGGCGCTGCACTGGGTAAAGAAGTAAAGATACCCGTCTGAAATTCTGGATTCCCGGTAGTTTCCTTTTACGGTAAAGGTGTGATACTCCTGCGGCTTTGTTCGGTCTTTGATATCATATACATGAATTTTGCTGTAAGCTGTTTCCCGATAATATTCCTCCGGCTCTGAATCGAACAGGCTGGTCACTGCTTCTTTTATGGTATCCAGAAAATTCCTGCCGGACTCTCCCTGTTCCTGTTCTGAAATGCCCTGACTCACCCATCCGTTTTCAATTACCACAAGACGGTCTTTCCACACATAAATATTGCTGATTTCATTGTCAAAACTTCCCACTTCTGCCGCTTCTTTCAGGCCGCCCTCTGTGTCAGCAATCTGAACATAAAATTTTCCATTCCGGGCAATTACCTGATAGAGATATCTTCCGTCATTTTTAATGATATCCGCTTCGTCCACATCCGCTTCCTGCTGATTGGTCTTTCCGTACATTTTCTCATCAGAGTTTTCCCGGAAAGCAGTATCTGCAGCTCCGTCTTCCGTTACTGCTTCTGTGCCTGCTTTTCCTTCAGATGGGACATCGCTTTCCTCTCCACCGGTATCCATGGCTCTCTCATCTGTAACCAGCTCCATGGATTCCTGTTCTTCCCAGACCTCAGAAAAAGCCTGATACAGTTCCTGGTAGGTGGTACCCTCTTTCAGCTCTCCTCTGTCTGCAGTGACTTTTTCAATGGCTGTATCTTCTGTCTTTGTCCCTTTTGAAATTTCCTTCGGGCCAAATGCGCTGTCCTGGTCTATGGAACGCCCTGCTGCAAACAATACCGCCGCCACGCAGGCTGCAACTGCTGCGGTACCGCACCACCATCCGCGGTAACTTTTCCTCCTGTTATTCTCCTCCTTTTTCTTATTGTCCATGGCTTCCCTCCTGTTCTTTTCTGTGTTTTCCCTCAGCCAGGCTTCCATACGGTCCGGCTTCAGGCTCTCCGGTATCTCTTCTGATTCCGCTGCCTTTTTCAGATATGCCTCCATGGTTTCTTCTGTCCATGCTTCGTTATTATCCTGTCTGCCCATCCCTACACCTCCAGCTTCTTTCTCATTTTTTGGAGCGCCCTCCGGTATCCGGATCGGACGGTACTGTGGTTTTTTCCCAGAATGTCCGCTATTTCCCTGCTGGTATATCCGCCGAACACAGATAAAGCCACCACGAACCGTTCTTCCTCCTTTAATTCCCCAAAAACCTGCCTCACTGCAGACGCCATGGCAAAATCCGGTTCCCGTGACAGTGATTTTTCCTGTGAGGGAGAAATCTCTTCAATATTTTCTTCTCTGCGAAACCAGACTTTTCTCCTTTTCCTGCACCGGTTTATCAGAATCTGCATAATCCAGGGGCCGAATTTTTCTCTGTCCCTGAGCTGATAAAATTTTTCATATGCAGCCAGCACCGCATCCTGCACCGCATCTTCTGCTTCCTGCTGATTCTGCAGGTAAAGCCAGGCCGTTCGGTACATCTGCGGGTAAACTTTTTCATAACACCGCATAAACTCTTCCATATGGGCCTCCCTCCTGAAGTCGTTCGGATATCCTGATTTATCTGTGTATATTATTCTTTATTTCTCTTCTTACATAATAAGAGTTCTTTTTACGCCGAAATGTTGCATCAAGATTTTACCAGTTAGCAGATCCTTTTTCAACCAGTCAATCAGCTCCTCTTTTTGCTTTTACCGTACTTCTGTGCTTTGGATTCAGGCAGTCAGGTGAAAATATAAAACTGCCCCTTTGGATCATCAGCAGAGCAGCGATGTCAGTCTAACACAATGTTGATTTTTTCTCCGGTTCCACTCTGAAACGAATAGTGGAACCGGCTGTTTTCCTGCCTGGTAACAATAAAAAATTCCTCACTCGTATCCACATCGAACTGTGGAATACGGTCAGGATCTGTCACTTCAACACGTTCAAAGCAGTCTTTTTCATTGAACTGCAATTTTTTTATCTGCTCTGCAATCAGGGTGTATGCATTTCTGTTGGGAAGTGATTCGGCGATTTCCATATCTGCTTCCAGCACACGGGCAAGATATTGGGCATATCCCTGTGGAAGAATTTCTTCCGCAGGAATAACAAGTTCTTTCGTATCAGAACTGCGTATTTTTTCTGTGAGCACGGCAATCATTTTTGGGGAAAGCACGATAACATCGTACTTTCCCGTGATTCTGATTCTGTATTCTTTCATCAGCACTCCGCCCCTCTGAGACGTTCCACAAGCGCCTCCTTTGAAAAACTTTTCATTGATACAAGGGTAATGATAAGCGGCACTGCAATCAAAACGCCTGCGTAGGCAAGGGCAAAAACCACAGGGAACTGAAACGCCATGTAAAATGCGCCCATACCATAAAGTGCCTTGCAGAGTGCATAACCGCACAGCGTACCAACAGTCATAGTGACGCCAACAGCAGCAATAACTAAAAGCAGACTTTCGCCGAGAAGCATTTTTCGGATTTGACTTTTACTCATACCAACAGACTCAAGCATTGCAAGTTCCTGTTTACGGGTAACGATATTGCTAATCAGCGTATTCATCATACTCAAAATACTGAACATCATAATAAAAATGGCAAGCCCGCTAATTGTCCCAAACAGTTGATTTGTGTTCTGCTCATACATAACTCTGCGGTCCGCAAGTGTCTCCATGTCAAGCTCAGACTTTTCCGCTATCATCTGTTCAAGCGCTTCACCGACTTCATCTTCCTTATCGGCTTCCGTTGATACAAGCAAATCAGAGTTTAAACTGTCATAGGATAACCATTTCAAAACAGCCTGTTCAGGCATTAAAAACCATCCGTTAAGCCCATTATGGTCAAGCACGTACTCATCATTCAGAACGCCAAGTATCGTAACTTCCTTTTCTGCCATTTTACTGCCGTCATAGTAATGAAGTATAATCTTATCTCCAACCGTAAATTCCCAACCGTAAATCTCTGCTGCATTATCATTTCCTGCCGCAAGGATATACCCGCCGCCCATCAGCTTATCGTAGTCGGCGTTTCCATCTGCCAGATATTTACCGATTTCTTTTGTTTCTTCCTCAGTTAATGGACATATTTCGTCATTGTTGTTGTACTCATCATTTTTCGGATAATCAAAAAGCACGCCAAAGTTCTTTATTTCTGTTACCTTTTTTACGCCATAAAGAGCAGTAATCCTTTGTATCAGTTCACTGTTCAGCGGGGAATCCGCCTGCATACCACTCATCCCATTTTCATTTAACGAAACAGCGGATGGTGAATACTGAATATGAAACTCTGCTTCTTTCCAAATCCCCTGCCTTGCGTAGTTTTCCTTATCAAAGGATGACATATAAGTGGCTGCCGTCATAAAGAGGACGCCGCCGAGCGCAAGAGAAGCCAAAGTGATAACCGCTTTCTTTTTGTTTTTGGAAAAGTTCATGATACCTAAACCAAACGGTGTTAAGCTGCGGCACATTTTTTTGTTTGCTGTCTTTTTCATATCATCCTGCGCTGTGTAGCGCATGGCTTCCACAGGGGATACCGCAGCCGCCAGGCGGGCAGGCCTGTGTACGGAAATCATCGTGATGATATAAACCGTCACAAATACGCACACGGCAATCAACAGCGTATTGATAATACGAAAGCCCGACGGAATAATAAAATAGCCCGCTGCCGCGCCTGTCAGAATACCGATGGGAGAGGCATACAAAAACAGCCTGCTTCCCTCTTTTGATACGAGTTTCTTCATCTGTTTCCGTGTCATTCCAATGGTGCGAAGCTGTCCGAACTGATGTATTTTCCCAATAACGGACAGATAGAATACGCCGTAAATAACAAGAATACAGGCAAGCAGAATAACCGCACCCACCAACCCGTAAATCAAAACATTCTGTGTATTTACAGACAATGATTCCATAAACATCTTTGACGGACTGATATATTTTCTTTCAATGCCTGCGTCACTGCCAATGAGATACATCGCCTCCCTGCAGTCATCAGCGTTCATTGCAGCTGCACCGTAAAGTCTGGCATATACTTCATAAGGCATATTCTTTAACTGACTGCCATTCTCGGCATAGCCTTTAGAAAAGAATACGGAAAACTGTTTTGCTGTATCTTCCCCTTTCAGGATACCTGATACCACAAATTCCTCTGTATTGCCGTCATAGAAAGTAAATGTTACCCTGTTTGCAGGCACAGGTTCGATACCCATTTTTTCAAGCATTGCCGCCTGTACTGCAATTTCATTTTCTGTTTCGGGAAGTCTCCCGCTTTCGAGTTCTCCAATTTGAATTTTGTCGGACAGTTCGCTGACATAATACGGCATTATATCAAAGCCATCCATTTCAGAAAGAGTACCTGTCTTAACCTGTATCTGATATGCAATACGCTCATCATTTTTCAGCGTTTCCACCTGCTCATCCGTCAGGTTATAATAACCTACCTGCTGTCTGTGGGAAAGTTCATTCCTGACCTGCTGATTTTGTCCCATTGCAAACATAAGGATTGCTGTTAAGAGAGCCGAAGCCAAAACAATGGTAATCATCACAAAGATGTTACGCATACGGCCTGATTTCAGACTTTGCTTTGACATTTGCGTTATCATTTTCAAACTTATTTTTTTGCCGCTCATTTTTAAGCCCCCTTATGATTGGATTTTCCCATCTTCAATGCGTATTCTCACATCTGCTTTTTTTGCGATTTCCGGATTATGGGTAATCATTACAATGGTCTGGCAGAATTTTTCGCCTGTCATTTTCAAAAGGTCAATGACCTTATCACTGGTGCGGCTGTCAAGATTGCCTGTGGGCTCGTCGGCAAGGATAATAGCAGGCTTGGATACCAATGCCCGTGCAATCGCCACACGCTGCTGCTGACCGCCCGAAAGGTGGCTCGGATAATTTTGCAGCTTTTCGTCAAGCTCAAGAAAGCGGACAATTTCTTCCAAAAACCCTTTATCTTCTGTTTTCCCGTCCAGACGCACAGGCAGCACGATGTTTTCGTATGCGGTCAGATAGGGAATAAGGTTGTAGTTCTGAAAGATAAAACCGATTTTTCTCCTGCGGAACACCGTGAGCTGTTCCTCGCTCAGTTTTTCAATGTTCTGATTTTCCACCTGCACACTGCCGGAAGCAGGAGTATCCAAACCGCCGAGCATATTGAGCAGGGTAGATTTTCCACTGCCCGATGTTCCGACAATAGCAACAAACTGTCCGTTTTCCACAGATACGTTCACATCGTCCAGAGCTTTGACAAGGCTTTCTTCCCTGCCATAATATTTTTTTAAATGAGATGCACATAAGATTGACATATTCATTTCCTCCTTTCATTCTCAGCATCTTACTGACAGTCTCATCTTATACCGCACCGGAAAAAGAGCCAATAGCAGGCGCAAAATCTAACATCTACACTGCAAAATCTAAAAATGCACAGAAAAAGCCGAGGGGTTTTCGTATCAGGAAACCTCCCGGCTATGGAAATGACATTCAATTTTATCTCCTGGGAACTGGTAACAATATCTTCAAAGTAAATTTCCCATTTGCCTGTGCTGTGGTACAGGTACCGTTGTATTTTTCAGCCGCCTTTTGCATATTGGAGATACCGAAACCGTGCAGGAATTTATCTGCTTTTGTTGTGTGGCCGTCTGTATGCGTTTCGTCGAAACAGTTGTTTTCAACAAGAACAGACACAAAATTCTGCACCTTACCTGCTTTGACAAGTATCACCCGCTGTTCTTCCGGCAGCTTTTCGCTTGCTTCAATGGCATTATCTATCCCGTTTCCGAAAAGAGTGCTGATGTCAGACGGTTCCATAAAATCTATGCCATCAAAATCAATGCCTGCCGAAAAATCAATATGCTTTTCACGGGCTTTTTCTGCCTTATCCTTAATCAGAATATCAAGAAAATGATTGCCTGTGTGGATATAGTCCTCATAATCTTCAATCTGTGAACGTATCTCCTTTGCCATCTGGCGGGTGGCTTCTGTGCCCTGACCACTCTCAAACACAAGCAGATGATTTTTCATATCGTGGTAAATGGAGCGTATGCGTTCTTCGTCTTTCAGCCTGTCCTGATAATAGGCGTACTGCTGTTGAAGCTGTGCGATGCGTACCTGATTTCTCTGTTCCTGCTCCCGGAGATAAGATACATTTCGGGAATACAGGAATTGTACGATAAAAAATACACCGCATACCGATGCAGATAAATCTAAAATAAAGGTACCGTACATTCCCAGATTCAGATAACTGTATGTGCTTGCAAACGATACCCAAAGAACTAACAGAAAACTGATTGACAATATAGCCGCATCTTTCGGTTGAATTTCATATTGAAAATTCTTTAAAAGTCGGCAAATGGCTGCTATAATCATCAATCTAATCAGCAGAATAATAATATAAGCCTGCCATTTGACAGCAAAATTTCCATCCACCTGCGTGGTTATGCCGCCCTGAAAAAGCCAGTACATAATAAGAAAGCCAACTGATTCAGAAAGCGGTATCATCAATAAATAAGCTAACTCCATAATAATCAGCGCACAATGAAACGAGACCTTATAACAGAGCAGAACCAACACTACCATCGAAGCTGACAAAATGAAAATACGAGATGCCCCTATATCTGTAAAAAAGGTGATCATAACAACTACTGCTGCATAAATAACAGGCGGTATCATTCTGCTTATCACTTTTTTAAAACGGCAGGTTTTACAAAAGAATAAAATTATTACCTGGAAAATTGCCGCTTCCGTTACCGTCAGTGCAACATCAAGTAAATTATAAATCCTTTAGTCCACCTCTTTTCCAGCAGATACAGGCAGTAATAACAGGTGTACTGTTGCTAAAGCTGTGCTATCTGAATTTTATCACACTGCTCCTGCTCACGAAGATATTTCTTAATTTCATCTGCATTTATATAGTCTATTGGAGGTTTTAGCAACTGTGTAAACGTACTTTTACCAGAACCATTCGGACCTGCGAAAACAACGATCTCAGGATTCTTTTGAAACTCGTTCACCGTAACGCTCCTTTCTCATCCTTTTTCCTACTTCCGTTCGGATTCCATCCTCATTTTCCCGATATATGATTTGGCTTTTTCTGTCATATATAACCGTTGAGATTCCCAATGCTCTGTTCTTCTCTAACTCAATTCTTACTGCAGCATTCGCACGCCTGATAACTGTCTCATCAGATAATTCTTCTCTCTTCAAATCCTACACCTTCTTTCCTCATCAAAATTCCTTTACAGCTCCTGAACATCTAAGGATCGGTTTTGCAGACCATATTTTTCAAACTTATATCGAATATAGTCTGAAAATCCTCTTCATGCGTAGACAAAATAAACTGGTATTCTTTAAAATCTGTCCTTAAAACTTCACAAAAGGATACAACATTCAGTTCGTCCATAGTCTGAATCGGTTCATCAATAACTACACATCTTATATTGTCTTGTGCATATATTTTATTTAATGTAAGAGCAATAGAAATAGACACAGCGGATAATTGTCCGGAACTCAAGGTATATAATATATCATGTTCCTATCTTCCTTCTGCCTCAAAACGAATCCTCTCTCCACCAATAATATTCATCCATATGCCCAAGCTACCTTGATAATTTTGCAAAATCCTTCCTGCATACAGATAAAAAGGAATCTTTAGTTGATTTACCAGTTTTTCTCTATACATGCCTAAGTCATTTTTCACCTTATTTTTCAATTCCTTCAGATTCTTTTCCGTTCCGGCAATTCTACTTGCCCTTTTACATAACTTCTTCAGTTCATCTTCCTGATCTGATAATGTTTTTCTCTTACTTCCATAATACTCCTGCTCAATATATAATTTTTTTCACGTTCATCTTCTTTGGAAATATACTGCACCTTATCTTGTTGATTATTATAATTTAAAGTAAAGACATTTTTATACTGATATTTTTCTTTATTACTATAATATTCATCTGGTAATTCAGATTTATTTTGTTCCAGCACCCTTATAAATCCATTCGCAATCTCATCTGCTTGGTCAAACGCATCTTTTCCAATCACATACTCTTTTGGTATGGCATAATTTCTTCCGCTTTCGCAAAACTCCTTGTGATCGCTCATCACCAGATTCCAATTCTTATATATTTGCCGACAAACATCATTTAAATAGCACTCATTCTGTTTCAGATACTCTTCAATTCATTCCTTGCAGTATGAATCATAGATTATTTTCAAATCATTCATTTTCTGAACTATCAACTTCTGGAAATCTCCCTTGCCGTTTTCAATCACCTGCCGATATGAATCCAATTTCTGTATTACTTCTGACTTGTTTCCATATGGATGCCCACATAAGGGGCATTTGCTGTCTGACAATTCACCGTAATCTTTATCCAGCAATGCTTCCCACTCTTTCTTTATTTTTTCCTGCAGCTTCACAATACTGCCCCTGGCTTCATCTTCCTCTTTAATATTCTTTCTGTAACTTTTAATCTCTTCTTTAATTTGTGATGTCTGCTCTAAGTTTAAATCCAAACTCCTCTTTGCTAAGTTGTTTCGTGGTGTAATTTGTTAATTTTGGTAAGGAAAATCCGGGAGTTTTGTCTGGATTCTACCTGTTGCATAGATTTTTAGGGGATTGTATTGTCATTTTATTGTCACTAATAAAACCGACAATCTACTTTATATACCAACTATATAATAGCCGTATCTCCTCATTTGCAATATAAACATCCGGAAAACTATTGTTTTTTATTAGTTCAATAAACTGTTGTTTTTCTGCATCATTTAAGTTTCTGTATATGTGCCTCCACTGCTCAATTTTATCCGCATTATCTTTTCTCTTAGTAATAAATAGCTCTGGCATATATATCAACTCTTCAAATTCCTCATATGTACTTCCAAATGCATGATTGAAAAACTCTTCTTTAGGTCCCACTACTGCATGTGTTGCATTCAGTATACATTGTACCCCTCTTAACATTTTTGCATTCCAATACTCTCCTATGTATTTTCTGTCCATACGATGCTCTCCTGAAAAAGGCATATATTTCATTGGAAATGACCATATGCTTGTATCCAATTTTTCCTTCTTAAATGCTTTATTTAATTCAATATTTATCTTTAGTCGATAATATAATTCTTGTGGTGTATCCTTAAAATTAAACAACACATAATTTGACAAATTCTTAAATCCATGCCTTGCAGCTAGCCACTGCGCTTCTTTATATATCCTCACATTTTCTTCATCTGAATGATCAAACGCAATTCGCAATGGTTTCACTTCTAATCTTGCCAGTTGTGTAATTGTTTCTTCTGTCAGCAAACGGGCATCTGTCCCTTGATTAAAATCAACATATCTGTTCTGTTTCAACTTACGCTTACCAGATTGTTTTTCATAACTTTGGTTTCCTCTTCCAAAACCTAATTCGACCAAATCGTCTACAATTTGTTCTAATTTTGGCGAAGCCAAAATATTATTATCCATTAACATCAAGTTGCGTTTTTCTCCATACAACCTCTTAACTTCTTTTATTTGGCCTCTAATGTCAATATAATCACAATACGTAGATTCAAGTGTACTTACCGCACAAAATTTACATCTTCTAATACAGCCTTTTGTAGTCGAAGCCAAATATGCATTTTGTACTTCATATTCGTAATCCAAATATTCGTTACCCTCTTTATCAATTATACTATAATCAGGTATCATAAGATCCACTGGAACCGTTTCATTCCCTAACATATTTATATGATTAAGCAATCCTTTTCTTATGGTTATTCCCTGTATTCCTTTTTCAGCTCTTAAATCATGTTCTAGCAATGTTGCCATAATACCACCAACATGCAAATCACCTGGATTTTTCACCGAGTTGTAATAGTATTTTATAGTATCAACTGTCTTTTTCCAATAAAATGTAAATAGTGTAGTAACGTAGATTCTATCCCACTTTTGATTTTTTAAATCTTTATCTTTTCCTTTTACAAAAACAACTTCATCACCAATCTCTTTGTGATATGCACTAATTTTCATCAATCCTAGAGGTGGATATTTGTTTTTGTAATCGGCTTCAACCAATAATATTTTCATCTTTATCTCAATTCTTATGTGTTTCTATATATTTTTCTACCAATAGGCGAACATTTTTCCATCCACTTACCATCGGTGTTTCAGAAACACATGCATCTGTGTCTGCATGCATCCATGTGTTCAACAACTTTATATAATTCTCTTTATTAACTAACGTATTTAACACACTATGTTCTTTATTATCAATAATATTCTTCGAGCGCAACAAATTTACACAGCCATTGTAACAAGTCGGTAATTTCCCACTTTCAAAATCCCCTCCTTGTTCATCCAACCATAATTTCAAAGTATACTCTAATAGGCATCTACATAAAGCCACTGCAGCTACTGGATATTCTTTTATATTTAAGCTCTCTAATTCAATCAACATTTCCTTGCCTTTTTCGTTTAAACACTTATACTCACTATAGTCATAATTCTTACATAAAACTAGAGCTTCTTTTGTTTCAGCATGTTTGCGTGGAATATTCTTTGGCCTACCTACTCCAGTATCATTATCCTCTTTCTTTTGGTTATTCTTTTCTGAGTCATCCTTATTACCGCTTGTTCCATTTTCTGCACCATTACTATTTTGTGTTCCATTTGATGACTTGTCTTCCGAATCGTTATTTGCATTATTAGAACTATTTTCAGACTTATTATCCTTCTTCTTTTTTACTTGTGTTTTGTATTCATTCGGAAGATTATCAACATAGCCTTGAAAATCTGACTTAAATCTGAAATTACCTGTAGCAGTATTCGTTATAATATCATCTACAAGTTTCGAAAGCATTTTCAAAACTTGTTCCTCTGTATCCAAATAGCTCATATTACTATTATTATCAAACTGTATATTGTACACGCCTTTAAACAAAGAAAAACTGACTACTCGCTCCAGTTTTGATATCCATCTATTCATCTTCATTTTTTCCAGAAGTTCTGTACTTGTATTTTGATTCGTTTTCAAAAATTCTACTATTGCATATGATTTGGTTTTGTTACCATATGCTGCATTAGCCTTCATTTTAGCTTGAGAATCCCATTGTTTTCTTCCAATCCCATTGTTGACATCATTATGTATCTTATTTAAAAAGTGAATTGCATCATCCGCCTCATTATACACAACACACTGAATCGAACTATCACCATTATATTGGAGTTTATATATTTCTGCCACATAAGGAAGCTCTGCTAACACATCAGCATTCCCCTTATATTGTGTCATCAATTTCAAACATGTAATACGTCGATTACCGTCATATACAACGTATTTTCCTATTTCATCATCAAAACATACTATTGGCATTTCAAATGGATTCAAACCATCTGCAATAATGTCATTTGCTAAATTTAACATTTCTTTTCTTGAATCTCCGACATTAACTTTAAACATAGCAATTATTGCACTAACTTCATCCTGTACTTCTTCAACATACCTATAATTGTCGGGATTAACATACAATTCTAAAATATCAAGTGTCTTATAACTATAGTTCCTCATTCGTTCAGTTCCTCCTAATCAAATATTACCTTCATAACCCCATTCTCCATATCATCGATACTGTAAATCGTATCCATGACCTCAAACGTCTCCCTCAGATTACCTCTTGCACTCTTCCATCCAATTCCATCTGTAAACCATACAAATGTAAATCCTTCTATTGTATCTGCCTCTTGTGAAAGCATTTTATAACTCCTTGCGGTTTCATTCAGTTTTGAGCCACCACCGCCATAAAAGTTTGTCTCTATACCATAAATCATCTTATCCGTCCTGATTACAAAATCAAATCTCTTAGCAGCCTTACCCTGATTAGAAAGTGCAGATAAATCAACGTTCCACTTCTCTTCAATGTCCTTAAGATACATTTCTTTGAAGTAATTTACATCCTTTTTAAACCCTGCTGTAACAATATACTTTTCAACTAAATCCTCCATTTGGTGACCGCCACGATTCTTACGACCATTAGAGTCCAATCCAGTTTCAATACCCAAAGCATAATCCACAAGATTGTTTACCAAATGATTTGCAATCATATCAAATAATCCGGTCTTACGCATAAATACCTTGTACTGCTCCACACTGTAATTCATCTGCTTGAAATTATATAAGAACGCACCTTCTTCATCCTGTGCATATATTTCATTACTTCTCACCGCAAGAAGTAACGGAACGCATTGCAATGTTTCCGGATACTTTGTCACTATCTTCTCAAAATCTTCTTCAATATTTTTTGAACTAATCAAGGAATTTAAGATGTTTAATTCCACCTTGATTTCATCTACATTTCTTACGACCTTTTCAAAATCAATATAGTAATCATAACTTGATATACTCGGTCTGAACCTACTCAACCATTCATCAAAATTTCTATTTGTCATTTGCTACCTTCTCCAATCTTCTCCTGGATATCTCCAGGTATTCTTCACTTACATCTATTCCAATAAACTTCCGTCCAAATCGTACCGTCTCTACTCCTGTAGTTCCTGAACCACAAAAAGGATCTAAGATAACTTGTCCTTCCTCAGTCGATGCCAGTACAATTTTTTCAAGCAAATATTCCGGTTTCTGTGTAGGGTGCTTACCTTCTGTTTTCTCCGAAGATTTCGTCAGTGCTCCTGCCCACACATCCTTCATCTGCTTTCCACCATTCATTTCTTTCATTTTCTGATAAGCAAAAAAATGCCGAGACTTCTTATCATTCTTCTTAGCCCATAAAATGGTTTCCGTAGAATGTGTGAAGCATCGACATGATAAGTTTGGTGGTGGATTTGTTTTCTGCCATGTTATGTTATTGATTATCTTGAAGCCTTCCTGCTCCAATGCCATGCCAATCGAATATATATTGTGTAGTGTTCCTGATATCCAAATCGTGCCATTCGGCTTTAGTACTTTCTTACATAACTTAATCCACTTTCTATTAAACTTATGTTTTTCTTCGACGCTGGTTCCACTTTCAGAAAGTTTATCCCATGAGCCTTTATTTACTGAAACCATCTTTCCACCCTGACAGGTAATGCCGTCATTACTTAAAAAATAAGGCGGATCTGCAAATACCATATCAACAGATTCCAGTTTCATTTTTGTTAGAATTTTAAAGGAATCGCCTAATATTAACTGCGATTCTTCAATCTCGAAAAATAATGGCACTTTTTTTGTAAATAAGTTCTCCATTACTTCTAGTCTCCATGCCAAACATTCCGTTATCTGCACTATATAGCAAGTCTCTAACTAACACAAATCATATAACGCAGATATTCAAACAAATTAGTCATCATTAATTGGACACTTTACAGAATAATAACAACGATGATAATCCTCTCTCCAATGTAGACAATCTGTGTATCCACAACTACTTCCTAATTTTCTACACTTCCTACACTATGATTGTGGCATTGTCCCATCATAACAAAAACCAAATGCATCTTCAATTTCAGTTCTTCCATATGCTATTTTTCCGCACACTGGATACTCTGCCATTTCAAAATGTGGCATAAAACTCCTTCCTTCTTTTTATCTCCATGTAAAAGAGTAGTCCTTCTTACACATAAGTTCTAATAATTGCATATAATTACTTCTTTGCCAACTCTGTTAGATGCATCTGAATTAATCATACGCTTTACACTTACAACATCTATTTTATAGCCTTTGTTACCATACAGCTCATTTATCAAGTCTGTATTATGGTTTGTGAGCATACAGTAGCAACCTCTGGCTGTTAATTCATCGAAAAGATTTGCCAGTCGCTTATGGCTTTCTATGTCAAATCCCTCTTTTGTGTATGACTCAAAAGAAGTAGGATTCAATGGTGCATACGGGCTGTCTATAAATACAAAATCGCCCTTCTTTGCATCCTTACATGCCAGTTCAAAATCACCATCTATAATGATTACTCCCTGCAAGTACTTTGAAGTAGCCATAATAACCTCTTCATCAACCGAAGCCCTACGACTATTGTTGTACGGAACATTGAAAAGGCCCTTACCATTTACCCGATACAAGCCGTTAAAACAATGCTTATTTATAAACACAAACAATGCAGCTAATTCCACATCATACTCCGCTTTCATCAGCTTGTCATTGTAATGTTCTCTGAGAGAATAATAATATTCTTTACCATCCTCCCACATTTCCGCATCAAGTTTATTTACTGCTTTCAGAAATGCTTCCGGCTCACCACATATCTTCTTGTATGCATTTATTAGTGCTTTGTTAATATCATTTATGAGAGCATTTGCAGGTAACAATTCAAATGTAACTGCACCGCCACCCACAAATGGCTCATAATAATTATTATATTTTACAGGCATTTTCTCCTTTATCTGTGGAATCAACTGACGCTTACCGCCAGCCCATTTCACAAATGGAGCAACACTCGAATTACTCATTGATGATTCCTCTTCTCTATGTCCACAAAAGGACAATCTCTCGCATATTTATTATACTTGCAAACATACAAGATAGCAACCACAACTTTCACTCTTTGTGAATTATCTTACTTCTGAAATACAAATATATACTCATGTGCAAGAATCAGAAAATTATTGTTCTGTTTTTCCCAATAATCAGTAGAACGACAATTATGCTGCTCTTTAATTATAATTTCTTTATTCGCAAATCCTGCCTGTAAAAAGCATTCCATCATACGAAATCCTAATGGAATGACCTTTCCACATTTTCTTACATCCCCAATCATTACTGCACACATTTTTCCTTTTTTCAAAACACGATATGCTTCATTTGCAACCTTCTGCATCTCATCTAAAAATGCTTCCACACCTAACAAAGAAATGTCCCCTTCTATTCCTTTACTATATTTGATGATATTGGCATATGGCGGATGTGTACAAATAAAGTCAATACGACAATCTTTGATAAAATGCAAATCTGTAGCATTTCCATTTCGTGTAAAGATTTTTGAATTTGTTTCACATTGGAATTGTAAATTCGTTTCAGAAATTAAAACAGATTGCGGATTGATGTCGACACCTACCGCATGACGATTAAGTAGCTTTGCCTCAACTAAGGTTGTTCCACTACCCATAAATTGATCTAAGACCCAATCACCAGGATTAGAATAACGAAGTATCAGATTTCCTGGTACATATGGTGACCAGTTTCCTCGATACTTCCCTGAATGCGTTACCCAACTGCCTCTGTCTGGAAACGACCAGACTGTTGTTGGTTCAAGCCTGAAATTATTTGGTTGTAAACCTATAAGCCATTCCTCCTTCTTTTAATATTGATTTCTATATAGTAACTCATTTTCTCAGAAAAATCCACAGCAATTTTCTTTCACTATAAGTGAATTTATCTGTTATGCATCTCATGAGATAATATTCACAAATAGTGAAAGAGGACTTGTTATGTATTTTGAAAATGACACTGACCTATATCGTGTTATAGGCGCAAATATAAAATATTACAGAGAACAAACAAAATTAACACAGGTACAACTTGCTGAACAGGCTAAAATCAGCATCAGCTATCTCTCCAAAATCGAAGCAGCTGGATGTGATAAGAGTCTTTCAATATCCGTTCTTAATCAAATTGCAAATGTACTCGATGTTGAGATTGGTGTATTTTTTAAGGAGGTATCTACTTATGACACAAATAATTAACTACTCATTACCTTTCGGAGATCGTATTTCAATGCGTAAAAATCTAATTCAAGTTTTTTTATGTGAAACCCCCGGTACCGGAATAGGAGATAATGCATCACGTTATCAATACAACGTCGAACAATTTGGTAATTATGGCATTTTTCTTAAACGTCCAACCCAATTAAATAAGGGCTTTGATTTTACTGTAAATATTGGCGGACTTTTTTTTAAAAGAAATCGTCGATATTCTAATCCAAGTCACCAAGACATTATAGATGCTTTAACAGATTGTAAAATTAATTTTCCTCTCATTTACCCTTTCATCGCACAAAAACTGCAACAAATATACGATTGCCACCCTATATCGCTCACTCCGTCTGGTGCTACTTTCTGTGATTATGCTGGTAATGAACATCCTGTCGAAATCATCTTATTAGCTGTGAAATGGTTATTTATGGAACAAGATTGTGCATATTGGAATTATTCCGGACGTGCCATGTTCTATGATGTTTTGCAAAAAAATGCATTAATATACTACTAATACATAGCAAGGGAGCTTCCTATTCTAAAATCTCCCTTGCTATTTTTACCTTCCTCTCCCAACATCCCTAACCTTCTCCCCGTTCCACTCCATAAACTTCTCCAGAAGATTAATCCCGTCAATCACAAACTGTTTCATAAACTCATATGCCTTTTCCAGTTTGTCCTTTAGGCGCAGTATCCAATATCAATTAAATTATTTACACATTCCAATTCCCATGATTCTATCAGCGCAATGACACCTTCTAACTGACCTGTCTTTCGGTACAGCTGGAATAAAGGTGCATTCATTTCTGATGACACTTTTATTTGCCATACCATTTCTCTATACTGACCGGGACATAGCATTCACAATAAAGTTTTTCCACCATACCTGTTCGTTCCTGAAAACTGTAGCCTGCCTAAAACTCTTTTTTCATAAATCTTACCGCCAAAATAATATTATCATTAAATTTTTTTGTTTGCAAGAATCAAACATTTCTCTTAACTGACATTTTACCGCATACAAAAATCCCGCTCACGAACTTATGCAAGCGGGATTCTCTCTTCCGTTCCGGCCCTTTCCTGCTCTGCAGGAATATTACAAAATTTCCCGGACTTCTTCTTTCAGTTTTCTGATATCAAATTTATGGATATCTTCAATCAGTTCTTTGGATACTGCCTGAATCTGTTCCGTGGATGATTTACATTTTTCCACAATTTCCTTAAATTCTTCCATGGATTCCAGCGTATCCTGCGCACTTTTTGTATTGGACTCTGCAGACCGGGTCAGGTCAGATACTCCGTCTTCTATGGTATCTTTGGAATTTTTCAGCCCGGTTACCTCTGAGGCAATACCGCCGATCACTTCCCCTACCTGCTCAATTTCCTGATTCAGTGAAGTGAAAATTCCTTTCGTCTCCTGTATTTTCTCCGTCTGTCTGGTAAAGGCTTCGGTGACCTTCTGAGTAATATCCACACTGACATTGGAGTTCTGAATCAGTTCATTTACAATATTATTAATCTGCTCCGACGATTCTCTGGACTGGTCTGCCAGTGTGCGGATTTCTTCTGCCACCACTGCAAATCCTCTACCCTGTTCTCCGGCTCTTGCCGCCTCAATACTGGCATTCAGTGCCAGAAGATTGGTCTGGCTGGAAATACCCGCAATAATCTCCGTAACAGTACGAATCTGCATGGCCGACTGATTGGTCACATCTGTCTGGGCCCTTACTTCTGAAATAGCCTGGCTGCTGGTCCGGTTAATAGAAACCAGATCTCCCATAATCTTTTCGGCTGTCTCACTGCAGTTTTTTACGGTATCCGCACTTTGGGTCAGCATTCCCACATTTTCGGCAATTACATCTATCGCATGGCTCATCTCTGTAATCTGAAGGCTGATGTCCTGTGTCCGCTCTGCCTGAGAAACGGTATTTTCCCCGATAGAATCTACTTCTTTTCCCACAATTTCCATGGCGGCTGTCAGGTTTCGGAAAGAATCGTCAAAATCTTCCGATACCTCTGTCAGAGAGTCTGCGGCATTTTTCACACTGGTAATCAGCCGGGCAAAAGATACCACCAGGGTATTCATGGAACGTACCATTTCTCCCAGTTCATCTCCCCGCTCCGCCAGTTTGTTGTCTTCCAGGGTCAGGCTTCCGTCTGCAATCTTTCCAAGATTCCCCACGATACTGTGTATCCGGTCATACAGCCTTTTTCCTGCAGCCAGTACAATTACCAGGACAGCAATGTCAACGGCAATCAGTGCCATCATCCCGTGAAAAACTGACATTTTTCCCTTTGAAACAAGCTGAAGGATGCCTATCGCACTTCCTCCGATAATCAAAATAAACACTGCCGCTACGCCAAGGGCAGCTCCCAACAGTTTTCTGCTTTTTTCTGTCTTCTGCACTTTCTTCTCCTCCCGAACCGGTAACCCGTGCCCATTCAGGCAATATCATTACCTTTCTGTACTGCTTTTTCATATTCAGGGCTCTCCCTCAGTGCAGATTATACTGTTTCCGGCTGTACCTGCCTTTTTGCACCAGGGGTCCCTCTTCCGTGGAGATTATACCTCATTTTTCACAAAATTTCCACTTTTTTATTCTGCAGCCAGTCCCGGAGTTTTTCCTGTATAGAGCTGATAATATCTGCCCTGTTGGGCAATCAGGTCGTTATGGGTGCCCCGCTCAATGATCCTTCCCTGCTCCAGCACCATAATACAGTCGCTGTTTTTTACAGTGGAAAGCCTGTGGGCAATCACAAAGGTAGTTCTGCCTTTCATCAGTTTATCCATGCCATCCTGTACCAGACGCTCTGTTCTGGTATCAATGGAACTGGTAGCCTCATCCAGAATCAGCACCGGCGGGTCTGCCACCGCCGCTCTGGCAATGGCCAGAAGCTGCCTCTGTCCCTGACTCAGATTGGCTCCGTCTCCGGTCAGCATGGTCTGATAGCCTTCCGGCAGCCTGCGGATAAACTGATCCGCATTGGCCAGTCTGGCAGCGGCAATGACTTCCTCATCTGTGGCGTCCAGTTTCCCATAACGGATATTTTCCATAACCGTATTGGTAAAAAGATGGGTATCCTGCAACACGATGCCAAGAGAACGCCGCAAATCTGCCTTTCTGATTTTATTGATATTGATTCCGTCGTAGCGGATTTTCCCGTCCTGAATATCATAAAAACGGTTAATCAGGTTGGTTATCGTGGTTTTTCCTGCTCCGGTAGAGCCTACAAATGCTATTTTCTGTCCCGCGTTTGCAAACATTTTTACATTGTGAAGCACAATTTTGTCAGGATTATACCCAAAGTCCACGTCATCGAACACCACGTCTCCGGTCAGTTCAATATAATCGGTGGTGCCTTCTGCCTGATGGAAATGTTTCCAGGCCCAAAGTCCCGTCCGCTGTCCGGACTCTGTCAGAACACCGTTTTCCTTTCTGGCATTGACCAGCGTTACATATCCATTATCTGTTTCCGGTTTTTCATCCAGCAGGGCAAATATACGCTCTGCTCCCGCCAGCGCCATTACCACGCTGTTTAACTGCTGGCTCACCTGGTTGATGGGCATATTAAAGCTCCGGTTAAAGGTCAGGAAGCTGGCAAGGCCTCCCAGGGTAAATCCACCTGTATGGTTCAGGGCCAGAATTCCGCCCACCACAGCGCAGACCACATAACTCATATTTCCAAGCTGCAGATTCACCGGGCCCAGCATATTTGCAAATTTATTTGCATTGTTGGCACTTGCAAACAGCTCGTCATTCAGTTCCTGAAAATGCTTTTTACTCTCCTCCTCGTGGCAGAATACCTTTACCACTTTCTGCCCTTCCATCATTTCCTCAATATACCCGTTGACTTTTCCCAGGTCTTTCTGCTGGGCAATAAAATATTTACCGCTCTTTCCGGCAAAGGTTTTGGTGGCAAAAAGCATCACCGCCACCATAAACAGAGTTACAACGGTCAGAGGCACATTCAGAATCATCATGCTGGCCAGAACGCTCACAACCATGATAATACTGGATAAAAGCTGAGGCAGGCTCTGGCTGATCATCTGGCGCAGGGTGTCGATGTCATTGGTATAGACTGACATAATATCGCCATGGGAATGGGTATCAAAGTATTTCACAGGAAGGCTCTCCATATGGGTAAACATCTCATCTCTGAGACTGCGCAGCGTTCCCTGTGTTACTTTTACCATTACCCGGCTGTATGCCCAGGTAAAAAGGGCTCCCACGCCATAAATCATGCCCACCTGGCCGATGGCTGCTGCCAGAGGGCCGAAATCCGGATTTTCTGTGCCGATCATGGGCAGAATGTAATCATCTATCAGCGTCTGCATAAACAGGGTTCCCCGTACATTGGCAAACACGCCCACAAGAATGCCCGCCAGTACAAAGATCAGATGAAATCTGTAATTTGCAAAAATATATTTCATCAGTCTGGCAAAGAGTTTTCCGGGATTCTTAATCTTCGGTTTCGGGCCCCTGGGCCCTCTCCTTCCCGGCCCTTTGGGCTGAGGCCCGGAATTCTTCCTGTTTTCCTGATTTTTAACCATTTCTGTTTTTTCTGTTCCTGCCATTATCTGTCACCTCCCTGCTGATCGAAATCTCCGCCGCCTCCTGTCTGAGACTCATAAACATCCCGGTAGATTTCGCTGCTGTTCAGCAATTCTTCATGGGTACCGAAATCGGCCACACTTCCGTTCTCCATCACGATAATCCGGTCTGCATTCTGTACACTGGAAACACGCTGGGCAATAATCAGTTTCGTGGTATCCGGAATTTCCGTGGCAAATGCCTGCCGGATTTTACTGTCGGTGGCCGTATCCACTGCACTGGTAGAATCATCCAGAATCAGAATTTTCGGCTTTTTCAGCAAAGCCCTTGCAATACAGAGACGCTGCTTCTGCCCGCCGGATACATTGCTTCCTCCCTGTTCGATATATGTATCATATCCTTCGGGAAACTGTTCAATAAATTCATGGGCACAGGCCATTTTGCACACCCGCACGCAGTCTTCTTTCGTGGCATTTTTATCACCCCATCGGAGATTTTCCAATATGGTGCCGGAAAACAGCACATTTTTCTGGAGTACCACCGACACCTGATTCCGCAGGGATTCCATATCATACTCTTTTACATTGATTCCTCCCACTGACACAGTTCCGGCAGTTACATCATAAAGACGGCTGATCAGATTCACCAGACTGGATTTGGCGCTGCCGGTGCCTCCGATAATCCCAATGGTCTCTCCTGCCCGAATTTCCAGATTTATGTCCTTTAACACCGGCTCTTCACTCTCCGCACTGTAGGCAAAATCCACATGTTCAAAGACGATCCCTCCATCCGGTACTTCTGTAATGGGGTGTTCCGGGTTGGTCAGGCTGCTGGTTTCGCTGATGACTTCCGCGATACGCTCTGCACTGGCCATACTCATGGTTACCATAACAAAAATCATGGAAAGCATCATCAGGCTCATAAGGATATTCATACAGTACGTCAGCAGACTCATAAGCTGCCCGGTAGTCAGCCCGTCGGCAATAATCATTTTGGCTCCCAGCCAGCTTATGGCCAGAATACAGCCATAGACAGCCACCTGCATCAGCGGGGCATTCCAGGTCAGGATATTCTCTGCTTTGGTAAACATGTTGTAAATATTGCCGCTGGCTCTGGTAAATTTCTCATTTTCATACTCTTCCCGCACATAGGCTTTCACCACCCGGATAGCCGACACATTTTCCTGCACGCTGGCATTCAGATCATCATACCTGGGAAATATTTCCTTAAAATATCTGACGGCTTTACTCATAATCAGAAACAGGCAGACTCCCAGCAGAATTACGGCAATCAGATAAATACTTGCCAGTTTTGCATTAATCAGAAATGCCATTATCATGGCGGTTATCATGCTGATGGGCGCACGCACGCACAGACGCAGGATCATCTGATAAGCATTCTGTATATTGGTAACATCTGTTGTCAGACGTGTCACAAGACCCGCTGTGGAAAATTTGTCAATATTGGCAAAAGAAAAAGTCTGAATATTGTCAAACATGGCGGTTCTCAGATTTTTTGCCAGGCCTGTGGAGGCACTGGCTCCATATTTTGCTCCCATCATGCCTGCCAGCAGTCCCAGCGCCGCCAGCACCAGCATGACAGCCCCTGTTTTGTAAATATAACTCATATCCCCTTTTTCCACACCGTTGTCAATAATAGCTGCCATTAACAGCGGTATGAGCATTTCCATAATCACTTCCAGAATCATGCAGACAGGCGTTATAAAGGAATCTTTCTTAAACTCCTTTACCTGTCCCAAAATTGTTTTTACCATTTCTGTCCCTCCTTTTTCTGTCATAAAATCATCGTGTCTGTTCCGGTTTTCCGTCAAAATTGCAAAGTCGTGAACAGCTGCGCGCAATATCTTCCTCCAGGTTCCGCTTCAGTTTTTCCGCCACTGCCTGAAATGCTTCCAGTTCTTCCTGAGTGATGTTCCGTTTACACCTTTCTTCCAGTATATCAACGTACCCGATATGCTGCTCATGAATCTTTCTGCCTTTTTCTGTCAGCACCAGTTTCTTTAAACGGGCATCCTGCTCCACGGATTCCCGGCAGATATATCCTTTTTTCTCCATCAGCTTTACAATACTGGTAACGGTGGATCTGGCAATGGAAAATTCTGTTTCAATATCTTTCTGAAAAATTTCCCTTTCGGAATTTTCAAACAGAAATCCCAGAATCCAGCCATGCATAACGGTCACTTCATCCATGCCTCTCTGACTGGCTTCGTATGCAATCATATTCCGGAAAAACAGATTATCCAGAGTTTTTATCTGAAAACCAAGCATATCCTTTCGGTTCATTTCATAGTGCGCCTCCTTAAAACAAATTTTAATTGTTTTATATGGAACTATTATATGCAGATTAATTATATTGTCAAGAAACAATTTATGAAATTTGCAGCCATTGCTGCCAGATATGATAAAACATGGGTGTTTTGCGAACACCAGGAAATTGCGAAATAAAAAAGAATGCGCTATGCGCATTCTCCGCGCGCAAGCGGATTGCGCAGCAATAAACATCAACCCCGCGAGCTGCGCATCATTTCCGCCGCAGTGTGATAATTGTCTTTTATTCTACAGGAAATCCAGAGGAATTTCCTGTAGAATAAAAAAACCGGGAGATATTTACCTCCCGGCCAAACCGTACCTTTTACCTCTGCACCCGTCCGGAGCCATCTCCGCCGGCCAGTTTTTCCACCTCTGAAACCGACACAAGATTATAATCTCCTTCTATGGAATGCTTCAATGCGGAAGCCGCCACTGCAAATTCCACCGCTTCCTGTGTGTTCTTTCCATTCAGCAGCCCATAAATCAGTCCGCCGCCGAAGCTGTCTCCGCCTCCTACCCGGTCGGTAATGTGGAGATGATATTCTCTGGAGAAACAATAATGTTCCCCGTCGTAAAGCATGGCAGCCCAATCGTTGTCACTGGCTGAAATGGAGGTGCGCAGCGTAATGGCCACCTTCTCAAATCCAAATCTGTCCGCCAGCTGTTTTGCCACGCTTTTATAGCCTTCTTTGTTCAGCTTTCCACCGTAAATATCCGTATGTTCCGCCTCTATGCCAAATACGTCTTTGGCGTCCTCTTCATTGGAAATACACACATCCACATACTGGCAGAGTTCAGTCATGGCTGTCCGGGCCTCTTCCCGGCTCCAGAGTTTCCCCCGGTAATTCAAATCGCAGGAGATCTTCACCCCCTGGGCTCTGGCTTCTTTGCAGGCCTCCCGGCAGATTTCCGTAACATTTTTCCCAAGGGCCGGCGTAATTCCGGTAAAGTGAAACCACTTTGCTCCCTGGAAAATGGATTTCCAGTCAAAGTCTGAGGGTGCGGCTGTCTGGACAGCGGAATGGGCCCGGTCATAAATACATACGGAGCCCCGCTGAGAAGCTCCCTTCTCCAGAAAATAAATTCCCACCCGCTCTCCGCCGCGGACAATCATTGAGGTATCTACCCCATACTGCCGCAGACTGTTTACGGCTGCCTGACCCACCGCATGTTCCGGCAGCTTCGTTACAAATGCTGTGTCCACCCCGTAATTGGCCAGAGACACCGCCACATTGGCTTCACCGCCGCCAAACGTGGCCTGCATACGGTCATTCTGAAAAAAACGATAGTATCCTTCCGGCGCCAGACGCAGCATAATTTCTCCAAATGTAATTACTTTTGCCATTATCCTCGCGCCTCCTCTATGATTTTACGTGACTTTTTGCATAATTTTGTGATTTCTTCCCAGTTCTGGCTGTCAATCAGCTCCTCAGTTACCATGTAAGAACCGCCGCAGGCGGCAACTACCGGAGCTTCCATATATTCCTCCAGATTTTTCAGAGAAATTCCCCCGGTGGGCATCACTTTGAACATGGGAAAGGGCGCGCTCATGGCCTTGATTTTGGGAAGGCCTCCGGACTGTTCTGCCGGAAAGAATTTAATCAGTTCCAGTCCTGATTTTAATGCTGCATGGTAATCGGTAGGCGTGGTGCAGCCCGGAAAGATGGGAACCTTCTTTTTTGCAGCATAATCCACCAGTTCCTGGTCATATCCGGGGCTGACAATAAACTCTCCGCCGGCCGCAAGCACATCATCAATCTGTTCTTTTGTGGTAACCGTACCTGCTCCCACTGTCATTTCCGGACAGGCCTCTTTCATCAGCCGGATGGCTTTGTCTGCCCCTGCTGCACGGAACGTCACCTCTGCCACAGGCACTCCTCCCGCACACAGGGCTCTTGCCAGAGACGCCGCATCCCGTTCGGGGTGGTTCAGTTTAATCACCGGCACAATGCCGATTTCTGATATTTTCCGGTTAAATTCATTCATACTATTTCTCCAATCTCATGTCTAAGCCTTCTGATTCTGTTATTTCTTAATCGTCCCGGAAAGTTCTCACACTCCGGAATAAGCTGAATATCCCCCGTCAATGGGCAGCACCACTCCGGTAATTGCACTGGCCGCACAGTCATCACACAGGAAAAATACTGCTCCCAGCAGTTCTTCTCCCTCTACAAACCGTCTCATGGGTGTGCCGGCCAGAATTTTACTGGTACGGGGCGTAGGCGTACCGTCCTCCTGAAACAGCAGGGCCCGGTTCTGGTTCGACAGCAGAAATCCCGGCGCAATGGCATTGCAGCGGATTCCTGTTCCTGCAAAATGAGTGGCAAGCCACTGGGTAAAGTTAGATACCGCCGCTTTTGCTCCGGAATAGGCAGGTATTTTGGTCAGCGGTACATATGCATTCATGGAAGAAACATTCAGAATGCAACCGGACTTCCGCTCTGCCATATCTCTGGCAAATACCTGGGTGGGAAGCAGGGTTCCCTGAAAATTCAGCTTAAATACAAAGTCCACTCCGTTGGGTTCCAGGTCAAAAAATGTCTTCTGGCCCTCCGTACGCTCATGATGATATTCATTGTCCGTAGTGGCACGGGGATTGTTTCCTCCCGCCCCGTTGACCAGAATATCACATGGACCAAGATCTGAAAGAATCTGCTGATGAATCTCTTCCAGTTCCTCTGCTTCCAACACGTTTGCCCGGTAGCCCCTTAAAATAAAACCTTCCGCCTGAACTTCTTCTGCCAGCTTCTCCACAGCTTCCTGATTCAGGTCCAGTGCCGCTACTTTTGCTCCGGCCTGTGCAAAGGCTCTGGCCATGGTGCCGCAGAGCACGCCGCCGGCTCCGGTCACCACCACAACCTTATGGGTAAAATCTGTATTCAATGGTAATTCCAACATAAACTCTGTTCCTTTCTGCTTAAATTAACGCGTATAAACATTGATTTTCATAATATTTCCCATTACACCTTAAATCCGAAATAATCACAGGTATTCTGGTAACACAGATTCCGGACAAGCTGCTCCAGCTCCTTTTCCTCAGCAGGATACTGGCCGCTTTCCACCCATTCTCCCAAAAGCTCGCAGAGCACCCGGCGAAAATATTCATGACGGGTATAACTTAAGAAAGAACGGGAATCTGTCAGCATTCCCACAAAACAGCCCAACACCCCGTTGGCAGCCAGTTCAGTCAGCTGGCTGCGCATTCCATGCCGGTTATCATTAAACCACCAGGCGCTTCCCTGCTGGATTTTTCCAGGAATACCTCCGCCCTGAAAACATGCCATAATGGTGGCAAGGGCCGTATTATCTGCAGGATTCAGAGAATAGAGAATGGTTTTGGGCAGGCTGCCATGTTCCTCAAACTCATTCAGAAGAGGCGCCACATGCTCCACACCGGACCGGCTGTTGACCGCATCATATCCGCTGTCCGGCCCAAGTCGTTCAAACTGAATCTTACGGGTGTTCCTCAGACATCCGAAATGAATCTGCATTACCCAGTTTTTTTGCGCATACTTTTCAGCGCAGCCAATGGTTACCAGTGTCTTATAGGTATCTCCCAGCTTCCGCTCCGGGCAGATCCCTTCCATGGCCATGGAAAAAGCCCTGTTTGCAGTCATCTTATCAGGCTTTTCAAACATACAGTAATCCAGTCCATGATCGGCGCACAGACATCCATGGGCCTCGAAATAATCCATACGTTCACTCAGGGCTTCCACCACATCCTCTGCTGTGTCAATCTCACGCCCCGTCACTTCTGCCAGTTTTCTGATATAATCTCCAAATCCCGGCTTATCAATATTCACTGCCCGATCCGGCCGAAAGGCCGGAAGCACTGTGATTTTCATTGAGGGATCCGCCTTGATCTGTTCATGGTACTCCAGGCTGTCCAGGGGATCATCTGTGGTACAGATGGCCCGCACATCAAATTTGTCCATGAGAGAACGGGCAGAATATCCTTTCAGTATTTCGTTGCAGCAGTCGTAAATATCATCTGCATGTTCCGGCGTCAGCGGTTTCCTGATTCCGAATATCCGCTGAAGCTCCAGGTGGCTCCAGTGATAAATGGGATTGCCCACAAGTTTCGGCATTACACCTGCAAATGCCCGGAACTTTTCCCGGTCCGGCGCGTCGCCGGTGATTTTATCCTCGGTAATCCCTCCGGCCCGCATCACCCTCCATTTATAGTGGTCCCCGCCCAGCCAGATCTGGGCGATATTTTCAAATTTCCGGTCCTCTGCAATTTCCCGGGGACTGATATGGCAGTGATAATCAATAATGGGCAGTTTTTTTGCAGTGCCATGGTAGAGTTTTTCCGCAGTGGAAGTTGACAGCAGAAAATTTTCATCCATAAATGTCCTCATATCGGTTCTCTCCTTCTAACTGTTACCGGCTTCCCGCTCCAACATATCCCAGCAGCCCCACATATACATAATGCCCAGAGCTCTGTCGTACAGACCGTATCCCGGCCGGCACTGCTCGCCCCAGATATGGCGTCCATGGTCGGGACGGATATATCCTTCATACCCGCAGTCATGATAAGCCCGCATAATTTCCAGAATCCCCACATCTCCGTCACAGTCCCGGTGGGAAGCCTCTGTGAAATCTCCGTTTGGAAAATGCTTCACATTGCGGATATGGGCAAATGCAATTCTGTCACAGTAGGTACGGATAATATCCGGTACATCGTTCTCCTGATTTGCTCCCAGGGAGCCGGAGCACAGGCACAGGCAGTTATGGTCATCGTCTACCATGGACAGCAGACGCCCGATGGATTCCTTATCCACCAGCAGTCTGGGAAGGCCGAAAATATCCCAGGGAGGATCATCCTGATGGACAGCCATTTTTATGCCTGTCTCGTGACAGGTGGGCATAATAGCTTCCAGAAAATACTTCAGATTTTCCCAGAGTTTTTCTTTGGTAACCGGGCGGTAGGCTTCAAACAGTTCATCCAGTCTGGCCATGCGCTCCGGTTCCCATCCGGGAAAAGTCATACCATGAAGGTTTTTCAGAATATAGTCCGCCATTTCTCTGTAGTCTTCCTGAATTTTAGCCTTTTCATAGAACAGCGCTGTGGAACCATCCTCCATGGGATGGAACAGATCCGTTCTGGTCCAGTCAAAAATCGGCATGAAATTATAGGTCACCACTTTCACCCCGAATCTGGAGAGGTTGCGCAGTGTCTGCTTATAGTTTTCTATATACCGGTCACGGGAAGGCCGGCCGATTTTGATGTCGTCGTGGACATTTACACTTTCCACCACATCCATATTAAAACCATGCCCTTCGATCTGCCGGCGCATTTTCTCAATTTCATCCACTTCCCATACTTCTCCTGCCGCCTTGTCATGCAATGCCCACACCAGACCGGTTACACCGGGAATCTGCTTAATCTGTTCCTGGGTAATGCTGTCATTCCCCTCGCCGTACCAGCGAAATGTCATCTGCATAATATCCCTCCTTTTCCGTCAAATCCGTGTATCAAAAAGCCCGCAGAAGGAATCCACCGGATCTGTTCCGGTAAATGCTTCTTCTCCTGCCATCAGCTTTGCCACCAGTGCATCCAGCGTTGCATCTTTACTGTCATAGGTATTGATATAAGTACGGGCCTGGGGAATATCGGCCAGTACAAAAGGATGCTGCACGCCTACAACCACCACCGGAAGTTCAAACACATACCAGGGAATCTCTCCGCCGCCTTTTGTCATGCCGAATGCAGGACGGGCAACGGGCTGGAATCCTCCTGGGATATCCACCAGAGTAATAATCAGATCCTGATTTTCCCGGAACTCCTTAATGGGGGTTTTTCCGGCAAAATACATATTGATATCCGGTTTTTCCCCGGCTTCCATTTTTTTCTGCATCTGCTCTATGGGACTCTCATAGAGAAAGGCGTCAAAACCCTGAGCACACAGCTTTTCTTTCAATACTTCCGCAGGAGATTTTTTTGCGGCAAAAAATGCTCCGATTCCCGGTGCGGACAGCCCCTTAACATAGACAATCATAATCCGTCTGTAGCGCTGAGGCGTGACGGGCAGCACATGTTTGTCCTTATATTTCACCAGCGTAATGGCTTTGTCAGAAATCTCTTTCTGCATTTCCTTATGGGCCTCACAGCCCACAATTTCATGAACCTTCTCTTTTGGAGGCATAAGTTCCGTTTTTCCTTTTCTGTGCAGGCCCATATGGGCTTTCAGCGCCAGTATCCGGTGAAGGGCGTCGCTGAGGCGTTCCTCCGTAATGCGTCCGTCCAGATACCCCTGTTTCATACTGGCAAAATCTTCCTCCATTTCATTGAAAAACAGGAACATGTCCACACCGGCGGCAATGGCAGCCGGAAGCACGTCGCTCCGCTTCATGCGGCAGGTAAGGCCTACCATATGGGAAGCGTCTGTCAGCACCATACCGTTAAATCCCAGTTTCCCCCTGAGAAGTCCCTGAATCAGTTCCGGAGACAGGGTGGCAGGCATCATCTCGTCATCCGTAAGTCCCGGATTAAAATGCCGGGCATAATCCGGCTGCATAATATGTCCTGCCATAATGGCTTCTAACCCGTTGTCAATCAGGTTCTGATACACCTTGCCGTAAGTTTCGTCCCACTCTTTACAGCTCATGGAATTCACACTGTTGGCCACATGCTGGTCACGGAAATCCAGCCCGTCTCCCGGAAAATGCTTGGCTGCACAGCAGAATCCCGGATTGGCATGGGCTCCTTCCATATAGGCTTCTGTCATTTCAGCCACCCGCCCGGGGTCGTTCCCGTAAGTGCGCAGGCCGATTACCGGATTTTCCCAATTATACAGAATATCACTGACCGGTGCAAAAGACAGGTTGCAGCCCACTGCGGCAGCCTCCCTGTTGGACATATATCCAAGCTGATAAGCATATTCCGTATTTCCCGTGGCGGCGATTTTTGTCTGACTTCCGATGGTGGTTCCGTCGGTGCAGGCACCGTCTCCGCCATTTTCCGTGTTGCAGGCAATAATCAGGGGAATTTTGCTGTTCTCCTGTAAAATCCGGTTCTGTTCATAAATTTCATCTGCAGTTCCCGGATTGTACCGGATGCCGCCGATATGGTAATCCCTTACCGTCATTTTCAGGTAATCTTCCTCCCGGCTGGCCCCCATATTGAAAAACAGCTGGCCGATTTTCTCGTCCACCGTCATATCTGCAATGGTGTCCTCCACCCATTTGCAGTCTTCCTCTGACAGGTAAAATGGCTTTGCTTTCATATCCACCATAAGTTAATCCTCCTTTAATCTTGTAAGAAACTGCTCCGTTTTTTCCTGCTGATACACTCCGCCATAAGAACCTTCCAGAAAATGCTTCAGCGCTGTTTCCCGGAATTCTTCCCAGCTCTCAGCCTCCCGGCCTGCCAGAATGGGATAAAAAAAGACTCCGTTCTCTTCTGACGCCTTAAGGTCCCCCGGAGCATCTCCGCACATCAGCACATGCTCTGGCTGATACCCCCGTCTGAGAAGCTGGCTGATACAGAAAGACTTGCTGCCGGAATCCTGGGCCAGAACCACATCCGTGTATTCCAGAAGCCCGTGTATCTCCCACTCTTTCTGTACCGCCTCCGGATTGGCACTGGAGACAACAGCAATATCCGCCTCCTGATACGCTTTTTTCAAAGCTGCTTTCACGCCTTTAAAAGGCTGTTTGTCAGCTTCGTCAAGGGCTTCTATGGACCGGTTTACCGCAAGGCTCCAGGAAAGAGCTTTCCGGAGGCAGACGCTGTCTGCCCCGGCAATCTCACGTTCCAGAGCCTCATTGGACAACTCGGAAGTTTCATTCACCCATTGCTCCAGACGCTCCAGTTCTTCAATTTCACAGTATTTTTCCTGTATCTCTCTCAGGGCTCTGGCCAGCCCTTTGAAACGGTTGATCCCCCTGGTCATGGTATATAGATTGATTTCATTCCAGCGGGCCAGAATTTCCTCCTGCCAGGCATTAAGTTCCCACTCTGCCACCATGCACGGACCAAAACACCGGAAATGCTTGATATCCATGGTATTCATGGCACAGCCATCACTGTCCACACAGACCAGGAAATCATTTCGTTTTACATATTCTGAAAATTTATCTTCCATAAACCCTCCTTCGGCATATTTCCGGCATTTTTCTGCCGCAGGTCTTCTTTTTCATATACCGGACCTTTTACTGTTACGGTTTTGCTTATTTGCCATGGCGGCGGGCCAGCTCTGCCACGTTTTCCTCCACCCGTCTTTTATTCAGCGGATAGATAAACCACAGACAGAAAGCAACCAGCACAAACCCCACAGCCGGAGCAATACAGGACATTTTGAAAATGCCTTCCGTCACATCCGGATCAAAGGCTGTGGCCTTAGTATAACCAATCAGGGAAAGAAGCACGCCGGTCAGACCGGAAGAAAGAGCCTGTCCCACTTTTCTGGCAAAGGAGTACACCGCGTAAATCGTCCCGTCTTCCCTGACATGGTTTTTCACTTCCGCATCGTCGATAACATCCGTAATCATGGCCCAGATTATGGTATTAAAAAATCCCATTCCCACAAATGCTGCTGTAAAAAATGCCACATATACGAAAGGATTTGCCGGATGCACAAAAAAACAGATTATAAACACCGCTGCGGAAATCAGGCAGGATACAACAGAAAGTTCCTTTTTTCCAAACCGGGTGGAAAACTTTACAGCCAGCGGCGCACAGATCGCCAGCACTGCAATGGAGCCTGCCAGAGTGGAGGCTGACTGTGCCTGGGGGCTTCCGTAGAAATTGGGAAATACAAATCCCGCCATTCCCTGCATGGTAAGCTGGGCCAGAAGCAGGGCGATGGCAGCTGCAATAATACCCAGCAGAGACTGATTGGTTACCAGACTTTTCAACAGCTTTCCGATTTCCAGCTTCTGATTGTTGGCCGGCACATCTACCCGTTCCCGTACCAGTTTAAAACAGAGCAGGTAGCAGATAACAGCCAGTACACTGAATACTCCTGCAATTACGGTCATACGGGGACCGGAAAGAACCGTGTTTCCTTTTACTGTCTCAAATGCAAACAGCGGCGTACCCACACCGATAACCAGTCCTGCCAGAGTAGCTCCAATGGTTCTCCAGGTGGACAGCTCTGCCCGGTGTTTCGGGTCTGAGGATATGGCGGAAGCCATGGAACCATAGGGAATATTCACTGCGGTGTAAAAGATGGATCCCCACAGTATGTAGGTGACAACCATCCAGAACACCCGAAAACCATACGCCATATCCGCAAAAGACGACAGATAAATCAAAAATGAGGCAATCGCCACCGGACCGCACATCCGTTTTATCCAGGGACGGAATTTTCCGTCTTTGGTGGGTCTGGAACGGTCTACAATCTGTCCCATGGTTACGTCAGTAAATGCATCTATAAACCGGGCCGCCATCATCAGCCCGCCCACAAGGCCGGCGCTGATGCCCATAACATCCGTGTAAAATTTCAGCATAAAGCTGGAAGATAAAATAAACGTAAAATCATTTCCGAAATCACCAAACATATATCCGATTTTGTCCTTCATACCAAAAGGCCGGACGGAAGTTTCAGAATTTGTTCCCATAGTATTCCCTCTCTTTTCTAAGATTTTGCAATACTTAAACAGTATCTGCCGTTTTTCTGTGATTTATGCCTGTTCCCGGTCAATCTGAATCAACTGGGCATTCAGGCTTTCCACAAATCCCTCCGGCATCATGGAGCCTGCCATATTGGCCATATCTTCCGGCTTCATGGATTTCATCATGTCCCACATGCCCACACCCGGAGCAAGGTCAAAGTTTGTGGCCAGTTTGATGGCCCTGGAAGTAATTTCCATGGCTTTCGGGGATTTTGCTATTTCTTCCATGGTGCAGCGCACATTATATTTTCCTTCCGGAAATTCCATGGGCGCTTTCAAATCCAGATCTCCCACCAGCTTAAACCAGTTTGCCACCCCTTCTGCCCGCTCATTTACCTCCGGCAGCACATAGATTTCCGGCTCTTTTTCCACCTTCTCAATGGTCATGCTGTCTCTGCAGTGCCCTGCCGAAGCCAGAATAGTGTTGAAACCTTCTTTTAATGCAACGGTAAAAACAAATACTTTTTCCGCACTTTTTACACTTTCCAGCTCTCCGTTTACAAACAGCGAAACCACCGGCTGATTGGAATACACCCGGATTTCCGTGGTTTCTCCCGCCCGCTGTGCATACCGCCTGCCGCAGAGATGAACCATGGGTTCCTGACTCCAGTATGCCTTATAAATATAATAGCTGTCCTTTCTGGTTTTCCGGTCCATGGTCACAAGGCCCTTGTTGTTCCTTCCTGCCACGCCTCCTTCATTTCTGGCTGCACACCCGAAATCAAACATATTCCATACATGGCTGGACCAGAGCCAGGGCCGTTCATCCAGCACTTTTGCCATATGTTCATGATAAAGAGCCTGATATTCCTCGCTGTAGTCCTTGCAGGCCGGCTCAGGCCCATGATAAGTGACAATTCCCTCGCAGCCATACTCGGAAACGCCCATGGAAATTTCCGGATGTTCTTCATGAAACCTGTCAAACCAGGGTCCGTTGTCCTCCATCTTCCCGCCGTACCAGCCAAAATAGTGATTATAGCTTTCTACATCCGTAATCCCGTGTACCGGGCTGTCCGTGGGCGTCATGGACACATGGGCAATGGTGGTAAGCCTTGTGGGATCCATCCGTTTGCACAATTCATTCAGTTCTTTGTGATTTTCCAACAGCTGCTCCGAAATGCCCCCAATTAAAATCTCATTGGAAATGCCCCAGAAACAGATACTGGGATGATTGTAATTCTGAAGCACCAGTTCCTTTAACTGAGTAATACAGTTCTGGTGAGCCGCCGGGTCTTCGTTCATTACGCTGATAAAGGGAATTTCCGCCCATACCACAAATCCAAGTTCGTCACAGGCGTCATAAAAGTCCTGTGAATGCTGATAATGGGCCAGCCGAATGGTGTTGGCGCCCAGTTCTTTTATCATGCAAGCGTCGTTGTAATGGTCTTCTCTGGTCAGAGCATTTCCCTTATAAAGCATATCCTGATGGCGGCTGACACCCCGCAGAGGAGTGGGTATTCCGTTTAAGATAAATCCCTTATCCGGATCGCAGGAAAAGCTGCGAACGCCTGCCCGTACAGCCACCTCATCATATGCTTCGTTGCGCCTCTGCAGAGTGGCTGTTACAGTATACAGATATGGATTGCCGCAGTCCCACAGGGTTACATCCGGTACATAAATTTTTACTTCCGTGCTGTCTGCGGGACGCACTGCGTTTGCCACTTCTCTGCCCTGCGCATCCCTGATACTGTACTGAACTGTGAAATTCTCATCCACGTTCACCGGCCAGGATTCCAGCTTAAATTCCGCTCCTCCTCTGCCATCCGGCCTGGGAGTCACCATAAATCCGCTGCTGCCCCAATGCTCCAGGTCAAAATGAGCCTCTGGCACACTGATTAAATTTACGCCCCGGTAAAGGCCTCCGTAAAAAGTAAAATCCGCAGACTGAGGATAGACGCTGCTTTTATTTTCATTGCTGCAGGCTATGGTCAGCAGATTTTCCCCTTCTTCTTTGCAGGCGTCTGTGATATCCGCCCGGAAGATGGAGTAGCCTCCTTCGTGATAATATTCCCCCTTCCCATTCACATACACGGTGGCCTGCTGTCCTGCCGCCAGAATTTCAAGGAAAATACGCCCTCCTTTCAGAGGCTGCCTGGGTGTCTCAAAGGTTCTGGCATACCAGTAGCATCCTCTGTCGTAACTGCCGTTTCCGTCATGACCGTCCACAGCATTCCAGGTGTGGGGTAGCTCCACTGATTCCCATCCTTCCGGCATCACTTCCGGGAGTTTTTTGTTTTCTTTTGAAAATTTCCACTCCCCATTCAGATTGATCATGTTTCGCATATGGTTCCTCCTTTTTATTTTCTACAATATTTTTCCAGATGAGGCGTTTTTTTATACGTTACTTTTTACAATTAATACTGGATTTTTCTGTCATTCTTTGTCGTTTATGTACAGAATACATCTTACTTATCTTTACTTTTTCTGACGAGATACGATTTTTGGTATTTTTTGCATTATTTTTATGTTGCGTTGATTTCACCTGAAAAATGTGCAAAAATATATAAAATTTATACGGATAACAATTCGAAAAAACACGCCGGCGTCCCGGTAAGTTCCGGAAAAATGAATGAGAAAAGAGGTTGAAAATCATGGAGCAGATATTGCTGTCTTTTGTGCAGGATTTACTGAAAAATAACACCATTCCGGTTCACTGTATCACCCTGCCCTGCGAGGACTATTCCTGGCTTGATTTCGGCCTTCGTTCCACTATTCTGGAAAATCACGACCATGAGTTTATCCGCAGCTATCTGGATAAACTGAACGAAAATACCATATACTATCTGAAAGACACCCTGCACTGCATTTACACCATTCTGCGCATTCCGGACAGTTCCGGACTGATGATCTGCGGCCCTGTGCTGTTAGAGGAAATGCCTCCTGACCGGCTGAAAGAGGTGTCCCGGAAAATGAAAATTCCGGAAAGACAGCAGCCAGTCCTGCAGGGCTTTTATCTGCGGCTGACCTGTTTTCCCTCTCCCACTGTTTACAACAATATTTTTCTTACTCTTGGAAATTATCTCTTTGGCGAAAACCAGTACGAAATTATATTTAATGATTTTAATGACATGGACAGCTGGTATGAAACCTATGCCCACTACAGTAATACAGAAGATTCCCGGATGAATATCCGGATGATTGAAGAACGATATGGAATTGAAAATCAGATTCTGGACGCAGTGGCCAGCGGCAATGAAACCAGGGCACTGAACATTATATCCAGCCTGACCGGACGTAATCTGCCTTACCGGCTGCCCTGCAGTCTCAGGGACAGCAAGGATTACGCCATTTCCTTTAATACGCTGCTGCGCAAAACTGTCGAACAGGCCGGCGTTCATCCCATTCATATTGACGCCCATTCCAACCAGAATGTGAAGCTGATTGAGCAGTCTTCCAGCAAAGCCCAGTGCAGCGCCATCCAACTGCAGCTTGTGCGCAATTACTGCCGCATGGTGCGCAAATATACCCTCCGGGATTACTCTCTGCTCACCCGGAAGGTCATGACCTGGATCAGCACTGATCTTACCCTGGATCTGAGTCTGAATGCCATGGCAGAACTGCTGAATGTAAATGCCAGCTACCTGTCCACCCTGTTTAAACGGGAGGTGGGGATTCCCCTGACTGATTATGTCAACCGCCAGCGGGTAGAGCTGGCCAAAAAACTGCTGGTGGCTACGGATTTTCCCATTAAGATCATTGCAGAAAAATGCGGTGTTCCGGATGTATATTATTTCAGTCGAATGTTCAAAAAACGGACGGGATGTACACCGAAAGTTTACCGGGAACAGGCTGGAAGGGAACAGGGGCCGTAATGGGAACTACCCTCTGTCTGAATCTTTCTGTTCATATGCAAGGGTATTGTATTCCTGCAGCAGTTCCCTTGCCCTGGCTTTAAAATCCAGAAAAATCCTGTCATGGCAGTTATAATATTCCCCTGCCATACACTTTTCCAGCTCATTCATAGTTCCACCTCCGTTACGGGACAGACCCCTGCCAGCTCGCCCAGACGGATTTCTGTTTCCAGCCCGCTGCAACTGTTTTTAAGAATCTCCGGTTTTACCTCCAGCCGGTCTTTTTCCAGCAGCAGAAGTATGGTGGAACCGCCGAACTCAAAATATCCTTTTTCTTCCCCCTGAAATACCTTTCCTTCTCTGGGGTAATTGTGAATTTTCCCCACCATCATGGCCCCGATTTCCATTTGAATCACAGTCCCGAATTTGGGCGTATGAATCTGGACATATTCTCTGCTGTTTTCCGCAAATACAGGAAAGGCTTCGCAGGCTGTGGGACGCACACAGTGGAGCTTTCCCGGAATTACCCTGTTTCTTGTTACCGTACCGTCGCTGACATAACAGTAGCGGTGGTAATTCTGCGGGGTCAGCCGGAAAATCAGACAGGTTCCGCCGGAAAACTGTTTCGCCAGCTTCCGGCTTTTCAAAAGATCTTCCAGCCGATACTCAATATGCTTAATCTGATACGTCTGTTCCTCACTGACCGGATACACACTCAGCCAGCCGTCACAGGGGCTGATCAGATGTTCCGGCGTAATATCTATCTCTTTCATAAACCGTTTTCTTGTAAAAAAATCATTGAATGTACGGTACTTTTTCTCATATTCGCTCATATCTATCCCATGTTTTCTGATAAACAGGGGAACCAGCCACCAGGACAGCCTGGAATCCAGAAATCTTCCGGCTGTTCTGGATATAAAAGGACGTGTCAGCAGTTTCAGACATAAGCGTCCAGGGGGTGTTTTATACAAAAATCTTACTGTGATTGATTCTTTTTTCATACGTCTTACCTGATCCCATCTGTAAATTTATAAATTCTACTATATTATAACACGATTCAGAACCCTTTTCCACTTCATACTTTCCCAAATTTTCCGCTTCATGCAGGATTACAATACATCTATGAAATACCCAAAAAGAACGATTCCGGCACATCCACTCCGGAATCGTTCTTTTCAGGTTCTATAATTTTGATATAATTATTCTATCTCTTTTCTCTGTCCACTGTCAACAACTTTTTATACTATTTTTATCAACATTGTTTTTAATACTGTTTTCAAACAGAAATTTTTCTGTTTGAAAACAGGTTCACTTTTATCATTATTTATATTCCTTTTAATTTTTCAGTATGCCCTGTCCCTGAACGCTCAGAAACACTCCTTAGAATTATACCGTTTGAATGATTGTTCTGCTCTTTATACTCTTTTCAGCAATATTCTGATTCTTTTTCCATCTTCCGGATTTCGCTCTCCGTCATCCCGGAAATCCTGGCAACCTCTTCACAGGCATAGCCTGCTTCCAACATGGTAAAAATCATTTCTTTTTTTCCTTCTATAAGGCCTTCTTCTCTTCCTTCTATAAGGCCTTCTTCTCTTCCTTCTCTTTTTGTTTCTTCAAATATTGTCCACATATCCGTCTCTCCTCCCTGTTTCAGGATATTATAGTCTATGTTGCAGCTGGCTGCACTCATCACAGCCATCATAACGGAACGTTCTACTTTGTGCCCTCTTGCATATGCAATAGCTGTTTCCCTGGTCTCCGCCAGAGGCTTCTCCTTATTATTCATTATTTCCAGCAGACTGAAAAAATCCACATTATTCATATTGTTCAGCTTTAACCTGCTTTTCCCTGCTTCCACAAGCGTAATCCTGTAATCATTGACATAAGGTTTCATCCTTTCCGGTATATCAAGGATACCGTGCAGAGACAGTGCCCCGTCCCAGGGTTTCTCCCCATAATAAATCAGAACCGTAATCACCGGTGTAAACCTGTCTGCCCGTTTCATCCTGGAAAGATACTCATCTTTATCCATCCCTTCAGATGATTTATAACGTCTGGCATTCCTGTCATACTGTTTCTTATAGGCACTGTAATCATACCCCATAATCCTCATTGGCATGGCATAATGGATATGTTCCTGATGCTCCAGCCCCAGCAGCACAAACTGTACACCGGAAACCGACGATATTTTCTGAATTTTGATATTATCCCGAAATGCTTCCACGGTTCTTGCATACTCTTTATGCTCTGTCACTATGGATTCATCCGTATCTTCTTCCTCCAGCTCATCCGGATGAATTACCGATTCTCCGTCAAACAGCACTGCATTAAAAAGGTCTGCAAACTGCCCGTTGTCCCGCCAGTAATCTTTTAAAACAGTGGCAGGTTTTAATTCCTTCTTTTTCTTCGGCATATTTCCGTCCTCTCTTCTGTTTCTATCAGTATACTATCAAATCTGCTTTCTTTCAAGTTCACTTTTCCTGCTGTGCACCTGTGATATCTGTACATGTTGCTCTTTATATCCTCAATTTATTCTTACAACGTAACCATTCTCTGTTCAGATGATATGTTTGCTTCGGCAAGAAGGCATACCCCCATGTATATGAAAAACCGGGAGACTGACCTCAATAATTTCCTGAATATGATTTGTTGATTGAGGAAACGAAACTTCTAAATTAAAAGAAAAATAATTGCCATATGTAGCCATAGTTCATAGCAGGCACAAAAAAGAGTTTTAGATATGGGTAATATTTCGAAATATACAGGATCAATGAATAAAATCCAAGGTGCAAATAATCCATCAGCAATACAAGCCAAAAGCAAGGTACTACAATTCAAAATGCACTGAATGCCTCTCCTGTCTTTCGGAAATTATCAAATAATTCTCACAGAATGAATAATACAGCGATTCATGCATTAACGCAACACCCAGGACAACAGAAAGTAAATGCAGATAACATGGAGATGATATTATCATCTATGATATGTGTATGATTCAGTTTTTATATAAAGACAAAAAAACGGAACTATAAAATAGTTCCGCCGCCTGCTACAATATCTCCATCATAAAATACAACTGCCTGTCCTGGTGTAATGGCCCGCACCGGTTCATGGAACCGGCAGAATACTCTGTCATCTCCTGCTTTCTGAATGGTACAGGGCGCTCCTTTGTGATTATAACGGATTTTGGCCGTTACTTCCAGTTCCCCGTAAAGTTCCGGGATAGACATAAAGTTCAGCCTGTCCCCGTAAAGCTCCGTTCCGAATACCTGGTCATTGGTGCCCAGCACCACCTCGTTGGTCTCTGTCCGAAGCTCCGTCACAAATATCGGAACCCCCAGGGCAATTCCCAGGCCTTTGCGCTGGCCGATGGTATAGTGGGTGATTCCTTTGTGCCGGCCCAGCACCTTTCCATCTTCTGTGACAAAATTTCCCGGAGGAGGCACAGCTCCCTTTCTTTCCCGCTCAATGAAACCGGCATAATCCTGATCCGGAATAAAACAGATTTCCTGGCTGTCCGGTTTATCTGCAACCCGAAGTCCGATTTTTTCCGCCATGGCACGGATTTCCTGTTTGGTATAATCTCCCACCGGCATCAGGGTACGGGCAAGCTGCTGCTGGGTCAGATTATACAGTGCATACGTCTGGTCTTTCCCTTCCGCAGCCGATTTCTGCAATGCAAACCTTCCATTGGGAAGCTGCCGGATTCTGGCATAATGACCGGTAGCAATATAGTCTGCGCCGATGGCCATACTGCGCTTTAACAATGCTTCCCATTTCACATAACGGTTGCAGGCAATACAGGGATTGGGGGTATGTCCTCTCAGATACTCTTCTGTAAAATAGTCTATCACATTTTTCTGAAACTCAGCCCTGAAATTCATGACATAATAAGGAATATCCAGCATTGCCGCCACCCGTCTGGCATCCTCCACTGCGGACAGGCCGCAGCAGCCGCCCTGCTCTTCCTGCACCTGCTCCGATTCCTGCTGCCAGATCTGCATGGTAACGCCAATAACTTCATATCCCTGTTCTTTTAAAAGCCAGGCTGCCACCGAAGAATCCACGCCGCCGGACATTCCCACTGCTACTTTCTTTTTTTCCATAAATTTCAGTAGTCCTCTTCCTCTTCTTCCTCGCTGATATCATTTTTTGGCTTTTCCAGCCCTTCAATCTGAATTCCGTTTTTCTCCGCATAATCCCAGAGAGCCGCATGAATGGCTTCTTCTGCCAACAGGGAACAATGTACTTTTACCGGAGGAAGCCCGTCCAGTGCCTCCATTACCGCCTTATTGGTTACCTGCAACGCTTCCTGTATGGTTTTGCCTTTCACCAGTTCTGTGGCCATGGAACTGGTTGCCACAGCCGCACCGCAGCCAAAGGTTTTAAATTTTACGTCCTGGATAATTCCGCTGTCATCTATATCCAGAAAAATACGCATAATATCACCGCATTTGGCGTTTCCCACAGTTCCCACGCCGCTGGCATTTTCAATCTCTCCTACATTTCTGGGATTTTTAAAATGATCCATTACTTTTTCACTATACATTGTTTTCTCCTCCGGATACTTATTTTAACTGTTGTGTTTCTTATAATCTTCATATAAGGGAGACATTTCCCGCAGCTGGTTTACGATTTCCTTAATTGCCTCCACAGTGTAGTCAATATCTTCTTTTGTGGTATCTGCTCCCAGAGTCAGCCGCAGAGAGCCATGGGCAATCTCATGAGGCAGGCCGATGGCCAGCAGTACATGAGAGGGGTCCAGGGAACCGGACGTACATGCAGAACCGGAAGAACCGCAGATTCCCTTCATATCTAGCATAATCAGCAGAGACTCTCCTTCCACAAACTGGAAACAGAAATTCACGTTGTTGGGCAGACGGCTGGTTCTGTCTCCGTTTACCCTGGTATAGGGAACTTCTTTCATCACCCGGTCAATCAGGTAATCCCGCAGTTCCTGTTCCTTCCCGGTGCGCTCCTTCATGCTGACCACTGCCAGCTCCACAGCTTTTCCAAATCCCACGATTCCCGGCACATTCTCCGTACCGGCCCGGCGTTTCCGCTCCTGAGCGCCTCCGTGGACAAAAGAACGGATTTTGATTCCTTTTCGGATATAGAGGAATCCAATGCCTTTCGGACCGTTCAGTTTGTGGCCGCTGCTGCTTAACATATCAATATTCAGGGCATCCACATCAATGGGCACCTGTCCGAATGCCTGTACCGCATCGGTGTGAAATGTCACTCCGTGCTCTCTGGCAATTTTCCCAATCTCTGCCACAGGCTCTATGGTTCCGATTTCATTATTGGCAAACATAATGGAAATCAGAATGGTATCCGGCCGTATGGCCTTTTTCAGTTCTTCCAGCTTCACCACGCCGAATTCATCCACATCCAGATATGTGACCTCAAATCCGTTCTGCTCCAGCCACTGGCAGGTATGGAGCACTGCATGATGTTCAATTTTACTGGTAATAATATGCTTTCCCTTATCCTTATACGCTTCCGCTGCAGCCTTGATGGCCCAGTTGTCAGCCTCGCTTCCTCCGGCGGTAAAATAAATCTCATTGTCTCTGGCGCCGATGGCCTTTGCAATGGTTTCCCTTGCTTTTGACACCGCTTCTCTGCTCTTTCCGCCAAATTCATAAACGGTTGATGCATTTCCGTAAAATTCCGAAAAATACGGAAGCATTGCTTCCACTACTTCCGGTGCTGTCCTGGTTGTTGCCGCATTATCCAGATATATCATTTTTCCCATATTTCCCACCTCTGTTACTTAAATTAAATCTGCCTTTTACTTTCCTTTACCAGTTCTCCTATATAAATGCTGTTCACCGTATCGTTGATACTGTCATTGATACGCTTCCAGACAATTTTGCTGACGCACTGGGCGGAACTGCTGCACTGCCGGTTACTGTCAATTCCGGCGCATTCCACCGGAGTCAGATCTCCCTCCAAAGCTCTTAAAACATCTCCCACGGAAATCTCTTCCACAGGTTTTGCAACGGTATATCCGCCATTGACGCCCCGGAGGCTTTTTACCAGCCCTGCTTTCTTCAGCTTTGCCATAAGCTGTTCCAGATAGCTGACGGAAATCTCCTGCCGCTCCGCAATGCTGTTCAGAGCAACCGGCTTTTCCTCTCCCCAGACTGCCAGATCAATAAAGGCCCGCAGCCCATATTTTCCTTTTGTAGATAATTTCAACCTATCACCTCTGAATTCCGAGTGTTTTAGTCGGGATTTGTCACAAACGCATAGTACCACGTTTTTCTCCCTCTGTCAAGTTTCTTTTTCCATATGATTTTCCATGCGGCGGCCCTTCTGACCTGCGCTGTAAAAGGGCCGGGTCATACCGGTATGAAAAGGCGCCCATGGGGCGGAGGGTCCAACTGCCGCTCCCCATGCATTTTTCCCCGTTTCAGTACATAGACTGAAATAATCCTGAATTTTTCCCTGGAGGCATTATGAATTTTAAATCTCTGCGCAGCCATCCGCTGATTACCGGAACACTGCTTCTGACCCTGTCGGGACTTCTTTCCCGGCTTATTGGCTTTTTTTATAGAATATTCCTTTCCCAGAGGATTGGTGCTGAGGGAATGGGAATTTACCAGCTTACTTTTCCCATCCATATCCTTACCATTTCTCTGACTTCCTCCGCCATACAGACCGCCATTTCCCGGTTTGTGGCCCAGGCTGCCAGTTCCGGCTGCAACCGTGATAAAGGCTCTTCTTTCTGCCGGAAATCCTTTCACAATGAAAAGTGTTATCTGACTGCGGGCCTTATGCTGTCTCTGTCCCTTGCCTTTGCCTGCACGATATTTTTATACCGGTTTTCGAACCGGATTGCCACGGAATTTCTGGAGGAGCCCCGGTGCGCCCCGCTCCTTCAGATTCTCTCCCTCACCATTCCTTTTGCCGCCATCCATTCCTGTATCAACGGCTATTTTTACGGTCTGAAAAAAACATTTGTACCCGCGGCTTCCCAGCTGCTGGAACAGTTTGTCCGGGTGGCCGGCGTATGGCTTTTTTTTGAAATTTCCATGGAAAAACACGGGGCCATCTCTCTGAACCTTGTGATGTGGGGCATGGTGGCCGGAGAACTTGCCGCAGTTCTTTTTTCCGTCAGTTTTCTGCGCAGAAAAAAGAACCAGGGCAGCCGCCTTGGGGCCATGAGACAGATATTTTTCATGTCTCTTCCCCTAAGCGCCAACCGGGTTCTGGTAAATATTCTTCAGAGCATGGAAGCTGTCATGATTCCAGGACAGCTTCGCCAGTTCGGCTACTCCACCTCCGAATCCTTAAGCGTCTACGGTATTCTGACAGGTATGGCCCTGCCCATGGTGCTGTTTCCTTCCGTGCTCACCAATTCCGTATCTGTCATGCTTCTTCCGGCCATTGCGGAAGCACAGGAAAAGAAGGAACACGGCTATATCCTGACCCTGATTAAACGCACCTGCTTCTACAGCCTTCTGCTGGGCTTCGGATGTACCATGATGTTCCTGTTTCTGGGCCGGTGGATGGGCTCATTTCTCTTTGGAAATGAGCTGGCCGGAACTTTTATTGTGATCCTGGGCTGGATCTGTCCTTTCCTGTACCTTTCCACCACCCTGCACAGTATTTTAAACGGTCTTGGAAAAACCACTTCCACCTTCTTTTTAAACATTATGGGACTGGGCATACGCATTGGATTTGTCCTGTACGTTATCCCTGCCGCCGGCATTAAGGGTTACCTGTGGGGACTTCTGTTAAGCCAGTCTGTGATGGCATCAGGCGCGCTGTTTCTGCTTCTGCGCAGAAAATAACAGGCCCGGCACCGCTAAAATTTACGAAATTCATTGATATCATTCACCAGTTCCCGTATGCATCGGATCTGATTGTCAAACACACCTGCCTGGTACAGGTTAATCAGAATCATGCCCACGGGGACTGCAATAATCATACCCACAATGCTGCTGATCCTATATCCGATGTACATGAAAAACAGCGTTGCCAGAGGATTCATACCAATGGTATCTCCCACAATTTTCGGCTGAATCACCTGCCGCACCACCTGAGTTACCGCGTAAAGGATAATCAGGCCCACCGCCATCCGGTAGTCTCCCGACAGAATTTTAATGACAGCCCAGGGGGCCAGTACCGTTCCTGTTCCAAAAAAGGGAAGCATGTCCAGAAAGGCAATGATAAAAGCCACCAGCAAAAGATAGTTGACCTTCAGGATAAACAGCCCGATAACCAGCAGTACATAGACCACTCCCATGATTTTAAACTGTGCTTTGAAATAACCGCCTACCACCCGTTTTAAATCCTGAATCACTCCGGCAACCCGGTTCCAGATGCCGGAAGGCACATTTTTCTTAATTTCAGCCAGTATGGCGTCCCGCTCCGCTGTAAAAAAATAGGCGGAAAGAATGCTCATAATAATGGCTATCAGCGTTCCCGGCACATTTTTGGCAAAGTTGCCCGCCGCCTCAAAGGTGGGCTCTCCTATGGCCTGCACCAGTCCGCCCACATATCCTGCCAGTTCAGAAGTCACCTCATTAATATCTTCCTGCATATCTTTGGGAAGCCTGTCATAAAACACCTGCAGGTTTTCTCCGATTTCCTGAAAATCTGCCTGAAAATTCTCATAAATTTCCGGAAGGCTGGAAATCAGGTTCCCCGTTTCCACCACCAGCCGGGAAACAGCCAGATAACCAAGCCCGATGACTGCCGCCAGCACTCCGATAATAATCATCATGGAGCTGTGCTTTCTTACAATTTTTACTTTTCTTTCCAGAAAACGCACCAGTGGATTGGCAATCATGGAAATAATCCAGCCAACCACAAAGGGCATGAAAAATACCAGTATTTTTGGAAAAATAACACAGAGGCATACAATGGTAAACACTGCCACCAGCAAATTTACCAGTATCTTCCAGTATTTTGTCGACTGCTTCAATCTATCACTCCCTGTTTTCGTTCCACACCGTAAGCTGCTTCCAGCTCTTTTACTTTTTCATCATAGGCTGCCTGCTGCCTGGTCTGAATTACCTGCTGATGAATCTGCTCCTGTACCTGATCGAAAGGCTTTACAGAGCCTTCCTTCTTATCTTCCACCAGAATCAGGTGACAGCCAAACTGGGTTTCCACCGGACCGATTAACTTTCCGATCTCTCCCTCAAAAGCTGCCTTTTCAAATTCCGGCACCATCTGCCCTCTGGTAAAGTATCCCAGATCGCCTCCCTTTTCCCTGGAAGGACAGGTGGAATATTTCTCTGCCGCTTCTGCAAAATCCAGTCCCTGCTCCAGCTCCTGACTGACACTTTCAGCCTGCTGTCTGGTATCCACCAGAATATGTCTGGCCCTTACCTGGGCTTTCTCCTGAAACTGTTCCATATGCTTCTCGTAATATTCTTTTTCTTCCGCTTCCGTTACCTGGATGCTTTCAACCACACTGGTTGCAGCCATATGGCTGGCCAGCTCCACTTTTACTTTCGCCACCAGCTCCTGGTATTCCTGAGACTCTGTAATCCCTTCTTCCACTGCCATCTTATAAAACAGATGGAAGGCAATCAGCTGATCCAGTACCTGCTGTTTTGCTCTGGGATCTGACATGTAAATCTGCTGCTCCGGGGGATAATTGCGAATCAGATTGTTCAGCTCCTGCTCTGTAATTTCATGTCCTGCTGCTACTGCTAAAATTTTTTCACTCATGTTTTCTGCGCTTTTGCGCTTCCTTTCTGTATTATTAATTTTATATTTAATTTTTAATTCTTGTATTTATAATTCTTATTCTGTCAGATTCAGGTGACAGCAGGCTCTGCTGCAAAGCCATTCCTTCCTGTCTCTGCTGCTATTTTACCACAGGAATCCACCTTCGTAAAGACAGTCCCCTGTCCATACTCATACATTATATTTCCTGCCCCACATATAAGTGGAAAAATAAATCACAGAAGCAATAATCACAATGGAAGGCCCGGTGGCCACATTTACAAAGTAGGAAATAATCAGGCCCAGTATGCCGGAAAACAGGGAAAACAAAAGGGACAGGAAATGATACTCCCGCATATTTTCAGATATGTTCCGGGCAGAGGCTGCCGGAAGAATCAACAGAGCATTGATAATCAGAATTCCCACCCATTTGATGGAAACCATAACGATTAATGCCGTCAGGACTGCAAAAAGGTTTTCCATCCAGGCAACGGGAATACGCCGGCTTGCCGCCAGAGTGCGGTTTAAACTCACTGCCAGCAGACTGTTAAATCCAAACAGCCAGAATATAAGGGTAATTATAAAAATCAAAACAAGATATAATATTTCCTGCGGTGTAATACTCAGAATATCCCCCACCAGAATACCGGAATATTTGCTGAAATTCCCTCCCTTTGACAGAATCGCCAGACCCAGGGCAACACTGCAGGAGGAAAATACGGAAATCACCGTATCAGTGGACGCCGCTATCCGGCTGCTGATCTGATTTAAACACAGGGCAAACACCACAGCAAACACCACCATGGAGATACTGGTATTTTCCACGCCGAATATCACGCCCACAGCAATTCCCGTCAATGCGGAATGGCCCAGTGCATCGGAAAAAAAAGCCATTTTCCGATTGACGATCATAGTTCCCATCAATCCGAACAGAGGCGTAATAATCAGCACCGCCAGAAAGGCATATTTCATAAAATCATACTTAATCCAGGAGAAAATCTCCATCTGTTTTCCTCCTTTTCCATTAAGACTTATTGCCGTTTACATCACTTTGGCACACACCGGAAACTGCCTCCGGTTCCTGCCGGGAACCCTCCTGTTTCATGAATGGTTCTTCCCCTGTATGAAACACTCCGGCAAATTCCCTGCTCTGGAATACTTCCTTCACACTTCCCTGTTTCAGCACTGTTTTATCAAGAAGAATCACTTTATCAGCATACTTTCTGACGTACTCCAGGTCATGGGAAATCAGGATTACAGCCAGATCATACGCTTCTTTCAGCTGATAAATCGTCCGGTAAAAAAGCTCCATTCCGTTCTGATCCATCCCGGACACCGGCTCGTCCAGCAAAAGCAGGTTGGGAGAATCCATCACCGCCATGGACAGCAGCACTCGCTGCAGCTCGCCGCCGGACAGATTGCACACCTGCTTATCCAGCAAATGCTCCGCCTGAAAAATGCTCAGATGTTCCAGAATCTTCTCTTTTACTTTTCTGCTTTTCCTCAGAAATACCGGTGCGCTGCTCTGGTAGGAAGCGATCATGTCATAGACACTGACAGGCGTTTGCTTTTCCACATTTAAAGACTGGGGCACATAACCAATTTTCATTTTCTGAATCCTGCCGTTTTCCCGGTCTTTGAACTCTATGTTTCCCGTATGGGCCATTTCCCCCAGAACAGCCCGGATTAAAGTGGACTTTCCGGCGCCGTTGCGTCCGATTACCGCATTCAGGCTGCCGCAGTGAATATGCAGATTAATATCCTCCAGAATAACCTGGCTGCCCAGGGTTACGCCCAGATGCTTTACCTTAATGCAATGCAGCCCGCAGGGTTTTATCATTTTCCGCAATTTCCGTCCTCCTGTTCTTCTGACAACTTACCAGTCCGCCTGTTCCAGCACCTCAATGTTTTTCTCCATAGCTTCCAGGTAACTGTCCTTCTCGTACCTGCCTCTCACCAGGGTATCCAGATAATATACCTGGCAGTCTGTCTCCGATTCCACCGTTTCTCCCAGCTTTCTGCCATACTGTTCTTCTGCCAGAATCACAGAAACCTGGTGTTCCTGGATTTCCTCCAGTAAATCGGCAAGTTCTCCGGCGCTGACCTGACGCTCTTCATCCAGATTCAGACAATACACCACATTTAAACCCAGTTCTTCCGCCACATAGGCGAAAGCCTCATGGAAAATAATCACATTGAGGGATTCTGAGGAGGGATTGCCCTTTTCTGCCCCTCCCGCTGCTTTTCCTTCCAGCTTCTGTCTCAGCCCTGTAATCCGTTCTGTCAGCCCGGTAATTTTCGCACAGTAGCTGTCTGCATGTTCCTGATAGAGCCTGGCATGTTCCTGGTCCATCTGACTGATGGCGTCTGCCATATTCCGGACCATCTGCAGGTATCTTCCGGTATCCATCCACCCATGAGCGTTCTCTGTTCCGTGAATATGATCCTCCTGTATGTGAATTTCTTCCTGTGCCGAATGTTCTTCCGGATGAAAGCCGCTGCCATATTCCTCCAGCAGCTCCACTCCCTCCGTTGCCTCTTTCACTTTAAGAGCCGGACAGTTTTCTCCTGCTTCTGTCAGAAATCCTTCTATTCCGCCTCCGTTTACTAAAAATAAATCTGCCTTTGATAATAATATCATATCCTGAGGTGTGAGCTGATAGTCGTGCAGACATCCGGTTTGAGGCTCGCTTAAGTTTTCCAGCCATACCCCATCGCTGTCTCCCACAATATTTACAGCGGCAATATAGATGGGATAAAAGGAGGTCACAACCCTCAGTTTTCCATCCTCCGCTGCCTGCTCCTCCAGACTCATATAGATCCTCGTAAAAATACCGCCTGCCAGGGTAATGGCAAGCAGCATGCAAAATACAAACAGATATTTATTTCTTTTCACGTTTTCCTCCAGATTTTGCAGGTTTTCCTGCATTTTTGCCAGGCGCCGACAGATTTTCTGCAAGTACCCTGGCAACTTCCGGTATTTCGTCTATAAAATTCCATATTTCTTCCCGTCCCTGTCTGGTCTGTGCAGAGTAGGGGAACACCGGAGTACCTTCCTTCAGCTGCAGGCCATTGCGGATCATTTTTACATGCTTCTGCACCTGGCTTCGGTTAATCTTATCCAGCTTCGTTGCTATGATAACAGGATCAAATCCCTGATAGACAATCCAGTCATACATCTGCCTGTCGTTGGCGGAAGGTTCATGGCGGATATCAATCAGCAGAAATACCACCTGAAGCTGTCTGGAAGTATGCAGATAATTTTCAATCATCTGTCCCCATTTTTCTTTCTCCTTGGGAGACACTTTTGCATATCCATACCCTGGCAGATCCACCAGATAAATACAGCTGTTAATATTATAGTAATTGATGGTCTGGGTTTTTCCCGGCTGGGCAGAGGTTCTCGCCAGAGCCTTCCGGTTCATCAGTCCGTTAATCAGGGACGATTTTCCCACATTGGATTTGCCTGCAAAAGCCACTTCCGGCCTGTCTGTGTCCGGCAGTTTACTTGTAATTCCGCATACTGTTTCCAGTTCTGCTGATTTAATAACCATACTATTCTCTCTTTCAGACTAATTTATAAACAGAATCTTTATTCCGGCAGAAGGGCTGCCTCCAATACCTGCTCCATGTTTTCCACAAACACAATTTCCAGGCCTTTTTTAATTTCCTGTGCAATTTCCGCCACATCCGGCTCATTCTTTTCCGGCACGCAGATAGTACGGATTCCTGCATTTCTGGCCGCCAGTATCTTTTCTTTCAGGCCGCCGATGGGAAGCACCCTTCCCCGCAGCGTAATCTCTCCTGTCATGGCCACATCCTTGCGGACTTTCCGTTTGGTGATGGCGGAAAGCATAGCGGTGGCCATGGTAATTCCCGCAGAGGGACCGTCCTTTGGTACTGCTCCTTCCGGAATGTGAATGTGAATATCCCATTCCTGAAAAAATTCTTTGTCAATTCCGTAATTTTCGCTGACAGAACGGATATAACTGATTCCTGTCCGGGCTGACTCCTTCATCACATCGCCTAACTGCCCGGTAAGCTGGAATTCTCCCTTCCCCGGCATAATATTTACTTCAATCTGGAGGGTATCGCCTCCCACGCTTGTCCAGGCCAGTCCTCTTACAATTCCGATTTCATCTGTCTCATTTACCAGATCATAATTATATTTTTCTTTTCCCAGCAGCTTTTCCAGCCTGCTGTCCGTTACCTTGACCGTTTTTTTATTTTTCTGATAAATCTCTCTGGCTGCTTTCCGGCAGATTTCCCCGATTTTACGTTCCAGATTCCGGACTCCTGCTTCCCTGGTATAACCGCTGATCAGATGCTCCAGTGCATGATCGCTGATGGTAAGCTGCCCCTCTTTCAGGCCGTTTTTCTCCATCTGTTTGGCAATCAGATGCTCCCTGGCAATATGTGCTTTTTCATTTTCCGTATAGCTGCTGACCTCAATAATTTCCATACGATCCAGCAGAGGTTTGGGAATGTTCTGCAGGGAATTGGCTGTTGCAATAAAAAGAACTTCTGACAAATCCAGCGGAAGTTCCACATAATGGTCCCGAAATTTGCTGTTCTGCTCACTGTCCAGTACCTCCAGCAGAGCAGAAGACGTATCGCCTTTGTAATCGCTGCTTATTTTGTCAATCTCATCCAGCAGCATCAGAGGATTTTTTACACCGGCATTTTTCAGACCATTGGCGATTCTTCCTGGCATGGCTCCCACATAGGTCTTTCTGTGGCCCCGGATTTCCGCCTCGTCCCGAACGCCGCCAAGGCTGATACGCACATACTTTTTATCCAGTGCACGGGCAACAGAACGGGCAATACTGGTTTTGCCCGTTCCGGGAGGCCCTGCAAGGCAGATAATGGGGCTGTCGCCTTTCTTTGTCAGGTTCCGCACCGCCAGAAATTCCAGCATACGCTCCTTGACTTTTTCCATACCGTAATGGTCCTCGTTCAGAATACGCTCCGCATCTTCCAGATTCCGATTGTCTTTGGACGCCCTGTTCCAGGGCAGTTCCAGAAGTGTCTCTATATAACCGCGAATCACTGCACTTTCTGAGGAATTCAGCGAAACATTTTTAAATCGTTCCACTTCTTTTTCCAGCTTTTCCTTTACTTCCGGTTCTGCATTGAGCTTTTCTGTTTCTTCCAGGTAATGCTCTGCTTCGGATATGGTATTATCCTCTCCCAGCTCTTCCCGGATCAGCTTCATCTGCTCCCGCAGAATATACTCTTTCTGATTTTTATCTACTTTTTCCTTTACTTTGGTCTGAAACTCCGTTTTAATCTGTATAATGTTGATTTCATTCAACAAAATAATCATCAGTGTTTCATACCGCTCCTGAACGGAATCTGCCTCCAGAATCTTCTGTTTTTCCTCATAACCCACCGGCAGATTATTTCCAATGTAGTCTAACAGCTTTTCCAGCTCGGATATTTCCGCCATCTGTCTGGCAATTTCTTTCCCGTGTTTGGGATTCAGCAGACAGTAACGGGTAAAGGTTTCCTGTATGCCCCGTATCATGGCCTCCTGAATTTCCACCGGAAGAAGTTCTTCCTCCCGGCTTAAGGGTTCTACCTCAGCTTTGAGGTATTCCTCCTGTTCCAGGGAAATCAGACTGGCCCGTGTCTCGCCTTCTACCAGCACCCGAACCACATTATTCTGCAATTTGATGACCTGCTTGATTACCACAATAATTCCGATGGTATATAAATCTTCCAGTTCCGGTTCTTCTTTTTCAATGTGCTTCTGAGTCACCAGAAATACCGTCTGATCTTCCATCATGGCCGTTTCCACTGCCCGGACAGACTTACTTCTGCTCACATCAAAATGTGCCACCATACCGGGGAGGATAGTCATTCCCCGAAGTGCCACTGCCGGAATTTTTCTGTACGCTTCCTTCATTTTATCTCTTCTCTCCTCAGGCAGATTTGCTCTCACTGCCAAATGCAATCTCCACTTCCTGTTCATTTTCCACTGCTGCCTTTGTAATATGGCAGTGGGTAATGGACTCGTCGGAAGGTACCCGGTACATCAGATCCATCAGTACCTTTTCCACGATTGCGCGCAGTCCTCTTGCGCCTGTTTTTCGTTTCAGGGATTTTTCCGCAATTGCCTCAATAGCCTCCTCCTCAAAAGTCAGGGCCACGCCGTCCAGCTCAAACAGCGCTTCGTACTGGCGAATCAGAGAATTTCTGGGTTCTTTCAAAATACGCATCAGGGCATTTTTGTCCAGGGCTTCCAGTGAAACGGTTACCGGCACACGCCCTACAAACTCCGGAATCAGACCGAACTTTACAAAATCCTGAGGCAATGCCTGTTTCAGGATAACTCCCAGATTTTTTTCTCTTTTGTCTGCAATCTCCGCATTAAATCCCATGGACTTCTGATCCATTCTGTTTTCCACGATTTTGTCCAGACCTTCAAAAGCGCCTCCGCAGATAAACAGAATATTGGTGGTGTCAATCTGAATCAGTTCCTGCTGGGGATGCTTCCTTCCGCCCTGAGGGGGAACGCTTGCCACGGTCCCTTCCAGAATTTTCAGAAGCGCCTGCTGCACGCCTTCGCCGGACACGTCTCTGGTAATAGAAGGATTTTCGGATTTTCTGGTGATTTTATCAATTTCATCAATATAAATAATGCCTCTCTGGGCACGCTCAATATCATACTCCGCTGCCTGAATAATTTTAAGCAGAATATTTTCCACATCTTCTCCCACATATCCGGCTTCCGTCAGTGCTGTGGCGTCTGCAATGGCAAAAGGCACGTTCAGAATCCTTGCCAGTGTCTGAGCCAGCAGCGTCTTGCCGCAGCCCGTGGGTCCCAGCATCAGAATATTGCTCTTCTGCAGTTCCACCCCAAGATTGGCCGGCGCCAGAATTCGTTTGTAGTGATTGTATACTGCAACAGAAAGCACTTTTTTGGCTTCCTCCTGTCCGATTACATATTCGTCCAGAAATTCTTTTAATTCCACCGGTTTCAAAAGATTGATTTCTTCCACTTCCTGCTGGACATTTTCCTCTTCTTCCAGTTCCTCTTCTATAATTTCTGCGCAAATATCTACGCATTCATCGCATATATATGCCCCATTTGGCCCTGCAATCAATTTGCGGACCTGCCCGTCTGTCTTTCCGCAGAAAGAGCAGCGAATCCTGTCATCTATTCTCCCAGCCATTTCTTCACTCCGTTCTTCCTTTTCTTCAAGATTAAACAGGGAAGCCAGCTGCTTTCCCTGCCTGCTGCACAGGACACATGCTGCAGCCGGAACTGCCCTTTGTATAAATCCCTGTGCACTTAAGGGACAGTGGCAAATGCCCGCTGTCCCCTCAGTTCTTTTATTTCTTACTTTCTGTTTGTAATGACACCGTCAATCAGGCCATACTCTTTTGCTTCCTCCGCAGACATATAATTGTCACGTTCCGTATCTGCTGCAATCACTTCATATGGTTTCCCTGTATTTTCAGATAAGATGGTATTCAGACGATGTTTTGTCTTCTGAATATTATCCGCCACAATCTGAATGTCTGTTGCCTGGCCTTTGGCTCCACCGGAGGGCTGGTGAATCATGATTTCCGCATTGGGAAGGGCAAAGCGCTTGCCTTTGGTTCCTCCCGCCAGAAGAAATGCACCCATACTTGCTGCCAGTCCGATGCAGATGGTCTCCACATCGCATTTAATATAATTCATGGTATCGTAAATTGCAAGTCCTGCTGTTACCACGCCTCCTGGGGAATTGATATACAAATGAATATCTTTCCCCGGATCTTCCGATTCCAGAAACAGAAGCTGTGCCACAACAAGTCCTGCTGTGGTTTCATTTACTTCCTCTCCCAGAAAAATAATCCTGTCTTTTAACAGCCTGGAATATATATCGTAGGACCGTTCTCCTCTGCTGGTTTGTTCAACGACGTAAGGTACTAAACTCATTCCATATTCCTCCTTATTCCCAATCCCCAGATATGGTACATGTCTTATGCTTATTCTGCCTGTTCTTCTGCTTTCTCCACAATCAGATCCACAGCCTTCTGAATTGCCAGATCTTTCTTCATGTTTTCTTTCTCATTGTCGCCGATCATTTCTTTCAGCTTGTCAGCTTCCATGTTATACATTCCGGCCATATTTTCAATTTCAGCGTTCACATCTTCATCCGATATCTCGATGTGCTCTGCTTCTGCAATGGCCTCCAGTACAAGGCCGGACTGAATCCGTTTCAGCGCATCCGGCTTCATCTGCTCCATCAGCTGCTCAACGGTAGAGCCTGTGAACTGCAGATACTGCTCCATTCCCAGTCCCTGCTGTGCCATTCTGTTAGCAAAATCATCCACCATGGAACGGGTCTGGGTATCAACCATTGCATCGGGAATCTCCATCTGAGAATCTTCGATAATCTTCTGAATTGCTTCTTCCTCTTTTGCATGTCTTGCTTCGTTCTCTTTGCGCTCTGTCAGTTTCTTCACAACGCTTTCTCTGTATTCTGCAAGGGTGTCAAATTCCGAAACGTCCTGTGCAAATTCATCGTCCAGATCCGGAAGCTCTTTGGTCTTAATCTCATTGATTTTCACCTGGAATACTGCAGGTTTGCCTGCCAGCTCCGGTGCATGATATTCTTCCGGGAATGTTACATGGACTTCCAGCTCATCACCGGTATTTTTTCCAATTAACTGTTCTTCAAAATTATCAATAAAGGTATGGGAACCGATAACCAGAGAATGGTTCTCACCCTTTCCTCCTTCAAATGTTTCTCCATCCATAAAGCCTTCATAGTCAATCACCGCCGTATCTCCGTCAGCCACTGCCCGGTCTTCCACGGTAATCATTCTGGCATTGCTCTCACGCTCTTTCTCTATTTCAGCGTCTGTCTCTTCTTCTGTTACAGCCACATCCGTCTTCTTCACCGGAACGCCCAGATATTTGCCCAGAGTCACCTCCGGCTTCACAGCAACTTCTGCAGTAAATATGAAACTCTTTCCCTTTTCAATCTGTTCCACACCAATCTCCGGCCGGGAAACAATCTCCAGTCCGGACTCGTCAGCCGCTTTGGGATATTCCTGAGAAACAAGCTCATTGACAGCATCCTCATAAAAAATTTCCGGGCCATACATTTTCTCAATCATATGTCTTGGCACTTTTCCTTTACGGAAACCCGGAAGGCTGATTCTGCTTTTCTGCTTCATATATGCATTCTGAATTGCTTTTTCCAATTCTTCTGCCGGAACCTCAATGGTGAGTTTTGCCATATTTTTCTCCAAGTTTTCTACCTGTACGCTCATTGCTACGATTTCCTCCTTAATATATGTGGTAATCCTTATAACTTTTACTATTATAAAGCCTGATTCCCTAACTTACAATCATTTTAAAAGTATAGCACACTTCTTATAAAAATACCAGCACTTTTTTCAAAACTGACATGAACTTTCCTGCATCACAGAAATTGTCTTCCGGTCCGTATCACACCGACAGAAAAAGAATCCTGCAATGCAGGATTCTCCGGCTGCCGCTTACTCCAGATCCAGCAGTTCCTGCATGAAATTACAGTAATCGCTTCTCTGTTCTCTGATAAATTTAATGGCTGTGGAAGGATGGCTGTTCAGAATACCTGTTACAAGATAGGGAATATCATATCCCCATACCACGCCTTCTGCCTTTAATTTCAGCATATGTTTTTCCACAAAGCGGATGATGGGAATTTCATCATATTTGGGATTTTTCAGGAAACTGAGCAGCGGCTCCATAAAGCAGTTCCCGGCTCCCCGTCCCATGCCGCTGACTGTGGCATCCAGCAGGCTGACTCCCATACGGCATGCTTCAATGGTATTGGCAAAGGCAAGCTGCTGATTGTTGTGGGCATGGATTCCCACATTTTTTCCGTTGGCTTCCGCAATCTCCACGTATTTCTGAGACAGCTTTGTAATCTGCTCCGGATAGAAGAACCCGAAGCTGTCCACCAGGTAAATGGTGTCCACCGAGCTTCTTGCAAGAAGCTCCAGGCCTGCGTCCAGGTCATCGGTATTTACTTTGGAAACCGCCATAATGTTTACACAAACTTCATACCCTTTCTTTTTCAGATGTTCAATCATTTCAACGGCTGTGGGTATCTGATGGATATAAGTGGCCACCCGCACCATGTCAATGACACTGTCCTTTTTCGGCAGAATATCCCTTTTGTAATTACAGCGTCCCACATCCGCCATCACAGAAATTTTCAAAGGCGACCGATTATCCCCCACAACAGCCCGGATGTCTTTTTCTTCACAGAACTTCCATTTTCCAAAGGCCTTTGGATCAAACAGTTCTCTGGAGGCTTTATAACCAAATTCCATATAATCAACACCGGCTTTTACATTCGCTTCATACAAATCATGGACAAACTCATCCGTAAAAGCAAAATTATTTACAAGTCCGCCGTCTCTCAGCGTACAATCCACAACCTTGATATCGGGACAATAATCCATTAATGTTCTCTTATTACACTGTTCCGCACTCATTTCTTATCCCTCCGTAATCTGTCTTTTCGCACTTTAAACCGTTAAAGTTCCTTTATCATACAAAATATTTGTCTTTTTGTCAACCTGGATTTACACAGGCTGCTGTTTTAAGCCCCGGTTCCGGCGAAAAAGGGTGACATGGAGAGAATTTTACCGTATAATTGATTTATCAATTCAGATTACGAAAGGAAACCAGACTATGACAGAACGGGAAAAAATGCTGGCAGGCCAGCTCTATGACTGCGGAGACACAGAGCTGCTGACCCAATGGCATAAAGCAAAAGATTTAATCAGGAATTACAATCAAACGGATTCTGCAGATTCCGAAGAAAAAGAACGGATTCTGAATGAATTGCTGGGCGGACGGGGTAAAAATCTGTGGATTACCCCGCCCTTTTATGTGGATTACGGCAATAATATTTATTTTGGAAATAACTGCGAAGTAAATATGAACTGTACGTTTCTGGACGATAATAAAATTATCATCGGAAATAACGCGCTGATAGCGCCCAATGTCCAGATTTATACCGCCTTCCATCCCACAAATGCAGCGAACCGGTTCGGACCCGCCAGGGAAGACGGTTCTTTTGAATTCTGTAAAACACAGACTGCCCCTGTTGTCATCGGAGATAATGTATGGCTGGGAGGCGGCGCCATCCTTATGCCGGGCGTAACCATCGGCAATAATGTTGTCATAGGAGCCGGAAGCGTTGTCACCAGAGATTTTCCGGACAATACCATCGCCTGCGGAAATCCTTGCCGTATTATAAGAAAAAACGACATCTGATTTATGTCCGGAGGCTTTATGTCAGTTTCCGGATCATGGCAAGCACCCGTCTCCCACAGGTTCGGATTGCTTCTTCTGACAGTTCTCCTCTCTCACAGGCCTGCCGGATATTCTCATCATCCTGGGGATTTCCCGGCATAATAATATCATTTCCGGCAACGGCGCATTTCCAGGAAATGCTTCCGTCCGCCGGAACTGTTGTATTCCAGTCAGACATTACCACACCTTCAAATCCCCATTCTTTCCGCAGGACTCCTGTACAGATATCTCCAAAATTAGCTGCATGAAAGCCATTGATACGATTATAGGAGGACATAACAGCAACGGGCCGGCTTTCCCTGACTGCAATTTCAAACCCACGAAGATAAATTTCCCGTAAGGCCCGCGGGGAAATACAGACATTTACACTCATCCGGTTATCTTCCTGATTATTGCAGGCAAAATGCTTCACCGTAACACCGCAATTTCCATCTGCCTGCACACCGGAAACAACTGCCGCCGCCATTTTTCCGGACAGGAAAGGGTCCTCCGAATAGTATTCAAAATTCCTTCCACACAACGGATTCCGCTGAATATTCATCCCAGGCGCAAGCCACAGATCCACATAAAACTCTTCCATCTCCAGAGCCACAGCTCTGCCAAATTCTCTCATTAAATCCACGTCCCAGGTCTGGGCCAGCGCTGTCCCCACGGGAAAAGCCGTACAATACTGATAATAGGTGTCCGCATCCTCATGAAATTCCATTTCCTCCAGAAAACCGTTCTCCAGAGAGCCCAGAACTCCCACCCCATACACAGAGTCTGATTTCCGGTCCACCTGATAGCTCTGGCGCAAGCGCAGCCCCGCCGGCCCATCCGCCATAATCAGCGAACGTACACCATATTTATGTTCCAGCGTTTCCGTGGTCTCCCCGGCTGAACCCGGCACCCGGACGCCCGATGAGCCCAGAGTACTGGCTCCCTTTACAACATTTCCATATAAAAGAGGAATCAACTCCTCAACGGACAGTTCCTGCTCCTTTCCTTTCAGCTCTTCCTTACTTCCTCCCTGCCCGCCGGGCATCGGAGTCACGGAATATTTCGTTTCCCGGTTCTGCTCCCCGCGGGGATGGAACAGAAATTCTGGCGTCTTCTGCTTTTTTGCCATTTTCAACCATTTTGAGACATTCTCCTTCACAGATTTCGGTTCGGCAAATTCTTCCAGAACTTTTTGTGCCGGACGTATTCTTTCCGTACGCTCCAGCACCACAGACTCCGGTACTGTAAGAATTGCCGCCGGTTCCAGAGATTCTGCATGTTTTCCCAGCCACAACCCATAAGAACCTTTCTCCACTATCCAGGCCTGCTGTTCTTCTGAAAAACCAGCCATCTGTTTCTGGTCTGTGACAACTCTGAGCTGTTGGGATTCCCCCGGCTGCAGTAATCCCGTCCTGGCAAATCCGGCCAGCCGGTAGCATTCTTTCCCCTGAGGCCCAAACAGGTACGACAGCCCTATCCTTTCCTCATCAGCCGCAGAACACTCTGCTTCTTCCATCTCTTTCTGAGGTAATGTTACATAGACCTGTACAACTTCCCGGCTTGCATAAATTTTCCCGATATTTTTCACAGTAACGATAAGCTCCGCGCCTGTTTCCGTAATTTCCAGTCTGTCAAAATCCACGGAAAAGTCCGTATAGGAAAGTCCGTAGCCAAAGGGAAACAGGGGCTGTACACCAAAACTGCTGAAATACCGGTATCCCACATAAATTCCTTCCCGGTATTCCTCTGTTTCCAGATTTCCGTTCAGGGCTCCAAACTCCTCCGCCGAAGGATAATCTTCATAGCGCTTTGCCCAGGTAGCTGTCAGCCTTCCTCCAGGTACAGATTTTCCAAGCAACACGTTGGCCGCCGCGTGTCCTCCCTCCTGTCCCGGCAGGGAAATAAGCAGAATCCCTTTTATATTCTCTGCCTCCTGTAGTATATCCGTCAGTTCCACTGGTGCTCCCACATTCAGAATCAGCACAATGGGCATGTTCTGACGGTTCAGAAACAGAATATCCTCCCGCTCCTGTCTGCTTAAATAATAATCCCCTTCTGTTCTGCTGCGGTCTTTCCCTTCGCCGGAAATGCGGCTGATTACATACAGCGCCGTCAAAGCGCCTTTCACATCTTCTTCTGAAATACTGCGGCCCTCCGGCATGGAAAATGGATTCAGGGCATAGGCGTCAAAAGGATTTTCCATCTTTTCGGCGTCCTTTAGCACCTTTTCCTTCCATACATTCCTGGCATCCTCATAACGCTTCTCGTAATCTATCAGCCATTCTTCACTGGTGATGGGAACCCCTGCCTCTTTCAGTCCCCGGTAAACAGAAATATTTTCCCGGTTGTTCACGTCCCCGGAACCAGTTCCGCCTTTCACCGTTCTGACTGCGCCTCCGCCAAACAACCCTGCGGGCGCAGAAGTTTTAAGGGGAAGAACCCCTTCATTTTTCAGAAGAACCATGCCTTCCGCTGCCAGTTTTCCGGCCAGTTTTCCATGCAGGATTTCCCGTTTAGATGGACGTTCTTCCATTGTACCACTGTGGACCTGTTGTAATACCGCCATACTTTCTCCTTTCCAATCTTATTTTCTGACACGAACAGAATCCAACCCATCATATATTGCTTTCACACAGAGTTGGATTCCTTCGTTTCATTTTATACTGCTTCAGGCTTCAAACATAACTGAACCTTATATTAAAAGCAACTTTTTTTCTGTAAAACTTCCCGTCATTACTCCTTTACTCCGCCAAGGGTTACGCCTGCAATAATATATTTTGACAGGAACAGATACACCAGGATAATTGGAACAATTGCCACCAGAATCATCATGTATATTTTACCCATATCAAAATTCATATAATCCGCACCGCGAAGGGTCGCAATGAGTATGGGCACCGTCATTTTATCTTTGGACTGAATCACCAGTGCCGGAACAAAATAATTATTCCATGAACCCACAAAGGTGAAGATTGCCTGTACCGCAATGGCCGGCTTCATAATGGGAATCACAATCTGGTTAAAAGTCCGAAATTCCCCGGAACCGTCAATTCTTGCCGCCTCCACCAGAGACAGGGGAAGGGAGGACTGCAGGTAGCTGTACATAAAATAGAATACAGCCGGAGATGCAATGGAGGGAATAATCAGCGGAAGCAGGGAATCATACATTCCCATATTTGTAATTAACCGCAGGAATCCCATTGCTGTCACCTGCGTGGGCATCACAAGGATTGCCATGATAAAAGTAAAGGCCGCTTTCTTTAATTTAAAATTATACGCATAAAGGCCATAAGCTGTCAATGCCGAAAAATATGTACAGATTGCCGCTGAACAGCCGGAAACCACCAGGCTGTTTAAAATCCCCCGAAACATGGGAAATGTACCGTCGTTAGCCACATTTTTCAGATTTTCCAGAAAATAATTTCCCGGCAGAGCAGAAAAACCTTTCTGCAAATCTCCATGGGACCTCGTGGAATTGATAAACAGAATATAAAAGAAAAACAGACACATAAACGACAGGATAATCAGTACAATATGCGCCAATATACTTCGTGCATGGTTGGAGCCTTTTGATTTCATAACTTTATCCCCTCCTTTGCTTTTTTGCTTTTTTCGCTGCCGCTTTCGAGCCATCCGGATCATCATTATTGGTCATCCGATATACTACAAAGCATAAGATACCGCTGACAACAAACAGAAATACCGATAATGCGCCCGCCATACCATAATTCTTACTCTTTAAATGACTGTTCAGAAACATAATCAGGGTCATGGAGGTACGATCCGGCGTCCCCTGTCCGTTTGTCAGAATCTGAGGCACATCAAACATCTGCAATCCGCCGATAATAGAAGTAATCAACGTATAGGCAAGAATTGGACGTATCTGGGGAAGGGTAATATAGAAAAACCGCTGCAGGCTGTTACATCCATCCAGTTCAGCCGCCTCGAATACATCCGGGCTGATTCCCATAATGGCCGCCATCAGCATAATTGTGGAATTTCCAAACCACATCAGGAAATTCATAAGCCCTACCAGGGATCTTGTTCCCCATACAGAACCCAGAAAATCCACCGGCTGACTGATCCATCCGAAAGAAGTCAAAATGGAATTGATGGGCCCGTTCGTGGAAAACATGGTAAAAAACAACATGGCAAAGGCAGAAGCCATAATCAGATTCGGCAGATATATCACCACCTTAAAAAACTGTGTTCCATGGATTTTAAGCCTTGCGTCCACAAACCACTCGGCAAGCACCAGAGCAATTACAATCTGGGGAATAAATCCGATAATCCACAGTATCATGGTATTGCCTGCATATTTCAGCATATCCGAACCCAGCAGGCTGATATAATTCTCCAGACCCACAAAATTCGGCCCTATCTCTTTAATCCCTGAACGGTAATACTCAAAAAAACTATACCGGACAGTATCCACCAGAGGGATCAGAGAAAATATGAAAAAACTCACAAAAAATGGAAGGATAAACAGATAGCCCCATTTTGCATAATCTATTTTTTTATGTTTCTTTTCCATAAACTGCCACCCCTTTCTGTTTTTATCCGGCGCCGCCCATTCTGCATACCGCAGCGCCGGCTCTTTTCATTCTGGCTGCAAATCCCGGTTATCCGGGCTACGCTGCCTTATCCTGCGCACCAGGACGTCAGAATCTCTTTATTCCGGCCACTGAATTTCCGTAATATCCGGGTAACGCTCAATAACTGCTGTTTCGAAGTTCGCTTTTGCTTTTTCGAAGTCAACGTTCCCCTGCAGATAATCATTAAAAGAATTCTGGATTAATTCCACACAGCCCTGATCGTAAGCAGAAAGAGGCGCAATCACGATATTCTCTGCCACCGGTGCAAAATATGCAAATGCGTTCTGTCCGCCCAGGAAATCAGAAGCAAACTTCTTATCATCTTTTGCCGCCCGCTGCATACCGCTCTGAGTATTGGTAAAGTCCGCATAATCTTTGGAAATCTTTAACAGATTTTCCTGATCTGCAGTCACTGCAAGGATGATATCTTTCACATGCTTCGGGTTATCTGTGCCGGTACATGCATGAACATAGGAACCGCCCCAGTTATATTCCTGCGGAGGATTGGTAACTGCCCAGGCGCCGTCTTCACCATCCCAGTTGGGCTTCAGCGTAAAATCAATGCCCCATGCCGGAAACAGGAAAGCAAACACCTTTGAAGTGGAACCCATTGCCTTGTTCCAGTCATCATTCCACTGGCCTTTTATATTTTTGTCAAGATATCCCGCATCCAGCCATTCCTTCGAATCGCTTACCCAGTCCATTATTTTCTGATCCACTTTGATTACAGTTTCTCCGGGGCTGACCCAGGACTGGGCAATACTGTTGCCATAAAGCCGGAACGTATCCGCATAAGAGGAAAATGTAAAATACCCCTTCGCCTTCAGTTCTTCCGCTGTTGCTTTCATAGTATCCCAGTCCTTCACCTTTTCGCCCACTTTTTCCGGATCATCCGTACCGAATACATCTTTGGCAATATCCCGGCGGTATACCAAAAGTCCCGGACAGCACTGCCAGGTGGAACCTCTCTGAACACCGTTTGCATCAGAAGCTGTAACCTTTGTGAAACTGTACTGATCCGACAGATCCTTTTCCGGATCGATGCCAAGGTCTGTCAGGGGCATGGCTGCGTCTGCATCTGCATCCGTATATTTGTTCACATAATCTGTCTCGGACAAAAAGATATCTACTTTATCGTCTGCCGCCGCATCCGCCTGATTCAACAGCGCTTCATCCAGTTTCTGCTGGTATACGCCATCCTGATTGGGATTTATGGTCCAGTGGATTTCCGTCCCATCCTTTAATGTAGTTACCGTTCCGTCTTTGGAGGTTTCCTTCACCTCCGGATAAACCGCCTCCACACGCTGACGGAATTCATCGTTCCAGCTGTAAATATTGATGACTTTCCCTTCCTCTGAATCGGATGCTTCTCCCGCTCCGGAGCCGGACGACGTTCCACATCCTGCCAGCGCTCCCATTGCCATTGCAACAGCCAATAAGATACTAACTGTCCTCTTTTTCATTTGATAAATCCTCCTTCTTTTTTCTGCGGCATCTGCCTTACACTTCTACCGCACATTTATTGTGTGGCAGGATTATATCGTAGATTCCAGGACGAATATACTACGAATTTTAACAAAATGTCAGATTCATGACACCTTTTGAAAATATTATTCCTGACGCGATATACCAAAATCCATGTTTTTATTTTTAGGTCATAATTCTGATATTTTTCTCATATTTCTGATTTTCTCAGAAGTAAAATTCCTATATGATATTCCTTAACCATATGGAAAGGAGAAAGAAATTTGAAACGTATAAAATTTACCGATGAACATGGAAGTTTCGTAATCAGCCAGCCGGAAAATACCAGTTACCTGTACTTTCCTCTGGCTTCGGAAACAGGATTAAAAAGCGCCGTAACCCCCAGCCTTGGCGGGGACGCCAAGATTGACCAGGAAACTTTTCTTCTGGAACCGGTAAGTTCGGAAAATCTCCATAATAACCGTTCTGTCCGGAATTTCTGGTGTACCACGGAAACTGGAGACGTCTGTTCCGTCTCCGGCGCTTCTGCGGAACAGGAAGCGGCAAAATTCACTTCCCGGCAGGAGGAAAGCCAGGTGTCCGCAGGATTTATGTGGCATACATTAAATCGTTCCTTCAAAGCTCTGCAGCTTACATCCACAGTGGATCTTTTTATTCCAAAAGACGAAAATGTGGAAATCATGCATGTGACAATCCAAAACCGGTCGGAATCTGCCCGGAAGCTGACAGCCTGTGCAGGGATCCCAATTTACGGCCGCAGTGCAGACAACATCCGTGACCATCGGAATGTAACTTCCATGCTTCATCGCATTGATGCAGAAGAATACGGAATCTTTGTCCGCCCCACCATGTCTTTTGATGAGAAAGGCCACCGCCCAAATGACCGGATTTATTACGTTATGGGCTGTACCGAAAGCGGATCTGCACCAGTGAGCTTCTATCCCACCGTGGAAGATTTTATTGGAGAAGGAGGCTCCTTTACTCATCCCCGTGCCGTATACGAACAGTATCCGGGATATCCCGCCCCCTGTCAGGCAGCCGGAAAAGAAGGAATGGGCGCTTTCCGTTTTGAAACCATTTCCCTTGCCCCCGGCGGGCAGGTATCATATATCATCCTCCTTGGAGCAGAAAACAGCCGGGAAAAGATTCACCATATTTTCCGCAAATACAATACCTCAGAAAAGGTACAGGCTGCCCTGGCTGATACGAAATCCTGCTGGCAGGAAAAAGTAAAAGTCAGCTTTCATACCGGTGACAGAGATTTTGACTGTCTCATGAAGTGGATCAGCTTCCAGCCCTTCCTGCGCCGGCTGTTTGGCTGCTCCTTCCTCCCTCATCACGATTATGGCCGGGGAGGCCGGGGATGGCGCGACTTATGGCAGGACTGCCTCTCTCTTCTTCTGATGGAACCGGAAAATGTCAGGGACATGATCATCAAAAACTACGGCGGCGTCCGCATGGACGGAACAAACGCCACCATTATCGGAACCGGAGACGGAAATTTCCTTGCAGACCGCAACGGTATTACCCGTGTCTGGATGGATCACGCCCTCTGGCCGCTGATGACCACAAAACTTTACATCGACCAGACCGGAGACATTGAAATCCTGAACCGGCAGGTTCCCTATTTCAAAGATGCGCAGGTAATGCGGGGAACAGCCCTGGATACCCTCTGGGACCAGGCAGATGGAAATATGCAGCTTACAGATAAAAAAGATATTTATACCGGAAGCATTTTAGAGCATCTTCTCATCCAGCAGCTTACTGCCTTTTACGAAACAGGAGACCATAATATCTGCCGGCTGCGGGACGCAGACTGGAACGATGCGCTGGATATGGCCTCGGAAAAGGGCGAAAGCGTTGCCTTCACCTGCGCCTATGCAGGCAACCTCCTGGAACTTGCCGCCATGATCCGTCTGCTGGACAGCAGTTCTACAGTCCATACCGCTGAACTTCTGGAAGAAACAGAACTTTTACTCTGCGACCACCCGGAACTTTATAACGACACTGGCAGAAAGCAGAAAATTCTGGCTGACTATACTTCCCGTTGTAAACATACTGTCAGAGGCAGACGCGCCGTTTTTTCCCTTTCTGTACTTGCAGCAGATCTGTCCCAAAAAGCAGCCTGGCTGATGGATTATGTGAGAAATCAGGAATGGATAGAAGGAATGGAGGGAGAAGGCTGGTTCAACAGCTATTATGACAACCAGGGACAGGCTGTGGAAGGAATCCACAATGGACAGGTTCGCATGATGCTGACCGGCCAGGTCTTTGCCATCATGAGCGGAGTGGCGGAGGACACCCACATCAGGAAAATTGTAAAAAGTGCAGATCATTATCTTTACCGGAAAGAAACAGGCGGCTACCGTCTGAATACTGATTTCCATGAACTGAAATCTGATATGGGACGCATGTTTGGATTCGCCTATGGGGAAAAGGAAAATGGCTCCGTCTTCTCCCACATGGCAGTCATGTACGCAAACGCCCTGTATCGCCGGGGATTTGTGAAAGAAGGCTGGAAGGCTTTAAAAACCCTCGCCGATACCGCCCTGAATTTTGATACCAGCCACATTTATCCTGGCATCCCGGAATATTTCCGCTCTGACGGACGCGGAATGTACCACTATCTGACCGGAGCGGCGAGCTGGTACATGATGACCATGATTACAGAAGTTTTCGGCGTCCACGGAGAATCCGGAGATCTTATTTTATACCCTAAACTTCTGGCAGAACAGTTTGATTCAGATGGAAATGCCTCCATCACCGTCCCTTTTGCCGGAAAATGTTTTACCATCGTATACAAAAACACAGAAGGCAAAGATTTCGGCGCCTGTACCATTGGTTCCGCCCTCTGCGGGCAGACCATGCTTCCTGTCTGTGAAGATTCCTTTGCGGTTCTCACACGGGAAAGCATAAATGCCCTGCCGGATCACGCATACACAATCACAGTAGAACTTATTTAAAAGGAAAGGATGAAAACTGCAAGATGAAATATGGATATTTTGACGACGATAACAGAGAATACATCATAGAACGGCCGGATACGCCAGCCCCATGGGTAAACTATCTTGGCTCTCCGGAATACGGTGCAATCATTTCCAACAATGCCGGGGGCTACAGCTTTGCAAAATCCGGCGCAAACGGACGCATCCTGCGCTACATTTTCAACAGCTTTGACCAGCCTGGCCGATATCTCTACATACGCGACAATGAATCCGGAGATTACTGGTCCGCTTCCTGGCAGCCAGTCGGGAAAGATTTAAAAGATTATCAAAGCACCTGCCGCCATGGAATGGGCTATACCCAAATAGAATCCGTATATGCCGGAATCATTTCCAGGGCCTCCTACTATGTCCCCCTGAAAAAAGCCCATGAAGTCTGGGCCCTGTCCCTGACGAACACCTCCGAAAATCCCAGAGAACTTACCATTACCGGATATGGAGAATTTACCAACCACAGCAACTATGAGCAGGATCAGGTAAATCTGCAATACTCTCTGTTCATTGGCCGCACGTTATTTGAAGAAAACAGAATCATGCAGCAGATACATGGCAATCTGGATTCCCTTCGGGAAAACGAAAAAGTGGATGAAAAAAATGTAACGGAACGCTTCTTTGGTCTTGTCGGAGCCGAAGTTGCTTCCTACTGCGGAGAAAAGGAACACTTTCTTGGAAAATACCATGGATACAACAATCCGCAGGGAGTTTCCTCCGGTAACCTTGGAAATATCACAGGCTACAACGGAAACTCCTGCGGTGCCCTCTCCTGCAATATTACTCTTGAGCCGGGAGAGACAAAAACCATTGCATTTCTGCTGGGAGAACAGGAATCCCCAAAAGCGGCAGCCATCCTTTCTGCTTACACAGATACGGAAAAAACCGTAAGGAAGGAACTGGACGAGCTGAAAAACTGCTGGCATAACAGGATGGATCATCTGAAAGTCAGCACCCCCAGTACGGAATTCAATACCATGATCAATACCTGGAATGCATACAACTGCTTTATGACCTTCCTCTGGTCCCGCGCAGCCTCCTTTATCTATTGCGGCCTGCGCAACGGTTATGGTTACCGTGACACCGTACAGGATATCCAGGGAATCATCCACCTTGCACCGGAACTGGCGGCAGAAAAAATCCGCTTTATGCTTTCTGCCCAGACAAGCAGCGGAGGTGGTCTGCCCCTTGTAAAATTTACCCATAATCCCGGACATGAAGATACCCCGGACGACGCTTCCTACCGACAGGAAACCGGGCATCCGGCTTACCGGGCAGACGACGCTCTCTGGCTCTTTCCAACCGTTTATAAATATATCGCTGAAACAGGAAATATGGATTTTCTTGAAGAACGCATTCCCTATGCGGATAAAGAAGCAGACAGTGTGTACGACCATCTGAAACGGGCCATCCGCTTTTCTCTGGAACATTCCGGTCCTCACGGCATGCCTGCCGGGCTTTACGCAGACTGGAATGACTGCCTGCGCCTGGGGGCAGACGGAGAATCCTCTTTTGTGGCGATGCAGCTTTATTATGCCATGACTGTTTTGAAAAAGTTCGCAACATACAGGCAGGATACAGACTATCTGAATTTTTTAACAAAACAACAGGAAGAACTTGGCGCACTCATCCGGAAACTGTGCTGGGACAAAGACAGATTTATCCGGGGTTACACAGAAAAAGGCCAGCCTGTGGGCTCTGCCGCGGACCCGGAAGCCAATCTCTGGTTAAACCCTCAGAGCTGGGCTGTTATCAGCGGACTTGCCGATATGCAACAGGCTGACGCCATACTTGACAACGTTTATCACCGGTTAAATACGGAATACGGCGCGCTGCTGATGGATCCCCCTTACCATGCCCATGCCTTTGAGGGCGCACTGGCAGTGATTTATAATCCTGGCACCAAGGAAAACGCAGGTATATTTTCTCAATCCCAGGGGTGGCTGATTCTTGCGGAGGCTCTCTGCGGCCATGGAGAACGTGCCTTTACCTATTTCATGGAAAATGCCCCTGCCGCCTGGAATGAGCAGGCAGATATCCGCCGCCTGGAACCATATTGTTACGGGCAGTTTACAGAGGGAAGGGCCAGCAAACACCCCGGACGCTCTCATGTACACTGGCTCACCGGTACCGCTTCCACTGTTATGGTGGGCTGTGTGGAAGGCATTTTAGGACTTCGCCCCGACCCGGAGGGAATTAAAATCTCCCCGTCCATACCAAAGGAGTGGACACATTTTGAGATTGACAAAGACTTCCGCGGAAAACATCTGCATATCCTTGTGGAAAATCCCGGCAGACGGGAATCCGGCTGTGAAAAACTTACGCTGAACGGCAAAAAGCTCACCGGAAATTATATCCCGGCCAGCCTTCTTCAGAAAGAAAATGAAATAGTGCTTGTATTATAAAGGCAGCTACTCCGGGGCAGATTCTGCCCCGGTTTCAATATCCCATTGCACCATATAATTGATATCCCGGTATTTTTTCGGCGTCATACCCACAATTTCCCGAAACTGCTGTATAAAATGGCTCTGGGAAGAAAAGGAGAGACGGTTGGCAATCTCAATAACAGAGTAATCACTGTAGCGGAGCAGATTTCTGGCCTTTTCAATTTTCTGTTTCCGGATATAGGCGCTGACAGAATCCCCGGTTTCCTTTTTAAACAGCCTTGAAAGGTAGCTGGACGACACTCCAAGTTCATCTGCCAGGTCTTCAATGGTAATACGTTCTTTGATATGGGAATAAATGTATTCCTTACAGGCGCTGATATGTCTGGAGTTGGTATCACTCCGGCGGAGTATGCGCATCTTTTCCGCATAATCCAATACCATTTCATCATGCAGATTATGCACTCCCTGCACAGTATGAATATCATCCAGCTTCTGAATATAAAAATCACTCATCCGAAAAGCCTGTTCCAGCTCCATACCTTTCTGCCTGCACAGACGTGTAATCATGGCCGTCGTAATCACAAAATGATATTTCAGATTCGTTACCTGATTGCGGGACAGTATGCCAACGCCCTCGCTGTCCAGAAACCGTTCCTGTTCACAGTTCTTCCGAACTGCAGCCACATTTCCGTTGGATACTGCCTGATAAAACAGAAATTCTTCTGTCGGTTGTCTGTGTTCGATTTCATCCACATCATCTTCCGCTTCAAAAAGAAGCCACTCATCCTGATATCCCACAAAGCTCACCCGCCTTTCTTCTGTAACCGCCTCAGCAGAGCTTCCTTTTTATAAGCCCTGATATTTTCCTCAATCTCTGTATAATCCCGCTCAAACAGTTCGTCGCTGATCTGTCTGTACAAACGCTCTCCGGGCACTTTCAGCAAAATTTTTTCTATCACAAAATCCTTGCTTTTCTGTCTGTACTTTGGCAAACTGTTTTTCTCCTGAATACGTGCAAGCTCCGGCCGCCACAAAAGGCCCAGTTTCCGTTTCCAGTTGACTTTGGGATTCTCCCCGGCTTTCCGCAGCAGGTAAAAATCCGGCCTGCCCTCTTCCAGTTCCACTGTAATAATGCCCCACCAGTCAGGCACATGTTCCTCTACATGGTGGGCGTGTTTCGTCCCCGCCACAATATAGTTATAATCAAAATACTGATTGTAATCTCTCACCTGACGGCTCAGCCTGGCATAAGTGTCCGCATCGCTTTTGATTTCCAGTCCGCAAAGGGATTCCGGAAGCACCATTACCACATCTGCACGGCTCCGCCCCACTGACTTTTCTTCTATAATCCTGATTTTCCCGTATTTTTCTTCCAGAAAATCAAACAGCGGTTCTCTGATATCCTTATCGTAAAGCATTTTCGGCCCTCACTTCTTTTGGATGTTCTCTGTCCGGTTCCGGTTTCTGCCGGAATTTTCAATGATATCTGTATCAGTTTACAGTTTAGCACATATAATGGCAGAAATCTATGGGAAAGGGACACAAACCCTCTGGTCTGGCTGCACATTTATTCCTTGACAAATATATATCGCAGTGCGATAATCAGAATATAACTATCGTACTGCGATATATTTACGGTACTCAGGCATTGAACCGGACAGTGAGGTGGTGACATGAATGCCCATATTCAGAAAGTATACGTTCCGATGACAGAAACGGGATTTTACATTTTACTTTTTCTGCGTAAAGAAGCCCACGGTTACAGTATTGTGAAACAGGTGGAAGCGCTGACACAGGGAGAAATCCACATCAGTCCCGGCACCATGTACGGCAGCCTGTCAAAAATGGAGAAGGACGGTCTCATCCGTTTTGTCCGGGAAGAAGAAAAGAGAAAAATTTACTGTATTACGGAACTGGGGACACAGGTACTGGAGCTGGAACAGAAACGGATAGAGCGACTTTACCGGACTATGAAAGAGGTGTGTGATAATGAAAGACATGAAAACTGAAATCAGATTTTTTTCAATTCCTGAATGGAAAAAAGAAGAAGATTATCTCAGAAACCAGCATAAACTGGGATGGGAATTTACTTATGTGAATAAGATTGGATGTTACCACTTTGAAAAATGTGAACCGGAAGATGTGATTTATCAGTTAGATTACAACCCTGACGGCCTGGCCCACAAATCAGAATATATTCAGATATTTTCTGACTGCGGATGGGAATATATGCAGGATTTTTTCGGGTACAGTTATTTTCGAAAGCCTGTCTCTGAAATGAAGGGAAAAGAGGAAGAAATCTTCTGTGATGACACCTCCCGGCTTGAAATGATGAAACGGATATTCCGGGGACGCATGGTTCCGCTGCTTTGTGTTTTTTTCCTGATTATCCTGCCAAATCTGTTTATACAGCTCCATAATGTCACACTGGCCGGGCAGATACTGGCAGGAACCTTTTCCGTCCTGTTTGTGGTATACCTTATAATGTTTTTCTGGTTCGCCATACAGTTTTGGAAGTATCAGAAATCCCTGTAAGAACAAGGAGAGATGTTCCGGAAGCTGCCGCAAAACCAGCCTGCTGCGGCGGCTACAAAACATAATTCAGATTCGGCAAATCCAGTTTGTTTTTTAATCTATTTTGTTTAACTTTCTATGACTAATTGCCGAGTTTATATTTCAATTATATACTATATTTAGGCTTACTAATTTTCTGTTGCCAAAGTGTCGCCACTAAATAATTATAAATCCAATTTCTATCCTCGTGAAATTATTTCTTCAAACATTTCGTGGTGCAACTATAGGATTACAATACATATTTTACTTCACTGACGGAACAATTTCGTATAATCTGTCCGGGTGTCTGCGATATGGTAAATATAAACCACTGTGCCAGTCTGCTTATAAATGACAACATGCTTATCACATATAACCATTCTGTATCCCTGCTGATTCAGCCATTCATCTGGTGTTAAAGAACCTGAATCCGGAAACTCCCCCAAACGTTCTGTTACGTTCAATATATGGTCACTTATTTTCAAAGCTGTTTCCACGCCAAACTGAACCAGATACCAGTCTTCAATCCGCTCCTGTTCTGCCTGAAAAACCTTCGCGCGGAGCTGTAAAATCTGTTCCCGCCTTTCAAAAGCCTCTATACTCATAAGAACCAGATCACCCTCACCATTTTTAGTAATATATATTGGCTCTTTTGTTTCTTTTGCCATATTAGAAATCGTTGTGTAATCATTTCTTAATGACGCTGATGCTTTTATGATCATCCATATCACCTCGTATCATTTTTTTGATATAATTATATCTCTATTATCACCTTTCGTAAAGTATTTTCACAAATTATTCAAAACACTGTGGGATGATACACAATTTACACAACACAAATGTGTCCGGCCAGATAATTTCACTGGCACAATACCTGTCCACTTATTTCCGATTTATCGCCGCTTTCAGCAACAAATTTTGCCCTTTCAACAGTTTCCGACAAACTCTTTCATCCACTTATCCAGTTCTCTCTGGCTGCGAATCACAACGGTTTTGTATCCGTACTGCTCCAGCACCTTCCGATACCGTTCCTTCTGGCTCTTCTTCCTGTGAAGCAGCCACCAGATAAATTCCCGGTTCATCCGTTCCACGCATCCCTCTCCCATGGAATCCCTGGTTCTTCCCCGGTTCTGAACATACCGTTTCCAGGCCCGGAAGAAACAGGAAAGACGTCTGAAATCCATTAAAACAATGGTATCTGCTTCCTTCAGACGTCTTTCATATTCCAGAGCGGAATAAGTCCCGTCAATCACCCAGGACTTATGTTCATCCAGAAACTGTTTCACAATCTCTGCTGATTCCGCTCTGCTTCTCTCCTGCCAGCCGGGAAGCCAGTGCACCCTGTCCAGGTGCAGAACAGGAATCTGAAATTTCTCGCCCAAATATTTTGCAAGGGTAGATTTCCCGCTGCCGCTGTATCCGATCACTGCCACGCGCATTTTTATCTCCTCCCAACACAGGCGGCCACTTCTGCCAGCCCTCCGGGCCCTCCTCAGGGCAAACCTTAAACATTCTTAAACTGGGCCATATACAGATTATAATAATGGCCTTTCTTCTCCATCAGTTCCGCCGGTCTGCCCTGTTCCAGGATACCTCCTTTATCAATGACAAAAATCCGGTCTGCCCGCTGTATGGTGGACAGCCTGTGGGCAATAACAAAGCTGGTACGTCCTTTCAGCAACGCTTCAATCCCTTTCTGCACCAGAATCTCCGTGTGGGTATCTATACTGGAAGTAGCTTCGTCCAGAATCAGGATTTTCGGCATACTCACCATAGTTCTGGCAAATGCAATCAGCTGGCGCTGGCCGATGGACAGTCCCGCTCCGCGCTCTTTTAACACAGTATCATAGCCCTTTTCCATCTTCATAATAAATTCATGGGCATTGACCGCCTTTGAGGCCGCAATGATTTCCTCCTCTGTGGCTTCCATATTGCCATAGAGAATATTTTCTCTGACTGTTCCCTGGAAAATAAAATTCTCCTGTGTCATCACACCCATCTGCCGCCGCAGACTTTCCATGGACACCTTCTGAATATCGTGTCCGTCAACGAGAATCCTCCCTTTCTGGATATCATAAAAGCGGCTGATTAAATTCACAATGGTGGTTTTTCCCGCTCCGGTAGGACCCACAAGAGCAATGGTCTCTCCCGGCTGAATCTGAAAACTTACATTTTCCAGCACTTTTGTTTCCGCAGGAGTTCCCTCATCATAAGTAAAGGACACCTGCTCAAATTCCACTTTTCCCTGAATATCCGGCAGTTCCTGTACATCCGAATTGTCAAAAATATCCGGCTTCGTGTCAAGAATTTCAAAAATACGCTCTGCCGCTGTCAGATTGGTAATCACCTGATTGTAAAAATTACTCAGGTTCATCACCGGATTCCAGAACATATTGATATAGGTGCCGAAAGCCACCAGCATACCAATACTCACATATTCACCGCCAATCATCTGAATTCCCACCCAGTAGAGAATCATGGCCCCGATACCCCAGCAGAAATCTATGGCCCCGCCGAACATATCTGAAATCCGCACCGCCCTGATAAAGGACTGTTCATGCTCTTTCACCAGACCTGCAAAAATATCCTGTGTTTCATGTTCCGCATGGAAACTCTGAACCACATTCATTCCTGCAATGCCCTCATGAACATAGGCGTTCAGATTGGAGCCTTTCTTCCGGAAAATCTGCCAGCGGGCATGGGAAAATTTCTGGATAAACCAGATTGCCGCCGCCATTACCGGAATGCTGCTTAAGGAAGCCAGCGCAAGGCGCCAGTCCTTCACTACCATAATCACCACCACGCCGCAGATGGTAATAAAATCAGGAATCAGAGTGGTAACTGCGTTGACCAGCACATTTTTCAGGGAATTTACATCCCCGATGACCCGCGCCAGAATCTTTCCGGTGGGACGGCTGTCAAAAAAAGAAAAGGACAGTGTCTGGATATGCTCATACAGCTCCTGCCGGATTTCCAGCAGAATCTGATTGGAAATCCGTGCCATCACATACATACGCACCTTTACCATAACAATAAAAATCACGTTGATCATCAGGGTAACCGCTGCCAGCCTGGCCAGCCCCTCCATATCTTTTCGGGCAATGTATACGTCGATTGCCTCTTCAATAATCAGAGGGTTAATCAGGGAAATCACAACGGTGATAATCATACAGACCAGCACTCCGGCCACCTGAAGTTTATATTGAAACAAATAGGCAAACAGCCTTTTGAGCGTCTCCTTTTTCCCGATACCCTCAAGCTGTTCGTCCACTTTATAAGAATTAACTGCCAAAATCACACCTGCTTTCTGTCTGTTTCTGTCTGCCTCTCCAGGTTTCCTCTCGCAGGAAAACACTTTCACTTATCAAAGCGGCAATGTATCCTGGGGAAGAAACACATCAGGCCTGCCCCGGCGCTGTGCCCATCTGAGCCACATAAGTGTCATAATAAAGGCCCTGTTTCGCCAGCAGTTCCTCATGGGTTCCCCGCTCTCTTATGGTTCCGTCCTCCAGAAAAATAATCTCGTCTGCCCGGCGTACTGCGGAAATCCGGTGAGCAATAATAATTTTCGTGGTATCCAGTGTGTCCAGGGCCTTCTGAATCTCATATTCTGTCTCCATATCCAGAGCTGAGGTGGAATCGTCCAGAATCAGCACCGGATTGCGTTTTGCAATGGCTCTTGCAATACTGATACGCTGTTTCTGGCCGCCGGACAATCCCACGCCCCGCTCCCCGATAATGGTCTCATAGGTCTCCGGCATATTTTCTATAAATTTTCTGGCCTGAGCCAGCCCGGCGGCATGGACCATGGTTGAACTGTCCAGAGCCACCCGTTTGCCCATACGGATATTCTCGGAAATAGTATCAGAAAACAGAAATACATCCTGCATAACGGTTCCGATACTGCTGCGAAGCTGTGCCAGAGACAGTTCCCGCACATCCACACCGTCCAGCTTCACACTTCCTTCTTTCACATCAAAAAAGCGCATCAGCAGGTTTACCATGGAAGTCTTTCCGGCCCCGGTAGCCCCCATCACCCCAAGGGTTTTCCCCTGCGGCAGCGTAAAGGAAACATCTTCCAGAATTTTCTGGTTCCCTCTGGCAAAGGATACATGCTCAAAGGAAATTTCTCCTTTTACCTGTTCCAGTACCACGGGATTTTCATGCTCTGTAATGGAAGATTTCTGCTGATAAATTTTATTGATTTTTTTACAGGAAGCAACGGCCGAAGACAGATCATTGGTCAGCCATCCCAGCATTTCCATGGGCCACACAATATTCCGGCAATACTCGGAGAACGCCACCAGCGTACCCAGCGTCATCTCCCCGTGGATAACCTGAACTCCGCCGATAATCACCATTACCACCGGCAGCAGCTTTCCGGTAAACTGAAACACCGGATAAAACCGTACCAGTGTTTTTGCCTGCTGCATATTCAGATCATAATACTGCCGGTTGTGGGAAAGAAATTTTTTAATCTCAAACTTTTCCCGTGCAAAGGCTTTTACGGTGCGTACCCCCGCCAGGTTTTCCTCTGCAATGGTGGTGAGCCTGGCATTCTCCTCACTGATAGATTCATAAATCTTATCCAGTTTCCGCTCCATGAAAACAGCGGTAATTCCCATCAGTATCATTACTCCAAGGGGCAGAAAAGCCAGTTTCCAGTTCAGGGTAAACATACAGTAAAGCACCATGGAAATGTGGATGACCACCTCAATGGCCAGCATTCCCACATACCCCAGTGCATTCCAGACCGCGTCCACATCATCTTTTACCCGCGCCATCAGCTCTCCCGTATTGGTGTCGTCAAAATAATCCATGGAGAGCCCTTCAATATGGGCAAACAAATCTTTCCGCAGTCTGGCTGCAATCTTAACACTTACCGCATCAAAGGTAAATTCTTTCAGATAACCGCCCAGACTCCGGCCTGCCCCGATAATCACTATCATGGTAAGCAGTCCGCCCAAAAGCTCCATTTTCCCCTGAATGATAACATCATCCACAATACTTTTGGTGATTACCGGATACAGCATATCCAGCACAATGGCTGTCACCATACAGAAAATGGCAAACAGATACGCATACCAGTAATGGGCGATATAATTCAGTATTTTCTTCATAATCTTTCCTTTCCCAGATGTCTCCCGGTGACAGTTTTCATACTGATTCGAGTCCCTGTGACATACTTCAGATTCGCCGCAGTGCGATAAGAACTTTTTATTCTGTAAGAAAACATTTTCACGCATTAGCGTGGCAAGGTCTTTCTTTTAAGATAAAAAAACCCCGTGGGCTTTACCCACGGGGTTTCTGTCTTCCTGTTATCTGTACGCACTCTGCACATACAAATCCACTGCTATTTCATTCTTCAGGCACATCCGATACATGTGCATATCTTTCCCTGAAATTAATGTGGAATCCTGTCTACAGTCACCGAGGTAAATCTGCAAGTTGTCTCTGTGAAATTATTTCTGTTCTTCTGTGCTAACTTAATCATGATCTTACCTCGCTTTCTTTTATTTTATCTGATTTCTACGTTCTATTAAAACATGTCTGCTAATATTTGTCAATTACTTAATTTTTATTTTTTTCCCCTGATAACTGCTGGTGTAAGTTTTTCCCCGGTAAACTTTGCAGGCTCTCACTGCAAAAGTATACGTCTTCCCGGATTTCAGATTCTTCCTGGTATAACGGAGGCTCTTTGTGGTTTTCAGATTCTTCCAGGAACCTTTTGTCCCGGTCTTATACGAAACGATATATTTGTCAGCCCTGGGCACCTTATCCCATTTTACAGCAGCTTTCTTCTTCCCGGCCGTTACTTTAAACTTCACATCTGCCGGATTTGTGGCAGTATACAGAGAAGTGTAGGACTTGCTGAACACCTGCTTTTTATTTACGGTCCGGTACGCCTTTACTGCAAACCGATAACCGGTGGCAGACCTGAGCTTTTTCACAGTACAGGAAGTTCGGCCGGAGGTTACCGTTGCCAGCTTCTCCCATTTTTTCCCGGAATACTGATAAATCCGGTACCCTTCCGCGCCGGAAACCTTCTTCCAGCTCAATTTGATACTGGTGGCCCCGGACGAGGCCTTAAGACCGGTCACATCGGAAATATCTTTCTCGGAATTCTGAGGCTGCTCCAGCTTTGGAACAATGGAATCCTTATAGCTGTCTCCGCAGACAGAACAGGTGTGCAGGGTATAACCTTCCTCCGTATAAGTGGGCTCCACTTTGCTGGCAACATATACATGGTCCGCCACTGTGACGGTCTTTGTCACAGTACAGGAAGTGTCTCCCTTTACAGAGGCAGTGATTACGGCGGTTCCCGGCCCCTGCACGGTAATCATTCCGCCGGCGTCAACCGTTGCCGCCGCAGGATTACTGCTGACAAAATCAAAACCGGAAGCCGCGAGCTTCGGCTTACTGGCCTCAAACAGTTCATTTGCATGATAAATATCCATGGAAACTGCCGTTCCCTTATCTTTGCATACAAAGGCCTGATTTGCCGCTGGCTGCAGATGCAGCAGAGATTTCCGTATGGAAATGCCCCTGGTTACCTGTCTGGTTCCGGAAAGAGACGTCTCTGACGCCTGTGCATTGTCAAAAAACTGTACCCAGTGCCAGATTCCTCCGCTGTCCTGAAAGCAGCCGATTCCAATGCTGGTCATTTCCGAATCCGTGATATTGGCCAGATGGCCTGGGGAACTGATCCAGGCCGCCATTACAGCCTGGGGAGAAGGATAACCAACCGCTATGTTCTCCGCTCTGCGGGTACCCCGGTCAGTGGCGGTAAAACACTTCGTCCCGTCCGGTCTGGTGTGACTGTAATACATGGCCAGTTCCGCCGCCCGCTGCATGGCAACCTCTGTCAGGGCCTGGTCCTGTTTCAGGGCCCCAAGTCCTCTCCTGGCACGTTCCTGATTAACCAGCGCCAGCACTTCATTTGCATAGGAATAATGCTCCGTACCGCTGATATCCACAGTGACCTTTGGATTGGTTTCCTCATAATTCTCACCGGCAAAGGCTCTGATCTCTTTCAGAATTCCGTCTGCTGTCTGATATCCGGTCAGTACCTTCTGAACTTTATTGTTCCCGTCAATCAGAACCGTAAAAGGGAATCCGGCTCCTGCCCCCTCATTGAGAACGCCAAGGTCATAATATTCAAACGCGGCGTCCCATATACTGCTCCCTCCATCATAACAGAACAGAATATGCTCATTCCCGTATGTTGCGGCAAAATTTTTCACCGCTTCCTGAGAGGCTTTATTAGCTTCTGCAAAAACCACCCGTATTCCCGCACTGCTTACCCAGTCGCTTTTTGCAATATTCCGGATGGTAGCCTGGGAATTCCCACAGGTTGTGTATCCAAATACAAGCACTGTGACTTTTCCCATCTCTGTTTTGGTAGAAACCTCCCACCCATTTATGGAAGCAAAGGTATATTCCATATTGTCCGGCTTCTCCCCGGAAGCTGCCTGAGCTTCCATTCCTGCAAAATTTCCTGCCAGGGGAATCAGCAGCAGCCAGACCATCAGAAACAGTGCGCGCAGATATGCCTTTTTCATTCTAATCTCCTTTCCATAGCAAACTTTTACAAAAACAGGAAGAATTTTACATAATTAAAAATATAATTTAATAAATTGTATCATGAAAAAAGCCGGTATTCAACTGAATACCGGCAGATTTTACCTGATATCATACACGCTTCTCAACCGGATTCCCTGAGGCTCTCCGGAAAGAATTTTTACCCGCTTCTCTCCTGCGTTCATGTCAAAATAATTATCCGAAAGAATGAAGTCTTCCTGTTCATTCCGTATTTCCACGCTTTTTGCATAAGCGTCTGCGGATATTATGATTTCGTCCTCTTCCAGCCGGAAGGAAAGGCGGGGATTTTCATAGCGGAAGTATTTGGGATAAGAGAAAATCACGGTTCCCTCAGATATGACTTTTCCGTTCTGTCTCATTCCAAAACTCACATACTCTGAAAATATGTCCGTTTCCGGCAGCATCACTTTCTCAAGCCAGACACTGGTAAGGGCCGGAACATGCACCTGACGGATTTCACCCCTTCTGAGAACCTCTGCCGCGGCATTTCTTACTTCCCAGAATACCTCCACCTGCTGGTCTGCTCTGGTCTCATTTGCAACATTTAAGCGGATGGACTTTTCAAATACAAAATGCTCCCGGTTCATATCGGCTTCCTTTGTCATCATTCCCTCTTCCTGACAGGAAATCATCAGAGGTGCAAAAAACCGTTTTTCCATATAATGCAGAGCCTTCCAGCGGCCGCAGTAATCAATGGAGGACCAGGAAATCACCGGCCAGCAGTCGTTTAGCTGCCAGACAATGGCTCCCATGCAGCGGCCCCGGTTTCTCCGGAAATGCTCCACCCCATACCGGATGGCGTCAGCCTGCAGAAGCTGGGACGCATAGATTAACGTATTAAAATCCGAAGGATAGAGATAGGTCTGCTGGAGATAATTCATGATTTTTCCATTGGCCCCGTACTGTCTCTGGTGCTTTTCCATCACATAGGAAAACAGGTTCATATCCCTGGGATCGTCGGTGATGGTTTCCAGTGTTTTTCTGGCAGGCAGGGACTGGAAGCCAAATTCTGACGCATAGCGGAAAAAGTATTTCCGATATTCGGAAAAAGGCCTGTTTCCATGCCACACGCTCCAGTAATGCACATCTCCTCTGTCCGGGCTGTTCGGCTCATCAAAAGCTCCTCCGGAAGAAGGGCTTGCAGGCCAGTAAAAGGTCTGGGGATCGTGTATCTTAAGCACCTCCGGGATCAGCTGCTCATACATGAGGATATAGTCCCGCACCTCTGTCTTTTTCGTAACCCAGTGATGTCCTTCTTCCACAAACATTTCCATCTCATTATTGCCGCACCACAGGCCCAGAGAGGGATGGTGGCGGAGGCGTTTTACATTATCCACAAATTCCTGACGGATATTTTCCTTAAATTCCGGCGTCAGTTCATAAACGGCACAGGCAAACATAAAGTCCTGCCAGACAATCAGCCCCAGCTCGTCACAGATATCATAAAACCAGTCTTCCGGATAATATCCGCCGCCCCACACCCGGACGGCATTATAATTTGCCGCCACACACTGTTCCAGCAGCTTTCTGGTGGTATCCGGCGTTACCCGGCCCAGCAGATGGTCCTCCGGAATATAGTCGGCCCCCATGGCAAATATGGTAATGTCGTTGATTTCATGGGCAAATCCCACGCCCCATTCGTCCTTTTCTGTTTTCACGGTAAGGGTGCGAAGACCGATTTTTCTTTCCCACACATCAACAGCAGTCCCTTCTGCATACAACGTTACTTTTACCTGATAAAGAGGCTGCTCTCCATACCCGTTAGGCCACCAGAGACTGGGACTGGTAATATGAATTTCTGCCGGAGAATCGAAATATGTCCGGGTTTCCCCTTCCGGCGTGGTGAGTTCCACCGTATAAGCAACCCCTGGGCTGCCGGGATTTTCATCCCCACCGGAGTTTTTCACAGAGATTTTTTCCACAGCACAGCCATGGGCTGATACTGCCTGTTCCCGTTCTGCTTCCACCTGAAACTGCAGGCTGACCTCTCCGTCCGTATGCTCCTGCCGGATATAGACGCTGTCCAGTCTGGCGCCGGTGATACCCAGCAAAGTTACTTCCCTGAAAATACCTGCGTCCGGCAGGTGGGCGCCCCAGTCCCAGCCAAACATACAGTGGGCTTTCCGGATGTGGACAAAGCCGTCCATGGCGTCTTCGGAGCCAAGGGTCCTGCATTCTGCAAATGCATCCCGGATAAATTTAAGGGGGGAATGAAGGAGGACTTTCAGCTCATTTCCTGTCTCTTTCAGGATATGGGTCACATCGTATTCCCAGATACGGTGCATATTATATGCCGCCCCCACCTGGGTACCGTTGAGATAAATATCAGCAATGGTGTCCAGCCCGTCAAAACGGAGCAGAATTCTGCTGCTGGCCAGCAGTTCTTTTTCCGCGTCAAAACACGTCACATACTCATAATCTTTTTCCATCAGGGACAGCGCACGGATTTCATTGTCTTTCCAGAAAGGGTCTTCCATCTCCCCCCTGCGCAGCAGATCCGTATAGACCGTCCCCGGAACAGCTGCGGGCCTTAAGGGTTCCCCCGGCCCGTGCATCTGCCAGTTATTATTTAATTTCTGCTGTATCAATGCGGTTCTCCTTCTCACTCTGCTTTCGGATATTCGTTGCACAACAGGCGGTAGGGCGCTTCATCTTCCTCAATCTCCGGGAACCGTCCGATGGGCTCATAAAAACGGTTATCGTTTTCGTCATCGTTGCACATGGACACTTCTCCCAGAAGCACGTCTCCGCTTCCTTCCTCCACATGGAAATCATGATACATGTATGGATAAATGGTAATGCTTTCTCCCAGCGTCAGCTTTACTTTTGTACCTGCCGGAACCGTAAATTCCCGTCCGTCGCAGTTGACCGTCACGTCCGTATCCGCAAACTTTCCGTCTTCCGTGGAATTGTAAACGGTAATCAGTACATTTCCGCCTCCCCGGTTGATAATGTCTTCCATTTTATTCCAGTGAAAATGCATGGGCGCCATCTGTCCTTCTTTCACAAGGAGGAGTTTTTCCGCATAGGTTTTGGTGTACTGATCCATTTTCAGATTACCGTTGCGGATGGTAATCAGGGAAAATCCCACTTCATCAAATTTTCCGAGCCCGTAATCCGTAATATCCCATCCCAGCATATTGTCCCGGATTTCATTGTATTCTGCCCCTTTTGTCTTCCAGTCCTCTGCCGACCATTTGCAAAAGGGCGGAATTTCAAATCCATGTGCCTGAATGATTTCTTCCATATGTCTGATTTCCGCATTTATTTTTGAACGTTTCATCTTCTTTTTCCTCTCCTTACAATTAATAGCTGTGACTGACCGTTTTGTACTGCAGATTTTCCCGCAGCATCAGGTTTCCAGCAGTTTATTCGCCTCTTCTTTTACCTGCTCCAGTTCCGCCCCTGTCAGAAACTTCAGGGTAAGATGTGTAACTTCCGTTTCCAGAGGTTTCAGTGTGTGCAGGCTGTGTTCTCTGAAATGGTACGTTCTTCCGTACACACTGGAGTTGGCAGGCTCAAGGCCCACCACATAGTCCCCGGATGCAATGGATTTCCACTGCATGAAATACGGCAGTTCGTTCAGATTGTATTCTATTTTCAGGCCAGTTCCCAGTTCTTCATTGAGCACCGCCCCAAAGGTATTTCCCTCTGAATCTGCCGCCATTTCATGAAGAAATACATATTCCGTCTCATTATCCCTGGGGGGCTCCATTTTACTGTAATCCTGGATATGGGCGGCCGAAACTCCATCCCTGGGCTGCACCTTTCGGGTGGGCAGCACAATCCTGGATTTTTCAGATAAGAAAGGATATCCCACATTGATATGATACAGCAGCATCATGGGCTCCGTCCGGAATCCCTCATTGGAAATCCTGTCTTCAATACAAATCCTGTGTTCTCCGTATACGGTGGTAATTTTCCTCCTAAGCACAAGATTTTCTCCGAACAGCTCCGCCTCCCGGAGTTCTCCGGTTAAGGTCAGCGTATAATCTTCTCCCTTCCAGCAGGCGTCTGCTCCCACATGCTCTGCCGGCGTGGTGCGTATCCTTCCGTGCATGGGATAATCTTTTCCTTCTATCCTGCAGGGCGCACCGATATTCTCAAGGCCGCAGGTAAACAGAAGACCGCCCATAATACTGCGTTGGGCTTCTTCCCCTCCGGTATCAAAATGATTTCTGCCCATCAGCCCTGGTTTTGACAGAAAACTGATATTATGCCCCTGAAAGGATGCTTCTGCAATGTCCATACATTTGTCTGCCATCACCGTAAATTCCAGCGGGCCGTTTTTCACCTGATATGCTTTCATGCCCCTGGCTCTGCCCTCTTCATAAGTTACCGGGCGTGCATACATAAGCTGCTGCATGGTTCCCACATGGCTGAGTAAATTTTTCTTCTCCATGGTTTCCGTGATTTCACCTTTCCAATACAATTACTCTTAAATTCCTGAAATGCATATAAAATTCACAACATCATTTTCCGTGAAACATATAAAATTCACAACATCATTTTCCGTGAAATATATATTAAATTCATAACATCATTTTCCGTTTACTTTCAGCAGTTCCAGCATCAGGCTCACGCTCCCGGCCTGATAGCCGCTGCTTCCGTAAACTGCCTGCAATCCCGGATTTACAATCAGCAGCAGCGGAAGTTTTTCCGGATCCGTATACATTCTCCGTGCCAGGGGTTCCGTCAGTTCGTCAAAATCTCCGGCAACCACTTTTATTTCCGGAAATGCCTCTGTCACCTGCCAGAAAGCCGGGGTTTTCTGTATGTGCTCATCCCGCACCACAAAACAGATTCCCGTCTCCATGGCCCGGAAACTTTCCCGAAGCTGATACATTTCATTCAGTACATGCTCTGTGGGTTCTTCCCCCGGTTCCAGAAATGCCAGAATATGTACGCCCTGGGCAGTCAGCGCAGAAGCAGTGGTCATGCCGCCCTCCTCCCGGAGTTCAAAATCATCCAGCTGTCTTGATACCAGCAGCTCCTCCGGCTGTCCGGCACGCATATATAATTCCACTTCTCCAGGACATCCCGGCTCCAGACAGAATCTGTATTCCGCTGCAAGCTGGTCTCCTCCTGGCAGCCGGTTTGCAGTGAGTATCCGGTAGGATCCAGGCTCCAGTTCCAGCTTCTGTTCCAGCGTATCAAACTCCAGTCCCTGATAATCCAGGGTGACAAAATTTCCCTGCTGAAACTGTCCGATGGTCCAGTTCTGATAATAGTTCCAGTTCTCTTCCGGTTTCCGTTTCAGGGTAAGGGTTACCCGCTCCGATGATTTCTCTTCCTCCCCGGTTCCTGATATTTTCACAAACTTATCTTCCTGATAAACTTCCACTTCCTGTTCTGCCTGGCTGATACGGGCCGGAACTCCCAGGGTGCGCAGAATAGCCCCACACAGGATTTTCCGGCTCATAAGGTTGCCAAACCGGAGTTTCATCGTACCCAGGGGCGTGGAAAAAATCGTCCTGTAATCATATGCTTCCTCGTAATGAATGTGTTCCTGGATATAATTCCAGAGGGTCTTTGGATGTTCCCGGAAACGTTCTTTTTCTTCTTCACTGAAATACCCGGAAAGCTCCTGCCTGTAACAGGTCAGTTCTTCATAAAATATCCTCGGACAGAGAATGTACTTTTCATACACATCAGGTTTCCCCTTTTCTTCCCATTCAGAACGGTATTTTCCCGCATACTGCAAATGATGTTCCAGCACATCTGCCCTGACATCTCTGTAATCTTTCCTGCTCAGGCTGTGCAAAAGACCTGCCCGGTCCGGGTTGTCATCCTTTGCAAGGAACTGGTACACCTGGTCAAAATTTCCTGCTGCAAGGCGCAGAAGTTCCTGTTCCTTCGGATATTTTTCTGCCAGTTCTTCTCTGTAATAACTGCGTATCCTTTCCGCCCGCAGAACTGCCGCTGCCTGAATCCGCTGGCGGTTCCTGGCTTTCTGCTCTCTGGTGGGAACAGTCCTGCCAGGTATCTGTTCCTCAGGCGCCTTTATGTCAATATCTGTCCAGACGCCAGTACGGCCCTGTTCTTCTGTCAGAGTAAGCAGAACCTTATCCTGCTGCCTGGTATCAATCAGTGCTTCCGCTGTTTTTTCTCCCCGGACTGCCCACAGGTGAACGGTTCCCATTCCTGTGCGCAATGCCGCAGTTCCGTCCTCATCTGCTGTCAGCACCGCCATACTGCCATACTCGGCGCTGTTCAGAAGTTCCAGAAAGACTCTGGCATATTCTGCCGGAGTGCCGTCCGGCTCTGTCACCTTTATCTTAAATTCTACGGTTTCCGTATACCGGAACGTTACATTGTTATAGCAGGGCATTTCTCCCTGCCGGAAACAGGATTCCTGGTTGCCGTAATCTGAAAATTCCCTTGCGTGAACCATCATGGTTCTGGAGGAAGCATTGGAAAACCATCCTTTATCCAGCACTGCTTCCGGCTCACACGCTCCCAGAAAATGCCAGTCTCCATCCACATAAACCTCCACCCAGGCATGATTATCGTCACAGTGCGCCCATCTGGGCGTATACACCTGTCTTGCAGGAATTCCCACACTGCGGAAAGCTGTTACCGCAAAGGTAGATTCCTCCCCGCACCTGCCCGCTCCGGACCGGTACATGGTCAGAGGGGATATGGTCCTGAAATCAGAAGCCTCGTATGTCCCATTTTCCGCACACCAGTAGTTTATCTCCAGCACTGCCTCTTCCATGGTCTTTCCCTGTATCCGCTCCCTGAGCTGTTCATAAAAGAAAGGCCGGCAGTCCTCAATATTTTCCGAATTAATCCGATAGTACAGGACATTATGCAAAAATATTTCCTCCGGAAGCTGCCGGCACCACTCTGCTGTCTCACGCAGCATAAGTCCGTGGCGGACAAAAGCCAGAAACAGTTCGAACTCATATTCTCCCATATCACGCAATGGCATGGTTCCATAAAAAAATTTCATCAGAAGCTGTTCCTCTGGTGTACATCCTTCCATTTTCCTGCAGATTTCATCTTTTAAACTTCCCATCTGCCAGAGACGGCTGTCATATTGCCTTCCGACATATTCCCACAGTGTTTTTGAAAACATTTCTGATTTCCTCCTTTCACATTACCTCATCCAGTGCCTGCCGGGCTTTTCTGATTTCCTCTCTGTCCGTGCGCAGAATTTCAAATTCGCTGAACGCAGGAAGTCCCATATGTACCCGCCCGTTTCGGTAAATCATTCCGCTGTCCAGTGTTTTTTTTCCGGACATGTGAAAGCTGGCTGCATGAAGTTCTTCTGTCATACTGCGGATTACCCCATCATTTACACCGCTGCCCAAAAGAATCTCAATCCGGCCCTTAGCCTGCGCAAGAAGTTTTCTCAATACTTCTTTTCCTTCCATGCAGACAGGGGCCTGACCGGAAGTGAGGATGGTGTCAATCCCCAGGGAAACAGCTTCTTCCAGTGTCTGATATGGATCCCGGCAAACGTCAAAGGCCCGGTGCAGCGTCATCCGCAATGGGCCTGCACATGCTTTTAACCGTCTCATTCTGTCCGTATCAAGGTCTCCCTCCGGCTTCAGGCATCCCACTACAACGCCCTCTGCTCCCAGTTCCCGGAACATACAGATGTCCTCTTCCAGCATCTGAAATTCCTCATCTGTATACAGAAAATCCCCGAATCTCGGACGAATCAGCACATGCAGAGGAATCCTGCACCTTTCACGGATCTGTCTGAACTGGCTGACCCCCGGCGTCGTCCCGCCGATCAAAAGATTTGCACATACTTCCAGACAATCCGCTCCTGCCTCCTGAGCAATTACCGCAGATTCCACAGAATCCACACATACTTCCAGCTTTCTTTTCATGTTCCACCTCAGTTTTCCGGAAAAAACAGTCCTGCTCTGAATGTCATATTCCCCCGGCTGTCAGACAGCCGGAGGAATACTTTTCTGTTCAGGCTGCATTTCTCCTGATTTTATTTTTTATTCTTTTGCTGCCTTCCACTCGTCAATCTGTTTCTGCATTTCTTCAATTACTTTGTCAATGCCGGTGGCTTTCAGTTTTTCCTGCAGTTTGGGCAGATATTCTTCCGGATCCACGCTTCCGGTAAACAGAGATTTTCCAAATTCATCCATGACATTTCCAAATCCTGCCACTTCCGTGCTGACCGGATTCAGATCAAAATCGAATCCAAAAGAGGGAGCTTCCACAGAAGAATCGTTAAATTCTTTAAAAGTTGCCCATTTGTCCACAGGTTCATTTTCCAGTACATAGGTATTAAACAGACCGCCCTGTACCCAGTAGGAAACCGAGTAATTTTTCCTGGTTTCTTCATTCAGTTTGATTTTATTTTCATAAACGTAAGGTTTGCCTTCCGCCGCTTTTGCCTCTTCTTCCGGAATCTCCACTTTGTCCCAGTGCTCGCCTTCGATTCCATAGTTCAGAAGATTTCTCAGATATTCGTCTGTATTAACCAGATTCAGAAATTCCACTGCTTTTTCCGGATGTTTGGTCTGAGCGTTCACTGCGGTCAGAGCGCCCCGTGCGGAGATGTTTGTCACATAAGTATCCATAATGGGTGTTGCAACCACTTCATATCCCAGGTCTTTGCCCCATACCAGTTCTGCATAGGGCTGGCCATCGCCTTTTGTTACAAAACGTTTGATGGACTTGTCATCAGAAGCGGTGGCAGCGTCCTTGTTGATGTAACCTGCCAGATAATATTTCCGCATGGTATCCAGTGTGGATTTCATTTTCTCTGTTTCAAATACATTTTTAACGGTAAGGCTGTCATCGCCGTATTCAATGCCCACCGGATCCTGAATCAAATCCATATAGATGGGTGCGGAATAGCTGCTGGTTAAGTACATGGGCACCACATCCGGTTCATTTTCATGAATCAGTTTCAGCCAGGGTTCCAGATCTTCCAGGCTGTGGATTTCGTCTACCGGAACATTGTATTTGTCCACATATTCTTTGGTAAACACCCACATGGGCATACTGCCGATTTCTTTTTCACTGGGGACACCGTAGGTCTTGCCCTGTACTTTGGCTGCCTCCCAGAACCGGCTGTCAATGGTTTTGTACATCTCTGTGTCTTTAATATAATCATCAAGGGCAAGGAATGCGCCCTTGTCAGCATTCTGGAAATAATTGTTGGCCCAGGAGCAGGTAAAGCACAGATCCCAGTCGTCTCCGGTATTTACCACTACCTGCATTTTCTGGTTGTAATCGCCCCATCCGGCGGTATTGATTTTCAGTTTTACCCCTATTTTTTCCTGGGTATATTCATTGACTTTCTCCAGCACCTTTTCCTGGTCTTTCTGAGCGTCTCCAATCTGCCACCAGGTCAGTTCCACCACTTCTTCTCCGCTGGAATTGGTTTCTTTCTTTCCGCCGCAGCCGGCAAGCAGTCCCGCTGCCATAACTGCCGCAAGGCCAAGTGATACAAATTTTCTGAATTTCATGATTTCTCCTCCTTGTCTAATCTTACTCCTTCACAGCCCCTACCGTCAATCCATTTACAAAGTATCTCTGGAAAAACGGATAAGCAAAGATAATGGGTAATGTGGATATTACCACAATTGCCATTTTAATGGTTTCTTTCGGCATATTCGCCGCCACCGCAATACCGTCTACTCCCATGGTAGCCTTGTTGTTGGCCAGCCAGTCAATGGAGCTTTCAATCTGAATCAGCAGATACTGCAGTGGTATCAGATCTTTGTTGTCCATGTACATCATGGCGTTAAACCAGTCGTTCCAGTAGCCCAGTGTCAGGAACAGCCCAATGGTGGCAAGTCCCGGCAGCGCCATGGGAATAACTATCTGGAAAAACAGCCGCCACTCTGAAGCTCCGTCAATTTTGGCGGATTCCACTACCGCATCCGGAATACTGGTCTTAAAAAAGGTCCTCAGCACAATAATATTAAAAGAATTCAGGCAGAGGGGCAGGATCAGCGCCCATATGGTATCCTTTAACATCATTACCTTTGTGACAATCAGATAGTTGGCAATCATACCTCCGCTGAACAGCATGGGAATGGTGATGACTGTGGTAAAAAATTTCCGGCAGGCATAATTTTTTCTGGACAGGGTATAGGCATAGGTACCTGTCAGAAGCAGTCCGATCAATGTTCCGAGAATCGTCACAAGAATGGTCACGCCATAGCTTCTCAGAATATTCTCACCTGCGCTTACTATATACTCGTAGGCATACAGACTGAATTTTTCCGGAATAAACCGGTATCCGTTCATGGCCAGTGATTCCTCGTCCGTAATGGAAATAATGATAACGAATATAAACGGAATCACGCAAATCAGAGACAGGACTGCCAGAAATATGTTGAACAGCACATTTGTGGGCTTCTTAATCTGGTTATATTTACATCCTTCCGCCTCAATCGCCCGGATTTGCTTCTCTATTTTCCTTCTGGATATTTTTTTGTCAGACATGATTTTCCCTCCCTTCTCAGAATAATGCATTTTCATTGTCCACTTTTGATACGATTTTATTAGCAATCATAATCAGGACAAAACCAACCGTTGACTGAAACAGTGCGGCCGCCGCGCTCATTCCGATTTCTCCGCTGGTCTTAAGGGCCCGGAAAATGTATGTATCAAGTACATTTGTCACAGGATACAGAGGCCCGGAGTTCTTGGGCAGCTGATAAAACAGGCCGAAGTCCGCTTTGAAAATTCCTCCTACTGCCATAATCAGCAGAATGGTAATGACCGGTTTTAACAGAGGCAGCGTAATGTACTTAATCTGCTGCCATTTGGTGGCTCCGTCCAGCACTGCCGCTTCATAGTATGTTTTGTCAATACCGCAGATGGACGCCAGATAAACCACGGTGTTGTAGCCCATTCCCTTCCACTGGCTCATGAAGATAATGATAAAGGGCCAGTATTTTGTCTCTGCATACCAGGAAATCGGTTCTCCGCCGAACTGCTGTATAATTGCATTAAAATATCCCTTTTCCGGATTCAGGAATGCAAAAACGCAGTAGCTTACCACTACCCAGGACAGGAAGTAGGGCAGGAACATGGAGCTCTGATAAATTTTCATCATCCCTTTATTCCTGATTTCATTCAGCAGCAACGCCAGGATTACCGGTATCACCACGCCCAGAACGATAAATGCTGCGTTATACAACACGGTGTTCCTTACAATTATAAAGGCGTCTCCGCTGCTGAACAGGAACTTGAAATTGTCAAACCAGACCGTCTCGCTGGTAAACAGGTTGTAGAAAAATCCGTCCCCGGACAACCGGAACTTCTTAAAGGCCACCAGGATTCCAAATAATGGAAGATACGCAAAAAACAGAAACCAGATTGCGCCCGGCATACTTAAGACCAGCAGTTCCTTATTTGCTTTCAACCGGCTTACAAAATTTCCTTTCGGCTTTACAGCCTTTTTTTTGTTTGCTTTCACTTTGAAACCTCCTTCTTTGTTTCCTGCATATTTCCTTACCGGTTCGTCAATATGCAGTATGTTTTTTGGTATATTTACTATATCATTGTGGAATTTGCATGGAAAGTTGAAAACTTTTAGGTTCATTGCACAAATTACAGTTATGTTTTTTATAAGATAAAAAAAGGCTTCTGCCCTCTGATGTAAAAACACACGCTCGGGCAAAAGCCAGTGAAACCACATATTTTTTCTAATATTTTTTCATCTCCCGCAGAGAAGCCGGAGACACCCCATAACACTGCTTGAATTTCCGGTAAAAATAACTGGTATCCGGATACCCCACCTGCCTTGCAATATCATTGATTTTCATGTTTGTATTCAAAATCAGCTCCTTTGCAATTCCGTTTTTGGTATTGCTTAAATAGCGGGCAAAGGAACACCCCACTTCCTTCTGAAAAATCTGTCCCAGATAGGACGCATTCATATGGTATTTATAAGCCAGGGTTTTCAGATTCATATCCTCTTTGTAATTTTGCTGTACTTCAGCAATAATCTGACGCACCACTGGAGTGTACTGGGAATCCTCTTCATGCATACAGGCGATAATCTCCGTGATTTCCGAGACAAAGGCTGTCCGGATTCCATAAATATCGTCCGCCCGGAAAATGGTCTCAATCAAATCGGTTATGTCCTGAAAATTGCCTGATTCCAGCTTGTATTCTTTTTTTATTTCCTGCAGCAGCATGGCCATTTTTACTGCCATCTGATACAGAGAGCCTGCGGAAGCATCTCCCCGTATATTATTGATAAACAGATCTTCCATGTAGCCCACTGCCGCTTCCGTTTCTTTTTTCAGAATAAATTTTCTGAGCAGCGTTTCATCCATACTGAGGGCTTCGGTTTTCCTGTTCTGAATCTGCCGCTGGCTGATACACGTTCCGTACCCTTCCAGAATCAGATATTTCTGGAGCTTTCCGGCCATCCGGTAACTTTCCGGAAGCTGGGAAAAGCTCTGAAAAGAAGGTCCGATACAGAGAAAGGTCATCACATTAAACCTGCTTTCCACCTGATTCTGAAGCTCTGAGAAATAGTCCTGCACTTCTGTCTCATCCATGGTTTCCCCTTCCAGCACCATCAGCAGGCTGTCCGGCGGCAGATGGACAATTTTCAGTTTTTCTTCCTGTTTCAGTTCCACGATCACATCTGATATTTTTTTCTCCTTCAGGCCATCCATATTCCATTTCATCAGGGCCGCATAATACGTTCCGCAGTCGGCAGAGAGCCCCAGCATTTTTGCATACTGCCGGTACTCTCCTTCCTCTGCCCCGCCTCTTAAAAAGTGCATCCACTGTGTTTTTTCATCAATGTACTGAATCTTTTTCCGGTCCATCTCATCCAGTTTTTCCACAGTTTCCCTAAGCTGGCGTTCCAGTTCCTCCTCGTCGATGGGTTTCAGGATATAGTTTTCCACTTCCAGACGAATGGCCTCTCTTGCGTAATTAAATTCATCATATCCGGTCAGAATGATGAAACGCACCTGCTCTTCTTTTTCCCTGATTTTGCGGAGCAGCTCCAGCCCGTCCATTTCCGGCATACTGATATCTGTAACCACAATGTGGACCGGTTCCTTTTCCCACATTTCCAGGGCCTCCACACCGTCGTGAGCCATATGCACCACCTCAAGGCCCAGAGATTCCCAGTCCAGAATATTCCGGATTCCCTGTAAAATCAGTTCCTCGTCTTCCACGATCATTACCTTCTTCATCCTTCCATCCTCCGCTTTTAAGATGTAAAAATCCCTCAGTTCTCCACTTCTTCCCCGGCTTCCTCATCAGGGAGTTCCTCGCCAGGAGTTTCCCCCGGCTGAAACCGCAGAATTACCCGCAGTCCTCCTCCGGTTCCGGCTTCCATATGAATCCCATATTCTTTGCCGTAGACAGCCTTAAGCCTCCGGTTCACATTCGCAACGCCAATGGAGGCCTGCTTTTCCATAATGTCGTCTTCCAGTTCCCTGTTCTTTACTGCCAGTTCCTCTTTTGTCATTCCGTTTCCGTTATCTTCCACCACAATCCGGAATGTTTCTTCTTTCTCAACGGAAATCCGGATAAAATTATCTTTTTCTTTCATCCGGATTCCATGGATAAAATAATTTTCAATAATGGGCTGCAGTACAAATTTAATCACAGGCGTCTTAAGATATTCCTCCGGACATTCCACAACAGTCTGAAACTGTCCCGGATAACGATACTCAAACAGCTCTATATATTTCCTGCTGTAGTGAAGTTCCTGGGCCAGTGTAATTACATCTGCTTCCTTAATCTGTGCACGGAAGGTTACAGCCAGGCTGTAAAGCATTTTCCCCACCTCCCGGTCCCCGTTGCAGATGGCTTTCATTCGTATGGCCTCCAGGGTATTATACAGAAAATGAGGGTTTATCTGGCTCTGAAGGGCCGCCATCTCCGCATTCTGCTGTTCGATTTCCGCCAGATACCGCTTCCTGATATGATCATCCAGCCTGACGCACATCTCATTGAAATACCGGGAAATTACGTCCAGCTCGTCTCCGTTTCGGTCAGAGGGAATACGCACGTTCAGATCCCCCTCCATTACCTTTGTCATTCCGTCCAGTATCCGGTCCAGCCTTTTTGCAAGGCGCTGCAGGTGGTACCGCACAAATACTTCTCCCAGAATCAGCACCGCCAGTCCTATGGTGAGAATCATCAGAATAACAGGTACCGGTACTGCGGACGCCCGGCTTTTTTCCAGATAGCTGACGGTGTGGTACCGGCCTGTTCTGGTCTGTTCCGTATAAGCATTTAAAAAATGCTCCAGTGTTCCCGCCTCCTCTTCAGCCATGATTTTACTTATTTTATTTTTGCCGGTGGAATCAAAAACCATGGTTCCTCCGTCACTGTATACCATCAGTTCCGCTCTGGAATAATACTGCCGGATACGTTCAAATTTACTGCCCTGGAATCCCAGAAGCATACAGCCCTTCACCTGCATGTTGATGGGGTCGCGTATTTCTTTTATATAGAAAAAGCAGTCTTCCTCCACCAGGCTCCCCTGCTCCAGATGCTCCAGAAATGTTTTATCCCCGTACCTTCGGTAGCCTTTTCCGTCCCTGGTATATTCTGTGAGCACCCCTCTGTCATAACTGTAAAGCATAATGCGGTGCAGGCTCTGATAAGCCTGGAAAGCGTCCAGGAAAAAAGTTTCAATGCCTTTGTAAACACTGATTTTGCTTTCAATATAGGTATCCAGCCGATACTGCTGATAAGCCGCCGGCCCGTCTGTGAGATAATGGAGCCCGTCGTTTAATTCCATATTTGACTTGTACAGATCCTCATGAATATACTCCGCAATATCAGAGGTTTCTTCCAGATAGGCGTTGGCAGATTCGCTCATCATTCCCATATAATTCAGGTTCTGTTCCAGAAACCGGTTTCTGGTGCTGGTAAAAAAGGAAATGCCCATTACCAGTACCACACAGCACAAAATTGCCGTATCAATATATAATAATTTGCTGTATAACTGTCCTGATGTTTTTATTTCCATAATTTTCCTCTTAGCTGTGTATCAGCCGCAAAATCACAAAAAGGAAATGCAGATTCCTGCATTCCCTGATTGTCTCTGTTTAATTTCTGCTTTCCAGTTTCTGCATGATACTCTGATTCATAAACATAATCAGAAACCCGTAGACGCTGCCCATAAACAGCACTGTTGTCCCTGCTGAAATCTCAAAGGCTGCCAGAAGAACAGCAAAGGCTGCCAGATTTCCAAGGGTGGACACGGGCCTTGCAATCAGCAGAGTCACCGCGGTCTTTACAATCTGTATATTTCCCATTTCATAACGGCTGGCCAGCAGATAAAGATTCGGCGTAACCAGAAGGATACCCGCAAACAGCAGTATAAACACAATTGCCAGCGGAAGAATCCGAACCTGTACCGTAAAAAATTCAATATTTGTCCAGCAGAGCAGAACTGCTGTCAGCTGCCCTGCTCCCAGCTGCACCTTCTGCAGGAAATCGGAACAGTAGCCTTTCCTGTAGTCGGCAAACCCGCTCCGCTCTGTTCCCTGAATGAGCCGGTTCATGGCATACATTACCGCCGAAAGAGCCGGAGCCATGGGAAGCAGGCACAGCAGAAACAAAGGAAGACATTCCCGTATCTGGCTGGCTCCCACAAACACCAGAAACAGCAGAACCGGAAGATTTGAAACCACAAACAGCAGGTTTACCATTACAAAATAGCATACTTTCTCACAAAATCCCAATATTTTTTCCAGACGGAATAATTCTTCCATGGGAAAACACCTTCCTTTCTTATATCAACAGATACTGATTTTTTTTAACCTCTGTCACACTTCCACCAGGATGGTCTTAATCTCGTAGGCATGAAGGGACAGATGAATCTCATCCTGACTGAAGGGGCCTGCAGGCCGCTCCCTTAAATCACCCTCAGCCCAGCCTTTCCAGGAAATGCCCGGATTCACCGTTACTTCCTGCCGGGAGCCTGCATATTCATGGAACCGGATTACAAGATATGCCCCGTCCTCGGATTTTTTCACTGCGTCCAGCTCTACCTGATCGTTGTCAAAGGACAGGAAACTGTCACAGGGAAGGCTGCTCTTTCCTGCCAGAACCTCCATGGGCTCATTTAAAGCGAAGGCCTCTTTTACCACTGCTCCTTCCACAAAATCCCCTTTGTGCGGAAGCAACGCATAGGTGAATGTATGCTCTCCCTGGTCCTGCAGATGATCCGGATGGGTTCCTGCCCGCAGCAGAGAAATCCGCATTACATTGTCTTTGATGTCGTGACCGTATTTGCAGTCATTTAAAATGCTCACCCCGTAATTGCGCTCTGACAAATCTGCCCACCGATGGGCCACTGTCTCAAATTTGGCCTGATCCCAGCTGGTGTTCCAGTGGTTGGGACGTCTTACATTGCCGTACTGTACATCATAAGTTCCGTAAGTGGAACGTACATCCACCGGAAATGCTGCCTTCAGAAGCTGGTGCTGCTCATGGAATTCCACATTTGTCCGGAAATCAATTCTGGGACTGGTGCTGTAAAGCACCATATCCTGCCGGATACAGGAATCCATATAACTCCATTCCATATGGATAATCATGGTCAGGGGCCCCATCTCCGTAATTTCAAATGTGGTAAGCTCTGTAATCTCACGCATTTTTTCCTGATAAAAAATATCAATATCCCATGCGTCGTTTCCCAGGGGTTTATCTTCAAAAACCTGCAGTACATTGCCCCGCTGTCCTTCGGGCAGTACATGACGTCCGCAGGTCTTGTCAAAGAGTTTTCCTATCTGTCCGTACTGATTGATGGAAATCTGATAAAAAGGCGTTTCAATCTCCCTGCCGTGGACTGAAAATACTGCTTTGGGCACATCCTTTTTCTTTTCTTCCAGTATAATGGTTTTGGTTCCCATGGACGGTACATCTTTTACTTCCACATAAATGACTCCCTGCCCCTTCTGGGAAACCAGTTCGTTTCCGTCCTCATCTCTGCAGATTCCGTCTGTTTCTGCGGGAACAGATACAATCTGGGACACGGTCCACCCGGAATCATTAAACACGGTATAGGTATTTTCTTCCGGGGTCAGCAGTGTCTCGCAGGCTTCCTGTACCACGTCGGCGGCAATTTTTTCAATCAGCCCGTAATCTTTCCGGGAGTCCTCATATACCTCATGGATAGATGAGCCTGGAATAATATCATGGAACTGGTTGGTCAGGATATGTTTCCATCCCTCTGTCAGCTTCTCCTGCCTGCTTTCTGCCAGATTTCCTTTCTTAAGAGCCGCCATTACCGTCATCCATTCCGCTTTTCGGTAAAACAGCTCCATTTTACGGTTCATGCGTTTATTGTAGCCCTGGCTTGTATAGGTGCCCCGGTGGTATTCCAGATATAACTCTCCGTCCCAGGTGTGGACATACTGGTCCGTATCTTCCACGTTGTCATGCAGCCTGCGGAAATATTCCCCTGCCGTGGACATTTTCAGATTGGGAAGCCCTGGGATTTTATCCATTCTTCTGCGGTATTCCAGCATATCCCGATTGACTCCGCCGCCTCCGTCTCCAAATCCAAAGGAAATCAGCAAATCCTGATTCACCTGTTTTTCGCTGTAGGCATCCCAGACTCCTTTTACAGTGGAGGGAAGCAGTTTTCCGTTATAGGTGTAAAACCAGGAGCCCGGCTCATTCCAGGGTTCCGGGGTGGTAATAAAATGGGTCAGAATTTCACTTCCGTCAATCCCTTTCCACCAGAATGTGTCATGGGGCATACGGTTATACTGGTTCCAGCTTATTTTCGTGGTCATAAACGTATGAATCCCGGCCTTCTTTAAAATCTGCGGCAGCGCCCAGGAATAGCCGAACACATCCGGAAGCCATAAATATTCCACTTCCCGGTCAAATTCGTCTTTGATAAATTTACTGCCAATGAGTATCTGTCTGGTCAGTGATTCCCCGCTGGTCAGGTTGCAGTCGGCTTCCACCCACATGCCTCCGTCCACTTCCCAGCGTCCCTCTTTTACCTTCCGGCGGATGTTTTCGTAAATTTCCGGAAACTCCTGTTTCATATATTCATACAGCTGCGGCTGGGTCTGGAGAAAAATATACTCCGGATACAGTTCCATCAGACGAAATACTGTGGAAAATGAGCGGGAGCATTTCTCTCTGGTATGCTTTAACCGCCAGAGCCATGCCACGTCAATATGGGTGTGACCCACACAGTATACATTGATCATGGAGTCTTTCTCCATTCCGTCAATGCTTTCATTCAGGTAATCGTCTGCCTGATGGAGTGATTCGTAAAACATTTCACTGCCTGGCCGGGACCAGTCGATGCAGTGGCATGCACTGTCCAGGGATTTCCGCAGCATATGCTGTATGGGGCTGGAAGAATCCAGTTCTTTTATGGTCTGCCATACCATGGATGCCAGATAATAAAAGTCATCTGCCTTTTCATCCAGCCAGGCCAGATCTGCCCGTGCAATCCGGTGTTCCTGTTCTTTTGGAACCCCGCCTCCTTCCAGGCCCGACCACAGGCGGAAGGTAAGATCCACGGAAGTACCGCAGAGACTGTCATCCAGAAAAACTTCTTTGTGGTTTACATCCACTCCCTGATACATGTTTCCGTTCACATAGAGCATGGACTCAAAACCGGAATTGTTGCCTGCCCCGGTATTTCCGAAATCAAAAATACCCAGAATTTTCTTTCCTTTCCATTCAGCCGGAATTTCCACTTCTCTGTGGAGCCAGAGATATTTATCCCGCCCTTTCCAGGTATCTCCTGTTTCCAGAGTATACCAGTCTTCCCTGTCTCCTGCAAACTCCGCATCACCGGATACATGTCCGGCCGAAAATACGGGAAGTTTTGGGTTCACCACACCCTGTCTTTCCTCTGCCGCCTCAAAGTTTTTCAAAGGGGTAACGTCCCTGTACCGATACTGTTCTGCTTCGCTGATACGCTGTTCCAGTTTCCTGTCTGTCAAAAACATAATGCCTTCCTCCGCTTACAATCCGTCTTTTTTGTAATCTTATCCTATCATGGAGGCGTCTTTCTCTCAATTCAAAAGATTCTATATTTGGTGTACAAATTTTATGTTGCATCAGCGCAGTATGGGACAGCCGCAATAATCCAGTACCAGCTCGCTGAACATGGCATTTGCCCAGGAAAACCACTCTCTGGTGTATTTTCTGTCATCATTCACATGGAAGCTCTCGTGCATCAGGCCTGTGCCGCCGTCTGTTTCCGTAAGGATACGAAGAATTTCCAGTTTCCTTTCCTCTGTTTCCGCAGTCAGTCCCTCCATGGCCAGCGCAATGGGCCAGATATGGTTTACCGGCGTATGGGAGCTTCCGATACCGGCCCCTTTGCTGCCTTTATAGTAAAAGGGGTTTGCCTCGCTCAGAATCAGCTTTCTGGTATTTTCGGCAACCTCTTTCCGGTTTCCTCTGTAACCCAGATATTCCATGGAAAGCAGGCTTGGTACATTTGCATCGTCCATCAGACTGTACTGGCCGTAGCCGTCTGTCTCATAGGCGTACACCTCACCAAACTCCTCTGTCTTTACAACTCCCCAGGTTTCTATCCCCTGATAAATCTCTTCTTTCAGGCTGGCCGCCTCTTTTTGCAGCCCTTTGTCTTTCAGAACAATGTCTGCAATTTCTTCCAGATACCCCAGCACCACAACAGCAAACATATTTGAGGGGATGAGATAACCATAGGTACATGCATCATCGCTGGGACGAAATCCTGACCAGGTCATTCCGACTCCCGATTTTACCAGAGCTCCCTTTCCTTCCCTGGAAAGGGTGTCTTTGAAATATGTGCCAGGCCGCATAAAGCGGTAGGGCGACCGCTCCTCATGGTGCTGCTCTGTGCAAAATACCTGCAGGATTTTTCTGGCTCCTGCCTGAAAAGACAAATCGAACTGGTCCACCCGTCCGGTATTTTTCCAGATCAGGTAAGCAAGCTGCAACGGATAACACAGGGAATCCACCTCATATTTCCGTTCCCATACCCATCCGTTCTGCTCCGTGATATCACGTTCCCAGCAGTTTCCGTTCTCCGCCTCATTAAAAGCATTGGCATAGGGATCCGTCTGAATATACTGAAACTGGCGTCTTGACAGGCCTGTCAGAATTTCCCCCAGAGCCGGTTCTTTTCCGGCCACCGGAAGAAAGGGCCGCAGCTGGGCGGTGGAATCCCGCAGCCACATGGCGGGAATATCCCCTGTAATCACATAAAAGGTCCCGTCATCCATGGATTTCACCGTGGTATCCAGTGTATTGAGGTAACAGTTCTGAAATATTTCAGCTATCCTGGGGTACTTTTCTAATTTTTCTTCCACGGTCTGAAACACATGGCTGATGGAAGCATACTTCTGTTTCTGTGTCATTTCTTTCTCCTCCCACAATTCTTTCTGTCATAATCTGTCCGGTCTGACTCATTCCGGAACTTCATAATAACATCCCCGCCGGGCAGAAACAATTGCCTCCAAACGCACAGAAAGAATATGTCCACTGAAACTGATATTATTCCAGATACGCCTCCTGCTTTCTCCTGGTATACGGAAAATCCTGACTGACTCCATGACATTGTTCCTCTTCTGTCAGTGCCTGTTTCAGGGCCTGCTCCTTTGCGTATCGGGTATATTTTTTTACAAATTCTGTCTTTCCCTGGGTATACCTGTCCCGGTCATGTTCAAACTGTTTCCATAAACTGAGTTTCAGTTTTACATATTCCCCGGCAGCCTGAGGGTGGGCATTCAGGTAATCCCGGAAATACAGTTCATCATTGTCTCCCGCCCGGCGCAGATGCAGGTGAAACACCCTTTCTGCAAACCCCTGTTCCGTATACCCCTTATTGAAGGACAGACGCTGTTCTTCCTCTGACATACACAGGTATCCCGCTGACGTAAGGTACCGGGAAAACCATTTCAAATCACTGTTTTCTGTTATCTCCACCAGAATGTCAATGATGGGCTTTGCCTGAATACCTTTTATGGCTGTGCTGCCGATATGGCTGATACGGACCGTCTGTTCGGCAGGCAGATGTTCTTTTAACAGGGCCGCTTCTTCCTCAAACCAGTCTTTCCAGTATGGTTTGTACTCTGTCAGAAAAATGGGAAATAACTGCCACAGTTCTTCGAGACTCATTTCAGAAAGTTGTCTGCTCATCCTGGTTCCTCCTTTGAATCTTTATATCCGGATGCCATAATCATCAAATATTGAAATCTGCCCGGTTTCTATCATCTTTACCAGATACTTGCTTTTCACTTCCTCCAGAAATCCGGGAACAGCGTCTTTATGATTTTTTAAAAACCATTCTATATGATTATATAAATATGTTATTCTGATATCCGGATCATTCAAATCATTTGGCACTCTGCTCATTCTTTCATCCATGCTGTCAAATCCGACAAAAGGTTCCAGCAACCTGTTTTTTGCCATTTCAATATATTCTGAATTATTATCAATTCCTATCCCATGTCTTTTCAGCTGCTGGCACACTCTCAACGACGTTCCTGATCCAAGAAACGGATCCAGTACAGTATCTCCCTCGTTTGAACTTGCCAGTATCATCCGCTCATAAAGCCCTTCCGGTTTTTGTGTGGGATGCCGCTGTCGATTCGTATTACAATAATGCATATGGGAAAATTCCCACACATTTCCCGGATTCGCTCCGCGCATATTATTTACGCTTCTGTAAAATTTCTGTGGTACTCTTATATCGTCAAGATTAAACGTAAAATTTTTTGTATTCTTTGTAAAGTACAAAATATCATCATGTCTGGGACTGAACCCTTTCGTTTTTCCCACGCCCTGAGTATAATACCATGTAATCCATCCATTAAATACAAATCCAAACGTTCTTTCCAGTATTTCATATATATATGAAATATATCTCATTCCCATAAAAACATATATACTTCCATTATCCTTTAATACTCTGCTGCATTCTGAAATCCAGTTCTTACTAAATTCTATATATTCATCAAATTCAAGCCTGTCCTGACTATTTCCATAATTTTTATTCAGATTATAAGGTGGATCCGTCACAACCAAATCAATGGATTTATCCGGTAACTCCTGTAATTTTCTGATAGCATCTCCTGTAATTAAAAACTGATTATCTATTTTATCCATCCGTTTTTTGACGCCTCCCTGTAAAAATCTTCTATCGTTCTCCGACTGCTGTGCAAATATTTATAATCCAGTAGCTGGCACATTTCCCATGTGGTTCTGTACTGATAAGAAACATAATGGATATCTTTTATCTGTATCTGCCCTGTTCCCAAAGCGGGATTATAATTTATATCTGCGTCACTGATAAACTTCAAATCATATACGTTATAGTCTGATACTTCCATAATTCCATCCATTAAACCCGTACCTGCATTTTTCTGTACATATACCTTGTGTTTTATGGAAAGAATAACAAACATAAAATCCGGATCTCTCACATATGCAGTCCGTATCCTGCTAAAACTTGTAATATTCGGTCCCTTACCACTGTTCGGAATATCATCCGCCGTGGCTTTCACATCCACATTTCCTGTCAGAACTGTATTCCCTTTTCTGAACTGTAAAATAATATCCGCCATTCCCAGACGTTCCTGGGCTTCCACATTAATAAGATGATAATCATTATCCATGTTGTCTCTGATTCCTGCAAACACTTCATCCGCCCAGGCTTCCATCATGGGGCCGGCTATTTTATTAATATTTTCAAGAGGCAGACCCATTTTTAAATTCTGATTTATTATAATTTTATCATCACCTGTTTCTTTTTGTCTGTCAAGAATCTTTCTGACCTGAGTAATAACAAATTCTGAATCTTCTTTATATGTTGCAGATTCCAAAGGCTGCTTTAAAAGTAAATCTTCGTATCTCAAAATTTCAACTCTTTCGATAAATAGTTCCTTTTATTATACCACACTCCTCATAGAATTACATGGAATTCCTCCTCTGAATTCCGAGTCAGATACTGCCGTTATGATTGCTTTTACGGTTATTTATGGTATAATATACAGAACAAAACGGACAGCCCGAAACAGGAGGTATCCTTATGAATAAAATCAGAGAATTTACAGAACAGGAAGCAGAACGCTATGTGAAAAACCATGGCCTGTTTCCGGCTGACGCGAAACTGAGTATCAGAACTCTTGCTTCCGGAAGCGACGACACGGAAGGGCTGGTGAACCTGATTTATCAGATAAAGGATACCCATACCAGAAAATCCCTGATTTTCAAACAGGTTATGCCTTATGTGCTGGCACTGATGAAGCATGAGGGTGTCATGCGCCCCACCGCCAGAGGCCGCACCGCCAAGGAAGTGCGGGCCATGGTGCTCATGAACGTGATTTACCCCGGAATTACTCCGGAGGTATATTTTCAGGATACCGAACAGGGCATTATCTGCATGGAAGATCTGAGCCATCTGAGAAATATGCGGTTCCAGCTCACCGACCGGCAGCAGTTCCCCGATTTTGGAATACGAATCGGAGCCTTTCTGGCTGAAATGCTGTTTTTTACTTCAGACCTTTATCTGGATGCCCAAACGAAAAGGCAGTGGGAACAGCTTTTTGACGCACAGGAAGCCAAAGAACTGCTGCTGGATCTGCTGTTCCAGGAAAGCTGCGCCCTGTTCGACTCCCACAGGCCCTTTGAAGCAGGCGCCCGTGAAACCCATCAGCGCATTGCCTCAAACCGGAAGCTGAAAGCCATGGTCCATGATATGGGCACACGGTTTTACGAAGGAAAACAGTGTATCTGCCATACGGATTTACATACCGGAAACATTATGATTGCCCCTGGCGAGACACGCCTGATTGACTGCGAATACGGTGGCTATTCCGCCTTTTTCGGAGACCTGGGGCGAATCGCCGGCAGCTTTATTGTCAATTATGTTTCCTGGCTGGGAACACCGGAGATTCCATACGAATCACGCCTTTGCATGCAGCAGTACGACCTCGACATGATTCGCGGCCTGTTTCACGGCTGTCTGGAAACCCTCAGACAGCTGTTCACAAAATACCGCCCGAAACGTCCCGCACTGAGAAGAATCGACCCGGAAACATATTTTATGTCTTTCTTTTATGACAGTATCCGCTGCGCTGCAGTCACTGCCGCATGCAGAACGCCTTCTGACTGGACTCAGCCCTGTGACCTTGCCCGTATCAAAAATACAGAGCTTATGGGACTTGTGCAGAAACGTGCCCTGGAAATTGCAGAATATACTCTGGAGCACGGAGAAAATTTCCGCAGCATTGAGGACTTCTGCGGTTTCATCCAATGCTACGCCGGTGTAAATGTACAAAAGGAAATAAGCCGCCAAAGGAGCACTTCCGGAAAATGTCCTTTCCTGTAAAAGAATCTGTAAAAACCTCCGGCATTGTAATACGGATATGATTTGTAAATAAAACATGGTACCAACAGTCCAAAAGGGGCAGGCAAAACCTTATTGTCTGCTCTGTTTTTTTGCTCTTATTACAGTGAAGTATCAAAAAAACGAAACAAACACAATATAACAGTTGACAGCAGACATATACTGTTATATACTGTTATCATCAAAAAGAAGGGGGAAGGTAATGAAAATTATTATAAACACCTCTCTGATGGTTCCCATCTATGAGCAGATTACAGACCAGATAAAAACGCTCATACGCAATGGCGAATTAAAAGAAAATGATAATCTTCCGTCTGTCCGCACATTGTCAAAGGAATTGAAAATCAGCGCTTTAACTGTCAAAAAAGCATATGACAGTCTGGAAAACGAAGGCTTTACCATAACCGTACACGGCAAAGGAACCTATGTAGCAGCCACAAATCCGGAACTTTTGCTGGAGGAACAGAAAAAGGAACTGGAAGCTGATTTAGAACAGGCAATCCAAAAAGGCAGACGCTGCGGAATAAGTGATGAAGATATCAGAAGTTTATTTGAACTGATTTTGGAGGGATGACAGATATGCTGAAAATTGAACATCTGAAAAAAGAATATGATAATTTTTCTCTGGACTGTTCTTTAGAAGTACAGGAAGGTTGTGTCACCGGATTAATCGGACAGAATGGTGCAGGAAAAAGCACAACTTTTAAGGCGGTACTGGGACTGATTTCCATGGACAGCGGCAATGTTACGGTTCTTGGAAAAAAGCCGCAGCAGTTTACACCAGGGGACAGGGAAGACCTGGGCGTTGTCCTCTCTGATTCCGGATTCAGCGGATATTTAACGATTAAGGATATGATTCCTGTCTTAAAAAATCTGTATAAACATTTTGATTATCCGTTTTTCATGGAACAAACACGCAGATTTCAACTGCCCATGGACAAAAAAATCAAAGATTTTTCAACGGGCATGAAAGCAAAGCTGAAAATGCTTGCAGCAATTTCCCACAATGCGAAGCTGTTAATCCTCGACGAGCCCACAGCAGGCCTTGATGTGATTGCCAGAGATGAACTGCTGGAAATGTTACGGGAATTTATGGAAAAAGACGAAAGACACTCCATCCTTATCAGCTCTCATATTTCGGGTGATCTGGAAAGTTTATGTGACGATCTTTATATGATACACAACGGAAAAGTAATTTTACACGAGGATACGGACGTATTGCTCAGTGATTATGCCCTGCTGAAAGTGGACGAAAAACAGTTTCAGCACATGGAAAAACAGTTTATTCTGCGTTACAGAAAAGAAACCTATGGATATAGCTGTCTGACCGATCAAAGACAGTATTATGCGGAAAACTATCCGAAAACTGCAATCGAAAAAGGAACCATAGATGAAGTTATTACAATGATGATAAGGGGGCAGGTATTATGAAAGGTTTATTGATCAAAGATTTCAAACTGATGAAAGGACAGAAAACTTTTTTTATCCTTATCGTTGCAATATCTGCCGGTATAGCAGCTTTTTCTGATAATCCGTCATTTATCATTAATTTTCTTCCTTTTGTTTTATCGTTATTCACATTAAGTACCATAAGTTATGACGAATTTGATAACGGAAATGCGTTTTTATTTACGCTGCCTGTCAGCCGGGCGAGCTACACCGTTGAAAAATACTGCCTGGCAGGCCTGCTTGGCGGCGGTGCATGGATTTTGGCAACTCTTTTCGCCATGATTTTTGGAATATTGAAAGAAACAACAGCCATTTCTGAAATTGCAATGACAGCTGTCATGATTTTACCTGTATTAATTGTGATACAGGCGGTTATGATACCATTCCAGCTGAAGTTTGGCGGTGAAAAAGGAAGGATTGCCTTAATTGGTGCATTGGGCCTGTTGTTTCTTACCGGCATTATAGTCGTAAAGGCAGCTCAGATTTTCGGGATTGATATAGAAAATATGATCAGTCATCTGCCCACGGTAAGTATGGGCATCCTGGTTACTGCTCTTATGACTGCCGCAGTTGTTATTTTACTGATATCTGCAAAAATCAGTATCTCTGTTATGAAAAACAAAGAATTTTAGGAGGATATCCATGTCTGGCTTATTATGTGTAATCGGATTGATTACTTTCACTTACTGGCTGCTGGTAAAGCGGAACGGGAAGAAGTAATTACAGAGGGCTGTCAGTTTCCCGGCAGCCCTCTGTTCCCGTTGCATGAATGTGCATGACAGTTTCGTTCAGAGGAATTCATTCTCCTGCTTTCGGCAGTTCCTCCAGAGATTTGAACGTATAACCCATCTCCTCCCATTTTGTCAGCAGTTCATCCAGAATTTCCCCGTTTGTCTTCGATGTATTATGTAACAGTACCACTGCTCCCGGATGTACCCGCTTCAGCAGTTTGTCAAAAGCCTCCTCATGGGTGGGCTGGCTGTCCTGATTCCAGTCCACATAGGCAAGGCTCCAGAATACCGTTCTGTATCCCATATCTTTTGCAAGCTGCAGGCTGGATTTACTGTATTTTCCCTGAGGAGGACGGTAATATTTCGCCATGGGAGTCTGGGTTACCTGTTCATACAGGGCTTCCAGCTCTTCCAGTTCTTTAGAGAACTCTTCTTTTCCCATCTGAGACATATCGGGATGATGATAGCTGTGGTTTCCCACAATATGCCCTTCTTCTATCATTCGTTTTACCAGATCCGGACTGGTTTCCAGATAATTTCCCACAACAAAAAATGCTGCCCTGGCCTTATGTTTTTTCAATGCATCCAGAATTGCAGGGGTATTCCCGTTTTCAAACCCGCAGTCAAATGTAAGGTACAGAACCTTTTCCTGAGTATCCTCCGCATAACATGCGTTGTACTTTTCCATTTCCTGAATGGAAGCGTTGGCAACCGGCAGTTTTCCTTCCTCCTGAAAACTCAGTCCCCAGTTTTCCTCCCCATCGGTCTGAATGGCTGAACTGATGGTGGGTGCAACCTGAGCTGCAAACCGTCCCAGGAAAAAGGAACCGGCGAAAAGCACCAGTACCGCCAGACATGTTGTTATTTTTATATTCCGCAGCACAGTAACTTCCTTTCCGCTCCTGTAAAGAGCAAAGTTCTTTTGTTACATTATATTGGCCAGGAAGGTTTTTCATACCGTAAAACCTGCGGTTTTTATGGAACGGGCTTCAGAAATACCGCCAGTTCTCAGATTCAGGAATGTTACTTCTGACCGGCACATACGTCTGCCGGATCATTCCCCGGGGGAATAAATAATCGCCTCTGCAAGCTCTTTTGCTTTCTGCTCTGTGGTAAAATAAGCTGTGAGTCTCAGTCCAAAGGGAATCGCTGTTCCCATACCTCTGCTGGTAATCACATTCCCATCTTCCGCCACTTCCTCAAATGTCACTTCCGCTCCGGTGAGCTTATCTTCAAATCCCGGATAGCAGGCAGCTTTCTTTCCCTCCAGTATTCCGGCCTGTCCCAGAAAACTGGGCGCCGCGCAGATAGCCGCCACCAGTTTTCCCTGCTCTGCAAAAGACTTTATGATACGATTCACACCGGAATGGCCCCCCAGGTTTGTGGTGCCCGGCATTCCCCCCGGCAGTACGATTCCCTCGTATTCCTCAAAATTTACTTCCTCAAACAAAGCATCCGCCAGAACAGTAATTTTATGGGAGCCGCAAACCTCCTTTTGTCCCATAACAGAAATGGTTACCACGTCAATTCCGGCCCGGCGCAGAATATCCACCACGGTCAGTCCTTCGATCTCCTCAAATCCTTCTGCCAGAAATACACCTGTTTTTTTCATATTATATACATTCCTTTCTTTTATCGCAGTAACTTCATTATATCACAGATCATTCATGTTAAGAACCCCGTCGTTATAATCTTCCACATCAAATTCAATGTCTCCGGTAACCACACTGCCGGAACCAATCACAGCATTGTCTCCGATATGGGCCCCCGGATTAATCACGGTATTTCCGCCAATCCACACATTATCTCCAATGGTAACCCCGATTCCGTACTCATAACCGGAATTTCTGGAATCCGGATGAACGGGATGGCCTGCGGTATAAATGGATACATTGGGTGCAAACATGGCATTTTCCCCGATAACCACTTTTCCCACATCCAGAACCGTCAGGTTGTAATTGGCATAAAAATTATTTCCCACCTCAATATTATACCCATAATCACAGTGAAAAGGTGTTTCCACATGGATACTCTCTTTGCAGCTTCCCAGAATTTCCCGTATCAGCCGGCCCTGTTCCTCACTCTGTTCCGGGGACAGCTGATTATAACGGTAAATCCGCTTTTTATTCTCATTTCTCTCTTCTGTCAGTCCGTCCAGCCAAGCTTTGTAAGGAAGCCCGGCAAGCATCCGTTCTTTCTGATTCATATCTCACACTCCAGTACCATAACGCCGCAGCCTGCCAGTATCAGCTTTTCCCCTGCCTGATTTTCCGGCAGATTGGAAAGAAGCACCTTGCTTACTTTATATTCCAGCGGCAGCTCCGCAGCTTCTCTGCCAAAATTAGCTGCAACCAGCACCCTTTTCTTTGGGGTTTCCTGATTTTCTTCTTCCGAAATCCGGTAAAATGCCATGACCGATTCCTGCTCCTCATATACGGGCGCAAATGTTCCGTAAGTAAATACTTCCTTATATTCCTCTGACTTGCGCAATGCAATCAGTTTCTGATAATAGCGGAGCACGGAATCCTCATTTTCCTGCTGGGCTTTTACATTGATTTCGGAATAATTCGGGTTCACTTTCATCCAGGGAGTCCCACTGGTAAATCCTGCATTTTCCTCACTGCTCCACTGCATGGGAGTTCTGGCATTGTCCCGGCTCATATCTGCGCAGACACGCAGAGCTTCTTTCTCGGTAAGCCCCGCCTTTCTGGCAGTCTGATACTGGTCTCTGGTACTGATATCATCCCATTCCCCACTGTTGTTCCACTCACAGTTCTGCATTCCGATTTCCTGTCCCTGATACAGGAAAGGAATCCCCCGCAGCAGCAGGCTCACGGTTCCCAGCATCTTGGTTCCTGCAGCATTTCTGGCATATTCCGGCAGAAATCTGGAAACACCTCTTGGCTCATCGTGATTTTCAATAATATTTGCCTTAAATCCCACTTTCTGCACTTCAAGCTGAGAATCTACAATGGCTCTGCGCCACTCCTTAAATTCAATAGCCGGTGCCTCATACCAGCCATGTTCTCCTTCACTGAGGCAATGGGCACTGAAATCAAAAATCGTGGAAAAGTGCCCGTTCTCTCCGATAAATTCTGACAGCTCATCTTCATGCATGTTAAATACTTCTCCAACGGTAAAGGCGTCGTATTTTGCAAATGTGTTGTTTTTCAGCTCTTCCAAAAGCTCCCCTACCCCATTGGTCTGTTCCACCGCCCGGTGATAGCCTGCCAGCCCGTCCGGTCCGTCCGGTTCCAGGTCCGGGAAATTCACATCTTTTTTGATATTGATAATGGCGTCAATCCGGAAACCTGCCAGTCCCTTATCCAGCCACCAGTTAATCATATCGTACAAATCCTGTTTCATTCTGGGATTTTCCCAGTTCAGGTCCGGCTGCTCTTTTGCAAATGCATGGAAATAATATTTACTGGTTCCCGGCACCGGCTCCCAGCAGCTTCCTCCAAAATAAGACCGGTAATTTCCAGGAGGATTTCCGTCTTTTCCTTCCCGAAAATAAAAATAGTCGGCATATTCTCCTTCCGGGTCTGCAAGGGCCTTCTGAAACCATTCGTGCTTATCGGAGCAGTGGTTGATTACCAGGTCCATCACAATCTGTATTCCGCGCTTTTTCGCTTCTGCCAGCAGTTCCTCAAATTCCTCCATTGTACCGAACTCCGGCGCGATTCCGTAATAATCCGAAATATCGTACCCCTGGTCCACAAAAGGAGATTTGTAAATGGGAGAAATCCAGATAAGGTCAATCCCCAGCTCCTTCAAATAGTCCAGTTTTGCAATGATTCCCCGTAAATCCCCAATTCCGTCTCCGTTGGTATCATAAAAACTTTTCGGGTAAATCTGATATGCCACTTTGTCATGCCACCATTTTCTCATTTTCGCTTCCATTTTCTTCCTCCTGTCCCACTGTCTGATCCATCCTGTGGTATCCTCTGTTATCCTTGCGGATTTTTCAAAAACCCTTTCTTTCTTTGTAAGATACTGCTATTATAATGATATATTTATGGATTTTCTTGCAATATATTTGCCTGTTATGACATAATCCTGCTCTTTTCCGGCAGAACTCTTTTGGAAATTGTAAGAACAGGACAGCCTGCAGCACAAAAGGGGAGGTGAAACTGTGAAAAAACTGCACTCGCTGATTTCAGAACAGAAAGAAGACGCCCGGCACGGAGAATCCTTTTTTCCCATACAGAAGTATATTACTTCCTTTTCTCCGGAGTATCCGGTGCTGACCACCCACTGGCACGAAGAGGCGGAATTTACTCTGATTTCGGAAGGAAAGGGGATTTATCATATAGATCTGACCGAATATGAAACAGAGCCGGAAGATCTGATTTTTGTTCCTCCTCTGGCTCTCCACTCTGCCTCTTCTCCGGAAGGCTGCGGCCTTGTGTCGGAGACTTATGTATTTCATATGAATTTTCTGGGCGGTAATTCCACTGACATCTGCTCCACCCGATACCTGCAGCCGCTGGCCCATCATGAAATGATTCTGCCGGGCGTTATCAAACCGGAGCACCCGGCTTATCTTTCTCTGCGGAAGATTTTCGGACAGATCAGCAATCTGTATGACGGTGGAATCCCCGGATATGAGCTGGCCCTGAAAGCGCTGTTTTTGCAGATGATTTTCCTGCTGCTTCAGTTTAAGGAACATGCCCCTTCTTCCGACAGCTCCAATGCTGTCTATTCTGAAAAACTGAAAACCGTACTGGATTATCTGGAGCTGCACTACATGGAAACCGTCACGGTTTCCGACCTGGCCGGCCTGTGTTATTTCAGCGAATATCATTTTATGCGTTTCTTCAAAAAACATATGAACATGACCTGTGTGGAATACCTGAATAACCTGCGGCTGGAAAAGGCTGTGGAACTGTTAGAAGATGAAAACGCTTCCATTCTGGAGGTTTCCCTGTCCGTGGGGTTTCACAACCTTTCCTATTTCCACCGGGCATTTAAAAAGAAATACCATATGACGCCGGGAGAATTTCTCAGGATGAAAACCAAAGCCCCGCCACAGGAATGACGGGGCATAAAATCGGCGTTATCGCGCAAAAGCAGGGGCATATTTTGCAGCAAGGAGTATGGCCTCCACCATGCTCACTTCTCCTGCTGTTCCTGTTCCTGCAATGTCAAAGGCAGTTCCATGGTCTACGGAGGTGCGTAAGATGGGCATTCCGCCAGTGACGGAAATGGTTTTTTCAAAATCAAGGGTTTTTGTGGCGATATGGCCCTGGTCATGGTACAGGGACAGAACACTGTTATAGGTTCCCATGGCCGCCTGATGGAATACGGAATCCGCACCGATGGGCCCGGCAACCGGATATCCTTCCGCCTTTAACTCCTCCACTGCCGGAATAATTTCATGCACCTCTTCCCAGCCAAACAGCCCATGCTCCCCACAGTGGGGATTTAATCCCGCAACAGCCATGGTTCCCCCTGTCACACCCAGTTTTTCCAGTGCCTTCAGGCAGCGCTTTACATAGTCTTTGATTCTGTCTTTTGTAATCAGATCCAGCATTTCCCGCATGGATACATGTCTGGTCAGGAAAAACACCCGCATACCGTTGGTTTCAAACATGGTCAGGGGATCTTCCGTGTGGGTCAGAGCCCCGAATATCTCCGTATGGCCGATAAAAGGAACGCCTCCCGCCCGCAGAGATTCTTTGTTAATGGGTGTTGTGGCCACTGCATCCACACTGCCGGAACTGGCAAGAAGAATGCTTTTTTCAATATATTCGTATGCGGCTTTTCCGCACATACCGTTTACTTTTCCAAATACAACCTGGCTTTTGTCCAGATTTTTCAAATCAATTAAATTCAGCACGCCCTGACGGAATTCCCCTTCCTCAGGCTCCCGGATCAGATGAATGTCAAGCTCTGCACCGGTAATCTGAATTGCCTGCTCCATAATGGTCTTCTCTCCGATTACAACGCACTCTGCCGCTTCAGACACCTCCAAAGCAGCCGCTGCTTTTGCAGTAATTTCCGGTCCGATTCCCGCAGCGTCTCCCATGGGCACTGCAATACGTGGTTTTTTCATATTTTTCACCCTTTCTTTTTTCTTATGCTCCTACCATACTATACACACATTACGCCGGAACCTGTCAAGGCCTTTTTCTGTAATTTTTAACCAGAAAACATAATATTTTCCATAATATTTTCTTTTTCTTTGCAGATAATAACACCATGATAAGCAGCAACGTTTCGAGGCGGACATCATTCCGAAGAATGAGCCATTTCGGAATGATGTTCTTATCAGATAACAAAAAGAAAAAATATTTGGAGGTGAATCGAAATGTCTAACAGCAATTCTGGTTCTAACACAAGTAAAATGGCAGTACCTCAGGCAAAAGAGGCTATGAACCGTTTTAAACAGGAGGTTGCTTCTGAAATCGGCGTACCTTTGAAAGAAGGTTACAACGGTGACTTAACTTCTGCTCAGGCTGGCTCTATCGGCGGAGAAATGGTTAAGAAAATGATTATGAAACAGGAACAGCAGATGTCCGGCGGACAGCAGTAATCATCGCCGTTCTGACTCCCTGAAGCACCCCGGTGCCATAAGAATTATTTATTCTGAAGGAAGACATTTTTATGCTTTAGCCTGAAAGCCTTCCCCACAGAATACAAAAAAAGGATGCGGCAGAATTTTTGCCGCATCTTTTTTTGTATTCCCTTTATGCTTCCTCCTGAACATCTCCGGCAGTGTTCACATGGAATTTTCCGATTTCCTCCCGCAGGGTTTCCGCGCTCTTTCTCGTCCTGGTCACCTGTTCCAGCACCTCTGCAGACTCTTCCGCAATCACAGACGCCCGCTGTGCAATCTCTGTGGTGCCCTCTGCCCCTTCCTCTGCCGCTCTGGAAATATCACTCATGGAGTTTTTGATTCCTTCCATGTTGCCTGACAGCTCCAGTGCAATGGTACTGAATTCACTCATCAGCTCATCCACAGAGGCCCCATCCTGGTCATACTGTTCCCCAATGGTAAGAAATCCTTCATAATCTGAGGTTACGTCTTTTACCACGAAATCCAGCAGTTTTCTGGCATTGGCGGAAAGATTGTCCACCGCCTGGGTTACTTCCTGGGTCACTTCCTGTATCTTGATTACGGTCTGTCTGGACTGTTCTGCAAGGGCTCCGATTTCTCCTGCAACCACTGCAAAGCCTCTGCCTGCCTCTCCTGCCCTTGCCGCTTCAATAGAAGCATTCAATGAAAGGAGATTGGTCTGGGAAACCACATTCATAATCACGCCCGACAGCTCATATATCTGGTCGATTACCTTTGCATTTTCCAGGGCAGTCTCTAAATCCTGCTGAATTTCTTTTTTCAGCAGGGCCGCTTTTTCCTGAGCGCCCTTAATTCTTAAGTTGGTTTTCTCTGCCCTTCCTTTAATTTCAGCGGCTCCCTGTGCGCCGTCCTGGGAACGCCGGGCAATCTGCTGCACTGCCGCATGAATTTCTCCTGCTGATTCATCTGCCATTGTGGTGGTGGCAGCTGTTTCCTCCATACCTGCAGACAATTCCTGCGTTGCCGCAGATACGCCTGCTATATCGTCGTTCAGCTTCGCCACACACTCATTGACAGAGCCTGCTGCAAAACTGATGTTCTCAGATTCCTTCTGTACCTGGCTGATTAAAGTTACCATGGCTGATTTCATTTCTTCCATGCTTCTGGCCAGACCGCCGAAATCATCTCTCCGCTGCGCAGATTTCTTCATAAAATCTCTGGTATAATCCCCTTCTGCCATACAGTTCAGCTGCTTTACAACGGCTCCCAGAGATTTTGTAATATCCGTCACAATCAGAAAAGCCATTCCCATAAGCAGCAGAATTGCCACTGTTATGGCCCCAACGGATATCCCTTTTATGACTTCAAATATATGTTTTACTGATGCATTATTTTTGACCGCCAGTTCTTCCAGTTCATCCACATAATTCCCGGTACCCACTACCCACTCCCAGGGTTCAAATACCTTGCTGTATGCGCGTTTTGGGTAAGTTTCCGTACTGCCTTCTTTGGTATAATAATATTCGGTAAATCCTCCGTCTTCCTGAAGCCCGTTCTTAATGATATCCTTTATCATCTGATATCCGTTGCTGTCTTCTGTTTCCAGACGGTTGGTGCCTTCCGTTTCCTGCCCCAGCAGAACCACATTGTCCCCTTCACAGGTATCAATCCAAAAATAACCGCTTTCACCATAGCGGAGCTCTCTCACCAGATCTGCCGCCAGTTTTTTTGCCTCTTCCTCTGTATACGCTCCGTCCATATACTCCGCATAAATTTTCTCCAGCAGAGTAATTACATTTTCCACCTGTCCCTTAATCTGCTGGTCATAGTCAGCATAGAGGACTTCCTTCATACTGGAAACTGACTGCCGGTAGGATTTCTCCATACCGCTCATATTCAGTATCCCCAGGGCACACATGGACAATGCCGCCGCCACCGTCAATATAACCAGTTTTGTACGCACCTTCAGATTTACAAACATAATTTTTCATCCCTTTCTCTGAAACACACACTCTTCTTCCTGTAAATTTTATCACATGCGAAACGAAAGGGCTGTATTTTTTTACATACAAAGCAGAATGTCAAAAGAAGTCAGAGCTTTTTATTCTTTACTTTTTCCGGCTTATTTTATATACTTTCTGTAACTGCAGAGACTTCCTGGTACAGCTTTCCTGCCATATCTGACCAGGGGACTCTGAAATACTGTTTTTCAGGAGATGTTTTTATGGAAATTGAACGTAAATTTTTAATCCGGTCATTACCAGAACAGCTGGACTCTTTTCCTTTCCATCAGATTGAACAGGGCTATCTCTGTACGGAACCGGTAGTCCGCATCCGCAGACAGGATGAGGACTATTATCTTACTTATAAGTCCAGAGGGCTGATGGTCCGGGAGGAATACAATCTTCCTCTGACCAGGGAAGCCTGGCTTCACCTGAGGCCCAAGGCAGACGGCATTCTGATTACCAAGAAACGTTATCTGATTCCCCTGCCGCCGCACCATACCATAGAACTGGATATTTTTGAAGGAGAACTGGCTCCTCTGATTCTGGCGGAGGTGGAATTTGACACGGAAGAAGAAGCAAAGGCTTTCGTTCCTCCGGAATGGTTCGGGGAAGATGTGACTTATTCTGACCGATATCACAACAGTGTGCTGAGCAGAGGCATCTCCTCTTTACCGGAGCGGCCCCTGCCATAAGAATTTTTCTGAATCTGCTATACGTCTTTTTTCACCACGGGTATCCAGACTTCATACCGGGCATTCTGCGGATCCGGACTGATATATACTTCCACATCCGGGGCGTTGGCATATTCATATCCGAAAGCGGGCAGCCATTCTGTGACAATGCGCTGCTCCAGTTCCTGAATGGACTGGCTGATTCCTTCTCCCGGAAAAATTGCCCAGGTGGCTGCAGGTACCATGTATTCCTCAAATTCTTCCTTCTCTTTTGAGTTTGAGACAGCAATGCAGTATCTCCAGGTTCTTCATCGTTACAGAAGCTGACGCCCAGCACTCCCATGGGCTCTCTGTCCATCCTGCCGGCCAGCTTCTGCAGGGTTCCATTCTCGGAAATCTCCTGCCATTTGGAGGGAATCACTGCAAATTTTTCTCAATTTCTTTTTCCAGCGGTACGGAACCCCCACAATGCAGAAAGATTCCTTTGTTTCAATCCGATAATTCATTTCCTCTGCTCCTTTCACCGTAATCTTAAAAGTAATGGGAGGAAAAAGCCCGGAGAACTGCCTGAACAGTGCATTCTCTCCGGGTTTCCTGATTACTCTATGACCTCTCCGCCTGCGGACTAAACGCCCAGAGAACTCATAAAAGATACGCCGCTTATAATAATAATAGCAGCCGGAATCAGTGAAATAACAGAGCATACCAGCCCGGCAATCGCCATTCCTCTTCCTTCCTTATGTCCTGACAGGGCAATGCCTGCCAGTATGATGCCAATGATTGCACATGGAATAGAAATAAAATAAAAACAGCAGGACATTACCAGTGCAACAATCCCCAGAACCATTGAGGCTATTCCAAAGCCAATTCCTCCGTTTGTCTGTCCTTCCATAAATTTTCTCCTTTCAGAATAAATCAGATGTTTCCATATAAAACACAGCATTTGCAGAAAAAATCTGCAGCTTATTCAGCGCTGTTTAACGCCATAATCGTATCTGTCACTTCCTCTAACGCCTGCTTAATCTGTACGCTGGTGTGCGCCATACCCTGAGCAAGTTTCTGGACTTCATCTGCAACCACGGAAAAGCCTTTTCCTGACTCTCCTGCTCTGGCCGCTTCTATACTGGCATTTAATGCAAGTATTTTCTGACGTTTGCTGAATCCTTCAATCTGCCTGGTATTATCGTTGGCAACCACAATCTGCTCTGCTGCTTTACAGATTCCCTCCTTCATTTCAACCACAAGTTTCTGATTCTGCATGGTTGCATAACTTGCTCTGACAAACATATTGATTACATCCCCCAATAACCGGGCGGAAGCATCAATTTCTGTCTTCGTTTTAACATTTACCTCATGAAGGGCTCTGATATACTCCTCCTCATCAATCCCCAGCTCCCTGGCTGTCTGGCGGAACTTTTCCTCATCCGGATTTTCCGGCAGTACCTGTCCGCCGATTACGCTCCCCAGAACGGTTCCGTCATCTAATGTAATCGGTATTCCAAAGTCAACCAGTCCTGCATGGCAGGGATACACTCCTTCTCCTTCCCTGTCATTTTTCTCACATCTTTTGCGTCCCTCTGTGCTGCCTCTGGTCAGTTTAATACAAAAATCAGTAAAATTATAGCAATCACTGATATACTCCCCGTCGTCTCCTACCGCCACCGTTGCAAGACCGGTGCTGTGCGCCCAGTTGCTCATGATTTCTTCGAACTTTTTCATATCGCAAAAATCCTGTAACTTCATAATAGCCTCCTTTTCCGGCATACCCTGTACCAATTACATCCCTATAAACAGACAATCAACCGGCGATTCTGAAAAACTCCCTCGCTCCGGCAAATGTTCAGATGCCAGAAGGCTGACTTCATATACACTATTTTAAAGGAATACCAAAACAAAATCAATGGTTCTTCTCATTTTTATTCCTGTCATCCATTAAATATTTTTCACTTTTGCAATATCAATCAAGTCCGGCTTTTCGCTGGCGCCGGCATGTTCCAGACTTTCTGCCAGAGCATTGGCCGTATCCATGGCGGTAATGCAGTATACCCCGGTCTCGATGGCGTTCCGGCGGATTAAAAATCCGTCCCGGCTCTTATCCCGGCCCTGGGTGGGGGTGTCGATTACAAGGTCGATTTTATGTCCCAGAATCAAATCCATCACATTGGGGGATTCCTGAGATATTTTATTGATACGTCTTGCGCTGATCCCGTGATTCTGCAGATATTTTGCGGTACTTCTGGTAGCGTAAATCTTATAGCCCAGCGCTTCGAATCTTCTTGCCACATCCACAGCTTCCGGCTTGTCCGCATCTTTTACCGTCATAATCATCTGCTTATGTTTCGGAAGCTGCACGCCTGCCCCCAGAAATGCCTTGTACAGGGCCTCGTCAAAGGTCCGGGCAATTCCCAGACATTCCCCGGTAGACTTCATTTCCGGCCCAAGGCTGATTTCCGCCCCGCGCAGTTTTTCAAAGGAAAATACCGGCATCTTAATGGCCACGTACTCCGCTTCCGGCGCAAGGCCTGTGGGATAGCCCATGTCTTTTAAGGTATTGCCCATAATGACCCGTGCAGCCAGATCCACAATGGGAATTCCCGTTACTTTGCTGATATAGGGAACGGTTCTGGAAGAACGGGGATTTACCTCAATCACATATACATCCTCACCCATGGCAATAAACTGGATGTTGATTAGTCCCACCACATGAAGGGCCCGCGCCAGCCTCCTGGTATATTCCACAATTTTATTTTTTACTTCCTGGCTGATGGTAGGCGCAGGATAAACGGAAATACTGTCACCGGAGTGAACTCCCGTTCGTTCAATATGCTCCATAATACCGGGAATCAGAATATCTGTGCCATCGCAGACTGCGTCCACCTCAATTTCTTTTCCCTGCAGATACTTGTCCACCAGAATAGGATGGTCCTGGGCAATCCGGTTGATAATTTCCATAAATTCTTCAATTTCTTCATCGGTATACGCAATCTGCATCCCCTGGCCTCCCAGCACATAGGAGGGGCGCACCAGTACCGGATAACCCAGGCGGCTGGCTACTTCTTTCGCCTCCCCGGCGGTAAATACCGTACCTCCTGCCGCCCGCGGAATTTCCGTCTGTTCCAGAATTTTATCAAACAGTTCCCGATCTTCTGCCGCATCCACATCTTCTGCCCTGGTGCCGAAAATCGGAACGCCCATTTTCATCAGGCTTTCCGTCAGCTTGATGGCTGTCTGGCCCCCGAACTGCACCACCGCCCCGTCCGGCTTTTCCAGACGGACAATACTCTCCACATCCTCCGGAGTCAGCGGTTCAAAATACAGTTTGTGGGCAATGTCAAAATCTGTGGACACGGTTTCCGGATTATTGTTTATAATGATGGTCTCATAACCTTCTTTTGCAAAAGCCCAGGTACAGTGTACGGAACAGTAGTCAAACTCAATCCCCTGGCCGATACGAATGGGCCCGGAACCCAGTACCAGCACCTTTTTGCGCTTTTTCCTGCCGGATGTTTCGTTTTCCTCACCGGAAACTTCCGCCCCGCTGTCAGCACAGGCCTCATTTTCACTGCCGAAACAGGAATAGTAATAAGGCGTCTCCGCCGCAAATTCCGCCGCACAGGTATCTACCATTTTAAATGCCGCTGTAATTCCCTTTTCATAACGCAGATTACGGATTTCCTGTTCCTGTTTCCCGGTGAGCGTCCCAATTACAGAATCCGGAAATTCCAGTCTCTTTGCCTCTTCCAGAAGTTCCGGCGTCAGGGTTTCCTGTTTCAGCCGTTCTTCCATTTCCACCAGAATAGATATTTTATCAATAAACCAGAGGTCTATTCTGGTAATTTCATAGATTTCCTCAGGGGAAATTCCCTGACGCAGCGCTTCCGCAATGACCCAGATTCTCCGGTCGTCCACTTTTTCCAGACGCTCCTTCAGTGCTTCCTGGGAAAGCCCGGAAAAATCATAGCTCATCAGACTGTCCACATGCTGTTCCAGTGAACGGATGGCTTTCATGAGAGCGCCCTCGAAACCAGTGCAGATACTCATTACCTCTCCGGTGGCTTTCATCTGGGTGGTCAGACTCCGTTTTGCGGTAATAAATTTATCAAAAGGAAGTCTTGGGATTTTTACCACACAGTAATCCAGCATTGGTTCAAAACTGGCATACGTTTTTCCGGTAATGGCATTTCTGATTTCATCCAGCGTATAGCCCAGAGCAATTTTTGCCGCCACCTTTGCAATGGGATAACCCGTGGCCTTGCTTGCCAGTGCAGAAGAACGGCTCACACGGGGATTCACTTCAATCACACAGTATTCAAAACTGGTGGGGTGCAGGGCATACTGGACGTTGCAGCCTCCGGTAATATTCAGCTCGGAAATAATATTCAGTGCAGATGTACGCAGCATCTGATATTCCTTATCTCCCAGTGTCTGAGACGGAGCCACCACGATACTGTCCCCGGTATGCACTCCCACCGGGTCTATATTTTCCATATTGCAGACGGTGATACAGTTTCCTGCCCCATCTCTCATTACTTCATATTCAATTTCCTTCCAGCCTGCAATGCACCGTTCCACCAGCACTTCCCCCACCCGGCTTAAGCGCAGCCCATTGGCAAGGATTTCCATTAACTCCGTTTCATTGCGGGCAATTCCGCCGCCGCTTCCGCCCAGGGTATAAGCGGGACGCAGCACCACCGGATAGCCGATGGTATTGGTAAACGCAATACCGTCTTCTATATTATGCACTACCAGAGAAGGGGCACAGGGCTCCCCGATTTTCTCCATGGTATCTTTAAAGGCCTGCCTGTCCTCCGCCCGGAAAATCGTATCTGCTGTGGTTCCAATCAGCTTTACTCCGTGTTTTTCCAGAAATCCGGACTCCGCCAGTTCCATGCCCAGATTCAGGCCTGCCTGTCCTCCCAGGGTGGGCAGTACGCTGTCCGGCTTTTCCTTTATAATAATCTGCTCCAGCACCCCTGCTGTCAGGGGCTCAATATACACCCGATCTGCAATTTCCTTATCTGTCATAATGGTGGCCGGGTTGGAATTGACCAACACCACCTCCACTCCTTCTTCTTTCAGCGAGCGGCACGCCTGCGTGCCCGCATAATCAAATTCCGCCGCCTGCCCAATGACAATAGGGCCGGAGCCGATAACTAATACTTTTTTAATATCCGGATTTTTTGGCATTACTGGTTCCCTCCCATCATACTGATAAACCGGTCAAACAGGTAACTGCTGTCCTGGGGTCCCGGACATGCTTCCGGATGGAACTGAACAGTAAATACCGGTTTCCCGATATATTTTAATCCCTCGTTTGTTCCGTCATTTACATTGATAAAAGACGGAACCGCCACAGATCTGTCAAGATGTTCCGTATCCACCACATATCCATGGTTCTGGGAAGAAATATATACCCTTCCTGTTTCCAGATCCTTCACCGGATGGTTGCCGCCCCGATGGCCGTATTTCATCTTATGGGTATCGGCCCCGTTGGCCAGAGCCATAAGCTGATGGCCCAGGCAGATAGCAAAAACCGGAATGCCCGATTCATATAATTTCCGGATCTCTCTTATGATATCTTTGCAGTCTTTGGGATCTCCCGGCCCGTTGCTCAGCATAATTCCGTCCGGACAGGAATCCAGAATTTCTTCTCCGGCGGTATGGGCCGGATAAACGGTAACACTGCATCCTCTGTCCTGCAGGGACTTTGCAATATTTTTCTTGGCTCCCAGATCCAGAAGGGCCACTTTTTTTCCTTTTCCCTTTAATGTGAAGCTGTCCCTGCAGGTGACCTTTTCCACCACATTTCCGGTCCGGTATGCTTTCAGTCTTGGAATGATTTCCTCTGTCCGATATTCCCCGTTGGTGGTAATCATACCGTTCATGGTGCCCTTTTCCCTGAGAATTTTCGTCAGAGCCCTGGTATCAATTCCTGCAATTCCCGGAATATCGTGTTGGGTCAGAAAATCCTGAATGGTTCCCTGACAGCGGAAATTACTGGGAACCCGTGACAGTTCCCGGACGATATAGCCTTCTGCCCAGGGCCGTTCCGATTCCATATCCGGCGTAATCCCGTAATTTCCAATCAGGGGATACGTCATGGCAACTGCCTGCCCGGCATAGGAGGGGTCTGTCAGAACTTCCAGATATCCCGTCATGGAAGTATTAAAGACAATTTCACTGATTACTTCCCTGGCGGAGCCAATGCCGGTACCCTCAAACACCGTTCCATCCTCCAGTATTAGAAATGCTTTCATTTATTTACCGCCCTTTCTGTCTGATTTTTGGCAAAAAAAAAAGAGTTCACTGCATCATTGCATTCTTTTTCCTGTTCCTTTACCCATTATTTATTTATGCCTGAATTGTAAAGATTTTACCACACTGCAGACCATTTTTCAAGATTTTTAAGAGGTAAATCCGTCATCAAATTTTCCTTATTGACACATTGGTCATAACATGGTAATATTAATTTACAAAAATTTTGGCAATTTGTACATATGTCAGCGTATATTCCATTCTTTCTTTGTACTATTTGCAGTAGTTTTTTATGACATATATGTAAACCAGTTGTTATTTTGCATATATACCGGAGATTCCCGTACAATTCCTGCCCGGCGGCAGGCCGCGTGCCGGATTCCCGGCTGCACCGGGACAAAAATGAATCCTGTATTCTGACCATTACATTGCCTTTCATAAGGAGGAAAACTATGAAAAAGAAAAACCTGACAAAAGTTCTCGCCCTCTCTCTGAGTATGGCGGCAGCATTATCCCTTGCAGCATGCGGCAGCACTCCCGCATCCAACAATGATACTAAAAAAGAGGAAACGGAGACCACACAGGAGAACAGCGGCGAAGAAACAAAAAAAGACAGCAGCGGCAAAACAGAAATCAGCGTTATCGCAGCTCAGTATGGTCAGAACACTGCAGACTGGTGGAAAACCTTTGAAAGTGATTTTGAAAAAGACAACGAAGGAATTGACCTGAACGTGGAAGTTATTTCCTGGAATGATATTTCCACCACAGTCAACACCCGTGTTGCCAACAATCAGGCTCCTGATATTCTGAACATTGACGTATTTGCAGATTACCAGGCTGACGACCTGCTTCTTCCTGCAAAAGATTATGTATCGGAAGAAACCTACAACAAAATGTATGAAGCGTTCCTGGAGCAGTCAAACGTTGACGGAACCATCTGGGCTATTCCGGACCTTGCTTCTGCACGTGCCATGTATTACAACAAAGACATCCTGGAAGGCGCCGGCGTGGAAGCTCCTCCCGCTACATGGGATGAACTGACAGAAGCCTGCAAGAAAATCAAGGAAAAATATCCGGATGTTTACCCATGGGGTATTGATATGACAACAGATGAAGGCCAGGCAGCTTTCGCATACTATATCTGGAACAACGGCGGCGACTTTACAGACGCTGACGGAAACTGGACACTGAACAGCGCAGAAAATGTAGAAGCTATCGAATACGCTGTAGGACTTATCAATGATGGTTATACCAACACAGATCCTGCCAATGAAACACGTTACGACCTGCAGGATATGTTCGGAACCGGTAAAGTTGCCATGATGATCGCACCTAACAGTCTTCCTACCTATGTAAAAGACGGCGGCAATGAAGTAAACTACGGCATGGCTCCTATCCCCAACAACAACGGCACTTCCGTATCTGCCGGCGTTATGGACCGTTTCATGTGCTTTGACAATGAATACTCAGACGAAGAAATGGAAGCAATCAAAACTTTCTTTGATTATTTCTTTGAAGACGAACGCTACTCTGCATGGGTTGAAATGGAAGGTTTCCTGCCTGCTACCAAGACCGGCGGCGAAGCTCTTGCAGCAAAAGATGAATCCATGGCTCAGTGGATTGAGATCGTAGGAAGCTGTAAATTCTATCCTACCGCAAAAACTGAGTGGGCAGACGTAAAACAGGGTGTTATCAGCGCAGAACAGAATGCACTGTTAGGCGGAAATGTTCAGGAACTGCTTGACAGCTTACAGGCAGAAATTGCTCCGTAACATTTTGTATCACCTGCATCCCATGATGTAAACACGTAAGCCCCGATTAAGGCGAGATATGAGGCCGGGCTGTTACAGGCCCGGTCTCATTTTATAAGAATGATGAGGTGAACCTGTGAAAAAAATAATTCGAAAAATAGAACCTTATATCTGGATTTTGCCCAGTGTCCTGCTTATGCTTGTCTTTATTCTGGTTCCCATCGTATTTGTTTTCCGAATGGCACTGAGTAAAGTCAGCCGGGCCGGACTGATTAAAGGATTCACCGGATTAGCCAATTTTACGAAAATCCTGTCGACTCCTACTTTTTCCATGGTTTTGAAAAATACGCTGGTATGGACAGTGACGGTAGTGGGTCTTTCCACATTGCTCGGATTTATTCTGGCTCTCCTGTTAAATAATGCATTTAAAGGCCGCAAAGTTGCCAGAGCCATCGTGGTATTCCCATGGGCAACCACACTGGTTGTACAGGCAAGTATCTGGAAATTTATCATTGACACCGACTATGGTACGCTGAATACACTGCTGATGAAGCTGGGCATTATCGACCATGCAGTAAACTGGACTCCTTCTGCCGGCGCCTGGTTCGCCTGGGAAATTGCCTGCGGTATTTTTGTAACCATTCCCTTTGTTACTTTTACCGTCCTGTCCGGTCTCCAGTCCATCGATGGCAGCTACTATGAAGCCGCAACGGTAGACGGTGCCAGTTACTGGCAGAAACTGTTTAAGATCACGATCCCGCTGGTAAGCTCTTCTCTGACCGTCAGCACAGTATTAAATATTATTTATGTATTTAATTCATTCCCAATTATCTGGAATATGACAAAAGGAGATCCCGGCAACCGTACCGACACTCTGGTTACCTATCTGTACAAACTTGCCTTTTACAATGGTAAGCAGGGAGAGGCAGCGGCTGTATCTGTGATCGGCTTTCTGATTCTGTTAGTCTGTGCAACTGCCTACATGGTGGTGACCTTAAGGAAGGGAGATGAATAAAATGAATGAAAACGTAAAGAAGCCTGTAAACGGCAAAAAACTTACACTGAAGATTCTCCTGTACCTGGTTGTATTTATTATATGTGCACTGATTCTTTACCCGTATTTTGCCATGCTCTGCACTTCATTAAAGGATCGTTCCGAGATATTCTCCGCACAGGGTACTATTCTGCCGAAAAACGTTCTGTGGTCCAACTTTACGGATATATGGGACAGAGCTCCCATGGCAAAATACATGCTGAATTCTGTTCTGATTGCAGGAGGTTCCACAATTATCGCTCTGCTCTGCGGAATTCCTGCAGCTTATGCTTTATCCCGTATGAAATTCAAAGGCGATATTATTTTCCTGGGCTTTGTTATTGTTTCCCAGATGTTTGCACCGGTAGTTCTTCTGATTGGTATTTACAAAGTCATGATGACCTTAAACCTGACTAACAGCATTCTTGGATTAATCTTTATCAATGCCGCTTTTAATCAGGCATTTACCATCTGGCTGCTGCGGGGTACTTTCATGAGTATTTCTTCTGAGATGGAACAGGCTGCCAAAATAGACGGCTGCAACCGTCTGGAAGCCATGATAAAAATCCTGCTTCCGGTAGCGGCCCCTGGTATTGTAACTACTCTGATTTTTGTATTTATCAACGCCTGGAACGAGTATACCGTGGCGCTGACACTGATTTCAGATGACCTGAACAAGCCTCTGACAGTAGGTATCAACATCTTTAACGGTTACAACATGATTGAATGGCAGTATCTGTTCTCTGCTTCTCTGTTTGCAATCGCTCCGGTGGTTATTCTGTTTGCAATTATCGAAAAGAATCTGGTCAGCGGTCTTGCATCCGGTGGTGTAAAAGGCTAGAAACTGACATAATAAAAGCATCTGTGGCAGAGTATGGAGCACCCATACCCTGCCATATTTTTATCTGAAAGGAGAATACAATGACCAAACCCCAACATACTGTCCTTCCCGTTTCATCAGAAAGAAAACATTGCCCGTCAAAACTGATCACGTTTTTACTGATTTTCACGCTGTCGCTGTTTCAGATGTCCGGCATCGTTCAGGCAGCCCCCTCCCGCCCCTCGGACAGGAGCAAAGCGGGGAACGGCAATATCCTTGTGGGTGTTTCCGGCACCTTTGAGCAGAAAGACAAATCTGCCATCCTCAACAGAATCAACGCCATCCGCAAAGAGGCCTGCGAAAAAGGCTATCCCAATCCTTCCAACGGGCGAAAACTCACCATGGCAGATTATGTGCCCATGAAATGGTCCTCTGATCTGGAATGGATTGCACAGCTCAGGGCGGCGGAAAGTACCGTAAATGAAAGCCATACCCGTCCAAACGGGCTGACCTGTTTCAGTATCCGCAGAAATAACCAGCAGAGCTGGGCTGAGAATCTGGCATGGAATTACTCCGGGCTGATGCAGGGGATTGAACAGTGGTATGGAGAAAAAAATGACTGGGTGAAGCAGAATTCCCATGCTGTCACCGGACACTATACCAGTTTAATCACTGCCCCCAGTATTGCAGATACATAAATGGATTTTTAATTGATTTCCCCAACAAACTTATAGAAAATCCTAATATTCTGGACTTTCTCTCCATTGATGGTCTGAGGTTCCGAAACCTCAATCTTTTCGATCAGGCGATTGACGATCTCTGTGGTCAACTCCTTAATCTCGGCACATTCCGCCATTTCATCGGCAAGGCGTTCCGCTTTATCTGCGCTGTCCTCCAAATTTTCTGCCATCGCTCTTAACTTTTCGATTTGCTCTGTATAGTCTTTCTTTTCCTGCTCAAAATGCGCAGACAGCAACCGGAACTGTTGCTCCGATATCATCTGCTTCGACCAGTCACTATACAGCTTAATGAATTGTTTATCAGATTCTTTTAACTTTTTCTCTAAGACAGTCACTTTTTTATCAATATTTGTCCTCCTGTTTGCCGATGACATATCCATCTGGCCAAGCACTTTCCTCATGAATTTCTCCCGGTTTTTAATGACTTTTCCTGCATGGAACTGGATATCGGAAAAAAACAATTCTTCCAGCGCCCCCGCGCTGATGCGGTGCTGGCTGCAGAACTTCGTCCCTCTTACACGATAGATGCGGCACTGGTAATACGTCTTTTCAAGCAAAGGTCTGTTCGGGTTCCTTCCGTCCGTATGGATAATCAGGTTATTTCCACAATCGGCGCATTTTAAAATCCCTCGGAACTTGTTGTCATAACCAGAAGTACAAGGCTTCACTTTTGTATGCCTGTCAAAGATTTCCTGCACGGTATTCCATGTATGCTCGTCCACAATGGCTTCATGGTTGCTGGGTATAACTATACGTTCCTTAATCGGGATATAACCTCTTGTCTGCTGTTTAAAATGCTTCTTATCATACCTCTGTACCCAAAAATAACCTTTATACAGCGGATTGCGGAGAATACGGAAAACCGTTTCCTGTTTCCAGTTATAAGCGTCATCATCTGCAATCAAAAATTTCCCAAAATACTCCTGCTTATAATAGGCTGATTTCGGAATTTTCTCTTGATAAAGGACTTTCCCGATTTTATTATTCCCATAGCCTTTCAAAGCAAGCTGGAAAATATAACGGACTGTCGGCGCTGTCTCTTCATCCGTAATCAGATGGTTCTTGTCTGCCGGGTCTTTTTTGCAACCGAAGGGAGCATGGACTCCCATAAATTCGCCTTGGCAGGCACGGATATACTTGCCAGATTTTACTTTTTTGGAAATATCCCGCGAATAAAATTCATTTAAGATGTTCTTGAATGGAGTGATGTCCATCTCGCCGCTATTCGCTGAATCTACACCATCATTGACAGCAATATAACGGACATGATGGTTCGGGAAAAATACCTCAATATATGCCCCGCTTTCTAGATAATTTCTGCCAAGTCTGGACAGGTCTTCCGTTATGACGCAATCCACGTGCCCAGCTTCGATATCCGCAATCATTTGTTGAAACGATGGTCTATTGAAGTTGGTGCCTGAATATCCGTCATCTATGTAAACGCTGTCTTTGATACAATTTGATTTTTCCTTAAACCCCATGATTTTTTACCGATACCCCGCGATTTTTTATCATACTCCATGATTTTCCTATACCCCGTGATTTTTCCCCATACTCCACGATTTTTCCTATACTCCGTGATTTTTCCCATAAAAAATCAAAAGCTTTGGAAATATCCTGGCATCCGTGGTATAATTGCTTCATTGAACACTTAAGGAGGCACACGGAATGGACGTATACCATGATAACAATATATGGGGGAAAGGCTCGCCTGAAACCAAGCTGACAGCCCTCCCTGTCAATCACTCTTTTCTTTGGGGAGAACAGGAAATACTTATCCCAACAGTCTATGTAGGCAAAGCAGGCGCCGCCCTCGATGTATGCGCAAAAATCCCGATAGAAGATATGGCGGCATTTCTGAAAAAATGGGATTATGAGCGGCGGATGTCCCTAAAAACCCCAGAAGAATTTGAGCAGATAGATGCGGACAACCCCGGAAGCAGGGAATTTGCCGTAGAAATATGCCTTGATGGTACGCCACTGGTGCGCCGCATGAGCAGCAGCCTGAGATGGTATCCGGAAAATATAATTCAGATGGGGAATGCCAATCCAGCCAGCGAGGACGGATTTGAAAATAATAAATCTGCCGAGGAATGGATGGGGACTTATGGCTGCGACAAGGGATGCTGCTGGTATTTTGAGCGGCTTTCCTATAATTGGGACGGAGAACCGATACTGTCCCCTCAGAAAATATCACTTGCTTTCCGGGCAAACTTAATCTCCATCACTGCGGGGCATTTTTCCTCTGACGTTTCCTGTGATGGCAAAACGGTAAAGACAGCCCATCCCATAACCGGTCAGGAATACACCCTGACACTGCATAGTTGCGAACAGATCAGGAACAGCTTCGCAGAAATTGGAGCGAAAGGTGTGGTTTACCCAGAATACTGCCAGATACTCTCTTACAGCATTGCACCAGAAATAGACCGCAGCCTTTTTTGCATCCGCGACTGCGCAGAAGGCGACCACCCAAGAATGGGTGATGCCCAAGGGCCGCCGGGCGGGCCAGACGGCCCCACAGCAGTTTTTATGGCCGGGAAAAATGCCGCTCCTGACAAACGGATGGCAGCTTCCTCCCTGCATTTTGAGCCTGTGTCAGAAGTGCAGTGGCGGATGGTATTCCAGATAAAGCCAAAGAATGATGCAGAAATCAGCTTTCCCATCAAAGCATGATCCCACACAAATAGCAGCATAAACATTAACCACACAGAATCCCCCGGAGCCGTTTTCTTCCCTGCTCCGGGGGACTATATTCTCATGCCTTTATCTCCATCCCGTTCTTGAAAGTGAAGCGGATGTCCTCCCTGCTGTACACCGTGGCGTACTCCACAAGGCTGTACCAGTCGTCCTCGTTAAATTCCGTGAGCGGGCCGTCCCGCTTTTCCAGGGCGGAAACAAACCTCCCGATCTTCTCCCGCTTCGCCTGCCGCTCCGTGATGGCCTGGCTGACTTCCGAAAGCCGCCCCTTCGCCCTGTTGAACCGCCCCGCCAGCCCGTCATACTTTTTCTGGTACTCCGTCTGGTCAAGGGCGACGCGGGCATTCTCCGCCACGCACTGTTCAATCAGCTCCGCCACCACGTTCATCTCCTCCTGCAGCCGCAGGCGCTCCGTCTCCAGCTCCGCGGTGCCGAAAAGCGTGTCTTTTATGGAATCGTAATCCTCCCGCACCCCGTCCTTTTCTGCAAAGATGGCATTGGCCGCTTTCAGGAAAAGCTGTTTGATGGTTTCCTCGTCAAGGTGGGGCGTGCCGCATTTCTCCCCGCCGTCAAACTTGTGGTTGCACTGCCAGATGGTCTTGCGGTACTTGCTGTTGGAATGCCACACCTTGGAGCCATACCAGCCCCCGCAGTCCGCACATTTTATCCGGCCGGAGAATACGCCCATGCTGCCCGCCCGGTTCTTCCCGGAATGCCTGGCCGCCATCTGGTGCTGCGCCTCCTCGAACACGGAGGGGCTGATGATGGTCTGGTGGTTGTTCTCCACATAATACTGCGGCACCTCGCCCTCGTTTACCTTCTTCTGCTTGGTGAGGAAGTCCACCGTGTACACCTTCTGCAGGAGAGCGTCGCCTTTATATTTTTCGTTGGTAAGAATGCTTTTGACCGTGCTGGAAGACCATGCCTCCTTGCCACCGGGCGATGGGATGCCCTCCGCCGTCAGCAGTTTTGCGATTGCGTGGGGCGAGCGCCCCTGCAGGAAGAGGCCGTAAATCCTGCGGACGGTCTCCGCCTGTTCCTCGTTGATGACGAGGTTTCCATCTTCGCCCCGGTCGTAGCCCAGGAACCGCTTGAACGGCACCGTGACCTTGCCGTCCGCGAACCGCTTCCTCTGCCCCCAGGTGCAGTTCTCCGAGATGCTCCGGCTCTCCTCCTGCGCCAGCGAGGACATGATGGTAAGGAGCAGCTCGCCCTTGCTGTCAAACGTCCAGATGTTCTCTTTCTCGAAGTAGCACTCCACCCTGTTCTCCTTCAGCTTCCGGATGGTCGTGAGGCTGTCCACCGTGTTCCTTGCGAAGCGGGAGACGCTCTTGGTGATGATGAGGTCGATGGCGCCGGAAAGCGCGTCCTCCACCATTTTGTTGAAGCCGTCGCGCTTTTTCGTGTTACAGCCGGTTATGCCTTCGTCCGCATATACAGATACGAATTCCCAATCCTCGCGCCCGTTGATGTAGTTCGTGTAATAGTCCACCTGCGCCTCGTAGCTGCTCTGCTGCTCCTCATGGTCGGTGGAGACGCGGGCATAGGCGGCCACCCTGCGTTTTTTATAGCTGCCTATCGGCGCCGCCGTGTGCCTGTTCACCGTGGCCGGTATCGTGATCACGCTCTTTGCCATCGCTCTTTCCTCCCTCCATAAAAATTGAATTCCAGGCTGCCATCCGGAAATGCCGTGATTTCCTCTATCTGCTTTTCAAACTCCGCTTCGTCAAATTCCTCCAGCCCCATCATGTGCGCGGAAACCTGCCTCAGCTTGTAATCGGTGCAGTTTGGGTTATGGCACTCCACATTCTTCCTTTTCTTGCCGATGCAGTACCAGTACACCCACTTCCCCGCGCCGTTCACCCGGTGGTATGTATTCCCGCAGGCGGCGCACCGTATCTTCCCCTGGAAGCAGTCCGTGACCGTGGCGATGTGCCTGGGCGGGTCCAGGTGCAGGTTCTTCCAGACTTTCGTCTCCCCGCCGGTGAGATGGAATTCCAGGTCCCCGTTTTCCATGACGGTGATGCCCCGGACAGCCTTTTCAAACACAGCCCCGTCAAACTCATCCATTCCAAGCATCCGCGCCGAAATCCGCTCCAGCTCTTCCTCGCTGAAATTCACGCTGGTGCAGCTCATGCCCGTCTCCTTTTTGGAGCGGCATATCCAGTGTACATAGGTCTTCCCCCTTATGGTCCCTTTCTTCCGTGTGAACGGCTGCCCGCAGACGCCGCATTTCATCTTCCCTGTAAAAGGGTAGGCGGGATTGACAAGCCCCGCCCGCCGTTCTATCTCCGCCTGGACCTTTGCGTAGGTTTCCCGGTCAATGATGGCTTCATGGCAGTCTGCCATGTAATACTGCGGCAGCTCCCCGCCGTTCTTTACCTTTGCCTTGGTGATGGGGTCCGCCATGTAGCATTTCTGCCGCCGGATGTCGCCGGCATAGACCTCGTTGAAAATGAGCTGCCGCACCGAGGCTTCCTGGAAATCGTTGCCAAGAGTGGTGCGGATGCCCACCCTGTTCATGTTCTCCGCAATCCGGCGGAAGGAAACGCCGTCAATGTACATCTGGAACATCCAGCGGACTGCTTCCGCCTCTTCCGGTATGATGACATATTTTTTCTCATCCTCATCATACCGGTATCCGAGGATGTGCTTGTTCGCCGTCCCGATCTCGCCGGACTGGAACCGCCGCCTGACTCCCCACTTCACGTTTTCCGAGATGCTCCGGCTCTCCTCCTGTGCAAAGGACGCCAGGAGCGAGAGCATCAGCTCCCCATCCTCTGAAAGCGAATTGATGTGTTCCTTCTCGAACCGCACCTCGATGCCGAGGGACTTCAAATGCCTGACCGTCTCCAGAAGGTCGACCGTGTTCCTTGCGAAGCGGCTGATGGATTTCGTCAGGATGATGTTGATCCTGCCCGCCTCGCAGTCGGCGAGCATCCTTAAGAATTCGCCGCGCCTGGCCGTCCCTGTCCCGGATATCCCGCAGTCCGCGTACACCCCTGCGTATTCCCATTCCGGATTGTTCTGGATGAGCGCGCTGTAATGGCTTATCTGTGCGGAAACGGAATTCATGAGCCGCTCCGTGTCCCTCGAAACACGGGCATAGGCGGCCACCTTTTTCCGCCCTGCCAGTGCGGGGATGGCCGGCTCGATTTTTCTGATTTTCTTCAATAGAAACCACTCCTTTCCGCTACCATTCATCACTCCAGACCGCACTTATTGCAAGGTTTTTCCGGCTAATAATGTACCCAGAATTGGCCGGTGTTTCTGCAAAAGTATTGTATCAATTTCCGAATATTCCTCTTTGGTGATGGCGCCTTCTTCGAGCATCGCCCGCGCCACGGCAAGCGACATCCGGTAGCGCATCTCCGCGCGGAATTCCCCCTCACTCATCTGCGCCGCCTCCCCCGAACCTGGCTTTTATATAGCACCCGTGGGAGCAGTATTTCCTCCTGGAATCCCCATAGACGTCAAACTGCTCCCCGCACCTGGCGCAGGTGAAGGAATAGACCGCCCTCTGCCTTATCTGCTCCGGATGCCCGTGCCACCACTTCTCCCGGCACTCCCTGGAGCAGAACGCCCGCCGCTTCACGCCCGCCGTCTGCTGCAGCGGCTTCCCGCATTTCCGGCAGATGCCTTCCTGCGCCTGGGCGTCCTCCTGCCCGTCCTGCGCCGCCTGCCCCGCCAGGCCGTTCCTCCTGCAGAAGCTGCGCACCGCGTCCCTGGACACGCCCGCCAGCCTTGCCGTCTCCGTATATCCCATGCCTGCCCGCCGCAGGTCTGAAACCTTCCTTTTCTGTTCCTCCGTCATGAAAAACACACCTCCTGCCATATGCCACCGCAGGGACGGGAATCGGACGGTTGCATCGGCATTTTTTCTGCGCCTCCCGCCGTGCGGAAAAATAGCTTTCACATATAGGCCACGGAAACGGGGGAACTGAACCCCCTGAAATCAAAAAATGGCCCACGACATTTTATGTGCCGCGGGCTTGTCACTATTCGCGCCGGGCTTTACGCCATGGCGCGCCTCCCGTTTAGCTGCCACACATCGTGGCTCTTGATCTGCCGGACGGCGGAGGATACCGTGCTGGCATGGCCGTGCCTATGGTAGTAGGCCGTCCCCTTCGTGTGCTTGTGGTAGATGCGGACCGGATACCGGTCATAGGAAAGTTTCTGGACGATCCAGCAGTGTTTGGTGCATCTGGACTGGACCTCAAAGAAGTCATCCGTCTGGCGGATGAGCCGGAAGTAAGGGGAAGTGAGAAGTGTGCGTTCTTTCGCAGTGAACATCAGCATCCCTCCTTCCGCCGCCCCCTGCGTGGCAGGCGGGCTGTTTCCATAAACTGTTTTTTCATAGGCGTGTGCCTCCTTTATTTTTCTGCCGCCGTTCCCGGCAGCGCCCTTTGGGGTAGTGCCATGTTAAATCAGATTCCGCAGATTATCCACTCATATCTGCGCCATAAGATGCACAAACTTTCCATCCGTTTCCTGTGTAGTTTACACCCACTAAAAAACGGGCCCGCGGCACATGGGAAAATGCCGCGGGCCCTGCTGTCTGTATTTATATCCGGCTGGCGTGATCGAGCGAAATCCATCCGTTTCTCTTTTCCCGGTAGGATTTCAGCAGCCCCCACCGGGATGCGCCTTTCCCGTCCGCTTCCTCAACAATGGTAAATACACCCATACCAGTCACCTTCCCGGTCTTGGGCTTATCCGTCCCAGGCGCTTCCCGGATGTTCAGGTCGGGGATGGACACCCGCACAAGGTACGGCTGGAATGCCGCCGCCCTGGTATACACCGCCTTCCCCGATTCATCAAACACGGAATGCCCCGGATTTTCGTCCGCACACTTCTTGGCGTTCCCCAGCGACTTGAACGCCCCTTTCTGCGAGGATGCGTCCGCCCACGACTTCCGGACGCGGTACCAGGCTTCGGTCTCTGCGGGAGCAGGCTTTGGTGAGCCTCCCGCCGTGCCAAGGATGCCTTTCAGGATGGAGAGGATTTTCTCCCCATAGCCAGCTCCCGCCGCCCATCCTTTCCCGGCCGGATTTTCTTTCTGCCCAAGCCACTCCACATATTCCGCACAGCCCCTCGTGACATACTTAAAACGCGGGTCAATGCAGGCGTTCTTCAGTTCGTCCGTGGAGGCGTAGGCTTTCAAATGCTGCACCTGCGCCCGGATGCCGAGCTGCGGCGTGCCAAAGGAATTTCCCTTCATACCATTGGAAGTCACGCCCATGCCGCAGAAATTGTTCTGTGAAAGCGTGACCGCAGAGCCGGAAAAGGTAAAATTGCCGGTCTCAAGGCAGGACTGTGCAAAGGCGACGTCGCCCCGGACTCCCTCCGCCTTACCCTCGGAGAGATACAGCGGAACCGTATCGAGGACAGACTGCGCCACTGCCGGATTCTTCCCTTTGATATAATTCCTCATCTGCTCTGCCGTTGCCGCGGAATCCCCCATGATCTTCGTGTATCTGCCCGTGCCGGAGGATGCGCCTCCCATCGCCGCCTTGACTGCTTTGCGGAACCCGTCCATCGTGTACCCCGCGCCAAGCTGCGTCCATAAATGCTCCGGGTCGCCGTGGTTGCTGGCAATGCCCCGTCTGTGTCCCTCTTTGTGGCTGATGACTACGCCATCCTCCAATGGATTCAGGCTGTATTTTTTACAGAGCATGGCGAACAGCTCCACCGCTGCCTCATAGGTTCTTTTTGCCACCGCTTTTGCCGCGGCCACATCGGAGCAGGTAAAGTTAGAGCCTGCCGTGTACCGGATACACGCAGGCTCGCACATCTCCACCCCGATATGGGTATTGTTCCCGCTCCCCTTATTCCCGCTTCCGCAGTGCCATCCCCTGTGGTTCCACGGGAGCGTCTGGTACACTGCGCCATCGTTCCCGTCAATGAAACCGTGGACGCAGGAACTATCGTGCGCCGGGCTATTCCAGCTATTGATGAAAGCGGATGCCTTCGGCTGCGGGCAGCCCACGGAATGGAGCATCAGCCCCTTCACCGTGATCTTCCGCCCTGCCGTATAGCAGGGGTTCCTTGTCAGGATGCTTTCCACCAGTTTCACGATTATTCATCCCCCTTCCCGTCCTCTGCCCTGTCATGGAGCTGCTCCAGGATATCCTTCAGCTTTTCCGGGATGGGCAGCCCAAGGTGTCCGGCGTTCTCTAAAAGGCTCACGCCCTCATTGGAAATATAGAAAAAGATAACCGCCGTCCGCAGGACAGAGCCGTTCCCGATGACCTGCACATCGAGGATGTTGGCGATCCCCACCAGCAGGAAGATCAGCACCTTCTTTGCGATGCCCTTAAATCCCACCTCGCTGGACAGCTTCTTATCCGCCGCGGCGCACATCACGCCCGTGACATAGTCCACCACGACAAATACGACAAGCGCGTACAGCAGGCCGTCACAGCCGCCTAAGAACCAGCCGAGCCATCCCCCGATGGCCGTAAAGATGAGTTGGATCGTGTTCCAGAATTCCTTCATGTTGAAACCTCCTTTAAATGATTTTTTGTATGATAAAAGGCCGCCCGCCAATGGCGGACAGCCCCGTATCCAAAAGGATATTTATTTGTGTCGTTTACACAAGTATCTGTGGGAATCTTTGTCACATTTATGCCCCTGTTTTCCTTGCTATTTCACGGCTTCAGAGTGATTAATAACACTACCCAAAGCCCCGCCTGCCCGGAAAACGGGAGGCGGCACGGGAAATAAAAATGCAAGGAGGACACCCTATGAAAACAAAAAATATCAAAGTCTTATACAGCAGCCGCTATTCCCAGAGCGGCGGAATCCTGCGCACCGGCTCCGGCCCGTGCTGCACGGTGCCGAAGATACAGATGGAGGGGAAGTGGCTGGAAGCCCTCGGCTTTTCCATCGGCACCCCGCTCATCGTTGAATACGAAGAGGGCTTCATCCGCATCCGCACCCTCACCGCCGAAGAACTGGCGGCAAAAGAACAGCGGGAGACGCAGGCGGAGATTTCCCGCAGGATTGCGGAACTTGAAAAGATGAAGCGCCGCGCGGAAAAAGAAGCCGCATCCCTCTCCATGGTCGCAGAGCCGTCTGACAGGTACGCCGCACAGCAGTAAATCCCCGCCGGGATTCCCCCGGCATACACACATCCCTTTTACCACGGCAGGGGAAACGCCTCCCCCTGCCGTAAAGCCGTCACTGCCCCTCGTCCGTCAGCGTGTAGGTGATCTTCATCGTCTTGTCCGCCGTCTTCACCACCGCCGAGGACAGGTTGTTTATGGTGCCCAGGTATGGCGTGCGCAGGAACATATACCTCGCGTCATACGCCCAGGAGATGCAGAAGTTTTTATAACAGAACAAAGGCGTCTGCACGTCCTCCGTCTTTTTGTTCCCCTTGTTCTGCCTGACCGTGTCGTCCGCGAACAGCAGGAAGTCATACCCCACGATGATGTCCCCCATCAGCTCCATGGCGTTCCCCGCAAGGCTCCCTCCCAGGGCGTTCCCCCTTGCCGTGAACCCCGCCGGGATAAACGTGACGTCGGACGGGTTCGTAAGGCATATCTTGTAGAACCCGGTGTAGCCGTAGTTGAACGTGTAGAGGTACCCGCCCCGGATGCTGGCGCGGGTCCAGGTCTTGTACAGCTCGTAGTTGGTGTCGCGGTACCCCATGGTCGGGAGCTGGACGTTGGTGAGCGTCCATGTGCCTTCCGTGTAGCTGAAGTCCGTGCGGTCTATCTTTATCCATTTCACCGAGGCGTTCCCGGAGGAATTCGGGCTGTTGCAGAACCCGTACCAGTACCCGTCCCATCCGTTCAGGAAAAAGCCGTAATAATACACGTTCTTCTTAAAGCCGAACACGGACGGCTCGATCTCCCAGCTTTCCAGCTCCTGCACGGAGCTGTCGTTCAGCTTCTCGTTGACGCACAGGCTCACCATGGGGAGCCTGGACCTGCTGATGGTGATGATGTTTGTGTTGCTGCAGTTGATGGACCAGACCTCCTCCTTCTCAAAATCGCATTCTATGGCGTTGCTTAAGAGCCACCGCTTCCGGTTCGTGCATCCGGCAATGGAGACCGCCTTCATGACCACGAACGCAGTGCCGTCCTCTGTTTCGCTCCCATACACGTTCTTGCCGCCCCAGGAGCTTGTGAGGGCGGCCGCGGCTATCGTGCCGTTGCCCTGGCTCGTGGTGAAGTCCCACACGAATTTATAGCCCCTGTCGATGGGGCCGCTCTCCGTCTGGTTCATGCTGCCCCGCGCCGTGTCCGTCCCAAGGTTCACGTCGTTGGAGGCGTAGGCCACGGGGTAGTTCGCGGACATGGGGTAGAGGTTATCCTTCCGCTCCTCCAGCGTATCCGCAAACAGCAGGATGCCGCCCAGCGTGTTCGGGCAGATGGGCAGGAGCTGGCTGTTCACCGTGATGTTCTTCGAGCTTGTGCCGGAGTCGAAATACACCCCCAGCAGGTTGCTCCCAAGGATGTTGTCCACGGCGTCCGTGACCATGTTCTCCTCCCGGATGGTTTCTGTCTCCCCGCTGCCCGCATCCGTCAGTTCAATCGTCATAGTCCCTTTCAGTTTCATGATGCCCTCCTTACTCCGGCAGCACAAGGCCGGTAAACCCTGTAATAACTTTTGGGAATGTTTCTGTGTGGCGGACGGCTTTTTCCTGCGGCCATGAAACGGCAAGCCGCTCTTCCGCCGGCCTCAGGCATTGTTTCTGCGTAAGCATGGCCGCCGGGAAATACTCCTCGAATTCCAGCGTCCCGTCCCAGTTCTTCGTCGCGCCCGCCATCGCCTGGCCGCTGATGGAGGCGATGCACCCGCCCGCAGGGACCGCCGCCTCCCCGCCTTCCGCCGAAAGGTACACGCGGAACGTGTGCATCCGTTCCTGCACAATTCCCGCCAGCGGGTAATAGAGGGAGAGGATGTGCCTGCCGCTGCCGAAAGTTTCTTCCGGGTAAACCGACAGGATCTCGTTGTCGTCAAACTCATAGGCGGCAAGGATGGAAACCCTCCCGTCCTCCTTCCACTTCACGGGCAGCGAGACATCCACTTCCACATCTGTACTCCCCGCTGTTTCCGTTTCCACACCCCCGTTTCCTTCCCCGGAATCCACAGCCCCGCCGGATTCTGCGGGGAGCGGCACGGTGACTTTCCCCTCTGCGGACGCCTGCCGCTCCACCTGGGCGGCGGAGATTTCAAGCATCACCTGGCCGATGAACTGCGCGTCCGTCTCCTGGGAGGACGCGAACTCCATGCTGATGACCGCGCACCTGGCTTTGGAAAGGCTGTACGCCTTCGCGTTGGTGTAGGTGAACAGCCCCATCTTCCCCGCCTCGATCTGGTTTAAGAGGCCGGAGATGTTCTTGTCATTTTTCGATTTCGCCTGCGCCAGCCTTGGGTTCTTCCCCACGCATTTCAGCGTATGTTTTCCCCCGATCTTACAGTTAAAGGAAGTGATACACGCAACCTGGCTCCCATCCGCCTGCCCGCCCGTGAAGGTCAGCACATCCCCCAGGTCAAGCGCCGGATTGCCGATGGTGCTGGAATCAAAAGGCACATAACTGACCACCGCCAGATCATTTAAAATGTTCCGGCAGAGCTGCTCCCGCGTCTCCTCCAGCCCGAACTGCAGGAGCGGGTTCACCGCCAGGTTCATGGTCAGCCCGTCGTCCGGCTCCAGGGCGTAATACTCCGCCGTCTGTGTGCGCAGGTTCGTGGAGCTGACCGCAGTGTACCGGGTGATGAAGTCGGAAAAGCTGCTGGTGAACCGGTGCCTGCTCTTTACCTCCATCACCGGCTGTGTCCCGTATTTGCGCAGCTCCAGCTTCCCCTCCCGGCTGATGCAGAAAAAGCCGCCAAGCACCTGCCCCACGAAGTACAGCACGTCACGGTACGTCTCAATGTCATTCTCCGGGTAGATGGAGAGCAGCTCCGTGCCGTTGGGCATGGCCTCGATCTCCGCCTGTGTGTGCGCCAGCTCCACGGCACAGGCTTTGCAGCATAAATCAAGAAAAGCGTAGGCATTGCCCACGGTCTCAAATCCATTGAAACTTTTCTCAAAGCGGAGCATATAGTCGTAGGCTTTCAGCTCCAGGCAGTGCGCCGTCCGGTTCGCCTCGCTGACCTCGAAGATGCCCATCGGCACTTCCTCGAAACTCCCGTCCGCAAGCCGCAGGTGGTAGGAAAGCCGCACCTTCGCCCCTTCCAATGTGTAGCGGTCAATCTGGGAAAAGAGCGTGACGCCCATCTCGGCGGCGTACACCGTCCCCAGCTCGATCTCTGCGCTGCCGCAGCACTGCGCCGTGATGTACCCGCTCCCTTTCACGATATCTTTGTAAACGAATGGGTATACAGCGCCGCCCTTTGTCGTGATCTGCCCCGTCCAGCGGTAGTTCCGTGTGTTCTCCTGCACCGCCCGCAGGAATGCCTCGCTCACCGGGTACATCCGGATGCCCACCTCCCCCTACAGTTCCTTCAAAGTAAACGACACTTTCCACAATCCTTTATAGGATGTGTCTTTCACAAGAGCCGCCTTATAGCCGCTGATAAACATCTCCGTCCGCTTCATTTCCAGCGTCTCCGTGTCAAAGTAGTCCACAGTCAGTTTTTCTTTCTGTTTAAACCCCGTCAGCATTTTCAGCCATTTCGGGGAAACGGAGAAAGCGGCGGGGATGGACACCACGCCCATCCGCACCACGTCCCTCTGCGTGGTCCCGGCCTCCGTCTCGCCCCCGGAGTCCGCCTCAACATCTGCCATCTGCACCTCATAGGAATCGGGCAGGGGGAGCGGCACACCGTCAATTGCCAGATACTGTATATATGCCATACCGCTTTACCTCCCTCCCGACCTTAAGTTCTGCCTTGCCTGGGCATCCACCACCACTTCGTCCAGCAGCGTCCCGCCCACATACACGGGGATGCAGATGGTCCCGCCGCCCGCCATTTCCTGCAGGCCGGAAAGCATCTCCCGGAGCCCTCCTAAAAGCTCGCCCACGGAAGAATCCCCGGAGGAATCCCGTCCGCCCTGCATCCCCTGGACAGTCGCCTGTGGCTGGAGCATTAAGTCGGATGCCACGCCGGACACGGCCTTCTTCACCATGCCCCGGCTCTTTTCGATGCCCTTTGCCAGCCCGGACATGAAGTCCGGCATCCAGCTTTCGTAGTCTGTCAGCGGCCCCTCGTCCGGCACGGAGAAGTGCAGGAAGGAGCGTATCTTATCCGCCACGTCCGACACCGCGTTTATCACGTTGCCGATGGCGCTGCGGATGCCGTCCGCAATGCCGTTGATGAAGTCCTTCCCCCACTCCAGGGCTTTCCCCGGCAGCGAGGTGATGAAGCTGACGGCGGACTGGAACCCGGACTGCACCACGCTCCCCAGGGAGGAAAGCGCGGAGCGTATCCCGGACACCATGGCCTTGAAAGCGTTCACCGCCGCCTGCTTTAAGTTGGACGCAATAGACGACACTAAATTTTTCAGCCCGTTCCATGCGGACGAGGCCGTGTTCTTTATTGCCGTCCAGATATTGGCAATCGTAGTTTTCAGCCCATTAAACAGGATGGAAACATGGTTCACAAGCCCCTGCGCCAGTGAGCCGACCACCTGCTTGATGCCGTTCCAGATATTGGACGCCGCATTCTTGATGTTGTTCCAGATGTTGGCGGCGTCCTCCTTCAGCTTGGTAAAATTCCCGGTCACCAGGTCGATAAGAAGAAGCACCGGTCCAAGCACTACGTTCTTTATCAGCTCCCATGCCCCGGAAGCCGCTGTCTTTATCCCGTTCCAGATGCCCTGCAGCGTTGTGGAGAGGTTCTCCCACAGGGAGCGTATCATGTCCACGATCCCCGTCAGCACGGGATTGTTCATCATGTTCGTCCAGATATTGCTGAAAAAGTCTCCCACGGACTGCCACAGCCCGCTCCACCATGCCGGGATGCCCTGGAAGAATGAGACCAGGGAATTCCAGGCATTCGGTATGGTCTCCGTAAAGAAAGAACAGATGACTTCCCATGCGGAAACAAAAAATTCCTTGATCTGCGTCCAGATGGCGTTCACCGCATCCCGGAACCACTCACACTTGTTGTACAGCACCACAAGTATCGCCACCACTGCCGCAATCGCCAGGGGCACCCAGCCGATAGCCGCCACCACGGCGGAGATCGCCGGAATCACCGTCCCGGACACGAAAGCAATCACGCCGGAAATGGCACTGGCGATCTGCGGCACCACGGTCATAATTGTTCCGATTGCCCCGACCACTTTCCCGATGACGATCAGGACGGGGCCGAGCGCCGCAGCCACAAGGGCGACCGTGACAATAATCTTCTTCGTGCCTTCGTCCAGGCTGTTCAGCCAGTCCACAAGCCCCTGTATCCAGCCAACAATCTGCCGGATGTACGGCATCAGGATTTCGCCTATGGATATCGCCAGTTCCTCAAGCTGGCTCTTTAGGATGGTGAGCTGCCCCGCAAGGTTATCCTGCATGGTGGCCGCCATCTTCTCCGCCGTGCCGTCACAGTTGTTGATGGCGTTGTTTAATTTCTCAATGTCCCCTGGAGCAGCGTTCATCACCGCAAGGAAGCCGGACATGGCGTTCTTCCCGACCAGAGCTTCCGCATTGGCGGCCTTCTCCGACTCGGACATCTGTGCGAATGCTGCACGGCAGTCTGCCAGGATGTCCCCAAGGCTCCTCATGCTGCCGTCCGTGTTCGTGGTCTGGATGGTCAGCTCGCCGAAAGCGTCCCCGACAAACTTCACTTCCCCGGTGAGGTTCGTCATCATGGAGCGCATGGCTGTGCCTGCCTGGGAGGACTTGATGCCCGCGTTCGCCATCAGGCCGATGGCTTCCGCTGTATCCTCTGCGGAAAAGCCGAGCGCGCCAGCCACGGGCGCACAGTATTTGAACGTCTCGCCCATCATGGATACGTTCGTGTTGGCGTTCGAGCTTGCCGCCGCAAGGATATCCGCGAAATGCCCGGAATCCTCCGCCGACAGCCCCAGGGCGGTCAGCGCGTCCGTCACGATGTCCGAGGTGGTCGCCAGATCCTCCCCGGAGGCTGCGGCAAGGTTCATGATGCCCTCGATGCCGGAGAGCATATCGTTCGTCTTCCAGCCGGCCATGGCCATGTAGTTCATCGCCTCCGCCGCCTCGGATGCGGAGAACTTGGTCTTGCTGCCCATCTCACGGGCCTTATCCCGCAGGGCTTCCAGGTCCTTCCCGGTCGCCCCGGACACAGCCGCCACCTGGCTCATGGCGGAGTCGAAGTCGGAAGCCACCTTCACGGCAGCCGCGCCAAGCCCGCCCACCGCCGCAGTGACGGGCATCAGCTTCTGCCCCACGCCCTCAATGGCGGAGCCGACCGTCTTTAACTTCTCCCCCGTGGCGGCAATCTTCTGCAAAGCCACGGCGGACTGCCCCGCCTGCCGCTCCAGGTCACGCAGGTTGTTTTCCGTCTCGATGATCTCCCGCTGGAGGGCATCGTACTGGCTCTGGGAAATCTCGCCCCTTGCCAGCGCGTCATTCGCCTGCTCCGCCGCCGTTTTCAGCGTCTCCAGCTTTTCCTTCGTTTCCGAAACCGCCTGGCCGAGCAGCCGGTGCTTCTGCGCCATCAGCTCCGTGTTGCCGGGGTCGAGCTTCAGCAGCTTCTCCACGTCCTTAAGCTGTGACTGCGTGTTCCGTATCTCCGTGTTCACGCCTTTTAGCGCCGTCTGGAGCTTCGTGGTGTCGCCGCCGATCTCTACCGTAATCCCTTTTATCCTGTTTGCCGCCACACCAACACCCCCTTAACGGCGCAAAAAAAGCCCGGCTGCCCAGGCGTTATCAAAAAAATCCAAATCTGCGGTTAAAATAAATCAAACTCGTCCTGCCCTGCGATAATGGAGTAGTCCGCGCTGTCATTGCTGCTCTCCGCGTACATATCGTTGACCATGCCGATGGTCAGCAAATCTAAATCCCGGATGGAGATGCCGAGCTGCACACACCGCAGCAGGAACAGCGGCGTGGTCATCGGGCGGTCAGTTGCGCGAAGTTTTTTTTAGCCTCCACATCGGTCTTCATGTTCAGCCCCCACAGTTCAATGAGTTGCGGCAGCACCTGGTAGATGGAGAACGTGCCGAAGCCGTCCAGCCATTCCTCCGGCGTGTCCGGGATGGAAGGGTCGGCGTGCTTCGCCATGATGAAGGCGATGTTCTCGAACAGCTCCAAAGAAAATAAATCCAGGTTGGAATTCTCCTCGTCACTCTTCCCGATGCTCTTCTCCAGCGCGCTTAGGTCCTTATAGATGTCCCGGTGGAACTTGATCCGGTAAATGCGCGGCACGGCCGCCGATGCCCGGAAAGGCACCTCTTTCCCGTCAATCTCAATCTTCCTTGTCATGCTCATACGCTTTCCTCCCCGTTATCCTGATCTTCCCCGCCGCCTGTCTCAGCCGCAGCCGTGGGCATATACACCGCCTTGTACCAGTCGTTATACACCGTCTCATCCGTGGAATCCCCGGTCTTCGCCTTCACCATGCCGTCCGCCAGGGGCGTTGCCTTGACGGTCAGCGTCTCCGTCTGCACCTCCCGGCTTTCCTCGTTGGTCTTGCCCTCGATGCCGGGGCGGGACGCGGAGCAGTTGTAGAGGACGTGGCGGATGTGCCGCTGGTCGCCGTCAAACTCAAAGAGCAGGGCAAACGCCGCAAGCTCCGCCGAGGCGTTCTCTATCAATACGCCCTTGGCATCCAGTTCCTCCCTTAAAGCGTCCCTGCGGAAGGACTCCGGGATCATGGCAAGCTCCAGGTCGCCGTCATAGCCCATGTTATTGTTGATGACATAGTACGCCGTCCCGTCCGCATAGAAATTTTCAGGCTCGCCGTTGGCGTCCAGCGAGATGGACACCGAGCCGGGCATCGGGACGGGCGTGCCATAGGACACCGCCCCGTCTTCCGAAACCGTGAGCATCGCATAGTGCGTGTTCTTAAGGTTGTATTTCACTTTGTTCTTTTTATTCTGCATCCGTCATGCCTCCCATCCAAAAATATACAGAACTTCATAAAGCCGCTCGCTGCTGATCCATGTTTCCGATTTGTTGTAGAAGACTTCGTGCGCATCCAGCACATCCTCCACTTTTTTCTCCACCGCCAGGTCTTTCTTATCGGTGTAGATTTCCACATGGACGTTTGCGCCCTTGTGGTACACCTTCCCGTCCGCCGCGAAGTTATCGCTCCCCGGAATGAGGTAACAGAGGAACGGCGGCTCCGGAGACTCCCCTTCCGCAAAATGGTCATAGGCGAAAGGCAGCCCCATCTCCGCGATCATGCTTACAAGTTTTTCCACAAATACATCACCCCCTTAAAGCCTTTTCAATCTCCTGCTCCAGCGTCCGTTCCGCCCTTTCCTCCGCAGGCGCGATATGCGCCCTTCCGGGGACGCGCCCGCCGCCGCGCTTGGCGTGGCCGAATTCCAGGAGGTGCGAGAGCTGGTAGCGGTTCCGGGAATGCACCACCAGCTCGATGGAGTTGGAAGTCTCTTTTACATTCTTCACTGACCAGCTCTTCGCATAGGCGCCCGTGTCCTTCGGCGCGCCCTCCTGGATATCCTTCTTCACGGAATTCCCCGCTTTTTTTACTGCCTTTTTCAGCTCATCCGCCGCAAGATCCGCATACTCCGTCAGCCCTTCCATCACTGCGGCCGCGAGCTGGTCAATCCTTACCCTGTCCGGCATCATCACCGCCCCGCTTTCTCACATTTGAATTTCAATGCCCGTTTCTTATTGTTCAGATGGTCTACCTTTAAAATGTCATAAATGCCGCCGTCCCACAGGATACGGAAGCCCGTGGTGTCCACAGCCTTTGCTTTCCTGCAGAAACGCACCGTGAAGCTGATGTCCGGGTGCGCCACGGTCTGTCCCGCCGCCCCGGTTTCCGCAGAGGACTTCCCCTGGGAATCGCTGATGGTGGCATGGCAGGAATAGTAGTCCGTCCACACATTTTCATGGTTCCCGATGGCATCGGACACCATTTCATTTTTCTGGAACATGATCCGCACGTTCATTGCCGCCACATCCATCAGAACGCCTCCTTCCTTGCCCCAAAGAGCAATGCCCGCAGGGTGAGCGTGAGGGCGCGGTGGTCGGCCTCCTCCCGGTGTTCGTAGAGGTAGGCCGCCGCATACAGCACGGAGATTTTTGCGTTCTCCACGGCAGAAAACTCTTCCAGTGAATCCATCCGCACCACGTCCATGCAGAGGCGTTCCGACGCCCCGATGATGCTTTCAATCAGGGCGTCATCCTCGTCATAGTCCACACGGAGGTAGTTCTTCATCTCGTTAAGCGTCACCACCATGCCGCCACCGCCTTCCATCAAAATCTGTATTTTTTTATGAGCCGGATGCCGCTTTCTGCGCCAGCACCTTCACCGCTTCCGCAAGGATCAGCTTGCCGTCCACACGCTGCGTGGCGAGGAAGCCCACCTGCCCGGTCGCCGCGAACAGCTCATTCAGGCGCTTGAAGGAACGTCCCTGCCTGTCAGCAATCCAATAATAGCTGAAATCACCGAAAGCGATGGTCTTTGCGCCCGCGGCCATGGCCGGCATGTACGCCGAGGTCTTGATGGGGCGGCCTAAGATCATGTCCGGCGTCCCGGCTGCCAGGGACGGCTGCCACAGGTACTGCCCGTTATTGTCCTTCAGCTTGCGGATGGCCTTGATGGTGGAATCATTTAACACCCACACGGACTTCCTGCGGTACGGGGCTTTCAGCGAATAGAATAAATCCATCAGCTCATCTGCCGTCACGGCCGTGGCGGATGCCGCGGTCGCGCCCGTTTCCGCGCCTCCTGCGGCCGCAAGCACCCCTAACGGCTTGCCCTTGCCGTCCCCATTGAAGAACGCCTCCTCTTCCCTCGCCCCGATCCTGCGGGCAAACTCGCGGGAGATATAGGACTGCAGGTCAAAAACGCTGTCGTTTAACAGCTCCTCGGAGACCTTGATCATCGTCCCCAGCTTATACGCCCCGATGGAGACCTGCCCAAAGGCGTCGTCGCTCTCCGGGATTGCGCCCTCCTCGTCAATCCAGGACGCCGTGCCTTTGCTTGCCACCACCGGGATCTTCCTGTCGCCGCTGGAGGTCCTGATGACCTTCGCCATCTGGCGGAAGATGTTCTCCTCCTCCAAAGCCTCCACCAGCGTCCTCTCATACTCATCCGGCACCAGGTAGCCGCCCTCGGAATCCGTGCCGACCTGCAGGGCGTTGGTGACTGCGGGCATCGGAACCTTGGAGCGCATCACATTCCAGAAGTTCTTCCGGTAGTCGTCTGAAGCCCGCCCGGTCTTATCCTCCCCGCCGTCCGCGTCCGCCTTTCCGCCCGGCTTCCCCGTGAGGGGCTTGTTGACCGGGCGGTCCAGTTCCGCATCCAATGCCTCCTGCCGCTCCAGGCGGGCAATCTCTTTCCCAAGGTCCGTGATCTCCTGCTCCATCCTCGTGTATGCGGCGTCGTCCTCTGCGGAAAGGACACCGTTCTCCTTCCTGTGGGAATCTAAAAACGCCTTTGCCGCCTCCCATGCCTTCGCGCGTTTCTCACGCAGTTCAAGAATCGTCATAATGGAATCCTCCTTCTCATCGCTTTAATAAATTAAGCCGCTCCATGAGTGCGTCCACGGAACGGCCGGTTTCTGTTTTTGGTGTGCCTTTTCCCACTGGGGCCGGGATCTTCGCCTGCTCCCCGATGCCCGCCTTGGGCTTTTTCTCCCCGTATCTGGCAATGACTTTATTCAGCAGGGCATTGTCCGCCGCCCTGCGGGAGAACAGCATGGAGCTGTGGACGGACGGCTTTTTCCCGTCCCCATTTTCCTCCCCGTTCGTATCCCCCTCGCCATTTTCCCCCGGTTCCGTTTTTGCCCGCGCCATGATGTCATCCGCAAAGCCAAGCTCCACCGCCTTGTTTGCGTCCATCCAGGTCTCCGCGTCCATCAGGTGCGACAGCTTCGGGCGGGAAAGCCCGGTCTTTAACACATAGGCGTTGATGATGGACTCCTTCACCTCGGAGAGCATATCCATCGCTTTCTGCATCTCGGCGTGGTCGCCCCATGCCATGGTGGCGGGGTTGTGGATCATCAGCATGGAAACCGGGGATACCAAAACTGTGTCGCCCGCCATGGCGATCACACTGGCGGCGCTTGCAGCGATGCCATCTATCTTCACGGTGACTTTCCCCTTGTAGTTGGAAAGCATATTATAAATCTGTGCCGCCGCCACGCAGTCGCCGCCCGGTGAGTTAATCCACACGGTAATGTCACCCGTGCCGCTGTTCAGCTCATCCTTGAAAAGCTGCGGCGTGACGTCATCGTCAAACCAGCTATCTTCCGCGATGGTGCCGCTCAGTTCCAGGATGCGCTCTTCCGCCCCCGTTTCCTGGTTTTTCGCCTTCTTCCAGTTCCAGAACTTCTTCATTTTCATTGGGTTCCTCCTTCCCTTTTTGATATGCCGCCCCGGACATGGAAAGCGGCATCATGTTCCCGTTGATGAGGTACAGGTCGCCGCCTGCTTCCTCCGGGATGCGGTCAAGGTTCTCAAGCTCCCGGATGTCGTTTGCGGACATCCACCCGTTCTGCCGCCCCACGGCATATCCGTTCATGCGGCTCTGGTAGTCGCCCCGGAGCAGGCCGTCCACGTTGAACTTCACAAAGTATTTCTTTTTCTCCTCCGCCGTCAGCAGCGAACGCGCCATGGACTGCTCCCACCTCGACACCCACGGGTCCAGGGTGTATTTCACGAACTCAAGGCTCTGCTGCTCGATGTTGGAGAAGCTGCTCTTTTCCAGGTCGCCCACCATGTGCGGAGGCACACGGAATATCCGCGCGATCTCATTGATCTGGAACTTCCGCGTTTCCAGAAACTGCGCCTGTTCCGGCGAGATGGAGATCGGAGTGTATTTCATCCCCTCCTCCAAAACGGCCACCTTGTTGGCGTTGTGGCTGCCGCCGAAGGTGGACTGCCAGCTTTCCCTTACCCTGGTCGGGTCCTTGATGGTCCCCGGATGCTCCAGCACACCGCTCGGCTGCGCTCCATTGGCGAAGAACTTCGCCCCGTACTCCTCACAGGCTATCGCCATGCCGATGGCGTTCTTTGCCATGGCAATAGGGGAATAGCCCACCAGCCCGTCAAAGCCAAGGCCGGGGATGTGCAGCACCTCTGTGGGCGGCAGGACGACCGTGCTGCCCTTTACCGTAGGCGCGTCTTCCATGCTGACCGTGTACTCGTAATAGAGCTGCCCTTTGGAGTCCCGCTCCACGCCCATCCGGTCCGGCATCAGCGGGTACAGCCCGATAACCTCGCCCTTGCCGTTTCGGATGATCTGCGCGTAGGCGTTCCCCCAAAGGAGCAGGTGCGTCATCAGCGTTTCACGGAAAACGAAGGAAGTCATCTCCGGGTTCGGCTCATCGTGCAGTAAAAAATACAGCGGATGTTCCGCTGCCTTTTCCTTCCCGCCGTCCTCCGTGTATTTATAAAAGTGCAGCGGCAGCCCCGCCACCGCCTCCGACAGAATCCGGACGCAGGAGTACACTGCCGTCATCTGCATGGAGGTGCGCTCGTTCACCCTTTTCCCAGATGTGCTGTTCCCAAGGAAAAAGCTGTAGGCGCTCCCCGACGTCCTGTTCTGGGGAGCATCCCTCGCCCGGAACAAGCCGCTGAATAATCCCATAAATACCACGCTCCTTTCCAAAAACGGACAGCAGGAAGGCGCCGCCGAAGCAGCGCCCCCTGTGCCGTCCCGTCTTAGCCGTTTACCGATGCAACCTCTAAAACCGTGTCTCCGTTGTGCGGGTATGCCCTGACCACCTCGCAGTCACGGTAGAGGCCCATCTCGTAGATCCCGTAGACCTCATCCCCAAGCTCCGCGTCGTAGATCCGCATCCTGGATTCCTTGATCTTGTGCTTTGCAATAAATTCGTGTACCTTCATGTGCGTTACCTCCGTTTTCTTTTTTGATTTCCCTTTTCGGTAGTACACATATTCGCTCTGAATGCCGGTAATAGCAAGTCAATTCCCGCCATAAAGTACACAAACATCCGGGGCAGTTTTTGTGTGGTTTATGCCCCGGAAAAGCCGTCTCAGACCAGCCGTCTCAGAGCGGTACGGCACACCTGCCTCGCCCTCTTTTTCAGCGGCCGCTTCCACCTGCGGATGGATACCGCTTTTGTGTGGTTCCTTGACCAGCCGCCGAAATCCTCCCACTCATATTTTCCAAACCTTTCTTCCGCTCCATATGGCTTCATCAGAAATCCCTCCATCCAGATAATTTCCGGGATATCCTCCCGGTAAGTGACATATTCGCTCTGAAGCCACAGGATAGCAAGCGGATTCCGGCAGTATCTTAGACAAACATTTTCAGCGGGGTTTGTGCATTTTTACGGTCAGAATACAATCAAACCGCGGGTATCGTAGACGCTCTCAGAGGAGATGTTCCCGCAGCGGATCGCCCGGTCAAGCCCCATAATCGCGGCCACCGCCCCGTCAATCTTCTCCGTAGATTTTTCCTTGTCCGCCTTGATATTGCCCGCCGGGTCGGTGCGGATGAAGATGTTGTCCATCATCCACCGCAGGACCGGATGCCCGCCATGGGCGACCATCTGTTCCAGCACCAGCTTCATCAGCTCCTTGGTGGGCGGGGACATATCCTTGAAACCCTGCCCGAACGGGACCACCGTGAAGCCCATGCCCTCCAGGTTCTGCACCATCTGCACAGCGCCCCAACGGTCGAAGGCGATCTCCCGGATGTTGAACCTCTCCCCAAGCCGCTCAATGTATTTCTCAATATAGCCGTAATGCACCACGTTCCCTTCCGTGGTCATCAGCTTCCCCTGCCGCTCCCACACATCGTAGGGGACATGGTCGCGCCTCACACGCAGCTCCAGCGTCTCCTCAGGCACCCAGAAGTACGGCAGGATACAGTATTTGTCCTCCTCATCCAGCGGCGGGAACACCAGCACGAACGCCGTGATGTCCGTGGTGGAGGACAAGTCCAGCCCGCCGTAGCAGACACGCCCTTCCAGGCCGTCCTCGGAAACGGGGAAGGCGCAGGCATCCCATCGATCCATGGGCATCCACCGCACCGCCTGTTTCACCCACTGGTTCAGGCGGAGCTGCCGGAAGCTGTTCTCCTCCCCCGGATTCTGCTTTGCCGACTCACAGGCTGCCTCCACCTTGTCAATCCCCACCGTGATGTTCAGCGAAGGATTGGCTTTCTTCCACACCTTCGGGTCCGTCCAGTCGTCCGCCTCATCCGCGCCGTAGATGACGGGATAGAAGGTCGGGTCGATCTTCCTGCCCTCCAGGATATCCTTCGCCTTCTGGTGCGTTTCGTAGCAGATGGAATGGGTGTCCGTCCCCGCCGTGGTGATGAGGAAATACAGCGGCTGCATCCGGGCGTCCCCGGAGCCCTTGGTCATGACGTCAAACAGCTTCCGGTTCGGCTGCGTGTGCAGCTCGTCGAATACCACGCCGTGGATGTTGAAGCCGTGCTTGGAATACGCCTCCGCCGAAAGCACCTGGTAGAAGGAATTGGTGGGCGTGTAGATGATCCGCTTCTGCGAGGCGAGTATCTTCACCCGCTTATTCAGCGCAGGGCACATCCGCACCATGTCCGCCGCCACGTCAAAGACGATGGTGGCCTGCTGCCGGTCGGCGGCGCACCCGTACACCTCCGCCCGCTCCTCCCCGTCCCCGCAGGTCAAAAGCAACGCCACGGCGGCGGCCAGCTCCGACTTGCCCTGTTTCTTCGGGATCTCCACGTAGGCCGTGTTGAACTGCCGGTAGCCGTTCGGTTTCAGAGTGCCAAAAATATCCCGGATGATCTGCTCCTGCCAGTCGATCAGCTCAAAAGGCTTCCCCGCCCATGTCCCCTTGGTGTGGCAGAGGCTCTCGATGAACATCACGGCAAAATCGGCGGCGGCCTTATCATAGCAGCTGTCCTTCGCCTTGAACTTTGTCGGCCTGTATTTTTTCAGCTTCCGCATAGCCATCGGCATCACCTCCAGAAGATGGCATAAAAATGGCCTGCCATCGGCAAGCCCCCAATCTATCAGTACAAGACACAGGGCCTTCCGGCCCCGCTCTTGAAATGTTCTTCATTGGTGTTTACTGCTGCATCGCCCAGGCGATTGCGTGGCCGTCATCCTCGAACTCGACTCCGCTTGCCGCCCGGAGACCGATGGTGCCTTCGCAGGTATGGTCATCACCCAGGAATTCGTAAACCGCCCCGAAATAGCAGGGTTTGTTTGGGCCGTTGAAAAAGTACCCGGCGATGACCACCCTGTCGCCAAAGGTCAGCAGCTTGCCCCATCTGCATTCCAGGTCTTCCGGCGTGGTGGAGTTCGGCAGTCTGTAGGTTTTCATTGCATCGTTAATCTTCATGGTCTGTGTCCTCCTTTTTGTTTTCCCTTTTCGGTAGTACACATATTCGCTCTTTCTGCCGGTAATAGCAAGCAGAACCGGAGCATAAAGTACACAAACATCTGCTGCGGGAATTGTGTATATCTGCGGCCAGCGGAGCCTTCCGGCTCCGCCGGTCCGGGATAGTTATTTTACCCTGAAAAGGTATCCGTGCTTTTTCTCACGTTCCCCCGCAAAATGGTTCATGCCCCCGTTCACCTCGGCCATCCCGGCCACTTCGCAGCCGTTCTGTGTGAAAAGCCATGCGGTCTCCACCGCGCTGCTCCAGCCGGAAGAAAAGGTGAACTCGCTGATCCCGTTCTCCCTCATGCAGGAGATGAGGCTTTCCACATCCTTCTCCCAGACCACTTCGCTGATGTCAAGGCGGGCGTTCCCGTTCTCCATGGCGGTCTCGTATTCCCTCCAGATGCGGCAGGCGGCAGCCCCAAGCCCCTCGATGCCTTCCATCAGGGCGTGGTATCCGGCCCTGGCCTTTTCCTTCCCCGCCTCGTCCGCTGCCGCGTCGTAGGCTTTCTTAAGCTCCTGCACCTGTGCGTAGGTTTCTGCAAAAATGTCCTTTTTCATGGTGTGTACCTCCGTTTTGTTTTTTTGTTTTCCCTTTCGGTAGTACACATATTCGCTCTAAAAGCACATATTATCAAGTCAATTTCGGGCATTAAACTGTACAAATATCCGCGCCGGGAATTGTGTAGTTTATGGCGGGCTAATCCCCGCCAAGCTCCCGGCGGATCATGTGTCTGGAGTGCTGCCGCTCCGACTTTTTGAACGGCCGCTTGTAGCGCCTCCGCCTCTGCCCGCGCCTTTTCCCGGACGCGGGCATGGCAATCCCGGTGTGCATCTCATCCCCGTACTGGTGGTCCTCGATCCACCGGAGGTTCCTGCCATATGCCTTCATCCTTCCTGCCCCCTTCCGTAACACCTGTGGATGGCTTCAAGGATCTGTTCCTGCTCCGCCGCGCCCACGCCGATGCCCTCCAGCGCCTCCCTGGTTCCGCAGTCCGGGCAGAGCTGCGTCTCATTGTCCTTCCGTGAGACTGCCGGCCTCCCGTAGTAAACCTGACCACACCTTGGGCATATCCTCTTTTTCCTGTCCGTGTGTTTCATTCCGCATCCGCCTCCCTTCCAAGCGCCGCTATATCCTGCGGACTTCGTCCTCGCCGTAGATTACATGGAGGTGGGAGCCGTTGCTCCAGCGGACCATCAAAGAAGCCGTGTCGTCCACACCTTCCACCACGCCCTCCGTCCCAATCGGAGGGGCCTGGCAGTCGTCCATTTTTTCGAGGCGGACACGCGTCCCCGCAGGGTACTCCCTGCGGACGCGCTCCACGATCTCCCTACTCGGAAATGTCATTGTCTGCCGCCCCCTTCCTCGCCCCGCTCTTGAAGCTGCCGTTGCCGGAAAGGTTCTTCAGCAGGACCTTCCGCTCGCCCTTGTACTCCTCCCCGATGAAGCCGAGCCGGAGCAGGAAGCACCGGAAGGCGTATTTCTCATTGTCCGCCGGCCGCTCCTTCGCCGTGACGCGCTTCTGCTTCCGCGCCATGTCGCAGAGGGCGGTGATGAAATGCGTGTATGCCTTCGCCGCATCGCCATCCTGCCCGTCCGCGAACCAGGGGAAGGAGACCTTCTCCTCATCCGCCTCAACCGGGAGGCTTTCAACCGCCAGCGCCTTTTTGATCAGGGCGGCCTTGGCGTCCACCAGCCTGTGCAGGTTCTCCAGGGCGGCGTCCGTGAAGGACTCCCTCGGCAGCGACACCGTAAGCCCGATGCCCTCCTGCGGTTCTTCCGTGGGAGCCTCTGGCTCCATCTGTGCCTCTGCCGTTTCTTCTGCGGAATCCTGCGGCTCTGCCTGTGCCTCTGCGGTTTCCTCCAGCTCTGCCGTGAATCCCGCCTGCGCCAGCCCTGCCAGAACCTTTTCCACCGTACCGCTGTCCGTGCGTTCATCCCAGACCAGGGTTCCTTCTTTGCTGACCGTAAAATTGCTGATGGCGTATGCGCAGGTCGGCATCTTCATGTAGACCGCCTTCATCCCGACGATCCCGGAAATGACCTTTACCATCTCTTTCCTGCGTTCCCCTGTCACGTTGAATCTTCTTTCCATACTGTTTGCCCTCCTTTTTTTGTGGTACTACATTAATCACTCAAAGTGGTAAAAATAGCAAGGGAAACCGCAGGAAAAATGTCACAATAAAAAGTCCGGGAACTGGGCGTAGTACACAATGCCCGCAAGCACGAAATAAGCGTTCGGCAACGCGATGCCATTCCCCCACATACGGTATTCCGCCGAATCGGAATGCGGGTCTTTCAGCCATTTCAGTATCTGCCTGTCGGTCTTCGGCTTTTTGGAAGTCCCCATGACTTTCCGGTGGGTCTCAAAGACCTCCCGCCAGAACGCAAGCTCATCCTCTGCGGGGTTCTCCGTGCCAAGGCCGTCACACCACCAGTCCGGGAAGCCCTGCAGCCTCGCGCATTCCGTGGGCGTCAGCCTCCTCACGATATAGTCTGGCTCCTCCTTCACATCGTTGATGACGGGCGGGTCCTTATAATCCGTAGCCACCAGCGTGTTCGCCAGTTCCTTCTCCGCCCGCGTGAAATGGGAATTCTTGCTGGTGCAGTAGGTCGGCTGCGCCACGGCGTGGCGGTCTGCGGCCGTGAGGGAAAAAGCCACATCCTCATTGATGCCGCTGCCCTGCGGCCCGTTTTTGTCGCCCCGCCCGATCATGGAGCCCTGGAGGACGAAAGTCTGCATCTGCATATTGCGGGTCGCCATCAATGCCCCGGATTTCCCATGCAGGTCGATGACCTCGTCCCTCTGGTTGATGTGGAACGCGGACATCCCCTCCGGCTCCACAACGGCAATCCCACCCTGGTTGCAGGATGGATTTCCTCCGTTCCCATCCAGCGTCCGGGCAGTTGCCGCCTCGTAAAATCCGCTGTGCGGGTTATCCGACTTCATGGCATTGCTGTCCTTGGAGCAGATGCCGTATGCCTGCACCGGCACGAACACCGTCTGGTCGTTATTGCAGGAGAGCGTCGCCGACCTGTCCTCCTGGACTAAAATGCCTTTGCCCCCGCCGGATTTTCCAGCCCTCACCTTCATGGTCTTGGGTGTTTCCGGCTCCACCACGAACGGCTGGTTGTTGCCGCCCATCCCATATGTGGCGCTGACTGTAGGCGCAGTTTCCAGCGGTCCCGTGTATCTGGTATCCTGGCTATGGTTTTCATAGCATATCGCAGCCGGAACCGTCCCGGCGCGGAGCGTAGGCGAAGTTTCCTCTTCATAGCCGATGCCCCGCGCCTGTGCGGAATGTTCCGTGCAGAACCCCGCCGCATCCAGGACACACGGCGGATGGTGCGCCTCCGCCCGCAGGGTGCAGGCCATGTCCTCCATCACATCCATCCTCTGCCCGCCCTGGTCGCAGAGGCAGGCCACTACTCCCCGGACGCCGCCTGCCGCTCCAGCGCCTTCCTCAGTATGGCGGGCAGCTCCTTGCCACGCGCGGAAGCCCTCCGCAGAATACCCAGACACGCCTTCGGACTCAAATAATATTTTTCCGGCACCCCACCCTGCAAAATCCCCGACAAGGTAGATGCGTTTCCTTCGCTGGGGAACTCCCCACAATTGCGCATCGATCTGCCTGAAGGCCACGGAGTATCCGTCACCCACGATCTCCCCTGCGTTTGGCCACTTCCCCTTCGGAGGTCCAGGAACAGAAACGCCCTCATCCCTGACAGAGCAGACTTCTTCGAGGACGCAGCGGAAGTCCTCCCCTTTGTTGGATGAGAAGGCACCGGGGACATTCTCCCACACGATGAACCTTGGATATTTTCCATCTGTCGCACACCTCATTTCCTTTATGATCCTGATTGCCTCGTAGAACAGGCTGGACTGCTTCCCGCCAAGCCCCGCCCGCTTTCCCGCCACCGACATGTCGGTGCAGGGCGAGCCGAAGGTGATGATGTCCACCGGCTCTATCTCATCCCCACATATGCCGTTGATGTCGCCCAGGTGTTTCACAAACGGCAGCCGCTTCGTGGTCACCCGGATGGGGAACGGCTCTATTTCTGAAGCCCAGACCGGGCGTATCCCCGCCAGCAGGCCGGCGAGCGGAAAACCCCCGGAGCCGTCAAACAGGCTTCCGAGGGTCAGCTTCTTTTCTGTATTCACATTATCCATCCGCACCGCCTCCATCTTCCAGATCATCATAGGAGATGCCAGTCAACTCCGTCAGCACATCCTCACAGGACGCCACCGCCGCGTCCCATCCCCGGTCAAACTGCTCCGAGGCGTCACAGCCGCCAAGGGCGTGTATCCTGCGGAATATCTCAGCCATCAGTTCCCTGTCCTGCATCTGCATCCGTCTCCACCTCCTTCACCAGTGCGGAATATGGGATCTTCTCCCCGCCCCGCTCCACATACACATTTTCCGAATCCCCGGTATCCTCCACATACCTCCGCAGAATCACAGACGCATATTTCTCATCCAGTTCCATCATGCAGCAGATGCGGTCCGTCTGCTCGCACGCCATCATCGTGGAGCCGCTGCCGCCGAAAGTGTCTATCACGATGGCGTTCTCCTGGGAGGAATTGCAGATCGGGTATCCGAGCAGGTCAAGCGGCTTGGAAGTCGGATGGTTCTTGTTCCGCTTCGGCTTGTCGTAGTTCCAGATGGTGGTCTGCTTCCGGTCGGAATACCACGGGTGCTTGCCGTTCTTCAGAAAGCCGTACAGCACAGGCTCATGTTGCCACTGGTAATCCGAGCGTCCAAGCACGAGGGAATTCTTCACCCATATGCACACCCCGGCAAGGTGGAACCCTGCGTCCACAAACGCTTTACGGAAATTCAAGCCCTCCGTATCCGCATGGAACACATATGCCGCGCCGCCGTTCTCCAGGTGCGCCGCCATCTGTGAAAATGAATTGTACAGAAATGTGTAGAATTCATCCCCTTTCATGCTGTCATTCTGGATGGAAAGCCCGCTGCCGCTTTTGAAGGATACGCCATACGGCGGGTCCGTCACGATGAGGTTTGCTTTCTTCCCGTCCATGAGCGCTGCCACATCTTCCACACTTGTGGCATCGCCGCACATCAGCCGGTGCCTGCCCACCGTCCAGATATCGCCCCGCTCCACGAACGCCGCTTTCTCCAGTGCAGCGGAAAGGTCAAAGTCATCATCTTTCACATCTTTTTCCCCATCTCCGGCAAAAAGGTCGGCAATCTCATCCTCGCCGAAGCCCGTCAGGGATACATCAAAATCCGCACCCTGCAGACTTTCAATCTCGATGCGGAGCAGCTCCTCATCCCATCCCGCGTCCAAAGCCATGCGGTTGTCCGCAAGGATGTAGGCTTTCTTCTGCGCCTCCGTCAGATAATCCACGAACACACACGGAACCTCTGCAATCCCTTCTTCCTTCGCCGCCATGATCCTGCCATGCCCCGCGATGACATTGAACTCCCGGTCGATGATGACCGGGTTGATGAAGCCGAACTCCCGCAGGGACGAGCGGAGCTTCGTGAGCTGCTCTGGCGAGTGTGTCCGCGCGTTATTCACATACGGCACTAATCTGGAGAGCGGCACAAGCTGCATCTCGGTTGTTGTCTTTCCCATTTTCCTCTACACTCCTTTCCTTGCGCAGAGCAGCCGCTCCATCACGTCATCCTGGGGCGTGTTCCCCTGGAACTCCACCGAGCAGTTCTCCTTCACAATCTGGTATATCTGCATCCAGCAGTAATTTGTCTGTTTCATATAGGACTGGCTCATGGAAACATAAGGGGAGGCGATGGCGGCACCCGTGGTCGGGTGCTTCGCAAGGAAGCCAGTGGATGACACGATCTCCTCACACTGAATCCACCGGGACACGCTCATGGCGTACTGCTCCACCATCTGCACGGTGACAAGCTTCTCACATCCCCTCGCCTTCAGCCATGCATACGTTTCGTTGAAAACCTCCTCCGCCACCAGCTCCCGCCCGCTCTTCTGCGGGGACTTGAGGAAGTCCTTCACGGGCGGCACATCCACGCCCTCCAGTTCGGCGGGCTCCATCAGCACTTCCGCTGTTTTCCCCTCGCTGATCTTCTCCGTGAGCGCCTTGGGCTTCCGCCCCGCCCCCGGTCTTGCGCCGCCGCGCCCGCTGCCGTCTTTTGCCACCGTTTCCACCCCGTTTCTTTGATTTTCTTTGAAAAAATGCTGCGGAAATCAAACGCCGCAGCACCTTAAAAGCCTTTATTTCAGGGAAATCTCCGGGCGGGCAATCCCCCGTTTGATTTCCGATTTTTATGCGTGTGGCCCCACGCCCGTTCCCCGGCGGATCCCTTGTGGAGATTTCGACCGCCCCTCCCGGCTGGCAGAAATCTTCACAAGGAACCTGCGCACAATGACCTAACGCTTATTCCAGCGGTCGCCGCGCTCCGCATGAATCCTCGCATGGCACGGCTGGCACAGCGACACAAGGTTTCCCTCGTCATGCGTCCCGCCCTCTGCCAATGGCAGCCTGTGGTGTACCTCCTCCACCGGCCGCAGCAGCCCCTTCTTCTGGCATTCCTCACAGAACGGGTGCTTGGCTGCGTAGCGGTCACGGATACGCTTCCACGCCCTCCCATACCTACGGCGTACAGCCGGGTCACGGTCGTACTTCTCGTAGCGGCGGTTCTCCTGCTTCCCATGCTCCTCACAGAACCGTCCCTCCGTCAGCCTGGGACAGCCGGGGAAGGAACACGGCCTCTTCGGTTTCCTTGGCATCTGCCTCACCTCCTCACGGCATAAAGAAAGCCCCCACAGGATTCTTTTGCTCCCGCGAAGGCCCTCTTGACATTTTTTCATGCTATCAGCATACCACGCCCAAAGCCAAATGTCATGCCCGCAAAGTGGACACTTTTATTTCCCGTACAGCATGACGGACAGTTTCGACAGCGCCCGGTTCTTCCTGCGGTATGCCGAATTCCTCTCAATCTGGAACCGTTCGCAGACGGCGCTGACTGCTGGCCCGTCCGCTCCCATGTAGAAACATTCCAGCACATACCGCTCATCCTCCGTCAGCTCTTCCCATGCGGGCTTGAACCACCCCATGAACTCCACGGCTTCCCGGTACCGCTCCCGCAGGACGCTGATCTCATCCATCCCTTCCGCCATCCTGTCCTCTGCCGCATGGGGGTTGTGCGTATGCGGCATCCCGTCAAACTGCGGGCTGCTGATGCCGCCCATTTTTTCATGCACCGCTTTTACCTCGTCATCCGTGTGGCTGATGATGAATTCCATCCTCCCGTAATCCCTCAGCGCGTTGGCGGTCGCACCCCTTTTGTCTAAATACTGCCATATGATTCCCATAGCTGATGCCTCCTTAAAATATTTTTGTTTCCCTCGGATTGGCTCAGATTGTCATTGATTGGCTTTTATTTTCAGGTCAGCTTTCACCGCATCGATCAGTGCGGCCTGCGTGGTGTCCTTCTCGGATAATGCCTTCATGATCCGCTCGTCTATGGTGCCTTTCGTGATGATGTGCTGCACCACCACGGTTTCCGATTCCTGCCCCTGCCGCCACAGCCTCGCCACCGTCTGCTGGTATAATTCCAGCGACCAGGTAAGGCCGAACCACACAAGGGTGTTCCCTCCGCCCTGGAGGTTCAGGCCGTGTCCTGCGGATGCCGGGTGGATCAATGCCACCGGGATTTCCCCGGCGTTCCATTTCCGGATGCTGCCGTCCGTGTCCAGCCTGGCATACGGGATTTTCAGTTTTTGGAGCCGCTCCGTGATCCGTTCCAAGTCATGCCGGAACCAGTAGGCCACAAGCACCGGCCTGCCGTATGCCGCCTCGATGATGTCCTCCAGTGCGTCCAGCTTCCTCTCATGGATAGCAATGATCCCGCCCGAATCGGTGTATATTGCCCCGTCCGCCATCTGCGACAGTTTCCCGGAAAGGGACGCGGCATTGGCGGCTGTGATTTCCCCATCCGGTAGCTGCAGGACGAGGTCTTTTTTCAGCTCCTCGTATTTCTCCCGCTCCATTTCGGAAAGGTACACCGTGTACCTGGAATCCACCAGCTCCGGCATCCGCAGGTGGTCGGTGGACTTCATGGAAATGGTGATGTCGGAGATTTTGCCATATATCTGTTTCTCCGCCCCCGGCAGCGGCTTGTAGGAAAATACCACCTGCCCGTTCTGCTTATCCGGCCGGAAATAGGAGGTGCGGTACTGCCCGATGAACCGGCCAAGCCGCTCCCCCATGTCCAGCAGCCGGAACTCCGCCCACAGATCCATGAGGCCGTTGCTGGAAGGCGTGCCGGTCAGCCCCACGATGCGTTTTACCTTCGGCCGGACTTTCATCAATGCCTTAAACCGCTTCGTCTGGTGGTTCTTGAAAGATGACAGCTCATCAATCACCACCATGTCAAAATCAAACGGGATGCCGCTCTCCGTGATCAGCCACTGCACGTTCTCACGGTTGATGAGGTAAATGTCCGCCTGTTTCTTTAACGCCGCCAGCCTCTCCGCCGCCGTGCCGACCGCCACGCTGTACTTAAGCCCCGCAAGGTGGTCCCACTTTTCAATCTCTGCCGGCCAACTGAAGGAGGCCACCCGGATTGGGGCCACAACAAGCACCCTGTGGATCTCAAAGCTGTCAAACATCAGGTCGTTGACCGCCGTCAGCGTGATGCTCGTCTTGCCAAGCCCGCAAGCGAGGAATACCGCCGCTGCCGGGTGCGCCTTGATATACTCCGCTGCGTATCTCTGGTATTCATGTGGACTGTATCTCATCAATGATCCCTCCAATCTGCGATTCGTCATCCAGCACATACACCTTAAACCCAAGCCGCCGCAGGAGCCTGTGGCGGGAAAGCTGCAGGGGGCGGGGCTTTTCCCCCGGAGCCTTGACCTCCACGAATGCCATTTTTCCATCCGGGAGAAGTGCCAGTCTGTCAGGCACCCCATCAAAACCGAGCGATGTGAACTTTACTGCCAAGCCCCCGGCGGCCTTGACTGCCGCCCTGAATTTCTGCTCTATGGTTTTCTCTCTCATGCAGATGCCTCCAATCCCTTTATTTTTCAAGCGTTCCAGACTTTCGGGTGACGGTCGTTGACAGTCGTACCATAAAGTCCTCTATAAGTGTTTTTTTACTGAAAAAACTGCCCTAAAGGGGGTTTATACTGCGACCGTCAACGACCGTCACCCTTTTTGCCCTCAGCCCACGAAATCAGCGGTTTTCAGCCGTATCCCGATAATATACGCACCATCCTTTTTCTTCTGCTTCTTGAAGCCCGCCGTTTCCAGCGCATTGTAAAAATCTGCCGTGCTTCTGGTGTACTCCCCCGTCTGCTGGCAGTAGGCGCGGTACTCCTTATACATCTCCCCGGACTTTGCCATGCTGCCCCTGTCAGCCTCGCAGCACTCATGCATGAAATGCCCAAGCCAGTCATTGTCCTCCCGGTACGATTTGATGGCTTCCTCCACGCAGGCAGGACAGGGGATATGGAAATTCCGGTCGATGGCTTTTTTTGCTCCCTCAATGATCCACGCCATGACAGCCGGGGCTGCCTCCGAAACGAGGAAATCGGCATAGTTCTTCACGTCCCCAGCGCCCTCTATCCTGGCATGGAAGGGGATCACGATCAAACGCCGCCACGTCCCAGGGTCATTCGCTCCCACCCTTGGCAGATGGTTGGTGTACAGCACGAGGGTATGGCTCGGCGTGAAGCTGAAAGGGTCTTTGTACTTTTTCTCCGCAAAAATCTCATCCGTGGAACACATCTGTTTCACCACGGAAGTGTTCAGGCGCATCCCCTCCTCCAGCTCGGCGGCTATGATGAGCCGTTTGCCCTTTGCCTCGGCAAGCTCCGGCTTCACGTTCCGCTTGCAGCCCACGGTCAGGGTGTCGGCGGACATATTCCCGCTGTAGGTGCCAAGCACACGGGCTATGGTATTCCAGAAGGTGGATTTGCCGTTCCTTCCCTCCCCGTAGGCAATGACCAGCGATTCCATGTAGACGCGCCCCACCGCAGCCATGCCCACAATCTGCTGTACATAGTCAATCAATTCCGCATCACCGCAGAAAATAGTATTCAGGGAATCCAGCCACAGCTTCTCCCCTTTATCGCCGGGAGCTGCCGCCGTTATTTTCGTGATATAGTCCTCCGGGCTGTGGTCGCGCTTCCCCGCCAGCCCGTCCGGGAGGTAATAGGTGCCGTCCGGCGTGTTCAGCAGGAAACCGTCTTTATCCAGGTCGGACACGCTGATCTCCAGCATCGGCTTCGCCGCCTGCAGGGCGGATACCACATACTTCATGTCACGCCGCTTCATCACGAACGCCTTATACGCCTGGGCGGACAGATACGCAAGGTAGGCGTCCATCTGCCCGCCGCTTATCTTCTTCTCCAGCGACTTTCCGCCGGAGGTGATGGCATCCTCCGAAATGCCCGTGTCCATGAGCGCCTGTTTCGCCCGTGTGATTTCATCCTTCGCATCCGCAAGCTGCAGGTCGAGGAATTCCTCCGCCGCGCCCACTGCCTGCTGCTTGGACTCCACCCAATACTGCCCGCAGAAACGAAGGTAGTCCGTGGCCGCCGTGTACCGAAGCTCCACGCCGTACTCCCTCGTCAGAACCTTCGCCTGCCCGATGTCGGAATAGTCCCCCGGCTTCAACGATTCCCGACCGAACTCGTCATTATAGGCATCCGGCGCCACATAGCCCTCCTGCCCCTGGATCTTTTCCGCAAAGCGGCAGGCGCTCTGCCAGATCATGGCAAGCTCCGCATCCTCAAGAGGCGGATTGCACTTCGCCGCCTCCTCCATGAAAATCTCATGCGCCCGTTCCGTCGCGCCGTACCTCTTCACCACGCGCCCCGCAAAATGAGACATGGTGGCATTCCTCTGCCCCTGCGGTATCTCCCTGCCGCCCTGGGGCTTCACGATGCAGTCAATGGTGATCTCGCCCTCGTGCCACAGGATGGAATCCGCCGGATGCCCGAAGATGAACCGTGCGGAATCCAGAGCCTTGGCATCGAAGAACGGGAACTTCTGCTGTATGGCTTTCTTCAGAGCGGCGCACGCCTCCCCGTCATGGATTGGATCATGCGGAAAGTATGCATGGAACCTCGGCCTTGCGGACTTCCCCTCCTTCGGCTTCATGTTATTCCGGCTCGGCACCACAGCAAACGCCACATCCTTCCCTATTTTTTCTTCCAAATCCCCCGGATGAATCCAGTCCGCCGGATTATCGGAATGGCTGTTGTCGCAGTCCATCACGTCGACATCGCAGGAGAGGAAGTTATCCCCACTCCTGCGGCAGTTTTTAAACTCTGCGCACACATGGTCGAACGCCACCACCTCCATGCAGTCATCCTCATTGTCAATGACGCGCCTGTTGGGATATAAGCTGTTCTTTGCGTTTCCCCTGCAGTTCGCCGTGTAAAATGTCATCCTCATAATTTGCAGACCTCCTCGCAGTTTTCTGTAAAGTAACGGATTACCATATCCCGCTTTTCCGCCTTCTCAATCTCCGCCGCCATCCCTGTGGATATGGTACTGCCGAACACCCACAACTGCTCACATTTGCCGAGCAACACCATCCCCATGAACATCCCAATTGCCCGCTCCGCAGGCTTCCCGTCATCCAGGAACTGCGGAAAGAGCAGGTGCGGGGCAAATGGGATCGCGCCGTTCTTCACCGCAAACCGGCTGTACCGCCTCGCCTTCTGCGTATTGCCTTCCGTGTCCCCGGCAAACGGGGAGCATATATAGACCAGCGGCCGGTATGCCCGCCTCGCCGCCCTTTCTTCCCTCCTGATCCCCGACAGCGCCGCATGGCTGGTCGGGTCGCTGTATCCCTCGCTGTTGAATTTACTGATTCCCATGAAACTTACCTCCATCCTGCCTGTGGTTTTCTTTCCGGACCGTGTCCGCAGGCTTATAAAACGGGCAGTCCCTCCCGCCAAAATCATTGTCCTTTAAGCAGGTGCAGACACCGCCCCTGTTTGCGAAACAGTCGCCGTGTGCCCTGCACCCCTGCATTGCCGCCCTGCTCATCCCTTCTTGCCTCCTGAAATTAATTTGATATTATTTTTCATCCGTCTGTGGAGGACTTCCGTTTTGTTGAACTGCGCCCTCCAGTGACGGTACGCAGCCGGCTCCTCCAAAAGTTCCTCCATCTTCTGCCTGTACATACCACATAAAGCCTTATAACCATCCGCCATCTCCCGCAGTTCCGAGAGCAGCCCCGCCCTCGCCTCGTCTGTGCAGTATGCATTGATGAGCCTTGCGGCTTTCCTCATCGCCGGCATCTTGCAGGGGAAAAACATCTCCACGTTCAGCTCCATGTATCCCGTCCCGTATTCAATCCGCAGCCGTTCCATCATGCACCCCCTGCCTAATCCTTCTGGTAAAACGAACATTCGTAACCATCCGCCCGGAGCAGCAGCCCTTTCGCCCAGAGCGGCGTCCTTCCCATCTGTTCACATACGGCAGGAAGGGACATCCTCCTGTCCGCCTCGATGATGACCTCATCATGTACATGAGCCACAATCGCACAGTTCTTAAGCGTCCGCATGGCATAGCAGAGGATATCCCGGCTGACCGCCTGCACAATGTTCTCCACGAACTTGGGACCATAGCTTTCCAGCCGCTCCCACTTCTTCGTGCCGCCCACGCCCATGTAAGTGACGGACTCCCCGCCAAACCGGTTCTCGCCAATTCTCGGCTTCACATAGGCAAGCCGCCGTCCGGAAAACAAAGTGATGAACAGCATCCCGCTCTGGTAATCAAAACGGATGCCGTGTGTTTCCGTTGAGACCCTCTTTTTGATGCATTCCTTTACAGCGCGGTCAACCGCCCACCAGAACTCCGTGATGCTTGGGTTGGAATCCCGCCATGCCGACACAAGCGGCTGCAGCTCTTCTTCCGCAAGTCCCATCTCCAGCGCGCCCATGGATTTCAATGCCCCGACTGATCCGCCATAGCCGAGGGCTAATTCGGCAATCTTCCCTTTCTGCCGCAGATGCCCGTTCACGCCGTGCTTTTCCACCGGGACATGGAACATCTGGCTTGCCGAGGCGCAGTAAATGTCACCGCCGCCCTCGAACACTTTCAGCCGCCACCGCTCCCCCGCTATCCAGGCGATCACCCTCGCCTCGATTGCGGAAAAGTCCGCCACGATGAACTTCCTCCCATCCTGCGGAACGAAAGCCGTGCGGATGAGCTGCGAGAGCGTATCCGGGATATCCTCATAGAGCATGGAGAGGGCATCAAAATCCCCGGCTTTCACCAGCTCCCGTGCCTGTGCCAAATCCGGGATATGGTTCTGCGGAAGGTTCTGCAACTGTATAATGCGCCCGCTGTACCGGCCGGTCCTGTTAGCACCGTAGAATTGAAACATTCCGTGCGCACGGCTGTCCGCACACACCGCATTCTCCATTGCCTGGTATTTCTTAACAGATGACCTGGCAAGCTGCTGCCGCAGGGCAAGCGCCTCCCCCAAAGGCTCCGGCGCAGTCTTTAACAGTTCCGCCACCGCCTTTTTATCCAGCGAATCCGTCTCCACCCCGTTCTCCGAAAGCCACTGCTTCATCTGCTGCACGGAGTTTGGGTTCTCCAGTTCCGTCAGTTCCTGCATGGCGCCTGACAGCTCTGCCTTGGAACGGCCGTCCATGGCGATTGCCTGTGTGACCATCCCCATGTCCACGCCGATACCCCGGTCGTTGATCTCCTGGTCCTGCCAGTATTCCTCCCACACAAAATCCGGCACGGGGAACTTGAAAAGCCTCTGCTGTATCTGCATCTCCGCCTCCACGTCACGGAGGTTGTATGCCTTGAACCGCTCCCATTTCTCCCTGTCATGCTCCGGCAGGTTCCGTATCCGGCCGCCGTTCGCCTTGGTCGGCTTGCAGGGGACACAGAAATACCGTATCAGGTCTTTTCCTTCTGACAATTTCTGCTTTTCCAGCCCAAGCACTGTGCCAACATTCTCCAAAGACAGCGGAAGGCCAAGGGTGGCAGACCAGACCATGGAGCATTTCCACGATTCCGGCTCCAGCCATTCCCCAAGATAATTTGATAAACACACCCTCTCGAACATGGCATTGAACGCCCATTTCGTGACGGACTCATCGGAAAGCGCCGCCAGTATTTCCGCAGGGATTTCCTCCCCGCAGGCAAGGTCAGCCACCTTCACATCCCCGCCATCCACGCTGTATCCGAATAATAAAATCTCAAAATTCGGCGAAGAGGAATATTTATAAACACCGCATTTGTACAAATCCACATCACTGTACGATTCAATATCAATTTCGATAGACTTCAATTCCACCAGCTCCTTTCACCGCCTTAAGGGCGGCAGGGAAAAGGCAGACGCCCCTCCCCGCCACCCGGCAGTATATCCCCGCTATGCCGTCAGGAGAGGAAATCCTCATCGTCCCCGGCTTCATCCGCAAAGTCATCCTCCGCACGGGAACGCCCGCCAAGCGGCTCCCCGTCACGGATTTTCTGTAAATTGTTCAGCCCGCAGGCGATACCCTTATTCCCGTTGGAATTGAAGGCATAGAAATTGATGCTCGCCCTGCCGTATACGCCGCTGTACACCTCGGAATGGTCCAGGATCGGCTGCCGGTCCGCGTCCACGATTCCCGGAGCCGTGGAGCTGTTGGCATTGACGAAATACGAATCCGCATAAGCTTCATCATCCGGGCGCTCCACGTCCCCGTCACGCAGCGGGGTCTTCAAAACGGAAAGGGCAGGGACGCTCCTGCCGTTTCCCTTCAGCTTCGCCTCGCCCTCGCGGTACGCCGCCTTGATTGCTTCCTCGATCCTGGCAATGGTCTTCTTATCCGACTTCGGGATGATGAGCGACACGGAGAACTTCGGCGTGCCGCCGTTGATTGCCTTCGCTTCCCATGCGTTGCAGTAGCTCCACCGGGTGTTCGGCCCGGTGATTACTTTTGTTGGATTGTTGGCTGTGTTTGACATATGATTTTCCTCCTAAATTTCATTCAGTTTTGCATATTCGCCAAAATAACTCTTTGCCGCCTCGTTATACGCGAGGGCGGCTTCCTCTTCTGTACCGTAAAGGCCGATGTGTTTCTCCCTGCCGCCTATCATGATCCTGCTGCGCCATTTATGCTTATCCCTCATATACGAAACGCCCTTGAACCGGGATGTGCCGTTTTCCACCCGGTGCTTGCGTGTATTGAACGCATTCTGCTGGTGCGTGACAAACCGGAGGTTGCCCCTCCTGTTATCCAGCCTGTTCCCGTTAATATGGTCAACGACAAACCCCCGCGGCGGCTTTCCAAGTATTGCGTGGTGCATTTTCAGATACACCATTTTCCCATTCTCCCGGAATCCCCGCATTGCATAGCCGGCTTTGCTGCAGCTCCAGTGGTGGATGCCCAGCCTTTCATAATCCGCATCATCCACAATTGCCGCCTTCCCCTTTGCCAGCGGTATCTCCCTCACTTCTCTTCCTCACGGAAATCCTGCTCTGCCGTGTTCATTTCCGGGCGCTTATCCGTCTCAAGCACAAGGACGGGCTTGCCCTGCGGTTTCTCCACAAGGCCCTTCAAAATCTCCGCAAACTTCTTCTTGCCCAGCAGCTTCTCCATGGCCGTGATGCCTAAGAGCTTCGGCTCATACGGGTCGAAGCCAGCCTTCTTCACGGTATCCGCAACGGCATCCTCGTCCGTGTACTTCCGGTTCGACCTCCCGGCTACCACCTTGAACCCGGCATACTTCACGCCAGAGAGCGCCTGCTGCAAAGCGAACTCCTTCACATCCGCCGCCCATGCCGCCAGCTCATCCGCTTTCACGAGGATTGCCGCAATCTCGTCATCCTCCAGCGTGGCGGGCATCTCGAAGTCATACTTCGCAAGCTGCAGGTTGTATTCCGCCCGTTTCCTGCAGACCGCCTTCGCCTTGCAGAATTTGCAGTGTTCCCCGGCGCAGAACTCGCCCTCCCCGGCATAGGCCAGCTTCGCCCTCTCGGTAAGCTCACCCTCCGCCCACTGGAGAAGGTCCTCTTTCGCCATCCCATACACGCTGACGTTCTCCCGGCGCGGCTGGTAGATCGCCATGCGGACAGCGTCAATGTCATAGATGCCGTCGAACAGCTCCAGCGCGCCCAGGGCATACAGCATCATCTGTGGGTTCCCCTCTGCGGAGACCTCCACACCCTTGCCATGCTTGTAGTCGATGATATACAGCGTCCCATCCGCAATGATCACACAGTCACCGGTGCCGAAGCCTTCCTCCACATACCGTGAGAAGTCCAGCCGCTGCTCAATCAGCACCACCGGGTCCTTGCAAGTTTTCTTTGCCTCTTCCACCAACGAGAGGACATACTCCGCATATCCGCAGGCGCACTCCTCCATCTCCTCATCGTAGAACTCAAGCCCCTCCGTAGGGTCTTTAGTTTCCATCCCAAGTGACAGCTTCAGCTTGTGTTCGCCCAGGCTGTGGGCGTCGGTGCCCTGCTGCGCGTATTCGCTGCCCGTGTCCTCGTAGTTCTCACAGAGCCTTGCGGACGGCGGGCAGGCAAGCCACCGGTGGCTGGAGGATGCCGACAGTAATGCGTGTTTTCCCATCACAGCACCTCCGTTTCCGCAAGCAGCGCCGCATATTCCGCCGGGTCGATCTCCGACAGCTTATCCGCGCCGTGCTTATTCAGCAGTGCCCTCACTTCCTCCGTGTGCCCGGAGCGGGACTTCTCCGCCAGCACCGCGCGTACTTCCTCCAGCGTCAGCGGCTTTTCCTCCGGCTCCTGCTTTGCCGCCTTTGCTTCCTTCTTCGCCGTGTTCTTTGCGGTCTTCCCGGCCCTGCCCGCTTTCCCGGTTTCCTCCGGCTCCTTCGTGGTCGTCATCTCCGCCTCTGCCGCCCCACTGTCTGCCACCGCATCCGCAACGGCCTGCAGGCTGTCCGCAAGGGAACGCAGGTCCCCGATGACATCAAGCAGTAACTTCACTTTTCCCATGTACGTTTCCTCCTTCCATGACTTCACTCACTGCCAGTTCCCGGACGGAACCGCCCGGCACGATAATGGTCAGGCTCCGCTTCTCCCCAAGGAGGAAGCGCACCAGGCGCTCCCTCACGGAGACGTTGCGGCAGCTCACGATCCCGCCGTCAGCCGGCTCTTTTGAAACACTGATCCTCAATGTGTGTTCCATGCCCATCTCCTCCATTTCCGAGGGTTCTTGCCGTACCCTCTGACATAAGCCATGGGAGGACGCACTTTCGGACGGTCAGAAAAAAGTTTTTTTCATTTTCTTCAGCGCCCTTTTTACCGCATGGCGCACCGCCGATTCGTCCTTGCCTTCCTGGGCGGCTATCTCCGTGTAGCTCCACCCTTCGATCACGCATCGGCGCACAAGCTCCCTCTGGCGGTCATTCAGGCAGGAAAGCAGCCGCTCAACCTCGCAGTCATCCACGACCTCCTTCATTGGATTTGAGGCGGATGCAAAAAACCTCTGGTCCTCATACACAAAGGTTTCCAGTGATGTGTGGCGGTCCGGCCTTGTGTTCCTCCTGTCGCTCTTTTCTGCCTCTTCCACGGAAGACAGGTAAAACTGCCCGATCTCATCCGAAACATCCAGTTCCATCACCCTGCCGTCCGCATCCTTGTATTCAATTTTCATTCAGATTCCCTCCAGTCTTGAAATTTGCTTAAACAGTTTCAAGACCAGAGCGGCGGCGCACGTGCCCTGTAAGGCGCATACACCAAAACGCAAAAAAAGCGCACCCGCACAATGGCAGGCACGCCCATAATGAAAACCATGTATTCCTTTGTAATATGTCCGGGGATAAAATAGAAATGTGTCGAATAAAAAAAGCCCGCAGCCCCCTTGGAAGGAACTGCGGTATGTACAGAAAAAATATGATGTTTGTCTACGGGTGTCGGGAATCCGTTCCCTGCCCGTGTAATGGCCATAGTGTCCCCTTTCATGGGGACAGCATTTTGTTCCGGCTTCCCCGGCAGCCTGCCGGTGCCATCCTGCGGGGCCGTTCCGCCTGATAGCCTGTCCTTTCTCTGAACAATAGAAAACACCCGACATATAAAGCAACGCTCAAGCTGCTTTTATCGGGTGTGTGTCGTAGTTTATCTTTTTACTGGCTGTAACTGGAAAAAGCGGGCGCACTGCAATCCACATTCATCGTGAAAAGCAGTACGCCCGCCAAAATGTATGTATCGCTTTTGTTTACCGTTTTTTAATGTATTGCGGGGAATCAAGCACCGTCCTGCCCGGCGGCATCTCCTCAATGTCAAGGATGTGCCGCCCGCACTTCGGGTTCGGGCATCTGATCCTTTCCACTGACAACCGCCTCCCCGCACTGATATGTAACAAGGGAACCAGGCAGGCAACAGTTACGCTCTGCTTGGTTCCCTTTTATCGTTTGTGTATTAAAAATCACTCATAATAATCTAACTGGTGGAAATTATTAGGGAATATGTAAAATTCCGTTCCTGTTTTCCCGTCTATCTGCTTCCAGACAATCACTTTATAAGTCAGGGATGTATAGGTCCGCGTCCCGCCATCCTCATAGACTTTTTTGACCGGAATCAGCAGCAGAATCACCGCTATTACTGCAAAAACAATAATGAGTTTCTTTTTCACACCATGCCTCCTGAAAAGTTAATTTGTGAAGCCCGTTGGACTTATGCCCTCGTGTCAAAGTCCAGCCCTGTCCGGGGCTACTTTGGCGACCTCGCTTTTCCGCAGGGTGAGGAACTTATTCCCCATATACACATTCTGCACCGCATCCTGTTATCTTCTCCCGGAGGGAATCAGACAGCTTCCATTCCTTCTTGGATGATACCTTTCCCTGCCGCAGTGCTATTCGCCTGATGGCTTTTTGTTATTTCTGTAATACCCACTGCAAACTCCTTCCCTGCCGGAACGTCTGGCATCTACGAACACAATGCCGCTAAAAGTGACTTATACCTTTCCGTCTCATTTTTTATATCTTCGGCAGTGACTCCGTAATACAGATATATTTCCCTGAACAGCTTCTTCATCTCCTTCATGGTTTTCTTTTCCCCGCTGAATGAGCCTTCTATCACCTGCCAGACAGTTTCCACCCCTATCTGCATTATGCAGTTCCCAGGACACTTAATTTCATATATGTGAAAATCTAATGGTAAGATGTCGTCTGCAATTTCCGCTGCTATTTTCTCCCGCTTCTGAATCTGTTCAAAGAATGTCTTTAGAGCCTCCACATCGTCCCTTTCGGGCGGCTCCAAATCCATCAATTCACCAAGTAAATCCGGGCGGTGACGCATTACAAGGGATGCCTTTAAGCACTTTCTCTGTTCCTGATAATTAAAAGAATGCTGCGAAACCTCCTCAGCGCCGTATTCCCTTTTCATCAGTTCCACGACTTCCTCCAGCGTATGGGGATTCGCGGTTATCCGCTTTTTTACTCTGTTGCTTTTTAATTTGCGGAAATAATTTTGTATGCGTGTTGTCAGCTTCACCTTATCGCTTTTTCCGGCGATAAAAATACTTGTAGGTCCATCTGCACCACCTATAATGGATATACTGCCTTCGCCCTTTCCCATATCTACATCTCCCATTCAAAAAATAAATCCTGCTCCCGATTCCCCAATCTGCCAGAACGCCAGGGATGCCTGCCTTTGCTCTTGCCAGTCTGTGGCTTATTGGGGATATGTTGCTGACGGAAATATATTCTCCTTCAATAATCATCTAATCTGAATGCTTCTTTTGGCATATACTTTATCAAATCGTGGATTTGATACCTTTCCTTTATCTCTTCTGAAGGATTTGGGTAAAATGTCCGGGAAGCATATTTAAAAACTTCATTCCCCCACAAATTTACTGTAGACAGCAGATAACCATAATAATCTTTATCATAATGGATATGCCATGATAGTTCCTTTATCAGCCGCAGGCTCATGGCTGTTTTTACGCTGACTGCAGATCCACTTAATATGGCATCATATTCCGCGTCCAAAATCAGGCTTGCTATTTCAGGAGGTTGGCCATCAATAATCAAGCCAACCGCAATGTCCATAAAAGATTTCAAAGGTTCTTCAAAATTATTTTCTAATGGCAGTTTCTCAATACCACTATTCTGCAAGTGTAAAACCATCCTCATAAAATAACTGAATATCCTGTCTAAAACCTCGTTGCTGTATCTGCTTTTGATACTTGCTTCCATAATCCCTCCCGTTATATAGCCCCTCTCCCGTTCAGAGCCTCCCCTGCACCCTCGCAGTCCGCAGAGGCAGAGTTTTATGCGCCTCTGCGGAATAGGGCGTAAAGGTTATATCTGTATATCCAATTATACCTTTTTACTAATGCCAAACATACTATTCAGCATGGATAGCACTTTCTCCATACCGCTTTCCTTAGAGCCAGAAGTCTTGTAAGCATCCCTCCATTCCTGCGCCAGCCTTTTCATTTTCTGCCCGGTTGTTTCCGGGACGTTTTCATCCGTCCCCTGCGGCTTTTTAGAGGCATTCGTGGAAAGCCCTTTCCCTCCTTCAGTTCTGAGCCGCTTAAACTCGCCCTCAATCATTTCCTTGGCATCCGCTCTGTCCGCCATCTTCTGGAATGCCCGGTCAAGCCTGCTTAATTCTTCCTCCATTGTCATTTTGCGGAAACCCGTCTCTGAATTTTCATCCTCCACATAACGCTCCCTTGTGCCGTCCTGATAGCCCTGCACAATCTCATCATAAAGGTTCGCATAAGCCCTGACGGAATCCTCCATCTCGTCTGCAATGCCGTATGCGCTTCCTGTCCTCTGCCCTTTCAGCTTTTTCAGCTCCCCTGCCAGTTCGCCGCCATAGGCGTTTGCAGACAGTGCGTTTGTGGCCTGTTTTGCCTGCCTTATAACACTCTCCTTGTTCCCTTTTGCAACAACCCTGCCCGATATCCCTTTTTCACGGATCTGTTTCCGATAGTTCTCAATTCCCTCCTGCGAAACGGAAACCTTCACCGCATTGTCCGCCTTCGGCTGCGGTGCATCTTTTTCCTTTTCCTGTGCGCTAACCACCCTGCCATTCTGATACCAGCCGCTTGCCGCACTGGTCTGCCCCACATTTCCTTCAATATTTACTGACATACCAAATCCTCCATTTCCAAATTTACGCCCTGAAATCCACTCCGCCGAGCGTTCCGTCAAGCTGGTTTAAAATGCTCGTGTCAAAAGCGTCCCCCGGCTTCCATCCCGGATTGTTTTCCCTTACTAATTTTTCCATTCTTGTAGCATAATCCCCTGCCATTTTAATCAATGTCCATGAAGCGGATGCGCACTCTTTGGCAGAAATTGTACTCAAATACTTATTAACTACATCATGCCTTTTGCTTCCCTCTGGTATTCCTTTTCCATTGGTGCTAATGAAATCCTGCTTCACTACTTCTGCCAAATCTGCTTTTACCTGTTCCGACACAGGCACGATTTTTTTGTAATCACTTCTTCCTTTAAGGCATCTTTCAGCGTGTTCTTTGGAAAAGCATGGAACACCATCCTCGTTATAATGCAAATAGCTGTGCTTATACTTCACCCCTCCACTGACATTCGCACCCGTCTGATTGGAAACGCCAGATTTATTTCCATTCTTCTGCGAAAACAGTTTATTCAAAAGGGAATACTGCGAAAACCCTCTCATATTGTTACTGCTGATATTCATATCCTCGCCTCCTCTTATATCTTCAAATCCAGATTTGCACCAACCTGCGGCTGATCTTTCACTACGGTTTTGCCCGCATCCTCTTCCTGGGCGGCTTCGATAATCGTCCGGATATCTGTGTCATTCAGATAAATTGTCCCGTCTTTGGAATCATCCATTTTTTCATGTAAAAGCTGCTCTGCTTTGTTCGGAGTTACCGTTCCATCCTCTGCATTCTCCGCTTTCTTTTCTTCTAATGTTTCCTCTAATTTTACTTTCTTTTCTGCTGCCTTTTCTTTCGTTTTTTCAATAAATTTTTCAGAATTTTTCCGTCTTTCTTCCCGGAGCTTGTCGCTCATATTCAGCATAAAGTCATTTCTGACAAGGGCAATCTGGCGGTATTTTCCGTTTTCATCTATATAATCATGCTTAAATACCACATTCCATCCACTGGCATTCATTACGCTGTCCAGCATATTCACCGCCGATTCAACACCTTTAATCAATTCTTTCATTTCTTTTTCCTTCTCCGGATCATTCTGCATCTTTTCCAAAAGCTGCGGATTGATCGTCAATGTTTTACCGCTTTTAGCTGTTGAAAAAGAATTCCCAACCTTAAGTTCCACACTTGGAACAAGTTTTGCCAGTTCATTCACATAATCCGATGTGCTTCTTGACTTGCTGCTCCCTGCTGTTTCTGATGTGCTTTCAGTTTCCTTCTTTTTCGTGCTGCCTGCCGCATTGCTCTGTGCCGCATAGCTGCTGTAATTGTTTGTAATCTCCATTGCCATAATTTTTCCTCCTTGATAATAAATTTAGTTGAAATCCATTTCTTTTACACGAAATGCTTATAACATTTTAAGTAACCAAAAATACCAGTCGTCCGTGATGCTTTCATAAGGAATCCGCACTACCTCATCCTCTGAATTGTTTTCGTAAATACAACTTTGTGCTATGCCAGTTAAACCTGGCAGCTTGTAAAACCCGCCGAAAACAATCCATATTTCCCCTTCTGCATTGTTTTCTTCTAAAAAATCCTCAAAGGCTTGCCTCTTAACATAAACGTATCTGTCATCATATGAAATCATCTGGCTTAATTCTTCGGTATCGTAGGAAATAATTGGGGATTTCCCGTCATAATTTCCAACCATAATTTCTCTGCTTTCATTGCATCGTGCATAGGAATGTGTATGTACCGCCAGTAAAATGGCCGCAATCATCAGAAAAGCTACGGCTGCCATGCCCACACACATCCTTTTTTTGTATGGGCGGAAACTGGCAATTTCACCCATCCGCCTTTTCATGTCTGTAAATTCCCTTTCCCCAGCATAGGTAACGGCGGAAGGCGTATCATCTGAGCCAGAGCGCAGCAGTTTCAGGGTTTTCAGCAATGCCAGACCATATTCGTGCGCCGTTCTCCCGCTGCTTTGTATGCACACCCTGTCGCAGACATCCTCCATATCCGCACGGAACTGTTTCTGGAAGATCGTCAGGAATGGGTTCACCCACAAAAGGCAGCGCAGGATATCCCATGCAAGACCGAACCATAAATGCCCTAACCGAATATGCGTCTGTTCATGCTGTACAACAGTCCTTAATTCATCCCTGCCGTGGCTCCCCAGCATTACTTTAGGAATGACAATCTTTGGTTTCAGCAGCCCGACCGTGAACGGCGTGACATTCATGTCTGTAACTCTGATCTGGATATTATCCAGGGAAGACTTTTCCATCCCTGCTACAGATTTCCGAAGGCGAAGCCGTTTTCCGAATATGAAGATGGCAGCTATAAAAATGCCTGCCATATAAATACGGTCAGCCCAAATCCATGACATGGTTGCTGTTGTCAGCCGCCACGTTATGTTCAACACAGCCTTATTTTCATAATACAGCTTCAGCTTTCCAAGGAACGGGATGAGCAGGAATGATGACCATAACAGTCCCCTTAAGAAAGTCCATCCTGAAAAAAACATCTTCCGAAGCAGCATCACAAGCCCGGCAAATATAAAGGAAAAAGCTACGCATCGCACAAGCTGAGTGGTGAAATACACTGTGCAAAAATCCATAAGACTGCCGATCTGTGACCAGTCAGGCATGGGATCCACCCTCGTCCGGGGACTTTGTACCACGGTCTTTGCTTTTCTCCAGAATCTCTTCCAGTTCCTTTATCTGTTCATCCGTCAGAGCGAAACTCTGCAACAATGCCGCCATCGCATTTGTCCCACTGCCGGAAAAATAGCTGTCCACAAACTTCCTGCTTTTCTCCTTCACGCATTCCTCCCTTGACCTCTGCACATAATAGTGGTAAACCCTTGAATCACGCTCATCTACCGTGTAGGCGAGGACATCCTTCTGGTTCAGGCGATTCATCAGCACCCGCACCATCCTCATCGACATATCCACATTCCCCTGCATCCTCTTGTAAACCTCAGAGGATGTCAAAGGTTCCCCGCACGTCCACAGGACTTCCATGATCTGCCATTCACTCGGTGTAATCTCTTCCTTTGCCATACCGCTTCCTTCCTTTCGTTTTATTTCGTCACTTTATATATCGGTCAATTACTGTTAATTATTAAGAGCTGTTGACGTTTTTACAAAGAAGGCGCCACCACCCGAATATGGCATATCGCCATCCGTCCGATATAGTGGCGGATGCCCCACAAGGCGTCACAAACGCAAACCGCGGTGTAAGCATATTACCTCTGACTTCCCCACTATCCAAGCAATTCCCCTTATCAGGCCGCCCGGCCGGCCAGCGGAAACGGCAGACCGCCGCATACGGAAAAAGGGCCTGTGAGCCCTTTTCCTCTTTGTCTTTCGTATGCCCTGCTATTTTTATAGATGCCGCAGGTTCTCACGGTATCTGCGCAGCTCCTTCTCATCCACGGAGCCAATGACCTCATCCAGCCACTTTATCATTTTTTTCCTGTCCTTCGGCAGGCGGCCTTCCACATTGACGCAGTTCGATGCGCCCATCGTGGCAAAATAGGTGTCAATGCTCAGTTTTTCAATCAGCATCCTCAGTTCATACAGCTTTTCTATCTCCGTTTCCTCCGTCCAGTTCCCATCCTGAATCTCTTGGTACAGCTCCGAGGATGGGTAGACCGTCAGCATGGATGAAACGATGATCTTCGGATGGAGCTGGTTGAACACCTCCGCCGTATTCCTCACCCCTTCCTCCATATGCCCGGAGCCGTATATCCCGGCAAGGTAGAAGAAGTTATAATCCATCCCAGCTTCATCCAGCCTTCTGCATTCTTCTATGATTTCCTTCGTGCCGAACCCTTTATGCATGAAGGACAGGGATTCCTCGTCACCAGCCTCCACGCCTATGGTAAGGCTGTTGTACCCCATCTCCCGGAGTTCTCTCAACTGCTCCGCGGTCTTCGGTGTGATATCTGTGATGCGGGCAAAACAGCCGATAGACTGCACTTTCGGGTAATATTTCCTTACCAGTCCTGCCAGCGTTTTCAGCTTGTCAAAACTTAAGACGAAGGGGTTTGCCCCGGTAAAGAATACCCTCTTTGCGTTCCTGTAATAACGGCTCATTTCCTTCAGGTCCGCTTCCACCTCTGATAAAGGCGACATACGGAATTTAAACGGCACGTCCTCATAAAGCGTGCAGAATTTACATTTGTGGTGTGTGCAGCCTGCCGTTACCTGAATCAGCGCGCTGCATGCCTCATAGGGCGGCCTCCATATCGTTCCTGTGTAATGCATAAGTCATTTCTCCTTCCTGTCCGTAAAATCTCTAACTGACGATACCCCTGATCTCCTGCAGATCCTTGATACCGTTTTCATCCATATACTTTTCCAGCCCCTCGATAATCTCCGGCATGGCATAAGGGTTCCTGAAATTTGCCGTCCCGACTGCCACCGCCGTAGCTCCGGCCATGATGAATTCCAGGGCATCCTCCGCCGACTGAATCCCTCCCATCCCTATAACCGGGATGCTCACTGCCCTGCAGGTCTGCCATACCATCCGCAGCGCAATCGGTTTTATTGCGGGTCCGGACAGCCCGCCCGTCTTATTCGCCACGCTGAATGCCCTTTTCTTTATGTCAATCCTCATGCCCGTGATGGTATTGATCAGCGAGAGCGCATCCGCTCCCCCTGCCTCTGCCGCTTTTGCAATCTCCGTTATGTCTGTGACATTCGGTGTCAGCTTCATGGAAACGGGCTGCGCCGCTTTCTTTTTTATCTCCTTCGTGATGTACTCTACCATGCCCGGCTCCTGCCCGAAGGCTATCCCGCCATGCTCCACGTTCGGGCAGGAAATGTTGATCTCCAGCATATCTATTTCCTGCCCGGCCAGCCGTTCCACAACTTCCAGATAATCCGCTACGGTACTGCCGCAGACATTGACAATGACTTTCGTGTCAAACTTTCTGAGGAAAGGAAGGTCCCTCTCGATAAGGACGTCAATCCCCGGATTCTGCAGCCCCACCGCATTTATCATGCCGCTGGCAGTTTCCATGATCCTTGGTGTGGAGTTCCCCTCCCACGGGACAAGGGACACGCCTTTTGTGACCACTGCGCCTAACCGGTTCAAGTCCACAAACCCGCTGTATTCCTGTCCGGAGCCGAATGTCCCGGACGCAGGCATCACCGGGTTCTTTAACGTGATGCCTGCTATATCCACTGATGTGCTTATCCCGTCCGCCTCCTTTCTTGAATCACATTATAGCAACTGGCAGAAAAAAGAAAAGTACTGTCTTTTTTCGTTTATAGTGCGAAAAATGATACCGGTATCAAAAATCATAGTACCTTGCACTTATAGATAAAATATCGTATAATGCTGCCAAAAGGAGGGAACCACATGAGCAACATGAAAGCGCCACTGCCCCAATGCGCGGCTATGGTCAGAGTACAGAACATCCTGAGCGGGAAATGGAAGATAACGATATTATGGTACATCGCGGAATATGAAGTGCAGAGGTTCGGGGAACTGAGGCGGAGGCTTGGGGACATCACGCAGTCCACCCTTACCAAGCAGCTCCGCGAACTGGAACAGGACGGCTTTATTTCCCGCTATATCTATCAGGAAGTGCCGCCAAAGGTGGAGTATTCCCTGACTGATCTTGGAAAAAGTTTCATCCCCATATTGAAGGATATGAAAAGCTGGAGTGATACACATCTGATGTAAACTGAACCGCAAAAAGAGCCTGCGCTGCAATGCCATGCCAACACAGGCTTTCATTCTGCCTTTAGATAATAGACAGGCGGCTTCCGGTTTAAGACCCGTTCTCATCTTCTTCTATCCAGACTATACTGTCGGTTTTGGAATCTCACCCTGCCCTGCAGATGCCAGTATTAAGTTGTAAAAAACTGTCTATACCGTTTCGTAAGAAACCAGTTCTTCCACCGGGATTCTGGTCTGTGAGTGGCGCTCCGGGTCTGCCGCTTCCTCGTCCGAATACCCGACTGCAAGGATATTGACCGGCTCCAGATTTTCAGGAAGTCCAAACTCCCTGCTGATAACATCCGGCTTGAAATAGCAAATCCACACGGAGCCGAGCCCTAATTCCGTTGCCTGCAGCATCATGTGGTCTGTCAGTATGGAGGCGTCTATATCGGCGGTCTGCTTCTTATCAAACGGGCGCACCCATGCCTTTCCGTGGTCGGCGCAGACGATGACCGCCAGCGGCGCTCCGTAAAGGTTCGCCCCTTTCCCGATCTTCGCAAGTCCCTCACTGCTCTGCACAACAATCAGCCGGACGGGCTGGAGGTTGGCCGCAGTCGGCGCAACGTGGGCGGCCTCCAGTATCTTTTTCAGCTTTTCCTCCTCCACCTTTCTGTCCTTATAGCCCCGGACGGAAGAACGCTTCTTTGCAATTTCGATAAAATCCATAGTGGCAAATCCTCTCTTTCTATTGTATACTGAACGTGTTGGTCAACCGTTGACCTAAATTTTAGCAGGATACAGAAATTCTGCAAGAATGCACTTTTTGGGTAGATACTTCCCAAAAGGGTAGCTATAAAAAGGAGAGGATACAGATAATGGAATATTCAAAAGACCAGTTTAACTGCCCGGTGGAGGCCACGCTGTTTTTGATCGGCGGGAAATACAAGCCCCTCATCCTCTGGTACCTGATAGAAAAACCGCTCCACTACATGGAGCTGCAGCGCATGATCCCGAAAGCGACACCCAAAATGCTGTCGCAGCAGTTACATGATTTGGAAGAATGCAGGATGCTACACCGGGAAGTCATCCCGGACAAGCCGCCTCGGACACTGTACTCCCTCACCCCATTTGGCAGGAGCATTATCCCGGTGCTGGATGCCATGTGCGATTGGGGCGCGGGCTTTTTGGACGGGCTGGACATCCAGCCGCCATGCTGCACAAAAAAATCAGCCGGAGAACCTTGACTGGCTTTCCTGCATCCCACTCTTTTAAACAGCGCCAACAAATATGTTATTTAGTAGCTTTCTATTGTACGGAACAGCTCAGTCATCCTATCTTGTCATGTTCATAAATGGCATCTGCCATATCAGGAAACTGAAAAAGAGACATCAACAGCCCTTTTGCAATACCCTGCAAGACAACACCTAAGCCGATGTGTTAAAACGGAAAACCGCCGCATATGGAGTGAACCATAGCGGCGGTTACTTTTACATGGTTGCTTCATTACAAGCTATCCCGTCCCGGCATTTTTACTTCACAATATACGTCACAGGCGCAGAGGTATCTATGCCTTTATACATTTCCTCAAATCCCGCATAGCGATCCAAGCCTTTCTCCACATTTGCCTCCAATGCCCGGAAGTGTTCATCACGCTCTTCTTCTGTGTTAAAGTAGATAATATTGTCTCCAGACAGGTCATCTGCCAAAGCACTGGTTTTTTCTACAGGTGCGCCATAAATATCATCTGACTGCACCGGGACAGCCGTTTTCATATCTTCTGTGTCAGCACCCGCAGTTCTTCCACCGTCCTTGAAAAAAATCCCAAAACTGTCGTCAACCTGCGGAATGGAATCCGGCTTGGTTACTATTTCTGTCCCACTGCCCTGCCCCACAGATTCGGCCTGCTGTGCATTTGCAGAAGTGGCAAACGCTGTTGCAGTTCCTACAACAATAAATCCTGCCAAAACAAGTGAAAAAACTGTAGTTTTCTTAATCTTCATAATCGCAGTTATCCTTTCTTCAATCGCATTTTTGCTAAAACTACTGCACAGAGGGGTCAACCCGCTCCGTGTCTCCTCCATACTGATCAATGCCCGTGCATAGGCCGCTTTTGTATTTTCGCCGAAAAAGCGGACAACCGCCTCATCACATGACAGTTCAATATCCCTGTTCGCAAGGATATACATAACCCATACCAGCGGGTTGAACCAATGCACGCACAGCACCACGATCAAGACCAATTTCCTGATGCTGTCAAAACGCCGGATATGCACATATTCGTGGGCCAGAACATATGCCAATGAATCTGTATTTTCCCACTTTGTAGACGTAGGCATCAAAATCACCGGGTGAAGTACGCCATATGTAAGCGGTGCAGAAAACCGGCCAGACTGCCGGATGGAAATCCTGCGCCCCTGCTGATGGACGCTTAACCAGTTTTCAGTGAAGTCATTCCCCACCGGAATGGATGTCTGGAACTCCTTCCGACATTTCCAATATGCCAGACTAAATAACACCGCACAGACCAACACGCCAGCAGCCCATACAACCGTCCATGTGGAAACCGCATTTGTGATGCTGTCCGGCATAGACGCTGCCTGCCCGGATGCCCCAATCGGCAGTACGCGAATGGCCTGTGAACCATTGCCAGGTGCATGACTACCCATCAGCGAATACACACTAAACGCAGACGGGATAGAAAAGGGAATCATCAGCCGCACAACTGATATCCACCAAAGTGCATTAAAAGCCTTTTTGGGTAACATATTGATTGCCAAAGCACGTATGACGATGACCGCTAAAATCAGTATGCCCCCGGTAAAACTCATCTGCAACAGACTCATTCACATCACCTCACTCCAGATCATTGACAATCTGTTTCAGCTTTTCAATTTGTGCGGCGCTCAACTTTTTCCTCCCCAGCAAAGCGGCAAACAGCTTATCAACGGAGCCGTCATACACTTTGTCAATCAGCTCATTTGTCTCTGCCTCCTGGACTTCCTCTTTCGGAACGAGCGCATGGCACATGAAACCGGGCTCAGAACGTTCAATCGCTCCTTTTTTAATACAACGCTTGATCAGGGTATAGGTTGTGTTTACATTCCATCCCAATTCCTCGGTAAGCAGCTTGGCGATATACTTAGCCGGAACATCGCCATCACGCCAAAGGACAGACATCACTTTCAGTTCAGAATCGAACAGCTTGACGTCCATTTAACAGCACCTCCTTTTTTAAGACTGTAGTAGTGGCCACGCATACATACTACCACAGTCTTAAACCTCCGTCAATACTACTGCGGTCTTAAAACTAAAAAATATTTCTTGAATATTTTGGAAAACGCAAAATGAAATAGATATGATTCAATAAGATATGCCTTATATTATCACGCAAAACTCCAAACTATCACGGAAACTCATATACAAACACGAAAACTCCGAGCAGTTTCCGTGTTTGTATCATATCCCCCGTTTTCCAACAGCATTTTCCGTCAAGCTAATACATCTTTCACCCAAAACCGCCAATATCCTACTCCTTTTTACCCTTCCGTTTCATACTATCACGGAAACCCCTGACTTTTGCGTGAAAGTATACTTTTGCCTGATAGTACGATTTTTGCCCCAATCGCCATCCTATCAGCGGCATCCAAAAACACGAAAAAGCGGGGCCCACCACCCACCGTGATGAACCCCACCAAACCTCAAAATCCCTTGATTTTAAGCCATTCTTCCATACTTTCGCCTGCGAGTACCCAAATTCCTATGGCATCAATTCAAGATAGCCGCCTGTGCCGCTGTTAAATATTTTTAGGGATATACATCTTATTAATATTCCTTTGTAATCTTATTTGCTTTCAACGGCATTCTCCGCTTTTTTACATAAATGTGTGACAGACTTTAATCTGATGAAACTCTTACCTCTGCCACGGTTCCATTATTCTAAAGGAACTGCTTTTTTCAAGCGTATCTGAACCACTTCGATAACGTTCAGAGGGGTCACATTGGACAAGGGGGAGGGGTCAAAATCGTGACCACAGGGGTCACATTCACAACCATAGGGGTCAGACCTTTAGCCGCAGGGGTCAAAACAGCCACAGAGGGGTCGGGCTTGCGACCACTGTGGCCGTCCATAACCGCCGCTCCCGCGCTGCCCTGGCACAGCCCCAAAAACAAACAAGGGATTCCGGCAACACCCAATGTGCCGGAACCCCTTGTTTTCAGCGATTTTCCCAATATTCTGTCCATGCCCTTTGTATCAAATAAGCGATTTACATTTCCACATAGAACTTGTAGCAATGGATACCTATTTCTTTTGCTTTCCGTTTAAGGATCGCTTTCTGACTCCCAATACTCATGCTCTCGCCAACATTTCCATCGTCCATTGACAATCTCGCATAAAGTGCTGTCCATATTTCTTTATTCTCTGTATTCTGGATATTGACCTCCTATATTCACTCAATATCCAGAGACAGAAATACGCTGACTTCATTATAGCCTTTTCCGCCTCTGGTATCAACCGTCAATTTATCTTCTCAGACAGCTTTCTTCTCCGTCCTCATATTGTCATTCTTTAATTTTTCCTCCACATTTTTACGGACATCTTCTTCGCTTACAACCGTTAATAATCCCTCCATACTCTCCGTGCAGGAATATACATGTTCTACCACATACCGGATTGGCCTTTCCTTTCTTACATTTTTCTTTCTCTGCATAGATTCCCTTCCTTCTTCAACATTTCTTTCGGGTTCTCCATTCCCCTGTTGTGTTTTCTTCCATATTTTTGCCTTTTTTATCATGGAAGTGTTATCTGTCATGTTCCGCTTTTTTGTCTGTATACAACTTTCCTGAAAGCACCGCCGCATGGCTACGGATTTTAATTTCCCCACGCTTTTCACTTTCTACAGCATTGCGGTATCTCTCGTCTGAAAGGAAGAAACGGTATCTTTCCCCTCTAAATCCTACAGGGCTGTCATTATTCAGCACATCAAAGATTACCATATGTTTCGTATCCTGCTGAAACCGTTCCCTTCCCAACATGTCATACCCCTGTAATACCGGTTGTTTTAACCATTCCTTTGCTTCATTCAGTCTCCACAAAACAGAACTCCTGCCATGTCCTATGAAATGCGCCTTATTCTCCGCTATGAATTGACTACATTCCGGTTCTGGAAACTTCTCCAATTTGTCGGCAGCATTCCTTATGATGATCCGTGTCAGATCATCTCTGGCTACTGACTGTCCGTTCCTTAAAGCCCTGACTGTTTCCTCTTTTGTTGTGGCTTCATATTTGTAAATCATCTCCAGTTCACTTTTTGTAAATCGCATGAATCCCTCCTTTTTCTGTCTGGCTTTTTTCTTGCCATTCTGTGATTCCTTTGTGAAAATGTATCCATAACATCATGCCTGATCAAGGGAAGCCTTTTTTTGCTTCCTACTATATAAGCCGATTGGGAATCGCTAGTGGGAAGGAAAATAGGATTATTTTTTGAAGTTTTTTGATTTTCCGTAATGTAAGACAATCACGCTGTGACTATTTTTAATAGGAACCAACTTGCATATTTGAAAAATATGTAGGGGCTGAGGGTATGGGGAGCAGAATCTCCATCAAGGTTGCCGGGCAAGAAAAAACTACAAAGTAGGTTTTGAGTTACTCTGGCGAAACTTGCTCTTATAAATTCCGTACCATTTCGTCTACCTGTTTTTACAGAAATGAAAAAAGCAGTAAATCCTGTTTCCATGGATTCACCACTTTTGTGGACTGCCGCTGATGCAGCGTTACTTCCTTTTTCTTTCATAATATCGTGCTATGAGACTGACAGAATCTTCTGGTACATGAAGTGCTTTGGAAATTTCTTTTACTGATTTCTTGTCAATGCAGTAATACCGGTAAACAATTGCCGCCAGCTCACATGCCTGTGCAATCAAAGTCCCTACCAGCTTTCCCATAAGGTCTGTATACTCCAAAAGATTCGTGCTTACCTCTGTACCGGAATTACGCAGAACCTGAGAAACTTCTGTTTCATCCGGATGCAGACCGTCCCTTTTAAGGCTTTCCTGGATAAACTCACGAAACATTCCCTGGTCCTTTTCCGACATCTGCGCATACAGCCAGATCAGTTCCAGGGATTCCAAGGGCATATCTGACGGCAGTGATGGTAATTGTATATTATTCGGTTTCATTTTTGTACCTCCTTTCTTCACTCCATCGTTCCTTCCGCTGCACTGGCAGCCCTAATTTTTATTTCACAAACACTGTCTTTCCATTCTGTTTTCAGGATATATTCTCCAATCTGTACCCTGCTTTTATCTTCCAACGGATAAAAAACATGCTTTTCCATATCAAGAAGCACAAGTTCTTCCAATTCCTGACCTTCCACTGCCTTCAGAATCTCTTTGACGCATTCATCACAAAACTGTTCTTTCATTTTATGGATGCTGATAATGCCTTTTCCTTGCTCTATTTTTGCAGAACCTTCTTTTCTTCCCGGACTTTTTAACATACGGATACGGGTCTGGCTGACCTCATCGTAACCGAATGCTACCTTTACGCTGCCCAGATTATCCCCCGGCCCTTCCCCCTGTTCAAACAGATCCAACACATACCATTCACCAGTATTTAAACTGACAAGAACTGCCTGTGCCGGACAGTTTCCCATACAGGCAGGACATTTTTCTGATGAATTTGGGATATACTGAATATATTGTTCCACATCCTCATTATAATCACTAAGAATAAAATCATTCCGTATTGTCCGAGCAATCCTGTCGTATTCATCCTCCGTGGCAGACCCCACATAGGATTTCATAGCATTCATAATTTTTTCCATATCTGCGGCATTCCGCCGGGCTGCCCACAGGTTACTGATTCCAAGAATCAATAACACCAATACAACTGTAAGAGTATTGACAACAAAATAGCCATACAGGAGAAAATGCTTATCCGTCTGGCTCAAATGTCCCTTCAAATCATCAGATTCCCTTCCTGTCCAAAACTTATCCCTCTTATCTTTTATTTTTTTTCGCATTTCTCTGTCTCCTACATCTTTCTTTTCACATATTCACCTGTTTTTTTCTACTCTTATACTATAAAGTGCTATCACTTAACTGTCAAGTGGCAGTATACTATTTTTAAAAAGTAGATTACCATTTATCTATACTAAAACTGGAGGACAGGAATATGGCAACCAATAAGAAAGTATTTACCTTACGTCTGTCAGATGAGGTATTTGATAAAATAGGTATTCTGGCTACAAAGGAGCGTCGTTCCATGACTAATTATATTGAATATGTATTAATCCAGCATTTGGAACAAATAGAAAAGGAGCAAGAACCAATCCAAACCATTACGATAGAATAAAAATTTCTTATTATACTGTCAGACTATATTCAGATAGAAAGTGCTATCACTTACCTGTCTAACGAATGTATATATTTTTTATATATTGGTTTATCATAAATTTATCCCCAGAATGGAGGGCAGAGATATGGCAACCAATAAGAGAGTATTTACCTTGCGCCTGTCAGATGAAATATTTGACAAGATAGGTGTCCTGGCAACGAACGAACATCGTTCTATGACCAACTATATTGAATATGTATTAATCCAGCATTTGGAACAAATAGAGAGAGAATATGGAAAAATAGAAACAGATGAAATATAATTTAGGGAGCGGCAACATTTTATGCTATCGCTCCTTGTCTGTAGATAAGCAAAAGAAAGCGAAACTGTCAACAGCGGGCATAGCCCGTTCATTCTGACTGTTGACAGTTTCGCTTTCTTTTGCTATTTACCCTCTATTGATAAATAAAATCTATTTTCTTCTAAAAATCATTTTCAAGATACGATCTCTATGATATCTTTGCGCAATAAATTAAACATTAGACTACTACTATATACTGGATTGAACTTTTACATCTTTAAAACTAATTATCAGTAGGCATACTATCAACTAATTCTTTGATGACCGTTGCTTTATAAACTATACCTAAGCCCAAAACTTCTTCTGTAAGTAATTGAGTTCCCGTTTGAATGGACTTTAATTGATTATTTCGTATCATAGTAGCTGATACAATACCTAATAATTTTATGTTTTTTCTTGTTAAATCTATTTGACCATTTTTAAAATTTTCGTATGACAAATCAATATAAACCGGACTTCCGCTTGATCCTGGAAACACTTGTGCATCAATAATAAAAACAGCATTTCCGTTATAATCATATTTTGGATGGCTGGCTATCAAGCCCATACGCACTAAAGGAAGATTATTTTTTTCATCATATCTATTATCTGGATACCCAATAAAATATACATTTTCTGCAACATTTAATTCAGGTTCATTAAATGTTGCTAACATATCATATGAAACATACTTAAAATATAACTGATTAGGTAGCATTATAAAAAGCCCTGTGCATTCTAAGATAGCTATATCTATATCAGGATCTGGATGAGATACAATGTTTTCTTTAATATTATTGATAGGAAAACGTATTATATTTCCTGTATCAGGATTATTATTTTTTAATTTTGTAAATGAAATAGCGATAGATTCTGCTTCACATAAAACATGCTTATTCGAAACCAGGTACATTTTATGTATATCATTTCCGACAGGTCTCTGTAATAAAAATCCTGTTCCTATCGAAAATAAACTATTGTTTTCATTGAAACATTCAATTCTCAATGTGGTATATAAAAGTTGCTCATAAATGTTACTCATTTTATATCCTCTATTTTCTTTATCATACTTCACATTATTCGACTCTGTTTTTTAATCTAATAAACAAGAATTATTCATTCATATTCTAATTGTAAATCGTCAGAAATGTCAAGGACGTTTATTTTTAAACTAAATATTTCACGCTTTTTTGTTAAATACGGAGAATTCTTCATAATCTGCCATATTGAAAAATTTCTCAATATCGTTATGGGGAAACAGCATCTCCATATAGAGGCTGCCCAGCAGTTCCTTCACCTGTTCCGAATCTACCTTTTCAATGGGAAGCTCTTTCAGCTCCATCTGGCGCAGATTAGCCAGAACTGCTTCTATCTGCTGTTTGTCCGGCGGCGCCTTTTCAAAGACAGGCACCGGTTCCGGAACCTGCTGCTGTTCTTCTTTCTCAGGCTGCAGAATTTCTCTGGTTTCCGGCAGCCGGTATACAAGATTCTTACATGTCTTCTCAAAACATTCCGGGTCGTATTTTGCAAGATATTTCAAATCTTCCACCGTCAGGGTATGTTTATTATGTATTTTAATATAAATATTCACAAGACGCGTATCTTTTTCCATGGCAGCCTCCCTTCTGTCCTTTGCTTATCTGACAATAAAGTACATATTATTTAAAACCAATATACTATTCTGCTTTTTTATACCTTTCATTGCAGGCATAATCATACAATAATCTTGTGACACCGGATAAAACACCCATTGTTCCGTTTTCCCATTTCTGAAACTCTTCTGCTGAAACACCGGAACGAAAATTCCCATGCGCAATAGAATTTCTACGATTTACAAGGGCGTCAATATCTGTCTCATACTCCTGAAACAAATCTACCGGGAGTCCCAGTTTATACAGATTTTTCTGTAATACAACATACCATAAATTTGACTCTGTGTTGATAATACTGTCATCTATCTCCAGATTTTCTCCCATGAATTCCTCGTATTGTGACATAAAATCCACACGTCTGAAAAACCTGTGCAAACCCGAATCATCCGGAAGTTCTCTTCTGAAAATTTCACATTTTCTGTCCAGATTATCATATGCATTAAATTCTTTATTCATGGAAGCAGCCTTTAAACCAACTTTTACCACTTCCCTGGTTAAGGATAAGGAATTGATATACTGCACATACATCTGTAAACTCAGCTTGATGTATCCTTCCAGATGAGAATACAAAATCAATACCAATGATTTGCGATATCTGCTCTTATCATTCTCTGAAATATAATTTAACTGATTTTTAAAAAAAGCAATTTCCTCCTGTCTCCAGGCAAGCTCGCTTTCTAAATTTGCTCTGAATTCATCAGCTGTCAAGTATCTCCTGCACTCCTTCCGTAAATATCCTTATCCTTGTTTTTACACCATTCACACTTCCTGTATTATAAAATTTCAGTTCCTCCCCGAATTTAATCTCATTCAGTTTATCAACTAATTTTGGTAAATTCCCGCATTCTATTAACGCATCAATCATTTTTGCAACTGAGACAAACATTCCGTCAAAATAATATAATACAAACTCTTTTTTGTATATTTCATTTTTCGTCTTTCCGGAAAAAGCATCTTCCCCAAATTTTTCAGCAAAAAATCTGGAAGTTTTACAGAAGATATCCCACTCCCTGTCACAGTTAAATTCCCGTTTACCGGTAGTAATGTCCTCCAGATAGTCTGTAAGATACTCTGTTACAGGATATTTATAACTCTCCAGGTCATTTTTCATGGCAAGATAGCGCAATACCAGTTCCTGCCTGTATTGCAGTCGTTCTCTTTCGCTTCCGATTCGAGATACGATTGTTCGAAAATCATTATTTTCACTGCACTTCTCCAGAAAATCTATTCCTTTAGAACCCAATATTCTCACAGTACAATTTCTGATTTCCTGTGCAGACAGCAATTCGCCTCCTGTATTTAACCGTTTAAACATATGATATTTAAGAGAAGGTTCGCTCTCCTTCCGGATTACTTCCATTCTTACAAAACTCCTCTTAATTTTTATCTGCAATGCTTTTGGTATAAGCTCAAATGTCAGACCATTCAGCTCAGGAACGATATCGCATCCACACAAAACCAGAGGCTTCTGGCTCTCATCTTCCAGCTTTTCTCCTCTGAAACGCAGATAACTGGATATCCTCTGCAAACCATCAATCAGCTCATACTCCCCATCTTTTATTTCGATTACAAATATAGGCGGAACCGGCATTTCCAGAATCAGCGATTCTATAAACCGGGATTGTTTTTCCGGTTCCCAGCGAAACATACGCTGATAATCCGGAGATATAATCAGTTCTTTATTCAGATACATATCATACAATTCATTAAAAGACACATCCAGGCTTCTGGTTCTGATATTTACTATCTGACTGTCAACATTTTCTATCAGGTTCTCGATTGCCATACCACTTATCCTTTCTTTCCTGTAACTGTTTCACAAATTTTTATTTATTTTGAAATATTCGTCCCCTTTTGTTTCCTCTTCTTTCTCTCATTATACACGAAAAACAACTGCAAAACAACGTTCCACAGCTGAATTTTCCGCCTGAAATCCCATACTATTTTTTCATATAAACTTTTCCTTTTTGCTCACTTTATGATATAATGGAAAAAAATTATTTAAGGAGAGATTCTTATGGGCGTAACAGACATTACCAAATTAGATGACATGCAGTTAAGTGTACTGACTGAAATTGGAAACATTGGTTCCGGCAATGCCGCAACGGCTCTGGCAACTTTACTGAATACCTTTGTAGATATAGAAATTCCCAACATCCATTTGCTTGATTTCGACGACGTTTCTCAGTATCTGGGCGGCCCGGATAATTACGCACTGGGACTGACCGTTATGTTAGAGGGGGATATCCAGGGAATGATGCTGCAAATCATACAGAAAGAATTTGCAGCAAAACTGATTAATACTTTTTATGAGAAAGAGATTGCCTCTCTGGATGATATCAGCGAAATGGATTTATCCGTAGTGCGGGAAATGGGCAATATCACCACTGCCGCTTATGTAAATTCCATTGCCAAAATGACAAATATTTTCATCAATATCACTCCGCCTCAGGATCACATTGATACCGTAGGCAATATTCTGTCCATCCCTTCCCACAATTTTAGCTCCCTTGGCAAAAAAGTGCTGTTTATTGACGAGAGTTTCTGTATCTCCGGCACACAGATTAAGGGCAGCATGATATTGATTCTGGAATATGCCTCCATGAATGTCCTGTTCCAGAAACTGGGACTTCCTGTTTAATATCCCTGATTCTTAAACAGTATTTACTGTTGTACAATGCAAAAGGCTGCCAGAACCGTTAAACATTCGCCGGTATGACAGCCTTTTTCTGACAGCCTCCGGCCTGGCAGATATTACATTCAGAAGTTCCTGTCAGGGCAGTTTACATCCTGCCTTTTTCCGGCTTCCGTATTTTTTCTTTTTCTGCTGACGGGCCGCTATCCGGATGTACAGCTCCTGGGGCAGAAATCGGCCCAGGGTCATTGCCAGCCGCACGGAACATTTGGGAACAATCACCGTTTTTCTCCGTTTCATCTGCTCATAGCCATAACGTGCACAGCTGGCAGCACTGATTCCAGGCAAAGCAAATTCCACATTTGCCACATCATTGAATTCCGTGTTGACAGGCCCCGGACAGAGGCAGCCTGCATAAACGGGGCTTTTCTCACTGCGCAGTTCCTCTGCAATCGCTCTTGTCAGACTTGTCACATAGGATTTAGAAGCATAGTAGGCAGCCATATAAGGTCCCGCAGGCATCAGTCCCGCACAGGAAGCCACGTTTAAAATATACCCGCTGTTCTGCTTCACCATTTTCCCCAGAGCCAGCTTTGTCAGAATATGAAGGGCCCTTACGTTTACATTCAGCATATCCAGTTCCTTCTGCAGGCTGCTGGTTTTAAAAGTGCCGAAATTTCCAAATCCCGCATTATTAATCCAGATTTCCACCGGTTTGTCTTTCACCGTCTGAAACAGCCGGTAACAGTCTTCTTTTTTTCCAAGGTCGGCTGTGACAATCTCACACTCTGTTTTTAAACGCTTTTTCAGACACTCCAGGCGTTCCTGTCTCCGGGCAGCCAGTATCAGGCTGTATCCCTCCTGTGCCAGTATTTTTGCAAATTCCGCTCCAATGCCGGAACTTGCTCCTGTAATTACCGCATATTTTTTCATTCACAGATTCCTTTCCTGTTGTTTCCAATAAACAGTACCGGCAGACTGCCACATTATCTATGGCTCCCGGTACAGATTTTCATGCTTCTGCCTGCCCCATATACTGCTGCCAGTATTTCCGCTCCTGATATGGCTGGTCTGAGGCAAGCCTGAGACAGATCTGCTCTGCTCTCCCATCTGCCCCTTTTAAAATTCCCCTCTGGTTCTGCCAGAACAGTCTGCTGCTGGAAAAGGCACAGATTCGGTCCACAGGGTACATGCATTTCAGATATTTCGGGGTGCTGTAACAGGTGGCGGAGGATTCAAACAGCAGATATGTGTTCTCTCCGTCACACACCAGCTCTTCTGCCATGGGAGGAAAATCGCAGGAATTATAACAATGATAAAGATTTCTCCCGGTGAAGGGGTCTTTCACTACCTGATAAAAATACATGTCAGAGTTAAAATACCTTCCTCTGGAGGTGGAAACTGCCATACAGGTTTCATTGCCCTGTTCCATAAAAGCAACTCCGTTGGCAAATCCCGGAATTATAATTTCTTCCTGCTTTTCCAGTGTGAACCGCTGTCCTTCTTCTGTAAGCTGCCTGTTCACTGTATAGCTTCTGAGCATTCCCATGCCACTGACACGGTTTGCATAAGTCCCCACCCACAGTCTGTTTTCATGCCAGGTCACAAAGGAGACCACTGCGCCGCAGGAGACATTCTGGTCGTATTCTGTAAGTTCGTAGCTGCTCTTTCCGGACTCTGCCGCCCGCCGGATGGTATCATAGGAAATTATACTGCACTGCCGGTCGGTACTTTTTGCAATCCAGATGTTTTCACCGTCAAAGGCCACGCCTCCCACATGGTTGATATCCGGAAGAACAATCGTGGTCAGAAGTTCCCTCTGCTGCGGATTCCGGTCAGACAGCACATACAATACGGAAGGGTTGACCTTGCGCCTGTTTTCTGATTTATTCCCCATAAAGGTTCCATTGTCATAGGCTGTCACCAGCATATAATCTCCGGCCACGCAGATTCCCTGGGGAACCATCTGATTACAGCTTTCTCCCAGAATATCCGTGGATTCCAGTCCCGGCACCGGAGTGGAATATTCTGCCTGGTACAGGGAGCAGAACATTCCGTAACGGTTCAGGGTATCCTGAAATTCTTTCTCATACCGAAACTGCATACCGGCAGGGAATTCTGAGGTCTGCACTGTTTCCAGATTTTTGAAAAAAGAAACGACCGCATGAAGTCCCTCTCCTGCTGTCAGGAGATACCATGCAGCCGCCGTCAGATATAATAATATACTGTATTTTAAAATGAAAGTTCTTTTTATCTGTTTACCCATACATTTTCCGCCTTTGTTGCTGTTTTACAACATTTCTGTCTTTTTTATAGTATAACCAACAAATCTATAGACAGCATTAACAAAAAATGTATATTTTGTAAACTTTTTTTGGCAAAATTCTCCAATATTCACAGGTTCTTCCGACATATAATCCGGAAAAATTTATTCAGGCAGCATATTCCGGATCAGGTTTAAAATCTCGCCGGATGCCTCCTCTTTGCTCATTCGCTCCAGCCGGATGGTATCTGTTCCGGTAATCAGGGTAAGGACATTGGTATCTGTTCCAAATCCTGCTCCCTCCACTTTCAGGTTATTGGCAGCAATCAGGTCAAGATGTTTCCGCTCCAGCTTTGCTCTGGAATTTTCCTCCAGATCTCTGGTTTCCATGGAAAATCCGCACAGTATGCCGCGGAAATCCCCTTCCTGTTTCATCCTTCCCAGCTCCGCCAGGATGTCTGCTGTCCGCTCCAGAATAATGGATGATGTGCCCTCTGATTTCTTAATCTTGTCTTCTGCCACCTCTGCGGGCCGGTAATCTGCCACTGCTGCAGCCTTGATAACCACATCCATCTGAGGCGCCCGGCTGATTACTTCCTGATACATTTCCTCTGCAGATACCACATGAACTGTCTCCACGAACATGGGGGGCTCCAGTCCCGCGACCCCGGTTACCAGCGTTACCCTGGCTCCTCTTAACATGGCTGTCCTGGCCAGAGCATATCCCATTTTTCCAGTGGAATGATTGGTGATATAACGCACCGGGTCAATGGCCTCCTGTGTGGCTCCGGCGGTGACCAGCACTTTCTGTCCGGCCAGGTCTTTTGGATAAGCCAGTTCTTTCAGAACATACCCCACCAGCACCTCCTCAGAAGGCAGTTTCCCCTCTCCGATATCGCCGTTTGCCAGCATACCTGTATCAGGAGGAATGATTTCGTAACCGAACCGTTCCAGTTTTGCCAGATTATCCTGAACAATGGGATTGCGGTACATGTTATGGTTCATGGCCGGAGCCACCAGAATTTTACAGGTGCAGGCCATTACCGTTGTGGTCAGCATGTCGTCTGCAATACCGTTTGCGACCTTTCCGATTACGTTTGCCGTGGCCGGAGCCACCAGAACCAGATCCGCCTGTTTGGCCAGCGCCACATGTTCCACGGAAAATTCAAAATTCCGGTCAAAGGTATCAGTCAGACATTTGTTACCGGTCAGAGTCTCAAATGTGGTGGCGGTGATAAAGTTGGCAGCATTCACTGTCATCAGTACATGGACATTGCAGTGGAGCTTTTTCAGCATTCTGGCCACGTTTGGCATTTTGTATGCCGCTATCCCCCCTGTCACCCCCAGCAATACGGTTTTTCCTTTTAACATATTGGATGTCCTTTCTCTTTTTTACTGTCAGGAAATCTGTCCGTGTTTTTCGTATGTGGTAATTCTGGAAATTTTATTCTCTTCATCCACAAACACCACCTGCGGCCGGAATTCCTTTGCTTCCTCCGGCGTCATCTGGGCATAGGCCATGATGATAATATGGTCCCCGGTCTGTACCTGTCTGGCTGCGGCCCCGTTCAGGCAGATCATACCGCTGCCCGGCTCTCCCATAATGGTATAGGTCTCAAAACGGTTTCCGTTCTCAATGTCCACAATCTGTACATTTTCATATTCCAGAATTCCGGCCGCCTTAAGAAGCTCAGGATCAACTGTGATACTTCCCACATAGTTCAGTTCCGCCTGTTTTACCACTGCCCGATGGATTTTTCCTTTTAACATTTTAAAATACATGGTTGCTCTCCTTTTTCAGCATACTGATTGCTGTGATATTCAGAAAACTGAATGATAACTGAAGTTGTCAATCAGCCTTGTTTTTCCAATATAGACTGCTGTAGCTGCCAGAATGGGGCCTTCAATGGTCTCCACCGGCTCCAGAGTTTCCCCGTCCACAAGTTCCACATAGTCAATTCGTGCAAGGGGCTCTGTTTTCATATTTTTCACAATGGCATTTTTTACTTTTACAGCATCTTTCTCTCCGGCCTGTATCATTTCCTCTCCAAGGCTCAGGGATTTGTGAAGGATCAGGGCCGCTTTCCGCTCTTTCGGATTCAGATAAGTATTGCGGGAGCTCATGGCAAGTCCGTCTTCTTCCCGGACAATGGGGCATCCCACAATGTCAATGCCAAAATTCATATCCCGTACCATCCGGCGGATCACCGCAAGCTGCTGGGCGTCTTTCTGGCCAAAATATGCCCTGTCCGGCGTTACAATATTGAAAAGTTTGGACACCACGGTGCACACCCCTCTGAAATGGGTGGGTCTTGTTTTCCCGCAGAGCCCTTTGGTCAGACGGTCCATATCCACAAACGTACAGTTATCGGAAAAATACATTTCTTCCGGTTCCGGATGGAAAATCACATCTGCCCCGGCTTCTTCACAGAGGGCCGCGTCACGATTAATATCTCTCGGATAGCTGGACAGGTCTTCATTTACGCCAAACTGAGTGGGATTTACAAAATCGCTGACCACCACTCTGTCGTTCTCGCTGACTGCTTTCACAATCAGACTTTTATGACCTTCATGGAGGTAGCCCATGGTGGGTACCAGTCCAACGGAATGGCCTTCTCCTCTCCACCATTTTACAATGGAGCGTAATTCTTCTATGGTTGTTACAATCTGCATGGTTTCCTCCCTCTAATACAGTTTTTCTATTACATCATCATCTATTTTAAAAGTATGTTCCGGTGCGGGGAAAGTCCCTGCTTTCACTTCTTCGCTGTATTTCCGGAAAGACTCTTTCATCAGAGTGCCCGCCTCTCCGAAACGTTTGACGAATTTCGGCCTGAAATCACCGAACATGGCAAGCATATCCTGATAAACCAGTACCTGTCCGTCGCAGTCCGGGCCTGCGCCGATTCCAATGGTGGGAACATGGAGTTTCTCTGTCACCAGTCCGGCCAGTTTTGCCGGTACGCATTCCAGTACCACAGCCACTGCCCCGGCTTCTTCCACAATCAGAGCATCTTCCAGAAGTTTTCTGGCTGCCGCTTCTGATTTGCCCTGTACCTTAAATCCGCCGAATGCATTTAAAGACTGAGGTGTCAGCCCCAGATGGGCAACTACCGGAATGGACGCGTTGGTAATGGCCCGGATATGATCTGCAAATTCCCGGCCTCCCTCCAGCTTAACCGCCTGTGCCCGGCCTTCTTTCATCAGTCTTCCCGCATTGCATACCGCATCATACACTGAGGTCTGGTAAGACATAAAAGGCATGTCTGCCACAACCAGTGCATTTTTTGCGCCCCGGGCCACTGCTCTGGTGTGATGTATCATATCTTCCATGGTCACAGACAGGGTATCTTCGTATCCCAGCATGACCATGCCCAGGGAATCTCCCACCAGAATCATATTGATGTCTGCTTCGTCAATTAATTTTGCCATGGAATAGTCGTAGGCAGTCAGCATGGTGACTTTTTCCCCGCGTTCTTTGGCTTCCCGTATGGTTACAACTGTGTTTTTCATGGTTCTTTCCTCACTTGCTTTCTAATATCTGTTTCATGGTTTCATAACTGCGCTCCGGATTCTTTTTCTCTGCAAGCTCCGTCACCACAGTCCCCACTGCCCGGTAAGCGGATTCCCACCGGGGCCTGTCCATGTGTTCCAGATGTTTTCGGACAGTTTCGGTATCATTGCGCTCAATGGGTCCGGTCAGTGCCTGTGCGCATCCGCGGTATCCTGCCTTCTGTCCGGTACAGCCTGTATCTTCTTCCTGCAATGCTTTTTCAAAAATGGATGTTACATTATTTTCCACCAGGGGCTTTAACAGCTCGTATGCGGATGTTTCCGAAATCCCGGCTTCCTTCATAAGCTCCACCGCCATGGAAATCAGCCCCACCACCTGATTGCTGGCAATACTGGCAGCGGCATGATATTTCACTTTTTCCGAAGTGGAAATTTCCACGATCCGGTTAGGCAGCAGTTGAAAAAGTTCCTGCATTCTGGTCAGTGCTGTCCGACAGCCCTCCACCGCAAAGGCTGCACCTGTTAAATTCTGATAAGCTGTGAATTTATTGCTGAACGCGTAAATCGGATGGACAGAACAGACATATGCGCCTGTCTCTTCCCAGTTTGAAAATATATCACTTGATAAAGAACCACTAAAGTGGCAGATGACTTTTCCTTTCACATTTTTTCCTGCAATGCAATCCCATACCTTTGAGATTTCTCCGTCTGTGGTGGTAATAAAAAGGGTATCGCTTACTTCCATCAGTGAATCCAGTGTTTTAAAATATTCTGTGCCTGTAAATTCCGCAGATTCCCGCCCGCTGGCTTCGGTTCTGCTGTAAAAGCCCGTGACACATGCACCGTGGTCTTTCACATATTTCCCCAGGGTGGTCCCTACTTTTCCGGCACCTGCAATTCCTATCTGCATATCCGCCTCCATTTCCCGCCTGCTAGCTTCCGTGTTCCCATACTGCCGGGCCCATGGAAGCAATTTCTGTTCTGCTTTGTCACGCTGCAAAAATGGAAAAGGCTTCTCATCAAAACGCCACAAAACCCTGCCGGTTGTCATGGCTGCTATCAAAGTGATACAGTTTCTTTTCGGAATACCGTTCGTCAATAAATTAACACAAACAGGGGATTTTTACAATAGGAAATGGAAGATTACATGTACAAAATCAAATACCTGTTGTTTTACAGATGCCTGTCCTGTATAATACATATAAAAGCAGGAACCGACAAAAATTTTGCAATGATTTGCCCTGCCGGATACGGAAACACGGCCGGGTACAGAGAAAGGACAGACCGCTATGGGAATGACTGGTTATTTTTTCAGAGCAGACGATGAAACTTTACGGAAAATTAAAAATGGCTCCACCGCAGATATTGTATTTCACAGTGATATGGAAGATTATCTTCTGGATATTGATAAAACCTGGCACGCCATTCATTTCACGATTACAGGATGTCCCTATGACGGAAATGAAAATGACGTTTTAACCTGCCTGATCTTTGGCCAGGATCCGGTCAATGACGATGACCTGGGTTATGGTCCTGCCACGACAGTTGAAAAAGAGACTGTGGTTCAGATATCCGCTGCTCTGAAAGAATGGGATAAAGAGAAATTCCATGAAAAATTCAACCTGCAGAGCATGATTGAACATAATATCTACCCTGTTATGGCAGAGGAAGACGAGGAAGAATTTTTCACTTATGTGTGGGAATATTTTGTGTTCCTGAAAGAATTCTACCAGAAGGCAGCCGATGAAGGCCAGTATGTTCTGACTTTCATCTGTTGATCCAAATAAAAAAGAATGCGCCATGCGCATTCTCCGCCTGCGGCGGGTCGCTTTAGCGACATATTTCTTTTCCGCCGCAGTGCGATAATTATTTTCTCTTATAGGAAATCCAACGGAATTTCCTATAAGAGAACAAAGCGGACAGGTCCGCTTCAACTCCCTGAATCCCTCACTCATGAGGGACCTGGGCACTTTGCTGCGCCATTTGCGGTGCGTCAGAGCATACGCAGTATGCTAAACGTAGCACTGGTTCACTGAAACAGTTCCTGTATGCTGCTGATTCCCTCCCACAGCCTTGCATACTGCTGAACATCCCGGTCAGTCATCCGGTCATCCGGCACCGTGACTTTCTCCGTATCTCCAAATACAAATTTACCGTTGTAAACTGCCGCTGCCTGTCCTTCTGACTGGTCAGAAGCCTTCACCCTGACAGCAGGCCGGTCTTTCTCTTTTCCGGGTTCCAGCAGAATCCGGTAATTTTCCAGCTCTATTTCAAACTGCCGCTGTCCGTCCGCCCCTCTTTTCCGTTTCATTCCCAGGAAGATACGAAACAGCTCCAGAGGGCTGTTTTTCTGATTTTCCGTCAGTTCTTCTGACTGAAACAGGTCTTTCAGATCCACATGGAACATTTCTTCCACCTGTGCGGTGGAAAGAAAGGCGCCATACCCCCATTCCGGCACTGCTCTGCCCAGCAGAGGATGCTGCTCAAGTACATTATCCCGGATTGTATTATACAGCATTTCCACATTGAGGTATCCTTCTTCCTGCTGAAAGTATACCTCTGTCACAGGCTCCTTCCTGCCCTTACAGTAAATCTGTCCAAATGCTGTTCCATCCGATACCCTTCCGTCTATCTCCCAGGACAGAGCGGAATTTTCTCCTCCGGTCAGAATCAGAGACAAGATATCCACAAGCTGCTTCTGCTGTTCTGTGAGATTTTTTTCCTCCAGATCCACCGACAGCTCATACTCAAATTCTGATACGTCACCCAGCAGAAAAGCTGTCTGAATCAGAGGCGCTGCCCAGATTGCAAGACACAATAACATCAGAAGAACCGAAGCTCCGATTCCGGCCCAAATATACTTTTTCTTCATGATTTTTCCGGCGGAACAATTTTATCCTGGCCGCCCATATAAGGACGCAGCGCTTCCGGTATCTTCACGCTTCCGTCCTCACATAAATTATTTTCCAGAAATGCAATCAGCATACGGGGAGGAGCCACCACCGTGTTGTTGAGAGTATGGGCAAAATACTTGCCTTCTTTGCCGTTCACGCGGATTTTCAGCCTCCGGGCCTGAGCGTCTCCAAGATTGGAACAGCTTCCCACCTCAAAATATTTCTGCTGTCGGGGAGACCAGGCTTCCACGTCAACAGATTTCACCTTCAGGTCTGCCAGGTCGCCGGAACAGCACTCCAGCGTACGCACCGGAATATCCAGAGACCGGAACAGATCCACGGTATTCTGCCACAGCCTGTCAAACCACATGGGGGATTCTTCCGGTTTGCAGACCACAATCATCTCCTGCTTTTCAAACTGATGAATACGGTATACCCCTCTCTCTTCAATGCCGTGCGCTCCCTTTTCCTTGCGGAAACAGGGGGAATAGCTGGTCAGAGTCTGGGGAAGCTGCTCCTCGTTTAAAATGGTGTCAATGAATTTTCCAATCATGGAATGCTCACTGGTTCCAATCAGATACAGGTCTTCTCCTTCAATCTTGTACATCATGGCGTCCATTTCCGCAAAACTCATAACGCCGGTTACCACATTGCTGCGAATCATAAAAGGCGGCACACAGTAGGTAAAGCCTCTGCTGATCATAAAGTCTCTTGCGTAGGAAATTACCGCGGAATGCAGTCTGGCAATATCTCCCATCAGATAGTAAAAACCGTTGCCGGCCACCTTTCTGGCGCTGTCAAGATCAAGGCCCTGAAATCTTTCCATAATTTCCCCATGATAGGGAATTTCAAAATCCGGTGTTACCGGCTCTCCGTATTTCTCCACTTCCACATTTTCGCTGTCGTCTCTGCCAATGGGTACGGAAGGATCTATGATATTCGGAATGGTCATCATAATTTTCGTTACTTTTTCCTGCAGTTCCCCTTCCATTTTTTCCAGTTCAGCAAGACGCTCTGCTCCTTTATTTACCTGAGCTTTCACTTCTTCCGCTTCTTCCTTCTTCCCCTGGCCCATCAGAGCCCCTATCTGTCTGGAGAGCTTTTTACGCTCTGCCCGGAGGGCATCTGCCTCCTGCTGGGTCTTTCTGGCCTGAACATCCAGCTCTATGACTTCATCCACCAACGGCAGTTTGCTGTCCTGAAATTTGTTCCGGATATTCTGTTTCACTGTTTCCGGATTTTCTCTTAAAAATTTTAAATCAATCATGATTTCCTCCTTCATCTACTGAGCTTTCCCATTAGTATAGCGGATTTCCCATAAAATTACAACTTTTACCCACATAATTGTAAACAATCAATTGACAAATACAGGAATATAGAACTAAAATTTACAGGTGAAACTATTTTAAAACACGATTCGGGTGCTTCTGCACCTGAGCCGCAAAAAGAAAGAAGGTCAGATACAAATGAAAGAAAATCCTCTTGGATACCAGAAAATACCTGTGCTGCTGAGGCAGTTTGCCATTCCCTCCATTATTGCCATGGTGGTCAGCTCTCTGTACAACATTGTAGACCAGATATTTATCGGACAGGGCGTGGGATATCTTGGAAATGCGGCCACCAACGTGGCCTTTCCGATTACCACCATCTGTCTGGCCGCTGCCCTTCTGGTGGGAGTGGGCGGCGCGGCAAAGTTTTCCCTGGAACTGGGCGCCGGCAATGTAAAAGAAGCCCGGCAATGTGTGGGAAACATGTTCTGGATGGCGGCCGCTTTCGGACTTGTCATCTGCCTGGCGACAGAAATTTTTACCACTCCGATGCTTTATGCCTTCGGCGCCACGGAAACGGTTATGCCTTACGCCTACAGCTATGTGAAAATCACCGGTATGGGGATTCCGTTTCTGCTGCTCACCAATGTGCTGAGCAATATTATCCGTGCTGACGGGAGCCCCGGATATTCCATGATCTGCATGGTAGTGGGCGCAGTGGTAAACACCATTCTGGACCCCGTTTTTATTTTCGGATTTCATATGGGCGTAGCAGGCGCAGCCTGGGCCACTGCAATCTCTCAGGTTATTTCCTTCCTGATTGCCCTCAGGTATTTATTTCACTTTCAGACCGTTACCCTGGGCATGGATTTTTTCAGCCTTTCTCCTCAGAACTGCGCGGCGATTGCCTCCCTTGGCATCAGCAACAGCCTGAACCAGCTGGCTATCACCCTGCTGCAGATTGTGCTGAATAATTCCCTGACTCATTATGGCACACAGTCTGTCTATGGCCCGGATATTCCCCTTTCCGGCGCAGGCATTGTCATGAAAGTCAATTCCATTGTCATCGGCGTACTGGTAGGCCTTGCCCAGGGTTCCCAGCCCATTCTGGGCTTCAACTACGGTGCGAAGCAGTACGACCGGGTAAAAGCCCTTTATAAACTGGAAATCAAATGCTCTTTTGTTATGTCGGTACTTTCTTTTATTGTTTTCCAGTTTTTTCCCCAGTACATCATTTCGCTGTTCGGCTCCGGCGAAAAGCTGTACATGGAATTTACGATACGTTTCATGCGGATCTTCCTGATGATGGTGATTATAAACAATGTGCAGATGTTGTCCGCCAGCTTCTTTTCCGCCATTGGAAAACCCATGAAAGGCATATTGCTGTCTCTGTCCAGACAGGTGCTTCTGCTGATTCCGCTGATTCTGATTTTCCCGCTGTTCTGGGGACTGGACGGCATTTTATTTTCCGCACCGGCAGCGGACACCGCCGCATTTTTTATCAGTATCTTTGTGGTGCGGAAAGAATTTTCTGACATGACCAGGCTGGAAAACTGCAAAACCGATTTAACGGAATGCCAGCAGTAACCAGCCGCAGATAACGGGCTGTTTTGCTTTACAGGGAGATATCCCGCCGACAGAACCTTATGGCTCCCACTGCAAACAACCCTGCGGCAATTCCCAGAAGAACCCCATTCTGAATGGGAAAAACCATATTTTCCTTCAGAATTTCTTCTGCAGGCAGCAGGGAATAAATGGTTGCGTACTTCAGCTTTTCCAGTTTTTCTCCCATATTGGAAATCATCCGGAACAGGAAAAACAGCACCGGTATCCCGGCCCCTGTCAGGTAGTAAGCCTTACTTTCACTGACGCAGCAGGCTGCAAAAAAGACAATTCCTGTCACTGCAGTCTGCAATAGCAGGGTGCTGAAATTCAGTGCCAGATATCTGCCCGTATCCAGTTCTCCCGGAAACATAATTTCACAGCCTGCCACCCCCACTGCTGTTATCAGAACGTGCAGCAATACCATCCACAATACCATGGAGCAAATCTGGGTAAGGATGATTTTTTTCCTGGAATTGGGAGTGGCCAGAAGATTTGCCAGGGTTTTGGATTCTATCTGACTCATCAGCAGTTTCTGTACCATAATCAGAATAAAAATCAGGGGAAACAGCAGCATGATAAATCCATACAGGTAAATCTGTATCCATTCCAGCAGGTCAGAGGCAATTCCCGTCATGCCCACAGCCGCCATCATCTCCGGCAGCGCCTGCTGATATCCGCTCAGCATTTCGGAAAGTTCCGGGTTATACATATAAACAATTACTGTGGTGTACAGACAGAGCACTGCAAAAATCACCAGAAAAGGCATAAGGCAGACTCTGATATTTCTTTTAAGCAAAGGCACTGATATCATTTTTCCCACCTTCCTTTCTTCTGTGAAACATCTTCTTCATAATACTGCAAAAACAGTTCTTCCAGGCTCTGGTTTCTGGCTTCCAGGTCTTTTACTCCATAAGAAGCAATGGTGATCAGCGCATCCGGCAGACTGCCGGATATGGTAAACTCCGCCTGATTCGGAAGAAGTGTTTCTCTGGTTCCCGGATGACTCCATTTCTGAATTCCCGGCTCCCTCAGGAACCTTTCTGCGTCCTCCTTCTGCTCCAGCGTCACCAGATATATTTTCTTTCGCTTTCCTGTCAGATCTTTCATATTTTCCACTGCGGCAATCCGGCCGGAACGGATAATGGCTGTCCGGTCGCAGGTTTTTTCGATTTCCTCAAAAATATGGGAGGACATCAGTATGGTAGTCCCTTTCTTCTTTTCCTCCAGAATCAGTTCCACAAACGTATTCTGCATCAGGGGATCCAGTCCGCTGGTAGGCTCATCCAGAATCACAATCTCCGGGCCATGCATAAACGCATTTATAATTCCCACTTTCTGCTTCATGCCTCTGGACATTTTCTTTATCTTCCCCTGGGGATTCAGCTCAAACCGTTCCATCAGATCTTTCATCACCTTCCGGTCTTTCATTCCTTTCAGATCCGCCATAAATTTCAGAAATCCCAGCCCGGTCATATCTTCCGGAAAAGCCAGTTCTCCCGCAAGATATCCGGTTCGCTGCTGAATTTCCCAGGCCTGTCTGAAACATTCCTTTCCCATCATCTGGCAGTTTCCCCCATCCGGCCGGATAAATCCCATAAGCTGGCGGATAGTAGTGGTTTTTCCCGCCCCGTTGGGCCCCAGGTACCCGAACACTTCTCCCTGCGGAACAGAAAAAGAAAGATCAAACACACCCTTTTTATTTCCATAATCTTTGGTAACATGCTCCAATTTAATCACTTTTTTCCCTCCAGATCTCTTTTTTCCTTCCGCTGTTTCAACAGCCGGTTCATCTCCTCTGTTTCCTCCCGGTACACTTTTTCCGGAAGAGCCTGACTTTTTCCGGAAAAAGATGTGCCACATCAATATGGCACACCTGAAATTTTAATAACTGTGAATTTTATTCATGACGAAGGGCGTCAATGGGATTCAGATTGGCTGCTTTGTATGATGGAAGCAGTCCGAAAATAATCCCGATGGCCATGGAAAATATAACTGCCAGAACTGACGCCGGAACACTGATAGCCACCAGCGTACTGGTTATTCTTGAAATAACCTCTGCCAGGATAATTCCCACAATGACCCCGATCAGGCCTCCCAGGCTGGTAAGCACTGCCGCTTCTGTCAGAAACTGCCCCAGAATCTTACCTTTTCTGGCCCCAATCGCTTTCTTCAGGCCAATTTCCTGTGTACGCTCCGTAACAGACACCAGCATGATATTCATAACGCCGATACCGCCTACCAGCAGAGAAATTCCTGCAATCCAGATTAACATGGTATTGGTGGACTGGCTGAGTTTCTGAATATCTTCCGCCTGTTTCAGCAAATCGTCAGCCTTGTATTTTAACGTTTCATCGGTTGCATTCAAACCGGTATTCAGAATATTGGAAGCATCTTTTCCCGCAACTGTCATATTGTCCACACTGTCCAGCTTCAGGATAACCGACTGAGGCTCGTCATACCCGTACAGTACAGGCCAGGCAGTATCCGGTACATACACTGCACCGCTGCTGGATTCCGCATAGGTATAATATTCCTCAATGCTGTTGATGACCGGCTCGAATCTGGTGGACTTCGCAATCACTCCGATTACTGTAAAAGGCTCTTTCTGAATTTCCACTGTTTTTCCCACAGGATCCGTGCCCTGAAACAGAGTTTCAGCAGAATTTTCATCCAGCAATACCACTTTGCGGAATTTACTATAATCAGACTCGCAGAATCCCCGGCCCTGTTTGATAATATAGTTGCAGGTATCCAGATAATGCCTGTCAATGCCACAGATTTTTCCTCCGGACATGGCGGTATTCTGATAATACACTGCCTGGTAAGTTTCCCTTGAAGTGTACAGGGCGACATCTTCCACATGGTCCAGTTCCAGCATTTTTTCCCGTGTTTCTTCTGAAATGACCGGCACACCGTCCGGTACGCCGTAATAATCTATTTCATAACTGTTATCACCCTGATAAAGCCTTACATTTACTGTATTATCCCCGGAACCGATTAAGTTCTCCTTAATCTGCTCATTGGTCCCCTTGATGGTGGACACAATGGCAATAATTGCCGCAATACCAATAATAATGCCCAGCATGGTAAGAAAGGAACGCATTTTATGCGACCACAGTCCCTGAAAGGACAGTCTGATATTTTCTAACATCTGTTTTTCTCCTTCATTCTATGTCCGCTCTGACTATTCACTGCCTTCAACTTTGATGCCTTCCTTTGCGGTTTTTCCATATGGAAATGCAATTCTGTCACTTTTTGACAATCCTGACAGAATCTCCACAGACTGGCCCCAGATAGTTTTTCCGGTTTTTACATACTGTTTCACCAGACGATTATTTTCATCCGCTTTCAGCACATACTTCTTACCATCTTCTTCCCGCACAAAAGCCTTATCCAGGTAAATACCGTCTGTTTCCTGCGTATTCGACATGGTCAGATCCACATACTCTCCGTTGCGCAGCCCTTCCGTGTCTTCAATATAAGCGGTGTAGGGATAATAGGACACATTTGGGTTCCCCTCCCCGTAGGCGTTGCTGTTCTCCTGGGGGTAACTGGAAATCTCCGTAATTCTGGCTTCAAAGCTCCTGCCGCTTTCCCAGGAACTGGCATAAATTACCTGCCCCACTTTTACCTCACCAAGCTGCAGTTCGCTGAGAGAACCGCTTACATACAGTCCCTCAGAACCTGCCACCGTAAGAAACGGTTCATCCTTAGGCGGGTCATCCTTATCCCCCAGGTCTTTGACAATGCCATTTACCGTGGCTTTTACCACACCGTCGCCGGAAACTTTTTTCATCTGTTCCAGCTCCAGTTCTTCTTTTCTTCTGCTCAGATCCAGGTCACGGATTTCCTCTTCCTTTTCCCGGATTCTTTCTGCCAGTTCTTCTGCTGTGTATCCTTCCGGAATTTCCGGTTCTTCCGGCTCCTCAGATTCTTCCGGAATTTCCGGTTCTTCCGGCTCTTCCGGCAATTCTGTATCTTCATCCGTAATCTGGGATTTTGTTTTTACCGACCATTTGGAATCATCCGCCATCTGAGGAAATCCGCTGTCACCGCTGATTTCCCAGGAACTGATCAGCTTTCCCGTCAATACATTTTTTTTATGTATTTCCAGGCTCACATAAACAGGTTCATCTTCATCTTCCGAAAGGCTGTTGATAAATTCTCCCAGCACATAACAGTCCGGCATACACAGATAAATATAAGGCTTTTCTTCTGTGCCTTTTCCTTTGGTTGGTTTGGATGCACTGGTAATATAATTATAGGCTTCCCCGGTTTTTTCCGGAGGCAGCGCCGGTTCCGGCTCAGGTTCCGGCTCCGGCTCAGGTTCCGGAATATCCGGCTCTTCCGGCCTCGGAGCAATGGGCGTGGTATTCTTCAGACGCTCCAGCTGCTTTTTTGCCCCCTCCAGCCTGCTGTTTATCGTAGAAACGTCCAGTTCTTTCATTTCCAGTTCCAGATTGGACATGGTCATGTCATAAGAAATCAGGGGATCTCCCACAGAAACGGTCTGTCCCTCTTCTACATGCACTTCTGAAATGGTTTTCTCATCCAGCGCATAGACATCCTGGGACTGGTCGTTGGTTACCATTCCGGAACTGCTGGTTTCCTCTCCGTAATAGTAGGAACTGAGGTCTGACACATACTGTACCTCTGCTGTAGTGTTGCCTCTCTGATAATTCTGATATACTTTTATTCCGGCAAAGACTCCAATTCCCACAACACCAAGAGATATCACAGTAATAATAATTCCTTTTTTATGCATTCTCTCCCTCCCTGCCGCTTTCTTCCGTAATCATTCCATCAATAATGTGTACAATTCGTTTCGCCCTGGAGGCAATATTTCTGTCATGGGTAATCATCACGATGGTCACCCCTTCCTCGTTCAGTTTCTGAAACAGCTCCATAATCTGTTCTCCTGATTTGGAGTCCAGCGCTCCTGTGGGCTCGTCTGCCAGAAGAATTTTGGGACTGTTTACCATGGCTCTGGCAATTGCCACACGCTGTTTCTGACCGCCGGACAACTGGGTGGACTTAAACGTCACACGATCTCCCAGTCCTACTCTCTCCAGCGCCCGGACTGCCCGCTCCTTCCGTTCTTTCTTCTTAATGCCCGCGTAGCTTAAGGGCAGCGCAACGTTGTCCAGAGCACTCTGTCTGGAAAGAAGGTGAAAACTCTGAAACACAAATCCAATGCTGCGCAGCCGCAGGTCTGACATTTCTCTGTCCTTACATTTCAGTACATCTTCTCCCGCAAGCTGATAGGCTCCTGAAGTAGGTCGGTCCAGGCAGCCGATAATATTCATCAACGTGGTTTTTCCGGAACCGGAAGGCCCCATAATGGCCACATATTCCCCTTCTTCCACCTGAAGGGATATGTCTTTCAGTACCGGAACCACCAGCTTATCCTGCTGATAATCTTTAAATATGTTCTGCAAATCCAATATCATTTCTGTTTTTCCCTCCGGTTTCTGTTATTCCTCCTGGTCCCCGTCTTCTGAGCCGCCGTCCGCATCTTCTCCGGAATCACTGCCGTCATCTTCTCCGGAATCTTCGTCCGAATCGCCTTCTCCTGTGTCCCCGGAACCTTCTTCTGATGAATCTTCCATTCCGTCTTCCGTCAGTTCCTCCGGAGCTGTTCCGTCTTCGGTCATGTTATCCATCAGGAATCCGTCATCCATCATTTTTCCATCTTCGGTCATTTCACCATCTTCGGTCATTTCTCCGTCTTCTCCTTCCGGATTGTACAGAGGAGAGGTATAATCCACTTCTGCGGGATCTGTAACAGTAGTTACCCCTTCATACAGTCCTTCCATGGGAAATGCAATGGCGTCTTCCTGGGTAAGTCCCGACACAATCTGATATTCTCCCAGATTTTCGTCGTATTCTCCCAGTTCCACATCACGTTTTTCCAGACGGTTTTTTCCATTGTCCGCCCACACCCAGGTCTTTCCTTCTTCCTGCACAATATAACCTTCAAACAGCCAGATACCCTCTTTCTGCTCTGACTGCCCTTCATCCAGTTCAATAAACAGGTGCTGCCCCATCATGAGTCCTTCTGTGGAATCCAGTGATACATAAAAAGGATATTTGGTGGCTTTTTCCACCCCGCTGTCGCTCCCCATCATATAATCCTGACTGTCATCCCCGTCTCCTGCTTCATTCTGAGTGTCAATTTTGGTAATTTTCCCTGACCAGGTCTGGTTTTCATCAATTCTGGAACGAAGAATTACTGACTGCTCCACGGAAAGGTTCTGTACATTGGTTTCACTGACTGTTCCTTTCACCCGGTAATCTCCTGATGCAAGCACCGTCATGTAGGCAGCGGATTCTCCCATGGCGTCTGTGCCTGATTCATTGATGGATTTTACCACTCCTGCAATCTTGCTGGTAATCACTGCTTTCTCTATGGATTCTTTTTTCTTTTCAATTTCTGCTTTTTTACTTTGAATGTTGTATTCTGTCTGCTTGATGCTGTTCTGTTTCTCCTGAATCTCCGCTGTATACTCAAATTTGTCTTCTTCCGGCGCTGCGTTTTTCTCACGGGACAGCTGATTAATCTGGCTCTGCAGGTTGGTAATGTCATTCTGCATTCCCTCCAGATCCAGCTCCGCCTGCTGAATTTCCCCCTCAGCTTCTTCCATATCATATTCAAACAGAGGGCTTCCTTCTTCCACCATGTCGCCTTCTTTTACAAAAACTTCTTTTATTTCTTTTTCCCCGTCTTTATTTACTTTCCAGGTCTCCTGTGCTTCCACTACGCCGGTATAGCGATTCTGGCTCCCGGCCCCCACAGACGTCAGGGATGCTACGGATTCCACATATACTTTATCCGCACTGTTTCCTGCACCGGTATTCCCTTTCAGAAAATACCAGGCTCCTCCCCCTGCGGCTGCCGTGATTGCCACAACTGCTGCAACAATAATACCCACTTTCTTTTTGTTCATGTTTTTCCTCCTATTACTTAACCGGTAATGTCTGCCGAACCACAGGAGGTCCGGTAAAATATGTATCATTCCGCCTGTTGTCCAGTAAACATCTTATCATAAAATGGTGATAAATCCTAATAAAATTTATTAATATTTTCTTAAATGAAGAAGAATTTTCCCTGCCGGCAGCTTTTGATACAGCAGTTCGCCGCATCCTGACAGCAACCAATATTTTCTTTTTAATTTCCGGCAATTTATGACTTGAAATTTGCCGCTGATTTCTGTAAACTTATAGTATATTTATTGAGCATCAGAAGTTCAATTAGGTATGGCTTTTCACTTTTGATAAATGAACCTTTGCGGCGGTTCCTCCGTACCCGGTACAGCCTTTGGACCGTTGTGAACTTTTAATCATTTTTCAGGTGAAGAAACAACCGATGTACAACCATCAGGAGGAATGATTAAATGAAAAAATCCATCAACCAATCCACATTATCATTTATTTTAAATGGTATTTCCATTCTGGCCCTTTTATTTCTGGTCTTTTCGCTGCTGTCTTACAGCCAGATCAGCGGAAAACTTGACCTGGCCAATGAAAATCGATTCGCACTGACTTCCAATGCCAACCGGTTCATGAATGGTTCCGCCTATCTGACCAATGAGGTGCGGGCTTTTGCCTCCACCGGCAAACAGGAACATTATGATAATTACTGGAATGAAGTAAATACTCTGAAAAACCGTGACAAAGGCGTTGCCGCCATGCAGGAAATCGGTATCACTTCTGAAGAACAGGATATGATTGACAACATGTCCGACCTGTCCAACAAACTGGTGCCTCTGGAAGATGAAGCCATGAAAAATGTGCAGGCAGGAAACATGCAGGCAGCATTGGATTATGTATACGGAGAAGAATACAATGCATCCATTACTCAGATCAACGCCCTGAAGGAACAGTTTCTGGCGGACCTGGACAGCAGAACAAAAGCAGAGGTGGAAACTCTGGGCCGGGAATCCCGGTTCATACGGACTACCATGATTACCGCTCTGATTGTGGTGGCATTTATCCAGCTTCTCATTATGATTATCACCAAAAGGCGGGTTCTGCGTCCTGTGATTGCAGTCCGGGATCAGATGAGCGAGATTTCTCAGGGAAATCTTTCTGCCGAATTTCTTCTGAAATCAAATACTTCGGAAATCGGCATGCTGGTGGAATCCATCCATGAGACAAAACGTGAACTGAAAAAGTACATACATGATATTGACTCCAAACTGTCTGAAATGGCAGAGGGAAATATGGATCTTGTAATCGGCGATGATTACCGGGGAGAGTTCCTGCCCATTCAGAACGCAATGCGGCAGATTCTGGATTCCCTGAACAGTGCCCTCTCCCGTATCAACATAACTGCGGAACAGGTACTGGAAGAATCCAGACGAATGGCTTCTGACGCAGAGATTCTTTCCAGCGGAGCTGTGGCTCAGGCTTCAGCAGTTCAGGAACTGGCTGCCAGTATCCATGAACTCTCCACTCAGGTGGACCACACTTCTTCCGATGCGGATACTGCTCAGAAATGCTCCACAGAAGCTGCTTCTCTTCTGATGGCCAGCAATGAAAAAATGGGAGATCTTACCGCAGCCATGGAAGACATCTCCAATGCCTCCCAGGAAATCGGCGGAATCATTAAAACTATTGAAGACATTTCTTTCCAGACCAATATCCTGGCTCTGAACGCTGCTGTGGAAGCTGCACGGGCCGGAGAAGCCGGGAAAGGATTTGCAGTTGTGGCAGAGGAAGTACAGAGTCTTGCAAATAAAAGCTCTGCCTCCGCAAAAGATATTACGGAGCTGATTGAAAACTCCATACGGATGATAAAACATGGAACTTCACTGACTGCTGAAACCACCAGCGCTCTGGGCGACGTGGTAATCGGAGCAAAACAGGCCACGGACCTGATTGAACAGATTGCAGATTCCGCCATGCAGCAGTCTCAGTCACTGCATCAGTTAAAGGCAGGTATGGAACAGATTGCCGGCGTGGTTCAGACCAATGCGAGCACAGCAGAAAAGTCTGCCGCTTCCGCAAAAGAGCTTCAGAACCAGTCAGAAGAACTGAAAGTTTCCGTACACAGATTCCGTCTGCGCAGACACAGATAAATCGGAAAAACCTGTGATAGTAAAGGGACATAATACGAGAACAAAGCGGACAGGTCCGCAGGGGCTCCCTGAATCCCTCACTCATGAGGGACCTGGACGGTTTGCTGCGCCGAGTACGGTCGCTTTAGCGACATAATACAATTTGCACGAGTGCGCATAATTATTTTTATCTTAACAGGAAAATACTTTCACGCTTTAGCGTGACAAGGTCTTTCCTATAAGATAAAAAAGAATCCGGCTTTGCCGGATTCTTTTTTATCGGTAATTCTTTTATTCCAGGGGATATTTCTCTGTCAGTTCTCTGACCATTCCGCGTACTTCTTCCGAAGCAGCTTCTCCCTCTTTTATCATCTTAGCAATACACTCCGCCACTTTATCCATATCGGCCTCTGTAAACCCTCTGGATGTAACAGCCGGCGTCCCCAGACGGATACCGCTTGTCACGAAGGGGGATTTTGGATCATTTGGGATGGTATTCTTGTTGCTGGTGATATGAACGGAATCCAACAGTTTCTCCACTGCTTTTCCTGTCAGGTCATATGGGGTTAAGTCTACCAGCATCAGATGGTTATCCGTTCCGTCGGAAACCAGTTTAATTCCTCTGTCTTTCAGGCCTTTTGCCAGAGCCTGGGCATTTTTCACAATATTCTGCTGATACTCTTTAAAGCTGTCCTCCAGCGCCTCTTTAAAACATACTGCTTTTGCAGCGATAACATGCATCAGAGGGCCTCCCTGGGTTCCTGGGAAAATAGCCTTGTTGAAATTAAACTTTTCCGCCATTTCCTGGCTGGCCAGAATCATGCCTCCGCGGGGCCCCCGCAGCGTTTTGTGGGTAGTGGTGGTTACCACATGGGCATGGGGGATGGGGCTTGGATGAAGTCCTGCCGCCACAAGTCCTGCAATATGAGCCATATCCACCATCAGGTATGCGCCTGCCTCGTCGGCAATTTCACGGAACCGCTTAAAATCAATGGTTCTTGCATAGGCGCTGGCTCCTGCTATGATCAGTTTCGGTCTGCACTCCAGTGCCGTTTCTCTTACTTTATCATAATCAATAAACCCTTCGTCATTGACGCCGTAAGGCACAATATGGAAATATGTGCCGGAAAAATTCACAGGGCTGCCATGGGTCAGATGTCCGCCATGATCCAGATTCATTCCCATTACCGTATCTCCCGGTTCTAACATGGCAAACTGCACTGCCATATTGGCCTGTGCGCCGGAATGGGGCTGTACGTTGGCATATTCACAGCCAAACAGTTCTCTGGCACGCTCAATGGCAAGATTTTCCACCACATCCACACATTCACAGCCGCCATAATAACGTTTGCCCGGATATCCTTCCGCATATTTATTGGTCATGGGGCTTCCCATGGCTGCCATCACAGCTTTGCTGACCCAGTTTTCAGAGGCAATCAGCTCGATGTGGCTGTTCTGCCGCTCCATTTCTTCTGTAATGGCCTGAGCCACCTGAGGATCTGCTTTCTTCACTTCATCAAATGAGTACATAGGTTCATTTCCTTTCTCTTTTTATGTAACAGATAATTGCAAAAGCATGAAATTATCCGATTTGTACGCCTGTGGAACCGGTAACTTTCCATCCATACGCCTGTTTATGATATTACTTTATCTTCCAAAAGTCAACAGCCAGACCGCACCGGCCTGCAGAACCAGGATAAGAGGCATTCCCACCGTAAAATACCAGTGCCTGGTTTTATGGCGGAAAACATACATGCCCGCCCAGGTTCCGATACTGCCTCCGACAATGGCGGCTAAGAACAGAGTTTTCTCGGAAATCCGCCATTTCTTATGTTTTGCTTTCCATTTATCCAGCCCCATCAGGAAAAATCCCGCCAGATTCACAAAGGCCAGATATATCACTGGTATGTATTCCATTCCGGGTATCTGCACCCCGCTTTCCCTCTGTATATGTTTTGTATTTTCCTGTAATCTGATACTGAAATTTTCCCTGAGAATGCCGCAAAATGAAGTTTATATACCATACAGACGGCCTCCTGCGGCCTGAATTCCATATTCCGTATACAACAGCTTTTACGGCCTTCCCTTTATTCCTCTCCCAGTTTCAGGGCAATGACAATGCCTGCAGCCAGAGCCGCAATTCCTGTTAAAACTGTCACAGGACTTATGGTTCCGAAACTGTTCATCAGTAAAATTGCAATGGGAGAAGCCACAATCAGGCCGATAATCGCCCAGTATGCGTGTTCCGGAAATTTTTCAAATATAATTTCTATGACTTTGGCAATGGCAAAAATGCCGATAACAACGCCGATTCCAAAAGGCACCAGCACCAGACAGCCATCCAGAATCCCCGGTACGTTAAAATCCAGCAGGTTGTCGATAAAACGGTTTACCTCGCTTAATACCGGATTGTAATATCCAATCAGCATCAGCATCATGGAGCCGCTGACGCCGGGAATTACCATGGTAGCCGAAGCCAGCACCCCCACAAAAAACAGTTTTATCACATTCAGCAGGCTGAAACTCAGATCTGCCGCCGCCCCTTCCTGTTCGCCCAGAACTGCCATTCCTGCCACAACAGCAAAAAATGCCAGAAAGGACAGTATATGGCCCAGCCGGATACTTTTGCCTTTTACTTTCCTGGTTATGGCCGGAAGACCGCCCACAATCAGGCCGATAAACAAAAGATTGGTCTGCAGGGGAATTTTTTCAAACATGATTTCAATAATCCGTGCCAGTGCCACCACGCCGATGACTGCTCCGATAATAATGGGAATCAGCACTTCCATGCTTTTCTTAAATTCCGAAAAAAGATGGGTGGCCGCATGAATCATCTTGTCGTAAATACCCATGGAAACTGCCATGGTGCCGCCGCTGACACCGGGAATAATATTGGCAATCCCGATGACAATGCCTTTCAAAATCATTCGAATCATAAACGCTCTCCTAAATAGTGTTCCATAAAACGTATCAGTTCATCCATCTGTTCCTCTGTTCCGATGGAAATGCGCAGATAATTGTCGATTCCCGGTTTTCGGAAATAGCGCACATATATATCCGCCTGTTTCAGGGCTTCATACAATTCTTCTGCCGGACAGTCACGATGGGTGGCAAAAATAAAATTACTCCGGGAATCGGGAAAAGAAAATCCCAGCCTGTGCAATTCTTTTTTGGTCCGTTCTCTGGTATTGATTATTTTCTGCAGGGTTTCTCTGAAATATGTATCATCTCTGACGGCTTCCACGCCTGCTGCCAGAGCCGCGGCGCTCATGGTATAAGAATTGAAGGAATATTTCACATCATTCAGGTATTGTATCAGCTTCTCATTTCCAATGGCATAACCGATTCTCATGCCTGCAAGGCTTCTGGACTTGGAAAAAGTCTGAACCACCAGCAGATTTTCATACTTCGGGAGTAATGATAACGCAGAAGTCCCTCCAAAGTCAATATATGCTTCATCAATTATCACAATTACTTCCGAATTTTTCCTGATGATTTCCTCCAGCTCCTCCAGGCTCTTTTCCAGTCCGGTAGGGGCATTGGGGTTAGGTATCACAATACCGCCGCAGTCTCTGAAATAATCTTCGGTGCAGATCCGAAATTCCTTATCCAGCGCCGGACATTCAAAGGGAATCTGAAACAGTCCCGCCCACACATCATAAAAAGAATAAGTAATATTCGGGAATAAAATGGGTTTTTCGCTGTTAAAAAAAGTCAGAAAACTCATGGCCAGCACATCATCGGAGCCCACACCCACAAACACCTGCTGTTTTGATACCCCAAGGTATTCTGCCAGTGCATGAACCAGAACCTCCGCCCCGGGATCCGGATATCTCCGCAGGCTGTCCGGGTCCAGTTCTTTTAATACCCTGGCCACTCCAGGAGAAGGCGGGTACGGGTTTTCATTGGTATTCAGTTTTATCATATTGGGGCGGTCAGGCTGTTCTCCCGGTGTATAAGGAACCACCTTACGCACATTTTTTTCCCATGGCTTCATTTTAACTCCCTCCCGTATTCTTCCGCCAGCTTTTCAAACGCAGGCAGGGAACGTTCCAGCATTTCATAAGAAACACAGTAGGCAAGACGCACATAACCGGGACAGGAAAAAGCCTTTCCTCCCACCAGCAGAATGTGATGCTTTTTGGCCGCCTCCACAAATTTCTGTTCCTCCGGCTCCGGAGATTTTATAAACAGGTAAAAGGCCCCCTGAGGTTTCACACAGGTAAAGCCCAGTTCGGTGAGTTTTCCGTATATCAGCTTTCGGTTCCTGTCATAATAATCCACGTCTGTCCTGGCGTCCAGGGAAGAAATCAGGGCTTTCTGCATCAGCGACGGTGCATTTACAAAGCCCAGAATCCGATTTGCCACCGACAGTCCCTGAACCGCCTGCTCCCGGTCAGCCATCCGGGGGCAGACTGCAATATAGCCAATCCGCTCTCCCGGAATGGAAAGGGATTTGCTGAAAGAATAAGTCACAAAGGTATTGTCATAGTATTTTGTCAGAAAAGGAACCTCTGTTCCATCATAAACCAGTTCCCGGTAAGGCTCATCTGATACCAGGTAAATCTCATGACCATATTCTCCCTGCTTTTCATTCAGAAGAGCGGCAATATGCCGGATGGTTTCTTCAGAATATACCACCCCGGTGGGATTTACCGGATTGTTGATAATCAGAGCTTTTGTTTTCTCCGTGATTTTGGCTTCCAGATCTGCAAAATCCGGCTGAAAGGTTGGAATATCCGGTTTTACTTCCCGCAAAATCCCCTGATGATTGGCTGCATACCCCCGGTACTCTCCAAAATAAGGAGCCAGCGCCAGCACCTCGTCACCTGCATCCAGAATCGTTTTCAGCACCACATTCAAGGCGCCTGCGGCGCCGACCGTCATCACAATATGTTCTTTTTCAAATTCTGTTCCAAACCTTCTGTTCAGGCTGTGGGCAACTGCCTGTCTGGTCTCCGGATAACCTGCATTATCCATATATCCGTGAAGCTCCAGGGAACTTTCTGTCTGCACTGCTCTGACAATGGCCTGGTTATAACAGTCCGGTACAGGCGTCATGGGATTTCCAAGGCTGAAGTCGTAGACATTTTCCGCGCCCACCTGCCGGGCCAGCTCTTTTCCTTCCAGAAACATGGCACGGATGGCAGAACTGCCTGCTATTTCCCGCTGCATCTGCTTTGAAATCATAACGTCACCTCCTTTGCTTCCTGACTCAGATTCCGAGACGCTGCTTCAGTCCTGTCAGAACACGGGCCACCGTGCCATCCACATAAGCCGGTGACAGACCGGACTGCTTCAGAATGGAAACATACTCCATGGAGCCTCCCGTTTCGCAAAACAGCTTATAATCTTTCCATGCCTGTCCGGGATTTTCATCCATCCGTTCCTTAAACTCCAGTGCGCACATTTCTGACAGCACATAACTGATCAGATATTTCGGGTACATGTAAACGCCCATATTTCCAAACAACGTGGCGCCTGCCAGGATTTCTTCCAAAAATTCACTGTTATCCACACCTGGATTATATTCCCGGAACAGCTGTTCTAATTTCTCACACCGCTCTTTCATGGCCGCCTGCGGGTTCGTATACAGCCAGCCCTCGTACTCGTCTACCATGGTATAAAATGTCAGTTCACTGATAATTCCGTACTGATGCATATACAGGAATTTCTCTGCGTCTTTTCCGAAAAATGCTTCTGCATATGGATAAGCAAACAGCTCCATGGTTTTGGAGGGAATCTCCACAAGATCATTGGCCATCCAGTAGTATTCCTCCAGAGGCTGCTTTCTCATGCTGCAATATGCCTGCCAGGCATGGCCCATCTCATGGGTCAGCACCGACACATCCGTCATGGTACCATCGGAATTGGCAAACACAAAGGGCATCCCCGTTTTATCCAGAGTGGTACAGAATCCGATTCCGGTAATTTTGTTGGGAGACTGTACAGCGTCAATCAGTTCATGCGCCAGCATTTCATCATAAAATGCTCCGATTTCCGAAGACAGCTTATGGTACATCTCTCCGGCTGCCCGGCAGAGGTTCTCAATTTTCCCGGCAGGCTTCGGATTTCCATCCGGGAAAATCAGATTGTAATCGCAAACCGTCAGCTTGTCCAGCCCCAGGCGCTCTTTCTGCTGCTCATACAATACTTTCATCAGCGGAATTACTTCTTCTTTTATCTGTTTCCGGAAAGCGGCCAGCTCAGGTTCCCCATACTCCCGCCTTCCCTTTTCCAGGTTTTTGTAATCCAGATAGCTGTCAAATCCGTTTGCCTTTGCAATCCCGATGCGGGTGTTCACCAGCTCATCCAGAATTTCTTCAAATTCCTCTTTTTTATCCAGATAACCCTGATACATCACCTTAAGGCATTTCCTGCGCACCTCCCTGTCAGGGTCTTCCCGGAAGGGCCGGAGTTCCCCTTCGCTCAGTACCTTTCCCTGAAATTCAAACTTCATCGTTGCTTTCAGCTTTTGGTAACGGTTCATCAGATCCTGTTCTTTTACCTGCAGTTCTTTGCCCTCTGAGAGCAGCCGGTTGTCCTTATCCAGTATCAGAAGAAATTCTTCTCCAAATTCCCGATTGATATCTTCCACAAAAGGAGAAGAAATTAATGCCTGATTTAATTTACTGCTGTCTCGCAGCGCCAGTTCCCGATCCTGTTCCATGGCCTCTTTTGCATAGTATTCGTCTGTCGAATCCTGATACATTCGGATCATGGCCAGAGTATGATTCTCGTTTACTTCCCGCTGCAGTTCCTGGCTCTCCAGCAGTATCTTTTTTACGGTCTCATAATTTTCTGCCTGGGTAATCCGCTCTGCAAATTCATCCAGTTTCCTCTGGATTTCCTGAAAATCCATCTTTACATAAGGGATATCCTTCAATTTATAATTTTTCTCCATGGTTTTCCTCCTGTCTTTGTGCTGCAAAGGATCTCTTTGCATATGAAAGCTATTTTTTTGCAATATTACCCCATGTCAGCGGCAAAAATTTCAACTTTAATCCAGCAGATATCCGGCCCGGTACGAGCATTCCAGATAATCGGGATTCTGATAATAAACATCGGTATTAAAATCAGATATTTCCTCACTGATAAAAGAAGAAAAAATTTTCATCAGTTCATCCACTTCTTTTCCTGGTTCCGCACAGTCTTCTATCATAATGCTGTACAGCTTTCCAATGTCCGTAAATTCCGGAACCGTATATCTGCAGCCTGTAATGGTGTCAAAATCCCCTTCCGGAATTTTATACTGTTCAATCACCTCATCACTCACCTGTTCAAAAGAAAGACAATGATTTACCTGGGCATCATACAGCTGTTTCTCAATGCCTTCTCTGCCCAGCGCTTCTGTAATTGTTCCGCGCTTATTCCTGCTCTGACGGGCCGTATATTCAATGAGCGAACAAACATAGAAAAAATCATTTCTTTCCTTTTCTGTCATATACAGATTCACTCCTTTCAAATATCAGACAATCCAATGCCGATAAGGTGTGAAAACTAATCTGATGGGTGGGATACCTGAATTCAGCCAGAACCCAAAACTGTTTCCGGCTTATCCTCCCTGTCAGATAGTCATTTACATAGTTCCATATTGTGTCATCCGCCATAGGGCCTTCCACAATATCATAGGGATGTGTTTCACCTTTTCTGCATTTTGCAATAAAATCCCCACGAAAAATCTTTTGTATATCTTGTTTTCCGAATTTCCGGAAATTCCACCGTTTCTTTACCTGCATGATAGAGTATCATATGTGTTTCACCCTGTCTTTCTGAATCATCTGATAAAAATATATCATACACGATACCATATGGCAAGATTCGCCGCAGTGCGATTATAGAAAAACAAAGCGGACTGGCCCGCTTCAGCTCCCTGAATCCCTCACTCATGAGGGACCTGGACGGTTTGCTGCGCCGAGTGCGGTCGCTTTAGCGACATCTTCTATTCGCACGAGCGAGCGGATTGCGCAGCAATAAACATCAACTCCGCGAGCTGCGCATCATTATTTTTTATTCTACAGGAAATCCAAAGGAATTTCCTGTAGAATAAAAAAGATTCTGCAATATATGGATGTACCATCCGTGATACCTGTGCCATATATTGCAGAACTCTTCCTTTTTCCCTGTCCGTTTCGGACAGTTATCGTTTTCTTATCACATCCAGCGCCGGCAGAGGCCTGCCTTCATAGTCAAACAACGCCTGATTGGCCCATTCATTGCCGCAGGGCCCAGGATCTTTCATGTAGCTCAGAGAGGCCTCTGTGGCCCAACCGCTTCCCGGCACCGGAATCCAGGCCGGCTCCCAGTAGAAAAATCCTCTTCCCAGCCCTTTTGGAACATTGACAACCCGGTTCATGAAATCTTCCATAAAATCCGCCTGCCCCTGTTTTGTCATGGGGTAATCAATCTTTTCCACCAGTTCCGGTTTTGTGGCCATTCCTTTCCGTTCCGAGGGTTTCAGCTTCTCAAAGGCAGCATAATCTTCCATGGTATGGCCCATGGATACCTCTGCCACCACCAGTTCTTTGTTGTAGCGTAATGCAATGTCATGCATATTATGTTCCAGATCTGCCAGGGAGCCATGCCAGAAGGGATAATAGGACAGACCGATAATGTCAAAATCCTCTCCGTCACTGGCAAAATAACTGTCAAACCATTCCCGGTACAGGGCATTGTTCCCTCCGTTGTCCAGATGAAGCATAATGGGAATATCCGGGTCAATATCACGCACCCCATGAATTCCCGCATTCACCAGCATGGCAATACTCTCATAATCCGGCCGCTTTCCGTCCGGCCACAGCAGACCGTTGGACAGTTCATTTCCCACCTGTATCATATCAGGCAGGATGCCCTCCCGCTGAAATTCACGCAGTACCGCCACCGTATAGTCGTACACAGCAGACTCCAGACGTTTTCCCGTATAGTCATACCAGGCCTTGGGCTTTATCTGCTTGCCGGGATCTGCCCAGAAATCGCTGTAATGGAGATTCAGCAGTACGTCCATGCCCCGCTCTTTCACCCGCTTTGCCATCTCCATGGCAGTTTCCATGTCATTGGTGCCCGCCCCATAAGGCTCTCCCTCTCTGGAATAAGGATTGTTCCAGAGGCGGAGACGTATTGCATTGGTACCGTATTCCTGCAGAATTGCCAGCAGATTTCTCTCGTCTCCGTCTTTATCATAAAATTTTGCTCCAAGCTGTTCCAGCTCCGGCAGAGAAGATACATCCATTCCCTTTATAAATTTCTTATCTGAAATTACTCCCATAAAATTTTCCTCTTAATCAAAGTCAAACTTTGTGATACGCTCTGCCATGGCCCGGTAACGGAACCGCACCATTTCATTTTTTTCCAGCACGTCTTTTTCATTTCCGGTATACTGGCAGCGGATACAGTAATACTCTTCCTTCTCCTTATCATAAAACATATCAATATCCAGATCCCGCATAAAGCAGGAAGGACATCTGTAATTTAATTTGCCTTTTCCAGATTGAGCCATGTTGCAAATACCTCCTTGTCCGATACTGTTTTGGTGTATCCTAATGTAAACATGGGAGAAAAGGCATAGCCCTCCTTCACGTATCCCACTGCTTCTTTATCAGACGGCGTCATGGAAACCTTCGTCTCAATGGCCGGAATCACTGCACTCACCGCCTTAGCTCCCTCAAGCTGCGCTTCTCTGCATTTATACTCATAGGAAATGGATTTGTCCTGGCTGCCCTCGCATTTCAGGGTGATGCCAGTCATATCCTCCGGATATTCTGTGGTTCCGTAACATGCCACCATATATTCATTTAATTCCACCTTTGCATCCGGATTACTCATTTCCAGAATGGTACGCTCCATTTTGATACCGGAACTTCCTTCTTCAAAATAAATCTTCGTCTGCAGCTTCACGGTCAGATCATAAAATTCAATTTCCACCGGATCCAGCGTGAGGATTCTGGTATTTCCCTCCTGGGAAAAATGGGCTTTTGTGCGGCACAGGCACAGATCCACTTCTTCTCCGTTGTAGGAAAGTTTTGCACTTCTGACAGTCCCTTCTCCGGCATAATGGGTGAAATAACCTGCCCTGTATTTTTCCTGAATCAGGAACGGATAAGATGCATCCTGCACATGTTTCGTTCCGATTCCCACGGGCCATTCCAGTTTGGCTGCATAGGGGCGTAAATCCACAATGGCTCCGCCCTGGTCCATATTGACGCAGACTCTCATGTAAGGATCACAGTACCAGAACAGCTGCTTGTCCGAACCGTAAAGGATATCACGCCACAGAGCGCATTCCGGCTCTGTATAACTCTTTTTCTCCCGGTAGTAATCTGCAAATTCCGCCATGGTCATGTCAGTCAGTTTACCTTCTTTTTTCAGTTTTCCATAATACGCACAGCCATCGGAATAAGATTTTTCCAGCAGTTCATAAGGCGCTTCCCAGCGTCCCATTTTGTTCATCCAGCCCGGTCCCACAAACATCATGTTATAGGCATAACCGTTATTGTATTTTTCCAGAGAACGGTACTGGTCAATCAGGTTGTACATATAAGGATACTCCCAGGTCTGGCTGTCATAAATCATCCCCCGGAGCACATTCTGAGGATGGGTGCCGAAATTGGAGCCGTTTCCGTCATAACATGCCAGCAAATCTCTGGAAAGATGGGGAATTGCCACAATTCCGCTGTCCTCCTCCTGATTTGCCGCCGGCGCATGGGTATTCTGCCTGGAAGGAATCCAGGGAGCCCAGGGGCCCCCGTCAAACAGAGTATACCAGGAATTATTGCAGGTATGGTATGCCTTGGGGCCCTCCTCCCAGCAGGTTGCCACCGCACATTTTACGGAAGGATATTTTTCTTTGATATAGTTGGTCAAATCTGCATCCAGATAATAGGAACCGGTGGATTCCGGATAAAATCCAAAACTCTGATAAAATTTTTCAAAAACATCATCTACAATGGATTTCTTGTCTTCCATGGAAAACATCCAGATACAGAAATCTTTGGTATCATATTTCTCACGGAACTCTTTGCAGGGCAGCCCCAGCAGAGAAAGGGCGATTTCATCCCCGTATTTCTCATGGTCTGCTTTTGCAAGAGCTACTGCTTCTTCATTAAATAAACTTGCATAGGTCATCTGAATTGTGGTTTTCAGGCCATTTTCATGGGCCAGCCTCTGCTGTGTCTTAAAAATATCCAGAGATTCTGTCAAAAGCGCTTTTCTTCCAATATCCTCCGTTTTTCCATGTCCGGTAACTTTTTCTGCATATTCCGGTACCATTTCCGGACGGTGGATAATATTTACCACAAATTTGTCCATTTTTTCCTCCTTAAATCATCAGGTTACTATAAACCATCAGGGCTCCTCCCATCTTCGATGGATCCCTCCTCATGGTAAACCTCTGAAACTGAATGTAAATTTCATGGGCCCGCTTACATCTGTCAGATATTCCGAATGCACTCTGGCTCCCCAGCTGTCATCTCCGCCAATACCCATCTGCTGTGAGGAAACCCGGACTACCGTGTAGTGGATTTCCGGCAGCTCATAGGGATGCTGCGCGGATTCCATCTCATGAGGCGTGTAGGGCAGAGCGGAAAAATTCATGTGATTTCCCGTAAACAGCATTCCTTTTCCGCGATTATCCGTAATTTTCGCCCAGCGTACCTCTGTTTTATTGCCGCATTCCTGAGGCACCAGATATTTTGCCAGGTTATCCGTTACTTTGTTGGCATAAACGCCCAGCTTTGCTCCGTGTTTCCGGTCCGCATAAGTTTCCGCAGGTCCGTTGCCATACCATTCCACATTCTCATAATCTGCATTAAACTTAAACATCACGCCGAATTCCGGCATATCTCCCAGTTCTTTTACCGGGTCATAAGACAGAGTGGCAGTAATAGTTCCATCCCCGAACACTTCATAGGAAAGGCTGCATTTACTTACTGGTGCGGTAGCCATGATATAATGATATGTAATCACCGCACTGTGTTCCTTTTCTTCCAGAGCAGGATTGGGATACTCTTCATCCGGCTGCAGATACAGACTGGCAAGTTTCCACTGAGCATAGCGCCCCGGCATATTGCTGCCATAGTCATTATCTATGGGCGCCCGCCAGAAATTGGGCATGGGAATCTGTTCTGTCATTTCCCTGCCGCCATAGCGGTAAGATACCAGTCCGCTTTTTAAAGTGCTGAACATGCATTCAAAATCACGTCCATGGACACCGATATTTAATCTTCCTTTAATAACTGTAATTTTCTCTGTTGTTTCAGCCGGAAGAACAACCCGTCCGGAATGTGCAGAGTTGGATTCTCCTGTCTCTTCTACCTGGAATACGCCCTGCCCGAAAGCTGTCTCATAACCTGCAGGCGCCCAGTCTTCTGCCTGTTTCAGCCGGAAAGATACGGTTACAGCATATTCTCCTGCTTTTTCCGGCACAGCCAGGGGCAGATCATAGGTTTCCTCACCAAGAGGTGGCACCTTAGTCTCAAGTGCGGCCTGCTTTATGAGTTTTCCTTCTTTTTCCAACAGAACCACACAGTCAAAACTGTCCGTATTCAGGAACAGATTTTTATTCTTTATCCGGACTTTGTCTCTGGAAACCTCTGCAGTAATATTCTGATAATTGAATTTTACTTCCTGCATTTTGGGAGATTCATCTCTCTCTCCGCCATAAACGATGCCGTTTCCGCTGAAATTATAGTCACAGGGACGCTCCCCGAAATCTCCGCCATACGCCTGGAAGCTCTTTCCGTAACGGTCTTTTTTCTCAATGGACTGGTCAATATAATCCCAGATAAATCCTCCCTGATACAGAGGTTCCGTATCCGTTAAATCTGTGTATTTGTGCATTGCACCGCAGGAATTACCCATGGCGTGGGTATATTCACAGCAGATAAATGGTTTGCTTCTGTCCTTTGCCAGAAAGTTTTTAATATCCTCCACGGAAGGATACATCTGGCTTTCCATATCACTGGTGTCGTTAAACCGACGGTCATGGAACAGGCCTTCGTAATGTACCAGTCTGGTGTCATCCAGTTTTCGGAACAGCCGGGACATTTCGTAAATAACCGGCCCGCCGAAGGATTCATTTCCGCAGGACCAGATAACAATCGCCGGATGATTTTTATCCCGCTGATAGCAGGAATTCACACGATCCAGCATCATGGGCTCCCATTCTCTGCGGTCTCCGGGAACAGCCGCTTCCATGCCCGCCTCTCCCCTGATGATGGGATCCCAGGAGCCATGGCTTTCCAGATTATTTTCAGCAATCATGTACAGGCCGTATTTATCACAGAGGGCATAAATTCTGGAATCATCGGGATAATGGCAGGTCCGGACTGCATTGATATTATTCCGTTTCATGGTCATAATATCCAGAAGAATTTCATCATCTGACACGGCACGTCCCGTTTTCGAACTGAATTCATGGCGGTTCACGCCCTTAAATACAATCCGTTTTCCATTGATGTGCATCATATGGTCAATCATCTCAAAACGGCGGAATCCCACCATCTGGGAAATCACTTCTGCTGTCTCTTCCTGAGGGTTTCGTACTTCCAGCACCAGTTCATAAAGGTTTGGTTCCTCGGCGCTCCAGAGAGCCGGATGTTTCACCGGAATTTTTATTTCAGCTTCATGGGCCATGTTCACTAAAGCCTGTGCCACTGTATCCTGTCCGTCCTTCAGGGTCAGTAAAACCTGTCCTGAACCGGAGCCTTTCAGGGTAACTTCCAGTTCCGCATCTGTGTATGTATCATCCAGCAGCGTTTTCACCCGGATATCCTGTATATGGGTTTCCGGCACAGTATACAGATATACGCTTCGATAAATACCGGAAAACCGGAAGAAATCCTGGTCTTCGCACCAGCTTCCCGCTGTCCATTTAAAGACCTGAACTGCCAGTTTGTTCTCTCCTTCCGTCAGATACGGGGTCAGTTCAAATTCTGAAGGAGTAAAGCTGTCTTCACTGTAGCCCACATAAGCTCCGTTCAGCCACAATGCCATACCGCTCTCCACACCCTGAAAAGAAATGTATACCGGCTTTCCTTTCATAACTTCCGGGACTGTGAAATATTTCACATAGCTTGCAACGGGATTGAAAAAGGAAGGAATCTCTCCCGGTTCAATCTGTTCCCGGCCATCCCAGGGATACTGTACATTGGCATACTGAGGGCTGTCATATCCTTCCATCTGGATATGAGCCGGAACCCTGATGTCTTTCCAGGAATTACAGTCATATTCTGCCGACTCAAAATTTTGAATGGCAGAATTATAATTTACGGCATACGCAAATTTCCAGAGTCCGTCCAGTGAATAGCGAAAACTGCTGTTTTTTTCTTCCAGCTCCTCCAGAGATCTGTAACAGATATGGTCTGAATGGGCTTCCAGCGTATTCTCTTTAAAAAACATGGGATCTTTCACTTTTTCATAATCAAACTGCGGCATATATTACCTCCAACATAATTTTATAATTTAAGGCTGCAGCAAAAGAAACGTCTGCAGGATATTGTCCGTAAACCTTTCTGTAAAACCATATCCTGTTTGTCTGACCTCTAATGCGGCAGCCTCCGTCCGGCAGGTGTGAGATTCTTTCTCCTCTCTTTCCTTACCGGCATAGTATAAACTGTATTTTAAATTTCATTACTTCACTGCACCTGTAATACCTTCTGCAAAGCTCTTCTGTAATAAGAAGAATATAATAATCGTCGGCATACTGCACAGCAGAACAGCTAACATCAGTACACCATAATCCGTTACATAACCTTCCGTCAGGTTCGCAACCAGCATGGGCATGGTGATGCTGGCGTCATCCAGCATAATTACCTTTGGCCACAGATAATTGTTCCAGGCATTCATAAAGGTAATCGTCATGGCTGCCGCATAGGTGGAACGCATGGTAGGAATAAACATCTTAAAAAAGATCTGCAGTTCATTCAATCCGTCAATTCTCGCCGCTTCAATAATATCATGAGGAAAACTTCTGGCACTCTGCCGGAACATCATAATCAGGAACGGCGTGGAAATGGTAGGCATAATAAACGCTGTTGTGGTATTCAGAAGCCCTGCTGAAGAAAACATCCGGAACAGCGGAATCATCGTTGCCACAAAGGGTACCATCATTCCCAGAAGCAGGATTGACATTACCGTGTCTTTTCCTTTGTCATGATAAATTTCAAATCCATAACCTGCCAGAGAGCAGATGACCAGGGCGCAAATGGTAAGCACAATGGCATATTTAAAGGAGTTCAGCATGGCCTCCTGCACCGGCGACTGGGCAAACAGAGCCTTCCAGTTATCCAGAAAAGCAGTTCCCGGAAGCATTCTTCCTCTGGTTACATCCACACTCTTATTTGTAGCTGCCATCAGCATCCAGTAAAGAGGAAATACTGATATCAGTGATACAATGATCAAAACAACATACATTAACGCATTGGCTCTTTTTGTTTTAGTCACGCTTATCACCTACTTTCATCTGAATAAATGCCAGAATTGCCACCAGGATAAAGATCAGGAAGGACATGGCTGCTGCGTAGCCGAAGTTCGGCACATATTTAAAGGATACATTATATATGTAGTGGGACATGGTAATCGTAGCGTTGGAAGGTCCTCCCTTTGTCAGGTTAAAGGACTCGTCAAACAGCTGCAATGTTCCGTTTGTCGACATGATTGCTGTCAGAAGAATCGTAGGTTTCAACAGCGGAACCGTAATCTTAAAAAATGTCTGCAGGGGATTTGCCCCGTCAATTTTTGCTGCTTCATATACAGAATATTCTATATTTTGTAATCCGGAAAGATAAAATACCATATTATATCCGGTCCATCTCCATATCAATGCTATAATAATTACAGCTTTTGCACTCCCGGCATTTCCCAGGAAATTATATCCCGTATTCAGGATTCCCAGTTTAATCAGAATTGAGTTGATAAATCCGTCTACACCAAACAGGGAACGGAAGATAATCGCGTATGAAACCAGTGACGTTGCACATGGCAGAAAAATCGCGGTACGGAACAGTCCTTTACACCGAAGATTTTTGTTGTTCAGCATCTGCGCCAGCATCAATGCCAGAATCAGCATGATGGGCACCTGAATAAGCAGATAAAAAAATGTATTTCCAAGAGATGTCATAAAGACTTTATCTTTAAACATCCTGACATAATTGTCAAGTCCGCCAAACCTTAAGTCGTTTCCTTTTCCTTTCTGCATGGACAGGATAAAGGCCTGAATCATGGGCCAGAAACTCATAACTGCAATCATGAGCGTCGCCGGCGTCAGGAAAGCCCAGCCGGTAAGGTTATGTCTTTTACTCAAAGACATTTTTTTCTTTTTGGGTTCACTTGTCTGACTCACATATTTACCCCCTTTAGTCTCAGTCGGGGGCAGCAACTGCTGACCCCCTGACTGCTTTTTATATGGCCCGTTTTATAAAGATAAAAAGGGCGTTTGTAGTATTTGCAGCACTGCAAACACTGGAATTTTACCACTTATGTAACAAGTGTTCTGACTTTTACTGCTCCATAAGTCCTTCTACGGTACCCTGTGCAATTTCAAGTTCAGAATCAATATCAGATCCGCCTACCACATTCTGGATGGCTGTTGCGATAGCGTCACGTGCTTCATAGTAATATACACCTGTATTGTTGCTTGGGCATTTGCTTGCATACTCAGTAATTTTCTTAAATACAGCATCTCCGCCGTAGAATTCAGAAGGCTCTGCGTATACATCGGAATCACCTGCCGGCAGATAAGTAGCTAAAGCACCGGAACTCGGAAGAATGTTTTCATACAGTTCAACACTTCCTGCAAAGGTAGATTTCAGGAAATCTTTTGCCAGTTCCATATTCTTGCAGTTGCTTGTGATAGCCCAGGAAGATCCACCGTTGTTGGAATAATTGGTTGCTCCTTCAACGCCAACCAGACTCGGCATATTGGTGAGCGCCCATTTTCCGCTCTGGTCTTCTGCAGACTGAATGGAAGCCATAATCCAGCATCCGTTGATGGTACCTGCTACTGTACCTGTTGTAAGAGTCTGAACATATTCATCCCAGCTGTTTACCAGCTTGCAGACACCGGTTTCCACCAGCTGCTGGTAAGTTTCCATAACTTTTTTCAGAGAATCATTGCCAACCATGTTGGGATTTCCTTCGTCGTCAAAGAGAGAAGCGCCGCAGGACTGCAGCATCATCATGATAACGTCAGATTCTGTGGACTGGCAGGAAAGCAGCGGCTGTCCGGTCTTTTCCAGAACAACTTTACCTTTTTCCAGATATTCATCCCATGTGATATCTGTGAAATCATCTACGGTAAATCCTGCTTCTTCCAGAACATCTGTACGATAACATGCCACAACGGTACCATTGTCAAAAGGAACACCATAGTTCTTGCCTTCTACTACGGAATAAGCAGTTTTTGCTTCACCAAACTGGCTGAAATCAACACCGCTGTCTGTTAAATCTGTGAATGCTTCCGGGAATGAAATTACATTCTTCTGGAATGCATTATCCTGTACCAGCATGATATCCGGCAGAGTGTCAAGAGCGCCGCCTGTTGCTGCTGTGGTCAGCTTCTTCTGAATATCATCCCAGGGAGTCTCAACTACGTTAATGTTGAATTCCGGATGATCCGCCTGATATAACTTGCCTGCTTCTTCCATTGCATAGATGTTGAATTTCGGGTCCCAGCACCATACGGTCAGTGTGTTCTCATCGCCGGCTGCCGCATCATCACCTGCTTCTGCGTCGTCGCCTGCTTCCGCGTCATCCCCTGCTGCATCGTCGCCTGTCTCCTGCTTGTCATCACCTGCATTTGCAGAGTTATTGCCGCCGGAATTGTTGCCGCAGCCGGCCAGCATGCTTGCGGACATTGCCACACAAAGTAATGCTGCTAAAAGTTTTTTCTTCATATTTGTTTCCTCCCATATTTTGTTTAGAACAACAAAATGCTTTTGTTGCGCAAGCGGTTGTTCTATGTTTTATAGTTTAACAGAGTAACAGATTGTTGTCAATGTCAACACTTTCTATATTTCCATTGTAGTTTTTGTATATTTTGTCTAACGGTTTTTCGTCAGTTTTACTACATTTTTCCATTGCGCAACCGTTTGCGCGCCTGAGATTACCTGTATTCTGTACAGTTCTACTGTGCAACTTTTTATCCGGTAACGTTACCATGCCTGTAAAACCGGCTTTTTTCCTTTCTTTTCCATTTTTACTAAAAAGCATTGGTAAATTTACCAATGCTTTTTAGTCTTATTTTACTTTATTTTTACCTGTATTTTTACTAAATCCACAAAGAATGAATGTGTGCATTTTCCGCACACCAGCGGATTATACAGCAATACGGGGCTGAAACATGTTGTGTTTTATTTTGTGGATTCTTTCAAAACCACCTCATAACCAAGTAAGGTCCGAAAATCTGTCTGTTTTCCTTCTACAGCTTCCAGTAATATTTTACATGCCACATTTCCAAGCTCCCGTGCGTCAAAGGACAGGGAAGTCACAGAAGGCAGATTATTTTCCAGAATCGTGCTGTCATAAAAGGAAGCCACCCGCATCTGATCCGGCACCTGAATGTTTTCCCGGCGCAGCTTGTTCAGCACATGAATGCACACTGCATCATCCAGACAGACAATACAGTCGGCCCCATGGGCCAGAAGACGTTCCACTCCCTGTTCAATCAGTATGTCCTTTTCCACATTGACACATATGATGTCTTTATCCAGGGCCATACCTGCTGCTTTGTGAGCCTCAATATAGCCCTGCAGGCGGTTCTGAGTCACCACATGGGATTCGATTCCTCCTATCAGCCCTATTTTTTTCATGCCTTTTAACAGCAGAATGGAAATCAGCTCCCGACAGGCGCTTTTATGGTCGTTATCTACCTGAATGACTCCCTGATAATTGGTGCTTCCCACTGTCACAAAGGGAATTTCCTGGGATTTCAGATATTCAATGTGGACGTCTTTGGTAAAGGTGCGCATAAGGATTACTCCATCCACTTTATGGTTCTCTATCATCCGTTCCAGCTGGGTGCAGTCATTTTCTTTTCCCAGGGTGAGCAGCACGTCGTAATCCATGCTCACAGCTGTCTCCTGTACCCCTGTCAGGCAGGTCTGAAAAAAAGGCAGGTCCACCACCGTGTAATCCTCCGGCAGCATAACGCCGATATTATAGGTCTTAAGCTGGGCCAGTCCCTTTGCCAGTACATTCGGTTTGTAATTATGTTCCTGAATGTATTCCAGCACCCGTTCTTTTGTCTCTTTCCCTATCCTTCCTTTTCCGGAAATTGCTCTGGAAACTGTGGTTTTCGACACCCCCAATGCCTCTGCCACGTCTGAAATGGTTAATTTTTTCTCGTACTCTTTCGTATGTTCCATAACCTCACCCCGCAAAATTTTCCACTATTCTTTTTCTTTCTCCTTCTCCAGTTTTTCTATTTTCACCTCGGCCTCTGTCAGAATATTGTAGTTGGTTACTTTACTGCGGGCAGCCTCTGACAGTTTGTTGTACTGTTTGCGAATATTTTTAATGGTATCTTTCATATCCAGTGTGATTTTCTGTCCCGCAAGCTGGTTAATGGCATCAATCACCGGCTGGGCTTCTGCCTGCGCCTGCTGATCGGCAGCCGCTTCCGCTTCCAGCTGCCCGATTCTCGCCTCTGCTTCTTCCAGCACATTATAATTGCTCACATAGCCTCTGGCTCCGCCATCCAGCCCATTGTACTGATTTCTGGCATTTGTAACAGCTTCCCTGCTGTCCAGGGTAATTTCTCCCAGGGAGGCAATCAGCTCTGTCACCACTGCCGCAGCGTCCTGCTGTTTCGCCTTGGCACTTTCCGAACCCGGAAGCTGGTACACAAGCACCGGGCATCCGGCTTCTATATTATCATACAGTGTCTTTGCCGCATTGTAGGGCATATTGATACAGCCGTGGGAACCTCCTCTTTTATAGTAGTTTCCCCCGAAATCCCTGCGCCAGTTGGCGTCATGAAATCCAACTCCGCCGTTAAAGGGCATCCAGAAATCCACCGGTGTGGCATACCCTTCTCCCCGCAGTGTTTTATCCAGCTGTTTGTAATACAGGCCGAAAGCTCCCGGAGGGGTACTCCAGCCTTTGGCGTCATTTCCCGATACAAAATCTGTCTCTAACACCAGAGAACCGTCTTTGTAATAATGCAGATGCTGGGCGGTCAGGTTTACTTCCACATATGTACTGCCGTAATCATTTCCTCCCCGGCTGTTGGCGCGCTGAGCATATTCCGGCTCTCTGGAAAGGGTTTCTCCTTTTTTGATATTTCCTCTCAGTGCTTCTGCTTCTTTTTCCTGGTCTATCTTCCAGCCGTAATCGCCGCCGCTTACCGTAACACTGGCGCCGTAGGAAGATGCCAGTGATTTGGATTTTCCGGCAGTGTTGTAAGTATCCGCCAGGCCTGCCACATATTCTTCTATTTTTTTCCTGGAAAGTTTTGCTTTATATTCGTCATTTACTGAAATCCACTGGCTGATGGTTTTTCCGTCCAGAACCTCCTGACTGTCTCCAAAATCGTAGGTGATCACAGCCCCTGCGTACCGGTTCATGGTTTCCGCCAGTTTTATAACTTCTTCTGACTCCTGTGTATATTCCGGCTTCACATAACAGTCTTTTTCTGCCAGAACCATATGTTCCTGCAGGTTCAGAATGGCCTCTTCCAGCGCCTGAAGAAACTGCTTTTCTTCTATTACAGTACCTTCTTCCTCCGGAATGATATGGTATCCGTCTTTTTCAGAATATTCAGAAATAATGGCGTTTTCTGCCTTAATCATCTGATCTTCATCCATCAGTTCCAGCTCTTTTATAACCTTCTGCAATGCTTCCTCGTTGTAATCCACCATGGTTTCCAGCTCTACCCTGGATTCCCGGAACAGGGACATGGGCCAGGCAAATCCATTCTGGCTGAGTAATACACCCTGCAAACTTCCGTCAAATACAGGCTTCAGGTTAATGTCGCAGCCTTCAATTATTTCTTCTTTTCCTTCTGCCGGTTCCAGCCGAATCGTATATCCGTCGATTTCATTTTCAATAAGCTGTTCCATTGCCCTGGGAGTTTTTCCGGAAGCCTTTACACCGTTTATAGTGGTTCCGAACAGGTAATGACTGGTGAAAAATGCTGCAAATCCCAGATATATTGCCAGAAGCACCAGAAAAATGCTTCCTGTAACCACAAGTGCCATCTGCTTCATTGATAATTTCTTTAATGTTTTCATATGTTCTGCCTCTCTTTAATCTGTCGTATCATGAAAAGATTCATTATACTAATGTCTATTATAATTCTATTTCTGTTAAAGTCAAATAATTTCAATTTTCAATATTTAACAGTTGATTTTTTATTTTTTCCATGTTATAATAGGAGAGCATTCGGGGTATGGCTCAGCTTGGCTAGAGCGCACGGCTGGGGGCCGTGAGGTCGCAGGTTCGAATCCTGTTACCCCGATTCTTTTTATGTCACAGGAAATTATAATCACAAAGTCATGGTGCGTTACAGTGCCATGGCTTTTTTGTATTCTGAAAATGGCCGACTCTCATGGATACAGATAAAACAGCCGCCTGGGGATTTCCCTCAGGCGGTCTGCATTATGGGAGTTTTCTCTCTTTTATATTTCTCTGTACTGTCTCTTGTATACACGTCTCCTGCCGGCGAGCAGTTCGCCACCATATACCAGCGTGTACATCACAAGGGCCGTAATACATGCGGTAATCACATCAAACACGGAATGCTGTTTTAAAAACATGGTGGAGGCAACGATAGATACCATCAGTACAAAAGAAATCCTCCGAACCCATTTTTTCTCTTTCAGCTGTTCACTGTGCATAAGGGAAAGATGCACACCGATGGAATTATACACATGAATGCTGGGAAACAGATTGGTAGGGGTATCTACCATATACAGCCCTTTCACCATCGTTACAAATATATTGTCCCGTTCAAATACCCTTGGGCGCAGGTAATGGCCATTGGGATACACCGTGGACACCACCAGAAAAACCGTCATTCCCACAAACAGAAAAATGCATAGTTTGTAATAATCCTGTACATTCCGGAAAAAGAAAAATGTAATTGCAAGGGCCACATACCCAAACCACAGCAGATACGGAACGATAAATACCTCCATAAAAGGTATGTAGTCATCTATCGGCATATGAATTACATGGAAACGCCTGGTCACCGTTTGTTCCAGGTAAGCAAACCATGCCAGATAAATCAGCAGATAAGATAAAATCCACCCATGCCGATAACGATAAAAAAAGTCTTTTACTGTCTCTTTCATTCAATCATCACCCTGAACCTTTTCATTTCCCTTCCTGTTTTGCGGTCAGACGAAAAACTTCTGCCGCTTTGGGTTATCTCACTGGATTATAGCACAGGAAATCCGGAGAAACAACGGATTTTTTCCGAATTAAGAATTTCTTTATAACTTTCATTCCCCGCCGGTATGGAGTGCACGCTTTAGTGTGACAGGGTATTTCCTGTAAGAGAACAAAGCGGACAGGTCCGCAGGGGCTCCCTGAATCCCTCACTCATAAGGGACCTGGACACTTTGCTGCGCCATTTGCGGTGCGTCAGAGCATACGCAGTATGCTGAACGTATCGCGTTTTAGCACAATTGCGAAGCAATATTTTACCTCTTGTGCGAGTACCCTCGCTTCGCTGGGGCAGACCCTGCGCATATTATTTTTTATCTTATGGGAAATTCTTTCACACGTTAGTGCGACAGGGTATTTCCCATAAGATAAAAAAATCAGAAGTCCGGCAGTTCCTTTCTCTGCTGAACTTCTGTTATATATGATCTCCTGTTTTAAATCTTCTATATTACAGGGAGCATATGCTCCACAAGAGCTGCTGAATGAACTGCCGCCGCTTTTTCAAATGAAGGATAGTCCATCTCTGCACTGTCATCGGCTTTATCTGAGATTGCCCGGATGATAACAAAGGGCACATGATTCAGATATGCGGTATGGGCAATAGACGCTCCCTCCATTTCCACACAAAATCCCTGGAAATTCTCTATAATCCTGTTCTTTACCCCTTTGTCACTGATAAACTGATCTCCGCTTACCACTCTTCCCTGATAAACTTCAATATCCGGGTTCACTTCTTTACAGCAGTTCACTGCAAGCTGCACCAGCCTGTCGTCTGCCGGAAATGCCAGACAGCCCAGCTGGGGAACCTCTCCCAGAGGATACCCAAATACCCGCACGTCCACGTCATGGTGGAGTGCATCTGTGGATACCACAATATCTCCGATATTGATCTCATTTTTCAGAGAACCGGCAACTCCCGTATTGATAATATGAGTTACTTCAAAGCAGTCGCATAAAATCTGTGTACAGAGTGCCGCATTTACCTTGCCGATTCCACTCCGGACAACCACTGTCTCTGTTCCGTTCAATGTTCCTTCCAAAAACTCCATAGAGGCTTTCTCCACCCTGCGGCGAATCTGCATGGCCCATTTCAGCGCTTCCACTTCCAGCTCCATGGCGCCGATAATTCCAACTTTTTTCATTCTGTTCTCCTGTTGCCGGATAATACCGGCCTCTTTGCCCGATTCCGGTCCGTTTCTATTCCATATCCTCTGTTTTTTCCGGATAAATCAGATGCTCTTCATCTATTTTATACAGTGTGTTTTCCAGATAACGGTTTGCCACATAATTGGTCATGGCAAGGTTGTGATCCAGATAATTGCCGCAGTCTAACGCACGGGCTCCTGGTATCTCTCCACGGAAATCCCGGATAAATTCATACATTCCTGTGATTAATTTCACAATATCCCTGGATTCATAATCTCCTGCCATCAGCAGATAGCAGCCGGTACGGCAGCCCATGGGCCCAAAATAAACGATTTTATCTTTATATTCCGGATCATTGCGCAGATATGTGGCTCCCAGATGTTCCAGGGTATGCATTTCCGCTGTGTTCATTACAGGTTCATCATTGGGGGATGTCATACGCAAATCAAAGGTAGTCACCACTTCTTTTCCGATATGATCTTTCCGGGAAACATAAATTCCCGGCTCCAGCTTCACATGGTCTATGGTAAAGCTCGCAATTTTTTCCATTGTCAGTTCTCCCTTCTCTGTGTGTTTTCTTCTATTGTTCATTAAAAATTTCTTCTACCACCTGAGGAAGCCGGGCCAGATCTGTAATAGCCGGTACTTCCGCCTGAATGGTTCCATATCCGTTTTCTGCATGAATAAAAGGAATTCCTGCTTCTTCTGCAGCATAGTAGTCTCCCTGAACATCTCCCACATAAACGGCCCTGTCCAGACTGTTCCGCTCTACCACCATACGAATATTGCGGCCTTTCTCTCTTCCGGTTCTTCCAAAACATTCAAAATCATCAAAATATTTTTCCAGTTTGTGATATTCCAGGAATGCTTCAATATAACCTGCCTGACAGTTGCTTACAATACTCAAATGGTAACCGCAGTCCCGCAGCTGCTGCAGCGTTTCTTCCAGCCCTTCCACCAGAATACCCCCATGGCTTCTGATATGTTCATTTTCCTTCTTACAGCAGTATGCCAGCATTTCCCTCCGGTCTTTCATCGCAAATTCAGAAAAAAGAATATCTGAAATCTCATACATGCTCTTTCCCATGACGCCCTGAATCATTTCGGCTGTAATGGGTTTTTCGATATCGAAATGTTCATCCAGCGCCGCCTGCCAGGATATTGCCACTTCTTCCGATGAATCCCACAGGGTTCCATCCAGATCAAATATAATCCCTCTTTTCATAATTCATGATTCCTCCTTCTGCACCGGCTGTATGCCAATACATTTTTCCATGCAGAGACCCGAAAATCCTGCAATTGCCGCCTGCTGACAATAACAAATGGTTTTCGGGTTCTTTATCATCTTCGACTATTTAGCCTATATTCTATCATGTTTTTTCTGCAAAGTCTATATGGCATTTTAAAGGAAATCAAAAAATTATCCGCCTTCATTTCCGGCCGCTTAAAATAAGCGCCGCGATTCCGCAGAGCAGCCCGCCCACAGGCCAGACAACCCAGCAAATCTTCCAGAGGTCAAACACAAATCCCAGCACCAGAAAGATGCCGGCGGCAGTCATCATAATGCAGCCGCACCAGACGCCCACGCGCGTATTTTTCCCTTTCTGTTCCGGACTGTTTTCCTTATTATATATGTCCACCTGGTATTTTTCTTTTCCCATCCCGGCATAGACAAGCACGCCGATTCCCAGAGCCACCAGCAGAAGAAAGATTCCCTGGTAAAATTCATCTCTCATTCCTGCCCTCAGAGGAAATTCATCTCCGTTCATACCGATCAGCGCTCCAATCAGTATGATACCGATTCCTGTGGCAATCCATCTGGGAAACTGCTGTTCAAATGTTTCCTTTTCCGCCGAAGTATAAAAATCCGGAATTACCGGATGGTTTTTCCGGTAGATATCATGCTCCATCCCGGCCACCACCAATACCAGAACCGCCACCACTGCCATGGCCATAAAAATCAGATTGGATAATACTTCCGGCCTCTGAAACCCCTCCAGTATTTCATACACTGCTGTTCCAAGAATCAGGAATGTTACCCCAAAGGTAATTTTCCTTCTTCTCTTTTCCATATGATTCTCGTAGCCCTGACTGTCAGATGTCTCCAGAACTGCCGCGTCCTTTCGCAGCAGTGTGTCCATGTCACAGGAAAACAGATCACACATCTGGAGAATTTTCTCCATCTCCGGAAAAGAAGCTCCTGCCTCCCATTTGGACACGGTCTGTCTGGAAACTTCAAACTGCTCCGCCAGCTGCTCCTGTGTCAGATTCTTCTGCTTTCTGTAAAACTGCAAATTTTCTCCGAATACGTTCATATCATTTCACCTTTCTGTTTTTGTTCCTTCTGCGCTTCCGGTGAATTTATCTTACTGTATTCTGCATGTAAAGTCTGCCGATTTCCTGTTGCATTTAAAAATTTTAATGTAAAGTTGCGGTTGCATCAGGGCTTTTAACTGACAATGACAGTTCTTCTAACTGCTTTTCCTCCACGGTACCCGGCGCCTCGGTCATCAGACAGGAAGCGTCTTTTACTTTGGGGAAGGCAATCACATCACGGAGAGAATCGCAGTGTACCATCAGCATAATCATACGGTCCAGTCCGTAAGCCAGGCCTGCATGAGGCGGAACTCCATATTTAAAAGCGTTTAAGAGAAATCCAAACTGCTCATAAGCCCGTTCTCTGGTAAAGCCCAGCACTTCCAGCATTTTCTCCTGAATATCATCCTGATGGATACGGACAGATCCGCCGCCCAGCTCTGTGCCGTTCAGCACAATATCGTATGCTTTGGCGCGCACTGCCCCCGGATCGGAGTCAATCAGGTGCCAGTCTTCTTCCATGGGCATGGTAAAGGGATGATGGGCCGCCATATACCTGTTTTCCTCCTCCGACCACTCCAGTAAGGGGAATTCTGTCACCCACAGGAAATGATACTTGTTTTTGTCGATCAGTCCCAGTTCCTTTCCCATTTCCAGCCGGATGGCTCCCAGCACATTCCAGACAATTTTATTCTTATCTGCCGCAAACAAAAGCAGGTCTCCCGGTTCCCCTTCCATTTTCTCCACCAGGGCTTTCAACGTATGCTCCTCCATAAATTTTGCAAAGGAAGACTTATACGTTCCGTCTTCATTCACTGCAAGATATGCCAGCCCTTTTGCACCGCAGCCTTTTGCAAATTCCACCAGCTTATCTATTTTTTTCCGGGGCATGGCTCCCTGGCCTTTTACATTCAGTCCCCGGACAGAACCGCCGTTTTCCAGCGCCCCGGTAAACACGCCGAATCCGCAGCCTTCCACCACGTCTGAAACATTCACCAGTTCCATGCCGAACCTGGTATCCGGCTTGTCGCTTCCATACCGGTCCATGGCTTCCTGCCAGGTCATTCTGGGAAGAGGCAGGGATACGTCCACGCCCATGGCTTCTTTAAAGACATACTGCAGAAGCCGCTCGTTTATCTCCAGTACATCATCCACATCCACAAAAGACATTTCCATATCCACCTGGGTGAATTCCGGCTGACGGTCCGCACGCAAATCCTCATCCCGGAAACATCTTGCAATCTGGAAATACCGGTCATATCCGGAACACATCAGAAGCTGCTTAAACAGCTGAGGGGACTGGGGCAGTGCGTAAAATGCTCCCGGATGCACCCGGCTGGGCACCAGATAATCTCTGGCTCCTTCCGGTGTGGATTTTGTCAGTATGGGAGTTTCTATTTCCAGAAATCCTTCCTGCTCCATAAAGTTGTGCAGCAGCATGGATACTTTGCTTTTCATCATCATATTACGCTGAATATCCGGTCTGCGCAAATCCAGATAGCGGTAACGCAGCCGGAGATCTTCCTTTGTCTGGGAATCTTCCTCAATGGGGAAAGGGGGCGTCTCAGACTCTGAAAGGATACGGATATCTTCGGCAATCACCTCAATATCTCCGGTCTTCAGATTTTCATTCACTGCCGCAGTCCTCTTAGCCACAGTTCCTGTCACCGCCACCACATACTCGCTCCGCAGAGACTCCGCTTTTGCAAATCCTTCGCTGCCCACTTTGGGTTCGTCGAATACAATCTGAAGCAGCCCGGAACGGTCCCGCAAATCTGCAAAAATCAGGCTTCCCAGGTTTCTTCGTTTCTGTATCCAGCCCATCACGGTTACCTGCTGGCCGATATTGCTGCCGGAAACCTCTGTACATCTGTGGCTTCTGTGTAATCCTTTCATTGATTCTGCCATAATTCTTCCTCCTGAAATTAATTCTGCTTTTACTATTAACTTATCTGTAAGATATTAACGGTAATTCTTATCTTCATCCTTAACGGTTAAAAAATTCCTTTATCTCCGTATAGCCCTCCGCTGTCAGTTTTTCCTTCTGGAATTTTTTGTTTTTGTTCATACGGGCCACCAGAACCTGCTTTCCTGCTTTCCGCTCCTTCTGAGCCTGAGCTGTCACCTGGGCCAGTTTCTCCCCCGGATAGTTCTTTTCAATCAGGTATGCAATTTTTTCTGACCGTCCCGGAACCTGAAAACCACTTTCCAGCAGCAGCAGAATAATCCGTTCAAACCCGATGGAAAATCCGCAGGCAGGCACGTCGTTTCCGGTAAACTTCCCAATCATCTTATCATAGCGTCCGCCTCCGCCGCAGCTTCCGCCAAATTCCGGCATGGCGATTTCAAAAATAGTTCCTGTGTAATAAGACATGCCCCGCACCAGTGTGGGATCGAAAACCAGTTTAAAATCGGCCTCTCTGGTTTCGTTTACACATGCCGCAATTTCTTTCAGGCTGTCTGCCACTTCCTGTTCCAGGAAATCTCCCAGCTGTTCTGCCAGGTAAGAGACCCCTTCCGCCACATCTTCTTTGCCCTGGATATGCGCAAACAGCTCCAGGTATTTTTCTGTGGCTGCCTTCTCAAATCCGCTTTTTTCCAGTTCCTGTGCCACGCCCTCCGGACCAATCTTGTCCATTTTGTCCAGAATAATAAACACCGTGTCATAAGAATCTTCGGGAAATCCGCTGTAAGCTGCCATAGCTTTCAAAATTCGCCTTTCATTGATACGAATCTGGAAATTTTTGAAGCCTAACCTGCCAAGTGTGGTTGTGGTTGCAAGAATCAGTTCAATTTCTGCAAGATTTCCTGCCTCTCCCAGGATATCAATGTCACACTGCATGAACTGGCGGTATCTGCCCCGCTGGGGGCGGTCTGCCCGCCACACATTTCCTATCTGCAGCGCTTTGAAAGGCGCCGGCAGATTGTTGACATTATTGGAATAAAATCTTGCCAGCGGCACCGTCAGATCGTAACGCATTCCGAAATCCACCACATCATTTTCTGTCCGGGCATTTTCCAGGTTCAGTTTTTCTCCCCGTTTCAGTACCTTAAATATCAGCTTTTCGTTCTCGCCTCCCTGTTTGCTGCTGAGATTCCCTATATTCTCCATACAGGGAGTCTCGATGGGCGTAAAACCAAAACTCCGGTAGGTATCTTTGATTACATTTATCACATAATCCCGAATTTCCATTTCTTCCGGTAAAATATCTTTCATGCCGTTTACAGGCTTTTTCGCCAGTGCCATTTCTTTTCCTCCTTCAGATTCTCTTCCGCTGTCTTTTTTCCTTCTGCAGGACCCGTAACCTTTCCTGCATTCCCGTGTTCCATATCAATTCCTGTCATCCCTCTAACAGCTTACGTTTCCGTTCTGTCATTTCGCCGATTCTTTCCATATACTGGCTCACATCTTTCACATTCTCACACCGCTCAATCCGTCCGTCTTCATAAAGGCGTTTTGAAATACTGCCGGCGCCCAGGGCCAGAATATCCTGTTTTTCCTCCATCATCAGAATATTATAAAGTCCTGCTTTTCCTTCCCTGGCATATCCCACGTTTTCAAAATTCCCGGCCATGTTTTTCTGCCGGTACAGGTAATAGGGAAACAGCCCCATGTTTCCTGCATAAGATGACGTCATCTCAATGATTTCCCAGCTGTTGTTCATCCCCATGTCTCTGTAATCTTCTGCAAACATGTTCATCCGCGCCGCCCGTTTGATGGCAAGGGAATGAACCGTCAGATTGTCCGGAGCCAGCTCCTGAATCTGCTCAAGAGTATTTCTCACATCTTCCATGGTTTCCCCGGGCAGTCCCAGAATCAAATCCATATTGATGTTGTCAAATCCCATTTTCCTGGCCAGCCGGAAACTCTCTGTGGTCTGCTCTGTGGTATGGCGGCGCCCGATGAGATCCAGAGTTTCCTGCTTCATGGTCTGAGGATTGATGGAAATTCTGGAAATTCCATGTTCCCGCAGCACTTCTAACTTTTCCTGCGTAACACTGTCCGGCCTTCCCGCCTCCACCGTGTACTCCAGCAAATCCGAAAAATTAAAACATATTTTTATTTTTGTCAGAAGCCTGTCCAGCTGCCGGGGAGACAGGGTGGTGGGTGTTCCCCCTCCTATATAAATGGTATTTAATTTCCTGCGGCTTAAGACAGAAGCCGTAAATTCCATTTCTGTCTCCAGTGCGCTCAGATACTCGTCCACCCGTTCCTGCCACCTGCCAATGGGCGATGAGGAAAAGGAACAGTAAGAACAGATGCTGGGACAGAAGGGAATGCCCACATAAAGGCTGTAGCCATCCCTGTAATCAATCTGTTTCAAAAGCTCCAGCTCCCGTTTTGCAATCTCAATACTCAGGCTTATTTTCTGCTCTGACGCAAAATAAGTGTCTGCCATATAAGTCCTGATTTCCTCTTCCTCTTTTCCCTGTTCCAGCATGGACATGGAAATTTTCACCGGCCGGATACCGGTAAGGCTGCCCCAGGGCAGTGTTCGTCCGGTATATTCTGACAGCATTTTATACAGCGTCTGTTTTAACCGGTCCTTTGTCATTTTCCGGTCTGAAAAATCTGTTTCCACCTGTTTTGCAGCCCCAGGGCGGTAACCTCCCGCCTCATAAGCCAGTCCTGGCTTTTCACCGGAAGGGATTTCTGTCTCTGCCGGAGGAAGATACAGGGATATTTTCACCATTCCCCCAGAAGAACCTGGCTCTGTTCCCTCTTCATACACAATCTCCATATGAAACAGAGGGGTCTGTTCCTGCTCCAGCCTGCTGATTTTCTCCGAGTCTGCAAATACCTTTACCTCTTCTCCTGCAAAAAATGCTTTGACCAGAGAATGAATATCGTATTCAAACTCTGCTTTATTTAAACATACGGTTATCATATAATGCTCTTTCTATAAATAAGGGTTATGGGCCCGCTCTGCTCCAATGGAGGTCCTGTCCATATGCCCCGGATAAACTTTTACTTCATCGGGAAGAACCATAAGTTTATCTTTGATGGAGCGCACAATCCCTGACATGCTTCCGCCCGGAAAATCTGTTCTTCCCACAGACTGGCAGAACAGAGTATCTCCGCTGAACAGCACTTTTTCCTTTTCCAGATAATAGCAGCAGCCTCCCGCAGTATGGCCCGGCGTATGCAGGACTTTCAGCTCCATTCCTGCCAGCTCCAGTATCTCTTCATCCTTTACAAACACATCGGCATGATACACATCTCTTAAGCCAATCATCAGAGAAACATTTTTTCCGGGATCCTTAAGCGTGTCTTTTTCCGCCTCATGGGCATATATTTTAATCCCGAACATTTCTGCCAGTTCCTCTGCCGCCATGGCATGGTCAAAATGGCCATGGGTAAGCAGCACCGCTTTCGGCTCCAGATTTTCCCGCCGGATACGGTCCGCCAGCATCTGAGCAGAATCTCCGGGATCCACAATCAGCATTTCTTTCGTTTCATTATTAATAATGAAATAACAGTTGGTTGCCACCTGTCCTACACAATACTGTTCAATTTTCATAATTTCCTCCATTCTGTGCGTTTTCAGCACAAACTAACAGCTATTTTATTATAACTCTTACTGTAAAAATTGACCAGATATTTTTTTATTTTCTCCTGAGATTCCAGGCAAAAAGTCACATTGCATTTTGCCTAAAAAACCGATAATATATAAACAGGCATGGAAAATAAGTACCATATTGCCTGAATACATCATAAAATTACAGGAGTGAGCAAAATGAACCGAACAGGTAAAAAAATGCGTCATCTCGGACGCAAAGTAGGCAGCTTAACGTTACTTCTGCTGGTTGTCAGCATCGCCATAACTGTCCGCCTGTGTCTTTACATGTCCTACGAACAGACTATGGAAATGCTGGAAAACCGCTGTGTCAATGGTACAAATATGCTGGCCTATCAGATGGAACACTATGAAATCGAAGACATGAACCAGCTGCTGGATGATCTGAAAAAGCAAATGGGCTGCGAATTTACAGTTTTCAAAGGTGATGAACGTGCCTATACCACCATTCAGCAAAACGGAACCCGCGCAACCGGAACAAAACTGTCGGCGGAACTTTCAGATATTGTGCTGAAGCAGGGCAAATCTTATGTAGGGCAGGCAAAAATCCTGGAAACGGATCATCTCTGTTCTTACGTCCCCGTCAAAAATACCGCCGGTGAAATCACCGGCCTGATTTTCGCAGGAATTTCCATGGAAATACTGTTTAAACAGATTAATCAGACCATACTGCTTACCTGTGTAGTGGGCGTGATTCTTGTAGCTGTGTGCAGTATTATTATGGCTGCTTTTATCCATCGTTCCGTTTCCCGGCCTCTTTCCAGCCTTACCCGGCTGGCAGTCACCATGGAGGAAGGAAACCTGGGTCTTGAAACAGGGGAAAAACTGACGGTCAATATTCGCTCCAATGATGAAATCGGCCTTCTGGCAGAAATTTTTGAAAATACCATTCTCCGGCTGCGGAGATATATCGGTGAAATCTCTTCTGTTCTGGAAGCTGTTTCCAATGGAAATCTGGCGGCGGAAACCACACAGGATTATGTGGGAGACTTCACATCCATAAAGACCTCTCTGGATACCATTCTGGAAAAACTGAATCACACCATGAGTCAGATTATGCAAAGTTCCTCTCAGGTTTCCAGCGGTTCCAGGCAGATGTCCATTGGTTCTCAGGCTCTGAGCCAGGGCGCTGTGGAACAGTCCGGCGCTGTGGAAGAACTGGAAGGAACCATAAAAACCATAGCATATCAGGTACAGCAGACAGCCGAACGGGCAGAACAGGCCAGTCAGAAAGTGGAAGAAGTCAGCGAACATCTCTCGGAAAGCAATCAGAAAATGCATGAAATGATAGAAGCCATGGAGGAAATCAGTGAAAGCTCCAGCGAAATAGGAAAAATCATCAAAACCATTGAAGCAATTGCCCAGCAGACCAACATCCTTGCCCTGAATTCCTCTGTGGAAGCGGCCCGTGCCGGGGAAGCCGGAAAAGGCTTTGCTGTGGTTGCCAGAGAAGTACAGGAGCTGGCCGGAAAGAGCGCCGAAGCCTCAAAATCCACCAGTAATCTGGTGGAACATTCCATAACAGCTGTGGGATATGGTACCAGAATTGCAAATGAAACTGCAGACCGTCTGGCCTCTGTGGTATCGGGAACCAGTGAAGTGGTGGAAACCACCAACTGGATTGCCAGTGCAGCCCGTACCCAGGCTGAATCTGTGGCTCAGATTCAGGATCGTATTATCCAGATTTCCAACGTGGTGCAGACCAATTCCGCCACCGCTCAGGAAAGCGCTGCCACCAGCCAGGAACTCAGTTCTCAGGCCGGACTTTTAAAAAACCTTATGGAAAAATTCCATCTCAGACAATCCTGACCGGGCCATGTTGCCTGCGGATATACATAATATTCTGTCTTACCGGAAATACCGTCACCCATTGGTGTGACAGGATATTTCCGATAAGATAACAGAGAATCCTTCTTTGCAGGATTCTCTGTTTATGCGGAGAGATTACGAAGCAGTCTGCTTCATCTCCATGACTTCATATCTTCCTTTTTCAGCCTCTGGTCCGCTCAATATCTATTACACTTTCCACCTGACGGATTTTATCAATCATACTGCTCAGTTCTTCCTTTCCTTTCGTTTCAAAGGCAAGGGTGATGGTTGCAACCCCCTGTTTGCTGGTGTTGGAATGAATGGCATTGATGTCAATCTGGCGTTCTGTCAGAATTTTCGTAATATCTACCAGCAGTCCGGTGCGGTTGTTGCCGTATATTTTGATTTCCGCCATATACCTGCCGCTTTCCCCTTCTTCTGCCTGCCATTCCGCATCCAGAAGGCGTACCCGCTCTATCTCGGAAAGGTTGATCACATTGATACAGTCTGTACGGTGAATGGAGATGCCCCTTCCTCTGGTGACAAATCCCACAATTTCATCCCCTGGCACCGGCGCACAGCACCGGGAAAATCGTACTGCCACATCATCAATGCCTCTTACCACAATTCCGCTTCCGGAACGGCTGCGGCCGTTTTTCTCCCTGCTGTTTCCATTGGAGGCTGCTGCTCCCAGTCCGTCATTTGCCCCATTGCGCAGGATATCTTCGTCGGTAAGGGCTTTTTTGTGGTCCTTTTTGTAATACTCCTGCATTTTATTGATAATCTGGCCTTCTTTCAGACCGCCGTGTCCCACTGCCGCCAGCACGGATTCCCAGTCACGGAATCCGTATTTCCGCATAATACGGGCCTGATAGGAAGTCTGATTCAGCTCCGGCCAGTTAATACTCTTTGTCTTACAATACTGAGCCAGAAGTTCTTTTCCTCTGGAAATGTTTTCTTCTTTAAATTCACTGCGGAACCACTGATTGATTTTATTTTTCGCCTGGGTACTTTTGACCACGTTGAGCCAGTCCCGGCTTGGCCCCCTGGAGTTCTGGGAGGTAAGCACCTCAATTCTGTCTCCGTTCTGAATCACATAATCAATATTCACCAGTTTTCCGTTTACTTTTGCTCCAATCATCTTATTTCCCACAGCAGAATGAATGCTGTAGGCAAAATCTATGGGGGTGGAACCGTTGGGCAGATTTTTCACATCCCCGGAAGGGGTAAAACAGAATACCGTATCGGAAAACAAATCCAGATCGCTTTTCAGCAGGCTCATAAATTCCCGGTTGTCTGACATGTCTTTCTGCCATTCCAGGATTTGCCTGAGCCAGCTTAATTTCGCCTCTTCCTGATTTTTTTCCGTCACCTTATTGCCATTGGAAACTTCCTTGTATTTCCAGTGGGCCGCAATTCCGAACTCCGCAGTCCGATGCATTTCAAGGGTACGGATCTGTATTTCAAAGGGCTGGCCCGTAGGGCCGATTAACGTGGTATGCAGAGACTGGTACATATTGGGCTTTGGCATGGCAATGTAATCTTTGAACCGTCCCGGAATGGGCTTATACATCTCGTGAATCACACCCAGAGCCGCATAACAGTCTTTCACGGAATTTACGATAATACGGATGGCAAACAGGTCATAAATCTGATCCAGCGTTTTATCCTGATTCACCATTTTTTTATAGATACTGAAAAAATGTTTGGCGCGTCCGTCAATGGAAGCCTCAATTCCGGCTCCTTTTATATGGCTTTTTACTTCTTCCACCAGCTGAGAAACATATTCTTCCCGCACGCTTTTGCGGACCGCCACCTTTTCCACCAGATCATAATAGGCCTCCGGCTCCAGATATTTCAGCGACAAATCATCCAGTTCAATTTTTATTTTGGAAATTCCAAGACGCTGGGCAATGGGAGCATAAATATCCATGGTTTCCCGCGCCTTCTCTTTCTGTTTCTCCGGTTTCATATATTTTAAGGTGCGCATATTGTGCAGCCGGTCAGCCAGCTTAATCAGAATCACCCGGATATCCTTTGCCATGGCCAGAAACATTTTGCGCAGATTTTCTGCCTGAACCTCCACCTTGTCAGCATCATAGGACAGCTGGCCCAGTTTGGTGACGCCGTCTACCAGCAGAGCCACTTCCTCGCTGAATTCCTGAGAAATTTCTTCTTCAGTCATTACCGTATCTTCTACTACATCATGGAGAATTCCTGCAACAATGGTTTCTTTATCCAGTTCCAGCTCTGCAAGAATAATGGCTACGCACAGAGGATGGATAATATAGGCTTCTCCTGATTTGCGCACCTGTCCCGTGTGGGCCTCGTCTGCAATCTTATATGCTTTTTCAATTAACGAAATATCTGTGGAGGGATGATACCGCCTCACACTGGCAATCAGTTCTTCATACAGACTTTCCGGACTTACAAATTCCTTTGTAGGTCTGATATGATCATCCGTATGCATGGCCAGTTCTTCCTGTTCGTTCAGTTGAATCATTTTCATATCTTCCATATGCACTACTCCATCCCGCAGGTTCTCTCATCTTCCATAAATTTATCTGAGTCAGATTATCTGTATCTGTTCCTCATATACAGATAATCTACATTATAAATAATTTTGTCTAAAAATGCAACGTTTTCGTGTACCTTTGCATGTTCTTTCCCTGAATTTTGACTTCTTCCTTCCAGGAAAAACCGAGTTTTTCCGCCAGATGAATGGAAATCTTATTTTCTTTTTCAATCAGGCAGTGAATTTCCTCAAATTCTGTCCCTTCCTGCGCAAACTGCAGAATCCCCTCGCACAGTTCTGTGGCATATCCCCGGTTCTGAAAATCTTTCCCTATGACGTACCCCAGCTCCAGGGCCGGTTTTCCGTGAATCTCCCGGTTATTCAGCCCGGCTCTGCCGATAATGGTTCCGGTGGATTTTTCCACTGCTGTCCAGATACCGTACCCATAGAACAGATACATGTTCTGAATATACGCTCTGGTATATTCTTCCTCCTTTTCCCTGTCTTCATACAATCTGTCGATATAATCTGTAATTCCGGCGCCCTGATACAGCTCGTAGAGTGTGTCCAGGTCCTCCAGCATGATTTCCCGCAAAAAGCATCGCTCTGTTTCAATCACCGTCCAGGGAAGCCCATATTTTCTCTGATACATCCGTTCCAGAAAATAAAAATCCACTTCTTCAAATCCTTCTATCTGTATCAGCGGACCGGAAAGGCTCTGCCCCGGCAGAAGGGGATTTCGGTATCCCACTGCGGCAATATCCAGTTCTTCTGCCAGGGCAAGGGTTCTGTCCGCGGCCCCCAGCAGCAGGCAGTCCTCAGGCTCCAGCCGGTGCAGTTCCAGTACCACCTTAAGTTTTTCTCCGGTATCCGCCTGAAACATATCGAGATTGACAATCTGCACTCCGTAACGGTAAATTCCGTCCAGAAGTTCCGTCAGCCCATCCTCCATCACAAACCGTTCCAAATCCTCCGGCCCGGCCGTATTCATTTCTCCCAAAGACAGAATCAGTCCCCGTAACGCCATAAGTTCCTCCCATCCGATATACCCTGTTATATGTTTTCTTTCCTCATTATGACACTGAATACAGAAAAAAACAAGAAAGAATCCTCGCTGGCAAATACAGATGCCAGGTGCTATAATCGTAATAAAAGAGACAGATACCATCTGGAAAGGAGCTTTTTCAAATGAACCCATCCCGTATTATTTTTATCAGAGGCCCCATAGAAACTCTGACCTTTTTCTCTCAGCAGCTGGCAGAAGCCCTGGAGGAACAGGGACTGGAAACCTGGTTCTGGGATATGAAATCTCCTCTTGACAGCCGGGAAACATTCCTTTCCTTCCGGGATTTGGAACACACGGTACTTCTTACTTTTAATTTTATCGGCCTGAACGGAGAATCCCAGTTCCTGTGCGGAACACACACTTCTCTCTGGGAGCAGTACCGAATCAGAACCTGCTGCATTCTGGTGGATCATCCAATGTATTATTTCCGCCAGCTTTCCCTGCGCCGCAGCTTTCTCACCCTGTTTTGCATCGACCGGGACCATCAGGCCTTTGTGGAACAATTTTATCCGGAATACGGCAAAGTACATTTTCTGCCTCTGGCCGGCACCATACTCCCGGAACAGAGGATTCCATACGGGGAACGTGAGACAGACGTAATATTTGCCGGAAACTATGCCGCTCCGGAAAATCTGATCCGCCATATCCGGAATATGGACCAGGAAAGCAGAGAATTTTATTTCGATATCATACAGGAATTTCTCAACCGTCCTGACCAGCCCATGGAGCAGGTTCTGATCTCCAGACTGAAAAAGGAATTTCCTCAGATTAACGGACAGGAGCTTCTTTCCTGTCTCCACAGCATGACATTTATTGATTTATATGTACGTTCCTGGTTTCGCCGGAACATCATTTTATCTCTGGCAGAGCAGGGCATTCCTGTTCTGGTCCTGGGAAAAGACTGGGAGCTGTCCGGCTGCAGCTGCCCGCAAAACCTGATTCTGGCAGGACAGCAGGATTCCCGTACCTGCCTTGTGCGGATGAGACATGCAAAAATTTCCGTCAACATAATGCCCTGGTTTAAAAAAGGCGCTCACGACAGAATTTTCAACAGTATGCTCCAGGGCTGTGCTGTGGTAACCGATTACTCAGATTATCTGGAAGAAATCCTTCAAAAAGGACAGGACTCCATGGCTTTCACACTGGAACATTCCGAATCCGTCAGCCAAAACGTCTGCTGGCTTCTGGAGCACCCCAGGGAGGCTGAAGCCATGGCCGAAAAAGGATACCAGAATGCTTCCCTTCATCATACCTGGAAAAACCGTGCCTGCACGCTTCTGGAAATTATTTCCGGTCTCTGATGCAGACACGGGCGTCTGCAATCTGATCACACCATCTGTTCTCTGAAAAATTCCGTTATTTTCATATTGATTCCATTTCAAAATTTCTTTTATTCTAAAAATTCTATCATTCTAAAAATTTCTTTCATCCAAAAAAATCCCTCCTATAATTGTCGAATAATTTCATAAATTGTCGAATTATAAGGCATTTTGTCGACTAATTTTCCTTGAATTTAATCAATTTTCGATATATACTGATAAAAACAAACAATTTACACCAACAAAAGAACAGGAGGAAACAAACTTATGAGTAAAGGTAAAAAACGAGCCCTGATTATTGCGGGAATACTTCTGCTCCTTATCCTGACCATTGCTGTCTGCTATTTTCTGTTTACCGGAAAAGATGATGAGGATCTTTTATACGATGACAATGCCACCGCCGGCATTATGCCGGGTGTAGACGTAGATGAACGCAGAAAAGAGCTGCAGAATCTTCTGGACCGCAGCATGATTGCATTTTCCATCAACACCTCCCCGGTTTTTCTGAACGGGACTTCAGAAGGCAATCTTCTGATTGAAAACCCTGGAAACAATGCAAAACTCCTGCGGGTCAGCATTCTGATTAATGAAACAGACGAAGAAATTTATGCTTCCCGATATTTAAAACCGGGAACTTATATTGAAAATGTCAAACTTGACAAGGTTCTGGAAAAGGGAACCTACGACGCCACCGCTTACTTCCTGGCTTATGAGGAGGACAGCGGGGAATATATCGGACAGACGGGAGCCCAGATTACCATTACGGTACAGAACTGACACCGCCCGATTAACTACGCTATCATACTGCGGCAGATGGGGACAGGAGGTATACATATGAAGAAAAAAACCATGTTTTTACAGCTTGTACTGGCAGCATGCCTGCTCTTTTCCTCAACTGCGTTTGCCGCTGAGCCAGCTTCCACCAGGGATATTCCTGTTGGAGGTTCCGGACAGGTGGAAATGGTAGGAACCGTGGAACCAACCATTCTCACAGTTACCATGCCTACCTTTGTTCCTTTTAACATCAGCAACAGCCTTTCCACCCAGAACAAAGTTATTTCTCCCAGAATCAATGTGAAAAATAACTCCAATGTACCGGTTCAGGTAGACGTGGCTTCCACCAGAATCGACATCAGCAAGCTGAAAAATACAACCTGGAGCAACACCGGCGCAGTCAATGCCCACCAGATTGCCATCGGTCTGAAACAGGAAGAAGTTGCAAACGAAATGCCAAAGGATCTGGCTAATACCAGATGGCTGCAGCAGAATCAGACAGACGAAATGAATGTGCTGATTCTGGACGCAAATCAGGACGGAGCCCTCTATGTAGTGGGTACTCTGGGCCAGGACGTATCCGAAAGCGCCACATTTAACGTAACGCCTACCTTTGTGGTAAGAAAAACATCCATTCAGTAAAATCAGGATTCTGACATAGCAGACTGATTAAATAATTTGCCCATCTGCTGCAGTATATAGATAAAAGAATGCGCCATGAAGTTCTTTGTGTCGGCGCACTGCGGGGCAGTGAACTTCAAATCCGCGCAGATACAGGAAAAGAAAGGAATTATCATGGCTGTTTATTATTTTACCATCTCCATCCTTACCGGACTGGGATATATTTTGTCAGAAAAAAATATACTCTTCCGTAATAATACAAATTACGATGTACCAAACGAAAAGAAAGCAGCTGCCTTATGTCTGGCTGCTGCTTTTCTGATATTTACCTTTCTGGCGTCCTTCCGCTATGCCATCGGATTTGATTATTTTTCCTACCGGGACATTTATACCTTTGTATCCGGCTGGTCCTTTGATGATATTTTCCTCATTTACCCGGAAGAACCCCTCTATTATGTGATATGCAGGCTCTTTTCCCTGGCCGGCTGTCCCTTTCCCCTCTTTCTGCTTATCATAAATATTTTTCTGATGGCTGTATCCATGCAGTTTATTTACCGCTTTTCCAGACTTCCATGGCTGAGTGCGTACCTCTACATTACCCTGCAGTTTCTGGCATACAACATGAATCTGATCCGCCAGTCCATTGCCACCGCCTTTTTCATGCTGGCTTATCCTTACCTGAAAAACAGGAAGCTGCTGCCCTTTACCCTTTTTATGGCAGCAGGCGGCCTCTTCCACAACTCACTGCTGTTCCTGTATCCTCTGTACTTCCTGCTTCCCCTGAAATTCAGCCGGAAATCCATGGGCCTGTTGACGGGTGCTGTCTTACTGGTATATCTTTTCTTTGATCCTCTGTTTCAGCTCCTTGTCCCCTTCCTTCCCGTAAAATATGCCGCTTATCAGGGTGGTTACTTCTGGAATTCCAACGGATTTGACTATGTGATTCCCTCCGGCGTTTACTGTCTGCTTATTTATCTGTTCCGAAACCGGCTGGGTGATTCCCCTCAGGGCAGAATTTTTCAGAACAGCGCCCTGTATCAGTTTCTGATTACATTATTTATCACAAAACACTTTATCCTGGAGCGGTTTGCCATCTATCCCTTTGTGTTCTCCCTGACTGCCATTCCGGAACTGATTCACTCTTTCCGTGAAAAACCGGGAACTGTGGGAAAATTTTCCCTGACGTACCGCCGTGTTCTGATGCTGTTTCTGCTGTTTGGCCTGGGGTATTTCCTCTTCGCCTCAAACCGGGGCTTTCATCGCGTCTACCCCTATGTGAGCCTGATAGACAAAAGCTGTTCTGCCCCGGCGGCCCCACCGTAAAAGATTTCACACATTACATTCAAACCGTCCAGGTCCCTCATTCATAAGGGACCTGGACGGTTTGCTGCGCCATTTGCGGTGCGTCAGAGCATACGCAGTATGCTGAACGTATCGCGTTTTAGCACAATTGCGAAGCAATATTTTACCTCTTGTGCGAGTACCCTCGCTTCGCTGGGGCAGACCCTGCGCATAATTATTTTTTATTCTACAGGAAGACCCTGTCACGCTTTAGCGCGACAGGGTCTTCCCTATTAGAATGAAAAACAGTAATTCCTACTGCTCTTCCGCCCTTGCCATTGCAATCTGAAAATCCTCCTGATCGGTAAAGATTTCCTCTTTGTACGGATTCTTTTTCTGCTCCACCGCACGTTTGATAATGGCAGTAAGGCAGATTACATTGGCACCCAGTGCAATCAGAGCCACAATTCCCTGTGCCCTTGGATCTGCAAAAGCGGGCTGGGTGGAATTGGTCAGTGCCATACCGTCTGCATATCCCGGTCCGTACAGCGTCGGAAGTACGGAAAATCTGCCGCTGACCTGAAACAGCGGGAATACCTGAGCAAACATACACCAGGTAGCCAGCGTATTGGCACGGTTCTGAATCCATCCGCCCTTGTTCCAGAATTTGTTTGCAAAAGTGGGAGCCAGCAGCAATGCAAAACCGCAGTACCAGGAATGGGTAGGAAGATTCAGGTATGTATATTCAAAATTCCAGAGATCATACGCAATAATGAAACACCAGGTCATATCCGGCCACAGCATATCATGTTTCTTTTTGGAGGTGTAAATTCCCCACCAGCCTGTCATACAGAAAATGTTGATGATTCCTGCAATACCATTTACCCAGTTCCACCATCCACCGTAGCGCCATACGCCTTCGTTGGAAAACCAGTATCTGGATCCTGTCTCTGCCAGAGCCTGCGCACCTTTGATGGCAGATTCAAAATCGGAACCCACCGCAATCAGAATATTAATTGCCACAATCACAAAAGGAAACGCTTTAAACCACTCTGTTTTACCGATACTCCATTTGTATTTGAGCATCATAAAGCCCACACAACCGGCTGCTGCTGCATACAGCTTCGCATAATGGAACCATCCGCCCATGTAGAGATGAGTCTGATTATTAACGGCCCATTCTGCTCCGGAAGAAGCTCCCACTGCAATGGCAATGAAATATACCGTCAAAACTGCAGGCAGTACAAGGAAAAAGAAAATTCCTCCTGCTTTCGAGCGGCGGGCAATTTCATTACAGATGACCAGCCCGGCAAATACCATCACCCAGCCAAGCAACTGATACATGGCGTTTTCACCATAGATTTGAAATAACATAGCACATATCCTCCTTCATTCTTTCACTGTGCTGTTGAACTGCTACCCTTTAATAAGGTATAAATTTCAACTGGTCTGACCAGTTATTTGATAAAATTTTAACACTTTCTTTATAATTTTTCAAGTTTTTTAATAATTTCCCTTGCATTCTCAGCACTTCTACTGAATTTTCCCCCGGAAATTTGTTATTAATTTATCATGTTTTCTGGTCTAACCAGTACCAGGCGGCAGTTTGCACAAAAGAACACCTGGTGCGTCTCTTCCGTATCCCCAGAGTATCCGTCACCGCCATACATAAATACGGCCGCACCGGATAAAATTCCAATGCGGCCGCATCATCAATATCTTATTTAATTTCCGCCACCCACAGGCCATGAAGATTGCAGTATTCATAGGCAGCTACCGGTTTCTCTCCGGCAGGCAGAACAAACTCTGCTTCCGGCTTCTCTCCGGGCATAAGTTTCCGCAGCATTCCGCCCCGGTCTGTCTCCAGATAAATCCACATGATATAATGGGCTTCCAGCATGGGATGTTCCAGTTCTCCTACCTTCACCACAACCGTATCGCCCTTTTTCTCCACAACCGGAACATGTTTTTCACCGGCAGCGTCTGTGGAATTGGCCTTCAGCTCCTGAAAAACCTTCGCCTCATCATGTTCTCCTGCCACAAGTTCCATTGCTGTTGTACAGCATTCCTTACACTTGAAAAATTTCATATCAGCTTCTCCTTTACTTCTGAACATTATTTGATTTCCTAATTGGCTGTATTAAACAGTATGCCCATATTTCATCTTCTTTTATTCTGCCGGACTGCAACTTTCATACGGCCTGTTACTGTTCTACACGAATCTGCCAGGACCGCTCAAACACTTCTCCCGGACCCAGTCTGTTGCTCCATTCACGGTTTTTAAGGGTTCCCTCAAAGGTCTCCCGGTCACATCTTCCATACCAGGGTTCTATGCACACAAAGGGCGCGTTCTTTTTCTCCGGAGACCAGATTCCCACCAGGGGCGCCTGAAAAGATACGGTCAGATACCGACGGTTTTCCGGGTCTGCCAGTCCAACCCTGCTCACCTGATAGTCTTCAATAATATAGGCCCCTTCATCAAAAAATCCTTCCTGCAGAAGACGCCTGCCTCCGGACAGTTTCATCATGTTTTTGCCATTGTACATAAGCCCTGTCTCCAGACTGGCTCTGGAAAATATCACCTCGTCTTTTCCATCCAGCCAGATACTGTAATCTTCCTGCTGTTCTCCTTCCCTCAGAGGACAGTAAAATCCCGGATGACCTCCGATGGAAAAATACATCTCCTTCTTTTTTTCCTGACTGATCACTTTCCACTTCACCGTCACTTCTGTCCCCTGAAGGACATAGCCGATTTCCAGCCTGAAATCAAAAGGATAACTCTCTCTGGTCATGGGTGTGGCGTCCAGAGAAAACCAGATTTCCTCCTGGTTTTCCTCCGTACAGCTGAATTCCATATCTCTGGCAAATCCATGCTGAGACATCCGGTATTCCCGGTTTTCATATCTGTACTTATTTTCTTTCAGCCTTCCCACAATGGGAAAAAGCACCGGGGAACGCCGGCCCCAGTACCGCTCATCTCCCTGCCAGAGATATTCCTGTCCTGTTTTATTACTTTTCAGAGAAACCATCTCTGCCCCCAGTGTGGAAAACCGTACCGTCAGTTCTTCGTTATTTAATTCATATATCATAGCCTTTCCTCCTCCTGGTACAGAATTATTCCGTACCGCTGTGTATTAATTTAACTCACAGTACCCCCGTATTTTATTATATCATCTGCTCAAATTCGGTTACGGGAACAGGCCGGGAAAACAGATATCCCTGGGCCATATCACAGCCGATTTTTTTCAGGAAGGATAACTGGCGTTCCGTCTCCACTCCTTCGCACAATGTCCCGATTTCCATCCGTTTGGCCATTTCCACCACCTGTTCCACAATGATGTTGCTGCGCATGGATTCTTCCGCCTCGTCCAGAAATCCTTTGTCTATTTTCAGAACGTCTACCGGAAGCTCTTTTAACAGGTTCAGGGAAGAATATCCGCTTCCAAAATCATCAATAGACACCTTAAATCCTTCTTTTTTGCACTCCTGGATAAAGGATTTTACCAGATTCAGTTCCCCGCCGATAATGGTTTCTGTCAGCTCCAGTTCAAAATCCCGTCTGGAAACCTGATATTTTTCCACCAGCCGGTTCAGATTGCTGAAAAAATCCATTGTACTGATATGTACTCTTGACACGTTGACAGAAACGCAGATGGACGGTTTGCCTTCCTGTTTCCACTGTGCCATTCGTTTCAGCACTTCCTCATATACAAAAAAATCCAGTTTCAGAATAAACCCGTTTTTCTCAAACAGGGGAATAAATTCATCCGGCGGAATCATCCCTTTCTCCGGGTCTGCCCAGCGGATCAGAGCTTCCGCTCCCATAATTCTTTCGGAGCGAAGATCATATTTTGGCTGAAGATATACCTGAAATTCCCGGTTTTCCAGCGCCTCCTCCATACGCTTTTCAATGGCGCTTTCCTTCTCCAGAATATTTTTCATATTTTCGTCATAATAAGCCTGACTGCAGCCCGCCACATCTTTGATGGTTTTGCGTGCAATGGAGGCCTGGTCCACATAGGGTATCAGGTCTGAGGCGGACTCTCCCGGCATAATCCTGCGGATTCCGGCTTTTATTACTACTTTATAATACTGGCGTTTGCCATTGTTGTTAAAATAAATGGGTTTGCTCAGGGGTTCTAACATTTCCGGCCTGTAATCCTTTTCTTCTGTCAGAATCAGAAAAATATCTGCTGTATTCCGGGCGGTATAGCCCCGCTCTTTGAATATTTCCTGAATCCGTTCCCCCATCACGCACAGAATGCAGTCTCCGGCTTTGGAACCGAAATCGTTATTGATAAACTTAAATTTATTGATATCCAATGTTATCATCAGATATGTCCTGTCTTTGTTTTTTTCCAGAATTTCCTGCGCCTCTTTATAAAATTTCACACGGTTCCACATTCCGGTAATGGAATCTGTCATTGCCAGATGGCGGAAATGTTTTTCTCTTTTTCGGATAATAACAAACACAGCCAGTATGATCAGCAGCACCGCCCCGCAGATATGAGGGAAAAATTTGCCTGCCGTCTCCATCAGAGAAGGCTCATATACCACATTGATGGCATGTTCCGTAATACATTTTTCAAATTCACTTTCCGGAATCTGATAGATGGCTTTGTCTATAATACTTTTCAGCTCTTCCGTATGGTTATTCCCGATTCCTACGCTGATTGGAAAAGTTTTCGTCATATTGGGAACGATTTTCAGGTTGTCATACTGGTTCAGATTATAGACTGTCTGCAGAAAAATGGCATTTACAGCTGTAACGTCCGCTTCCTCCCGGTTCACTGCTTTCAGGCAGTCCCTGACACTGTCATACAGGGCAATTTTCCACCCCGGCTCCTCCATCTGGAAAAAATACCGCAGTCCCACATAATTTTTAGGAAGGGCAATGGACATACCATCCCTGATTTCCAGTCCTTTTCTGCCAATCAGGGTATATTCCGCCGACAGATAACTCTGGGAATAAGTCATATGGTAATATTCTGCGCTTCTTTCATTTCCATAATTCCCGGCAATCAGATCCACCTCGCCGCTGGCAACCAGATCCCAGGCTTCGGAAAAATTCGTCAGAGGAATAAATTCAAAATTCAGGCCGCTTTCCTCGGAAATCAGGCGCATGGCTGCGGCATATACACCGGTATACTCCCCTGTTTCCTCATCCACATATTCCAGCGGGTAACTGTCGGCGTCACAGGCCACTCTTATCGCCTCATTCTGATTAATAAATTCATATTCCTCTCTTGTAATCCCCGTCAGTTTTTCTTCCGGATTTCCATAAAAGTTCTTATATATGGAAGAAATATAAAAAGGCTTTTCCTGCCTTAAAGCAGCACCTGCCTGATTCAGTTCTTCCATTAATGATTCTTTTCCTTTACGGACTGCAAAATATTCTTTTTCCAGTCCGGCTTTCCCCACATATTTGCACCGGTATGTTTCCTGAAGGCTGGACAGAAGCACCATATCCACCGTTTCGTTTTTTAATGCCGCCATCTGTTCCGTAAGCCCGTCCAGATATACCGGCTCATATGTTATCCCATTGGTTTCCCCATAGGTTCTAAGGCTCTGTTCCAAATCTGAATTTCTGTCAATTCCAATTTTTTTCCCATCAATTGCTTCATAATCATTATAAAAAATCTCGTTATTATCTTTCCAGGTACACAGCATACCGTATTCCGGCCCGGAACTTTCCTCACTGAACAGCAGTTCTTCCTGTTCTGCACAGTCCCGGTGCACATTGCACAATAAATCCACCCGGCCGTCCAGGAGTCCTTCCAACCGTTCCTCCGGTGGAAGTTCCACATACACACACTCCCATCCGGTATATCTGCAAAGCTCATTCAGGTAAGTGATGCCATAACCGTACAGGTTACCGTTACTGTCTGTCTGAATCATTTCATCATTATCACTGTAGCCTACAATAACTTCTTTACTTTCCTCCGTGCCTTTTGAAGAAGCGTATCCTGGCTTTGAAAATATCAGCATGGCAGTCATCAGGACACATACTGGCAACATACAAAAAAATCCGATTTCTCTCCTGAATTTTCTCATAATCCTTCCACTTTTCCTTCCGCCCAGTACGATGGTATTTACAAAGCCGCCCCCGGTCTTTACAGACAGTGAGGGCGGCTTCTTTTTTAATAATTTTCTGCTTTTACCTGGAAATAAGCCTGGGGATGCGCACATACCGGGCATTCCTCCGGTGCTTCTTTTCCAATACAGATATGTCCGCAGTTGCTGCACTGCCAGATAACGTCTCCATCTTTGGAAAATACTTTCTTACCGGTCACATTATCAAGAAGTTTACGATATCTTTCTTCATGCTCTTTCTCTATCTTTGCAACGCCTTCAAACAGGTCCGCAATATCGTTAAAACCTTCTTCTCTTGCCTCTTTTGCAAACTGAGCATACATGTCGGTCCACTCATAGTTCTCGCCTTTTGCAGCAGCTTTCAGATTTTCTTCTGTGGTTCCCACACCGTCGTTCAGAAGTTTATACCACATTTTTGCATGTTCTTTTTCATTTGCGGCTGTCTCTTCAAAAATAGCGGCAATCTGTACATATCCGTCTTTTTTTGCTTTGCTGGCAAAATAAGAGTATTTATTTCTTGCCATAGATTCCCCTGCAAATGCTGTCTCCAGGTTCTTCTGGGTCTTTGTTCCTTTCAAATCTGCCATGTATATTTCCTCCCTGTATATTCCTGTTTATATTCTCCTGCTACGTTTCTACTTTACCTTTTTTTCCCACTTCTGTCAATAAACGATAAGAGCTTTTTTATTCTACAGGATAATATTTTCATACTTTAAAGTGACAGGGCCTTCCCTGTAGAATAAAAAAGAACTAAGTAAGTTCCGCGATTCTGGTAACTCCCACATAAATCTCGGAAATTTTATACCAGGTGGCATAATCCACCACTCCGGTCTGGGGCAGCCCGAAAACCGACTGGAACCTGCGGACAGCTCTTTCCGTGGCCGGACCGAAAGCTCCGTCTGCCGCCACTCTGGGAATGGAGGTATAGACCTGAGCAATCCGGTTTAACTGTTCCTGCATCTGGCGCACTTTATCGCCTCTGGAGCCCACCTGCAGATTTTCACGTGGCCAGGAAGCCGGGATACCGGAAATTTCTTCTGCCTCATTGATGTACATGTTATTTCCATAATAATAACGAAGGATTTCTATGGCGCTGTAATTCTGATCTCCCAGATATTTGGACCCCCACTGGCTCAGCCAGTTGGGACAGGTCACCCGCTGCCCGTCGCAATACTGGGTCAGGATTGGCTGTTTCACATTGGGTCTGGACAGGAAATTGGTAAACATCTCGTCTACTACACGGGAAATACTGGAAAAATAATTCCTCCCGTACACCCATTTGTGGTCATAGGCCGTGGAAGATGTAATGGTAAAGTCATAGCCTTTGTTCCGGTACAAGGGAATCACCATAAATTCGGGATTATGAAATGAAGTCATTCAGGTTGATTTTAAAGCGAATAACGACTTCTGTTTTCTTTACATCAATACGTTCTACCAGCTTATTTACCAATACTCGCTTGGTTGCCACATCTGCATTTAAAAATACATCCTGCCATGTTGGAATCTTATTTTTTATATCTTCCCATTCGTCGATTGTTACAGAAGTGTTCTTTAATTCCATTTCCTTTAATGTAACGACCTCTTGTTGCTGTTGCGCCTGTTCTTTGTGCTTTTTGATAATTGTTACCAGTTCTTCCAATGACAAAGGATAATCGCCGGTCATGGCGTTTGGAATATTTTCTTCCATAATATGAATCTTGTCCTGAATGCTTAAAAGATTCTGTTTTTCCTTTTTTAAGTCCGCTTGCTTACGTTTCTTCTCCTGATTCTGATTGTTTTCAATCTCGTGAAAGATACTTTCATTTTCCTGTAATTTCCCAATGTATTTTGCAATGGATTCAAATACAATCGGTTCAATCGTATCGGCTCGGATTTGTCTGGTCTTATCATGCGGTACTCCCTGCCATGCTTTTTGGCATTTGTAAACTGCAATTTTACTCGCTCTTTTTTCCCCGGTATCTTTTATCGTCCAATAGTTATATTTACTTCCATTTGTCATTTTACTTCCACAATAGCCGCAGTATAAAACATCTATTAAGGCTAACATACCGTCATTCTTTCTAATCACATTCACCTCCTTATGTTCTAACGCTTTTATGTATTTATCACCCCGGCGTTTACGTCTTTCCTGCGTTTTGTTCCATGTATCTTCGTCAATAATTGCAATATTTTCATTTGCGTCAAAAGAAGTAATCCAGTCCTTGCTGTCAAGCCTGTGATATTGTCCGTTGATTCGTTCTCTGCGTTTATAAGCTGTATGTCCGGTATAGATGGGATTCGTCAAAATACTTGTGATTGTTCCGCTTTTCCATGTGTCATTGGGGGCAAGGTCTTTATAAGTTTCATGCCCGTTCAAAACTTTAGCGATTTTGGCAGAGCCATATTCCTTATTGAGAGACAGGTCATAGATATAACTGACAACCTCTGCTTTTTCCGGGACAATGACAAGATGGTGTAACGCACGTCCATGCTTGCTGATTTCTCCTGATAGCTCTAATTTGTAACCATAAGGAGCTTTTCCGCCCATAAATTTTCCTTTCTGCACCAGCTTCTGGGCGGTATCCTTTACACGCATACCCGTATCAGCGCTTTGTTTCTGTGCATTTCCATATCTCAAGGCTAACATCATCTGTCCCATTGTATCATCTGTTTCAGGCGAAATGCAGCCGTCTTTCACGGTATAAATATCCACGCCAAATTTCTTCAGAGCCATTACATAGGAGCCGATTTCCCACATACGTCTGCCAATCCTGTCGTCTTTATATGCTACCAAAATATCATATTCTTTTGCCTGTGCGTCCTGTAAGGCTTCTTGAAGTACATTTCTGTCTGCAACTGAATTTTTATATCCACTGTTGCTTCCCTCAAAATATTCTTTTGTGTCAAGCTGCCATTCCTCATATTTTTTTACATAATCTTTTACAAGCTCTCTTTGTACGCTCAAATCACCGTCTGGCTCTAACTGCTGATTTGAACTGACACGCAATAACATTCTTACTTTTTTCATAAGTCAATGGTCCTTTCTAATCAGCAGAGGGATATAACCCTCTGCCTGCGTTATGAATTTTTTTGTAATTGTTCCCGTAATACACAGGAAAGAACAGACTTTATTTCCTGACGTAAAATGTCTGTCTGTTCCGAATGTGTGGGGAACTCAACCACAATCTTTATGCCATTCTTTTCTTCTGTAATTTGTTGATAAGCAATGCCAGACATGAGATTCTCCGGGCAAATAAGTCTTATCCTATTACTATTCCGAAAAATTTTGTCCCATGCGACAGCAGGATTCTTTTTATGAAGATATGTACTTTCCTGATACATCTTTAAGTGGGGTATTTTGATTGTGTCTTTCCAATTGCACTCGCAAGTATTTTCTTTGACAACTATATCCTCGTATTCTGAACCATTCTTTTTCAAATTGCTTTCTGTATTGAATTTGAAAAAATCAAACAAAAAAGACAGTACGACAAATACAAAGCCTAAATACTGATAATCCAGGTCTTATATCTGTCACACTGTCCGCTTAATCTTTTTATACAGAAAGTTGCTTAGAATCATCCTCTATATGGATTTCCCCATAACTGGTATCAGAATGGATACCCCATGTGAAATCATTATAATTTCATTATTCCCCCCAGACTTATATAAGCACCTAATATCTGGATGATAGATATGTTGGTTACGCTTACATACAATCCTGTGGAATCACAGTTGTAACTGTATTTCTATTCAATTTTTATCATCACATCGAATGTCGGATGTTCCGGGGAAATTTTAACCCGAAAAATCGCATAAAATAATTAGATGAATTTGTGCGTATTTACCAAAGCAGAAAGTGTGTCCATAACAGAATTTAGGGGGCATTATCCCGGTCAAAAAAAACCTCCCACTTCTCAGCAGGAGGTTTTTTCATTATTTTGTCTTATGACATTTCGAGCATTCGTAGTAAGTGTGTTCGTTTGTACTGAATGAATGTCCATTCAAACCTTGTAGTACGAATTGACGGTTGTGTGAGATTCGTGCATTGTCGTCATAGAAAACTTCTCCACATTCGCACACGATTTCTACAATAGTCTTCTCAACCCACACATGCTGGCACTCTTTCGGGGGTTCTGGCTTATTTACAGGTTTCCGGCTATCTTTTACAGTCACCCTGCACTGCAAAGTTTTCCCATTTACTTTCGCTTTTACAACAGCAGTACCCTTTTTCTTAGCGGTCACCTTGCCCTTTTCAGACACTGAAACATTTTTATTAGAGGCCGTCCACTTCACTTTACCGGATGTTCCCTTTACCTTCAACTGAACAGTCGGCTTTGTCTTTTTCTTTGTGATTGTCAAAGTGACTTTTGTTTTGTTGATTTTTATTTTTGTCTTACCTTTCGCCTGTGCGGTAACAGGCATAGCAAGTGTCAAAGCTAAAGCCATGATGATAACAGTTGTGATTGATTTTCTGATGATGTTTTTCATAATCATTCCCCTTTCATAAATATATACAAACATTTCATCTTTGTGAAATATCGGTCATTTTTGGAAAATTTCTTCTTATCCAGAATTATACTCCCTGTTATCCGTTTTGTCCATTTTAAATCAGTTCCTTTCCGCTATTATTCCTGCACCCGATTTTTTAAAATGATATCTTAGAGTATCAGACACCGAACAGGAAAAACAGATACAGAATCGGGGAACAATCCTTCTCGGATGTAAAATTAGATATTGACTAAGAAAATTGCCAGGGGGTCAGTGTCCACAGGAATAACGAGCATCGGATTGCTATAGCCAAAATCCTAAGAACAAATTCCTGAGATAAAAGTACAAAAATATCGAATAGTATGTTATAATTTTCGTGTTGCTCACCGACACCCGCAACAGGGAGGAGGTGTTTGCATGGAAGTTGTGATTTCTTTTTTAGTTGCTGTTTTGGCTGGTGTAGTTTGCCACTACATCATCAAATGGTTAGACAGTGACGATAAGAGCAACAACTAACCTGGTGGATACTTTGCCACTATAAAAAAAAGAAGAATCCCCAAACTGTGCTGCAACACGGTTTGGGGATTCGCTTCTTGTCCGCATGGACTTGTGATTTCTTTTTGCCTGTTGGCATTATAGCATATGCAAAAACTTTTTTCAATATGCTTTTTATATTGTTTTTCTCCTTATCTGGTATCAATCAAGAATTATAAATGACTGGAAAAAAGATATGGTAGAAATAACCGAAAAGTTGTCTGGCAGTGAGAATATTGTTTCCTGGAGTTGCCACATGGACGAGGAAAATCCACATTTACACGTTTTATTCGTGCCTTGCCATGAAACTGAAATTTCGAGATAAATACTTTGACGAAAATTCACGAGAGGGATTGCAGATTAGACGTGAGCGTTTAAAAGACAGAGATTCAAGAATTACATACAATAATTCAGATATTCCAAAAACAGATTACAGCATTCCTTTTTAAACTAATTCGTACCCTTTTTTACCGTGTAATTTAATGATTAACTCGTTAAAAATCAGTGAACGAAAGACCTGAATATATGGTGATTTCGGTACCATTCCGTATATACACGGTTCATGGTAAAAGACATAATCGCCAGAATATTGGCCCGTATGGTGCTGTCCGGCCAGGTGGCATAAATTTCACTGGAAGCCACATTTTTGATGTAATCCTTGTATTTCACATAGTAATCACTGGCAGTAGAGTCACCCGGAGCTCCGTCATGTACCACCACATACTCCGGAACCACCACTCTGCTCAGTACAATTTCCCCGCTCTCATCCACCGGCTTAATCTCTGCCTCTGCAATTTTGGGCGGAAAATTTCCGAACAGTGTGTTGGCGGGAATCACAATATTTTTCGTATCCTGCTCCGATACCTCCAGAGGCTCCATCCGCACATTCTGCAGCGAAAGCTCTCCGGAAAACACATCCACTCCTTCAATACTGACGGGCCGATACCCCTCCGCCTCCACCTGCACGGTATATTCCGCATAAGGCTGAACAGGCTGCTCCGGCTCCATACTGTATTCCAGCGGCGGCGCTGCCAGAGTAAGTACCTCTGACTGGCCTTCCCCGTCAGTGGAAATCTGTTCCAGGGTACTCTCCGGATCTCCGGTATAGGAAATGGTAATGGTGGCGCCTTCCACCGGAATCAGCCCCAGAGTGGAAGTTACCTGAACTTTCATGGTTCCGTTGTCCACCTGGTCTGTCTGGACTGCACGCAATTGATGATTTTGCATAAATACCTCGAAATCTCTGCTCTTATTTACAGTTTATGTAAAACAGGAAAAAATGTTCCCCTGTTTTTCCTTTCATGTAATACGCACCTGACACGTTCCGGAATTTTTCCTTCCCGCGCAGGTGCGTATTATATTTCCTGTTCCATATGAATTTCTTCCAGGTTCATACTGATATACCTGGCGTCCATCTGCAGCTTTCTTGCATACAGGACACCGCTGATACAGACTGCCAGAATTGCTGCCATCAGCACAAACATATTTCCCCGTTTTTTCTTTCCATTAAAATTAATATCTGCAAATTCATCCTGCTTTTTCCGCATTTTTTCTCCTCTTTTCACCAGACGTCAGTATATCAGATAAGGTAAAACTATGATTTCTTCTGATATACTAACATCAGTCTGTGAAAAAATCTTTAAATTCATCCTGTTTTTTTCTTAAATAATTATAAAAACAGCAGAAAAATTCCTGTATAAAAAGTCAGCCGGACTGTACCGTAATTCTGCGGCGGGGTTTTATGACTTTACTTCCCGCGTCCAGCCGTATTTATCTTCTTCATTGCCCCACTGGATACCCGTCAGATAATCATAAAGCCGTTGGGTCAGTTCTCCGATTTTAAAATCATTTACAGTAACCACATCGTCTTTGTAGACAAATTCACCCACCGGAGAGATTACCGCCGCAGTTCCGGTTCCAAAGGATTCTTCCAGGGTACCGTCATGCCCCGCTTTCATCAGGTCGTCCACCGACAGATGGGTTTCATTCACTTTATAGCCCCAGTCCTTTAAAATATGGATAATGGAATCTCTCGTTACCCCGGGAAGTACCGTTCCTTCAATGGGAGCCGTATAAATTTCTCCATTGATTTTGAACATAATATTCATGGTTCCGACTTCTTCCACATACTTCCGGTTGACACCGTCCAGCCAGAGTACCTGCGTACAGCCTTTTTCTTCTGCCCTGACCTGTCCCAGAATAGAAGATGCATAATTGCCGCCGCATTTGGTAAATCCCGTTCCGCCTTTCACAGCACGTACCAGTTCATCTTCCACCAGTATTTTCACCGGATTAATTCCTTCCGGATAATAAGCGCCCACCGGACAGCAGATAACCATAAATTTATAGGATATGGCCATATGAACTCCCAGAGCAGACTCCGTGGCAAATACAAAAGGACGGATATACAGGGAAGTCTCCGGTTCTGAAGGAATCCAGTCTTTCTCCACCTTCACCAGTTCTTCTATGGCTTCCACAAACATGTCCTCCGGAACACCCGGCATACACAGACGCTCGTTGGAAGTAATCATTCTTCTGGCATTCATTTCCGGACGGAATAAAAGGATTCTGTCATCTTTGGTACGGTATGCCTTCAATCCCTCAAACGTCTCCTGCGCATAATGCAGAGTCACACAGGAAGGACTGATTGAAATAGGCCCATAAGGCTCAATTCTGGCGTCATGCCAGCCCGTTCCCTGATCCCAGTCCATCACAAACATATAATCTGTCATATATTTGCCGAATCCAAGATTTTTCTGGTCCGGTTTTTCTTTCAAAACATCTCTTTTTACAAACTTAATATCCATAACGTCTCCTCCATCCTGTAATTTTTATCATGCGGGATTCTTCTGATTTCCGGTATGATAAAAAACTCATTATATATCGTTTTATCAATTATTATACTTTTTTCTGGGACTGTCAAGATTATTCTCCGGGCTTATATTTACCATAACTGTATATTATATAATTGGCAGTTTTAATAACTTTTCTGCATATCTTAAATACAGTAAAATGATGTATACTCAAAGTGTCTCAACAAACAGCAAAGTAAACAGCAAAGGAGTTTTATTATGCATCAATTTCAATCTTATCCCATTGATTTGTTAGAATTAAATCCCTTTACAAAACTGTCAGACGAGTGGATGATCATCACTTCCGGTAACCAGGACAAAGTCAACGGTATGACAGCAAGCTGGGGAGGACTTGGAGTTCTCTGGGGGCAGAACACTGCTTTCATCTTTGTGCGTGAAAACAGATATACCAGGGAATTTATTGACAATGGAGACAGCTTTTCCTGTACGTTTTTTGACAAAAAATATAAAAATGATCTGAAATATTTCGGCGTCGTATCCGGCAGACAGGAAGACAAATTCAAAACTTCCGGCCTGAATGTAAATTACAGCAACGATGTTCCTTTTGTGGATGAAGGAAATTTTGTTCTGATCTGCAGAAAAATGGCCGCTGTACCCATTACGGAAGCTCATTTTCTGAATCCGGAAATAAAAGAAAAATGGTACTCCGGCAAAGAAGAAAATAATTTTCACACCATGTATGTGGGCGAAATCACAGAAATACTGGCAAGATAAAAACTGGCTGTACACAGCTCTGGGTGAGGGCGGGATTTTTCCCCTGGGTCAGGCTCTTCGGCAGCACATTCTCTGTCAGGCGCAGCGCAGGTCTGCCCGGCTGCCTGGCTGCACCGGATGTGACAGGTTCTTTCCTAATAGAAGAAAAGAGCAGAACACAGTCAAAAGGCCGCGTTCTGCTTTTTTTACGGCTGGAACGTATCTTTTTCCACCACAGAATAAATATCTCTTCCCATCCGGGTCTCAAAATATTTCTTCAGTTCCAGATTGCTGTCCCATTTTTCCTGAGGATAGGCGCCGTACCTGCGTTTTACATCTCCCATCCGCTCTTCAATATCCAGCACGCCTTCTGCTCCTGCCAGTGAATCGCACAGCTGGATCAGCCTGTCATATTCATCCATTACCACAGTTTTTAAGGTATCCTGAATCAGCTTCGTTTCTTCTTCCGTGGTATCAAACTGTCCGATATATCCGTCAGTGGTCTGATTATGGAAAGAATGGGTAAGGCAGATTTTCGCTGCCTCATCATATCCCAGAGACATCATATAGGAATATCCGTCCGATACATGTCCAAGATGCCTGACGCCAAATTTCCTTCCGATATCATGCAGCAACCCCAGGATATACGCTTTCTCAGAATCCATTCCCCCACATGCCTGTGCGATTTTTTCCGCACAGTGGGCGGCCACCCGGCTGTGGTTTCCCCAGGGCCCCGGATTGCAGGTTTCTCCTTCTCTCAAAATTTCTTCTGCTTCTTCTCTTGTGGGCAGCATAACCTTTCCTCCTGTCATTCTGTCTCTATCTGACACATGCCCATGGTAAGCAGCGCTGCCTCATGAGACCGGGGTGTTACCCCTGCACAGCAGGAACCATCCACCCGGATGGTGATTTCCGGCATGGCTGCTTTCAGCAGAAGGGCATTGCTCACCACACAGATATCGGTGCACAGCCCCACAAGTTCCAGTTCCAGGGGTTCTTTTTCATTTTCCTGTTTCAGCAGTTCCATCAGTTCCAGGGAGCCGAATGAAGGTTTGTCAATGATATGGGAAGGCTCCGCCAATGCTTCAATCTGAGGATGAAGCTGCCAGCCTTCTGTCCCTTTCACGCAATGGACAACCGGCAGTTTCTTTCCCTCGGCTGTTTCCAGATAATCCTCCCCATGGGTATCCCTGGTCACATAAATATCTGATTTTTCCCAGGATTTCATTTTCTCAGTCACAGGATCTACAATGGCCTGGGCTTCCGTTGTGCCGAGAGAACCATCAATAAAGTCATTCTGCATATCCACAACCACTAAAATTTTACGCATGTTTCACGCTCCCTTCTTCCGCTGGCGCACCAGCCGGAAATGTCCTGCTTCTATATGGTTTTCGGCTGACGGGCCAGACGGAAATATTCCGACCTTCCGGCACAGGAGGTACTGATGGACTCGATAGCCACCGCTCCGCCCCGTACAATTTCTATATGTTTATACTTGCTCCGCAGCAAATCAATCAGTTCGTTGTTGCGCCGCTCTGTCATTTTACATTCCAGCAGTACGCTGTCGGTACCGATGTCAGACACCTCTACCTGAAATACCTGGGCAATCTGAAACAGCTCTGCCTTTTCCGCCACAGAGCATTCCTTTACTTTTGCAAACAGGAGCTCTTTCATATGAATGGGCATATCGGTCAGATCAATGACTTTTATCACTTCCACCATCCGGTTTAACTGCTTCTTAATCTGCTCAAAGGTAATATCGTCGCTGGTAACGCAGATTGTCATGCGGGACACGGTTTCATCCTCTGTGGTTCCCACGGTCAGACTCTGCAGGTTATAGGATTTTCCGGAAAAAAGACCGGAGACTTTTGCCAGCACTCCCACCTGATTTTCCACATACAATGCAATCCATCTGTTTTTCATTCCAGTTTTCCCTCCCTACTTCAAAATCATTTCCGTCATGGGATTGCCGCCCTTTACCATGGGCAGTACAATTTCTTCCGCTGCAATCATAAATTCTATTAAGACCGGAACCTTCTGTTCTTTCGCTTTCTCAAATGCAGGGGCAATCTCTTCTTCTTTTGTGACACGAATCCCGCAGGCTCCGTAGCTTTCCGCCAGTTTCACAAAATCCGGCTCATAGGGAGGACAGGCCGGATTGGGGCCTTTACAGTCATTGGGACAGTTTTTCCTCCGCCGCAGGCAGGTGGCTTTATATCGCTTTCCATAGAAAAGCTGCTGCATCTGCCGCACCATCCCCAGATAATAATTGTTCAGAATACACACAATCACATTGGCTTCCTGGGTCATGGCTGTGGCCAGTTCCTGCAGATTCATCTGCATTCCCCCGTCTCCGGTGATACACACCACCGGCTTCCCAGGACAGCCGATTTTTGCACCGATGGCCGCCGGAAATCCAAATCCCATGGTGCCAAGGCCTCCGGAAGTAATATACTGCTTTTTCTCATTCAGCTCTATGTACTGGGCGGCCCACATCTGATGCTGGCCCACATCGGTCACAACAATCCCTTCCGGGAACTGTTCATTAATCTGCTCCATCACCATCTGAGGGGTCATACCTTTGTCTCTGCGCATTTCCAGAGGATTTTCCCTGTCCCATTCCCGTATCTGATTCAGCCACTCCTCCGTATCCTGGGGTTCCGCCCATTCCAACAGTTTTTCCAGAGCCAGATTTGCGTCCGCAACAATAGGCACATCCACCACCACATTTCTGGAAATGGCCGCTGTATCAATGTCCACATGGACAATCTGGGCATTGGGGGCAAATTCATTCAGATCGCCGGTAATCCGGTCGTTGAACCTGGTGCCGATGGAAAACAGAACGTCACACTGGCCCACCGCAATATTGGCCGCATATTTTCCATGCATACCGCTGTTTCCGATATAATAAGGATGGCTGGTGGGAATGGCGCCTTTTCCCATAATGGTCGTTACCACAGGTATCCTGGTCTGTTCTGCAAGCTGCAGCATTTTGTCATTTGCCCTGGCAATATTGACGCCTCCGCCCACCAGAAACAGAGGTTTTCTGGCTGCTTTCAGCAGCTTGTAACCTTTTTTCAGCTGTCCGATATGAACGCTTTCATTTGGTTTGTATCCACGGATAGATACGGATTTCGGATATTCTCCCGGACCTGGAGCTGTCTGAATATCTTTGGGCAGATCAATCAGCACCGGACCTGGTTTACCGGTTCTGGCAATATGAAAGGCCATTTTCAGAATTTTCCCCAGGTCTTTCCGGTCACGGACTGTCACACCGTACTTGGTAATGCTGCGGGTCATGCCCACAATATCCACTTCCTGAAAGGCGTCATTTCCAATGAGGCTTAAGGGCACCTGCCCGGTAATACATACCAATGGTATGTTGTCGTAATGGGCGTCTGCCAGACCTGTAATCACATTGGTGGCTCCCGGACCGCTGGTTACCACGCAGACTCCCACCGTCCCTGTTGCTTTCGCATAGCCTTCCGCCTCGTGTATCAGCCCCTGCTCATGTCTGGGCAGTACCAGTTCAATTTCCTCATGTTTATATAATTCATCCAGAATATCTGTTACCATGCCGCCGGGATAACCGAATACGGTGTCAATCCCTTCTTCCAGCAATGCTTTTACAAATAATTTTCTTCCTGTTATATCCATCGCCATAAGATTCACCTCTGTCCTCGTATATAGTATCTGCTCTATTGTAGCAGAAATCTTTCATTTGGGAAAGTGCCATTCTTCACCAAATGCAATCTCTCAGATATATCCCGAAATTTTCAGCAGAAAAATCCATCCTGTCAGGGTAAAAGACGCAAGCAGTGTGGTGGCTACTACAATACTGGCTGTCAGCGTCCCGTCGTTTTCCATATTTTTCGCCATAATATAACAGCTTGGCGTAGTGGGTGAGGCCAGCATAATCAGAATCCCTGTGAGCTTTTCTCCCCGAAATCCCAGGGCCAGAGCCACTGGTACAAAGATCAGCGGCTGTGCCGCCAGTTTCACAAAAGAAGCTGCCAGTGTGGGTTTCAGTTTTGTCAGGGCTTTTTTCCCCTCAAACCCTGCGCCCAGCGTAACCAGCGCCAGCGGCGTGGCCATCTGAGCCACACTGTTTATGGTTTTATCCACCATCACCGGAAACCGGATATTTCCCAGAGAAAGCAGAAGGCCCAGGAAAATACTGATAATAATTGGATTTTTCAGAATATTTGTACAGGCTTCCCTGATTTTTCCTTTTTTGTCCGCGTTCTGACTCTGCTGCCCCTCAAAGGTCAGCACAATCACAGAATATATATTGTAGAGGGGCACTGCACCCAAAATCATCAGAGGCCCCATGGCGGACGTCCCATAGATATTCTGAATAAAGGCAAGTCCCATCACCGCCGCGCTGCTGCGGAAGGAGGCCTGTACAAAAGCTCCCGTCATGTACCGGTCTTTCAGAAACAGTTTTGTTCCGGCCCAGATTAACCAGAAACAGGCAGAGCTTGCAGCAGCGCAGAACAGCACATAATTCAGATCAAATACCGCCCGAATATCCACAGAAGAAATATCCCGCAGCAGCAATACCGGCAGAGTCACCTGAAAATTAAATTTATTTGCCACTGTCACAAAATTATCATTCAGCATTCCGGTCTGCTTCAGCCCCCAGCCCAGTACCATCACCAGAAAAATGGGAATGGTCACATTGAGACTGAACATAAAATTTTCCATATTATTCTGCCTCTTTTACCTTTTTCTCATATTTCAGAAAATAGTATTCCAGATCAAAATATGTCTGCTCCTCACTGTCTGCCGTCAGCTCCCACTCCTCTCTCTCATCCAGATTGGGAAACCAGGCGTCTGCCGCATATTCGTAATCAATTTTCGTTATATGGGCCACATCGCACAAATCTACCATCTGCCGGTAAACACTTTCCCCGCCCACAATATAGATATCCTGACTGTCATACTGTTTCAGTTCTTCCAGAAGTTCCTCCATACTGTGCACCACCTGGGCGCCTTTTACCTGAAACTCCCGGTTTTGGGTCAGCACAATATTCGTTCTGTTTTTCAACGGCTGGCCCCCTGGAAAGGTTTCCAGTGTTTTCCTTCCCACTACCACCACTTTTCCCGTGGTCATTTTCTGAAAAGACTTCATATCTTCGGGAATCCGCACCAGCAGCCTGTTGTCCATGCCGATGCCCCAGTTTTTGTCTACTGCCGCAATCAGGTTCATTGTCTGTCCTCCTGTCCAAATCAAAAACTTCGTCTGTTTCCTGCCAGAACTCATGCAGGATTTTCTAAACCGCTACGGGAATATCCGTAATCTGCGGCCCTGTTTCATAATTTATCAGCTTTACGTCCTCTCTGGTAAACTGATAGAAATCCTTAATTTCCGGATTCAGCCAGAATTCCGGCGCCGGATGGGTTTCCCGGCCAATCAGTTCCCGAACCAGCGGAATATGCCGGTCATAAATATGGGCGTCTGCAATCACATGCAACAGTTCTCCTGCTTCCATACCGCAGACCTGCGCCAGCATATGCATCAGCACCGCATACTGGCACACGTTCCAGTTATTGGCTGTCAGTATATCCTGAGAACGCTGGTTTAACACTGCATTCAGTGTCAGTTTTTCCTGTCCCGGCTTCCGGGTCACATTAAAGGTCATACTGTAGGCGCAGGGATAGAGATTCATCTCGCTCAGATCCTGATGGACATAGAGATTGGTCATAATTCTCCGGCTGTAGGGATTGTGCTTCAAATCGTAAATCACCCGGTCTACCTGGTCCATCATCCCTTCGCTGTACCGATGTTTTACTCCCATCTGATAACCGTACGCTTTTCCGATGGAGCCTGTCTCATCTGCCCATTCATCCCAGATATGGCTGTTCAGCTCCTTAATATTATTGGATTTTTTCTGCCAGATCCAGAGCATTTCGTCGGTACAGCTCTTAATGGCTGTTTTGCGCAGGGTAATTGCCGGAAATTCCTGAGACAGGTCATAGCGGCTGACCACACCAAATTTCTTAATCGTATAGGCGCTGGCTCCGTCCTCCCAGTGGGGACGCACTTTTTCTCCCTCTGTGCTGACACCGTTGTCCAGAATATCCTGGCACATTTCTATAAAAATATGATCTGCCAAACTCATTGCTTTCTCCTTATTCTGCATGTTTTCTGTTTTTGTGTTCTTTCTCTTTGTTCGAATCATCATAACATACTTTTACCGTTGTATCAATGCAATAAATCCCCCGTCTGCCCTGATAAAAAATAAGGGGAACATTCTGATTTTTGTTTTTTTTGTATTTTTTAAAGATTTTTTCACAGAAATGGTGTATACTGTAGAAGATTGAAAGCTGACGGACAGCTCATTTAAGAAAATTGCAAGGAGAATGATTATGAGTCAGAAAAAAGTAGACCGATATAAGGAAGAAAAAGCCAATCGGAAAAAAATCATGAAACGTGAGAAAATGAAGCGCACGGCCCTTACCATAAGTAGTACCGTAGTTGGTGTTGCCATTGTGGGATGGCTGGGATATTCCGCTTTCGGGTATTTCCATAAAGAAGATGAAAAAACTCCCACCCAGACAGAAGTTGATTTAAGCGCATTAAACGATTATATCAGCGGCCTGTATGCAGAAGAGGAAGCCGCTGAATAAAATTCTGTTTACCTTTCCTGTAAACCTCTCCATTCTGAGAGAATCGGCTGCCTTACAGGGCGCGGACAGCAATAAACATAATCTGCCCGCGCTGCCTGTTTTAATTATTATTCTGAAGAAAAGTGCTTTCACGCCTCAGCGCGGCAGTGCCCTGTCTGCAGAATACATAAGGCAGCTCTGCCACCTGTCCTTTTACATCATTTCTGAACAACCAGAAGAAATCTGTGAATTTTTCCTTCTATTACACCTTCCCGTTCCAGCAGTTCCTGTGCACGATACAGATTTTCCTGACAGTCCTTCACGCAAAATCCCGGAAATTCCCAGGGAATGACACGGGCAAACCAGACAAGGGCTCCCACATCCCAAAATTTTATGGGACGAAAGGCTTCCTCTGCTTTTATAATGGAAAGCCCCTCTGCCCGGAAATTCTGTTCCGCTATGTTCAGATACTGATCCGGAAACGGAAGGTCCGGCACATCACTGAGCAGTAATTCCACCAGTTCCCGGTCATTTTCCGCTCCCACCTGTTCCGTGATAAATATACCGCCCTTTTTTAACAGCCGCGCTGTTTCAGCGGGATTAAAATTCCCATGGCGGTTGATAATCAAATCAAAACTTTCGTCAGGAAAGGGCAGTCTGCCGCCTCCGTCTGCTTCCTGAAAATCAATTCCCAGGGGCAGTAATTTTTTCCTGCATAATTCCACATTCGGCGGATAATTTTCCGTAGCCGCCAGATTACAGCAGGGGTGATTGAGAGATAACAGAAATTCCCCTCCTCCGGTTTCCACATCAAGGAGTTTCTGCTCCGGTTTCAGATAATATCTGACTGTTTCCCTGTAATTCCAGGGCAGATCCTGTTCTTCTTCATATTTCCCATTAATATGGGAAAAGTCCCAGCCATGGATATGGGCCTGTTCTTCTTCCTGAAGCCATAATTTTAAATATGTTTCTTTTTCCATCTTTTTTGCTCCTTTTTGCCTGCTGTACTGTCTGAATCCGGTGCAGTTTCCCCATATTCCCAACCATTAATCTGTTTTTCAGAAACTGCCCGTGCATATTCCTGTCCATTCTGGAAAAACTGTATAAAAAAGGATGCGCTATGCGCATTCTCTGCGCGCGAGCGAATTGCGCAGCAATAAACATCACCCCCGCGAGCTGCGCCATTTGCGGTGCGTCAGAGCATACGCAGTATGCTGAACGTATCGCGTTTTAGCACAATTGCGAAGCAATATTTTACCTCTTGTGCGAGCGCGCATCATTATTTTTTATCTTACAGGAAATACTTTCACACGTTAGCGTAACAAGGTGTTTTCTACTAAGAAGATAAAACCTGCCATTCCCGGCAGCTCCACAGAAACGAGGTGTTTTTATGAAAATTATGTTGAGCGAAATTTTGGATCGCAAGGGAATCTCACAGAATAAAATGGCCAAAGATACCGGCATTTCCATTACCACCCTCAGAAACCTGAATCATAACAGAACCACCAGAATCAGTTTTGACATACTGGAAAAAATCTGCATTTATCTGGACTGCGGCGTGGAGGATATTCTCGGTGTGGAAAAGTAAAGGGTATTTCGGAAATACAAAAATAAAGTTCCTGAAATCCGCAAACTTTTTTCTGTATTTCCCATACTATTAAAAAAACCGTCTGCTCTCCAGTCTTCTGGTTCTCCGTCCCCGTCATATGAAACTGGTTCAGCAACGCTCCTGACTGCCATACTCTTTTCGTCCGGGTTCAGAGCGTAACCAGATTCGTCATAGCTCCAGGTCTCCATATTTGTTCTGTCTCCTGGATTTTGACTTATAGGCTAAAATCTGTTATAATTTCTGTGAATCGGGCGGCCTGTGTGATGCCGCCCTTTTCAGTTTTCCCTTGACTTAATCCTCTAAGCCTTTGCTGATTCTGTCCTTAACCCTCTTAATTTTCTTTAAGGCTTCCTCAACCTTTCCGGACTGCAAGAGTTCTTCTACATCTTCCCAATTTTCAAGCTGTCCTCTTAAATTGTCCTTCCACTGATTGTCTGTCATTCCCATAACTTCCATCTGCTCTCCTTTCTCCCTTTCGGGTTATTAGTCCTGTATCTCTGGACTAATCATAGTATAGTCTATTATTGTGTATTTGTCAATAGTCTATTATCATGTATTATTATTTTCTTTGGTTTTCTTTTTATATTCCATGATTTCCCACGTCTGGCAGTTTAATAGATTACATAAATTAGCGATAACCTCACAAGTCACATTTTCATTTTTTGTCAACTTTGCTACTGTATTGGAATGGATACCGTTATTTTTAAGCCACTGCTTATTATATCCTTTTCGCTCCAGCAATTCCCACAATCGGGAAAAGTCTATAATTCCGTTCATTCCATATGGAATTTTATTTATAGTTCCGCTCATGATTTCACCGCCTTTCTGATACAGTATATGATAATAGATTTTTATTTGTTTGTCAACGTCTATTCCTGTGTAGCAAATGGTACCGCAAAGCCCTTGTTCTTATCATCTATTTTTGTGTATTATTATACATTGCATTTTCGTCTATTATCATATATTACATAGCCATAGCAGGGAAAAACAAGCCAAACAGGAGGGAACGGAAATGAAAAAATACCATCTCAGTGATATCCCCTCCGATAAGGATATCAGAAGGATACCTGAGTTTTCAGCAGTCACACAGTACGAGATTCCGATTATCTTTACTTCTTACGAATCATGACAAATTCCATGACAAAAAAATTATTATTATTGCTAATATGGTATGATTAAAACTCATAAAACACCATACAAAAACAGCCGCAAACCTTTGATTCTACTGGAAAATCCTTAAGTCTGCGGCTGCTATCCATAAAAGCGATAGACGGGGCTCGAACCCGCGGTCTCGACCTTGGCAAGGTCGCGCGTTACCAACTACGCCACTATCGCATGTCTGAAAACATGATACTATAAATTTCCTTTTTTGTCAATAGCATATTTTCCTTTTTTCTTTCATATAGTAATTCAAAGAGAGATTAAGGAGGAATCCTGTGAGTTCAAAAACCAAAATTGTTGTTCTGCATCTAAAAGAAGTGGTCTATACAGCTATTTTTGCCGTGCTTGGAATTCTGCTGATTTTACTGCTGATTTTTATGTTCCTGCCGGATAACAAAGACAAAGATACGGAAGAAACCATGAAATATACGGCGGGGGTCTATACTTCCTCCATACAATTAAATGACAACGCCATAGATGTAGAGGTTGTGGTAGATGACAACCACATCAATTCCGTCACACTGGTAAATCTGGATGAAGCCACTGCCGCCATGTATCCTCTGATGCAGCCTGCACTGGATAACCTTACCAGACAGATTTACGAAAAGCAGTCCCTGGAAAATATTTCCTATGGAGATGACAACCAATATACTTCCATGGTACTGCTGAACGCTATCCAGTCAGCTCTGGATAAAGCGGCCTACATAGAAGAATAATTTTCACCATGTCTGCTCTGCCTCCCGGCAGGCCCCATAGTCCGAAAAAAGGAACAGTTGCCATATTTTAAATATGATTACTGTTCCTTTTAATATTGCATTTTACATCTCATGTGTCCGCTTCGTTACACTGCCATAATAATGCCGCCGTCATTGGCATACATACTGCTGATTCCGGCAGTATCTATCACAAATATTTCTTTAAATTCTGCCAGTTTTCTCACTTTCTCTGCTGCCTCTTTTGCTCTTTTCGGGCAGTTGCAGTGAGAAATTGCAAATATTTTTTCCTGAGGATTCACTGTTTTGGCAATCAGGTCGTGAATCATTTTGTCCACTGCTTTTCCAATGCCCCTGGCCTGGCCAATCTGGCTGATGGTTCCCTCGGCGGTTCCGGCCATTACCGGCTTGATGTTCAGTGCTCCCGCCACAAATGCCTTGATATTACTGAGCCTCCCATTCTTCCTGAGCGTCTCCAGGTTCTCCAGCACAAAAGAAGTGTTCATTCCTGTAATAAATGCTTCCACCTTCTCCACCACTTCTTCAAAGGCCAGTCCCGCCTCTTCACATTCCTGAATCTTCATGGCAATCAGCGTTTCACCCACAGAAGCAGATCTGGAGTCAAACACATGAATCTGTTTCTGCCCCTTTTCTTCCAGATACAGTTTCCGGCCAATTTCAGCGCTGTTGTACGAGCCGCTGAGCTGAGAAGAAAGGGTAACTGCATAAACATGCCCGGCTTCACAGTCAAAAGCTGACATATATTGTTCCGGCGAAGGACAGGTTGATTTTGGGCTGTTGGGGCTTGCCGCCACCCGTCTTAAAAAATCAGCCTGATCAAAGGTTTCATCATCCACAATCCTGTAATCATCCACAGACATTTCCAGAGGTACGTTTTCAAAACGCCCGTCCTCTTTTAACTTCCCCGGCAGCTCCCCGCAACTGTCCACTACAATTTTATAGTTCATGTCTTTCCTCCTGATATAGTATTATTCCACATGATATTCGATATTTAATACAGTTTTCTTATATTCCAGTCATTATTTTATGTGGTTTTTAATACTACTTTATAGTAGCATAAATATCAGGTTTTGAAAAGCCCTATTTTTCATAACAAAGCAGGCAGGCCCACTTCATTTTCCCTGCCTCTCAGTCCTGAGGGGAATTGCTCACTGCGGACATTTCCCGTAAGATAAAAGGAGCGCCGGAAAGAAATTTCAAAATTTCCCTCTGACACTCCATCTGAAATACAGATTTTCTGAAATCAGTTAAAGCAGAAACTGATTTCCTTCCACATATCGTCTTCGATATAATTTACTTCCGTAATTCCATTGCAGTAATCTGCAATAAACCCTTCTTCAATAAAATACCGGAATGCCTGCTTTTTCAGAAAATCATCTGCAAACCGCAGGGTTACCACCCGGCCCTGCATCCAGGCATCTGACAGAATGGCTCCCATGGCCTCCGGTTCCCATGTTTCAATCCAGGTTCCCTCTTTCCGGTAATAATTATTTGTCACAGCGGTACATGATGGCAGTTCCAGCCCTTCATCCGGCACATGGCCCATCAGCATTTCTCCGGTAGTCATGGCCATATAATTATAGTCAATAAAAGAGGTTTCCAGTCCTTCCCTGTTCCGATAACCGTTATTTCCCCAGGTGGCATCCATATAGTAATATTCTCCGTCCAGCCGGATCAGGTTCCAGGCATGGGCCTCTCCCAGAGCCACGCCGGATACAATCACACTCTGTACGCCCAGCTGGTTCAGCAGATACTGAACAGCACAGGCATATCCCTGGCATACTGTCTGCTGCCTGAGGAATACGCTGATAATATTCTGGCTGTCTTCCACATCCTGTACATATTCCGTATTGAGGGCCAGCAGCTCATAAACGTATTTTGCTTTCTCATAATCCGTATGATTTATTGTAATTCCGGCAAGCCAGGCTCCTACAATCTCGTCAATCTGAATCTGGGTATTCTGCCGCTCTTCCACTGTCATGGTGTATTTCGGGGCAAATTCCAGACTCACCAGTTCTTCCCCTTTGGTATATCTGGTAAAAACATATCCCTCCACCCAGAACAGGCCGCCATAATCTCCGCACACTGCTGTGTAGGCCCTGCGCATCAAATCCAGGTCTGTGGTTGAGAGTTTTATTTTTTCATCATGGTTCAGAATTGCCGTCAGCATTTCGTCATAGACCACCCGTTCCTCCTCCGTCAGGTGATCGTAAGCATATTTTCCTGTGGAAATCTCCTGCGGCTCCGGAGGCGGAGCAATCTGCTTTGTGTCTGCCCTGGGCGTTTCCGCTTTCTGTTTGTTTTCGTCTATGGGAACGCTTTCTGACTCCCTGCCTTCCGGCAGAATGTTCTGTATCACATCAGCAGAACAGGCGTTCATCACACTGCCGGATAAGATTATGAGAAGCAGCAGGAGCACCCTGCCTCTTATCAGTTTCATTTCCAACTACCTTCCTTACATTATATTATGCGTCCAAAATTACGGACCTGTTGAAGGGAATCTGCTCCCTTTGTTCCGGTTACGCCTGAAAAAATGCGGTGACCAGACTGGTCAGAGATTTCATATCGGCAGCGCCCATGGTTTCCACTGCGGAATGCATGGCCAGCAGAGGCACTCCCACATCCACCGTCCGCACCGGAAGAATGGCCGAAGCAATAGAGCCAAGGGTCCCTCCGCCCGGCATATCGGAACGATTCACAAATTTCTGATAAGGAATTTTATTTCTCCTGCAAATCTGTTCCACAACTGCCACCGCCTCACAGTCTGTGGCATAGGACTGGGAGGAAGCCTCTTTGATACACAGCCCTTTTCCCAGCACCGGTTTATTTGTAATATCCATTTTTCCCATCTGGTTGGGATGAAGGCCATGAGCCACATCCAGTGACAGTAAAAAGGCGTCATACAGGCTTTCCCTGGTCTGGGCTGCAGATTTTCCCTGACTGTCATGGATTTTTTCCAGAAGATTCAGCAGCATCATGGAGCCTGCCCCCTGCTTTGTATAACAGCCCACCTCTTCATGGTCAAATAAAGCCACAACATTCAGCCCGCGGGCCGGCCGGCTTTCTGTAAGGCCTGTGAGAAGGGCCTGCACCGAGGTCAGATTATCCAGTCTGGGGGAAAGGATAAATTCCTGCTGTCGCCCCAGATACCGGGGCTCTTCCATACAGTATACCCACAGTTCATAGTCCAGTATCTTTTCTTCTTCCACCTTAAGTTCCTCTGCCAGGAATTTCATCAGCATATGTTCTTCTTTTTCTTCTCCCAGCAGGCCAAGAATGGGGAGCATATCTGTCTGTTTATTCAGTTCCACCCCTTTATTTACATCACGGTTCATATGAATGGCCAGATTGGGAATCACGAACAAAGGCCTTTCCACAGAAAGATAACGCATGTCCGGATGCATCACATCTTTGCTTTCCACCGCCACTCGTCCGGAAATGCTCAGAGGTCTGTCCAGCCAGGTGTTTAAAATGGCTCCTCCATACACTTCTGTATTGACCTGCCCGTATCCGCCGGCAGATACATCGGGACTGGGTTTTATTCTCAAACATGGAAAATCCGTATGGGCCGCGCCGATACGAATTTTATTCCGGGGTTCAGCCTGTTCTCCTGTGGTAAAGGCAAACAGGGTGGTATCGTGATGCTTCACATAATATTTTCCATTTTCCGACAGCCCCCAGGTCTGGTTGAATTGCAGTTCTTCAAATCCTGCCTCCTTAAGCTGTCTCTCCGCTTCCCGTACCACCAGAACCGCACTGGTTCCCTTTTCCAGCAATCTGAATAATTTCTGTTCTGTCTGTTCCATGCTCTGCCTCCTGAAATCTATTCTGTTATAATTATTTCGTATTGTTTTGCACTCAGATCTGTCCAGTGCATATTATATCACATTTGTCTTTTCATTTCTACCATATCATCCTTGTGTTTTTAGCGATTCTGTAATATAATGTTCCATGTTTCACACAACTGTTTTATATCCCGGAGGTATCATATGACTGCACTTTCCATTCTGGATGTAAAAGAATTTATGAATATACTGTTACGCACAGATACCTTTGACAGTTTTCTGCTGTCCGAAGGTTCCATTACCACCTGCATGACATATCTGTTAGACGGACATGCCAGAGCTGACTTTTTCAGCCCGGAAGACGAACATTACGAACTGGTGGCTCAGGAATCATATATTCCCTTCTCTCTGGTACGTCCGGTATGTTTCCAGATAATCAGGGGAAAGCGTCCGCCCTCCTCTTTCAAATTCGTATTCCTGCTTTCTGCCGAAAATCTGAAACGGACTGTTTCATCCATAAACAGCGGATTTTCTGCTGAAGATGTTTCCGGCATGTACCTGAATCTGAAATATCAGAATCAGCAGCTTATCTGTACCACAGGAATTTCCTGCCGCATTTTTTCCATGGACAAATCTCTGGAGCACGGATGGGACGACATGGTAAAACTGTTTTTCCGGAAACACGGGATTGCCGTAGAACCGCTGGCTTCCCATGTGTAACGTCCGATTTTACTCTGGAGGAACCATTTCACGGACATTGCAAAACGTATGTTCTTTTTTCTGTGCCAAAATCCGTCTGTCAAGGGTTGAATTTCGTATTAACAACCATTTTTTACAATTTTTTTAAAATTTACTGGAATATTCCTTTACTTTTTTCACTTTATATGTTACCATTGTCCCATGCTATAAATAACTATAGCATATGATGATTTTATTATTTATTGGAGGTAGTGACATGCAGGGTACAGTAAAATGGTTTAATAACCAAAAAGGATACGGCTTCATTTCCGATGAATCCGGAAATGACGTATTTGTTCATTATTCCGGACTGAATATGGAAGGCTTCAAATCCTTGGAAGAAGGTGCTGCAGTAGAGTTTGATGTTACAGAAGGTTCCAAAGGACCCCAGGCTGTAAACGTAACTGTAGTTCATTAATTTAATCAGTTTTTTCACAATGTGCCTTTGTCAATAATATAGAATTTTTTGTTTTTATTATGATATTAGAATATTGATGATTATAATTGATTAAAAAAAACTGTTGTAAGCACTGAATACAGTGTTTACAGCAGTTTTTTCTTTTCCGGGAAGATCTTTTTCATTCCGGCTGATACGCGAAAAGGTCTCTTCCGGAGAAAATAATCAGAAAGCATCCCAGGAAAATACACATATCCGAAAGATTGAACACGATCTGATTCAGTTTTTTCCAGGGCGTACGGAAACTGAAATAATCCACCACGTATCCTCTCATAATACGGTCATGAAGATTACTGGCTCCGCCTCCTAAAGCAAGGCTCAGCCCCGCCAGTACACCGGGATTTTTCTCTTTTCGTAACATACCAGACCACAGAAGGCTCAAAGCCAGAAGAATTCCTCCGCTGACTCCTTTCACCAGTTTCGGCCGTTTTTCCATAAAATTCAGCGCCGCCCCTCTGTTATGATATTTTTTCAGCACCAGTTTCCCTCCCAGGATTTCTGTTCTTTCCTGCATATCCCGCTGTTCTTCCATATGCTTTTTCAGAAAAAAATCTCCGGCAAACACAGATGCCGCAACAACTGCATATTTCATCCTGCGCCACCTTCCTTTCTGCTGCTTCGCAAACTCCCGTAAAACTTTAAAACCCCGGTTCCACATCTGTATGAAACCGGGGAATCATGTCTTTTATCACACAGGAAATCCAACCGTTTTTCCTGTGATACATATAGTTGCCAGAACTTTATTTTATATTCAGTCCTTTTTGGTGTCAAGGAAGAATTCATAGGCTTCTTTATCGGTAGCGCCTTTATGTACCACCATATTTACCGCCTGTGCCATTGCCACCGGATCCTGACTCTGGAAAATATTACGTCCCATGTCAACACCTCTTGCGCCCTTGCTGATTACTTCGTAAGCCAGGGTCAGGGCCTCCTTCTCCGGAAGTTTTTTGCCTCCTGCCACTACGATAGGTACCGGGCAGGCTGCCACTACTTCTTCAAAGTTTTCACAGTTATAGGTTTTAATGATGTTCGCGCCCAGCTCCGCCAGAATTCTGGTTGCCAGCTTAAAGAACCGGTCTGTCCGCTCCATCTGCTTTCCTACTGCCACCACGCCCATGGTAGGAATGCTGTAGCGAAGTCCTGCATTGACGGTCTTTGAGAGATTGTCCAGGCTGGAAAGCTGTCCGTCTGCACCGATAAAGGTCTGGATTGCCATACAGTCTGCATTCATACGAATTGCATCTTCAATATCCACTGCAACTACTTCATGGGAAAGATCATCTTCCAGCATGGAAGAACCGGAAGTGGTACGAAGGGCGATTCCTTTGCGGCATTCCGGCGGAACACAGGTACGAAGAGCTCCTCTGGTTCCCATCAGTACATCCACGTATGGAATTAACTGAGGAATCAGAATATCCAGTCTTTCCAGTCCTGCGGTAGAGCCCATGAAATATCCGTGGTCAAAGGCAAACATCACTGTATTGCCGCTTGCCGGGTCAAAAATATTGGAAAGGTGCTTTTTCATACCCCAGTCCAGGTTGTTGGCACCCTTTACATGGAAATTTCCCTGATTTGCAAAAGGTACGGAAACTTTATAATCTTTCGCCACTTTTAAGCCATCTACATCTGCCATTTTTATTCAGCCTCCTGTCTTTTTACAGAAAGCAACCACTGTTTACATATGAAACGGTGGCTGCTCTCCAAATCACCTGCAGCAGTTCTGATACCTTCCCTGCTGCAACTACTTCACTTTGTTTTAGAAGTTATAGTCATTTACATTTGTTTCATCAAAGATTACACGTTCCGGAAGGAGAACAACACCGTTGTTCTTGTCGGCTGTTGTGTCGCCTTCGTTCAGGCAGTCATTTGCCATAACTTCAACTTCGCCGATTCCAGGTACATTAATCTTGTCGCCAACTGCCACATCATTGCCTGCTGCTATGTAAGCTGCAAGATAACATCCAAGAGCACCCTGGATTCCGCAGTCCCACAGACCCCATTCATACAGAACGCCTGCTTCGCAGTATTCTTTGATAGCCTGAGGAGTTGCAAAACCGGTAATGGTCATATCGTCTTTTGTAATACCTTTGTTCTGAGCTGCTTTTAACTGGCCCGGAAGCGCTGTGGAGTCGTTACAGATAATCAGGTCAATGTCCGGATAAGCGTCCAGAATTGCCGCACCTGTGGTAACTGCCTGTTCCGCATCCTGGTTGGAGTAATAGTTGTCAGCAACCTTTTTCCAGTTCGGATATTTCTCTGCGATAATAGCTTCGCCTGCCACCTGCCAGGAGTTCTGGTCTGTAACAGTTGCCTGTGAATAATGCCATACATAGTTTACTTCATCTTTTTCCGGATCCACGCCGCGTTTCTTCAGAGCGTCTACGGACATGTCTACCAGCATCTGGCCAAGGATTTCAGGAGTACCCTGAGATACCATCAGCGCACGTGCGTCTGCTTCTGCGTCAGAGTCCCAGGTACATACAGCAACGCCTGCGTCTTTTGCTTCCATTAATGCATCTCTTACGCCTGCTGCGTCTACGGTGGAAATGCAGATTGCGTCTGCGCCGCTTGCTACTGCCTTGTTAATTACTTCTACCTGCTCTGCTGTACCTGCTGTTGCGCTTCCTTCGTATTCAACCGTGAAGCCCCAGTCTTTCGCATATTTCTGAGCACCGTCGTTTGCTGCTTCAAAGAATGCATTACCGGTTACCTTCGGGATAAATACAACCGTCTTACCGGAAACATCTGCGCCGCCTTCAGAAGATGTGTCATCTGCTGTTTCGCCGTCGTCAGCGTTTTCTTCCGGAGTTTCTTTTTCTTCCACATCGTCTTTTGCCGAATCATCCGCTTCTGTGTTGGAATCCTCTTTTGCGGGAGTGGAAGTGTCTGCATTATTTCCGCCGCAGGCTGTCAGTGAAAGAGCCAGGGATAATGCAAGTGCGAGTGACAAAACTTTTTTCATTTTCATTGCTTTTTCCTCCTTTTTATACTATATCCAATGGCTTATGCCATGAATAAACTTATGATTCCTTCTTCAGCTTTTTGAAAAATGCTGCTGTCTCCGGTCTGGATACAATAGCCCGGCCGATAACTACCACAAGAAGCAGAACTCCCACCGGAATATCCAGGTACTGGGTATTCACCCGGAAACAAAGGGAAAGACCAAATCTTAAAATACCGATAACCAGAGCGGCCAGGGCAGTTCCGATTACACTTCCCTTTCCTCCTGTACTGAGGGTACCGCCCAGCACCACCGCTGTAATAATATTCAGCGTCAGGTTCGCACCCAGATCACTTTTGGCGGTTCCCAGATAGGAAGTAAGCATAATTCCCGCAAAGGCTGCGCTGACTGCCGACAATACATAGGTACTTAAAATTACAAGCCTGGTATTGATGCCGGAATATTCTGCCGCCTCCTGATTGATACCCACCAGGAAAATACTTCTTCCGTATTTTGTCCTGTGAAGCAGAATATAGGCAATGATAATCAGTACGATAAACACCAGGAGCTGACTCGGTATTACGCCAAACAGCTTGAACTTGGAAATAATCTTAAAACTGTCGGGAAATCCGCTGATTCCCTGGTAAGCCTCCGAAGCGGAAAAGTTAGACACCAGCAATGCAAATCCTGCATACAGGAAACTTCCGCCCAGCGTGACCACCATGGCCTGCACGCCGCAGTAGGCGATAAAGAATCCGGAAAGGGCTCCGCAAACTGCCGCTGCCACAATGGCAAGAATGGACGCCACCCAGATATTCATGCCTCCGTCCTGCCAGCCCACACCAATAATAATAGAAGTAAGGCCTACAATGGAAGCTGCCTGAATATCAATTCCTCCGGTAATCATAACAAAGGTTACGAACAGTGCAATAAAACATATGGCAATAAAGTCATTTACACTGGCAAACAACACTCTCGGCATCAAAAACTTGGGATTCTTTGCTCCAAATATGACAAATTCCAGAATCAGAATAATCAGAAGAAACATTTCCCAGCTTAAAAATTTCTTCGCCTTCATGCCTGTTCACCTCCTTTATTTCCCGACACATTTGCCGCTCTGGCTTTCAGACGCTCCCGTCGGATCCGCTCCGCCGCATTTCTCTGCATAAGGGCATCCAGAACCACAATTGTAATCAGCATAACGCCGGTAATCGTATTATCGTAATCAGAAGAAAATCCCATAAATACCAGAATACGGCTGACACTTGACATAATAACCGCGCCGATGGAAGCTCCAATTACGCTTCCCAGTCCTCCCGAAAGGCTGATGCCTCCGATTACACAGGCTGCGATAGCTTTCATCTCATAACCGTTTCCTGCTATGGCTGTGATAAATCCAATTCGTGAAGCATATAAAATACTTGCTATGGCTGCAAAAACACCGCAGAGCACATAAGCTGTGATTTTAGTACGGGTCGTGGGAATTCCAACCAGAAGGGCACCGCCCTCATTGTCACCCACTGCAATAAAATATTTTCCCTTTTTCGTCCTGGTCAGCATAATATGTATTACAATCACCGCCAGAATCGTTACCGTATAAAATACTGTCAGATTTGCCACCAGCGGTTTTGCCGCAAATGCGGTAAAGGGAGCCGGCAGGTTTTCCACCCATGCACCGTTGGTATACACATAAATCAGACCGCGTAAAATTCCGTTGGTACCAAGGGTAAAAATCAGGGATGGGATTTTCAGCACTGCCACTCCAAATCCATTGATCAGGCCGATGGCTGCGCCGATTAAAATTCCCACTGCAAAGCAGAAGATCCAGTTGTGTCCGTCCCGCAGCAGAGAACCTACCACAGACGCGGTAAATCCCAGATTGGCTCCTACGGAAACGTCAATCTCTCCTATAAAAATGGCAAATGCCATACCCACTGCCAGCAGAGTAAATACCACGCTGTCATTAAAACATGCTGCGATACTGGAAGGCGCCAGAAAGTTTATGTTGATGCAGCCCACAATGGCAAACAGTACGATTAAAAACAGCAGGCTGCTGAATTCCCTCGCCTTTGTGAGTTTTTTAATGTACTTCATGCTCCCACTCCTTTCTCCGTCTTAACGTCAAAAGCTGCCGCCATCAGATTATCCTGATTGATATCCGCTTTTTGAAACTCCGCGTTGATGCGGCCCTGGAATACAGACACCACCCGGTCTGAAAGTTCCACAAGTTCTTCCATATCGGAAGAAATCAGAAGAACCGATACTCCCTGTTTCCGAAGATGATGGATAATGGAATACACATCTCCTCTGGCCCCGGCGTCAATTCCGCGGGTGGGTTCATCCAGAATTACTACTTTGGGCGCAGTGGAAAGGCTCCGTCCAATTACAATTTTCTGCTGATTTCCGCCGGAAAGACTTCCGGTAAGCTGTGCCTGCCCCGTTACCTTAATGCGGAAATCATCTATGTATTTCTGTGTCACTTCTTTTTCTTTTTTCCGATTCAGCAAAAACCTGCCCATGGACTTTTGCGACAGCAGTGCGGAAGTGGTGTTCTGTGCAACATCCGCAATCTTGAACAGCCCGTGGAGATGTCTGTCCTCCGGCACATAGTTCAGTCCGGCCTCCAGCACTTTCCGGGTGGAAAGGCCGGTAATGTCCTTTCCGTCCAGAATAACTTTTCCTCCCAGTACCTGGTCCATGCCGAATATGGTTGTGGCAAGCTCGGTACGTCCCGCTCCCACCACACCTGCCACACCCAGGATCTCACCGGGATACAGCTTCAGGGAAATATTGTTGAATCCGTAACCGCTGAAATTCTTCAGTTCCAGAATCGGGTTCTGATTCTTATAATCAATCTCATGGCTGGTTTCTTCCGCTTCCTCTTTCTCCTTCTCACTGTCAGCGGGAAGCAGGCCCTTCACCAGGGCTTCTTTTGTAAATTCACTTACCTGGCCGCTGAGGGTAATCACGCCATCCCGCATAATTGCAACACTGGTGGAAATCTCAAATACCTCTGCAAGCCTGTGGGTAATATAGATAATTCCGATTCCTTTAGAACGCAGGTCATTCACGCATTTAAACAGGCTCTCCGCCTCATCGAAGGTAAGGGCGCTGGTAGGCTCATCCAGAATCAGTATCCGGGCCTGCCTGAGCAGTCCTCTTAAAATTTCCACGAGCTGCTGTTCCGCAATGGACAGGCTGCTGGCCTTACGGTTCAGATCCATCTTCCAGCCCACTTCTTCCATCTGGGCAATCAGTCTTCTGCGGAGTTCCGCAGGCTTTTCCTCAAATCCGATTATGATATTCTGCTCCACCGTCATATTCGGAAACAGCATGGGTTCCTGAGGCACCATGTAAATTCCGTTGGCCAGGGCAACGGAAGGTTTCGTAAGGTGTACCTGGCTGCCTTTCATATAAATACAGCCCTCATCAGGCTGATAAATACCCATAATAATCTTCATCAGGGTACTCTTGCCTGCACCGTTTCCTCCTATTAAAGAGAGGACTTCCCCTTCCTGCAGCTTCATATTGATACCTTTCAGCACCTGATTCAGGCCAAAAGATTTATGTATATTCTGGATGGACAGCAGTACGTTCTTTTCTCTTGATGTTTCAGCGGTTTGCATTTCCTTTCCCCCATTCCAAATCAACATATGTTTGCTCGATAATATTTTGTTTTATAGAATAATCATAAATGCAATTTCATTATTTGTCAATACCCAAAACACTTTTTCCCCAATTTTCTTCCTTTTATTCAGAAATTATTGTGTATTTTTTCCAATATACCTTCCCGGTTTTTTCTTTTCTTCTATCACAAATCCTATAATCTTCAAATTACAGGCTATTATTTTTGATATACACGTTGACTTTTCGCCTTCCGGTTGTTATACTGTTTTTAAGATACATATGATTTATCTTTAAACATTTGTTACATTTGGTACTTTCCAGTTTCATATATTATTTTAATAAAGGAAACCGACGATTATGTACGATGCTATCACAGATTTTGAAGAAAATTTAATGATGAAGACAGCCTGGTACTATTATATGGAAAATATGACCCAGCAGGCCATTGCCGACCAGATGGGAATTTCCCGGATGCGGGTTATCCGGCTGCTGGAAAAAGCACGCCAGACCGGAATCGTCCAGTTCCGTATTTCCTCCGCCCTTGACCGGCGCCATGAACTGGAAACCAGGCTGATGGAAACATATCATCTGAAGGACTGCTACATTGTGCCCACCAACCCGGATACCTCTGCAGTCAACGACACCATTGCCAAAGCAGCTTCTATTTATATTGCCAATCATGTGTCCGACAACTGCTACATCAATTTCGGGTATGGAGACACTTCCTCCAGAACCATTGAGTATCTGGCGCGGAATCTGGAAATATCTGCTTCCTTTGTTTCCCTTACCGGAGGGGTGGGGTATTATCTGCCCAATTCCGAGACCAATATTTTCAATGCGAAGCTGTACCTGATTCCCGCTCCCCTGATTATGTCTTCCAGGGAAATGGCCCAGGCCATGCGGGAAGAAAGCTCTGTTAAGGAAATTACCAATATGATAAATCTGGCCAGCATGACCGTAGTGGGCATCGGAGCCATGGACCAGAGGGCAACCATATTAAAATCTTCCATGTTAAGCCACAATGATTTTCTGCTTCTGGACATGAAAGGAGCCGTGGGAGATCTCATCTGCCATTTCATCGACAAAGAAGGCAGACTGGTGGATACTGACATTGACTCCCGGCTGGTAAGCGTGCCTTTGAGCACCCTGCATCAGCTGGAAAATGTGATCGGCGTATCTGCCGGAAAGCATAAAGTGGCGGCTATCACCGCAGCATTAAAAGGAGGCTATCTGGATATTCTCATTACAGATGAAAGCACTGCGGCGCTGCTGTGCCAGGGCCAGATACCCCCGCGGCAGAATTAGCGCAGCACAAAACAGCAAACCGCCAGGCAAAGCCATGGCATTATGCACTGTCTGGGGGAATTAAATTTACAGGAGGTAATACGATGGGAAAATATTTAATGGCATTAGATGCCGGAACCGGAAGTGTCCGCGCCGTACTTTTTGATCTGGACGGAAACCAGCTGGGTGTTTCCCAGCAGGAATGGGAACACAGGGAAGACCCCCGTTTTCCGGGTTCCATGGATTTTGACTGGGTACAGAACTGGGAACTGGCAAGAGGCTGTATTCAGGATGTTCTGGCCGAAACCGGAACGGATCCCGGAGAAATTGCAGCAATTTCCACCACCTGCATGCGGGAGGGTATCCTGCTCTACGACAAAGACTGCAACGAACTCTGGGCCTGCGCCAATGTGGACGCCCGTTCTGACGATGAAGTGGTGGAACTGATTCAGAAATCACCGGAACTGGAAAAGGAAATCTACCGGGTATCCGGCCAGACCTATGCCCTGGGCGCTCTGCCCCGTATTCTCTGGGTAAAAAACAAAATGCCTGAAATTTATGATAAAACAGCTTACGTCGGAATGTTCAATGACTGGCTGATTCTGAAACTCACAGGTATTATGTCCATCGAGCCCAGCAACGGCTCCACCACAGGTATCTTTGATCTGGCAACCAGAGACTGGGATACATCCATCATGGAAAAATGCGGCCTGAAAACAGACATATTCCCGCAGGTATATGAGAGCGGTACCGTGGTGGGATCTGTCAGCGAAGAAGCGGCAGCGGCAACAGGACTTGCCTCTGGCACTCCCGTGGTGGCAGGGGGCGGCGACGCACAGCTGGGCTGTATCGGCGTGGGACTGGTATCCCAGGGCCAGGGCGCTGTGTTCGGCGGAAGTTTCTGGCAGTTTGAATATAATACATCCGTAGTAAAAACAGATGACGAATGCCGGGTACGGGTCAACTGCCATGCCCTTCCCAATCTCTGGCAGTATGAAGCGCTGGCCTTCTATCCCGGCCTGATTATGCGCTGGTACCGGGACTCCTTCTGTCAGATGGAAAAACAGCTTGCAGAAGAAACCGGCAGAGATCCCTACGACCTGATGAACCAGGAAGCTGAAAAAATTCCTGCCGGCTGTTACGGCATGTTCTGCACCTTCTCAGACGTTATGAACTATATTTCCTGGAAACATGCGGCTCCCACTTTCACCAACTTTGCGCTGGATCCGGAAAAATTCAACCGCTATACCTTCTACCGGGCAATTATGGAGAACTCAGCGCTGGTTACCAGAGGGAACGTAGAACTGGTGGCTTCTGTGACAGGAGAATATCCCAGGGAAATTATCTTTGCTTCCGGCGCTTCCAAAAGCCCGCTCTGGTGTCAGATTGTCTCTGATGTACTGAATATTCCGGTGCATGTGCCCAAAGTGAAAGAGGCCACTGCTCTGGGAGCTGCCATTCTTGCAGGCAAGGGCGTGGGCATTTACACGGATATTGAAGAAACGGTACGCAAAGTGGTTAAAATTGAGAAGACTTATCAGCCCAATCCTGAAAATGCCAGGGTATATGCAGAACTCTACGAAAACTGGCGTCAGGTATACCAGAAACAGCTTGACCTTGCAAATCAGAAACTTACCAGACATATGTGGTCTGCACCCGGCGTCTGAAACCGGAGAATCACCGCAGCATTATATTATAAGGAGGAGAAATTATGTTTATTATTGATGAAAAAGACAGAGAGTATCGTTTCGGAGACAGCGGCCCGAAATATCTGATGAAAGGCCCCCGTTCCAATTTTGCAGTGGTACAGTTCCAGGCCGGACAGGACTTTAAGGCCCATTACCACAATATTATGGAAGAAAACTTCTATATTCTGGAAGGAAAAATCGACATTGAAGTAGACGGTACCACTCACACCCTGACCCAGGGCCAGATGATACATATTGAACCCAAAGAAGTACATTATGTCATCAACCGCTATGACAAAACCGTAAAAATGATTTCCACCCTGGCACCTTTCCAGGAATCTGACAAGATTGAAGTGGACTGATGTTTTTCGGTAATCCGGCAAAATAAAGCAAACAGCACAGGGCGCTGCGAACCAGGAATGATCGCAACGCCCTGTTTTTCTAACGAATACGGAAATCTTCAAATGCCTGATAGAGATTTAACAATCCCCAGCCAAATGCCTGGTCCGGATAGATCCGTTTGCTGTCTCTGGTGGCTCCTCGAATCAGCACATTTTTCACCTCCAGACTGGTGATTGTGGTGTAGTTTCCACGCACAATCCCCCATTCCAGCAGCAAAGCCACAGCTCCCGACGTAATTGCGGCCGCCACACTGGTTCCATCCTTTGCCACAAACTGGTTGCGCGGACCTGCTCCAAGGACTCCCACACCCGGCGCCACAAAATCCGGCTTCACCCATCCATTTGAGGTAAATCCCCGGCCGGATTTGAGATAGATACTGTTATCTCTGGAATCATAGGCTCCAACGCTGATGGGCACAATGGTAGTTGCCGGTACCGTCAGGGTCGTGTCCGGATTGGAACGTACAAAAAACACATCTCCCGACAGAAGTTCCCGCATGGGAAGCCACATATGAAATACACTGGCCATCTCCACTTCCGGAAACACACGGATATTCCACAGGCCCTGGGAGGGATTCACAAATCGTATGTAAATAATCTGGGCTCCATCCAAAATCCCGGTAATCCTGTAATCCACCGTCACTGTAGTATTTTCAAACAGAAAATCATACTCTCTGCCGCCGGAAAGAATATATTCACTGGGCATCCGCTCTCCCGTGGGAGAAATAATTTCCACAATAAACCGCTGGGGAGCCCGTGCCCACAGTTCCGTCACAAACCCTTTCACCCCTTCTCCCACATTGATTTCCACGTTCTGATACTCCTGACCGTTTTCCATCTCTCCCAGATAGTGATGGCGCTCATTTCCTTCATTTCCTGTGGCTGTTACCGCTACCCGCCCGTTGCGCAGGGTGATATGATTCAGCACAGATGACAGAAGGCTCACCCCTGTGTGGCTTCCCATATTAGTCCCCAGCCCAAAGCAGATAACCAGAGGCATATGGCGCTTTGCCGCAAACTGATCCAGATAGGCAATTCCCGCCATAATATCATTTTCCTGAAAGGCCTGTGCATCTTCCGGAATAAAAAAGAATTCCCGCAGGTAATCTTTTGCGGGCTTTAATTTCACCATCACAATTCTGGCATAGGGAGCCGCACCGGTAAATTCTTCCTCCGGTACGGGACTGCCCGCCGCAATACTGGCCAGAAAGGTTCCATGACCCACCGGGTCTGTCATGGGCACCACCTCTCTGGGATTTACTGCCTGCAGCGCTTCATTGATCCTGGTATCATCATATTCACTGCCATAGAGAAATCCTTCCGGCCTGGTTCCGCTGCGGTCTGTCTGATCCCAGACCGCAGCAATTCTGGTACTCCCGTCACTGTTTCGGAACACAGGGTTCTCATAGTCAATTCCCGTATCCAGAAATCCAATTAAAACACCCTGTCCCTTTAAGGACAGGGTCGGCTGATTCTGAATTCTCAAAATTCCGCTGGCCTCCAGAGCGTTCTCATCCATAAGGGTATAACACTTTGGAACGGAAGTGTAATCATAATTCTGAATATTCAGCGGTGGATTCATGTTTCTGGGAATATAGGCCACATCATACGCCTCGCTGATTCTCTGTATGCATTCTGCCACAGGAGTCCCTCTCATCTGCAGCTCATATTCCATTATAAAATCATAATAATCATTTGAGTATACAGCTTCTTCACAGTCCATATGCAGCTCTTTTCTTTTTTCTACATATGTATGTAATATTTCCCCACATTATGCCAGCGCTGTCTTATCCTCCAGATTCAGACAGCCCCGCATACTGATGACCGGGCCTCCTGTATTTTCAATATAATCTCTGGTAATGGTTACCACTCCAATGTTGTCGTCTTTTGGAATCTCATACATAATGTCCAGCATGAATTCTTCAATAATGGCCCGGAGCGCCCGTGCGCCCACATCCTTCTGTCTGGCCTTCTCAGCAATGGAGCGCAGCGCCCCTTCTTCAAATTCCAGTTTCACCTCATCCATGGCCAGCAGCTTCTGATACTGTTTGACAATGGCGTTTTTCGGCTCCGTCAGAATCCGTACCAACATATCTTCTGTCAGGGCATCCAGTGCAAATATAATGGGAAGACGTCCCAGAAATTCCGGTATCATCCCGTATTTGCGGATATCCTCCACTTCAACCCGGTGCAGAATATTCTCTTCCTTATCGTATTTATCTTTCAGATCCGCATGGAATCCCATGGAAGACTTTTTATTCAGACGCTCTTTAATGACGTCTTCCAGATCAGGAAATGCACCGCCGCAGATAAACAGGATATTTCTGGTATTCACTGTGGCCAGCGGCACCATTGCATTCTTGCTGTTGGCTCCTACCGGCACTTCTATTTCAGCTCCCTCCAGCAGTTTGAGCATTCCCTGCTGTACGCTCTCTCCGCTCACATCCCGCTGATGGGTATTCTTTTTCTTGGCAATCTTGTCTATTTCGTCAATAAAAATAATTCCATGCTCTGCTTTCTCCACATCATTATCGGCAGCAGCCAGCAGTTTGGAAACAACGCTTTCAATGTCATCTCCGATATATCCGGCTTCTGTGAGGGAGGTGGCGTCTGCAATGGCAAGAGGCACATCCAGAAGTTTTGCCAGAGTCCTCACCATATAGGTCTTTCCGCTTCCCGTGGGCCCCACCATCAGCATATTGGACTTCTCAATCTCAACTCCGTCCAGGTTATCGCAGGCCACCCGTTTGTAATGGTTGTAAACTGCCACGGACATGACTTTCTTGGCATGTTCCTGTCCCACCACATATTCGTCAAGGCTGGCCTTAATCCGGTGGGGAGCCGGAATGGATTTGATATCCAGCACGGGCTTTTCCTTCTTTTCTTCTTTTGATTTCTTCTTTTTCAGTTTCTGGCTTCTGGGCACCATATTCATGCCCATATTCTGTAAATCTGACAGATTTATCATACTGATATTTGGCATGTTCCCGAAACTGCTCATATCTCCCAGAGGAAATCCTCCATGATTCATGCTGTCAAAGGTTTTCTGCATACAGTCCGCACAGATACAGATTTCATTTGGTATCTTAATCATCTTTCCGGCCTTGCTCTCCGGCCGGTGGCAGATATAGCAGATATCTTCGTATTCACTTTCTGCACTGTCCTGGCTGTCCACTGCGGAATTCCCTTCCTTTCCGTCACTGCTGTCTCCAGCTTCTGACTCCGTATGTTCCTCTGTCTCTCCGGAATCTGAAACCACCTCCCGGAAATCTGTATCGTCAAAATTATCTTTCATCCTGAAATCTCCTTTTTCTTTTCGAACTTCATATCCGAAACATGACTTTATTATAAGCCAGGGAGTTCAATAGCACAACTGCTTTTTCAAAGGCTTTCGAAAAATTTAATATTCATTAAAATAATTGTAACCGCAAAAACGCTGCCTCACCGGGTCATAATAAATACCGATGGTATGTTCTCCCTGCATCAGCAGCAGTATCATGTCTTTTAATTCCACAATCTGGTAAGAATAACCTTCTGTTTCTTCCAATACCTCTCCTGACGGCTGCACAGCAGTAACCTCCTTATCGTATTCCATTCCCTTTGAGCTGGCAGCACTGTCTTTCTCCTCACTGTAGGAAACTCCCCGGTTTTTCATCAGGTCGCTAAGCTCCTGGGGCATATCTTCCTCATCCACGTTCCCTTCCAGAATATTGTCCAGCCATCGTAGTCCCGCCAAATGGCCGTGGATGTAATGCCCGTCTTCATCATACATGGTAAAAAGATCCTGACTGCTCATCAGCACCATATAGTCGAAACAGGCGGCCAGCTCCAGTTCTGATTCCTCCAGCGTTTTTGCCAGTCTGTCCTTCCCCTCCTCCCAGCGGGCCCTGTCCCATTCTTCTGCACTGATTTCCTGACAGATAAAACTTACAATATGCCATTCACTGCAGGCAATCCGTACCTGATACTGGCTTTGATTCACTTCCAGCATATCCTGATAAAAATAAACAGGGCCTATGGGAGAATTTTCTGTCATAACCAGGCTGTCCACAATTTTTTTCTGTTTTTTCTGATAAACCTTCCAGATATCTTCCACCCGCTCATGGCTTTCACAGGCAATCATCTGATACAGATACCAGTCCGTTTTTTCCTTTGCTTCTTCCATACTGTCCCCGTAATCCAGAAGCATCTGGTAAAATTGCGGATAAACCTCCGACACGGTCTCATTGTCCGGGTAGTAATTCCAGGGAAACAGCTCGATATCTTCTTCGATTTTCCCATAAAAAATATTGGAACTGGTGCTCTCATACCGGGTTTCTTCCAGGATTCTCTCTTTTTCCAGTACTTTTTTCCCGCTTTCCACAATCACAAGGTAACCGGCTCCCAGAATAATAGCCGCACACAGAAAAGTCAGAGCCATGGACTTTATTTTAATCACATTCCCGGCCTCCTTTCATGGAAATCAGCACCTGAGTCCCTTCTCCTGAACGACTTTCAAATTTCATGGTTCCCTGGTGAAGAGAAACAATTTCCTGACAGAGGGCCAGCCCCAGGCCTGCGCCGCCATTGGCCCGTCCCCTCACTTTATCCACCATATAAAAAGCCTGGGTAATTTTTTCAATTTCTTCCTGCGGAATTCCCACTCCCTGGTCTGATACACGGATCTGAAACTGTTCTCCCACAAAGCGGCCCGTTACCTGAATGCAGCCTCCTTCTACGGAAGCCTTCACCGCATTGTCTACCAGATTATACAGGAGAGATTTCATCAGTTCCCGGTCTGCCCGCAGAGTACCCGGCTCTGATTCGCACACCAGTTCCATTTTCCGTTTTTCCGTAATGACCTTCAGGGAGGTTCCGATTTCCAGAAACAGTTTCTGCATATCTTCCTGCTGCCAGTCCAGATTGGTCTCCCCTACGGTAATCAGTTCCATGAGTTTTCCGGAGAGGGTGCGCATACGGGTGGCCTCCGCTTTGATAATTCCGGCATACTCAATCCGCCGTTCTTCCGTAATATCTTTTTTTATCTGCAGCAAATCGGAAAATCCCAGTATGGAGGTAAGGGGTGTTTTCATTTCATGGGAAAGGTTGTCAATGAAATGTTTTCTGTCCTCCGCCACATGTTCCAGAGCGCGCACATTGGTTTCCACGGCTTCCGCCATACAGTTCATGTTACAGGCCAGTTCAGACAGTTCATCCTTTCCCCGTTCCGGAATCCGTTTCTGATAACTGCCCTGGGCAATGGCTCTGGTTCCCTCATTTATTTTTTTCAGGGGATGCAGCAGCATTTTTACCACCACCAGCAGAATCAGTGCAATTACCATGGCGCACACCATACTGATGACCTGGATCTGCCACAGCATATTCTCATGAATTTCCATCACATCAGAAATATCGTTTTCTGTCACCACATAATAAGTTCTGCCTTCCATGCTCTCTGAAGAAGCTGTGTAGAGGCGGTTTCCCTCCACCTGCATATAACTCTTTCCCGTACTGCGGACTGCTTCCGTCAGTTCTTCCGGCGGATCCATGTCACGATTGGCATACACCTGTTCATTCTGTGCATTTTTGAACAGAATTCCGCTGCCTTCGGTGTTTTTGCCAAAGGTATTCTCCATAAATTTTTTCATTTTCTTTTCTTCCAGCACAATGGCATTTTCTTTCAGACGTTCCGTAATCATCATACTTTTAAAACTGGTCACCAGAAATTCATGCTCACTGTACACGCTTTGTTTTTTCTGATTTAATGCAAAAGAAAAACTGTTTTTCAACAGCAAAATACTGGTCATGCTTACCGCCAGCATCACCAGTATCAGAGTATACAGAAAAACTTTCTGCCACAGTTTCATCCCGTCACTCCTTTGCGCTTTCCAGCCGATATCCCAGCTTGGGAATTGTTACCAGCTTCTCTTTCAGATTCAGTTTCTTGCGAAGCTGCTGAATATGGATGTCGATGGTCCGCGTCTCTCCCTCATATTCAAAGCCCCAGACTGCCGCCAGCAGACGGTCCCGGGAAATGGCCACATCTTTGTGCTGAATGAAAAATACAAGAACCTCAAATTCCTTGGGCGTCAGATAGACTTCCTCTCCGTCGTATTTACAGGTGTGTTCCTCCACATTTACGGAAATGTCTCCATAAGAATATGTAGTCTCTGTCCGTTTTACCCTGCGCAGAATCACTTCAATCCTGGCCAGCAGTTCCATGGCTTCAAAGGGTTTTACAATGTAATCTTCTGCTCCCAGCCGCAGTCCTTTCACCTTATCTGTCAGTTCCTGCCTGGCGGTAATGAAAATCACCGGGGTATCTGTACTGGTGCGCTTCTGTATGATTTCAAACCCGCTCATGTCCGGCAGCATCACATCCAGCAGTATCAGGTCATATCCGCCCCGTTCAATTTTTTCAAAGGCCTCTGCACCATTGCTGCATACAATCCCCTCATATCCGCCGATTGCCACAGTTGCTTCCATCAGTTTCGCTATATTTGCGTCATCTTCCACAATGAGTATTTTTATCATCCTTCATCCGGTCCTTCCCTGGTCTGTGACCTGTATCAATATTTATGCCGGAGTCATGATTATCTGCGCTCACTTCGGCTTATATCATATCTGCTGTTATTATAATCGGATATTCCGAAAAAAGTATGCAGGAAAATGTAAGAAAAATGTAAAGTTCTTCCCTTCTGTCCCCACCACCCTTATCGTTTTGGCCCGTGCCATTCCGCAAAAGTCCGGGGTTATGCCCAGTGCCATTGTTATCCTTCTGCCCTGTACTGCTCCACAGAAGCCACCGTCCTTTTCAGCTCCTTCATACAATCCCTCACCTGCTCTGCCTGACGGCTGGCATCTTCTCCCAGTTCCACCGCCTGCTGAGTGCTGGCAAATACTTCCTGGCTGACTGCAGATATCTGATTAATACTGTCTACAATAACCTGATTTGACGTGAAAATTTCATCAATTTTATGATATATCTCCTGCACGTTCTGATCCAGCCCATCCATTTTTTCTCCGATACTGGAAAACTGCTGTTCCGTACTGCGAATCAGTCTGCGTTCCTCATGGGTCACTTCCATTACATGATCCACCGTATATCTGGCCGCATCCGCATTCTGCTTTATTTCTGACACAATTTTCTGAATCATTTCCGTCAGCTTCCGGCTCTCATCTGCAAGCATCCGGATTTCTTCTGCCACAACCGCAAAGCCCCGGCCTGCTTCCCCCGCCCGCGCGCTCTCAATAGAAGCATTCAGCGCCAGCAGATTTGTCTGACTTGAAATGTTAAAAATCTGCTCAGTAATTTCTTCCACAGCCCCGGCGTTTTCAATCAGTCCATTCACAGAAACCACCACCTGTTCATTGGCTTCTCTGGTCTTTTCCGACTGTCTGTGCAGGTCATCAGCAGAATTCTGCCCGTTTTTTACCGCCTCTGCAGACTGCCTGGATAATTCCAGCATTTCATCAGACATTTCCCTGGTTTTCAGAATCATGTTCTGTATATTTTCCGTCATAACCGTCTGTTTGCCAATATTTTCCGTATTGCTGCTGTTTCCTGCTGAAATATCTCCCAGCGCAGACGCAGCGGATGCAATATTCTGGCTCAGAATCTGAATAAAGTCCTCTGCATCTTCAGAATTCTGGCGGACCACAGAAACCACCTCCAGCACATCCTGAAGAAGTCTTGCGCTTTTTTCTTTTTCTTCACTCACATTTGCAATCCGCATGTCATTATTTTGGTTGGACAGTTTTGTGGTTCCGCAGAGTACCACCAGATATACAATCACTGACGCGCCCTGCAGCAAAACAGAGGCACTGTTCCATTCACTTCCGGAATGCATATGTTTCAGTACTGCCACCGCATAAATCAGATCAGCCACATTGATGGCGCCAAACCCGGCTGCAATTCGTAAAATCATTTTATAATCGTAGTAGAGAATGTAAATCAGGGTCAGGGGAAATACCATAACGAACACCAGGTCATTTCGGGCCCCGAACAGGGCCAGCGCATATACCACCATATATCCCACCATGGACACATGTTTAAACGCACCGGTATCCCGTTTTTTCAGAAATACTCCATAAGAGACCGCAAGGGAACTCAAAACCGCGAGAACCACAGAAATCATAAAGCCGAATTCGATATGTCCCTGCCGATAATCATTGATATAACCAAAAAATAAAAATGAATCAATCACTGTCATAATCATAAGAACAAACTGATTGACAGATTTTTCCCGGTTGTATTCTTTCTTCTTTACATCCATTTCACAACTTCCTCCCACATGTAACTGTTATTTTTTTCTGAACAAAACAATTCCTTCATACAAAAGCAGGCCTGCCAGACTGCCGGAACTGTCGATGCACACATCCACAAACCTGCCGGCCCTCCCTGGCACAAACAGCTGATGAAACTCATCGGAGGCTGCATAGCATACCGCCAGCCCCAGCGCCAGCAGAAATTTTTTCCTGCCGTTGAAATCATAACATTCCAGATGAAAAATCAGCAGAACGGCCAGCAGTCCATACTCGCTCATATGAGCTCCCTTGCGGATAACAAGCTGCATCCTTTCCGCCTGCTTCAACAGTTGGTCCTCTGTTTTTTCCTGTCCCATCAGACGATTCTTAAGTTCTGCAATCCGGTAGGACACAGACTGGCTGGTCTGAGATGATTCCACCGCATCCTGAGCGGAAAAAGCAAAAATAACCGCCATCCAACCAAGAACCAGGGCTCCTGTTAAAAATTTTTTCATGAGGTGATTCTCCTTTCAATTGCCGATTCCAGAGCTTTCTGTCGGCGTCCGGACACCCGGCACCTCCTGATAAAACAGCGTATTTCCGGTCTGTTTCCATCATACCATATCTTTCCCGGAGAAAAAAGCCTGTTTCATTTACCGGATATATATTATATCACACAATCCCTGGCGATTTAACAAAAACTATGTTAAAATCTAAAAAGCAGCCATGAAATCAGTCATACCGGGAGAACATAAAATATGTAAAAACCCATTTTCACTTCATTCCTCTGTGAATCAGCGCCCAGCCCGCTTGACAATGGTTCCGAAGTATGGCATACTGACACCATAAAACTTCTGCAGTCCCCAGGGGAAGTTCAGAAGCGTGGATTTTTAAGGAACAGCCTTTTTCGCCACACAATTACTTTTGTAATTGTGTGGCTTTTTTTATGCACAGCGTGCATGGAAGAAACCACGAAATTCAAGGAAGACAGCAGAATTTTTCTGAAAGGAGTATATTTATGGATCAGACATTTATGAAAGAAAAAAAGATACTGCCGCTGGTACTGTCCATGTCCCTGCCCATGGTAATTTCCATGGCTGTCAATTCACTGTATAATATTGTGGACAGTTATTTTGTGGCAAAACTGAGTGAAGACGCCATGACGGCGCTGGCACTGGTTTACCCCGTACAGAATTTAATCAACGCCATTGCCATTGGTTTTGCCATCGGCATCAATGCCTGCGCCGCTTTTTATCTGGGCGCCGGAAAACAGAAACAGGCCACTCAGGCTGCCACTCAGGGCATGTTTCTCAATTTCCTCCACGGAGTAATTCTCACCCTTTTAAGCCTTGCGGGAATGCCTGCATTTCTGAGAATGTTTTCTTCCGATGAAACGGTAATCCGGCTGGCACTGGCTTATGCTAACAGAGCCTTCCTGTTTGCTGTATTTATTACGTTGGGGCTGTCTTTTGAAAAAATTTTCCAGTCCGTGGGGCGTATGCAGGTGTCCATGTTCTGTATGATGTGCGGATTTATCGCAAATATCATTCTGGATCCCCTGATGATTTTCGGCATTGGGCCATTTCCTGCCATGGGAATTGCAGGCGCTGCCTATGCCACAGGAATCGGACAGTGTTTTTCTCTGCTGGTATATCTCCTGTTTTATTTTTTCCGGCCGATTCCGTTAAAAATAAGCCGGAGCGCCCTTAAGCCTGAGAAAGAAGTTATCGCTAAAATGTATTCCATCGGCGTTTCCGCCACACTGACCATGGCGCTGCCTTCTCTGCTGATTTCCGTATTAAACGGAATCCTCTCCGGTTTTTCAGGAGCTTATGTGCTGGTGCTGGGGGCCTATTACAAATTGCAGACCTTTATTTACCTGACTGCCAACGGAATTATTCAGGGCATCCGTCCTCTGATGGGCTACAATTACGGAGCCGGAGAATCAGAACGTGTACGGGAAATCTACCGCACTTCCCTGAAACTGATCATGGGGGTCATGCTGGTGGGAACACTGCTTTCCTGGATCATTCCCGGACAGTTAATCGGACTGTTTACCACCAGCCCCCAGACCATCAAAATCGGCATAACTGCTTTGCATATCATCAGTCTGGGCTTTGTTGTATCTGCTGTTTCCGTTACCAGCTCCGGGGCCCTGGAAGGCCTTGGAAAAGCAAAGCCCGCATTGTACATCTCGCTGCTGCGCTATGTGGTCATTATCATACCGGCAGCCTTTCTGTTCAGCCGGTTTGCAGGAGCTGCAGGAGTATGGTCTGCCTTCTGCTTTTCTGAATTTGTCACAGCAGGCTGTTCCCTGCTGATTTACCGAAAGGCTGTCAGAACGTAACTGTGATTCCCGTTCCTTTTTGGAACAAAGTGTCCAGGCCCCTCATGAATGAGGGGCCTGGACACTTTGCTGCGCCATTTGCGGTGCGTCAGAGCATACGCAGTATGCTGAACGTATCGCGTTTTAGCACAATTACGAAGCAATATTTTACCTCTTGTGCGAGTACCCTCGCTTCGCTGGGGCAGACCCTGCGCATCCATATTTTTATCTTCTCTTCTGTTACGTTTTTCTTTCCTGTTACAGGACTCAGGCGGTTACAGCAGTTCCTTCAATATCTGGTTTACCATTCCGGGATCTGCCTTCCCCCGCATGGCCTTCATGGTCTGTCCCACCAGAAATCCAATGGCTTTTTCCTTTCCATTCCGGTAATCCTCCACGGATTTGGGATTATCTGTGACAACCTGTTCAATGACGTCCCGCAGTTCCCCTTTATCACTGACAGTTTTCAGACCGTGTTCTCTGACATAATCATCCGGGTCAATGTCCTCATCAAATATTTTTTCAAATACTTCTTTTGCCACGGTGCCGTTAATGCTGCCTTCCTCCGTCAGAGCAATCAGCTTCGCCAGATTTTCCGGTGAAAAGCGGATTTCCTCCGGCTCCATTTCCTGTTCCTTTAACAGGCGCATGGTCTCACCCATCAGCCAGTTGCTCACTTTTTTCGGCTTCTGACACAGTTCCGTGGTGGCTTCAAACAAATCTGCCAGATGTTTGGAAGAGGTAATAATCTGTGTATCGTAATCCGGCAGCCCATACTCCTGCTGGTATCTTGCCATTTTCTCCGGGCGTAGCTGGGGCTGTCTTTTCCTGATTTCAGCAATCCATTCTTCGCTGATGGAAAGGGGAACCAGATCCGGCTCCGGGAAATACCGGTAATCCTGGGCGTCCTCCTTACTGCGCATGGCATAGGAATACTCTCTGGCGTCATCCCATCTTCTGGTTTCCTGAACCACCTGTTTTCCGGCCTCCAGCAAATCAATCTGCCTGTTTTTCTCGTGTTCTATGGCTCTGGCAATGGCTTTGAAGGAGTTCAGATTCTTCATTTCCGTTCGGGTGCCCAACTCCTCCGTCCCCGCTTCCCGCACAGACAGATTCACGTCTGCCCGCATGGAGCCCTCGTTCAGTTTGCAGTCAGAAGCCCCCAGATACTGAATCATCATCCGCAGCTTTTCCAGATAAGCAATCACTTCCTCCGGGGAACGCATATCGGGCTCAGAAACAATCTCGATTAAAGGCACACCGGAACGGTTGTAGTCCACCAGGGAAGCGTCTCCCCATTCCTCATGGATTAATTTCCCCGCATCCTCTTCCATATGAATTTCATGGATTCCTATGGTTTTCGTTCCGGCAGAAGTTTCAATTTCAATTCCTCCATCTCTGCAAATGGGCAGATATAACTGGGAAATCTGATAATTCTGGGGATTGTCGGGATAAAAATAATTTTTCCGGTCAAATTTACAGTTTCGGGTAATGGTACAGCCGGCTGCAAGACCCACTGCCATGGCATATTCCACCACCTGCTTATTTAAGACCGGAAGTGAACCCGGCATTCCGGTACATACCGGGCAGGTGTGGGTATTTGGCGCTCCCCCAAAGGCGGTGGAACACCCGCAGAAAATCTTTGTTTTCGTGGAAAGCTCCACATGAACCTCCAGCCCGATTACTGTTTCATATTCTTTGCTCATGTTCTCACCTCCTGTTCTGCTCAAATGCATAAGCGGCCTGCAATATCTTTTTTTCCTGAAAACAGCCGCCCATGAACTGCAGGCCCATGGGCAGTCCCTTTTTGTCCAGCCCGCAGGGCACTGTCATGGCAGGCAGTCCGGCCAGATTTGCAGAAACGGTATAAATATCTCCCAGATACATTTTTAACGGGTCGCACAGGCTCTTTCCGATTTCCGGTGCGGTGGAAGGAGTTGTTGGCCCAAGAATAACATCATATTTTTCAAAGGCCTGGTCAAAAGCCTGTTTTATCAATGCTTTGGTGCGCAGCGCTTTCAGATAATAAGCGTCATAATAACCGGAACTCAGTACAAAGGAGCCCAGCATAATCCTCCGTTTCACTTCCGCCCCAAAGCCTTCGGAGCGGGATTTTCTGTACATCTGATGAAGCCCTTCGTATTCTCTGCTGCGGTATCCGTATTTCACTCCGTCAAACCGGGCCAGATTGGAGCTGGCCTCGGCACAGGCAATGACATAGTAGGCCGGGATAGCATATTCCACAAGGCTTAAATCAAATTCTTCCACAAGAGCCCCCTGTTTTTCCAGTTCTTTTGCCGCTGCAAGTACAGCTTCCCGGATTTCCCCGTTCAGCCCCTCCCCCAGATAATCTCCCGGAATTCCGATTTTCATTCCTTTGACGCCATTTTTCAGGCCGGAAGTAAAATCGGTATCCTTCCGATTCAGGGAGGTAGAATCTTTTTTATCCCAGGAAGCAGCCATTTCCAGAATAGCCGCACAGTCCGTCACATCTTTTGCTATGGGCCCGATCTGATCCAGGGAGGAACCATAAGCAATCAGCCCGTACCGGGAAACCGTTCCATACGTGGGTTTTATCCCTGTCACACCGCAGAACGCACCGGGCTGGCGGATGGATCCGCCCGTATCAGAGCCCAGCGCATAAAAGCATTCCTGAGCTGCCACTGCCGCACAGCTGCCGCCGGAAGACCCCCCTGGCACATGGTCCCGGTTCCAGGGATTACGGGTAATCCCAAAGGCTGAGGTTTCCGTGGTGCTTCCCATGGCAAATTCATCCATATTTGTTTTTCCGAGAATCACCGCTCCTGCTTTCTGCAGGTTCAGCACTGCTTCTGCTGTGTAAGTCGGCACAAAATTTTCAAGGATTCGGGAGCTGCATGTGGTCCGCAGCCCTTCGGTGCAGAGATTGTCTTTGACTGCCATGGGAACTCCGGCCAGAATGCTGTCCAGTTCTCCCCTGTCCAGTTTTTTCTGAATCTCTGCCGCCTGCTGCAGGGCTCCCTCTTCCTCTACTGTCACATAACTGTGTATCTCCGGCTCTGCGTCACGGATTTGCTCCAGTGACGCCTGAACCCCTTCTGTTACACTGATTTCCCTGTGTTTTATTTTTTCCGCAAGCTGTACTGCGGTAAATTGTCTGATTTCTTTCAATGACATGGGCTTTCCCTCTCTCATTCCACTGTTTTCGGCACCTGATAACTTCCATCCCGGACTTCCGGAGCATTTTTCAGCATGTTTTCACGGTCGTCCCCGTTTGTCACCACATCTTCCCGGAACACATTGTTCACAGGAAATATATGGGCCATGGGCTCCACGCCGGAAGTATCCAGTTCGTTGAGTTTATCAATATAATCCAGCATTTCCTCCATATCCTTTCCGGCTCTTTCTTTTTCCTCTGAAGTCAGTTCCAGCTTTGCCAGAATTCCCAGATATTCTATGGTTTCCTCTGAAATCACATTCCTGCCCTGTGTCTTTTCTGTCTTTTCCACTCCTGTTTCCCTCCTAATCTCTGACTCTGATATGCACTTCCCGAAGCTGCTGCTCTGTTACCTGACCAGGGGCGCCGCACATGAAATCCTGGGCGTTTGCGCTCATGGGATAAGCAATTACTTCACGGATGTTTTCTTCTCCCCGCAGCAGCATCAGCATACGGTCAATTCCCGGCGCCATGCCTGCGTGGGGCGGCGCCCCGAACTGAAATGCATGATAAAGAGCTCCAAATCTGTTTTTCAGCGTTTCCTCATCATATCCTGCAATTTCAAAGACTTTCACCATAACCTGCAAATCATGGTTGCGGACTGCGCCGGAGGAAAGCTCTACCCCGTTGCATACGATATCGTACTGATATGCCAGAATATCCAGAGGATCCATGGTTTTAAGCGCTTCCAGCCCGCCCTGAGGCATGGAAAAAGGGTTGTGGGTAAAGGTCAGTCCCTTTGTCCTGGGATCCCGCTCAAACATGGGAAAATCGTTAATGTAACAGAAGCGAAATGCATCTTTTTCCAATAAATCCAGCTTTTCTCCCAGTTCTGTGCGTATCATCCCTGCAAAATAAGCTGCCCGTTCTTCCCGGTCGGCCATAAAAAATATGGTATCTCCTGTTTCCAGTTTTCCAAGGCTGCGGAATTCCTCTTTCCGTTCATCCGGTATAAATTTGTCGATTGGCCCCTTAAAGCTTCCGTCTTCTTCCACTTCCAGATAACCCAGTCCTCCCATGCCGATTCCGGTAGCAAATTTCAGTAATTTTGCATGAAAACTTCTGGACATTTTCCCGTGAACCCGGATGGCCCGCACGGTTTTTCCAAGAAATGGCTGAAACGTACATTTCTGAAAAAATTCTGTCAGATCTGTGATACGCAAAGGGTTCCGTAAATCAGGCTTGTCTGTTCCAAATTCCAGCATTGCCTGTTTATAACTGTACACGGGATAGGGCGCCTTTGTGACCACGCTTCCTTCCGGTGCAAATTTCTCAAAAACTGCAGACAATACTTCTTCCCCCACCCGAAAGACGTCCTCCTGGTCGGCAAAACTCATTTCAAAATCAAGCTGGTAAAATTCTCCCGGCGAACGGTCTGCCCTGGCGTCCTCATCCCGAAAACACGGAGCTATCTGAAAATATCTGTCAAAACCGGATACCATCAGAAGCTGTTTGTACTGCTGGGGCGCCTGAGGCAGCGCATAAAATTTCCCTTTGTATTTTCTGGAGGGAACAATATAATCTCTGGCTCCTTCCGGGGAAGATGCACAGAGAATCGGGGTCTGAATTTCCAGAAATCCCATCTCTGTCATTTTCTCCCGCAGATAAGCAATGACACTGGAGCGGAACATAATGTTCTCCTTTACTTTCTGGTTCCTCAAATCCAGGTAGCGGTATTTTAACCGCACATCTTCCCGAACCTCTCTGCTGGTCATCACCTCAAAAGGCAGGGGTGCGTATACATCTCCCAGAATCTGAATTTCTTTTGCCTCCAGCTCTATGGTCCCTGTGGGAATCTTCGGGTTGTAAGTGTCTTCATCCCGCTGTTCTATCACACCCTGAATGGATACCGCCTGTTCTCTGCGGATTCCCTCTAACAGCTTCCCATCCCGGATTACCACCTGCATCACAGCATACATATCTCTCAGATCTATAAAAGAAACGCCGCCATGGTCCCGGATGTTTTCCACCCACCCGGCTGCCCGGATGGTCTTTCCAATCTCTGCTTCACTTACCCTGTTTAATGTTATGTCTCTGTAAATCCTGCTCATAATTCCCTCCATTCCTGGCGTCTTTGGCACAAAGAAAGTCATATTGTGCGAGCGTGCATAATTGTTTTTTCTTATAGAAAAATACTTTCACGCGTTAGCTTGACAATGTATTTCCTATAACAAAAAATCCCCGGAATACTTCCGTATTCCGGGGCGAATCTTTTGAAAGAAATCCGCGGTACCACCCGCATTGAAAGACCGCATCCTGCTGTATAAATCAGGGATATCGTCTCTCCGCTCTTATGCTTAACGCGCACAACGTACTGGCCTGCCCGCCATGGATACTCCTCCCACAGCTGCTTAACCAGTCTGCTCCGGAGTGTTCCCTTTGTCTTCTCTTCCAAACAGCGCTCTCAGTCGGTGACGCCATATTCCTGTCGGCCTCTGAAAACAAGAGTCTCCTTCAACGCTTTCCGTTATCAGTGTTTTTCAGTTATCGGTTATATTAGCACAGATTATTCTGTTTTGCAAGAGAAATTTTAATAGAAATTTAAAACCGGCTTAGCAGTTCAGACAATACCATGCAGGCAAACCCGTTACAGTTTAAATTTATTTGCCTGGTCATTCTGCCTGCGGCTCAGCTCTACCAGCCCTCTGGTATCTTCCGTACACTCATCAATGGTCTGGGACAGAAGGGTCATGCTGGCGCTGGTCTGCTGGGTGGAGGCTGCGCTTTCCTCTACCACACTTGCCAGACTGTTGGCAGAATCCGTAACAATCTGTTTCAGGGAATTCAGAATCTCTGTCTGTCCGCCGATTTCTCCTGTAACTTCCTCTACCATGGCAACTTCTTCTTTCAAATGCTGAAATGCTGCTCTGGTCTTCTGCAAACACTTCTGCTGTTTCTGTACGTTGTCCGTAACTTCCTGCATCTTATTTACGGAAATCTCCACATTATGTACCAGTTCTTTTACAATTTCTTCAATTTCCTGCGCATTTCCGGAGGACTCTTCAGAAAGATTCCTGATTTCTTCTGCCACAACAGCAAATCCTCTTCCGGCTTCTCCGGCTCTGGCTGCCTCTATGCTGGCATTCAGGGAAAGCAGGTTGGTCTGGGCTGCCAGCCCTTTAATGATCTCGATGGTTTTATTGATATTGGCGGCGGAATCATTATTCTTATTGGTCTGTTCTGATACCACATCAATGGTTTCTATGGTCAGCCTGGTAATCTGATCCAGTTCCTGAATACTCTCGGAAGCCCCCGCAGAATAGGTTGCCATGGCTGAAACTGCTTCTTCCAGCTTATGCACACCGCTCTTTTCCACTTCAATGACATCTCCCAGTTCTCCGATTTTTTCATTTACCGTCTCTGTCTCGTTGGCCTGGCTGGTGGCTCCCTGCGCCAGATCTTCAATAGCCTGATTGGTATCCCGGATACTTGCCAGAATATAGCCGAACTTCTCACTGAACTTCTCACTGCTCTGGTTCAGGGATTCTCCTGTGTGAAGAACACTGCCGATCATGCTGGCCAGTGACTCCCTCACATTATCCAGCGAACGTGCCATTTCTCCAATCTCATCGCTTCGTTCCAGCAATGCAGGACTGACGGTAAAACTCAGATCTCCTACTGCTGCCTGGCGAAGATGGGCTTCCATCAGCTTGATACCTTTGGTAATCCGCAGACCTCCCACTGTGGAAATTACCACCGCTATAATCAGCATAATGACAGCGGCCACTCCATAAATCATAAGCATCTCAGAGAATTCCTTATGAATATTGTTTTTCTGGCTGTCAATCTTTTCATTCATCTCATCCACATAATTTCCGGTTGCCACAGCCCAGCCCCAGGGTTCAAACATTTCGGAATAGGCAATCTTGGGCGCAACGGTAACCCCGTCCGCCTTGGTAAAATAAAATTCATTGTAACCGCCTCCGGCCTGTGCCGCAGCTACCACATTCTGGGTTACTTTCACACCGTTCTGATCTGTTAAATCTTTTCTGTTGGTGCCTTCCTGGTCTGTCAGAATCGGATGCTCAACCAGCACATAATCCTCTCCGTCAATCCAGATATAACCGGATCCGTCATCCCGGTAACGCATGGAACGCACTGCGTCCTTCGCTCTCTGCTGCGCCTCTTCCTCCGGCATCTCACCACTTTTAAACCTGTCATAGTAGCGCTGAATCAGAGCCAGCGCTCCCTGTACCTGAGATTTGATTTCCATTGAATAACCGTCTGTCATAGATTCTTCATACAACTCCACAGATTCTTCCATGGACTGCCTCAGATAATAAACGCCCAGACAGGCCAGCCCGATTGTCGGAACAGACACCATAATACAGATAATGGAAACCAGCATAACTGTCAGGCTCTTGAATCCTTTTGTCTTCTGTTTCTTTACTTCCATATTTTCTTTCATATAATTCCACCTTCCACATTCACTTCCTGTTGATACCTCTATTATACAGATTTCCCAATATAAGTCAATGAATTTAGCTATTATTTGTATATTTTTCCTGTTTATTTCCTCTGTCATTATGGAAATATAGTGCTATTCCACCATTATTCACTGCCTTTTCAGGAAAATTTTCTATTTTATCATCAAAGGAAGAAAATATCAGAATATTTCCGGACAATATCAGATCTTATCCATACTGCCGAAACATCTGACCAGACCATCCACTGTGGAAGAAAAAAATATGCCGAAATCATTTAATTTTTCCTGACACATGGTAAGATTTCTGGGATTTTCGCCAAAGGCTTCTCTATTTTTCTGTAAGGTGGATATTTCCAGCCCTGCCTGCGTAAAAACTTCCCGTACAGTTGTATAAGTATCTTCTCTGTTTGGCGAACCGAAATTATAAACTCCTCCCGGAATAGAAAAAGTCTTTTCCAGATTCTGCAGTACCTCTCCAACGTCTGTAATACCTCTTCTGTCAAACACAGGTAATTTTATGTCCGTCCCATTTTTCAGCTGAGACATCAGCGTCCTGAAAAAATCACTGTGTTCCCCTTCTCTTTTTGTTTTTACATCATACATCCAGGATAACCGCAGCAGCACACAGTCCGGATTGGCTGAGAGACATTCCTGTTCTGCCTTTAATTTCTCCTGTCCGTATAAATTGCCGGGCGAAAGTTCTTCTTCCTCCCGATGGGGCCCGGACAGGCTGCTGCCGAAATACACCTGATCCGAGCTGCAGAAAATACATTTTGCCTGTATTTCCCCGGCTGCCTTTGCCAGGCTGACGCTTCCGCCCACATTTATTTTCCAGGAACGTTCCGGTTCTTTTTCACACCGGCCCACATCTGAAACAGCCGCACAGTGAATCACAATATCCGGCTTTTGTGCTTCAAACATGCGCCTGACCCTTATTCCATCCGTAATATCCAGTTCCCCATGGGCCGGCGCATATATTTCATATTCCGGTGCGTAAAATTCCGCGATTCTGCTTCCCAGAAAACCGGAAGCTCCGGTTATTAACATTCTTTTCATTTCTTTCTCCTTTATGGCCCTTCTACAGACCGCTGCAATTCATTTTCTCATGGTCTGTCTGATTTTATTTCCTGTCATCTGTATAATTTTCCATGAAAAAACTGCTCCTGAAACCGGATTCCCTCCATGATTTTTTCATCCTCAATCTCTGCTCCGTCCAGGGACACAATCCATTTGTCTTCCACATCATCCAGACGATGCCATACTGCTGTCACTTTACCTTCAAAATACGCCAGAGGTTCCTCTGTTCCAAACACATACACGTCCTGCTCTGCTCCGTCAGGGGCGAATATGCCATCCACATATCCATAATTGACAGGATAAATCATCTCCGGATACCTGGGATGCGATGACCCCAGAGGCCTGTCAATGGTTCCTTTTACTGTTTTTCCAATGATATGGCTGTAATCCATGTCTTTTTCCCTCAGATGTTTTCATTGCTGTACGGTAAAACAGGTGAAAATTTCTCAGTCACCTTTACAGTACCTGTCATAAAAATCCAAAATCTGCTGCATTAACTCAAAATCAAACTCATAGCATTTGCTTTTATCGAGATATTTTTCCATAAATTCCGCCTTACGTTCCGCATTGTATTCACCGCCGCATTCTTCCACATAAGCCCTGTAATCCCGGTCTGACTGTTCCTTATAACGACGCGCCCGTCGGAATAATATACGCTGTCGTGCCCTCTGTCCTCATATTCGATAAAACAAAACCGGGAGTCATCCCCATAGGTATCATAAAATTTTTCATACCCGTTCTCCGGAAGAACCATTGTATCATCTTTGCTGTGAATCACCATAATACCTGCATCCGACTCCGCAAATCCATCCAGTGCACTGTAAGCGGCATACTTTCCGAATTTCAGCCGCTCGTATAAAACAACATAAGGTATAAACAGTCTGATGACCGGGCCCCCATGGTTTCGCACTGCTGCTCAAATAAATCGGCAGAACAGTCAAATCCTGCCACAAGCACTGCTGCTTTCACATCCCTGTGACAATTCAGTACGCAAACTTATATTTTCTATCTGGTTTCCCTGATATCAAAATCTGATTTTTATGGTCTGTCCCTCCCCGTAAACCCCTTCTGAGCGTGTCAGAAACAGCTTCTGCTCCGGAGAAAATCCAATGGTCTCCCCGTCCCGCAGAACGGCCCCTTCCTCCAGAACATAGGCGGAGATGCCCAGCATTAAGTCGTAAACTTCAGACGCCGGCTGGCTGCTTTCAATCACTTCCAGCTCGTCTTTGCCAAAGGAGTTCAGCCCATTGGTCCAGCTGCTGACGCCCTTTTCATCCTGATACAGTCCCACAAACACCAGATTCCCCAGAGGCAGCGCCCCTTCTTTCATCACCATGGCCATCTGAATAAAATGCTCCGGCAGCCACACGGTTCCGCAGTCATAAATTCCAAGGGCGCCGGGTCCTTTCAGACAGGCGCATACAATTTTAACAAAGAGCTTTCCTGCCTCCAGCGGCGCCGAATCTCCACCCAGTACAGCCACCAGTAAATGGGCTTTGTGATTTTTGGCTGCAGCAACAGACTTTTCTCTGGTCATAAAATTACTGTTGGCCCAATACTCTGCCTCACCATCGGGAACTGGCATATCCATCAGTCCCACTGTGACCGTCATGTTATTCACTTCAAAAACAATGGCATCCTGTTTGTTTTCCGGATGCTCCGGCTCTTTTGGGCATTCAATTTCCCAGTCCTCTTTTAAAACTGCACGGAAATTTTCCACATCAAATTCCGGCGCAGACAGCAGGACAAATCCCACAAATGATCCGCTCATGTGCTCTGTGCCCTGATTTTCTTCCTCTTTCGCCCGCTCCATCCAGTACAGACGGATTGCTTCTACCATGGCTACGCATTTTTCCTCTGCAGTGGCAGGGTCATAATTCTCCATTTCACTGTAAATGTGGCCGCAGTGGCCCAGCCCTTCTCCGTCATACCCTCCGCAGACTGCCACTTTCCAGGAACCCATCTTTGATTTTTTAAATTTGAAAATATAGTAGTGCAGATCATGCAGGTCAAATTCTCCTGCAATCTCCAGTTTCGCAGGCTTTTTCCCAAGTTCATCGGGATGGGAAAGCCATTCTTCCATTACTTCTGTTGCTGCTTTTTGCTGTTCGTTCATATCTGTTTCCTCCAATATCCATTTCCCTTTTCCAAATCAATATCTGTCCGGTAGCATTCATCAATCAATATATAATTACAGCCATATTTTTTACACATTTCAAGACAGCGGGCATTATCCTCAAGAACTGATGTCATAGTACACCAGGAATCATCCATGCGTTGTTCGATTTCACTGGCATATTGTTTTATATCTGAAAAATGTTTCTCTATATATTCTCTGCTCATTACAAGACAATAATATTGGATATCTTTCAGATATTCTTCTGAAAAATCTTTGTTCCAGTCAGGCGGAATATAACAGCCCTCAACCACAAGATTTTGCCTGTTTTCAATGGTCGTCTTTATAATTTCACGAATAATGGGCCACAAATAGTCTGTAAGCTCATCATCTTCTTCAGGTGTTAAATCCGTATTTTTACTTCGTATTAATCCCATTTTCAGCAGGTCAATGGACAGATACGGATATTTATACTTTTCAAGAAGTTTTTGTGCCAGTAATGTTTTACCTGTATGGGAAGCTCCTGTAATCAAAACAATCATTTTATTGCCTCCTGACAATTCCCGTTTATCTTCGTGTATAAATTAACTCTGTCATACCATTATAAGACTGTGTATGAAGCAATTTTAATTTAATCTCATACCTTCCATTTTCAAAAAGCCGTATGCCAGAACCTAAAAGTGTCGGAATTACAGTGATATGATAATAATCAATCAAATCTTCACTTACTAACTGCCCGACAAGATTAGCTCCGCCACATATCCATATATCTTTTCCATTTTCCTCTTTTAATCTTTTCACCAAATCAGCAGGATCTACGTTTACAAATCGAATTTTTTCAGAGGAAGTATGTTCGTTATGCGTGATGACATAAGTTGTAAATTCGTTATATACCCACTCTTTTGGGGAAAGTTCAGTAACGATTTGATGATAAGTATTCCACCCCATTAAGACCGTGTCAATGGTTTTGGAAAATTCAGAAAAGGTATCAATATTCTTATCATCATTGCCCTGCCCGTTCAGCCAGTCAACACTGCCCATATTATCTGCAATATATCCATCAAGGCTCATTGCAATAAATAAACTTATCTTCCTCATGTTTTTTTATCTCCTTTACTTCCGATTTGCTATTGTAATTATTATAGTCAGTTTTATCAGGAACGTCAATTTATATCATTCTGTCTTTCCTGTAAGAAAAAAAGAATGCGCCATGCGCATTCTCCGCCTGCGGCGGGTCGCTTTAGCGACATATTTCTTTTCCGCCGCAGAGCGATAATTATTTTCTCTTACAGGAAATCCAACGGAATTTCCTGTAAGAGAAAAAACAGAAAGCATGCTGCCGCAGTTCGGCACACATGCTTTCTGTTCCTTCTTTCAGGGGCAAAAACCCTCTTTTTCATTCCAGAGGCCCCGTTCTTCCAGGATACTCTGCAGCTTTTTCCTGGCCCGCATGGAAATATGCCGGACATTATCCGGCGTGGTATCCATTTCTTCTGCAATTTCCTGAAAGCTCATCTCATGGTAATACTGCAGAGTCAGCACTTCTCCATAAGGAGATTTCAGCTCTTTCAGCAGACCGGTCACTGCTTCCTTCAATTCGGTCTCTTCCAGAATCGTATCCGGCCCTTTTTCCAGAATTTCTCCCGGCTCCCATTCTTCCAGTCCGCTGCATTCCTGTATCTTTCTCTTTCGGTACAGATTAAAGCACCGATGTCTGACCGTAGTTATAATGTAATCCCGAACCTTATAGGATTCACTGTTTATAATCTTATTCAGATGGTCAGTCAGAATCAGGAAGGTTTCATGAACCATGTCTTCCGCATCTGCCTCATTTTTCAGGATTGCGCGGGCAACACAGAACATTTCCTGCCGGTACTCCTGATAAATAAATTTAAAAAATTCCCGTTCCTCGTCTGTCTCCAGCAGCAGTAAATACCGGAACATATCACCCCTCCATTGCTCTTCCGGGACGATTCCGGGCTGTACCGAACCGCCCCTTTTTTCTTTTGTAAAACTGTAAATTATAAATCACACGGGCCCTGCTGAAACAGGCCCGCAGATTTATGACTTATTATACTGCAAAAAAAGAAGGGTATGGCAAACATTTGAGAAACGCGAATTGGGATTTTACCAAAATCATTGTAAAGGCAGCATTCCGTCTTTGCAGAAAGCCGGAATGCTGCCTTTTATTCTGTAAACAGGGGGGTAGAATAATACCGGTCTCCGCTGTCCGGCAGCAGAGCCACAATGGTCTTTCCTTCCTGCTCCGGACGATTTGCCAGTTCCAGAGCCACGTGTAAAGCGGCGCCGGAAGAAATTCCCGCCAGGACTCCTTCTGTTCTGGCAAGCTCTCTGGCCGCTGCAAAGGCATCCTCACTGTCTGCCTGAATAATTTCGTCATATATCTCAGTATTCAGTGCGGCCGGCACAAACCCTGCGCCAATTCCCTGAATTTTATGGGGGCCGCTCCTTCCCTCTGACAGCACCGGAGAATCGGAAGGTTCCACCGCCACTACCTTTATCCGGGGATTCTGAGCCTTCAGGTATTCTCCCACACCGGTAATGGTACCGCCAGTTCCAACCCCTGCCACAAAAATGTCCACCGTTCCGTCGGTATCCCTCCAGATTTCCGGTCCTGTGGTCTTCCTGTGGACTTCCGGATTTGCAGGATTTTCAAACTGTCCAGGCAGAAAGCTGTTGGGAATTTCCTTCACAAGCGCTTCTGCTCTGTCAATGGCACCCTTCATCCCTTTTGCTCCCTCTGTCAGCACCAGTTCTGCTCCGTATGCTTTTAATATATTCCTGCGCTCCTGGCTCATGGTTTCCGGCATGGTAAGGATCACCTGGTAACCTTTGGCAGCTGCAATGGCCGCAAGGCCGATTCCTGTATTTCCGGAAGTGGGCTCAATAATCACAGACCCTTTTTTCAGTTTTCCTTTTGCTTCCGCATCCTCAATCATGGCTCTGGCAACACGGTCTTTTACACTTCCCGCAGGATTAAAATACTCTAATTTCACCAGGACTTTTGCTTTCAGCCCATAATTTCTTTCTATGTTAGTTACTTCCACAAGGGGAGTGTTTCCTGTCAGATTCAGGACTCCCTGATAAATATTCGACATGTTTCTGCCTCCTTTCAGAGCTCACTGCCTGAAACGCCTGTTCCAGGTCCTCAATAATATCGTCAATATGTTCGGTGCCGATGGACAGACGGATGGTATTCCTGCAAATCCCCTGCTCCTTTAACTCCGCATCATTCAGCTGGGAATGGGTGGTGGAAGCGGGATGGATGGCAAGAGATTTCACATCCGCCACATTTGCCAGCAGAGAAAACAGTTCCAGACTGTCAATAAAATCTTTGGCTGTCCGGTCATCTCCTTTGATTTCAAAGGTGAAAATGGAGCCGCCGCCATGGGGGAAATATTTCCGGTACAGCGCCTGCTGTCTGCCATCTTCTGAAAGGGACGGATGATGTACCTGTTCCACCTGAGGATGGCTGCTCAGGTATTCCACCACCTTCAATGCATTTTCCACATGGCGCTCCACCCGCAGAGACAGTGTTTCCAGTCCCTGCAAAAACAGAAAGGCATGGAAAGGAGAAAGGGTTGCCCCGGTATCCCGCAGAAAAACAGCCCGGACTTTTGCAATGAAGGCTGCAGATCCTGCCATTTCAGTGAATACTGCGCCGTGATAACTTTCATTAGGCTTTGCCAGCCCTGGGAATTTCCCGGAATCTTTCCAGTCAAATTTTCCACTGTCTATAATGACGCCGCCAATGACAGTTCCATGGCCTCCGATAAACTTTGTGGCGGAATGTACCACAATATCCGCGCCATATTCCATGGGCTTTACCAGATAAGGCGTTGCAAAGGTATTATCCACCACCAGCGGAATTTTATGTGCATGGGCAATCTCTGCAATGGCCTGAATATCCGCCACTTCCGAAAGGGGGTTGCCCAGGGTTTCAATAAAAACAGCTCTGGTATTTTCCTGAATGGCCTGAGCAAAATGCTCCACGCGGGAAGGCTCCACAAAAGTTGCGGTGATTCCATATTCCGGCAGAGTATGCTTCAAAAGATTATAACTTCCTCCGTAAATATTACCGGCCGCTACAATGTGCTCCCCGGCTCTGGCCAGATTCTGAATGGTACAGGTAACTGCCGCAGCACCGGAAGCCACAGCCAAAGCTCCAACGCCTCCCTCCAGAGCTGCCATCCGCTGTTCAAAAATATCCTGTGTGGGATTGGTAAGCCTTCCGTAAATATTTCCCCCTTCTTCCAGAGAAAACCGCGCCGCTGCATGGTCGGAATCCTGAAATACATAGGAAGACGTGGCATAAATGGGCACTGCTCTTGCGTCAGTAGCCGGATCCGGCTGCTCCTGCCCTGCATGAAGCTGCAGGGTTTCAAATTTTAAATTTCTGTCTCGGTATGATGTTATGCTCATGACATTCTCCTTTTCCTCTTTTTCCTATGTGATTAGTAGGTTATTGCTTTACGGATACTATACACTCTTTTTTCCGGTAAGTCAACGTAATTTTTCCAGATCCGCTCTCATCTGTCATAAGTTTCCAGAAAATGATGTTTTACTCCCTGTTCTTTGTAGGCAATAACCGTACTCAGATTCACATTTTCCACGCTCCGGAAAATATTTGCTTCCACAAAAGGATTTGTTTTCTTTAACTCCTCAATCAGTTTTTTAACCTCTTTCCGTTTGGAAGCCGATTCCTTATCCGGCCCTTCAGAAGCGCAGCTTTCTGTGAACCGGCAGGCACACTGCAGAAATTTCAGCCCGTTATAATCCCGCCAGCGCCGGACAGCGTCTTCTCGAATATAATACATGGGACGAATCAATTCCATTCCCGGAAAATTCGTACTGTGCAGTTTGGGCATCATGGTCTGTATCTGTCCGCCATAGAGCATCCCCATCAGAATTGTCTCGATTACGTCATCGTAATGATGGCCCAGCGCAATTTTATTGCAGCCCAGCTCTCTGGCCTGATGATAGAGATGTCCTCTGCGCATCCGGGCACAGAGATAACAGGGAGATTTCTCAATTTCATACACTGACTCAAAAATATCTGATTCAAACAGAGTAAGGGGAAGGTCCATCCGGGCCCCATTCTCCTCAATCATTTTCCGGTTAGCCTCCAGGTATCCTGGATCCATCACGAGAAACTTAAGCTCAAACGCCACTTTCCGGTGTTTCTGTAATTCCTGAAACAGTTTTGCCATCAGCATGGAATCCTTTCCGCCGGAAATACAGACTGCGATTTTATCTCCTTCCTGTATCAGCTGATAGTCCCTGACTGCCCTGGCAAAAGGCGAAAACAGTTCTTTGTGAAACTTCTTCCGAATGCTTTTTTCAATATTTTCTGCTTCCATATTCCGCTCTGTCATAACACACGCTCCATCATAAGACACACTTCCTCTTTACACACATTCCAGTACCAGCACATAATCCCTGCTGATTTTTCCGCCCATCCCTTTTCTGGGGATTCTGATATAGGGATTCTGGATGACATAGCCAAACTGCCGCCAGGTGCAAAACCCCAGCGTGCAGGCAATTTCTTCCAGAACCCGCCAGCTTTCCACCGTTACTTTCCGAATGACGCTGTTGCCGATAACAATCATATAACGTCCGCCTGGCTCCATCTGGCCGCGGACTGTTTTCAGGTTCGTCTCCATATCCTCAAAAAACTTTTTTACGATTAAAGCGCGTTTCCGGTCCTGCACAGCGATTTTTTCGTAGTATTCTTTTAACAGACTGCTTTTTTCCAGAATATCCAGTCTCCGGTCTTCTTCCCTGGCATCAATTTTTTCAGTTCCCACATACTGCTTTTTCTTTTCCCGCAGAGATGTTTCTGTCAGCGTGCCCAGCCACAGATTTTCCAGACGCATGGTTCTGCCATAGTCAAAAGCATTGATATAAGGCGGTGAAGTGACTGCCAGGCTGATTCTTCCCGGAGCGGAAAAATTCAGTGCGTCCCCCGCAAGAATTTCCGTGCTTCCCAGATGTTCCACCAACGAAAGCTCCCGGACCATCTGCTGATATCTGTGAAATACGGAAACGAACTCCCGTTCCACTGGCGGCGGCACTTTTTTTATTTTACCGGAAACATAGGGCTTGGGAGATGTATCGTCTGCATTGGAAACTCTTTTTATGATGGAGGCCATACAGAGGCGGAAAAAATCTCTCACTTCCTGGTCCCGGATTTCCTCCACACAGACCCGTATCCGTCCAAGGTCCCCGATAGCTTCCGGAGAAAACCAGTGTTCCAGATTGTCAATTTCAGGCCGGTAACACTGGCCTTTTCCTCTGAAAGACAATTCCAGAATCCGCTGAAATTCTTCATCCAGCAGTTTCATCTGTTCTTCTTTCAGCCGGGTGGTCTTAACTCTGATAATCAGTTTCGCAATGTCGTCTATCTCTGTCCCGCAGGCGTGAAATCCCTGCAGGTTTGCTTCCAGCAACGTTGTCCCGCTCCCGGAAAAAGGGTCGAACACAAGTTCTTCTCTGCTCCGGGTGCAGGTACGGATTCCCCATCCGGGAATTTCCGGTATAAATTTACAGGGATATTTAAACATGCCATGGGTGTAGGAATTGGGACTGGACTGCCGGATAAAATATGTGGCTCCCTGTATGATTTCATCGGGCAGAGTTTCTACCTCCACTATTTGTTCTTTCTCAGACATACCACACTCTCCCTTAAATATTTTCCCGTTTCTTTCGTCTTTTCATACTGCTGGGAACTGGTGATAATATATCGGTCCACCTCTATTTTGTCCACAGCAAACCCGGTTCGCTCACCATATTCGGCCAGTATCAGGTCTGCCGGAAATACCACGCCGCCATAGGCGGAATTTCCCACCACAATGCAGCAGAAACCATCCTTATCCAGCACCCGGCAGCTTTCCCGCAGAACCTGAAACATATCCCGGTAGTAAAGGCGCAGCATTCTGGGGATTTTTTTGTCCCACAGCTTTCTGTCTTTCAGTTCTTCCAGCAGTTCTTCCAGAATCTCGCTTTCCGGCTCCGGTTCCGGACTCAGATCTCCATTAAGGTGTGAATGCAGGGACTGGTTTCTCAGTCTCTTTAAATCTCCGTAATCCGACACAAACTTTCCGAACCACAGCTCCAGCTTATAAATTTCCGTGTAGTCAAAACAATTGGCATAGGGAGGCGAAAATATAATGCCCTCCACACTCTTTTCTTCCAGATACCGGTTCATATTCAGGCAGGAATCCTGATACAGTTTTGTCTTTCCCTGCTGGCTGTGCTCCTGCAGATCCGCATATATGTTCCGATATTCCTCCAGCAGCATGTTACGGGCATCCTCCGGAGTCACCACCCTGGGCTTTACATATTTTTTTATTTTCAGTCCGTTCCCGGCCTTTCTGTAATGGGACAGAGGCTCCAGACAGGACAGCCAGCCCAGCTTCAGCAGATTCCGCACTTTTTCTGTCAGATTCAGATCCGTTTCCATCAGCTGCCCTGCCCTCATGAAATATGCTTCCACCTGTTTTTCAAACACTTTATGGCTGATAGAAAGTCCCGGCAGCACATATTCCTGTTCTGTCTCTGACGCCTGTTCCAGAATCCGCTCATACGCTTCCCGAAACTGCTCCCGTTCTTCCCCTGAGCAGGATTCCAGCTTACAGCGGGACAGAAAGCAGGAAAAAGGATTTACCTCAAATCCAACCCCCTGATATCCCATATGGGCTGCAGCCAGCAGCGTACTTCCGCTTCCGGAAAAGGGGTCCAGAATCACACCTTTTTTATGTATGGAATATTCTCGTATCAGCTGCTCCACCATTTCTGTGGAAAATCCTTCTTTATAGCGGTACCACCGCTGAAAAGGCTTATTAAGGTCATCGGAATAATTCAGAAGACTCGTATAGGTGGCATTGGAGCTTTCCGGATAAATCATATGATAACGTTTTTCCAAATCCATATATTTATAATGTTTTGTGGTCAGACATTCCATCGGTTTCCTCCCATCTGTACTGTTCTGAATATTTCTGCCCTGCCGGAAATGATAGATTTTCCGGTCTTTTGTCTGGCGGAAGTTCCTGACGCCATGCACCCGGACTTTAAAACAGGGCTGCCCGATGCGGCAGCCCCGTCTTTCTTTTTATTCTGATTCACCCTGTCCCAGGTATTTCTGTAAGGTACGCATACATTCTTTCAAATCAATGGGTTTTGCAATATGGGCATCCATACCAACCTCAAGACAGTGCTGAGCGTCATCGGAAAACGCATCTGCTGTCATGGCGATAATGGGCAGTCCGTTGTCGGAACGCTCCAGCTTACGGATTGCCACAGTGGCATCGTAGCCATTCATTACCGGCATACGAATATCCATCAGAATTGCATCGTAAAAACCGATTTCCGACGCGTCAAATTTCTCAAGACACTCCTTACCGTTGATTGCCCGCTCCAGAACCAGTCCCACTGAGCCCAGAATCTCACTGATGAATTCCCAGTTTACATCAATATCTTCCGCCAGAAGAATGTGCTTTCCTTCGAAGTCAATTTCTTCTTCCTCATCTTCTTCGTAGGTGATACCTTCCATGTATTTCCGCAGATACAGATACAGGGTGGATTTAAACAGAGGCTTGGAAATAAATCCTTCGATTTCGGATTCTTCCACATCTTCCTCCAGCTCGCTCCAGTCATAGGCGGAAATCAGGAACGCAGGCACTTTCTTGCCCTGGGTAACATTACGCATTTCCCGGATTACCTCAATTCCGTTCATATGAGGCATCTTCCAGTCTACCAGAACAAAATCGTAATCATTGTTCTGAAGATGGCGGTCTTCAATCATGCGGATTGCCTGCCGCCCGTCCAGAGACCACTCCGTATGAACCCCCAGCTCCTGCAAATTGGCAACTGCACTGGTACACAGCTGCTCATTGTCATCCACCACCAGCACATCCCAGTGGGGAAGTACCATGTCTTTTTCATCAATTTCTGACTTCTTTAAATCAAGTACAATATGGAATCTGCTTCCTTTGTTCTGTTCGCTCTTCAGCTCAATGGTACCTTTCATAAGATCCACAATGGCTTTCGTAATGGACATTCCCAGACCGGTTCCCATTATCTTTGCCACCTGGTCGGAATTTTCCCGCTCAAAACTGTCAAAAATTTTCCGCTGGAATTCTTCTGACATTCCAATTCCCGTATCCTCTACAATAAAATGCGTACGCACATATTCCTCTCCCTGAGGAGATTCTTCCTGATAAAGGTGTACGTCAATCCGCCCTTCTTCCGGTGTGAATTTTGTGGCATTGGACAAAAGATTCAAAAGTACCTGGTTCAGACGCACGGAATCGCAGAGCACATTCTCTGTCTGTATGGACTGTATGAAAATATCAAAATACTGATTTTTGGATTTCACCTGAGGCTGCATAATATTTACAATATCATCCATTGCCTCCCGCAGAGACATCTGGTTCATATTCAGCGTCATCTTTCCGCTTTCAATCTTCGACATATCCAGAACATCATTGATCAGCCCCAGCAAATGCTTGCTTGACAGCTTCACTTTGTTCAGGCAGTCCACCACACGTTCGGGGTCTCTGATATTTTTCAGCGCTATCTCCGTCATACCGATAATAGCATTCATGGGCGTGCGGATATCATGGCTCATACTGGAAAGGAATTCACTCTTGGCTTTATCGGACTGAATCGCCTTATTTCTGGCCCTGTTCAGTTCTTCCATCTGTTTGATGGAAAATTTAAAGTATTTGATAAACATCACTGACATTGCAACCAGAATCATAATAGAAGAAGCAATCATAATAATTATCCGCTGTACGTCCAGGCTGCTGATGGGCGTATCCATGGCTTCGCTGTTCATAACAGTAACCAGATACCAGTCCACATTTTCCGCGATTGGCGTGCAGTATGTATATCTCTTTTCCCCATTAATGGAAACCAGCTTGGAATAGGCCTCTCCCTTTTCAATGGCAGACTGAAGCTCCTGCACATACGTCTCCGCCCCGCCTCTCCGGTTATCCTGCACTTCCGAGATAATACGGTCAAAGTAACTTTCCCGGTATGCATTTCCGCTTCGAATTACAAAATTCCCTTCTGCATCAATGATATGGGAATAAATAAGAGTCTCACCTGAATCCAGGAACAACGCTTCCTTCAGATAGTCCATGGGAACCCCTGCCAGCAAGGCAGCGCTTTCTTCACCATTTTCCATGGGATATGCCGCTTCTTTCCCCAGAATAAGCATCCTCTCTCCTGCCCCGTTGATTCCCATTGCCACAATATTTCCATCACTGTCCAGAGAACTCAGAATGCTTTCCGGGTCATAAACATCCATTTCATGACCGTAAATGTTTTCCATTTTACCATCCTCTGAACACAGAGCAAGAAAATCAAACTCTCTCACTTCCCCGCTAAAAGCAATGTCTTGCAGCATTTCCTCGCCGTACACCGCAGATTCCGGCGGGGTACGTCTGACAATTCCTTCTATCTGGTCCAGGCGCAGCTCAATCACCGTACTGAATTTCTGCTGGAGCTGAATATTCATCTCTGAAAGATAAATCTCGCTGATCTCGTCAATAGTGTCTGAGGTTCTTTTCCCCATAATCAGAACCAGCCCGATGAATACTATGACGCATATACTGATTACGCTGATAAAGCTGTTTCTCAAAAATTTCTTAATGTTCGTTTCCATATATTCCTCCACACCGCACACATTTAATTCACTGCGTTATAGTACCTGTCAATCTCCCTTTTACACTTTACCAGCAAACCCGGAAGTTCCGGTCTGATTGCACCCACATCGCGCATCAGAGCCCCTCTTACAAATTCAAACTGCATATTATTATGCTCGCGGTAACGGTAAAACATATTATCAAACTCGTCCACCAGCCTGCACATCTGTGTAAAAACCGTATTATGATTTCCCATAACCTTATGGGGAAATCCGTTTCCATCATACCTCTCATGGTGATGGGCGCACATATCCCCGCATATATGTACAAAATACTCACAATGTCTGGAATAATTCAGATGAATAATGCTGGAACCGGCTCCTGTATGGCCGTATATATCATTACTCATTTCATCCTGTTTTGAAGATTTGAATTTAAAATTATTAGGGAGCAGCATATTGCCGATATCGCAGAAAAATGCTGCTCTGCTTACCAGTTTTACATAAATCTGATCTGTTTCGTCCAGATCGTTAAAATACCCATACAGCAGAATTTCCATCAAATCTGCCATGCGTTCATAATGCCCGCAGTCCAGCCCAAAATTTTTCAAAAACCGCCGGTAAATCCCCTCCAGATCTGCAATATATTTCATCGTCTCCTGAATATCCTCTTCCGTAAGACTGTTTCTGCCCAGCATTCCCAGTTTGGTTTCCAGACGCCACAGCACTTCTGCCCGGTCATAAGGTTTACGGATAAACCCGGAAATATGATACTGAGCAGCATTGGCCACGTTTTCTCTGGTGGCTTCCGCCGTAATCAGAAAAACCGGAATATTATTAAGCCTGTTCTCCTCCATGCGTTTCAGTACCCCAAATCCATCCATTACCGGCATAGATACATCCAAAAGAATCGCGTCCAGGCTGTTTCCTTCTTTCAGAATTTTCTCTACACCTGCAGAACCATTCTCTGCTTCCGTGGTGGAAAATTCCTCACTCAGAATATTCTTCAGCACTTCGCGATCCACTTCAGAATCATCAATGATCAATATTTTTTTATAATCCTTCGTCATCTTACCAGCCCAATACTACTTCTTTTCCACAGAACTTTCTATAGCATTTAAAATCTTTTCCTGAACAGGCAGAATTTTTACAAGGATATCTCTCGCTTCTTCCGGCTGGCCGCCCCGCAGCAGATTTACAATCTCTGTATAGGCATCATAAAGAGGAGTAACGGAAAGATTTCCGGCTGCTCCTTTAATGGCATGGGCTTTCTCTGTAATATCGTCATAAGCAGCATTATCATAATCAGGTTCAAAAGAATATGTCTTCATCATTTTTAAAAATGTGCCCAGCATTTTCTTATATATAGCGGCGTTTCCTCCCAGACGTTTCACGCCCTCATCCACACTTACTCCCAATTCTCTTAACTCATCCAGTAAATTCATAAGAACAACTCCTTCTTCCTAATGCTTCGCGTAATTATCTTCCTTATATTATGTATTCAGTCTCTGTGACAGCGTTCTGTGTCCTCTCCGGCCGCACACTATCTGCCCACATTATAACACAGTTCTTTTTTTCCCGCAACTGATTTCCGCGCCTTTAAAAGGCATTCGGATATTTCCGAATGCCTTCCGACATGAATCTGCATATTCTTCATCTGTAAAATCTTCTTTTTACTGCTCTGTGTTTTACAGCCGGATATCAATGGAAGCCCTTTTCTGTTCTTCCTCTTTTTTCTGTGAGCCGGCTGCTTTGTTATCCTCTTTTTCTGTCTTTTTATCGTCAGCTTTTTCTGTCTTTTTATCGTCAGCTTTTTCTGCTGCCTCATGGGAAACCTGTGCATTCCGTATTTCACTGTCCGCCTCTCCCAGTGTATCCAGCTGAACTGAGGATGCATGTTCCGCCCGCTGCTCCAGCTCTGCAAGTTCTTCCTGTTTGGCTGTTACATCACCGCGGCCTGCATCCTGCCTGATCTCTGTTTTCAGAATACTGGTTCTGTTCTCCATCTCTTTCGCCACACCGCCCTGTAACTGTGCCTGGTCCAGAGCAGCCTCTGCAGAAATCATGGCTTTCATTCCGGTCCGGGACAAACCGGAATTTCCCTCTTTTCCTTTGGATACCGATCTGTTTTTGCCCAACATATCATCCATGGACGTCCCTTTCTCCTGATTTCCCGCCCTGCTGGCAGCTTCTCTGCGCAGTTCCACCTGATGCTGTTTCAACTGGTTCTGCAAATCATGAATTTCCTGCATGATTTCCTGACGTTTCTTCCGTTTTGTTTCCATATCCAGTTCCTGTCTGGAAGAAAGGTTCTGAAGTTCTTTCTGCTTATCGGCAATCTGTTTCTGAATATTTTTACTTACGGAATCTGTCTGCTGCAGTCCCGCCTGTCCCGGCCGGGACATTACTCCGTTGTTCATCCCACCGATTCTCATGGTTCGACCTCCTGTCTGCTCATCTGAAATCCCCTTCGGGTACATTTTTGTTTCCATACAAATCACAGGTGCTCTGCCGGTACCATATGATTTGTATCACATTTCGGAAGGAGGCCGGCGCCTGGTGAGTGAAATGTTTTTAATCGTCTGATTTCTGTTGTGAACAGGAAAATTACAGATTCCCGTGAAGATTATCCCAGGCTTCTTTTAATTCTTCTTTATGTACTCGATACCACTCCTCTATTTCTGAAATCATTTGGGGGTGCCATCTTTTCTTTCCACCTGCATACAGCTTTCCGTCACTCAACTTAAACACCGCTGAAAATTCATTACTGGAAACATGAAAATGAGGTGGATGAAAATCGAACTCATTGGCCCGTATCTCTATCATGTATTTCTGTCCAATTCTCCAGGTTCTTATTTCCGCCTCTTTATCCCACCAGTGAGGTGTAAAAATATTATCTATTTTATATTCTTCCTCTCTGTTTAAATATTGAACCCGAACAGAAAGTTTTTCCTCTCCGTACGCCTGATGAAGAAAAGATATAATTTTGCCTTCTGTTTCAACTGCTTTTGAAAAACAGTTGACTGTATCAAATTTTTCACAATACTCCAGGTCAAAATAATATTCTTTCACCCGAATCTTTTCATCTTCGGTATTTTCCCAGAAAGGCCCTTCGCGCGCAAGTTTTGTCAGCTGTATTTTAAATGCTGCATACTCGCCTGACCGTTCATTTTTCTTTTGTGGAATATTTCCCAGAGATACTCCATTACAGATTTCAGACTGCCAGAATGTATCTCTTTTCCAGATAATATTTCCGTTTCCTTCACGCACCTTTTTCAAAACCGGCAAAGTATACTCACGTAAAGAAGTATAAAATTCATCCAAATCATTAAACTGTCCTCTTAATGAATATTCGTTCAGGTAATAATCCATCTTCTTTCGTACCCCTTTTAACTCAGATTCCCAGCATTCTGTCCAGATCAATCTCAAACTGGTCAAATAAATCCTTTATATCCATCTCCTCGTTTAATCCCACTATTTTTCCAAACTTTTCAAATATAATGGGATTGCACTGAGTCTCATATTGCTCGTTTACAGCAAAAAAATGAACCTTTATATGTTCCTGCTCCATCTCCCCTGTGGCGACTCCTGCACGTATCCCATTAAAAATATGATCACTATGGGTTTCCAAAAACAGCTGACGTCCTGACCGGCTGACAAAATACAAAAATTCGCATAATCTGGACTGTGCCCTGGGATGAAGATGTATTTCAGGATTTTCAATAATAATTACTGCACCTTTTTCAGCACCAAGACATGTGATGATAATGCTGATTAAATAACTGATACCGGAACCTACATTCACCGGCCTGCAATACAATGCCTCAGAACTGATATTTGCGGGATTATTGTTATATTTTACCTGTAAATAATTTGTTTTTTTTAAATCATTAACATATAAGGTTGTACCCACGATATAGTTCAGCCAGTAATTTACCTGTTCCAGCAGGCTATTCGTAATACTGTCATCTTTTACCGCTGTATCAACTGGCTGCAACTGATTTTTAAGCAGATATGCCATTGCATATTCTCCATCTACGCCAAAATCCCTTTCTTCCATCATATTTTTTGTATAAATATCACTGGCTCCTGTCCTGTGACAGGATAAGTAATGAAACTGACTGTTCTCAGAAAGAAATACGGACTGCTCTTTTACATAATCCTCTGTATTTGCATAATTCAGAATATCTTTCTCCGGTTCAGATGCATATACTTTATAAGTATCTCTTTTCTTATCTTCCGCAAATTCAATCCATGCCGCCTTTTCTTTTCCTTTTTCCCATACCTCTATTTTTATGGTCTCACTCGACATATAATGGTTCCTCACTTCGCGAAATTCTCCCAGAGAAACCAGCTTTCCATTTAGCCCGACGGTACTTTTCCCATTCTGCGCCATCAGCAGCAATGCCTGCAGAAATGTTGACTTTCCCGATGAATTTGTACCAACCAGTAAATTAATATCTGAACATTTTACCGTTAATTCCCGAATTGATTTTAAGGCTTTAATATGAATTTTTTCAATCATTACAAATCACCTCAGCTAAATTTTCCATTAACATGAATCTTCTGTATACCTTTGCCGGATAATCTCTGCTGTTTCCAATCAGATCCAGAAATTCCGCACTGGTTATCACCTGATACAGTCCTTCCTTTATTTTCTCCTCATCTGTGTCCTGGTCTTTTTCTATTAACAACGCCATAAAATACAACGTTGTCTCAAAAATATTCATGTTAATAGGTTTTGAACCATTCAGTTCTTTACGAAACGCTCCCCTGCCTAAAATGTCCCCTGCCATAGCCAGACTTTTTAACGTCAGTTCCTTTATCTTAGCCAATGCTTCCTCTTCCTCGTTGTTTAACTGCTGCAACATTACTTCAATCAGCTCATCCACATCTCCGTTATACTCATATTCTGCCCCATCTTTCATTAAACATTTCTGAAACAGCAAATAAAAAGACAAAAATCTTGTCACCAGATAAGAACCTTTCATTCTGCTGTCCTTTTCATGTTTTTTACGTGTAACATTGACAAATTCCTCTGTCTTTGTAATATCCGTTATCATATCCAGGCCTCTGCCATGATACAGTGCATTTCTGATTTCCTGCTTATTTAACAAAGTTCCTCCCCGATTCACCCGGTCAAAAATATCAAATAATATTTTATCCGGCGTTGGAGGGAGGATTACATGAGAGTATACCTGATAATCTTCCAGTTGCGACTGATAAATCCCCAGTTTTCCCGTCAGATCTCCAAACTTTTTTTCATTCAGAAATGACAGAATTTTAAGGGATTTCAGAGCAAATTTATTATTCAGAAAATCAAACAGTGTTGACAGCCTCTGTTTCCCGTCTACCACCACATATGTAGCATTATCCTGCTGTTTAAAATAAAAGATGGGCAGCGGAAGCCCCATTAAAATACTTTCGATCAATTCATACTTCTGCTTTTTTTCCCATACTTCATTTCTTTGAAATTCCACCTCTAATACCAGTTGTTTCTTTCTGTATTTCCTGTAAAGTTCATAAATTGAAAAATCCTTTTTTGTTACCCGCACCAGCTCAAAGACAGGCCTTTCCTCTTCCCCTGAATACTTCAGTTCTTCCAGTTCTTCTGTATTTTCCACAGAAACTTCGTCTTCCTCGTAACTTTCCATATAATCAGCCATTGGCAGCCTCCATATCTGTTATATTACTTTTCAGGATCAGGGTGTCAAAAAGGTGCTTTTGACACCCTGATCTTTTCAGTAAATTACACATATCATATTTCCTGTTTTTTACAGTCTAACACAAAACTCATATTCTTGCTACCAAAAGTATCATAAGAGGGCTTCTGCCTGTCGAAAAGATACTTTCACGCCTTAACATGACAAAGCATTTCCCGCAAAGAGAAAAGAGAACTGCCTGAAAAGACAGCTCTCAATAATGATTTATCGTATATGATTTTTCCGATGGCATAAACTAAAAGATAATAACAGTCAATAATTCTCTCTGTAGAAGCGCTCTGCCCGTAAGTAATATGTCTCACAGCTCAAGCCCCGTATCTTCCACGGACTTTTGCATTTCTTCTCTGGTCACTTCCGCAAAAGAAATTATCTTATCCTTTGCATCACGTTTGATCAGCAGATATGTTGTCTCCGATTCCGGAATATCCTGGCAGCCGTCACAATAGATAAAATGTCCGGCATCGTACAGGACCGCAATCTGTTTTTCCTTATATTTTCCCTCTTCTGTCACACCGTACTTTCTGTATTCCTCCGGAAAATCAATTTGAGTGATTCCGTCTGTTTCAAGAGCGCCTTCGGAAGCGTCATAATCCCCCTCTGCCTGCGGCTCTTCCAGATTAATGAATCCGCTTTCCTCCGCTGAAGCCTCTCCATAGATCTGCTCGGAATCAATACGTTCCTCCGCACCCAGACTGCCATCCACGTAAGGCACATGGGGCGCCGGAATCCGGACAGTCAGCCTGTCATCTTCTTCCTGATATCCCGCTTCATGCTCCGCTGCCTCCTGTTTCGCCGCCTTTGTTTCCTCCGCACTTTTCTGAGCTGCGGAAGTGGCGAATAAGACAGCAACAAAAACCACCAGCACTGCCCCGCCTGCTGTTTCTGCCAGCCCGAATCTCTTCTTTTTCATAATCGCAACAATCCTTTCTTCCATGGCATTTCTGCCAAAAGGCAGTTTCCTGTGAGATGAAAATCTGCCAAATCCATTTCCCCAGGACATAACATGATTTCTGCGTTCTGCCAGACTGATTAAAGAAAGCGCATACATTTTTCCGGATTCCTGTCCAAAATGCCGAATTACCCGTTCATCACAGGCCAGTTCCATATCCCGGCCGGCCAGAACATACATTACCCACACCAGAGGATTCCACCAGTGTACGCATATTCCGGTTACCAGCAGCAGCTTCCGGAGCACATCAAATCTGCAGATATGCACCAGCTCATGGGTAAGTACCAGCTCCATCTGTCTGGAATTCTCCCATTCCATTCCTCCGGGAAGTAAAATCACAGGGCGCAGCACCCCGTAAGTCATGGGCGTTGCAAGAAGATCGGTCTGACGCACCTGCACCCGGCGTTTCACAGGAAAAGAACTCACAAACTTCTGGACAGCCTCATCTTCCACCGGCAGCGCCATGCAAAATTCCCGCCGGCATTTCAGATAAGTAAACCCGTAAAACACAGCGGTCCCCAATACCCCGGCCAGATAGAGCAGGCGCCATGGGAAAAGGTTCCTCCAGTCCCTGACCTGTTTTCCGGAATCCGGAATCGCATTTCCATCCCCTCTGCCGCTTCCCGCTGAATCCTGTTCTTTGGATCCTGCTTTTTTCACAACAGAGTTCTGTTCCAAAGTCTCACTGCTGTTCCAGTCTGTGTCTGACATCCGGAAAATTTCCGGCAGCCCGGCCGGATTTAATTCCACGCCGCAGATTTCCAGCAATGTATATACATTGCAGGGCGCTGGTACGGAAACGGGAACCAGCAGGCGCAGAAAGGCTATAGTCCACAAAACCAGAAACGTCCCTGCCGGCAGCCTGTTCCGAAACAGCCTGCGCACCGGAAGAATCGCCAGAATCAATATTCCTCCTGCAACACTCATTTCCCACAAACTCATCTGCTGTCACCTCATTCCAGTTCTTCCACCATCTGTTTCAGTCTGCAAATCTGTCCCGGGGACAGCTGCTTCCTGCTGAGCAATGCCGCAAACAGCTTGTCGGCAGAACCATCGTAAACTCTGTTAATGAGTTCCTGCGTTTCCGCTTCCTGGACTTCCTCTTTGGGAATCAGTGCCCGGCACATGAAATTCGGCTCAGAACGCTCAATGGCTCCCTTTTTTATACATCGTTTGATTAAGGTGTAGGTGGTATTTTTATTCCAGCCCACCTCTTCCTTCAATACGCCGGCAATGTATCTGGCCGTGGTATCGCCTTCCCGCCACAACACGTCCATCACCTTCAGTTCAGAATCAAATAATTTTACATCCATTGTCAGTCCTCCAAAAAACTACTGCAGTAGTCTATATATTTATACTACTACAGTAGTTTCATTTTGTCAACTATGTCTTAACTGCTGCGGAAGAAATTCATAAGAATTTCCTTGATATGATTGTACCTTCTGGCATAGGAATTCTCCACCTGGATCACCTGCAGATCAAATTTCCGGCAAAGTTCCTGTTTCTGTTCTTCCCGCCGTTTCCGCACTTCCTCTTCCAGATGTTCTCTGCCTTCCAGTTCAATGGCCAGTACCGGTATTTCCTTTTCTTTCTGCTGCTCATACACCACGAAATCAAACCTGTCAGCATAAAACAGTTCCGGCCCCTGTCCGGGCAGAATATCTGAAACAGCCACCTCCCGCTGTATCTGGAAACGGTTCTGGGTCAGCCAGATATTTTCCAGGGCATGATTCAGATTTTTCAGAAATGCTTCCTCTGTGGCAGAGCTGAAGGGCTTAACCCCAAGGGCTCTGGAATTTGCCTGTTTTCCGGTGACCTGGGATTTCCCGTTCCTCCTGGTATACTGTATCAGCTCATACAGATCGTCCTCTCCGTCCTGCTGGTGCAGCCGCTCCAGATTTTTCAGGTCCGACAGTATAATCAGCCTGTCTTTTGCTCTGGAAGTAGCCACATTAATCAGCTCTTTGTTGTTTTTCAGCCATTCATAGGTGCCTGCCTGAGTCTGGGATGTAATGGCTGTGGAAAACAGTACAATGTCTTTTTCATCTCCCTGAAAAGCATGAACGGTACCGCAGTCCACATTGGACAGACGCGCCTGCTTAAGCCCCTCCTCCAACAGCTTTTTCTGGTTTACAAAAGGAGTAATCACCCCAATGGTTTTATCTCTGTTTTTTCCGGCGTATTTTATGATTTCTTCCACTTCCCCAGGCGCGGTATTTTTTCCGCTGCTCTGACTGTCTCTCACATCCAGATACAGAAGAGGTTCCGGTTCCCGGCTTTCGGTTTTGATACAGAGCTTTTCATTATAGTATTTTTTATTGTTAAATCCGATGATTTTCTCATGACAGCGGTAATGATAGTGAAGGAGAATTTCATCATTTACCGCATCACAGGCCAGAAAGGTTTTGTAAATGGAATTTTTCCGGTAATCGTATTCTTCCGGAACGTTGTATTTTTTCCTGAGTTTCTGATTGACCATTTCCTCCAGCTGAATCACCGGGTTAAGCTGCTGGGGGTCTCCCACCATCATCAGGCTGCTGCCCCGGATCACGGGCACCAGAGAAACGGCTGTGTTACACTGGCTGGCTTCATCCATAATCACCATGTCAAACATGGGCGCAGGCTCTCCCAGCTTATGGGCGGAAATGCAGGTGGTAGCCACTATGGGAAAAATTTCCTGAAGTTTTTTTATATTTTCCTTCCTGCTCAGATATCTGGAAAAATCCTCCAGACGTGTCTTCTTATTTTCATTGAAAACAATTTCTTTCAAATCCTTATGTCTGGGCAGATCCAGTTTCCGGATATATCTGGCGGAAGTGTAATACAGATATTTTTTCAGGTCTTCCACCTTGTCATCCAGCAGGGAAAATGCTTCTTCCTCGGTAATACTCCCTGTCTTTTCCATTCTGCGTTTTACCTGCTCCATCTGCCTGCCCTGCAAATCTGCCTGGAAGGGCAGCATCTGAACGGACAGGCTGCCGCCTTCATATTCCAGCATCCGGCTGATGGTTTCTCTGCGTTCTTCCAGATCCAGCAGTTCCTCATATCTGCGCAGCAAATCAGAAAGTTTCCTGGCCCGTTCAATTCTGTCATCCCGGTTCCTGTCCAGGGTGGACGTGAAAATTTTAACGGATATGGTCTGTTCATATACTGCCTGGATATGTTCCAGCGCTTCCTGCATTTTCTCACTGTTTCCAAGACGCAGCACCGGAAAGGGAATGGTTTTGTCCTGGTATTTCATGGACAGCAGTTTTTCCACCACTCCGTTGATGGGGTGATTGTTATACGACACAAACAGCACGGTCTTTTCATTGAAAAAGGCCGTGACAATGGTGTTGATTATGGTGCTGGTTTTTCCGGTTCCCGGCGGCCCCTGGATATAGGCAACGGGATATTTCATGGCGTTATTGATGGCCAGAAGCTGGTCCAGATTCACCTTCTGTTCTGCAAGTACCACCGGATACGCCTTTCTCCGGCGGGGTCTGCGCACCATTTCACCAAAAAATGCCTGAATGGGGGCTGTCACTTCCTCTTTCTGATACATGTCTGTGACAGCCTCATATTCTTTGTGCAAATCCAGTATAATATCCATGCCCAGACCAATCAGGTAAGGCATGTCATCTACGCCCACAGCCTGTCTGCTGTGGTTTGTAATACATTCCTTAATCTGTTCCTGATTCTGCTCAAACTCCTTCAGCAGTTCATATTCCTCCCCGTCCAGAAATTTCCGCACATTTTCTTTTACTCCGTCCAGGGTGTATTCGGTGCAGATAACAATCTCATCGTCAGGCCGCAGAACCCGCTGCTTTACATCAAGCTGCAGCTTCCGGTAAGCCAGCACATACAGTCCCCGGGGCGTGGGAATGCTGAGTACGTTTATGGCAAGCTGCTGTATTTTCAGCTTTCCTTCCCTGTTTCGCTTTTCCGTGGTTTTGTACTGGAACTGTTTCACAATCATACGGAACTGGTCTTCATTCAGCAGATACTCTTCTCCCCGGAAGCTCTCCCGGTCCAGATACCGTATCAGTTCAAAATCGGAATAATAAGGAACCGTATCCATGCGGTTGCACAGCTCCAGATAATTCAGTATTTTCAGATTTGCCGAATGTTCAAACAAATCCTTGTATTTACGGGGATTTTCTTCCATATCCCGTACCAGCTTCTCATTTACGGGACAATAAGAACCTTCCACAACGGAGGAAGAAAGAATGGAGTCAATATAAATCGCTTCAAAGGTTTCGGTGGTGTACCTGCCCAGATGCAGACCTTCCACTTTCATGGTGCGCTTTGCCGGATTCAGGTCATATATCCCAATCCAGTATCTTGAAATCTGCTCTTCTCTGTTACGATATTCAATGCTCATCCATCTGCCCTCATGGATGGCTCTGAAAATATCACGGCAAATGCTGTTCATCCTGTGTGCTCCCTGTTCTTCCGCTGCATTCAGCTGATTACTTTATATTGTAACCGCAGATAAGAGTCCTTCAGTGTCTCGCATCCGGTCAGCTTCAGAACGCCCAGCTGTTTCAGTTCCTCCTGCCTGGTCAGGGATTTTCCATCAATCAGCCCGGATGTATCCTTTCCGCCCACAAGAACAGGCGCCACCACAATATCCACATAATCCAGCAGCTTTTCCCGCAAAAACATTCCGTTCAGCGTTCCCCCTGTCTGCAGGGTAATTCTCTCACAGCCAAAGTCTCTCCCAAGCTGTTCCAGCACCCCTTTCAAATCCAGTTTTTCCTGAAATATTATGCTGAGGTTTTCCTCTCTGCATGCAAAAGCCGGATGACAGGAATTGGTTGTAACCAGCACAAATTTCTGAGACCGCCCGCAAAAGTAACGAACGCCCTGTTCATTCAGATGATGATTGTCAATTATCACAAAAGAAACCGGCGTCTTTGGAGGAACCGGTTTCTCATTGACTCCCATTTTTGCCTGTACCCGCCCGGAATTCAGCGCCCACAGATCCGTGGTCTGCTCAATCTCATAATACTGTTCCAGCCCTTCCCGGACTCCGTCTATTTTCGGTAAATCCTGGTCAAAATCAAGGGCGTCATCCGCACCTGTGCTTATTCTGCCGTCTACAGACATCAGCATAAATAAAGTAGTTATCGGTCTGTCCATTTTGAAACCTCTCTTTCTGAACTTTCTTTAACTACTATTATACGTTCCCATGCAGTGCCGGTCAATGAGCAGAAACATATCCTCAAATATTTCTGCCATCTCGCCCCTGTCTGATGCACCATTGGAACAGCGTCTCTCATCCGGCGTCATTCCAATGGCAATACTGCCTGCACAATAAGTCTCTGATTCCGCCATCCGGTACAGGTGGATAATGTCACGATTCCTGCCATATTGCTGAAATCGGCGTCAATGGCATACATGGATTCTGCCGCTGCCTGCCTGGCATACTCCTCCAGCTCCTCTTTATCCCTGAACTTAAGCCTGTAGGCCTCTCCGTCCGCTTTCACACGCCGGACGGAAAAAACAGGGCAGACATAGAAAGAATCCGATGTAATAATGTGAAAAGTGCTGTGTTCCTTAAAATAATTTTCTGATTCATATTGTTTCAGCAGGCCAAACATCTTTCCGTCCGCACCGTTATGTCCGTAAATAATAAAATGAAAACTCTCTTTATCTGAACGGCAGTCCAGAAACAGACTGCCGCATACATTTTCCCTTCCATCCGGCAGATGATTCAGGTAATACTGGTTATCCATACCGGACATAACAGGATAATTGACCGACGTGCCCGGAATCTGAAGCCAGGCCGCCAGACCGGGATATTCTCCGGCCAACTCAGATACATACCGGGGAAACCGGGATACTTCCTCTGCCGCCGCAGCTTTTGCTGTCTGCCGGTAAAATCTGTCTCCCTGGCGCAGTTCCCCAAACTGAACTGCCAGCGCCCCAAGAGCTCCTGCAAAAACCAGCAGAATGACAAGATAAAAAAATCGAAACCATTTATTTCCTTTCATTTCTTTTCTCCGATAAAAAACCGTACAGTGTCATGATTACCAGAAAAATCCCTGATAAAACTGCAATTACAGCCAGCAGCCAGGTATGATTTCCCGTCCGGTGAATACCGGCGCCATCAGAGGAATCTCTGGCGTCCCGGCTTTCCATATCTTCCACCGCCTCTGTCAGCAGCACGGTCTGACATTTCCTTTTCACCGGAAATAACTGCAGCATCAGAATCTCCTGAGCTATCAGAAGCGTCCTGTAAGAAAGATCCTTCCGAAGTATCTGAACCGGCAGAAAATTCTTTTATCCGAATTGCCCCGGCCCCCTGTCATCTGCGATATACTTACAGCAGCATCTCATACAACTCCGATCATCACACGGACATGGCTGTTTTTCTCTTTACCGGAGAGAATAAATATTTACTTACTTCCGGCGATAAACAAACCGCTCTGCAGCGGTATGTTTGTTAGATTCCTTTTTCTTCCACAGATGATTTCGGCTGCAGATAACTGCTCAGCCCTGTGGCCAGCAGACGGAAAACGGTATCCTGCGTTTCCTGATTGTCAGGAACCACCCCTTCCACCACATATTTGGCATACATCACAGTGGAACTGAGCACATGAAGCCACAGCAAATCCTGATTCATCTGTTTCAAACCGGGAAACATTTCCCGAAAGGCACGGACCATTCCATTAAAGGAATCAAAATAATCTACTTCCCGGACTTTGTCATATCTGGGAAAGAATGCACTGTCCCGAAACCGATGATAGAAAATCGTCTCATCCGGGTGGGCCACCCAAAAACGAAAATATGGCAGCCACAGGTCTTTCACTGCTCTCATGGGATCTGTCAGCATGGTTCGGGGATCGAATTTCAAATGATCAAAAATCGCCGCAGCCTGTCTGTCCACATAGGTAAAGCACTCTACCAGCAGCTGATCCTTACTTTCAAAATAGCGGTACAGTGCTCCGGGAGAAATCCCGGCCAGCTCACTGACATTCTGGATACGCGCCCCTTCCAGACCATACTGCCGCACAGCCTTCATTGCCGCAAAAATAATCCGTGTTTTCGTATCATCCGGAGTGATCACGCTCCCTCCCTTCTGTACTTATTTAGCCATGAGCAAAACTCCACACATTCAGTATTTATGCGGATTTGCGAGGCATGGCAACCTCTTTTATCACTCCCAGAACCTTTGGTTCTGTATTTATAGTAACAACCAGCTCCAGATGGTATAATTAAGTTGCCAAAACAAATTCACCGAAAGGAGCTGATTGCTATCTACCGTCAACAAATCATTCAAGACATCCGTCTTTTTACCTCTCAACCTGTTGCTAAATTTTATGATTCCCTTTTCCTGAATCTTGATCTGTCTTTCGTTCAGGAATACCCAAAAACGGGACGTAAAGGTTTTTCCAACCACGCCATGATTTGTGCCTTCATTGTCATGAAATGTGAAGGCTTCCCCATGATTACTGACCTTGTCGATTATCTCAACAACAATCTTCTCATTGCCCATTACTGCGGCTTTGATATTTCCCTGCCGCTTCCTTCATACTGGACTTTTGACCGCTTCCTGAAAGATTTTGACCATTCCATTCTTTCCTACATTATGCAGTCACAGGTTCTTTCCCTTGCTGCAGATGGCATCATAGATACCTCCTTCATAGGACTGGATTCCACCCCTGTTTCTGCCAATACATCACAGAACAATCCCAAGTCTTTCCTCTCTAACAAATTCCAGCCTGACAACCAGCCAAAAGCAGATAAGCACTGTAAACTCGGTGTACACACAGCTTCCAACCAGACTAACGAAAAGAAATATGAATTCTACTGGGGTTACAAAAACCATGTCCTCGTAGACTGCATCTCCGGTCTCCCTATTTATGAAATGACCACAACTGCTGAAGTGGCAGATTCCACAGTCGCTCTTGATATCCTTGCTGGCACTCATGCTTTCCTTCCTGTTACAGAGTGTACCTTTCTTGCTGACAAAGGCTATGATGTAAAAAAGATTTACAACCAGGTCAAAGAGCTCTATGACGGGGAATGCATCATACCATTAAACAAACGTAATACGAAAAATCCCAAACTTCTTCCTCAGGGAAATCCCATCTGTGAAGCAGGACTTGCCATGTGGAAGGATGGTAAATTTTCTGATAGAAATCGCACCCGCCAAAAGTTCTGCTGTCCATTAAAGTCATCCAAAGATGCTGACTGCCCATGCCATCACAAAAACTTTTATAATGGCAAAAAGCATCGTGGCTGTACCAGATACATTACAATTGCGGACGACCTGCGGCTTTCCATCGACAGGAACAGCAGGTATTTTAAAAGCAGCTATTTTCTCCGCACGGAATGTGAACGTTACAATTCCCGCTTCAAAAACACGGGGCAGGAACGGATGTGGGTAAGAAACAAATCCTCCGTTGCAAACCTAAACACACTTGCCCATATCAGTCTTTTGGCTGTTGCCATTGCTGCAGTTACTGGCAATTCCGGTCAATCCTACCGCAAGCTAAAATCTTTAAAACGGACTGCCTGACTTTTGTAACTGAATACTCCCTGATTTTCGTAGGTTTTGGACTTACGTTAGCTTTGTTATGCCTAAAAAGCGTCTTCCCTCAACATTAAAAGTCTAACAGTCAAATCTCATCTTAAAATCAATGCGTTTTGCTCTTCTCTATACTTATTTATCTTTTGTCTGAAATTATACACTGTTCCGCCGAAACTGACAACACTTTTTTCAAAATGCCTGTCTGCGAATCCGCTCCAGGGCTGCCAGAGTATTCTCATGGCTTCCAAATGCAGTCAGACGGAAATATCCTTCCCCGCTGGGCCCGAATCCGGAACCGGGCGTTCCCACCACACCGGCCTGCTCTAACAGAACATCAAAAAATTCCCAGGACGTCATGTTTCCAGGTGTTTTCATCCAGATATAAGGGGCGTTGACACCGCCGAATACGGTATAACCGGCATCCTGCAGACCATTTTTGATGGCCGCGGCATTTTTCATATAATAAGCCACCTGTTCCTTTAACTGAGCCTTTCCCTGCGGGCTGTAAACTGCCTCTCCTGCCCGCTGGACAATGTAGGGCGCCCCGTTGAATTTGGTTCCATGACGTCTTGCCCACATCTGATTCAGAGAAACCTCTCCGCATTTTAACGCTTTCGGCACCACCGTATAGCCCAGGCGCACTCCGGTAAATCCTGCATTTTTGGAAAAACTCTTTAACTCTATGGCACACTTTTCGGCGCCCTCACATTCATAAATGGAATGAGCCACATTTTCCTCAGAAATATATGCTTCATAGGCTGCGTCATAAATAATGACTGCCCCCACCTTTGCGGCATAATCCACCCATTCCTGAAGCTGTGCTCTGGTAATGGTGGTTCCGGTGGGATTGTTGGGCAGGCACAGATAAATCATATCCGGCCTTTCCTTCGGGAACTCCGGCACAAATCCATTTTCCATGGTACAGGGCATATAAATCACATTGCTCCAGGTCTCTTTTTCTCTGTCGTATATTCCGGTTCTGCCTGCCATTACATTGGAATCCACATATACCGGGTACACCGGGTCACAGACTGCAATTCTGTTTTCCCCGCCGAAAATTTCCTGAATATTGGCTGAATCACTCTTAGCCCCGTCAGAAACAAAAATTTCATCGGCGGAAATACTGCATCCTCTGGATCTGTAATCATGCTCTGCAATGGCATTTCTCAGGAAATCATAGCCTGCATCCGGCGCATAGCCCCGGAAAGCAGCCGCATCTCCCATTTCGTCTACTGCCTTATGCATGGCCTGAATAATTGCAGGGGCCAGAGGCTGGGTGACATCTCCGATTCCAAGACGGATAATCTCTTTGTCCGGACTGGCCTCTGTAAATGCCGCTACTTTTCTGGCAATGGTGCTGAACAGGTAACTGCCCGGCAGTTTCTGGTAATTTTCGTTGATTTTATACATAGGATGCGCCTCTTTTCATAATTGTTATGTATTATTCCGTGGGAAGCTGAATCTCTCCGTCAAATACCACAGTGGCCGGCCCTGTCATATACACCGGCGCTTCATCTCCTGCCCATTCAATCTGCAGGTCTCCCCCCAGAAGCTGTACGGTTACTTTTTCTTCTGCTTTCCCGTTCAATATTGCCGCCACTGCTGTGGCACAGGCACCGGTACCGCAGGCCAGGGTTTCCCCGCTGCCTCGCTCCCAGACCCGCATACGCAGTGTATGTTTATCTATAATATTGACAAATTCCGTATTAATCCTTTTTGGAAATCTGGGGTGGTGTTCAAAAAAAGGACCGATTTTTTCCAGATCCAGGTTCCGGACATCTTCTTCCATAAAAATCACACAATGGGGATTTCCCATGGAAATACATGTCATCTGATATGTGGTTCCATCTGCCTCCAGCGGAACATTTACAGCCTGTGCTCCGTCCGTCAGCACCGGGATTTTCTCTGCAGTAAATTCCGGAGCGCCCATATTGACCCTTACCTGAAAAACTTTGCCCTGTTCCACCGTCAGATCCAGATATTTGATTCCCCCCAGCGTCTCCACGCTGATACTGGTTTTTTCCGTCAGACCGTAATCATACACATATTTGGCCACACAGCGGATACCGTTTCCGCACATCTCTCCACGGGAACCGTCCCCATTGTACATGGCCATCTCAAAGTCCGCCTTCTGAGAGGGTCTGATCAGAATCAGACCATCGCTTCCAATTCCAAAATGTCTGTCGCTGACAAATCGGGCTGCCTCTTCCGGATGTTCCACCTGTTCTTCCAGACAGTTTACATAAACATAGTCATTTCCAATTCCATGCATTTTCGTAAATTTCATTCCCTTTACATTCCTTTCCTTTTGCCGGTACAAACAGGCGCCTGTCAGGCTGTTTTGTCACCGGAACATGCTCAGAATCATCTGCGCCGTTTCCCCCAGCCCTGTGCCGCTGTCCATACTGCTTTTCTGAATGTAACGGTGGGCCTCGCCCTCCGTCATCTGCTTTTGTGCCATCAGAAGTTCCTTTGCCTGCCGAATGGCCTGGTTCTCTTCCTGGCTCCGCTGCCCTGGCCGGGATTTCCTCCTCTGCCTGGTAACTGCCATGGACTGAACTGTCATTTCCAGGGTGTTTACCAGTTCATATACTTTTAAAGGCATAGGCAGATACACCGTATGCTCCATGGGTTCTTCCCAGGAGCCGGGGCCTGCCAGCACCAGCATTTCAAAACAGGCGGGCAGATATTCCCGAAGCTGGCTGCACATCATATCCTGCAGGCGGGCGGCACACACCACAACTCCTCTGTCTGACCTGTCCGCATGCTGCAGTACCTGAGCCCCCGCTGTACATACAGCATTTATGTGAAACCCGTGCTGCACCAGAATATTCTTAATACGTTTTCCATTTTCCAATGCCGGAAATGCTACGATTACAGAAACCATGACGCTCGCTCCAGGTCTCTATATTCTGTACAGATAACTGCTGATTTCCCAGTCTGTGACCTGCTCCCGGTAGGCCTCCCACTCCGCCTCTTTTGCCTCCGCATATTTTTCCGAAATATGAGGGCCCAGCACGCTGCAGATAAAAGCATCCTGTTTCATGGCTTTTACGGCGTCATGAAGGTTTACGGGAAGGGATTCTATCCGGAGTTTTTCTTTCTCCGCCTCCTGCATATGAAATATATTGGTCTTTACCGGAGCAGGCGGCTGCAGTCTGTTTTTTATTCCGTCCAGTCCCGCCGCCAGGCAGACTGCCAGAGCAAGATAGGGATTTGCCGCCGGATCCGGACACCGCAGTTCGATTCTGGTAGCCTCGCCTCTGGCCGCCGGAATCCGAATCAGGGGACTTCTGTTGGTGGCGGACCAGGCAATATGGACGGGGGCCTCGTAACCTTTCACCAGACGTTTGTAAGAGTTTACCAGTGGATTGGTGATGGCCGTCATCCCCTGCATATGCTTCATAAGACCACCGATAAAATAGTACGCTTCCCTGCTCAGTCCCAGTTCATCGGAAGGATCCTGAAAAATATTTTTCCCGTTTTCAGACACAGACATATTGATATGCATACCGGAACCGTTGATTCCGTATCTGGGCTTGGGCATAAAACTGGCAAACAGCCCGAACCGTTTTGCAATGGTTTTTACCGCCAGCTTAAAGGTCATAATATTATCTGCTGTCTTCAGCCCTTCATCGTAGCGGAAATCAATCTCATGCTGGGCAGGAGCCACCTCATGGTGAGAAGCCTCAATTTCAAACCCGATTTCCTCCAGTGCCAGTACCATGTCCCTTCTTGCATTTTCTCCCAGATCCACAGGCCCCAGATCAAAATAGCCTGCCCGCTCATGGGTCAGGGTTGTGGGACAGCCGTTTTCATCCGTATGGAACAGGAAAAATTCACATTCCGGCCCCACATTAAACTGATAACCCATTGTCTCAGCTTCCGCCAGAGTTTTCTTTAAAATATATCTGGGGTCTCCCTCAAAAGGCCTTCCGTCCGGACGGTAAATATCACAGATAATCCTTGCCACTCTTCCCTGCCGGGGCCTCCAGGGGAAAATCGCAAAGGTATCCAGATCCGGATACAGGTACATATCAGATTCCTCAATGCGCACAAATCCCTCAATGGAAGAACCGTCAAACATACATTGATGATCCAGCGCCTTTTCCAGCTGGCTCCTGGTAATTGCCACATTCTTCAGTGTGCCAAACATATCCGTAAACTGCAGACGGATAAATTCCACATCCTCCTCTTCCACCATCCGGATAATATCCTGCCTTGTGTATCTGCCCATGACGTCACCACTCCTTTTCATCCATCTTCCGTTCCCGGAAAAAGAACTGTTTTCCTGTTGTTACGCCATATTATACGCAGTCTTTTCACAGAAAGTCAACACCTGATTCAGCGGCATATTTCCGCCAAACAGTTCCAGCGCACTTCCGATGGTCACATGCAGACGGTTATTTCCCAGAAGTTTTAACTGCTCCAGATCTGAAAAACCTGCCACGCCTCCGGCATAGGTGATGGGAATTTTTCCCCAGCTTCCCAGAAGTTTTACCAGCTCTGTCTCAATTCCTCCGGCTTTTCCTTCCACATCCACTCCATGAACCAGAAATTCATCCGCATACCCGGACAGCTTTTCCAACAGAGCTTCTGTCAGCTTCTCCTCTGTGAATTTCTGCCATCGGTCTGTTACAATATAATAATCCGCTCCCCGCCTCCGGCAGCTCAAATCCAGCACCAGATGTTCCCTGCCGGTGACTTTCCGCAGTTTTTCCAGATTTCCGTAATGAATAATTCCTCCCTGAAATACATGGGATGTGACAATCACATGGCTGGCCCCGGCCCGCAGAAATTCCAGCGCATTGTCCGCACAGATTCCCCCTCCCACCTGCATACCGCCGGGCCAGGCGGCCAGGGCTTTCATTGCCTGCTCCTTTGTCTCTTTATAATAATGACTGTCCGCACCGTTCAAAAGGATGATATGTCCCCCTCTGATGCCATAACTCTGGTACAGCTTCGCAAAAAAAGTGCTGTCCTGTTCCGCTACAAAATTTTCTTTTGCCTGATTTCCTTCATCTCTCAGGCTTCCTCCTACGATCTGCTTTACTTTTCCATTGTGGATGTCGATGCATGGCCGAAATTCCATTCTGTCCGCCTTTCCTGAATCTGTACTCTTTTTTCATTGACCAGCATCCCCTGAAACTGTTCCACCTGAAACCGCTGGGAAAACAGTTCGCATTTACATAAAAACAGATAGTAAATGTTTTTCCCGCACCCATGCAGGGATTCAAAATTCCCCTGTCCCTTGGCCAGAATCAGATCCGCTTTGTCAAGAACCTCCCTGGTTTCCCCCGGAAGTTCTGAGAGCACCACTCCCGTTATGGAACTGTTATTTGTGATCACCGGAACTTCCTTTGTGATTCCCGCCATCTGCGCATCTTCCACAGTAGCGTCATTCACCGCCTCCCGGCCCCGTACCATGGCGGTGATATGTAAGGACGGATATAATTTTTTCAGTTCCCGGATCACCAGCTTGTCCAGTACAATCTCTCCGCAGTTATCCATAATATAGACCAGCCGGGATGCGTGCTGAAGATCCTGACACAGATATCCGTATTCCGCTTCATCTATCCGGTCTTTTTCATTGCCAAACAGTTTCAGAAACTCTTCTTCTGAGACACATTCCAACGCTGAAAAATCAATATAATTTCCAATTCTTGCAAACCGCATGGCTTCTTTCAGGGGATCTTCATTTTTCTGTATCATCTTATCCAGTTCTTCCTCCAAATCCAGAAGAAACTGGTTAAAATCTCTTTTTTTCTGAGACATTTCCTCATCTTTTCCGAAATATCTTTCCCGGATTTCCGTCATCAGCGCCAGAACCCAGGGCGCGCTGTACTCTGGCCCGCAGTTTCCTGTCAGCGTCATAATTTCTTTTATGAAAGCAGCCTTCTTTTCCTCATCGTCATATTTACGAATCTGGCGTTCCTGCTGGTTAATCATACAGCACATACATCTGGCATATAATTGCATGGCAGTCCCTCCTTTTGTTTGCAGGTTTATCCTATCATACTATCCGGTATTTGTCCATGACCGCCAAAAATCCCGCTGCCTCTGACTCCCGGTTGCAGGGGTGGGATTTCCTCTGTAAAACCAGAAAAAAATGTACCGGAAAACGGAAAAAAACATGCTGCTGCAAACAGCCGGAAAAAACAGAATTCAGGCGTTGACAGTTTCACGCTTTTTTGTTAAAATCGTGGGAATAACAAAGAATTGAATTTCACAGAAAGCGAGGAAAACAATGGGTACAATTATCGGCGAAGGAATCACATTTGATGACGTATTATTAGTTCCTGCATATTCAGAAGTTACACCGAATATGGTGGATCTTTCTACCAGTTTAACCAAAACAATCAAGCTGAACATCCCCATGATGAGCGCAAGCATGGACACAGTTACAGAACACAGAATGGCAATTGCCATGGCCCGTCAGGGCGGCATCGGCATCATTCATAAAAATATGTCTGTGGCTGCCCAGGCAGAAGAAGTCGACAAAGTAAAACGTTCTGAAAACGGGGTTATCACCGATCCCTTTTCCCTTTCTCCCGAACATACTCTGCAGGATGCGGACAACCTGATGGCAAAGTTCCGTATTTCCGGCGTCCCGGTCACTGAAAATGGAAAATTAGTGGGCATTATCACCAACCGCGATTTGAAATTTGAAGAGGATTTTTCCAAAAAAATCAAAGAATCCATGACCGCAGAAGGACTGGTAACTGCCAGGGAAGGTATTACCCTGGAAGAAGCCAAAACCATTCTGGCGAAAGCAAGAAAGGAAAAACTTCCCATTGTAGATGAAAATTTCAACCTCAAAGGTCTGATTACCATTAAGGATATTGAAAAACAGATTAAATACCCCCTGTCTGCCAAAGACCGGCAGGGCAGACTTCTCTGCGGCGCCGGCGTGGGTATCACTTCCAATATGATGGAACGTGTGGAGGCCCTTGTCAATGCCAAAGTGGACGTTATCGTGGTGGACTCTGCCCACGGACATTCCAAAAATATTCTGGATGCAATAAAACAGATTAAATCTTCCTGGCCAGAGCTTCAGGTGGTGGCTGGAAACGTTGCAACCGGCGCAGCCACAAAAGCCCTGATTGAAGCCGGTGCAGACGCCGTAAAGGTAGGAATCGGACCTGGTTCTATCTGTACTACCCGCGTGGTGGCCGGTATCGGTGTTCCTCAGATTTCCGCCATCATGAACTGCTACAACGTGGCAAAAGAATATGGCATCCCCATTATCGCAGACGGCGGTATCAAATATTCCGGCGATATGACAAAGGCCATTGCCGCCGGCGCCAACGTATGTATGATGGGAAGTATTTTTGCCGGCTGTGATGAGAGCCCCGGAACTTTTGAACTGTATCAGGGCCGAAAATACAAGGTATACCGAGGCATGGGTTCCCTGGCTGCCATGGAAAACGGTTCCAAAGACCGCTACTTCCAGCAGGACGCCAAGAAACTGGTACCGGAAGGAGTGGAAGGACGTGTTGCCTACAAGGGAACCGTAGAGGATACCGTATTCCAGTTAATCGGAGGACTTCGCTCCGGTATGGGCTACTGCGGCGCTCCCACCATTGAAACTCTGAAGGAAACAGGACAGTTTGTGAAAATTTCCGCTGCTTCCTTAAAGGAAAGCCATCCCCACGATATTCATATCACCAAGGAAGCGCCTAACTACAGTATTGATGAATAACAGATCCTTTTACCGGGCACCGGCTTTTTTGCGCCGAGTGCCCTCCCTTCGCCGGGGCAGACCCTGCGCATTCTCCGCGCGCGAGCGGATTGCGCAGCAATAAACATCAACCCCGCGAGCTGCGCATCATTGTTTTTTTCTTCTATAGGAAATCCAGAGGAATTTCCTATAGAAGAAAAAAGTGTCCAGGCCCCTCACTCATGAGGGGCCTGGACACTTTGCTGCGATTGGGATCACCCAGTGACATGTTCCATTCACCCCGCCCATCAGCTACGGATTTTTCTTATCTTTGCTGTCTGTTTTGTTGGTGTTTTTATCTGTTCCATTATTGTTGTTGGTATTATTGTTATCATCGGTTCCGTTGGTTAAATCTTCCACACCGTTCTCCACATCATCTCCAAGGTCTTCCACACCGTCTACGATATCGTCCACAACACCGTCGGCATCGTCTGTCACCTTATCATTGCCGGTGGTTCCGTTGTTGTTGGTAGTCCCGTTGGTTCCGTTGTTATTGTTGGTTGTTCCGTTGGTTCCGTTGTTATTGTCGGTGGTTCCGTTGGTTCCATTGTCATTTACTCCGTCTTCCGTGGTATTATCCTTTCTGTTATCGTTGTTGCCACAGGCGGTTACACTGCTCAAAACCAGAATCAGCAGGCAGCCCAGTAAAATTTTCTTAAACTGCTTCATAATAAATTCTCCTTTTCCATAAAATTTTCTTCGCTGTATTAATGTGGGCAGATTTCCGGAAATTATACCTGTTTGCTTATTTTTTCATTTTCGGCTGGAAAATCAGGCTGGCCAGATAGCCAAACACAAGGGCGGCTGAAATTCCCACTGCGCTGGCAGTAAAGCCTCCCATGAAAATCCCGATAAATCCGTCCGTCTGTACCGATTCCTGAATACCTTTCCAGAGGGTATTGCCAAATCCCAGAAGAGGAACACTGGCTCCGGCCCCGGCAAATTCCCGAAAAGGTTCATAAATCTGCAAAGCTCCCAGCACTGCACCGCTGCACACCAGCAGCACCATAATCCGTCCAGGCAGCATTTTTGTTTTTTCCATTAAAATCTGGGTCAGGGCACAAATCAGGCCTCCCACCCAAAAAGCATTTAGATAATCCATCTGATTTCCTCCGTTTCCTCCTTGTCCGTTGCCTGTCTGTCAGGCTTTTCTATCCTGCATATTCAATTACCACTCCATGGGCAATTCCCGGCACACTCTGGCCCTCATTAAAGCTGACGGTGGACAGCAGCGCTCCGGTGGGAACAAACAGCACCCGCCTGTATGTGCCTTTTTCCAGTTTCGGCAGAATATAAGCGCTGAGGGTCACTGCTGAACAGCCGCACCCGCTGCCTCCCGCATTGGTATTCTGGGTTTCACTGTCAAAAATTTCGATGCCGCAGTCCATGTGTACGGTGGAAATGTCATAGCCTTTCTTTTTCAGCAGGTCGATAAGAATTTCCTGTCCCACCGTTCCCAGATCTCCGGTTATGATTTTGTCATAATCCTCCGGCTGCCGCTTAAAATCCACCAGATTCTGATAAATGGTATCGCAGGCGGCAGGAGCCATGGCAGCTCCCATATTCATGGAATCTTTTACGCCGTAGTCCACCACCTTTCCTGTGGTAATTCCGGTAATTCTGAGATGGCTTCGTTTTGTGCCAAGTACAAAGGCTCCGCTGCCTGTAACCGTCCAGGTAGCTGATAGGGGCCTTTGACTGGCATACTCCAGGGGAAAGCGAAACTGCTTCTCCGCACTGGCAAAGTGGCTGGAAGTAACTGCCAGCACGTTGTCTCCATAGCCTGCCGCCACTGCCATGGCTGCCAGAGACAGGGATTCTCCTGCAGTAGAACAGGCGCCGTACAGGCCGAACAGGGGAATGTTCAGTTCCATCAGGCCAAAGGTGGTGGCAATATTCTGGCCCAGTAAATCTCCTCCGAAAATATAACGGATATTCTCTTTTTTCAAATCGGCTTTTCCAAGAGCAAGGGTAGCCGCTTCTTTCTGAAGGGTGCTTTCCGCTTCCTCCCAGGTTTCTTCTCCGAATTTGTCATCGGCTCCCACCACGTCAAATAATTTTCCCAGGGGACCTTCTCCTTCTTTTGTACCCACAATGCTGGCGCTGCTCTGAATATAGGGCGCCTGTTCGAACCGGATACTCTGTGCCCCGACTGTCTGTGACATAATATTTCCTCCTGCTTGTTCTTTTATTGTCTATTATGTCCTTTTCTTTTTATTTTTACTCAAAAATAACCATTCAGAACTTTTCATCATTCTGAATGGTTATTGGAAATCTGTTTTCAGTTTATTTGTTCAGCGGAGGCACCGGCGGTCTTTTGGGGTCGATAATTTCAGCGGCGTTGAACAGATCCGACAGTGTATTTTCCTGACCTACGCTGTTATAGTAAATACGGAATCCATCCAGATTTCTCCTGCTCTGGCGTACATAATTATCACGAATCTGCACACCATACTGCATGGAGTCCACGTTGCAGAAATAATTGAATCCCTGTTCCTTCAGGTATTCAAATTTTTCATTTCCCGGCTGATAGCCCTCCGGCCAGCCCGCCAGGTCCTGTCCATGGGCAAAAATAATCGTATCGGTGGCTCCCACAATGGGTTCCACATTTTCTTTCCATTTGGTGGTATCGGCCTGAATCCGTTCCATGGAAGCCTCTCCCACTTTCAGATGGCCCCAGGTATGGCTTGCAAATCTCCAGCCTTCTGCCATCATGGCTTCCGCCACTGTTTTTGCCTGGGCGCGCTCTGTTTCCAGATTAAAGTCCGGATGCTCCTCCAGCCATTTTTTCTTGTCCGCGTTGATATCGTCGGGTACGGTCTGGTAGCTGATATCGGTGCGATATCCCAAAATTCCGTTGTACCCGGTCAGAGCAATAGTTCCCCTTGCCCCCTTATAAGCCGCATCGGGATGTTCCTCAATGAACTTATCCAACAGGGGCACCGCATCAAAATCTCCTACTACCGTGGTTCCGTCATCCTGGACGTACTCACATTTTGGCCTGCCATTTTCATCCAGCACCATTTTGGATGCATAGCCGTATCCGTCATAGCTGTGATAGTATGAAAGATCATCCAAAGACAGCACAAAGGCCTTTTTCCCCGGCGGCAGCATAATGGTTCCCTCTTTGAAATGGGACACACCGTTCTCGTCCACAGTCTCTTCTGCAATATCATGCAAATCCACCAGTACATAACCTTCGTCATACATGGTCTGTGTAATTTTGTTAAATTCGTCTATGGTAGTCATCCACTGATTATTTCCCACTGCCTGGGGATCATTCTCCTGATTTGCAAAGGCTTTTTCCGGATCCACCACCAGGGTATGATAAAACACATGGGTAATTTCACTTACATTTACCGGAACACATTCCCCTTTGCGGGTCTCATAATCCTCAATGGCCGCTGTCATCTCACTTACAGATTCATAGCCTTCGTAACTCTTTATTTTCTCTATGGCTCCATCGTAATCATATCCCATAGCCAGAAGATCCGCTTCTTTAAGAATCAGGGCACTGTCATCCTGTGGTTCCGGTTCCGGTTCCCCGGTCTCCTCAGGCTGTTCCGGTTTATTTTTCACCTCATCTGCTGCCGGATCCGCAATGGTCTCCACCGTACCTTTATCCTTCTTACTGTTGGCTGCCATCACTGCTGCTGCCACTCCTACTCCGGTAATCACCAGCAAAAGGGCCAGCGTCATTCCCATGCGCTTCTGCAGATAGCGTTGCTGCTTTCTTCTGTTCTCTCTTTTCTTCATCTCATTCTGTTGCTTTTCCATACATTTCTCCCTGTCCAGACTCTCTTTTGTCTATCATATATTTTTCTCTTCTATCATATGACAGATTTCCGGAAAAAATCAACCTGTCTTCTGTGAAAACTTTATTAATATTTTTTAAGAATTTAAGATTAGGGTGTCAAAAGGGTGCATAGCACCAAAGGTGCTTTTGACACTCTGATCGAATTTAAGTAACAGGCTCATGCCCCATCATACGATACAGCTTTTTCATTACATACAGATAAGCCGGTATCAGAAACAAATCTGCGCAAATCCATGCCACCGGACTGGCAAAACAGGCGGCAATATAACCAAATACCGGTACAAATCCCATTCCCACCAGACTCCGGGCCGCCATTTCACATACCCCCGCCAGAATTGCAAACCGGCTGAATCCCAGCCCCTGAATGGTAAACCGCACAATATTCACCAGCGCCAGCGGAAAGAAAAATGCTGCTGATATCACCAGGTATCTGTTCACATCCTGCAGGATTGCATGTTCGGAAGGACTGACAAACAGCAGGGCTATGGTTTTTCCGGATAATGCCAGCACCACAAAGGCAAGGACAGAATACACCAGTCCCAGCATGCAGGTGGATTTCATTCCTGCCGACACACGCTCCAGCTTCCCTGCTCCCACATTCTGTCCTGCATAAGTAGCCATGGTAGAGCCCATGGCATCAAAGGGACAGCAGAAAAACATGCCGATTTTTGCGGCAGCTGCAATGGCCGCCACCGCCATGGAGCCCAGCGTATTCACCGCTGTCTGGAGTATTACGCTTCCGATGGCGGTAATAGAATACTGCAGGCCCATGGGAATTCCCATATTGCAGAGATTCTTCATGTAAATCCCGTCTGCCTGCCATTCCTCTCCGCTCATTTTCAGAATATCAAATCTTTTTATCATATAGATAAGACAGGCAGCTCCGGAAATGGCCTGAGAAATTACTGTTGCCCAGGCAGCTCCGGATACTCCCATATGAAACACCAGGATCAGTACCATATCAAGGACGATATTCAGCACCGATGAAAAAATCAGAAAAATCAGGGGACTTTTACTGTCTCCCAGGGAACGGATGATTCCCGACAGCAGATTATACAGATAAACCACCGGAATACCCAGAAATATCACAAAAATGTAACGAAAGGCACCGTCCATAATATCTGCAGGAGTGTTCATCAGCAGCAGAATCCGGCGGCAGAACACGCAGACTGCCACAGTCATCACTCCGGAAAAAGCTATGGAAAGCCACACACTGTTGGCCACATACTTTCGCAGTGCATGGTAATCTCCCGCTCCAAACTGCTGGGCCACGGGAATGGCAAATCCATTGCACACGCCCATACAGAACCCGATAATCATAAAATTTATAGAACCCGTAGCGCCCACCGCCGCCAGAGCTCCCACTCCCAGAAATTTTCCTACAATTATCGTATCCATCATACTGTAAAACTGCTGAAACAGCATTCCGAAAAACAGTGGAATGCAAAACTGGAGAATCAGTTTCATGGGAGAACCGCTTGTCATATCTTTTGTTACGCTTTTTGCCATAATAGTTCAGAATCCTCTCTGTCATTCCGATTTTGTTTTTTGCATATCCACGCTATTGTATCACTTTCCCCCATACTATGCAACACTCAAAAAAAGAATCCTGCAAAGCAGAATTCTTTTTCTGTTGTCAGACTTATCCCCTCACTGCGCCTGTCAGTTCCTGAATGTCTTTCACTCCGTACTGCTCCATGTAATCCTGAATGCCTTCCACAATTTCCATGGTCACTGTGGGATTATGGAAACTCGCGGTTCCCACCGACACCGCGGTGGCTCCTGCCAGAATCAGCTCCAGTGCATCCTCAGAAGAAGCAATTCCGCCCATTCCGATAATGGGAATCTGCACCGCCTTTGCTGTCTCATATACCATCCGCACTGCTACGGGATGGATAGCCGGCCCGGAAAGCCCTCCGGTTTTATTGGCCAGTGCAAAGGTCCTGCGGTGTACATCTATTTTCATCCCTGTAATGGTATTAATCAGAGAAATCACATCTGCGCCTCCTGCTTCTGCGGCTCTGGCCATCTCCGTAATATCTGTCACATTGGGACTCAGTTTCATAATCACCGGCTGTTTTGCATATTTTTTCACTTCTTTTGTAATTTCTTCCACAGCCTTCGGGTCCTGCCCGAAAGCAATGCCCCCTTCTTTTACATTGGGGCAGGAAATATTGATTTCCAGCATGTCCACCGGCTGGCTGGCAAGACGCTTTACCACCTCACAGTAATCTTCCGTAGTTCTGCCGCATACATTTACAATAATCTTTGTGTCATATTTGGTCAGAAAAGGAATATCCCGCTCCACAAACAGGTCTATGCCAGGATTCTGGAGCCCCACCGCATTGAGCATTCCTCCATAAGTCTCAGCCACCCTCGGAGTCGGATTTCCTTCCCAGGGTACGCTGGCCACGCCTTTGGTCACCACTGCTCCCAGTTTATTCAAATCCACAAATTCCGCATACTCCGCCCCGGAACCGAAAGTGCCCGATGCAGTCATTACGGGATTTTTCAATGTCACACCAGCCAGTTTTACTTTCGTGTTCATCAAAATTCCACCTCCTCTGCACGAAATACCGGGCCTTCTTTACATACCCGTTTATTATTTACATTGGTGTGGCTGTCACGTTCTTTTGATTTGCACACACAGGCAAGACATGCCCCGATTCCACATGCCATCCGTTCCTCCAGGGATACCCAGCACTCTGTCTTTCTTTCTCTGGCAAATGCCTTTACAGCCCGAAGCATGGGTGTGGGCCCGCAGGCGTAAATAATTTCTCCGTCCAGCCCGTTTTCCCGTATAGCGTCCAGTACGTTTCCTTCCGTGCCGTAGCTTCCGTCTTCTGTGGCAATATAAACGTTCCCCTGACGCTTAAATTCCTTCTGCAGGAACAGGGAATCCCGATATCCCAGCACCATCTGCTTTTCACATTTCAGTTCTCCGGCAAGCTGCAGAAGAGGTGGAATGCCTATTCCGCCGCCAATTAATAATGCCTTTTTTTCTTTTAACGGAAATCCGTTGCCCAGAGGGCCTACGATTTCCAGGCTGCCTCCGGTTCTCATTCCGGACAGCTCTTCTGTCCCTTTCCCGGCCACCCGGTATACAATCCGGACCGCCCGGTCTTCTCTGTCCACCTCACAGATACTGATGGGCCGGGGAAGCAGCCTGCTTCCTTCATGACAGTAAATGGATAAAAACTGTCCCGGTCCCGCCTGTCCTGCAATTTTATCTGTTTTCAGCCACATGCTGAAAATCCCATAGGAAATTTCTTCCTGTCGGATAATTACCGCCTGTTCTTTATATCGTTCTGTCATACCTTTCTCCTGTATCCCATATTTACTTTCTCAGGAACGATTCTGCAATGCGCTGCTGATATCCTGAATCATATCTTCCACTGCCGCTCTGGAGGCTTCCCCGAAATGCTCCGCCCCAAATTTCTTATAGGATTCCTGCTTCCAGGCTGCAATAATACCTCTGGATGAGTTTACAATTGCTCCCAGCCCGTCTTCATCAAAGAAATGAACCAGATCCGCTCCTTTGCCTCCCTGTGCTCCGTATCCTGGTACAAGAATATACGTTTTGGGCATGATTTTCCGCAACGCTTTCCCCATTTCCGGATAAGTGGCTCCCACCACTGCTCCAATATAGCTGTAGGAATCGCCCATACAGTCAGCCCCCCAACGGGCTACCTGTTCACCTACATGCTCATACAGAGGCTTTCCATCAATAAGCCTGTCCTGAAATTCCCCGCTGGAAGGATTGGAGGTTTTCACCAGAATAAACAGCCCTTTTTTCTCCTGACGGCACACATCCGCAAAGGGTTTCACCCCGTCTGTTCCCAGATAGGGATTTACGGTAATAAAATCTTCATCAAAGGGACGGTATGTTTTGCTTCCCACGGTAACCGTCCCAATATGCCCTGCTGCATAAGCCGCAGAAGTGGAACCGATATCCCCACGTTTTACATCGCCGATTACCACCAGGTCCTTTTCATGGCAGTAATTCAGGGTTTTCCAAAAAGCCTGAAGTCCCGGTATTCCAAACTGCTCATACATGGCAATCTGAGGCTTTACCGCCGGAATCAGATCCCAGGTATGATCCACAATTTCTCTGTTAAACTGCCAGATGGCCTCCGCTGCGCCTTCCAGTGTTTCCCCGTATTCCTGAAATGCTTTCTGTATGATGTGTTCCGGAATATAATCCAGCATGGGGTCAAGGCCCACCACCACGGGAGCATGGGTTTTCTGAATCTTTGCTATTAACTTATTGATCATAACAGTCCTCTCTTTACTTTTCGTATACAACTCTGCCGCCTACTATCGTTGCCATTACCATTCCTTTTACCTTTTTTCCGGCAAAAGGCGTATTTTTTCCTCTGGAATAAAAATCATCGGGATTGATGGTGTATTCTCTGCCGGGATGGAATACCACAAGATCCGCTTCCTTCCCTTCTTCCACCACGCCCTTCTCCAGACCCAGAATCTTTGCCGGGTTATAACTCATTTTTTCCGCCATCTGCATAACCGTGAGATACCCTTTATCCACCAGTTCTGTCATGGTCAGCGCTGCGGCTGTTTCCAGTCCCACAATTCCAAAGGGAGCCCTGCGGATACCCATGCCCTTTTCAATGGCTGTATGGGGGGCATGGTCTGTGGCAATAACATCCATAATATCCTTCTTCAGCCCTTCCCGCAAAGCCTCCACATCTTCTTTCGTGCGCAGGGGCGGATTCATCTTGTAATTGGCGTCATTTTCTCTGATATCACTGCTGGTCAGAATAAAGTGATGGGGACAGACTTCCGCTGTCACACGGATTCCTTCCTTTCTGGCCATCTCTACCATTTTTACGCTGTCTTTTGTGGAACAGTGGCACAGATGAAGGGCCGCGCCGGTTTCCCTGGCCAGCATAATATCTCTTGCTGCAATCACGTCTTCCACTGAGTTGCTGATGCCTTTTAATCTCATTTTTTCCGTGGTTTCATCTGCATTTACCACTCCGCCGTTTACCAGGTTGATATCTTCGCAGTGAGCCAGCACCGGAATATCATATTTCATGGCAAGTGTCATGGCTTCCCGGTAAAGCTGGGCATTCATAACAGATTTTCCATCTTCGCTGATGGCGGGAATTCCCGCTTCCACCATTCCTTCTATATCTGACAGGGCCTCTCCCCGCTGTCCCTTTGTGACAGCTCCGGCCTGCAGCACATGGGCAAGTCCCATGTTTTTTCCTTTGTTATGGACATAATTTACCACATCCGCATTATCTACCACAGGCTTGGTATTAGGCATTGCCACTACCGTGGTGAATCCTCCGTGTACCGCTGCCTTTAATCCTGTTTCCACAGTTTCTTTCTCTTCCATTCCAGGATCTCGCAGGTGTACATGCATGTCAATAAATCCCGGCATAACGTAACAGTCTGACGCATCCACCACCCGGTCCGCCTTCACGGACTGTCCGGAGACAATCTTCTTAATAATCCCATCCTCTACAAGTACGTCTGCTTTCTGTTCTGTTTTGTCTCCTGGATTGATTACGGTTCCATTTTTAATTAAAAGCAACATATCTGCATCGAATCCTTTCTGAAAATAATAATCTCTCTGTTTATTTTAGCACAGAAAAAAAGGAGGGGCAACCTCCTTTTCTGCTGAAATACCACGGAGTATTACACTGCTGCAATTTACACCCACAGGTTTTCCATTTACCCGCAGGAAACTGCTGCTGCCGGATATTGTGCAGGTTCTCACGAATGTCCGTTTCGTCCCACCTCATATTTCTGAAAGGTGCGCACACAGGTTTTCAGTTCTTCATAACGCCGGTCCAGAGGTCCTTCCTCAATCACCACGTCCAGCACCACCGCCATGTTATTAATCATCCGGTCTGTAATATCCTCCCGCATATCCAGCAAAATCTCATATTTTTCTTCCATGGTCCTGGCGTCAAAAAAAGCCATCAGTTTTTCTTCCGCAGTGTTTCCGTATCCGGTTTTTTTCGACGTCTTTACGGTCTTTACGGTATTCCCGTATCCGGTTTTTTCCGGCGTCCCGGCCATGTCGCCGGAAAGATTCAAAGGAGTCTCCTCCATCAGCTGAAACCGGTATTTCTGGCATATCTCTGGATATTTTTTTGTGTCCACAGGACTGACAAACTGTTCCAGAGGTCTGGCGAACACCTGAAAATCTTCGTACAGAGCCTGATAAATTACCAATGGCTCACCTGTTTCCGAGTGTCTGGCAATTGTGATAATCTGGTAGAGTTTCTGCTTAAAATGCAGATAACGTTCTCCGGGTTTTGGATTTCCCTGGGGCATAATATCTCCTCTTTTCTGTAAATGAAAGACTCCGCTTAAAGCAGCGCGGTTTCCGGCCTTAAACATCGCAGCGCCGCGGATATAAATTCAGGTAACTGTAACATATTCATTTTGTTCTGGCTGCTTCCCGGTGTTTCGTAAAATACATGACACAGACTGCTGACAGCAGACCCACTGCTGCCCCGCAGAGTACATCCGAGGGATAGTGGACTCCCACATACAGCCTGGACAGGCAGATCACCACTGCCAGGATCAGCGCCGGCAGTCCCATGCTCCGGGGCAGCTCCCGGTACATGACAAATGATGCCGCTATGGAACTGGTGGAATGCCCGGACGGAAAAGACCAGTCACTGGCCGTTACCAGTGCATGCAGCTCTGGTATCATGGTATAAGGCCTTGGACGCATAACCAGATTTTTCAGCAGCACATTGGTTATCAGGGCCCCAAAAAGCAGGGCAAACGCCATATACATGCCGGTCCGCTGATACTTTTTCCATATCAGGAAACAGGCGGTCAGCACAATCCAGACAGCCCCTCCGTTTCCCAGAGAGGTAAGAAACAATACCACGGGATCCAGCCATTCAAACCGCAGAAATTCCTGAATCAGCAGCAGAATGTTACCATCCAGTTCTGTAATATATTGTACCATTCCCATACTCCTTTTATCCTTTGTATGTTTTATGACGGCTGATTCCGTATTATAACCGTTTCAGTATCCTGTCAATGTCTTCTTTTTTCCCTATAACCATCAGATGTTCTTCTTTGACGAACCTGTGATCCGCATCCGGCAGAAGGCTGGTACGTCCGTCCTGTTTGATTCCCAGAATGCTGGCATTGTACGCCACCCGGAAATTCACTTCTTTTATGGATTTTCCAATCCATTCTTCCAGAGGCTGAATCTCGTAAATGGAATATTCTCCCATTTCCAGATAATCATACACATGGTTGGCACTGACCTTCACCGCAATCCGTTTTGCAATGTCCCGGTCAGGATAAACTACCTCATCCGCTCCGTTCCGCAAAAGAAACTTGGCCTGGATATCTCTGGTGGCCTTGCTGATTACATAGGGCGCCCCCAGGTCTTTCAGAAGGCTGGTGATTTCCAGACTGCTCTGAAAATTGGTTCCGATACATACGAAACAGATGTCAAAATTGCGGACGCCAAAACTTTTCAGCACTTCTTCTTTGGTACAGTCCCCGATTTTTGCACTGGTAACAAGAGACAGAATATCCTCCAGATTTTCTTCGTTTTCATCTACTGCCATCACGTCGTTTCCGTTTTTTACCAGACTCTGGCATAAATGCCTGCCGAATCTTCCCATTCCAATTACAAGGATTGATTTCATTTCTCACTTCCTCCTATCCGATTGTGATACGCTCTATGGGCAATTTTACCAGAGACCCCTGCTTTTTCTCCGTAAAAGACAATGCAAAGGACATACTTCCGATTCTTCCGCTGTACATCAGAAAGATCAGAAGATACTTTGACGCTGTGGTAATTTCCCTTGTAATTCCCGTTGAAATTCCTACTGTTCCGATTGCTGAAAATATTTCCATAAATATATCCGACAGCGGAAGCGCTGTTTCCAGACCACACATAAGCAGAGCCGATACGGAAGCCAGCAGCATGTTAATAAAAAACACGGTACTTGCTTTTCTGACAGAATCTTCATCCAGCCTTCTGCCAAAGATATTCAGTCCCTTTTTATTCCGCAGGCTGGACCAGATATATAAAAGGATCACCATCATGGTGGTTGTCTTTACACCGCCTGCTGTGGAACCGGGGCTTCCCCCGATAAACATCAGAAGTACCGTAAGCAGTCTGGAAGCCTCTGTGTACGCCCCGGTATCCGTAGTATTAAATCCTGCGGTCCTGGGAGTCACTGCCCCGAATATGGAGGACAGAATCTGCCCTTTTGCATCCATGCCTGCCAGCAGATTGTCCCGCTCAAACAGATAAAAGCAGATACTTCCCGCCGCAATCAGCACCACGGTCATGGTAAGGACAATCTTCGTATGCAGCATATATTTTTTCACATTCCATTTATGGACAGAGATATCGTCCCATACGATGAATCCGATACCGCCCAGAATAATCAACGCCATAATCACCAGATTGACCAGTATATCGTCGTAATACGTGGTCAGAGAGCCATAGGGCTCGAACTGGCCCATCAAATCAAACCCTGCGTTGCAGAAGGCAGAAATGGAATGAAAAATGCCATACCAGATTCCTTTTAACCAGCCGAACTGGGGAATAAACCTTATCATCAGAAGCAGCGCTCCGCCTCCTTCGATTATAGCCGTATAAAACACTATCTTCCTCACCAGACGTACCACCCCGCCAATCTGCAGGGTGTTGACACTCTCCTGAATCAGATTCCGTTCTTTCAGGCCGATTTTCCGTTTCAGAAAAATGGAGAAGAAGACTCCTATGGTAATAAACCCCAGTCCTCCTGCCTGAATCAGAACCAAAATTACAATCTGACCGAACAGCGTCCAGCTGCTGTATGTGTCCACTACTACCAGTCCTGTCACGCAGGTACTGCTTGTTGACGTAAACAGGGCATTCAGAAAACCTGCGCTTTCCCCGTTTCTGGATGCTGCCGGCAGCATTAAAAGTACAGTTCCCGCCGCGATAATCAGTAAAAATCCGAGTGCAATGGTCTGCACCCTGCTTAATCTCCGAGTCATAATATTTCCTCCTACCCGCCAATTATACAAAACTATACCGGAACTGTAAAGAACAAAAAAGCGGACAGGTCCGCATCATCTCCCTGAATCCCTCATTCATGAGGGACCTGGACGGTTTGCTGCGCCGAGTGCGGTCGCTTTAGCGACATCTTCTATTCGCACGAGTGCGCATATTATTTTTATCTTATAGGAAAGATACTTTCATGCTTTAGCGTGACAAGGTCTTTCCTATAAGATAAAAAAGAATCCTGCTTTGCAGGATTCTCCGCCTGCGGCGGGTCGCTTTAGCGACATATTTCTTTTCCGCCGCAGTGTGATAATTGTCTTTTATTCTATAGGAAATCCAGAGGAATTTCCTATAGAATAAAAAAGAATCCTGCTTTGCAGGATTCTCCGCCCGGCTCTGGCTGCTATAGCAGCCCATCCATACAGACTGCTATAGAGTTTCACCTTCATACCTGTTAATATTTCCCGAAATCGCCTTCCAGAGAAATAATCTTTTCATTGTCATCCGACTTGCTGTAAATATCCGAATCTGTGGAGGCACTGAATCTGCTTCCATTGTCTTTCAGCTTGTAATTTCCTACCAGACTGCGCAATGTTGCCGCCTGATTTGACAGCTCTTCGCTGGCTGCCGCACATTCCTCGCTGGTTGCGGAATTTGTCTGAGTTACCTGCGATACCTGATTGATTGCCTGATCAATCTGTGTAACTGCCGTTGCCTGGTCATTGGATGCCACTGCAATACTGTGGGTCAGCTCTACCACATGTTCAATCTTGCTCATAATCTCTGACAGAGAACCGCTGGTTTCTTTGGCTATCTTGGAACCAAGGCCTACCTTGTGGATAGAATCCTCAATCATTTCCGCTGTTTCACTGGCTGCAGATGCACTCTTGCCTGCAAGGCTTCTTACTTCCTCCGCCACAACTGCAAATCCTTTTCCATGAACGCCTGCCCTTGCCGCTTCAACTGCTGCATTCAACGCAAGGATATTGGTCTGGAAAGCAATGTCATCAATCACTTTGATAATTTTGGAGATATTCTCAGAAGCCTCGTTGATATCTGTCATGGCACTCATCATCTCTGTCATGCTGTCATTTATATTGATGGCTTCTTTGCCCATATTTTCCACCAGATCATTTGCTTCGTTGATCTGTTCCACATTTACCTTGGTTCTCTCTGCAATTTCATTCATGGAAGCTGTAATTTCTTCCGTAGCGCTTGCCTGCTGTGTAGCTCCCTGTGCAAGCGCCTGGCTTGCATCTGATACCTGCTCCGCCCCTACCGTTACCTGCATGGTAGATTCTCTGATATCAGAAAGCATTCTGTTGTTTTCCCGGATAATGCCTTCCAGTGCATTTCCCAGCACGTCCTTGGCGCCTTTTGGTTTTACATCAGCAGTCAGATCTCCCACTGCGATCATTTCGGAAATCTCACCCTGGTATTTAATATTATCAATGATTTTCTGGAATTCATCTACTACTTCTCCGAATTCGTCATTTTTCAGCTTTGTCAGTGTAATGTCTGCATTACCTACTGCAATTTCCCTTGCAGCATTGGCCAGAATATCCAGTGAAAGACGGATATCTCTCAGAATACTTACAGACAAACCAACTGAAAAACTTAAGGTTATTACCAGCAGAACTGCAAGAATAATCCGTTCCCGCAGAGTTTCCGCATCTGAGGACGCCAGAACATTATAGCTGATTACTCCCATTGCAAGAATCAACAACCCGATGATTGCAAAACCAGCAATCAACCGTGTCCGCATTTTCATATCTTTCATTACTCTTATCCTCCTTGTCATCTTCCCGTTACATAAATTTGATATTTGCCGACTATTCCGGTAATGTCGGGTCTTCGTCTCTGATAAGTTTTTCCGGATCCAACAATAACTTTACCTCATCTGCCACCCTTACCAGGCCGAACACATACTTATCTCTTCCATAACTGTTCTGATTCAACGAGGGAGGCGGGATGATGCTCTTCTCATCAATGGTAATTACGTCTGCAATCTGTTCCACAATCAGACCCACCATTGTATCTTTTACATCAATCACAATAATGCAGGTACGGTCCATATACTCAAAGGGTTCCTGCTTAAAACGTATCTTCACATCAATAACCGGTATGATTTTTCCCCGGATATTGATCAGACCCTTTATATAATCCTCTACTTCCGGAACCGGAGTGATTGCCTGTGTGCCGATAATTTCATTTACATAATTAATTGCAATTCCATAATATTCGTCACCTATGCGGAATGTCATGAACATCCCTTTCTGGGAATCTTCTTCCAGTTCTTCCAGTTCATCCAATTCATCCATTAATTCTTCTGCCATGGCTTAACTCCTTTCCTGTCCGGCAATTAACCCTGCAATATCCAGAATCAGCGCAATGCTTCCATCCCCAAGCTGGGTACATCCGGAAAGACCCTGCACTTTTTTAATATAGGAAGGAATTGGCTTTACTACAATCTCCTGTTCTGCAATCAGCTGGTCAATGAATACGCAGACATACTTATTCTCATGTTCCAGTACCACTACGATGCCTTCTTCAATATCTGTGTTTGATCCCGGCAGATGATACATTTCATTCAGTCTGATAAAGGGGTAACACTCGCCCCGGAGCATTACATATTCTTCTCCGTCAGGTTCTTTTACGATCATATCTCTGCTGATTCTGACAAATTCTTTTACAGCATTTGTCTCAATCACAAAAGTAGAATTACCCACCTGCATTACAATTCCGTTGATAATAGCCAGCGTCAGCGGAATTTTCATCGTCATTTCAGACCCGGCGCCTTCCATGCTGTCTATCTCCAGCTTTCCGCCAATGGCCTGAATATTCTTCACTACCACGTCCATTCCAACGCCCCGGCCCGAATACTCGGTTACCTGCTCTTTTGTGGAAAATCCTGCGTAGGTAATGAACTGGTAAATCTCCTTGTCTGTAAAATCAGACATGGGCCGGTTGCCGATCAGGCCATTATTTCTGGCCTTATTATACAGCACTTCTCTGTTCAGCCCCTTACCGTCATCTCTTACAATGATATATACCTTACCGCCTTCGTTCTTGGCTTCCAGTGTAATCTTTCCTCTGGCGCTCTTTCCTGCGGCAATACGTGTTTCCTTATCCTCAATTCCATGGTCTACGGAATTCCGGATTAAATGCATCAGCGGGTCGGAAATATGTTCAATAATGTTCTTGTCAACTTCCGTATTCTCACCGATGACCTCCAGTTCAATGTCTTTTCCCAGTTTTCTGGACACATCAAACACAATACGGTTCATTTTCTGGAATGTATTGGTCAGCGGCATCATACGCATGGACATAATAACATCCTGCAGCTCGGTGGTGATTTTGGAAAGCTGCCCTGCTGCTTTCTGGAAATTGGTCAGATCCAGTCCGGCTACTTTCAAATCCGGATTCTGCAGTACAACTGCTTCTGAAATAACAAGTTCCCCGATCATATCCATCAGGGCATCCATCTTCTCCACGTTTACGCTGATATAAGACTGCTTGGGAGAGGGCTTGGGATGGTTTTTGGCCAGTTTCTTTCCCTTGCCGGTTTCCTTATTCTTAATGACATAATCCCCTGGTGCAGGTTCTTTCTTCTCTTCCTTTTTGGTCTCGGCTGTTTTCTCCTTATCATCCATTTCAATGATAATCTGATCCGGTCCATGGTCATGGAAGCCCATTTCAAATTCCTGCTGGGTGCAGTCGTTGATTTCCACCCGTTCCATACCGGAGGTATCTCCGATAGCGCTCAGTATTTCATCGCTGGAGCACTGGCATTTAATCAGCATATGAAAACCGTCTTCCAGAATGACAGCCCCGCTGTCCTCATTGGAAATAATATCATCCGGCATATATTCCATATCATCTGTAATTTCTTTCAGGGAATATACGGCAGTATAGGCCCGGATGTTACACATCTGTGTATCACTTCGGTAATAGATGGACGCTTTATAATACTTATAACTCTCGCTTCCGGTAGGCGCAATATAAAACTGGCTGGGCTCCACATAAGTGTTCTCCGGCGGCAGTTCCTCGCCTTTTTCCTCAATGCCGGATTTAATCTTTTTCAGGAATTTATCAATATCATCTACAATTTTGGTTTCATCACCGTCAGGCGTCTCTCCATCCTTAATTTTATCCAGCTCTCCTGAAATGAAGTCTGCCACATCCAGAACATGGTCCACCAGCTCCAGGTGGGGAACATTCTCCGGACTGGATTCTCTTAAATAATAAAATACATCTTCCAGTTTATGGGATACCTTCGTGATATTTTCATACATCATAATACCCGAAGATCCTTTTATTGTATGCATGACACGGAAAATTTCATTGATGGAGGTTTCATCAAAACAATCTTCATCCTTTTTTTCCAGAACAGTATTCTGCAGAGTTTCCAGCAACTGCTCACTCTCGTATAAAAACATATCCAGCATACTGTCCGTGTTAAAATCTTCTGCCATTTTTTAGCCCCCTTTCTTCCCATTGTACTTTTTTGAACTGTATTTTTCTGATGTCATCATATCAGCTCCAGCTTCTTCAGAATCATTTCAAATTTATTCAGGTCTATGGGTTTGCCGGAATACACGGTACATCCCATTTCAAAGGCCTTCTTTACGTTCCTTTCCTCATTCAGCGCGGTGGTCATAATGATTTTCACACCGTCATTTCCCTGAATTCCCCGTTCCTTTTCAATGTCACGGATTGCCTTCAGGGCCTGATAACCATCCAGTACAGGCATCATAACATCCAGACAGATCAGATCATAAGGTTCTCCATCTTCCAGCGCCATCAAAAATGCATCGACAGCTTCTTCGCCGTCTACAGTAATATCACACTCTCCATACTTTTCGAGATAATTTGTCATAAATTTGCGGCTTGCGAAGTCGTCTTCCGCCAGTAAAATTTTCATATCCTCTACTCTCCTTTCTAAGTCGCTTTTAAAACACTGTATACTTTATTTGCTATATTCGAAAGTTCCGTCTGATACTGAACAGCCCCAATATCATAAGCAACTTTTGGCATACCGTAAACCACGCAGCTGGCTTCGTCCTGACCGATGGTGACAGCCCCTGCTTTTCTCATTTCCAGCAGTCCTTTGGCGCCGTCTCCTCCCATACCTGTGAGAATTACCCCCACCGCATCTTTTTTCGCGGTTTTGGCCACGGACTGAAACAGCACATCCACAGAAGGACAGTGTCCGCTGACCTTCTCTCCGGCCTTACATTCTACCTGATACATGCCGTTTACTTTCACCAGACGCATCTGTTTGTCTCCAGGAGCAATGAGCACCTGTCCGGGCAATACCCTGTCGCCGGTAACCGCCTCTTTTACCGCCACCTGGCACTGGTTATTCAGCCTGTTGGCATACATCTGGGTAAATCCGGGAGGCATATGCTGTACAATCACCACTCCCGGAATATCCTTCCGGAACTGACGCACCACGTCAAAAATAGCTTCTGTTCCTCCGGTGGAGGCTCCGATGGCTATCAGCATATTGCTTTTCAGGTTCGCCCTGTTATTCACCGGAAATGATTCCGGACGTTTCATTTTTCCAACTTTGACTGTGGACGCAATCTTTATCTTGGTTCCCAGCTCTTTTCTCAGAAAAGAGCTGACTTTATTACGGTCTATGGTATTGGGCTTACAGACAAAATCCACCGCTCCTGCTTCCATGGCGTCAAATACCTTCTCATCCATGGCACTGATAACCACTACGGGTAATGGATACTGAGGCAGCAGCTTTCTCAGAAATTCAATTCCGCCCATCCGCGGCATTTCCACATCCAGTGTCATAACATCCGGACGATACTTAAGGATTGCATCTCGCGCCGCATAAGCGTCTCCGGCCTGAGCCACCACTTCTATGGACGGATCCTCGCTCAGACTCTGTACCAACAGATTACGAAACAGCATAGAATCATCTACTACTAATACTTTAATCTTACGCATCCCGTTTCCCTGCTTTCTTTTAACTTAAATTCTCCTGTTTCATCTATTTTCGATATATGGATGGCTCTACATACTGAAAATTTGTTCCCTTTCTGTCAATAGATTCCGTAGTGCCCACAAACAGGTAACCTCCCGGCTCCAGATAATCGTAAACTTTGCGAAGAAGCTGCAGCTTGGTATTGTCATCAAAGTAAATCATCACATTGCGCATAAACACCACATGAAATTTTTTACGAAAGGGAAACGGGTTCATCAGATTGAACTGCCGGAAAATTAATTCCTGTTTTAACTCCGGCGTCACCTGATACTCCAGCTCATTTACTCTTTTAAAAAAGCGCCTTTTCCAGCCTTCCGGAAGAGGATCTATCTGCTCTTTCAGATATTTCCCCCTCTGGGCCTGCTCTAATACTTTCGTGGAAAGGTCTGTGGCAAGCACCCTGGTATCCCACATCTTATGATCCAGTCCGAAGAAATCTTTCAATACCATGGCAATGGTATAAGGCTCTTCTCCCGTAGAAGATGCGGCAGACCAGATCCGAACATCTCTTTTGCCTGCTTCCTTTGCCTTAATCTGAGGAAGCACCACCTTCCTCATAAAATCCATATGCTCAAATTCTCTCATAAAATATGTATGATTGGTAGTCAATACGTTAATCAGATTTCGCGCTTCTTCTCCTTTGGGATTCTTTTCAACCTTTGTCATGTACTCATCATATCCACTGTAGCCATTCCGCAGAAGATAATTTTCCATTCTCCCATTTACCAGTATCTGTTTTCCATTGAGATCTATGCCATACTTCTGCTTCACGTACACTACAATCCGATGAAATTCCTGTTCCGTAATCATAACTCCTAACTCCTGTCACATAAACTTCTATCAGATTTCACACTACTGTACCATATCTTCTATGGTACTATATTCATCTTTATTTGTCAATTCCGTTGCTGTTATCCTTCTTCATGATGAAGCTGTTTCTGCACCTTCAGAAATACATCTACGATCTCCGGGTCAAAAAACGTGCCGCTTCCTTCTTCAATGATTTTCAGGCTTTCTTCCTTACTGTAAGCCTTTTTGTAACACCGCTCTCCCAGCAGCGTATCAAAAATATCCACAACAATGGTAATTCTTGCCGACAATGGGATATCTTTCCTGCAAAGCCGCTCCGGATACCCGGTTCCATCCCATCTGGCATGGTGGTAACGGGCAATTTCAATGGCCATGGGCAGAAAACTGTTTTCCGGTGTGCTGTCATAGATCCGTTCCAGAATTGCCGCTCCCTGTTCCACATGGCGCTTTACAATTTCCATTTCCTTCTGCTCCAGAGGACCTGGTTTTGCCAGAATGTTACAGGGCGTCTGAATTTTTCCAATATCATGAAGTCTGGAGGCCACTCCTATGGTATCAATAAAACTTTCCGACACTTCTTCAGAAAATTCCGGACTGAACTGAAGGCTCTGAGCCAGCAGCCGACAGTTATAAGCCACATTGTCCAGATGGAATCTGGTATCCGTATCTTTCCCTTCTGTCAGAGTGGCCAGCGCATACAGAATATTCTTCTGTTCTTCCTCAATCCGTCTGGCCTGACTGCTGATTACGCTGTGCAGGCGGCGGTTGCTCAGTTCAAGTTCCTGCTGCATCTCGTAAATCTTCAGGTGATTTTTTACACGCATGGTAACTTCCGTCACCTCAAAAGGTTTTCCGATATAGTCCACAGCGCCCAGTTTAAATCCCCTGACTTTATCTTCGCTGGAATCTGCCGCCGAAATAAAAATAATGGGAATATCTCTGGTAATAGGATTTTCTTTCAGTCTTTCACAGAATTCATATCCATCCATTTCCGGCATAAACACATCCAGAAGAATTAACTGAGGCAGACTTTCTGCAATCAGCTTCGTGGCCTCGCCGGCACTGGCAGCACATCTGGGCGTATAACCCATTTCCAGAATAATATTTTCCAAAATCATCAGGTTGGCGTCCACATCATCCACAATCAGAATCTGAGGTACACTGCCGGGCCTTTCCATATTTTCCATATTATATTCCTCCGATGTTTTCTTCCAGTAATTCTTTTAAACTGTTATATTGTTCCAGGGCTTTTTCATATTTCTCTTTGCGCACATTCATTTCCAGACGAAACGCAGTTTTTTTCAGATCCTGAGGTCCTTCTTCCACCAGTTCCTTGATATTATGTGAAAATGTTTCCGCCTTATCCCAGGCTCCCACCTCCATACAGATAATCAGTTTCTCCATTTTGTTTCGGATTTCCTGATGGTTTTCTTCAGTGCCGAAATGAAAGATTTCCCCTATATTGTCGAATTTTGACATATCCTGATTCTGATTGATAAATTCAAACTGCTCCCGGACACTGTTTTCTTCTTTTTTGTTCTGTGCCACATGAAGCCTTACAGAGTAGGAAAAGCTGCTTCCCTTTCCCTTTTCACTTTCCAGATGGATACTGCCGTGCATAAGTTCCACCAGCTGCCTTGTAATGGCAAGCCCCAGTCCGGTTCCTCCGTATTTCCTGGTGATGGAAGCGTCCACCTGAGAAAAACTTTTGAATAATTTATCTTTTTCTTCCTGTGAAACTCCGATTCCTGTGTCAGATACCACAAAAAACAGTTCAATCTCATCATCAAACTGCACCGTTTTGGTTACTTCTATATTAATGTATCCCACACTGGTAAATTTTACCGCATTGGACAGCAGATTATTCAGAATCTGCGTCAGACGCAGCTCATCACCGATCAGATATGAGGGAATGGTCTTATCAATATTTACCATAATATGCAGCCCTTTGGAATTTATGGCTGTAATGTTTGTCTCCACTGCATGGTTTACCATCTGGTAGAAATCAAATTCTTTCTGTTCCAGCGTAAATTTCCCTGCTTCCAGCTTTGAAAAGTCCAGAATATTGTTGATAATTGCAGACATATTCTCGCAGCACCGGGTAATAATATCCAGTGTACGTTTCTGCTCCGGAGTCACCCCCGCCTCCAGCATATTGGTTACATGGCCTTTCACACCATTTACCGGAGTACGCAGCTCATGGGTCACATTTGCCACAAACTCATTTCTCACCTTAATGGTTTCTTCCATTTCTTCCTTCATGCGGACCAGCTTTCGTTCCGTCTCAATCCGCTTGGCCACGTTAATGGCAAAAATCAGATTCTGTCCTCCCTCTGCCATTACAGTCATGCGAACCGGAAAACAGGTTCCGTTTTTCCGGTACATCATTCCTTCTTTCATGGCTGCCATCACTTCCAGAAGATTTTTGTCCCTCATTTTCTCCTGCTGCAGATCTGCCTGAAACAAGGTAAAAAGATTGATATCAGTCAGTTCCTCTCCGTAACCAAGATCCTCTTTGGCCTGACTGTTGCCATACTGTATCCTCCCCAGCCTGTCAAATCTTATGATAATCTCCAGCGCCGCATCTGCAAACCGGTAAAAATCCTCCCCCTGAAATATTTCCTGTTCCTGCTCCATAATTTCCGCCCCTTCCTGCATGGTATTTTCCGCCTGTATTCCTTTGCTGTCATATCATTACATCCATTATTTTTAGTATACTTTTTTCGAAATTTTGTGTCAAGATAAAAGTAAAAAAGCGTACTTCCTGCCTAATTCTAACGTTATGTGCAAAGTGGGCATCCCGCCCGGAAATCTTTATTTTCATAAATAAATCCATGTATTTTAATATTTCACAGCGACAAAGTATTTCCTGTAAGAAGAAAAAATGGAATCCGCAGTCAGATACATCTGTACACATTCCTGCGGATTCCATTTTTTCTCTTTTTCAGCCTCTTTCAATTCCATCGTTTCAATACTACGATTTCAGCGTCGGCACCGTACGCTCCGTATTCCGATACCATAAGATATCTGTCATCAGCAGCAATTCCATAACACCTGTCGCCGCCTTTTTTATGTAACTGGTTTCCCAGATAAATTTTGTTGTCATTCCAGAACTTTACATTCTTTCCTCCTGGCAGGCTGTATTCCAGATTGATAAAGGAACCTTTCAGCGGATGTAAGTCTGTCACTTTCTCCATGTCCTGAATATCGATCCCGTTAAATGCTTCTATCAGTTTTGCTTTTAATTCACAAAAGGCCGTATTACCTTTCCGGCAGTATTCTGCAACCATACATTTTTCTCCAAAAGGCTGACCGTCTGTTTCCGAACATCCATTACAGGTTCCGTACAGTTCACATTCCGTACAGTCGACACCACAAAACGTCTTCATCCCTTTTCCTCCATATCTGCCTTACCATATACCAATGCGGATGACAGGAATCGAACCTGCACGGTCTCCCACCAGATCCTAAGTCTGGCGCGTCTGCCAGTTCCGCCACATCCGCCTGTAATTTCACTGGGAACATTTCCAGAACATTTTTGATTATAATATTGCAGATTCGGAATGTCAATATCTTATGGCAATTCTTTTGGCACGAAGCGGTTTTCTTTTATATACCATTTTTATATGTTATGTTCTTAATTGAGGTAAAAAATGACAACAGGAGAACGAATAAAAAAAATCAGACAGGAAAAAGGTCTGTTACAAAGAGAACTCGGAGAAAAGATAGGTGTTTCTCAACAGATGATAGGACAATGGGAAAATGGAAAATCAAACCCCAAGATAGAAACCATACGAAAAATAGCAGATGCTCTAAATGTACCTCATTATGAATTACTGGGATTTGATGGCAGTATCCGGGTTAATCAAACCTCCCAAAGAAAAAAGGCGAATGAAGAAACAGAAAAACTATTCATAAAGCAGGCAACCGGTGAAAAAATTACAAAAGAAGAATCTCAAAAAGTTTTTGATTACATTGAACAAATAAGAGAATCTTACGATAATCTTAGCAAGAGCATAAAAATTCTCACAAAAACAGTTGACGGGTACTTAAATGAAAATCCTCAAATGACCAGGGAAAGCATTCAGGAAATCCGAGAAAATCTTCAGACACTTACAGATATGGCACATGCCATGCCTGGCTTTTTTTGAAATCTCAGGCAATATTGACCAATAAAAACTGCGAAAATCATACATCTGACTTATCCAATATGTCTGAATACCGGAAGAACTGCTGCACTATGACAATGTAATATGCTTACCCAGGCAGCCGAAGGACGGTTCCCCATCTGCTCCGAGTCTTGCGGAAAGGAATGGGATATATGATGGTTACATACAGTGATTTATTTACTTTCGTAATTATGTTATGCGCTGTTGCTACCTTCGTTGGTAATTTCAAGCGAAAAAAAATAACCGCCCTGGCTCTGGCAAAAGTTAGGCGGTTATCTTTGTAATTTATTAACTTTAATTCGCCGGGGCAGATAGGTGCTGGCTATCTGTCGGCTGTCTTGCTAAGCATATTATATCTCAGATACAGGGATTTATCAACCCTGAAAATAAAAAAACACCCCGGCATGGAGTGCTTTCTTTTCCGAAACGCCCGCTTTGCGGGCTTCCAAAAATGAGACATCGGGGATTCGAACCCCGGACAACTTGATTAAAAGTCAAGTGCTCTACCAACTGAGCTAATATCCCATACATATATGACAAAACTGGGCTAGCTGGATTTGAACCAGCGAATGCAGGAGTCAAAGTCCTGTGCCTTACCGCTTGGCGATAGCCCATCAATTCTACCTGTACTCTGCAAACAGCCCATTAATTTCATAAAAGGTGGATACAGGGATTCGAACCCTGGGCCTCCAGAGCCACAATCTGGCGCGCTAACCAACTGCGCTATACCCACCATATAAATGTGCTCGAAGGGATTCGAACCCCCGACCCACGGCTTAGAAGGCCGTTGCTCTATCCAGCTGAGCTACGAACACATAAGCGGGTGATGGGAATCGAACCCACGTATCCAGCTTGGAAGGCTGGTGTTCTACCATTGAACTACACCCGCGTATAAATCGGGGTGACAGGATTCGAACCTGCGGCCTCCTGGTCCCAAACCAGGCGCTCTAGCCAAGCTGAGCCACACCCCGACGACAACCTCTCTGTGTCGTCATAACGCAAGATATATTATATGCGAGATGGAATGAAATGTCAATAACTTTTTTCTTTTTTTTACATTTTTCCTGTAACAGTCCGAAACCATGGTACTGCATTCTTCCAAAACAGGTCTGTCAGGTCAGATATTCGATACGAAAATGAGCCTCACCCGCCTCATCAAGTTCCATTACAGCATAAGAAGGCTTCCGCCCCTCCTGTCTGGGATATGAAATACTGCCGGGATTCAGCGTGACAATCCCTCTGCTGTAATCCAGCACAGGCCGATGGATATGGCCGAACATCACAACGTCCATGCCTCTTCCCACAGCCTCTTTTTTCAGATCCTCAATTCCCATGGCAACATAGTAGTAATGTCCGTGGGTAATCAGCACTTTATATTTTCCAATCTGCAGTTCTTTTTCCCTCTCCAGGTCAGAAAAAAAATCATTGTTGCCGGAAACGATTTCCAGAGGGCATCCGGCCAGTTCTGCTATGTAATCCTCATATCCCTCCGCATCTCCCAGATGTATCATCATATCAATGGGTTTCAGCTTCCTCAGAACTTGCACCAGATTCTCATGCTTTTTATGTGTATCACTGACAATCAAAATTTTCATAAACTCATCCCTGTCTGTCCAATAACTTTTCCTTCATGGCACGAAGCGCCTTTCCCCTGTGGCTCAGCTTATTTTTTGCTTCCATGGAAAGCTGAGCAGTAGAACACTGAAATTCATCCACATAAAAAATCGGATCGTAGCCGAATCCGTTCTCTCCTGCCGGCTCCCATCCAATATAGCCTTCAATGGTCCCTCTGGTAACACAGGTGGAGCCATCGGGGAAAACTGCCGCTATCGTGCATACAAACCGGGCAGTCCGCTGCTCTTTCGGTACCCCCTCCAGACGGTCTATGATATTCTGATTCTTAATCTCGTAGGAAGTATCTTCTCCCAGATACCTTGCGGAATAAATTCCCGGCTCTTTATTCAGATAATCCACTTCCAGCCCGGAATCATCTGCCAGTACCACCGTGTCCTCCTCCTGAACCTCCGCCGCTGCTGCAGCGGCTTTAATCAGGGCATTTTCCTCGAATGTTTTTCCGTCCTCCACAATATCAGCCTGGATTCCCGCCTCTTTCATGGACAGAATTTCCACGCCCAAATCTGACAAAATCTCACGGATTTCTTTTATTTTCCCCTGATTTCCCGTTGCAAATATAATTTTTTTCATACTGAATCCTGTCCTCCTGTGCTGTATCAGCAAATTTAAACTCACAGACGTATCACCTGCGTTCCCCTGTATTTCAGTAACCCTCATCCAGTGCGCGCATAATGGCGTTGTAAATCCCCTGGGCTGCCTGTTTCTGATATTCCGGGGAATTCAGTTTGTTCAGTTCTTCCTGGTTGGTCATAAAGCCCACTTCTATCAATGCTGTGGGCACTTCATTATTTCTTATGATATAAATACCATTTCCATGCGTCAGGCCATTGTTTTTACTGCCCATGGCGCCGGTGATTTCCTCCAGGCAAATCTGGGCAAGATGTTTGCTGCTCAGCCCCTCTTCTTCTTTCAGTTCATCATACATAACCTCTGTTCCATTATAGGACGACATCTGGCCGTCTGTAGTGGAATTGCTGTGCACACTGATATAGAGATTGGCCTCTGACTTTCCGCCAAGCTGTGCCCTCTGCTCAAATGTGGGGTTTGTATCTTCTGTTCTGGTATAATACACACCAATATTTCTGTCATTTTTGTCCAGCAGTTCTTTTAACTGCAGTACAATGGCAAGATTGATGTCTTTTTCCATGATTTCCTGTTTGATAGCTCCCGGAGCGCCGCCTCCGTGGCCTGCGTCAATCACAACAACTTTGTCGTACACCTGCTGAGGCGTCAGAAAGTCCACATAAAGGTAACTTCCTGTCACTGTGGTTTTTACTTCATAAACCGCGTCCATGGTAATCTCGATCACACCGCTTTCCATATACAAATCATTGATGTGATTGCTTCTTCCCAGCAGGGGATGACTGGTAAAATAATCTTTTTCCACTCCCGGAATTTCAATGGTAATTAACTGTCTGACATAATTATTTTCTATGGAAATATCCTGCTCTGTCATACCAGACGGAATTTCCACGCGAAGCTGCTGGCGGAAATTGATGTCCTCTTCCTCCTCTGCCTGCTCGGTATAATAGGCAAGCATCTGAAGCTCTGACATCTGTTCCCGCTTTTCCTCCCGCTTGTTGATTTCGGAAAAAGGCCTCAGAGCCACCAGAGCCGTGACAATCAGAACTGCCAGGGTCAGCGATGATATTTTCAGTATTTTTTCTTCCATATTGCCTCTTCTGTTTTTCTATTGACGGTCACTGTATACTTTCAGGCACAGATTGCAGTCCTGATTTTCCTCTGCACTCTCCCATTTTTTTCCATTGGAACTGATATATCCCTCCCCGTCTGTGAGGTCCACATCAGCGGTCATTTCATCTGCCCTGTATTCCACTGCCATGGGATGTACGGAGCCCGGTGTTGTGATAAAAAGCACTACGGCATATTTCTGCCCCTTTTTCACCCTGCATTCTTTCTCAAATTCTATGGTATAATATCCGGCGTTGGTCAGGCTTCCTTCCGCCACTTTCACACGCTTTTCCAGAGAATCCTTATTTTCAAATTCCTTTACCACATACAGCTCATAGGAGGTTTCTTTTCCGGTGGCATAAAATCCTGCTGCTTTCAGTATTTCATCTGACCGGGCAGTGTATACATTTGCCCCGTAAACGCTGTCTTTCTCATAACCGAGCTGTCCCACCCAGCCGCAAAGATCAGACTGGTAAATGCTGTCATAATTATCTGCTTCCTGAATTCCCGTATAGACAACGCTGTGCAGCCCGATATTCACATCATAATAGGAAACGTAAAATACACCTTCATCTCCAAATGCTTTTCCCCAGCTGTTCTGACACAGAAAAGCTCCATCGCCTTCCACTTCCAGATTGAAATTTTCTCCGGGATAACTGTCATCCCAGCCGATTATCATAATTTCATGATTAGGCTTCTCCGCCCCCATATAACAGTATGCGTGATGTTCTTCATTGTAATAATCAGAATCGGAACCGTCCAGTGCGCTGTAAATGGCTGTCTGCACCCCTCCGTATTTAAACACAGATTCTTTGATTTTTTCAAAATCTTTTCCATCCGGAAGCTGTACCTCCTGCACGTGTTTCACAGGCTCCAGCCCCTCTGCGGAAACTCCGTCTCCGTATGGGTCGTCTTTTTCATTTACCGGTCCCTGCCAGGCGGTGAGATAGGCCATGCCCATGGTATATTCTCCTCCGTCTGCCTGTTCCAGCACGAAACTGTTCTGAATGGACATATGATCCGGAGAAAATTCAAATTCTTCTTCCGGCAGCAGGGTGGATTCCATGGCCGACAGCGCGGCAAAGGCCCAGCAGGTTCCGTAATGGCCCTGGTCTTTTACTTCCGGGGCCCGATGCCTTTCCCGTAAATCATAGGCCAGAGGCAGGTTTCCCCCCTCTTCTGCGGTATTAACCGCAATGGCCTGATTTTCCTCAATATTCCAATTATAATTAAAATTCAACTTTTCTGCAACTGTTTTCGCTGCTACATAGTATTCTCCGTCTCTGTACGTCATAGGTGAGGAAATTTTTTCTTTTTTGCTGTTGACCTCCACTGTTTCCTGGTCTAACTGAAACTTTACCACATCAGAGCGTTTTTCCAGTACGAGTTTTTCCCCCTCATACAGATGAGCGCTGCAGTTAAAGCTGTCCCTCAGCTCTGAAAACGGAATCATAATATTCAGATTTTCATCCATATAAATTCCGTGATCCTTACTGGTCAGCTCCCGGTTATCCACCAGAACCGTAAGATGCTTCTCGTTGACGCTTTCTGCAATCAGCGGATTCCATACCTCCTGTTTCAGACGGGCGCCCCGAAAAGGCTCCACTTTTTCATTTTTTCCGCCGTCACCGGCAAATTTAAACAGCACCGCAAGCAAAAGTATTACGGCCATCACCAGATATTTTCCTGACTGTCTCACTCAGATACCTCTTCCCTGTGGCTGCGGTTCCGTCTGGGTGGTTTCGGCCCCTGGAACTGGTAAAAATATGTTTTCAGCATTCCATTGTAAATTTTTCGGTTTCTGTCAGCCTTTTTCCCGATGTAACGCTCCGCATCCTCGTAGCCCGTGAGCAGATATGCAGACCAGCAATCCAGGCGGTTCATGGCCTGACCGATTTCTTTATAAAGAGCCGGCAGCACTTCCTCTTTCATGCGTTCTCCGTAAGGGGGATTTGCAATGAGAAATCCATACTTTTTCGGATGGCTCAGTTCTCTGACCGGACGCTGCTGAAAATGAATCAGGTGATCCACGCCTGCCCGTCTGGCATTGTCTCTGGCCGCCCTTATAATTTCTCCGTCAATATCATATCCCTGAATATCCGTTGCAACTTCCCGGTTTATCAGGTCATTTGCCTCTTCCACACTTTCCTGCCATAATTCAGGCTCTATCAGATTTGTCCAGGTCTGGGCCGTAAATCTGCGGTTCATCCCCGGTGCAATGTTCGCGGCCATCATGGCGGCTTCTATGGGAAAAGTCCCGCTTCCGCAGAAAGGATCCACCAGAATCCGGTCGCCTTTCCAGGGCGTCAGCAGCAGCAGCGCTGCCGCCAGAGTCTCCGTAACAGGAGCTTTGCTGACCAGCGTGCGATACCCCCGCTTATGCAGGGAATCCCCGGAGGTGTCAATGGCCACCGTTACTTCATCTTTCATCAGAAACAGCCGCAATGGATACTCCGCTCCCGTCTCCGGAAACCACTCGGTATGGTATTTCTGTTTCAGGCGTTCCACCATGGCCTTTTTTACAACAGACTGAATATCCGAAGGGCTGAACAGTTTACTTTTGATGGAGGACGCTTTCGCTGCCCAGAACTTTCCATCTTCCGGTATATAATCTTCCCAGGGAATACTCCGGATTCCCTGAAATAATTCTTCAAAGGTCTCTGCATGGAACTGCCCTGTTTTCAGAAGAACCCGCTCACTGGTGCGCAGAAAAATATTTGCGCGGCAGACAGCTTCTCCGTCCCCTTCAAAAGTCACCCGTCCATCTTCGACTTTCAGGATTTCATACCCCAGGTCATATATCTCTTTTTTCAGAACTGCCTCCAGTCCAAAATGACAGGGGGCGATTAATTCGTATGTTTTCATTCTTTTTCTCCAGACCGGCCCTGACTGTATTCCATAAATATGCCGGAAGGGCCTAAGACTATATTATCTTCTCACCTTCCGGCTGTCAATCATTTTATGGTTTTTGCAATACCGCCTGGATGCCGCCCACTAAAGTGGCAGTCCGGTAACCGTCCCTGCTCATCTCCCTGGCTGCCATCAGGCTGCTGGAGCCTCTGTCGCAGTAAAGAACGTACAGTTTATCTTTTGGCAGATATTTTCGGTACATTTCCAGTTCTTCATAAGGAATATTTCTGGCTCCTTCCACATGAACCTCTTCAAATTCCTCTTTACTGCGCAAATCAATCACCCAGGTGTCGGGGCGTTTGCGGTATTCATTAAACTGCCGTATATTGATTGTCTGAAATTCCATAACTTCACCCCTTCAGAATATAACCAGAACAAACATGCCCTTTCCTGTAGAAAGAAAAAGATAAAAACAGATTACCGGAACCATTTCCGATAATCTGTTTTACATTATTATACTATGCAGTTTTTCGCTTTTTGTACCGACTACTTTCCGTAGGTGTCCCGGCAGTCAGATCCGCTGGCATCGGAAGCCTTGTTGGAAGACTTATTCTGAGAAGAAGAATTCTTCGTGCTGTTCTGGGAAGAAGAATTCTTTGTACTGTTCTGAGAATATGCATTTTTGGTGCTGTTCTTCATGTTTCCGGATTCATTGGTTCCATTTGTGCTTTTGTTCTGCATATCACTGTTTTTTGCCATTATATTTTCCTCCTAATCATTTACTGCTTTCATAGTATCTGATAAAGGCCGATTTTTTATGCAGAAAATTTTTTTGAATTTTTTTAAATTTTATCTTGCATTTTACGACAGATTGTATTATAATCCTATTTGTAAGAAGGATTTCACCTTCAGGAATTCTTTTTATAAGTTATACCCCTTATTAATTATTTATACTCCCCTCATAGAAGAGGCCAGTGGCTCCCCCGCTGGTCTTTTCTTTTTGTATTAATATTATAAAAAAGAATCCTGCATTGCAGGATTCTCCGCCTGCGGCGGGTCGCTTTCGCAACATATTTCTTTTCCGCCGCAGTGCGATAATTATTTTCTCTTATAGGAAATCCAACGGAATTTCCTATAAGAGAACAAAGTGGGCAGGGTGTACAGGCATCGGGCAATATCCAGCATCCAGCGTCAGCATACCACCCTCAAATAACCGATAATATGAATTACCCGGCTCTTTTTCAGACATTGTCTGACGAAGATTTACCAGCTTTTGCGCCTGTTCTTCCGATATCTGCCTGTCAGTTAAGACCAGAATATCAATATCGCTCCATCCTGGTCTGAAATCATCCAGCACCAGAGAGCCATACAAATAAACTGACGGTTCACAGTCTGACAAAATGCTGTGGATTTCATGGGTCATCTTATTTATGGCTTTCTGACGCTGGCAGCGTTCAGAACCTGTTTCCTTCTGTTCCCACATTTCTTCTCTTTTATCCGACATCTTTCCTGTTCATCGCCTACATATCATAAAAGTCCTTATTCGCCTGCAGTTCCTCCGTAATCACGCCGCCTTTTTTCTGGTAACGGTCATACCACAGTATCATATGACGGGCTTTCCGGTCTTTGAGAATTTCGTACTTTTCAAACATCTCACGGTACATGGGGTTCACCTTCAGTTCTGCCCGAATGGTTTTATTAAAAGGACAGTACCGGAAAATAATATCCCTGGACACTTTATTCAGACGGAAACTTCCTTTGGACTCATAGCGAATCCAGCTCTGGTAATCCTTGACAAACACTTCACGGAAATTATTTTTGGACTTATACAGGGCATTTTTCACCTTTTCCTTGGCATCTGCAGACAGGTCATGGTTCTTCCGGTAATACTGGATATAATCGTTGTATTCTGAAGTAAGAGAAGCCTCTGTAATGTCGTTCCAGCGCACGCCCTGAATCTTCCTGCACATCTCCCAGCGGAACCGCCCGCAGACTTCCACCATCAGCTCGCCCACGTCTGCAACGGTGAGAATGGGGAAAATAAACCTTGCCCGAGTATCCTTCTTGATGCCTGCTGTCTCCTGCCACATCATGGCCTTGCTTCCTGCATTAGGCATAAGAATAATATTGGGCAGCACTTCTTTCTGTATCATCTCCATATTGACTTCGTGTTCCGGATCCGAGAACCCCACTTCCCGGAAAAACAGAGAAAAATCAATTTTTCGTATTTCATCCATGGCGCCATTTGCTTTTTCTGCTGTAACCAGCATGTTTTCCGGGGTACCGATAATATCGTCCTTATACAGAATGGGACAGAATGTGGAAATCTTGCCGTAGGTTGCCCGGTTGGTGGATACGAACATATTCTGCAGCTCAAACCGCACTTTGGCTTTGTTGTCCTTTGCCAGCAGCGGTACCTGATCGGCTGTAATATTTCCGGTCTTCTTCTGTTCATTGAGATGACCGGTGTAATCCATGTCAAATTCATTTCTGGAAGGTTCATTCTCTCCCCGGTACACACTCAGCAGCCATTCATAGATCGTAAACACATTCTCCGCCCTGCAGCGGCGGATTCTTCCGGCTATTTCAAAGAGGCTGCGGGTATTGTCCGTTCCGGCAAGCTCCTCGTCCATAAAGCCAAAATTCAGAAACATCTTCACGGAAGTCGGCATATATCCCCCTTCCAGGGAACGGAAAAATACCAGTTCATATATGTGGTAAAAGTCATCTGTAATCTTTCGGCGCAGTTTGCGCACATCATCGGTGGTAGCCAGAATATCCGGCAGATTTTTGTACTCATTAAGAGAATTCCGAAAACTTTCCTTCCTCTTTTCTTCGCAGCCGGAATATTCCAGAATCTGAGTCAGATAATCTATGCCTTCCTCGTAGGGCTCCACTGCTTCATCCTCTGACTCTCCGGAACTGCTCCGTACCAGCTGGCTGAAATCGAATCCTTTATACTCCGCAAAGCCGGCATTCATCATCTGTTCGGAAAACAGGCCGCTCTTTGCGGCAAAATCCATCAGTTCGGAAATTTTTCCCTGTATGGGTTCAATATCCCGTCCGAATGCCGCAGCCTTTTTCGCCAGTTCAAAATACATCTGGAACAGATTCGTACCCTCAGCGGACAGAAGCAGCTCTTTATTCGTTTTCAGATACCCCTTCAGCACAGAGATTAACTCCATGGTTTTTCGCATCCAGACCACTGCGTTAAAAACAGCTCCGGTTCCCAGCACATAATCCCTTGCCAGATGCTGATCCATGGCTTTCAGAGACAGGCCGGACATCCGCTCGTAATATTCTCTGGTCCAGGGCGCAATCTGTTCCGGCAGCGACACCGGCCCCACAGAATCCATGGCCGGAAACTGCTTCTCCGGCAATTCCATATCTTTGCACAGCTTCTGATACGCCCGGTAACTTCCCATCAGAAACCTGTAATACTCCTGACATTTCCTGCCGCTGAGCATATACCTGCGCATCAGCATGGACGTCTGGTGCATGGCCCCCATGGCAAATACCGCCACATATTTTTCTTCTTCTGCAAATATTTTTTTATAATCTTCTGTGGAATTATACGGAAATGCATACAAAACACAGTCTGTATTGGCCACATAATTGCACATATACGTTCCGCTAAGGCTTTCCAGCATACCGATAATACTTCCGGCCTCCATATCAAATTCGTCATTCTCCAAGACAGCCCGAACGCTTCCCTGTAAAATGATATACAAACCTTTCAGCCTGTCTCCTTTTTTCAAAAAATGTTTTCCTCTGCTAACTTTTACTGTTTCCATGTACTCCTCCTGTATTTCAAATCCACTAACGCCTGCCCCCGAAAAACAGGGAATAAAGCAGAAGCAATAATATAACGGGCACCAGAATCGGAAGCAGGAACGCCACCACATTTGCTACAATTACAATGATAAGAACCGCCGCCAGAACCAGCAGCAGTTTTCCGTACCAGCTGTTCAGTTTCAGTCCGCCGAACCGTACATCCCATCCGCCCTGTTCAGAATAATCCGCTCGAAATCCCCGGCCGGACTGTTCCTTCCGCTGTCCGTAATCCTCTGAATAATACTGGCTTCCCTCCCCGGCTCCAAATTTCCCGGTGGTATCAATCAATGTTTTGGCAATCAGCCTTGGATTGCCGAGACGGGCAGTTACTTCTTCCTCACTCTGTCCTTTCCTGGCTTCCTCCCTGATGTAATTATCATAATATGTTATGTTTTCGTTGATTGCCGCCTGATCCAGCTCTCCCTGCAGGGCAATCTGCAATTCATGTAAAAATTCCTGTTTTGTCATGAAAGCTCTCCTGTTTTCCTGTTTGTACACTCCATTCAATATTTTTATCAACTATTTATCATTCTATCACACTATACTTTTTTTTTCACCATTTTTCCCAAATTTTTTTCAAAAAATCTATTGACAAATTCCCGAAACTGGAGTAAGATATAAAACGTTCAATCGAATATTTACAATATGTGTGTGTAGCTCAGCTGGATAGAGCACTTGGCTACGGACCAAGGTGTCGGGAGTTCGAATCTTCTCACGCACGTGAAAAAACTCATGAGAATCATCTCATGGGTTTTTTATTATTCTATCAGGAAGGATCAGGAAGGCATTTTCACGCTAAAGTGTGAAAATGCCTTCCTGATAGAATAATAAATAATATGCGCACTCGTGGAATCTGTTCCGTTAAGTACCGGAACCCTTATATTCCGTATAACATCCCTTTGTATCGCGTTTCACCTCATAAAGGGCCTCGTCTGCCCGGTTCAGCAGCTCCTCCACATTGAGATTGGGATCTGCTGTACAGGCAAAACCGGCGGAAGCTCCTATGGTCAGTGATTTTCCTGCTGACATGGTAACCCGGTATCTTTTCAGTATATGATAAAAACTGTTCAGCAGTTTCACAATTTCCTCTTTGTCCTGGCAGCCAAAAATCATCATGCAGAATTCATCTCCGGAACGCCTGGATGGCATCACATGCCTGGAAGGCATGGACTGCATAACAGAGGCAAAGCTCTGCAGGTATTTATCTCCGGCAGCATGGCCGAAGTTGTCATTGATACCCTTAAAATAATCCAGATCCAGCATAACCACAGCACAGATTTCTCCCTCCTGCATTTTCTCCAGAATTTCTGCGGCCCGCTGTTTGAAATAAGAATATTTATACAGACCAGTCAGGGCGTCATGGGTATTTTCATACTGCATCTGTTTCTTTTCCATGATGTATCCGGTCACATCAGTAACTACTCCCAGGCATCTCTGTTCCGATTCTTTTCTGTGTATCCGGATATATTTCAGACTGTTAATCTGAAACACATTCTGTTCTCCCTCCAGAGGATGTTCCGTTATGTTATGAATATACCGCTCAAACAGTGCGGAATTTCCATAAAGCTCCCCGGCGCTCTGGGCCGGAATATCCAACAGTTCCCGCAGGCCTGACGTTACAAATACGTGATTAATTTCTTTTTCATATTCAAAAGCTGCCAGGGGTACGCCGCTGATTTCAATGATAGCAGAAATACGGTCAGAACTGTTTATAATACTTTTTACCATGGTATTGATTCCCTGGCTCAGTTTTTCAAATTCCTGATTTCCTCCTACTTCCACGGTGGTATCCAGATTTCCGTTGGTAATCACGGACAATCCTCCAATGATAGCATGGATTCCATTCACCACTTTATCTTTAACCAGATAATTCAGAAGAAAAATAACCACTGCTTCTATCAAGATCAGATATGCCAGGGTGTTGAACATGCTTTCCATGAGTTTCCGATACAGCACCGATCCTGGCAGCGCCGCACAGAGCAGCATACCTTCATAGGTCCTGGAAGCCACAAACATGATCTCCCCGTCTTTTCCTTCCTTATATGCACCCTGGGCGCATTCCTCCACTTCCTGCAGCTGATAACAGGGTGCATCAAATTCCTGTTCCATTCCGCCGGAATGGCCTGCAATCTCTCCGGTAACAGTATCTATGGCAAAAATTTCCTCTCCTTCATCTGTGGGAAACCTTGAAAAAATATACTCACAGGTATTCCTGGACCGGGCCTCTATCTGGCGAACCGGCTCAAATCCCACCTGCACAATGCCTTTCTGGCCTTTCCTGGCAATTCCCACATATTTCATCATTTTCCCAATGGCTGCATTGGGCTGCATTTCCTGAATCAGATAAGCATCCTCATCATCGCTTTCCAGAATCTGCAGAAATTCCCTGGTCTGCTTATGGTCGGCCATATCCATGCCCACATAGGCGGCTACCGAGGCAGACACGATAATTCCATTTTCATCTATAATATGCAGCTCATCCACATTGAGCAGTTTAGCCAGATACTGCATTTCGGAAACATTTTTTGCTACTTCCTCCTGCCTGTCAAAGATATAGGCGGCAGCCCTGACCCTGGTAAGATAATCCAGATCCAGGTTTTTATTCATAATTTCCAGCTCTGACTGATTATTTTCCAGAATATGAATTACCTGTTCCATCTTGGCACGAAAAGCATTCAGCTGCTGAGATTTCAGGCTGTGCAGCGTATACAGTGTATTTATGGATAAAATCAGAAACACAGCTGCTGTCATAATCGCAAAGGTATATTTGATAAAAGTTTTCTGCATGTAAGTCCCTCCTGCCTGCGCAGTCAATGGTTGCATTTTAACTTATTCCTTCTAATTATAACTTATATTATGCTGAAAAAAGTTTCATTTTTTCACAAAACAGTATCAGTTTTTAACATGATATCATGTTAAATGATTTCTTTGCTTTCCGCCCCGGAATAATAACATCATCCAAACATTCCATCTGCTTCCGGTAATTTTATAATTCTGGTACAGACTTTTTCCGCCAGAGCCGGATTATGGGTAATGACCAGCATACCCAGATTCCGTTTTTCAGCCTCCGTAAGAAGCACTTCCCAGATTTGTGCCTGGGTAATGGCATCCAGCATGGTACTGATTTCATCACAAATCAGAAATTCAGTTTCCGGCCCAAGAACCCGCGCAATGCAGAAACGCTGTAACTCTCCGCCGGACAGCTCAATGGGCCACCGCTCCATCCATCCTTCTTCCATACCCATACGTTTTAACAGTTCCTCTTCGGGCTCCTGACATTCCCGGAGGATTTTCTTCATTTTCCACCGGGGATTCACCGCCTGCTCCGGGTGCTGGGAAATCATCTGAACCGGACAGTAACCGGACAGGGGCAGAGGCTTCCCTTTCCACAGCACCTCTCCCTGTTCCGGTTTTAAGTAACCCGCCAGTATTTTTGACAGGGTGGTCTTTCCATGGCCGGAAGGCCCCACCAGACCTGCCCGCTCTCCCGCTGCCACCTTAAGATTTATATTCTTAAGAATCCAGGGAGAATTCCGGTGATACCGGAAGCTGATATTCCTGGCCTCCAGCAGAATCTGTCCTGCTGCGGAACTGTCTTTTTCTGTGGTACCATCTGTATTATTCTGCATGGATACACCTCACTTCCCCGCCCCGCAGAGGGCGCATTTCTATTCTTCCCTTACAGTCCTCCCTCCGTTCCGGGCAGCGTTCTGCAAACAGACAGCCTTCCGGAAGATTTCCTCCCCAAGGCTGTGTTCCCGCTATGGGCTTAAACTCATTCCCAGGCATTGCCTGCAAAAATGCCTGACTGTAGGGATGACGCAAAGCTCCTTTTTTCCTGAAATCCCCGGCCGGGGCAATTTCCAGTATGGTTCCCGCATAAAACATGGCCACCCGGTCTGCCGCCTGCAGGGCCAGATCCAGATCATGGGTTATCAGCAGTATTGCACATCCTTCTTCCGCCAGTTCCCGGAAATTCTGAAAGGTTTCTCTGGCCAGTTCTTCCTGCAGCCCCGGTGTGGGCTCATCTGCCACAATCAGTCTGGCCCGGTGCATGACTGCTCCTGCAATCAGCACCCGCCGGGCCATGCCCCCGGACAGCTGATGTGGATACCGGTCTGCTGCCTCCCGCTCCAGATGATACCGCTCAAAAACCTGATACACTTTCTCTCTTACCTGCTGCTTTTCTTTTCGGGGACAGACCCCGGCCACCTGTTTTCCCACTTTCATCAGGGGATCCAGATACTCTACAGACTGGGGAATAAAGGAAATCTCCCGGCCCCGCAGCTTTTTCTGTAAGGAGGCATAAAGACTCTGACCGCAGAATTCCATCCTGCCTGACACTCTGGCGTTTCCAGGGAGAATTCCCAGTATCCCGTGAGCCAGCAAACTTTTGCCGGACCCGCTGGCTCCCGCTACTGCCACAATCTCTCCGGCGGAAACTGTCAGGGAAAGGTCATGGACCAGCTCCAGTTCCCGGCGCTTCATCCCCCGGTCATACCTGTCAAAGGAAATGCTCAGATTTTCCACTTTTAACACAGGTTGTTTTTCTCTGTTTTCCATGCAATCCTCCTATTCATTTCCGCTGTTTGGATTCAGCAGGCGTTTCAGATTTTCTCCTGCCATATCAAACAGTATTACCGCAAACAAAAGCATCAGTCCCGGAAATACGGCCATCCACCATTTTCCGGCAGCAATATGCTGCATGGACTCTGACAGAATCACACCGATGGCGGGCACTTCCGGAGAAAACCCGAATCCCAGGAAAGTAATGGCCGCCTCATGCATAATGGCATGAGGGAACAGCAGCACCACTCCAATCAGATATACCGGCAGCACCTGCGGTACCATATGTTCTCGTGCCACCTGCAGCCAGGTTTTCCCCATGCGGTAAGAAGCCTGTACATACTGTGCGTTTCGAACCTGAAGCACTTCTCCCCGCACCAGTCTTGTCAGCTCCGGCCAATGGGTCAGGGCAACGGCTGCTGTCACTCCCGTTCCTCCTCTGCCCATCATAAAAGAAATCAGAATCAGCAGAATCAGATGGGGAATCCCCATACACAGATCCACGCACCAGTTCACAAACCTGTCTGTCCAGCCCCCTCTCAGCGCTGCTGCCACCCCGAATACCAGAGCAAGCAGAGAGCTGACCGCCGAGGCCAGAATCCCGATAACAATACTGTTAGACAGCCCTCTGACACTCCGGAAAAACATATCCCTTCCCATATGGTCAGTACCAAAAAGATGTTCCGGACAGGGAGAGATGAATTTTGCCTGATAGTCCACGCCATAGCTTTCCGGGCTGATACACAGTCCCGCCGCAAGACAGACTGCCAGATACAGAAAGGCTCCTGTTACAGCCCACAGTGTTTTTCTTCTCCGGTTCCAGAATTTTTCAGTTTTTCTGTTCATGTGAAACACCCTCCCTGATTCTGGGGTCCAGGATTCCATACAGCACATTTGCAATAAGGTTCCCGGCAAATACAAAAACCGCGCTGAATATGGCAATGCCCAGCAGCAGCGGCACATCCCCGCCAAGCCCCGCCGCTGTCACAGCGCTTCCAATTCCCGGATAGGAAAATACGGACTCTGCCAGTGCAATTCCGCCGAACAGCTCGCTGAAGGAAGCAAACTGTACCGTAACTGCGGGAATGGCAATATTCCTCATTCCATGACGCTTTAAAATCTGCCAGGTATTTTCCCCTCTTGTCCTTGCATAGAGTATAAACTCACTGTCAAAAAGTTCCAGTAATTTCTGTCTGGTATACAATGTGATTTTCCCGATGCCCAGAATACTCAGGGTAACTGCCGGCAGAACAAGATGGTGCAGCCGATCTCCCAGCGTCACCTCCGGGGCTGCTTTTCCCATGGGCGCCGCAAGCCCAATGGGAAACCAGCCCAGATTTACAGCAAAAACACTGAGCATGAGAAGGCCCACCCAAAAGGTGGGCGCAGACTGAAACACCAGACAGCATGTTTTTATGATTTTATCCGGCAGTTTTCCTTTCAGGACTGCTGCCAGAATGCCCAGCCCAAATCCCAGAATGCCGGAACAGCTCCAGGCAATCAGAATCAGCGCCAGAGAATACTGAAACCGCTCCTTTATCACAGTCAACACCGGCTGTTTGTATACAATGGATTCTCCGAAATCTCCATGGAGCACATTGTCTGCCCAGGTGAAAAACCGCTCCATGGGCGGGTCGTTCAGGCCCCAGTATTCTGCAATCTCCTCTTTTGCTTCCTCCGATATGGTGGAACTGGTTCCTATGTAAGCAGTCAGCGGGTCCATGGGTGCATGAGAAACCATGAGAAATGCAATGATACTTATGGCAATCAGCAATGTTATCATGCGCAGCATTGTCATACATAATTTTTTCATGTTTTTATCCTTTTCTGATTTTCCAATCTTTCATGTTACAGATTATGGGAATTCCGTGTCCATGAGGATGGGGAATCTGGGTGTCTTTGGAAATATCCAGCCGGTCGCTGACAAAATAGCAATGTTCGATATTTACCAGAAACAGCCAGGGGTAATCTTTTGCGTAAGCTGCCTGGGCTTCTTTCCAGAGCGATACCGCTTCTTCCTGACTTCCGGCAGAAACAGCCTCCGTCATCAGCCTGTCCACCTCTTCATTCCGGTACCCGTTGGTATTGCTGTAAGCCTGCCTGGTGAAATGTTCCGACCGAAACAGGCTGTCGATTACCATGGGGCTGTACTGTCCATAGCCCCAGACCACGCCCTGGCTGTACGCCTTTTTTGTAATTTCATCCCAGGTGGTCTGTTTTACCTCTATGGAAATTCCAAGCTGTTTTACGTTCTCCGCCACGGCCGCGGCCAGCATATAGCGGTCCTGTTCGTCAGAGGGGGTATAGACCTCAAACTGACAGGGCACCCCGTCTTTTTCCCGGATTCCGTCTCCGTCCTGATCCCGCCATCCTGCTTCTTCCAGCAGCTTCCTGGCTTCCTCCACCTGAGAGTCCTCATACATTTTCGTATTTCCCCAGACCAGGTTGTCTGTCCAGCCCTGGGCAGGCTTTCCAATCCCGTTAAATGCATGGTCAATCACTTCCTGCCGGTTAATGCCGATGGACAGGGCCTTTCTCACTGCCAGGTCCGACGTGACTTTATTTCCCACTTCTTCCTGCTTCCCGTCGGCAGTGGTAATCACGTCCGGTTCCCGGCAGGGAAGGCTGATATTCCGCACGTCCATGGTTTCCAGCTTTTCCACATGCATGCCTTCCAGGGTTTCTCCTGCCCAGGCAGGCTGTACCATTACCACATCCAGCTGCCCGGATCTGGCATTGGAAAAGGCCGCTTCGTTGTCCATATCCACAAAGGTCACACGGCCAATTTCCGGCGCTCCCTCAAAATAACTTTCGTTGGCCTCCACAATCAGCTGCTGCTCCGTATCGTACTGGATCACTTTCCAGGGCCCGGTTCCCACAGGCATCCTGTCATAGGTTTCACTGTCATACCCGTCGGAAGGCACAATTCCAAGCTGGGCGGTAGTGTCCAGAAATGGTGAAAAAGGCTCTTTCAGGGTAAACTGCACCGTAGTGTCATCCAGGGCTTTTACTTCTTTCAGCCTGGAAAGATCCACTTTTTCATTCTGTCCCTGATTTGCCATTACTGTTTCATAGGTAAATACCACGTCCTCTGCTGTAAAATCCGTACCGTCCTGAAACCGGATTCCTTCTTTCAGCCTGTAGGTATAGACCAGGGAATCCTCGGAAATCTCCCAGCTTTCAGCCAGATCTCCCTCATATTCCGAATCAGCATTTACCCGTACCAGGCCATTGTTGATAAAATCATATCCATAAGCAAATCCGCCCTTTACCGGGTCCAGGGAACCATCCCAGAATCCATGGCCCACATAGCAGACAATGGCATTTTCATCGCCTGCTGTATTCCCTTTTTCTTCCGGTTTCTGTTCCCCTCCGCAGCCTGCCAGCAGCAGAACCAGCCAGCAAAGCAGAAGCAGTCTTTTCCTTTTCATATATTTTCCTCCTGTACTTAAACTCATAATTCAGACATGGTTTATGCTACCACAGAAAAAAAGAAGGCGGAAGCCCCCTGGGGGGTCTTTCCACCTCTTTTTATCTTGCAGGAAAACAATATTTTTACCGCTTCACCGGCAGTTTCACCGTAAAGGTACTGCCGCCGCCCTTTGTATCGCTTACGGATATTTTCCCGCCGTGGCTGCTGCAGATTTCCCTGGCTATGGACAGTCCGAGTCCAAAATGTTCCTTATCGCTACGGGAATCGCTGACCTGATAAAATTTATCGAATATCTTCTCTTTCTCCTCATCGGCAATTCCTTTTCCGGTATCGGCCACCTGAATACAATATCTGCCCCTCTGGCGGTACAGATACAGTGACACTTTCTGCCCGGAAGGGGTATAATGCAAAGCGTTTTCCACCAGGATAACCAGCACCTGCTCCATCCGCCGGCAATCGCAGACACATTGATAATCCTGTCCTTCTTTAAAGGTGCAGGAAAAGCCGATTTCCTTCTTTTCTGCAGCCTCCTTATATTTCTCATATACAGTTTCCACAAGTTCCGCCAGACTGACCGGTTCAAACTGAAAGGTCATCTCTGCCCGTTCCACTTTTACCAGACACAGAAGATCCTGTATCAGATGCTCCATTCTGGACATTTCGCTGTTCATCAGAGCAAAAATCCGCTCCTGCTTTTCCATGTCATGGTTTTTTCTCAGCATGGACAGCCCTGTTTTAAATACTGCCAGGGGCGAACGGAGTTCATGGGAGGCAAAGGCAATAAAGTCCTTCTGCTGTTCCTGATTCTGTTCCACCGGTTTCAGCACGCGGGACGTAAACCTGCAGGAAAAACCATAGACCAGCGGGACTGACATAAGCCAGACTGCCAGAAACCACAGACGCTGCCTGTTTACTCTGTGACAGAATGGATCCAGACTGTACAGATACATCCAGGTAACTGGTGTAACCGGCTCTGAAACTGTTCCATACCAGACCAGATAATCTGATTTTTCTTTTTCATATCGGAAATACTCCATTTCAGAAGTAAATTTATCCATAACCGGGGTAATTCCCTTTTCCTGCACATACAACTGTACTTCCCCGGCCAGCCTGCGCTCCGGCTCCGTCAGAACCACCTGGGAAAGGGTGGCGGTTACGCCGTCCGCCTCCAGATACAGGATATTTTTTTCAGGACTTACATTGCGCATATACCAGTTGATACTGATGGGTGTTTCGTTGTGCAGCTCATGAGAAATGTTACCGGCCTTCAGAAGGAAATAGGCTTCTTCCTGTCCATACATGTTTTTTTCTGAAATTTTAAGACAGCACAGAACCACTGCAAGCACCAGAAGTTCCGTGGTAAAACAGCAGACAAGGGAAAGCCGGATCCGGATTTTTTTCAGCATCTCAGACCACCTGCTTTGTGGTCAGACAGTACCCCTGCCGGTGCACCGTCACAATCTGCACTGCAGTATCCAGGCTGTTCAGCTTTTTTCGGAGCAGATATATGTAATTGTCCAGATTCCCATCCTCGATTTCCGCCTCCGGCCCCCAGACATTTCCGATAATCTGCAGGCGTGTGAGAACCTGCCTGGGATTCCGCAGAAAATAGGACAGCAGCTGCCCTTCCCGTCCGGGCAGAATACAGATATGGTCATTGTGGATTAATTTTGACTCTTTTTCAGAAAAGCAGATATCTCCGAACCGAAGTACAAAAGGCGAGGGCTGGGCCAAGGTCCTTCGCATTACGCTGCGAATCCGGGCCAGCAGTTCCCCCAGGTCAAAGGGCTTTACCAGATAATCGTCCGCCCCTGAATCCAGCCCGTTGATTTTCTCCGCAGATTCTCCAAGGGCTGTAATAAATATCACCGGCGTGCTGATTCCGTCCCGGCGCATACGCCTGAGAATATCTTCCCCCATCATACCCGGAAGCATCCGGTCCAGCAGCACAATATCATGGGCTTCCTGCAGAGCCAGCAGCAGTCCCTCATATCCGTCATGACAGATATCCACAGAAAATCCTTCATCCTCCAGGCCATACAGCAGCAGTTCCGCTAACCCTCTGTCATCTTCAATCATCAGTATTCTCATGACGTACCTCCTCTTTCTAAGCACTGGCAGTTTCAGTCAGTATATCATACAAAATTATCTGCAACAATAAATTTTTCTCCTCTTTTTCCATCCTCTGCCCAGCTCCTGAAAGCCTTTAGAGAATTCTTAGAGGACTTTCTCACCCTCCCGTGATAAGATAACAGCAAGTCAGACAAACCTCAGGAAAGGAGAACATGTATGAAACAGAAATTTTCATTTTTACTTGCAGGATTACTGATTTTCATGTCCTGCCTCACTGCAGGCTGCAGTATTTCCGGAAGCAATAACCGGAAAAATCAGCCTGGGCCGGCCTCGCAAAAGGAAGATTTTGGCCAGCCAAAGGAACAGGCCATGGGCCGCTACCGGGAAGAAACCATTGCATTTCCGGTACCTGCCCGGTCCATATTCGACATTGAAAAAGAAGGAGACACCGTTCGTATTCTTCTGGAACAGAAACCGGGCAATTTCTGCTGCTGCAAAAGCCAGGATGCAGGCGCCACCTGGCAGCAGGAATCCTGGGATACCTCATGGCTGCCAGAACATTACCGGGTGGTATCCGCCTGCTTTGCCCCGGAAAACACCATTTTCGTTTCTTTCGGAAAAATATCAGAAGACCCCCTGGATGAACAGCATGCAACAGGGGCATACGAATATATCAGACTAAAAGAAACCCCGGAAGGGCTTCAGACAGAACCCTTTTCTCCGGAACTTCCAAAACCCAGGGAAGAATACCTGAAAGCAGGCTATGGACTGCGGAACATGGTCTGTTCAGAAGACGGAACACTCACAGGAATCCTGCAGCTTGGTTCCGGAGAGACACAGACTTCTCAGATTATGAACTTTAATTCAGACAACGGCGTCATAAACTGGAAGCGTGATACAGGCAACGCTGAACTTAAACTCCAGGAAAACATCCTCTATCTGAATGAATACGACGGAACCATCAAAATTCTGGATTCCGCAAATGGGTCGGACCTGTCGGAAACGGTACTCCCCTCCGGAACCAGGTTCTTAAATCTGATGGATTCAGAGCCTGAAAATCAGAAATTTTATTACTGTAATGAAACGGGAATTTACAGCTCCGATCATACCATGTCCCTGACAGAACTTCTGGTGGACGGCAATTTAAGCAGTTTTTCCGACATCACTTCCACCTTACGGTATTTTTGCCAGATGGACGAAACCATATTTCTGGTATTTCTGGAAACTACCGACTCTGACGGACTGAAACTGCTGCGGTACCAATACGACCCGGATTTACCCACCCAGCCGGAGCATGAGCTGAAAATTTACTCTTTGTACAGCAACTACAATTTGCAAAGACTGGTTTCCGACTTCCATTCCACCCACCCGAATGTACTGGTGACTTATGAAGCTGGCATGGAATCTTCCGGTACGAAAAGTGAATCCGATGCCATCAGCATTCTGAACACGGAAATCATGGCCGGAAAAGGACCGGATGTTCTGTTTCTGAACGGCCTTCCCTGGAACTCCTATGCCAGACAGGATATCCTTCTGGATTTGAACAGCCTGGCATTCATGCAGGAAAATCAGGTGATCCGAAACCTTTTTACTTCATTTGAAAAAGAAGGCAGACAGTATGCGGTGCCCGTCTGCTTTTCCATCCCCATACTGGCCGGAGAAGAAAGCCGGATTTCCCAGGTGGATTCTCCGGAAGATTTACTGGAAATGGTCAGAGAAACGGACGCTCTGCCTCCTCTGGAAGCCGAAAACTTCCTGCCTTATACCTTCAGTATTTTCTGGCAGAATATCCAAAAAGAAGACGGTTCCATTTCCGAAGAAGAGGTGAAAAAGCTGCTGCAATGCAGCAAAGAGCTGAACGACCTGTTGGCGCCTGAAGACCAGGACCCCTGGGCTCCCTTCCTTTCAGTAAGGCCCGAAGAAGAAGGCCTTCCTGCTTACGATCCCTCCTGGTCCAATGTGAACGTCTGGAATATTTTATACGGAAATACCGCTGCATCCACAGGTTATCTGGGCTCTGTTAAGGATTTCACCGCCATTTCCGACCACATCCCAGGACAGGCTCCGGGCTGGAAAACTTTTCCGGCGCATGTATTTACTTCTCTGCTGGCAGGAATCAACGGAAAATCTCCACAGACAGATTTAGCCGGTGAATTTCTGGAATTTATACTCAGTGAAGAAGAACAGATGCGGTTTATTGACGGTTCCCTGCCTGTCTTCCCTGCATTTCCGGTCCATGAAAAAGTCTGGCAGACCATGGCAGCAGAACCTGCCCCGGAAAAACTGGAAGAATACGAACAAATTTTCCGGAAAATGGGCGGCACGTTCCACTGGCCTTCCTCGGAGGAATTTGACAGACTGGAACAGCAGATTTCCGAACTGGACACCCCGGCCATGGAAGACGCTCTGGTTCTGGCTGCCATTACAGAAAAAGGCCGGATGTACTTATCCGGAGGCAGGTCTCTGGAAGAAACGGTAAATGAAATTATCCAGACACTGGAACTGTACCTGGCAGAATCAGGTATTTCAGAGTAATGCTGCCCATGGTTCGTCTTAAGAAATGGAGTACCCTATGAAAAAAACATTCGCCCTGCAGAAGGACTTCCTGTTCCTTCTGCCCAGCCTGCTGGGCGTTTCCGTCTTTGTATTCCTTCCCTTCGGGGATGTGGTACGAAGATCCTTTACCAGCCTGGACGCCAGCCGGTTCACCGGATTTGAAAATTACAGAGCCATATGGGACAACACCGCTTTTCGGCTGGCCATGGGAAACACCCTGAAATTTCTGAGTATTTCCATTCCTCTTTTGCTGGCTGTCTCCCTTCTGCTGGCAAATATGGTGCATTTTGGCCGCCACAGTATCTGCACATGGTATAAAAAATTCTGTCTGCTGCCCATGGCGGTTCCCACTGCCTCCCTGGTCTTTGTGTGGAACATGCTGTTTCACCGTTTCGGAATCCTGAACAGTATTCTGAACCTTTCCACTGACTGGCTCCATTCCTCCCTGGCATTTGCAGTGCTTACCCTCAGCTTTCTCTGGAAAAACACGGGATATTATGTGATTTTATGGCTCACAGGCCTCCAGGGTATTCCCAAAAGCCTGTACGAAGCGGCTGCTCTGGACGGGGCCGGCCCCCTGGCCCGGTTCCGTTATATAACTCTTCCGGGGCTGAAACCCATGGCCTCTGCTGTACTGATTCTGGCTCTTACCGGTGCCTTCAGATCCTACCGTGAAATCTATCTTCTGTCCGGGGAGTATCCGAACAAAAGTATTTACATGATACAGCATATGTTCCACAACTGGTTTCGGGACATGGCCATGGAAAAGATGTCAGCGGCCGCAGTGGTCATTGTATGTATTTTCGCGGTACTGGTATATCCGTTCCGCAAAAAAGGAGGTGGGAATTTTGATTCGCTCAACACTTAAGGCCCTGGTTCTGCTTCTGCTGTGCGGTCTGTCCTGTCTTCCCATATTCCTTCTGTTTATCGGCTCCATCACCGGCAGACATGAACTTGCCTTTTACCTGAAAGGCATTTTTGAAGGACCAGGACAGAGCTTTTTTCCCCTGTTCCCCTCCTTCCCTTCTCTGAGAGGATATCTGGAAGTGCTGCTGGACACGCCGGAATTCTACCGCGTATTCTGGAACTCTGTCAAACTGACCTTCTGCATTATGGCAGGCCAGTTATTCTGCTCCGTTCCCGCTGCCTGGGGATTTTCCCGCTGGCATGGAACGCTGAGCAGCCTGCTGTTTTATCTGTATACTATTTTAATGCTGCTGCCCTTCCAGGTTACCATGGTGTCCGGCTATATCGTCATTGACCGTCTGGGCATGATGGACAGCCACAGCGCCGTTATTCTGCCGGCTGTATTTTCCACCTTCCCGGTATTCCTGATTTACCGGTATTTTATCGGAATACCGGAAGAAATTTTTGAAGCATTTTCCCTGGACAGCAGCAGCCATTTCCGGATGTTCCTGCACATGGGCCTGCCTCTGGCCATGCCGGGTGTGAAAGCTGCTCTGCTGCTGGGCATTCTGGAATACTGGAATCTGCTGGAGCAGCCGCTGATTTTCCTGAAAAATCCATCCCTCTGGCCCTTTTCTCTTTATATTCCGAATATCAGCCAGAACAGCATCCAGTACACCTTTGTCTTTTCCTTTCTTGTGCTTCTTCCCATGGTTCTGATTACCTTTCAGGGAAGAGAGGAACTGGAAAAAGGCATTGGCACAATGGTTCTGAAACATCCGGAAAGGAGCTGAATTACATGAAATTAAAATCATACCCCAGAACATTTTTCCAGAACCGGCAGTTTCATGCCATATCCGTTTTTCTTGTGGGAATGGCTGTCATGACTGTCATATCCAGGGCTGCTGATTCCTTTATGCTTCCCCAGGTTCAGGTAACCTCCACGGAGACCATGGCACTGCAGTATCCGCTGGAAATCCAGGGAAATATTGTTCCCAAACAGCAACGGGCTGTTTACTGTCCTGAGAATCTCAGAATCGGGCAGGTACAGGTGCAGAAAAACGATATTGTGGCAAAGGGAGACCTTTTGTTTTCCGCAGACCCCAAAGACCTCAGTGACAATATCCGAAAAACAGAGCAGGAACTTAAAAAGCTGGAACTTCAGATCAGAGATCTGGAATCCTCCCAAAACAGCCAGGCCCGGCAGCATGAGCTTAATTTAAACCGGGCCAGGGAGGATTATAATCATACATCAGCAGAGGCCGAATCGGCTGTAACTGCCGCCCGTCATGAACTGGAACAGGCCAGAAATGATCTGGCTGTGCATGAAAGTCAAAAACCGGAGGAAACCCTGAATTCTCAAAAATCAGATACGGAAACAGGCGGTCCCGATTCTCAGGAGCCCGGTCTTACTGATGAAAGCCAGGATCCTCAGGAGCCTGGTCTTACAGATGAAAACCAGGATTCTCAGAAAATCAGCCGGACTGGAGAAGAAAATCCTCTTTCTGCCTGGAACAGGAAACGGGAAGAGTTAGAACAGATCTGTCAGGAAAAACAGAAACACTATGAAGAAGCTGTGGCTGCCCAAAACACATCTCTGAAAGCTGCCGCCCGTCAGATTGAGGATGCCAGCCTCCCTCTGACGCAGGACCACTCTGCCCAGCTGCTCCGGTCAGATCAGGAAAATCTGATTCATACTTTACAGGAATTAAAGGAACTGAGGGAGGCAGAAGGCAAAGTTTACTCTGAATACGACGGCCAGATTCTGGAATGCTCCATTTCCACCGGAAGCATTACCTCCCCGGAACCCGTCATAATTCTCGGAGATTTCAGCCAGTCTTTCCGGTTTGAAGGCATACTGGATGAAACCGTCCCGGAGGAAGATATGTCATATGGCAGCAGTTGGGCCAGACGTCCTGCCGACAGCACCGGAATGATTTGCCTGGAAGAAAACATGGAAGGCATTCTTCGAATGCAGAATGACAGTACCCCTGAGAAAACCGTAAAAATCACAAATGTTTCAAAGGATGAAAACAACTCCTGCCGGATTACCGCTGACCTGAATGACCAGGAATTTTCCCGGCCTGGGGAAGCAGTTCTGGATTTAACCAGCGAAAGCAAAATCTGGCCCTGCTGCATTCCTCTGTCGGCTCTGCACAGCGGGGAATCCGGGGATTTTGTCATAAGAGTCACAGAAAGCCCCACTATTCTGGGCCTTTGTTCCACCGCCGAATATGTGCCGGTCACCATTCTGGAAAAAAACAGCCAGTACGCAGCAGTGGAAGGCTCTCTTTCCCCCACAGACCAGATTATCGTAAATGCCAGCAAGGCTGTAAAGGAAGGTGATCGCATACGGATAATCGAAGACTGACCACACACAGATTTTTCCTGCATCTGAAAATATTTCTGTCCGCAGCCCTGTTTCTTTTCAGTTTCCTGCAGTTTCACATTCACTTTCGGGAACTGAACAGCCGGGAAGAAAATTTTACATATCTGTTTTATCAGGATTCTGTTTCTCTCCGGGGGCTGATGGAGACATGTGAAACACAGCATATCAGCCATGAAATCTTTCCCGTAAACAGAGAGGAATCTTTCCGAAAACAGAACACCGCCAGTTCCGTCAAAAATTCTGCCGGGTTCCACACATGGAATTCCTCCCATGAACTTTCCATTGTAACAATCCAAAGCTGTCATTCCCGGAACTTCCAGGAAACGGAATCCCTTTTTTCAGGCTACGATGAAAAAATTGACGTAAACCTGCTGAAATGGATGGTTTATGTAATAACAGCTCTGTTCTTTACCGGTATGGCTCTGTTCTTTCTTTTAAAATTAAAAAAATCCTCTCTCCATTTCCGTGCCGGATGGCCCTTTCTTCTCTGCCTTTTGGTGTACCTTGGATTTTTAAAGATGGAACTGTTTTCTGAAACAGCAGAATTTCCCCTGTGGGTTCTGCCCGGAACATGGTCAGATCTGGAGGGCTGGGGAACCTTATGGAAAAACATGGGCCTGCAGTTTGAAATCATCTTCCGTTTCCGGGACTGCCCTGTTCTGATAAACTACTACCAGAGTCTGACAGGATGTTTCTCTTTTCTGGCACTCTGCCTCCTGGCCCTGTTCCTGCTCCGGCAAAACCCTGATTTCCGGTAAAAGTTTTTATTGTTAAAAGAATGCGCTATGCGCATTCTCCGCGCGCGAGCGGATTGCGCAGCAATAAACATCGACCCCGCGAGCTGCGCATAATTGTTTTTTATCTTACCGGAAATACTTTCACACGTTAGCATGACAAGATATTTCCGGTAAGATAAAAAGAAAATCCGCAGCATACCAGTGATTCACATCCCATTCGTATGCTGCGGATTCTTTTCTTCTGCCAGAATCTCTTTTCCGAAATACTGTCAGTCCACCACTTCTTTCATTTTTTCTGCCATGCGGTTCACTACCTCGTCAATCATTTCCGTCTGTGCAGCGATCTCCTGGCTGCTGGCCGCAAGTGCGGAAGTCCCATCGTTGATGTTTTCAATATTCTGTACAAACTGCACTGTTTCATCATCCAGTTTCTGTATGGCCGGAATCAGAATGGTACTCTGCTCCTTTCCCGTGGCAACTGCTGCCTTGGTCTGTTCTGACAAATCCCGGACGCGGTTTGCAATCACTGCAAATCCTTTCCCGGCTTCCCCGCTTCTTGCAGCCTCAATCCCCGCATTCAGCGCCAGCATACCGGTCTGGTTGGATATTTTAATAATGGATTCATTCATGACATCATATCCCTGCACCGCATCCACCACCTGCTGCATGGAGCCCCGCAGCATTTCCGTAAAAGAAGACATTCCGCCCACTGCCTGAGCAATTCTGGTGGCATCCTCAGCAGAACACTGATTTCCCTCAGCCAGTTCTCCCATGGCAGTTTTTATCTGCTGAAAATCATTCATAATTTCCTGGTACAGAATCTGTTTCCTTTTCTGGGATTCCCGAAGCTGTTCCGTAATTTCGCGCATACGTTCCTGTTCTTCCTGCAGCGCATTCTTCTCATAATGCATACAGTTTTCTTTCCGGTTCAGTCCCAGGGCAACAGCCTCCGCCATCTGACGGCAGCTTTCATATCCGCAGGCGCCGCAGTCAATCTCCCTCTTTTCCCTGGTGTCTTTCTTCATATCTTCAAAACCGGCTTCCACCTGATGTTCATTTACAGAAGCTGCCATATGTTTATTTTCATATCTGCATATAAAATCTTCCAGTTTCAGTTCTGCAAACTGTGCGTTAAAATTCGCAAGTCGCTTTTCGTATGTAAGCCCTTTTCCCCATGGATTGTTTTTATCCTTTTTCTTATCCTGTTTGCCGGATTTGGCCTTATTTCTCTGGTTGTTAATCTCAAACAGCACATCGTCATTTTCCAGGGTTTCCGGCTCCACCCCTGTTCCGTGCAGGCACCCGTTGGCGCAGTTCAGCGCATCTACCATAAAGGGAAGCTGTCTGCCGCTCTTTACACGTTTTGCATATCCTTTCAGAAAATGATAGGCATGGCTTTCCCCTTCAATCTGACGGACCATCACATCTTTCCCCAGAAAATGTTCCACATTTTCCTTTAATCCTCCTGGCTGAGGATATACGCTGCCCAGTCCGTACTCCAGCTCGTCCACCGCACTGTAAGAAGACAGGTTTACTCCTTTCAGCGCATTCATCAGATGATGAAAGGTCACATTATAAGAAACATACGGGCGGTTGTCCGGACGCATGATTTCTGATTTCTTCGCAATACAGGGACCGATAAAAGCCAGTTTATCTGTAATATTCATGTATTTTTTCGCATAAATTGCCGCACACATCATGGGACTGTGCACCGGAACTATTCTGGAAATCAGATCAGGTACATATTTCTCGATATAGTCCACAATTGCGGGACAGGGCTGTGAAATTCCTCCGGTAAAATTCTTTTCTGCAATATAATTCAGATATCCCCAGGTGGTAATATCCGCCCCGAAACTCACACTGATTACATGTTTTGCCCCAAGGCTTTTCAGATATCCAAGCACTTTTCCATACTGTCCGGGATAATTTGCTATAAACGCAGGCGCCACCAGAAGGCTGATGGACTCTCCCTTCTTCAGATCCTCCAGAAACTGTTCCGTATCATCCCGAAAATCCCTTGCATGATGGTGACAGGCATCAATACACGCACCGCAATGGATACAGGCGTCTCCGTTGACATAAATCAGATCTTTTCCGTCTTTGGTCAGAGAATAATTCGCCTCAAAAACCGGACAGACCGAAATACAGTGATTACATCCAATGCATTCTTCATTGGTATAAACCAGCCCTGAATTCAACTTACCTATTTCCATGATACAAACCCTCCATACCACTCCTTATTTTATACATTTCCTGCCCTTTGTACAAATCTTAGTTAGATTTTATTCTTTTTCCCCACAATTTGCAACCATATTTCCACATTTTTCATTACTTTTCTCCCACTCCTCCGCACCCTTTCGCCGGGACAGGGTTCCTGGGTCAGGAATGGTTTTTTCTACAATACACAGGTTCCAGGGCGCTATTTCCAGCTCCTCCCCCGGACAGATTTCATCTCCCCTGACAAGCTCCACTGCCTTTTCTCCCCGCCAGACCGTTTTTTGGGTCTGAGCAGAATAATTCAGATAAAATACCACTTCTTTTCCCAAATCATTTTTCCCCTTTCGGACAATCACCGGAAATCTTTCCGGTTCTCCTGGAATTCCAGCCTGTGTCAGCACATCCTCCAGGATCCGATCCAGCATTTCATCCTCCACCATGCAGCCCAGGTAAGTGGCCGTACCTTTTCCATAGCGGCTGCGGGTAACAGCCGGACGCGGGCCCCAGCTCTCATGTTCATAAAAGGCCAGCGGTTCTGCCTCTTTCGCTTCCAGCAATTCCATGAAAGTGTGAACCTGACAGGCATCCGCCTGATAAAAATCACTTCGCAGCGTAACATTCCTGGGAAATGCAAACTGCTGATATTCCACTCCCAGGCATTCCCGAATCACAGCTGGCTGGGTATCATGATATACTTTCAGATATTCATCGGCAAATGCAGATTTGAAAGTCACCAGCAAACAGCCGCCCTGTTTCACATATTCATTGAGCCGGCGCAGCAGTTTTTCCGGCGCGGCATAAAGGGCGGGCACAAAAATCAGGCTGTATTGCTCCAGTTCTTCCGACTCCGGATACAGAAAATCACATTCCACATTCATGCGGTACAGCCGGTTATAAAGCCAGCGCACCACGTCATTATAAGCTGTCTGCCCCGGACTGGCCGGGTCTGCGTCTATCAGGAACCAGTCCAGTCCGGTCAGAGCCTCATTACTCACCAGGATTGCCGCCTGGTTTCGTTTCTGCAGATTCACCAGATGACTTCCAAGCCTTTTAAATTCCCCGCCGATAATTTTTGCCTCCCGCCAGGTATCGTTTTCCGCAAAATCGTGACTTAAAAGTCCTTTCCAGTATGTTTCCACTGCATTATGCAGAGAATGCCAGTGCCAGTACATCACGCTGTTTGCCCCGGAAGCAATGTGGCTGTAGGCCTGCAGACGAAGCTGCCCCGGATAGGGAGTCCATGCCGGAAATCCCTGTGCCTCTGTCTCCAGTATCAGATAATTTCCCCTCTTTACAGAACGAATCAAATCCCCTCCAAACGCAATTTCCTCCCCGGTGAGCAAATCCTGAGACGGATGGTAAATATCTGCTCCTGCAATGGTCACACTGCCTGCCGCCTCAAACTGGTTTACCTCCGGCTGTACGCCATAGGAATATCCCCGCCATTCAAAGTCAAAATTGTGGGTAATAAACTGTTCCGGCCTTTTATATTCTTTGATAATTTCCGCCTGCCATTCCAGAAATTCTGACACCAGTTTCCTCTGAAACTTCTGAAATTCAGCGCCCAGGCTGCCGTTGATGGTACCGCGGACATCGGGAAATTCTTCCCAGCAGTTAATGCGGTTACTCCAGTAATCCAGCCCGAATCTGCGATTCAGCGCTTCCAGATTTCCTTCAAATTCCTGTTTCAGATATTCCACAAATTTTTTCTGTACGCCCTCTCCTGCTGTACCATAGGATTTCGTTTCGTTGTCAATCTGGAATCCAATCACATTTTTCCTGTGGGCTGTGCATTCCAGCAGCCTGCGGATCACCCGTTCCCCATAGAAAAGATAATCCGGATTGGTAATATCCATATTCTGTCTTGGCCCGTACAGATTCCGTCCTGTTCTGGTAACTGCCAGCACCTCCGGATGTTTTTTCACCATCCAGGCAGGCACTGCATAGGTAGGGGTTCCCACAATCACGCCAATTCCCGCCTGCTCCATGGCATCAATCACCCGCGTCACATGGGAAAAGTCAAATACGCCTTCCCTGGGTTCGCAGGTGCTCCAGGTGGATTCTGCAATCCGCACCGTATTGATGCCTGCCTCTTCCATCATTTTCACATCCTGTTCCAGACGGTCATAAGGCAGATATTCTTCATAATATGCCGCTCCGTAAAGCAATTTATCCATAACCGTTCTCCTTCCTTTGCCGCATCTGTTTCCTGTTCTCTATTATAAATTATTTCCGGAAAAAGAAAAGAATTTTCAGACATGCTCCGGGAACTTTTCCCGGCCGGATTCATATTTTAAAGAAAAAGGTTTTCTGCATTTATGGAAATTTATATTGTACGTCCCGGTGATACCGTAGATACCATTGCGGCCTCCCACGGAATTTCTGCCCAGTCTGTGATTTACAATAATCAGATCCCGTACCCTTATCCGCTGGCTGTGGGGCAGGCCCTTCTTTTGTCCACGGAAAACCCGCCTGATTCAGAGACAGCCGGCAATTATGAAGTAATTACCGGAGGATATGCCTACCCTTTTATCAGCAGATGGGTCCTGGAACAGACTCTTCCCTGGCTCTCTGAACTGTTTGTTTTCTCTTATGGATTTACAACGGAAGGCGAGCTGATTCCTCCTGCACTGGATGACACTTTCATGATTTCGGCTGCAAAATCCTCCGGTACCTCTCCTGTTCTGACTCTGACTCCTTTCGGCCCTTCGGGACAGTTCAGCAATTACCTGATTTCTCAGGTGGTAAACAATGAAACTGCAAAACAAAATCTGATTGCAAATCTGCGTGCCCAGATCACAGAGCGGGGTTTTGAAGGTGTTGACATTGATTTTGAATACATTCTTCCGGAGGATAAAATCCCTTTCGTGAATTTTGTACGCGACGTGCGGACAGCAGTAAATGAACTGGGTTATCCGGTTTCCGTGGCACTGGCTCCGAAAACTTCTGACAACCAGACCGGGCTGCTGTATGAAGGCAAAGATTACGGGCTGTTGGGAGAAGCTGCGGATTCTGTTCTTCTTATGACATATGAGTGGGGATACACATACTGACATACAGGCTGCATTTTATCTCTTCCATGCAGCGCTTTTAAACGCTGCCTGTCAAATCATCCCCAGCAAAGATTTCCACATCTTCTTTCCTGCTGTAACTTCTCCGTCAGAACTTTTATAATTCAATATCTCCTTCTGATAGCGGTTGACTGCCCCTGTGAATTTCGGCCCGGCAATTCCATCTGCTTCTCCGCAGTGATACCCCAGTGCATTCAGTCGTTTCTGAATATAAATGACTGCCGTATGTTTTCTGTTTTTCACAGCGGACACGGTTACCGTATTTCCGAGCGTCTCATCTCCAGCGATTCCATCCGCAGCGGATCCGGTGGCTTTCTGCACATCAAGGATAAACTGTTTCTGTGTGTAGCCGCAGGCGGAATCCTTATCTTTCTCACTTTCTTCCTCTTTTCCTCCGGAATAAATCACGGTCCCCTTTTCGTCATAAACATACTGCCCCGGCTTACAGTCTGCAATGGCAAAATCTTTATTATGATACGCCCCGGTCTGCTTCTGACAGATTCCCTCTTTCCAACCGGAACCCACGCGATACCAGATTTCTTTCTGATTATCTTCTGCAGGTCTCTCCGGCTTCTCATTTTCCGGCTGTACCGGTTCCTCCCCGGCCTGTCCGGAAATCTGTTTTCTGAAATCTTCCCATAAATCCGGACTGTCCATCATCTTCCGGGGACAGTATTTCCCTTTTGCGTCAAAATGACGGATGACCCGGTCTGCAGGAATCCCGGTTTCCTCCATCAGATATTTCACCAGTGCAATGGCATTTGCACGGGCTGTTTCATAATCCCCGTCGCTGTTTACACAGATTTCGATGTTAATGGTATTGCGGTTATTTGCGTCACGGACAGCATGATTACCGCCATATTCGATTCCGATGGAATACGTCCCGTCCGTATGTTCCGCTGCCTGATAAATACCGTCAGAACCGGAATAATACTGTACCGAGGTACCAAGATGGCCCAGGAACTGGGCTTCGGCGTGTCGTCTGGCCCCGGCTCCTCCGGCATAATTATCTGTTTCGTGAATCACAATATATTTCGGCACATTCCGGCTGATATAGGTATTTCTGGTTGAAACAAAGTTTCTGTTAATGGTTATGTTGCTCATAGTTCTGCCTCCCTTTCTTAAAATCAATGCTGTTTTTCGTTTCTCTCATTTTCTTCCGGTACCTCCGGCAGTCCTGCCAGAGACGTAAGCAGGGATACCACCCCGGCCAGTGCTGCGGTTCCCAGAACCACCTGCCAGTCCACCGCTCCTATGGCGGCCGCCGCGGGAATCAGGGCCACTGCGCTCTGTGCCATGGTCTTTACTGCCCGGACTGCGGCGGCTTTCATCCATTTCTCTGTTTTTTTGCTCATAGTCATTCCTCTCTTTCTTTTGGTTCTTCCGGCATATCCAGAAGTTTTTTATACAGTTTGGTCGCCACATCATTGCCGCCGAGATTATGGTAGGATTCATATACCTTCTTCACGGATTCTTTGGCATAAATCGGGCAGCATTCCCTGTCCTGGTATTTGTTGTAATTCTGGACAATGCTCTCCCGGAGCAGGCTCTTCACCCCTTCTGCGGTGGCTGTGCTTTTCTGCTGTTCATCTTTCAGACGTTTCTTCACATCCCGGTAAAGACAACCAAGAATGAATGTTACAATGCCAAACAGCCATTCCAGCCAGTTCTGCTGGATGAAATTCCATATCACATACATTGATTCACCCCCTTTTTTTATTTTTTTGCATAAGAAAAACACTTAAAGTCGGCCTTTAAGTGCTTTTGTTCAGGCAAAAATATGGTGGGGTTGTGGGTTGGTTTGCTAAACACGGATTTACAAAACACCATAGTGCGAAAAATATTTTTTGAATACCCTCCTACTTTAAACCTTGATGATATTGTAAAAGATATTTTTTTAAAGATTCCGCTTGGAAATGAAACATATATTGTAAACGTAACCGCCGGCGGCAGCATAAAAATGATTGTTCAGTCTTACGGTATCTGGGAATTTGCTTCTGCTATTGTATTTTCTTACGCTTTTCCTGGAATCATTTTTTACAGAAAAGTCAGTGGTATCATTTTTAAAAATGTTGCAGACTGGACAGAAACGATGGTTTGAACTAATTTTATGCCGGATTATTTGCAGGAAGTTCTAACAAAGCAAGCACTTTCACACCATTTATTGTCTCCTGAGTCAGAACGGATGGTATAGTTTTCCAGCTTTGAATGTTACCTTCAGGAGAAAGGGCATCTTCTATTGAAATCAGCCACATATTAGCATTATCAGTATTTTGATAAATCTCCAGGTAAGATACATTATTTGTTTCGTCCCATGTTTCTCTGATTTTTGTCCAGGCATGCATAAGGGAAGCAGATGATATACTTATAAACTTTCTCAAAGTGTATACACCAAAAAATTGTATTTTCTGATACTCCGGAGGCATGTTATTATAATATCGCTTTGCGCTTATCAGGCATGAATTGTCGTGATATACACCTTCTGTCTTTGCTATTCGATACCAGCCATGCTGTTCACAAAAAGAATAAGAACAGGAGATGTATCCCGGCACAATATCCGTGTTTAGCAGATTCCCGCTTTTTCTCTCCGATTTTTTCCGTTTTCTCCCCTTCCGATATTTCCGGGTACAACAAAAACTCCGGCCTGTATCCCGGAGTCTTCCTGCTCTCATATGATGTATTTATCCCTTATATTGCATACTTGTTGTATGCTGTCTTTACATTCTTCTGAGATATATAACAGTATACCTGTGTGGTTTTCAGGTCTGCATGTCCAAGTATCGCCGCCACATCCTGTATATTCATTCCGCGGTCCAGAAGGTTGGTTGCCAGCGTCCTGCGGTATCGATGCGGATGTACATTGGACACCCCCGCTTTCCCTCCGATTCGTTTCAGAAGCACTTCTATCCCGTTTTTCCCCAGCCTCTCCGTCCCCTTTCCCGAAAACAGGGCTTCTCCTTTATCTGTTCTCGCGAAAAGATAATCTTTCAGGTGCATGGCCGCTACTTCGGAAAGGTAAACAGTGCGCTCTTTATTCCCTTTCCCCAGCACAGTACATTCCATCCGCTCAAAGTCTATATCATCTATGTTAAGCCTGGCCACCTCTGATACTCTGCAGCCCGTACAGTACAGGAAATCCAGTAATGCCAGGTCCCGGATATTCCCGCAGGCCATTCTTAACTTTTCCATTTCCGCCGCCGAATAGGGCTTCTTTACCTTTTTTCGATACTTAATCTGTTTAATAGCCGCGCATGGATTCCGGCCAATCAGCCCTTCTGCCGACAGCCAGCCAAAAAAGCTGGAGTAGCACCTGCGCATACCGTCCAGTGTCCGGTTACTCACTTTTACACCGGTCTTTTCCCTGCGATATGACAGATAAAACCGAATATCGTAAGCTGTCACCTCATACAGGGGCTTTCCAAGAAACTGTATCAGCTTCCGGTTCTCATCCGCGTATCTGTGTAGGGTAGATTCCGCAATCCCTTCAATGCGCTTTGTGGCAAGAAATTTTTTCAGCATATTTTCAGCACTGTTATCCACCGTTGCTATTTCTGTACACCGTTCCTGAACCTCATAATTATTCAGTTCAATTACAAGAATATCCTGAACCGTATCTGTTACGCCTGTATCCACACGCCCTTCCAGAGCTTCCATGACTTTATGAATTATCTGCTCTCTTATGTCCATAACTGTAACCACCTCCGGCACAATCATATCATAACGGAACAAAATCCTTGCAATAAATTCGCCTGTATGCTATAGTAAAGACATCAAAAGGAGCAACCGCCCACAAAGTGGTTAGCCTCCCGGATGGGCAATAAGCCTACCTGTACCGGCTAAGTAACAAGGTAGGCTTATTTTTATTTGCGCCTGTTATTCCTATCTATGTAGGCAAGCAGTGAAACGAGAAAAGTACCGCCTAAAATAAGCAGGCTCAATACTTCATATGTACTCATATCCACCACCTCCCTCTTTCCGTATTTCCCATGAAGGGATTCGTGCCGAACGACACAATGGCGAATGCCATTTCAGAAAGGCGGGAGGCTGGTCCACCCTGTAACGCGATTACTCCTGTATCGAATATACCATATCCTGATATTGTTTGCAAACACAACTTCCCGGTTCTCAGCTTCCATTTTTCACAGTTCACTAAACACGGATTTGATAGTTGCAAAAAACTGGAAATATTCAACAATATCTTTTAAGGCCTGCACAGGCGTGACTATTGAAGGAGGAATTGAAGGATTTCTTGATGCCAAAGTTATTCCAAAAATAGAAATCAATCCGACTTCTGTTAATACTTTCGAGAGTATCATGGGAAGCACAGGTGGCCCTTCCATCTGTGCCCTGACATTTATATATGGAGCAGCATACGGAGCCGGAATTGCTTTTTCATATGCAGGAGATACACGACTGGCACAGTTTTATTTTAATTCTGGTAATTATGGAATCAGATTCTTTTAAATTTTGTGTAAACTGATATGAAACACTATTTCAGGGCGATTCCATTATAATTACGTGGACTCCGCCAAATGCATCAATAAATTTCAATTTGTGGTCATTATCAAGATAAAGGAATCCACCTGTGATACCATCATTGTGAAATCCATAGCCTGCCCGGCTTGTAGAATCCGCTTTGTTTTGTGACTCTGCCACAAACTGGGCATGTACAAAAGAATCTTTGTTCACACCTACAATTTTGGAAACCAGATTTGTAGAATCGTAACGGTTTTCCCCGGACAGATTTGCTTTTTCTGACAAATCCGTGTTTAACTTACTGACCGCCCCCGTCAGCGTCCCGTCTGCCAGCCCGGAAATATCATTCGTCCCGCACAGTTTCCAGAGATACCGCAGATTTCTGGCAAACAGGGAAACCTTCTGCCACAGACTGCCCTGTTTCTCTCCGCCTTCCACAGGCGCAACCTCTGCCCATTCCGCAGGGCTCTCATTATCCCCACTGTCAAAAGTAACGGTTGCATCTTTCAAATCTCCATCTTTCTGAAGCAATTCCTTCCATTCATGCCACTGTCCGTCCACATACATACGTTCCAGAATTCTGATATTTGCTGTTTCATGTAATACAGCTCTCTGAACTCTGGCGGAATCCCTTTCATTTTCTGCTGCCACACAGGTTTCCAGCGAAAAGCAATATGCCGCATCAGATAATACCGGTAAAGTTCCTGACACCAGTTCTGACCGGCACCAGCTTACACTGGAAGTCCGGGGCAGTCCGCCTTCTCCCAGCACGTCAATGTTCCCTGTAAAAGCGCCGATATCCAGCTTGTTCTGCTTCATCTCCTCTGTTTTTTTCAAATCACCGTCAATCATATCCATTGCCTGATTGAACTGGTTAATATCATAAAAATCATCTTCTTCCGGTTTCGGATAACCGTAATTTACTGTTTCATTTGCCATAAATCAACACCTCATTCCTTATCTGCTTTCCGGTAAATGCCGAAAGCTGTCTGTGAGTAAACTGTTTCAATGTTTTATGCTGGTTATAAAGTAAAGACAGATCCAACACCATATTTGCCGGAACTGTCTCTTTCAGCATTTCTTCCACCATTTTATAATTCTTTTTACTTTTCAGGGCAACACGGATTTTTATCCGGTATTCCTGATTCTGGATTTCCAGAGAATAACCATCCGCACCGCAGAGAGTATCCAGCCTGTTCCGCAATACCTGTTCCGTATATGGAATGGCATTATTCCATCGAGACAGGACACGAAATCTGCGGTTTTCCAGAGAATCGTCATCCAGCGCCGCAATCCCCAGCATAGTCTCAAATTTTTCTATTCCCTGTTCATCTGCTGAGAGAATAAACTGATTATTCTTCAAAATTTCTGTCATATCCTCCAGTGCCTGTACTTCCCGCTGCTGTGCACTCAGCAGCTTTCTCAGTTCCAGGTAGCCGCACATAAATTCCGGAAGAAAGGAAATCAGGTCTGCTTCTCTAATCATGATACCACACCTCCGCATACCGGAAGCTGCCCTTCTTCCAGAATAATATTTTCAGTTTTTCCATTTAACGCAACTGAGGTTATATCTATAATTCCGTCAATTGCAAGGAGCCTTGCCTCTGTCTGGGCAATTCTGACCACCAGTGAATCCTGCTCCGCCCAGAGTTCCCGCAGCTGTCCCAGATAATTTTCCACCGCCTGCACCATCCGGGAATGCAGTGCCTCAAATCCATATCCGGTATCATAAACTGCCTGTACGGAAACCTCTATGGAAAATTCCTGAGGCGTATCCACTGTTACCACATGGCCAATGGGTGCAATCCCTTCTCCCTTACCGTCCTGCTGCGGGTCCAGCTCCTGTTGTACACGCTTCAGCAGCGTTTCATCTGCTTTCCCATAACCTGCGTCCAGAATAGTCAGTTTTACAGTACCTCCGCCGTTCCATACCGGTGTTACCTTTACCGCTCCCACACCGGGAATAGCCAGCGTTTTATCCGTATAGTCCTTTTTATTTCCGCCAAACGCCTGAGAATGAAAGGAATCAAAATACCTTTTACGGAAAAGTTCCGTATCTTCTTCATCTTCCCCAGGGATCAGAAGCTCTGTCAGTTCCACGGTTTCGAGACCTGGAATATACTCCACCGGAATCAGCTTTCCAAAGGTACTGTTGCCCACAGTTCCTTCTGTCTCACACTGAAAATGGCAGATGCCTTCCTCCGGCTGTTCCAGTACCTCATAATACAGCTCCTCACAGCTGAAACGTGTCCCTGGCTCCAGCTTCAGAGTATTCGGAGTGAAAACTCCTTTCAGCACAGCCTTCGCTGCGGCTTTCGGCACGATTCCACGCTCTTTTGCCCTTCGGAGCAAAAATTCTCTGGAGGCTGTGTCTGCAAAAGTTTCCTTTAAAATCACGTCCAGTTCCAGATACATCAGCTGAAGTTCAATCGCAACCGGAGCCAGCGCATCATATATCACAGAACCTTCCCGTTTATCCATGTCATCCGGAACATGATCCAGCATTCTCTCCAGTATGTCTTCATAAATAATATCTTCATACATTAAATATCCACCTCTCTTTCTGCCTTAAGGTTTCCGAAAACAGTATGTACCGTAAACAAAGCCTTCACTGTACTTCCATTTACCTCAAACTCAAATCCGTCCACTTCTTCAATCCGGTCATCCTGCTGCAATGCCTCCGTTATTCTGTATTCCAGTTCCGGGCAGACATAGCTTACCGGTTCTCCAAATAAGTCCAGAAGCTCAATCCCGTAATCCCAGGAGTAAATCAGATACTGATACCGTTCCGTGCTCAGAATCTTAAATACCACCTGCTTCATGGCCTCCAGTCCATCTGTTTTTCCCTGTACCCTCTGCTTTTTTATATCCATTCTGTAATTTTTACTGGGTTCCTGTTCTATTTCAAAATCCTCTTCCAAAAAACCTGTCTCTGCCGGTATCATATCCCAATCCTTTCCAATACAAAATATTTCTGACCGCCCTGCTGCCTGAGCAGCAGCACTTTCTCTCCTGCTGCAAGCCCATTTTTAATGATAATTTCCTGTTCCCCGGAAATACGATGGTTATGGGCAGCTCCGGCCTCGCCGGTTGTTCCCCGGAATTCGTGGTCATGCCCCATCGCACCAGGCAAAGTTTTTCCTTCCACAGAATGGACATGGGAGCCAGAAGCTGTATCCGTATCCATGTCCACTGCAATTTTTATACGGTAATCCATCACATTTCCGGTGAGAATCAGCTGGGCCTCTCCAAGCGTCATTTTCTGCTCCACATTAATTTTCAGAGGCGAAACAGATTCCACAGTTCCAAAACACAGGTTTACCGGTTTTGAGGCCTCCACCGCTTCAAGGGCTGCCTTTTTCATAATTTTTACCAGTTCTACCGCATCAGACAATAAATTCACCTCCCCGGAGCGTCAAATCCATCCAGTGTTCTCTCCCTTTATATACATGTTTGCATTTTTCCACAAGCATGAAATTACTCACTTTTTTACTTCCCAGATTCAGTTTTACCGCCACCAGACTTCCTGCTCTCACTCGGTTGTCTCCCACAGCACCGGTAATTTTCAGATTTCGGGTTTTCTGGTTATACAGCTTCAGCAGGGCATCCGCCTTTGCTTTCCCATTCTCGCCTTTCTGCAATGTATCAAAATACTGCAGAATTCCCCAGCGGTTCATATTAGAACCGTCCTGCGCAATGTAGATTTCACGTTTCCCGGTTTCCTCATTGTCGTACGCCAGCTTGATGCGGTTGTAAGTATTTTGGTCAATGCTGCATGTATAATCAAAATTTTCTCCGGTTTCTTCATCAATCAGAAGATATTTTCCTTTTTTCTCCACATACATGTCTGAAATATTTTTCAGTGTCAGTTTCCCGAAATCATCATACAGGACATACATCTCCTTTTTGTTTTCCAGCGTCAGATCCAGGGCATTCTCTATCATTTCAAACAGGGAGGTATTGTCCTCCACTCTGGAAGGTATCACATACCCGCTGTTCTTCAGGGTACCCACGGACAGCCGGTAATCCTCCGCAATCATTTTTATAAGCTGGTCAGCCGTTTTATTTTCGTAGACTCTGGTGTCCTTGTTGTTCAGATACCGGAGCTGGTCATAAGCGGTAACTGTGAGCTCCCGTACTTTTCCTTCTTTTCTGGCACTCTGCTGTTTGAATACGAAACCAAAAAAAATCTTCTTTCCATTTACGGTAAACCTTACCGGGCTTCCCTCCGAAAATTTCAGCTTCTTATCCTCTAACACTTTAAATGTGAGTTTGCCAGGCGTACCTCTGCGCTCCGTAGACCATTCAATTCCTTCTTCTACTGCCGGCCGGTACAGTTTCGTTCCTTTTTCATTTCCTATCAGAAGTTCCGCATTTACTTTCATCTGCATTTCCTCCTACACCGGCGGAATGACCAGTACCTGACCAGGGTAAATGAGATCAGGATTTCCCCCGATTACGGAACGATTGGCCTCATAAATCACCGTATAGAGAGAACCATTCCCATAAAAACGCCTTGCCAGAGCCCACAGACAGTCTCCCTTTACCACAGTATAAGTCTGCGGTGCGGAAGGCGCCGGAGAATTTTCCGTTTCCCGCGGAATTCTGTCCTCTGTTGCCTTCCGTTTCTTTTTATCTTTTGCAGGTTTATAAATTTTAACTGTCTTTGTTCCGAACTGCCGATACTGCTTCAGTTTGATTTTTACCTTCAGGTCATTTCCTTCTTTGGCATTCTCGGTTATTTTGTACTCCTCCAGGGATACCTTCATATTAACGCCAGACAGCGGTTTCCCATTGGGTAAGTTCCGGTAAACCTTAAATCGAACTATTTTCCGGCTGTTTTTCAGTTCTTCAAAATATTCTGTAAAATAATCTGCCTTTCTGAATTTCGATTTATAGACTGCAAAGGGGTAACGTACCTGAGGCAGAAGACATTCAAATTCAATGTCTGTCAGCTCCGGTTTTTTCAGAAGATTCACCTGTTCCCCGTTCATTAAAGTTACTGTTTTATTTGCATTATTGAATGTCATCTGAAGCTGCTCCGGCGGAACCGGAAGCAGACGTTTCCCCAGATAGAATTCATATCCGCTTTTTGCCATCAGCTATGCACTCCTTCCGCTATGCTTATTACTGCTTCATTCACTGCTTCGGTAAGCCCTGAAACAAAACCCTCCAGGTCATTGGTTCCGGTTACCGTATTTTTCATGCCGGACTGGTCAATATTAATCTGGGCTGTGGTAAACCGGTTCACCGTCTCCTGCTCTGCTATATCCCGCAGATATTTCAGGTCCTCCTGAGTGATGTTCATGGACTCTGCCATGTCTCCGGTATTCGCGGAAATGGCATCGAGGTTTCCCGTTGTTCCGCTGCTGTTGAGACCGTCAGCCACACTATCTCCAGGACATCCGCCCAGGCCGCCGCCGGGGCCGCCACCAGGGCCGCTTTCATATGGTGGAATTTCCGTTGGAAAATTATCCAGTCCCGGCAGTCCACCCCCGGAATTCAGTAAATCTGAAATCGTACCCTCTGTTCCCTGTCCAAAACCATATCCTTTATCCCAGGCATCTCCATACTTCAGACGGTCAAGATAATAGTCCTCCGGATTCATTTCTTTCATGACTTCTTTCCCTTTGCCGAATTCTTTATCAACCCATCCTTCCAGGGAACCGCGCCATCCGGAAACCGTACCGGCCAGATCTGAGCCAAACACCGTATCTATGGCCGATGCCAGTGTCTCCAGAATCTGCAGAACAAAGTCAGCCATATCAAAAAACAGCCTTGCAATGGAATTTACCGGATCACTGAACACATTTCCAAAAAAGTTTGCGAACATTGCGATAAAATTCCAGAACAGGCAAAACACACCGATTACAAAATTAATCATGCCGATAATCAGATTTCCAATAAATGCACCAGCAACTGCAAATGCTCCGCAGATAATACCTGTAGCTGATATGGAAGTTCCCGCAAAATGATTTATAGCCGCAACTACTGCATAAATAATCATAATCAGCACAATAATCATCAGGACAATCCATGTAAGTGGACATGCTGCCAGAGCTGCATTCAATCCATGCTGAGCAGCTGTTTCTATCTCTGTTGCAGTGGCTGCTATTCCCTGAGCCGCTGCTTTTATTCTCTCTGATATGGCAATCACACCATTGATGACTGCAACAATCCCGGCAACAAGCAGATAAACTGACAAAGCTGCCACAACGCCATAAATAATCGGAGAAATCATCGACCAGTTATCCCCGATAAATCCTCCTGCCGCCGCCATCAGATCCATAATCCAGAGCACCACTCCGGAAACCATATAGAATCCGCTGATAATTCCATTTATAAATTCCTGAAATTCCGCACTGTTTGCAAGCTCATTGATACGCTCCAGAACCGGCTGGAAAGCCATCTGGGCATGATTCTGAAAAGAAGTCTGCATCTGAGCAAACGTCATGGGCATACTTGCAAATTTTGTATTGGTCTCATCTGTAGCCGCAAACATGGCCGATTTCACAATATCGGCCGTAATCCTTCCCTCCGCTGCCAGGTTTCTTAACTGTTCTGCAGGAAGTCCCATGTAACTGGCAATGGCCTGTATCATGCCGGGAGCCTGACTCAGAATAGTATCAAATCCTCCTTCTCCCAGAGTCCCTGAGCTCATGGCCTGGGTAATCTGGGACAGAACCGCATCACTCCCGCTTTCTCCTGTTCCCGAAACTGCAAGCTGCCTGTTCACCTGCTCCATAAAGGCCACGATTTCCTCATTTCCGGAAAAGGCGCCGCCGGCCGTAATGCCCAGATCCGAAACTGCTGCCATAGTTCCCTGATAAGAACCGCCGGACCGTTCTGCTGCCTGAAAAATCATGTTCTGTAAGTCCTCTGTGCTCTGCTGTCCGTCATTCATCATATCCAGGCGGGCGGCAACAGCCATCATCTGATCTGACAAATCCATAACTGCTGAAAGATTGTCCAGGGTTGCATACTGAGATACGGTTTCTTTTACGGCTTTAAGCATTCCATTTGCACTGGCTTTCCCCTGCTCCGTCTCCCGATTGAGTTCCCCCTGTCCATCTGCGGTGTCTCTCACATAACGCTCTGTATTTCCTATGATGCGGGACAGGCCCAGATATGCCGCACCTGCAGCAGAAACATCTGCATTGTCCACGGCTTCATTTAACCTGTTCTGCTGCTGCAGCGCCAGACTCAGCTGACTGCGCAGACGTTCCAGTTCCATATTTGCAGTATCTGTGCCGAAATTCAGGGGATTGTCCTCTATCTGCTGCACACGTTCCCGCATAATGGATATTCTGGCCGCCAGACTGTTCAGATCCTGAAAAGCCTCCGGCGGAAATGTAAAATCGCGGAATGCCTGCCTTGCAATGGCATCCTGGGTATCGCCCAGCTGTTCCAGCATCTGATTTAATTCTGCTGTTTCCATTTGATACCGTTCTTCCCCGGAACCGGTAAACACCCGCTGATTATCTGCCTGCCAGGTTCCCGGCGGTGTATCCGAAGGCCGGGCAGATGTGGTTCCCGCCCCTCTTTCCAGCCCCTGTATGGCAGCCGCCGCCTGGTTAATTGTAACGGTTGCACTGTTAAGTGCATGCTGCATATTATAAATGGATGCTGTGGACAGATTCACAGCATCCATAATGTCATACAGCATAGTTGTAAAATAATTCTGAAATTCAATTCCTGCCTGAAGCAACTATTTCACCTTCCTTTTCTCCTGGCCTGAGATTTGGCCTTTTTCCTCTCTTTTTTATCATTTTCTGTCTTTATATTGATTGCTGCTATGACAAATGCTTTTTCCTGCCCCTCCATCGCAAGCCACCGGGAGGGTGTGATATGCAGCTTATGGAGGGCATAATACACATAGTTTGCTTCCCAGTCCCCTCCCTCAATCAGTTTTTTGCCTCATTCACCTTTTCTTCCAGGGCCTTGTCAAATCCCTGGAATTTCTGAATCCAGCTTCCAAGTCTCTGGTATTCCCCAGGATCATCCACAAGGGCATACACAAGATCTTCCGGCGTTTTCACACCATAGGAATCCTGCAGGCCCGCATCATACAAATCCGGAAATACTGTGGAAGTGGCTATAAGCCTTACCAGGTACTGAGAAGAATTTACTCTGGGACGAAACAGGTTCGGTTTTCCTGTTACCTGTACCTCTATGGTGCAGGAATCTCTCAGATCTTCGTTTTCTTTGGAGGAAACGTGCCTGAATTCCCATTCCAGCGGCTTTCCCGTCTCATCGGTTAAGCTGGAAGTAGGCGCATAAGTTCCATTTTCTCTGTTAAATTTGTTTTCTTTCATAAATCTGCTGAATTTTGACATAAATTTATCCTCTCTTTCTGAATATATCTTTAAATGAAATCCGGAAGAATTTTCCATAGAAGAAGAGAGCCTGAAAACAGGCTCTCTTCTTACTGCTGTTATGCAATTTTCTGTCCACGTGACCAGATTATCTGAGTTTAAATTTCACGGAATCATTACCGGAATTGAACTGTATCAGCAGTTCTTCCTCTGAAGAAGCCACAGTTTCCGGAACATCAAATGCTATTTCCCCTGTCTGGGAAGATAACGGATTTACTTTGGAATCATGAAGATCGTTGCTGTATCCCAGTAAATTTACAGAAGCAAATTCATATCCGTCCCCAAACAGAACTTTTACAGACACATCATCTCCCATTCCAATCATGGGAAGGAAACTTCCTGCCTGCTTTCCGTTATTGGTAATTGTCGCAAATACCTGTACATATCTGTTTCCTTCTTCATCCGGACTGAAAGAACCATAATCTGCTGCAATGGATTCCACAATCTGAACATCTGTTACAGAAATATCCCAGTCTTTTAAGGTAGCAGTTTCTCCGATATTATAAATCTTTTCCTCTTCCTCAGGCTCCTCCGGTGTTTCCTGTTCTCCGGCATCCCCTGCCTGCTCCGGATCTTCTGACTTATCTTTGTCATCAGACGCCGCATCTTCCTTTGTCTCCTCACTGTCTTCTGCATCTGAAGCGGAATCTTCACTCTGCTCTGTTTTGACGGTATCCTCCGTTTTATCTGACTTGTCATTTCCTCCGCCGCAGGCAGTTACTGACAGGCACATTGCCATGCCCAGTAATAATGCAGCAATTTTCTTTTTCATAGTTTTACTTCCTCCTTTGTATTGATAGTTGAATTTTATCATATACAGGAGAATTTGTCACGTGTATAATTTTCCCTTTAATATCCGTTCAGCTCACTGAACTGTTCCGGCATATCCCAGCTTTCAAACGTTCCGGAAATTTCTTCATCCATGATTTCCTCTCCGGCTTCAAATTTGGCCAGTATGAAACTGTCACACAGACAGTCATGATGGGTAATGGTCTGACGTCCGGCGCTGCTTCCGGGATCCTCATTACTTACCTGAATCTCAAAATAAGGCATTCTTCCGGTTTTCTGGTATTCATCTGCCATCTTTCGGAATATGGACTGGTTATAATGGGCAGTTCCGCTCCAGGTTCCCTTTCCGCCGGCTGCTTTATGACCCATTCCCACTTTTCCAAGAATTGCCACATCCGTGATATTTACTTCCCATTTGCTCTCAAAATTTGTCATGCTCATAAAATTATAACGCCGGGCGCCAATGGTAATATAACACTCCGCAAGGCCCCCATATATGGCGTCATTTGCGCTCATAACTGCATTTCCCATACTTCAACACTCCTTTCCTACATAATGGTGCAGACCATGTATAATTTGTCCATGGCATTTACAACGGTCACCGCGTCGGACACTACCACGCTTTTTTTATCCGCACCCTGCTGCACAGTCACATCCGCATCTGAAAAATTCTCAATTGCCCGTATCTGTTCCAGCTGTCTGTGATGGGACACAATATCGGACCAAAGAGATACCCGTCCGGCATTGTCGTTTGGAACAGCTCCCAGATATTTTGTATTGAACAGCACAGCCATATCGTTTCCAATCTGGTCGATTACCCGGACAGTCTGATTTTCCTTAAATACATTACCCTGAGTATCAGAAACAGTAACCATGGTGTTAATATCCTTTAACACCCGAACATCTGCTCCCACTTTGTGGAATACAAATTCACCTGTTCCAATGGCTTTTTTCAGATCGTTCTGTGTAAAATCAGCCTTCACCGTAAACTCTCCGTCATAAATTCTGTTCTGACAGCTCCTGTTCACTTCACATCCTGCCAGCGCCCCTGTTGTCCAGTAAACAAGGCTTCCCCCACTCCATTCTCCATCTGTGGTTTCATTTTTCACACTGATGACACCGCAGTAATCTGCTTTTGCATAATCGTGAAGAACAAGCTGAAATTTCACACCCATTTCATCCCGCATACGCTTCGCAAAAGAAACAAACAGGGCTTTTGTGACTTCATCCTCCAGGACTGCTCCCATGGTGTTGTAGGTATAACCTTCAATTTTATCCAGATAGTTCTGGTAGGAACCACCTTCCACCGTACCATTGGTACCTCCTTTGAGAGGCACTGCCGCAGCCGGCGCCAGTGCTGCCTCCGGCTTCCATTTCACATACGCATTGGAAACAAGTTCTCCTGCCCCGGAAACAGTCTGTTCATCCACCACTTCGATTCCCAGTATGGTCTTCACATCAAAAAGAGATTCATCATCTGCATTTACCTGAATCGTAATTTTCAGGTCATTTCCGCGCTCTCCGCTGCAGACTGCTTCTCCATAATCATTGGATGCCTTTGTTCCGTTTCCGTTCAGCCTGTACCCATACAGAATTCTGGTATTCAAAAACAGATCCCGCAGCCCTTTCATTTTATCATGTCCGTAGTCATAACCGAAAATCTCCATACTGTTCTCCCGGAAATCCTCGCTGCTCACTTCAAATACTTCACCGGAAATCCCCCAGTCCAGTTCCAGCGGCATAGTTGCAATTCCCCGCTCAGATAAAGCTGCATTTGCAGATGCTGCCGAAACAAAATTGATATAAGTTCCCGGAAGTTCTCTGTTCTGAGTTATAAATGTACCTCCGCCTAAAGCCATTTTATTTCACCTTTCCTTTCATATAATCTTCTGTTTTCTGTTCTGCCTGTTTCATGGTATACTGCTGTTCCGGAGACAGAAGGGCGTTCAGCAGGTCCTTTCTGTCCTGAAACCGTTCTGACCGGAGCAGCTGCTCCTTTGTGAAAAGGGTTTCCGCCTTTTCAGGCTTCTCAGATTCTGTTTCTTCTGATTTCATTTTCCCGTTGTCCGATCTTTTCAGTAAACGGTTCTTCCCTGTCATGGTACTTCACCTTTCCTTTCGCTGAAATTTCTCCTGAATGATACTTCACACCTGATTTTTCCCCTGTTCTTTTGCTGAAATTTCTCCTGAAATCTCCTCCATTGCAGGAATTCCCTCACCATTCCTGCAGACAAACAGGTTATAATTTACCATGAAATTCAGGATTCCTTCCGTAATCTCGTATTTCATTCCGGTTCCCCTTATGGTTCTGCCCTCCACAGTCAGGTATTCCAGACATGAAAAGAGACGCTCTGCCACTGCACTGCATTCTTCCCTCTCCCGTCCTTCCCGTTTGGGAGCATACCGGATACCAAAGAGATTTTCCCGGAAATACTGTTTCCCCGGAAAGGGCCTGGAACCGGAACTCAGACAGGATATCAGAAAACTGCGTTCCTTTAATTCCTGTTCTGTCATTTCCCTGTATATTTCATAATTACTGCCAAATTCAGCATTCAGGGAACTGCTGAGTGACTCAATGACGGTATTAATCATTACTGCACACCTCTTACTTCATCTTTCTGCTTTCCATGTTTCATATCTTTTTCCGTTCACCTCCCTCCACTGCCCGGCGCGCCCGGTAACATACCGCTAAGGAACGGTACTGCCATGTGTATCTTCCATGGCTTAGTATCATATTAGCACCCCAAACATGGACAATCAGGACAGAGCGGACAAACTTTTATTTTTTATGGAGCAGGAGAAAACAGGACGGGTGCCGGTAACTGGCCGGACATTTCCGTCCCAGCTTCCGACACCCGACTTCTCAGGCAAAAAACCTTTCAAATTCTTTCCTTATTCCTTCTCCTGTGGCCCTTCTTCCAATTTTTACCGCTGCCTCTTCCCATGACATTCCTTCAAAAATCTTATATTTTATAATACGCTGCATCCGCATGGGAATGGTATTCATCTAGGATTCCGTCTCTGTTTTTATCTCCTCAGCCCGCTCCTTCCGTTCCTCTAAAATCTGTTCCTGTCTGCGGACCTTTCGTTCCGTTCCGCTTCCGGAAACGGTTCCTGATATATGAAAATTCCGGGGCTGGTAGGGAAAACTCCCATTGCTTCCCCTCACAACATCTTCTACCGTTTCCGTTTTCCTGGCTCTTAATTTTCTGATTTCCTGCTCCGTTTCTTTTATCATTGCACAGGCATCCATGTATTCCGATAATATTCCCTTATCCAATGTAATCCCTCCTGTTTCTTTCTGATTTCCCGCTCCGCTTTTCCACTTTCCATACTCTGTCTGTCCGCTTCATTCAGATGATTTCATCTATGGCTGTTTTCATCATATAAAACTTTATCCTTCATGGCTGTTTTCACCATATAAGGCTTTATCCTTTCAGCCAGATCCTTTATGATTTCCTCTGCTTCCGCTTCGGAAACACATTGGTCGTCACAGATTATTACAGAAGCAGACCCAAGCCTGAACTGTTTTGCTGCATGTTCCATAAATTCCTCCTGCTCCTTTGTACATTTTATGTACTGCTGGTTGTACCTGTTGTCTCTTTCCTGCCAAAACCTCTTTTCTGGAACAGTCGGTTTTCACTCCATAATCCTCCTTTTCTTTTTCTCAGTTTTTCTTTTCTTTTCCAGATATTAACATAGTTATTCTGAGAAGTCAATAAATTTCTCAGTTTTTTTGTTCTTTGTATTGATTCTCTCAGTTTTATGTAGTAATATTTTATCGTACAGGAGGTGACAATGGTGAGTTTTGGAACAAGATTAAAGGAAAAAAGAGAATCCCTCAGAATTACCCAGCCTCAGCTTGCTGAAATGCTGGGAGTCAGCAAAGGGGCCATTGGAAACTGGGAAACAGATGTAAATTCCCCCCGTGCTGCCCTTTTATATGATTTGTTTCACATCCTGCACTGTGATGCCAATTATCTGTTTCAGGACGGAACAGAAGAACAGTATAAAGACAGGGCGACTCCGGAAGAATTTGAAAACATCATAAAAAAATACCGTGTGCTTGACGACCATGGCCGGGAAATGGTAGATTTCACTCTGGCGAAGGAATGGGAGCGTTCCATCGAACAGACGTCTTCCGCTGTTTATACTTATAACAGTTCTCACCGTCCCTCCAAAGTGACGGAAGATACTTCTCCGTATCTTTTAAACGCCGCTCACGAACGCACGGATGTGGAAATAACGGAAGAAATGATCCGGCATGATGAAGACATTATGGATGATGAAAATTTCTGATTATGATTCCCGGCAGTAAAATGCCGGAAGCATACATGGGGAAACTGACAGGGGTGATATTATGGATTACACAGAATTGCTTATAGAGGCAGACAGCAACCATCTGATTACAAAGGAGAAGCCTCTGAAATCCTGCGATGGGAGAATCAAGGGAAACAGAATTGCTATTAAGGACACTCTGACCACAACAGAAAAGAAATGCGTACTGGCAGAAGAACTGGGCCATTATTATACCAGTGTTGGAAATATTCTGAACCAGAACAATGTTCAGAACCGCAAACAGGAACAGAAGGCACGCCTCTGGTCCTACAACCGTCTGATTGGATTAAACGGAATTATAAATTCCTACCGGCACGGATGCCACAGCCTGGCTGAAATGGCTGAATACCTGGAGGTAACTCAGGAATTTCTGGCAGAATCCATCCAAAAATACCGCTCCAAATATGGGGTATTTACCACACTGGACAATTATATTATCTATTTTGAACCAAATCTCGCTGTAATTGAAATGTTATAACACACCATATGAAGGTTTTGTCTGAATTCTTTATTTCCTGATAATTATAAAGGCGTATTATCTGCCTGTATCATATAATAAGAAAATAAACCGTACCCCGCAGCTCTGTTGCGGGGTATTACTGACAGCACCCTTCCTGCACAAGCAGTACCGCCCGCACCGTCATGAAATGACAGTGCATTTTTTTATGCTCCTTTTTCATAGACTGATAAGGGAGGTGAAACCATGAACAGACCTTTAAATCCACAGGGCACTTATTACGCATACCTCCGAAAAAGCCGCGCAGATCGTGACGCCGAAGCCCATGGGGAAGGAGAAACTCTGCTGCGTCATGAAAAACTGCTGAAAACTTTTGCAGAAAATCTGGGCATTACCATTTCAAAATTTTACAGGGAAATTGTTTCCGGAGAAACCATTCAGGACCGGCCCGTTGTCAGGAAACTGCTGCAGGACATCAGTGACGGAAGCTGCGACGGTGTTCTGGTGGCGGAAGTGGAACGTCTGGCAAGGGGGGATACCGGCGACCAGGGAACCATAGCCAGATATTTTCAGATTTCTGACACGCTGATTCTGACTCCGCTGAAAATATATGACCCCACCGACGAATACGACGAAGAATACTTTGAATTCGGACTTTTCATGAGCCGAAGGGAATATAAAACCATAAACCGCCGCATTCAGCGAGGACGTATGGCCTCCCTTCAGGAAGGCAAATGGATTGCCAGCACCGCTCCCTATGGTTACGAACGGGTAAAAATACCTGGAGGAAAAGGTTATACCCTGGAGATTGTGCCAGAGCAGGCAGAAGTCGTCCGTCTGATTTTCCACCTTTGTCTTTTCGGAGAAAAACAGCCGGATGGTTCCTGGAAACCTCTGGGACGCCTGCGCATCTGCAGAAAACTGGATGAAATGGGCATAAAACCAAAGGCTGCGGAAAAATGGTCTGTCAGCACCATCAAAGACATACTGGAAAACCCGGTCTATATTGGAAAAATCTGCTGGGGCAGAAAAAAAGAAAAGAAAACCATTGCGGAGGGAACCACCCGGAAAATCCGTATAAAAAACCCGGACTTTCCAATGTACAGCGGACTTCATCCCCCTGTTATTTCGGAAGATATATTTTATAAAGTTCAGAAACTGATTCATGCAAAATCTGCGCCGCCTGTTGTAAACAGCAAAATCCTGAAAAACCCCCTGTCCGGCATTATTACCTGCAAAAAATGCGGCTCTGCCCTTACCAGAACTGCCAGCAACACCAGAGACAGTTATTACAGTCTCCGCTGTCCCAATCGTGACTGTGACAACATTTCCGCCCCGTTGTATCTTATAGAACAAAAACTTCTGGAAGCCCTGCAGGAATGGATGGATGGCTACATGCTGGAATGGGAAACAGATACGGACCGTGTTCAGGAATGGAACATGAAAGAACATATGCTGAAAAATTATTTAAAAGAGCTGGAACTGGCAGAAAAGCAGCAGATACGCACCTGTGAACTACTGGAACAGGGTATCTATACTCCGGAAATTTTTCAGACCCGTTTCACTGCTGTTTCAGATAAAATACAGATCGTCAGAACCGAAATTTTCCGTCTGCAGCAATCCATTGAAGCCGAACAGCAGACTGTGTCCGCCGAAAATACATGGCTTCCTGCCCATTGCCCCATTCTTGATGCTTATACCCATACAGACAATGCTCAGATCAAAAATGAAATTCTAAAAAGTATCATTCACCACGCAGAATATATCAAAACAGAGCGAAGCCGGAAATTCCACCGCGACAATGCCAGTTTTGAACTTGTTATTTATCCAAAACTTCCGGAACATTAACGGAATCCTGTATGGTGATACACATATGGCCCTCCCATGGCGGTGGCACCCCTCAACAAAGTCCGTCAGGTCGTAGAATACGCCCTGACCAAAATCCCGGCTTCCAAAATCAGCCTTGGCATTCCCAATTACGGTTATGACTGGACGCTCCCTTTCGTACAGGGTACCTCAAAAGCCGTCACCATCGGAAATATTCAGGCTGTCCAGATTGCTATTGCCCAAAATGCCCTTATCCAGTACGATGAAACTGCCCAGTCTCCTTATTTTCGCTATGTTTCAGAAGGACTCACCCATGAAGTATGGTTTGAAGATGTACGAAGCCTGTCCGCTAAATTCGATCTGGTCAGAGAGTATCAGCTCCGGGGCATGGGCTACTGGCAGATAATGCAGCTCTTTCGGGCAAACTGGCTGCTGTTATCAGACACCTTTTCTATTCAGTAGAATCCCGGAACGGTTACTGACTGCTGCTATCAGACACCTTTTCTATTCAGCAGAATCCCGGAACGGTTTCAGAGCATACCGGAACGTCAGAAAATGACAGTTCAGATATGCTCTGTTCCCCTTCTCCCGAACGTTAATCTCCGGGTATTTAATATTCATAGTCGATACATGCTCTGCTTTCCCGCATCTGACTGATAAATGCTCCAAACTTTACATGTTCCGGATGTTTCTGATACGCGTCCAGCCCTGCCATATCCTGAAAATCACAGATCAGCGCCAGCTCATAATTGGTTCCGTCTGCCGCCGGAGCATTGCATACAACCTCCATTTTTTCTACAGAAGGCACCAGATCTTTCAGCTGCTCTGCCCTTGCCTTTGCTTCTTCAGCATTTTCCCTGGCAGTTTTGCCATTAAATTCTTCCTTCAGCTTAAACATTACAATGTGTTTTACCATATTATCTCCTCCATATATGATTCACGGGTTAAAAAGTTACATTAAAAAAAGCAGATAACGGGAGTCGAACCCGCCTTTCCAGCTTGGGAAGCTAGCGTTCTACCGATGAACCATATCTGCAATAAAATCTCTTTATTATATTTTTAATTTCCTCATCCAATGCCGGCGACCGGAATCGAACCGGTACGATGTTGCCACCACAGGATTTTAAGTCCTGCGCGTCTGCCAGTTCCGCCACGCCGGCACAAATGGGACCTACAGGGCTCGAACCTGTGACCCTCTGCTTGTAAGGCAGATGCTCTCCCAGCTGAGCTAAGATCCCATTTAATCTCTTACCGAATATCCATCCGGCAAGCACACTTTATTGAATATATATTCAACGCGATACAGTATAAAACTGTATCAGCGACCCAGAAGGGACTCGAACCCTCGACCTCCGCCGTGACAGGGCGGCGCTCTAACCAACTGAGCCACTGGGCCATAATCGCATAGCTAATATAGTGGACCTTCGGGGACTCGAACCCAGGACCGACCGGTTATGAGCCGGTTGCTCTAACCAACTGAGCTAAAGGTCCAAGTTGACTGAATCAACACAAGCCGATGATCGGACTCGAACCGATAACCTGCTGATTACAAATCAGCTGCTCTGCCAATTGAGCCACATCGGCATGTTATGCCTATTGAGCAGCAATGTTCAATAAGATCTGTCTGTCAGATACTGACATAAATTATTAACTATGGAATGACTCCTACGGGAATCGAACCCGTGTTACCGCCGTGAAAGGGCGATGTCTTAACCGCTTGACCAAGGAGCCAACTGTCTTTTCTGCCGCTATCTCAGCGACGGATTAATATTATCACAGTTTGTCACAAAATGCAAGCACTTTTTTCATAATATTTAATGTATTGCATTTACCGGGCAGGACTTCTTACATACCCCGCACCGTATACATTCCGGATGATTTGGATGCTCTGCCGGATTAACCTGCATTTTACATACTCTGGCACAGACACCGCAGCCTGTACAGGTTTCTTTTTCTACCCGATACCGGAATACGGCTATGGAATTAAATACAGAATATACCGCTCCCAGGGGACATATGTATTTACAGAAAGGCCTGTAAATCATCACCGACAATATAACCGTCACAAGGAGCAGAACATTTTTCCATGCATACAGCCATCCAAGGGCGCCTCGCATGGATTGATTCAGCAGAACCAGTGGCAGCCCGCCCTCCAGAGTGCCTGCCGGGCAGATTAATTTGCAGAAGTAAGGGGCTCCCTGTCCCAGTACGTCTACCAGAACCATGGGCAGAAGTATGACAAATACAATAAAAATAACATATTTCATTTTCCGAAGCAGCTTATCTCCCCGAAATGTGTCGATTTTTTTCAGGAAAGGGATTTTATGCAGCATCTCCTGAATCAGCCCAAAGGGACACAGCCAGCCGCAGACAAATCTTCCTGTCAATGCTCCCACAAACATCAGAAAGCCTGCCACATAAAAGGCAAATTTAAAATTCCGGTTACCGATTACTGCCTGCATTGCTCCAATGGGACAGGCGCCCACCGCTCCCGGACAGGAGTAACAGTTCAGTCCGGGAACGCAGAGATTTTTCAGCTTTCCCTTATATATTTTTCCCTGAACAAAACCTGCCAGATAACTGTTGGTGAGCAGCGCCCAAAATGCCTGTACTCCATGACGTTTCCATTCACCTGTGTTTTTTCTCTTATCCAATTCCAATACACTCCATACAGATATTAATTGCCTTTTCCAGAACCACCGACATTTCCCCCCGGTAAACTCCTAACCCCATCATAAAAAGCCCTGCTGCGGCCATACAGATTCCTTTTCGTGAAACATGGTGCCAGTTCATCCTGTCGTCTGAAACAGTTTCTTTCCTGCCAGACAGCATGGCCCTCATTTCACAGCCCCTTTCAGCTCTGTCTCCACAATTGTTTTCCAGTCTTCCAGAGAACGGCTGCCAGAATAAGTCTCTCCTGTAATATTTCCTTCCTTATCTACAAAAAACGTCTCAGGAACCGCATTAATTCCCAAAAGCCTGCCATTGAGATAACCTTCATCCGGAATCAGAAACGGATAGGCTGCACCTGTTTTCTCAGCCAGAAGTTTTGCTGTTTCCACAACTTCCTCATCTGCTTTTCCAAAAGCGTCTACCGCATCCAGGACAATTCCCACCACATTTACTCCCTGTTCTTCCATCTCATTGTGAAGTTTCTCAAGATCCGGAATTTCACTGACACATGGCGAACACCAGGTTGTAAATACATTTACCATAGTCAGATCATAATCTGCAAACATTTCCTGTGTGTATGTGTTGCCTTCTATATCCTTTACCGAGAACTCTCCCAGTGTTTCCTCTGTTTCAGATGCGGCTTTTTCTCCGGAATTATCCGCTTCCTTTCCATCCTCTTCTGAGGCAGACTGATTCCGGGGACTGTTTTTCTCTCCGGAACCACAACCGTTTAACAGTATCATCCAGCAAAAACTGAATAATAATAACAAAGTCATTTTTTTCACTGTACTTTTCTTCATCTGACGCTGCTCCTTCCTGGATTCTCAAATCCATTTACAATGATTTTCTTTTTCATCATTTTCATAAAACAGTTTCAAAGCAAAATCTCATATTTATAATCTTTCATGATTACATCGGTTCCTCTTTTCCTGTAAGTACTTTCACTTACCACTTTACCGCCGCATTTTACCGCAACACGATTGGAGGCAAGGTTCTCCTGGCCTGCGAAGACAGTGACTTTTTCCGCCCCCTGTGTTCTGGCATAATCAATCATTCCCTGTGCCATTTCTGTTGCATACCCCTGACACCAGTAATTTTTATGTACGCAGTAAGCAATATCATAAATCTTTTTATCTGTGCTTATCATAAAACTACAGGTTCCAACTGGCTGCATCGAATCTTTTAATACCGGAATCAGATAGCAGCATTTGTCATCATCGCCAAGCCCTTCCAGCATTTTCAGGTATTCCACATCAATCTCTTCTTTTGCCTCATCCGGCAGATACTGCCCCATTTCAGGATCATTCCAGATACGATATGCCCATAAGGCATCATCCTTTGTAAATCCCCGAAGGATAAGGCGCTGTGTTTCAATTAGTGAAATTTTCATTTCTATAACCTCCCGGTCTTTGATACACAAAATCCTGTAAACATTGCTGCTTACAGAATTCCTACCTCCCCGAGTTGGGCTCGAACCAACAACCCCGCGGTTAACAGCCGCGTGCTCTACCATTGAGCTATCGAGGATTATCTTTTCAGTTTTTCTTCCTTATACCCTGAAAAACCCATACAGTATACAGCCATCCATCTTCTTCCTTCCCGTCTTCCTGAAGGTCAAGCCCTCGACCGATTAGTAGCAGTCAGCTCCATCCATTGCTGCACTTCCACTCCTGCCCTATCTACCTCGTACTCTCCAAGGGGTCTTACTTCTTTCGAATGGGACATCTCATCTTGAGGGGGGCTTCACGCTTAGATGCCTTCAGCGTTTATCCCGTCCGGACTTGGCTACCCTGCCATGGCACTGGCGTGCCAACAGATGCACCAGTGGTCCGTCCATCCCGGTCCTCTCGTACTGGGGACAGCTCCTCTCAGATCTCCTTCGCCCGCGCCGGATAGGGACCGAACTGTCTCACGACGTTCTGAACCCAGCTCGCGTACCGCTTTAATGGGCGAACAGCCCAACCCTTGGGACCTGCTGCAGCCCCAGGATGCGATGAGCCGACATCGAGGTGCCAAACCACTCCGTCGATGTGAACTCTTGGGAGTGATAAGCCTGTTATCCCCAGGGTAGCTTTTATCCGTTGAGCGATGGCAATCCCACGTTCTGCCACCGGATCACTAAGTCCTACTTTCGTACCTGCTCCACCCGTCGGTGTCGCAGTCAGGCCCCCTTCTGCCTTTGCACTCTTCAGATGGTTTCCGTCCATCCTGAGGGAACCTTTGAGCGCCTCCGATACCCTTTCGGAGGCGACCGCCCCAGTCAAACTCCCCGCCTGGCATTGTCCCACCGCCGGCTTACGGCGGCTGGTTAGAAACCCGGTACTGCAGGGGTGGTATCCCAACAGCGGCTCCGGAAAAACTGGCGTCCTTCCTTCTCAGCCTCCCACCTATCCTGTACATGCAGCACCAGATCCCAGTACCAGACTGGAGTAAAGCTCCATGGGGTCTTTCCGTCCTGGCGCGGGTAGCCAGCATCTTCACTGGCACTTCAATTTCACCGGGTGCATTGTCGAGACAGTGCTCAAATCATTACGCCTTTCGTGCGGGTCGGAACTTACCCGACAAGGAATTTCGCTACCTTAGGACCGTTATAGTTACGGCCGCCGTTTACCGGGGCTTGGATTCAGAGCTTCGCTTGCGCTAACCCCTCCTCTTAACCTTCCGGCACCGGGCAGGCGTCAGCCCATATACTTCACCTTCCGGTTTTGCATAGACCTGTGTTTTTGCTAAACAGTTGCTTGAGCCTTTTCTCTGCGGCCTGCTTTCGCAGGCACCCCTTCTCCCGAAGTTACGGGGCCATTTTGCCGAGTTCCTTGACAATGCTTCTCCCGTCGGCCTTGGGATTCTCTCCCCATCCACCTGTGTCGGTTTACGGTACGGGTACAGGATAAACTATAGCGGCTTTTCCCGGTACGCGCTCCCCATGCTTCGCTACTTCTTTCTTCGCTCCGCGTCACAGCCCCGGCTTAACGGAGGGATTTGCCTCCCCGCCACCTCTTCTGCTTGCACCGGGCTTTCCGTTCCCGGCTCATGGTTCCCGCATACGTCCCCACAGTTCTGTTATCCCGCAGTACAGGAATATCAACCTGTTGTCCATCGGCTACGCCTTTCGGCCTCGCCTTAGGTCCCGACTTCCCCAGGGCAGATCAGCTTTACCCTGGAAACCTTGGATATTCGGCCGGAAGGATTCCCACCTTCCTCTCGCTACTCATTCCGGCATTCTCTCTTCCCGTCACTCCACAGCTCCTTCCGGTACTGCTTCTTCGCGGCGGCAATGCTCCTCTACCGATGTACTTGCATACATCCCGCGGCTTCGGCGGCGTGTTTCAGCCCCGGACATTTTCGGCGCAGGACCTCTCGACCAGTGAGCTGTTACGCACTCTTTGAATGCATGGCTGCTTCTGAGCCAACATCCTGGTTGTCTTTGAAATCCCACATCCTTTCCCACTTAACACGCACTTGGGGGCCTTAGCCGGCGGTCCGGGCTCTTTCCCTTTTGACTGTCCAACTTATCTCGTACAGTCTGACTCCCATGAATCATCTGGCCGGCATTCGGAGTTTGATATTCTTCGGTAAGCTTTGACGCCCCCTAGGAAATTCAGTGCTCTACCTCCGGCAGACTCTCATGAGGCTAGCCCTAAAGCTATTTCGAGGAGAACCAGCTATCTCCGGGTTCGATTGGAATTTCTCCCCTATCCACACCTCATCGCCACCCTTTTCAACGGATGTGCGTTCGGCCCTCCACTCCCTCTTACAGAAGCTTCAGCCTGGACATGGATAGATCACCCGGTTTCGGGTCTGCGTTGTCTGACTCCGGCCCTCTTAAGACCCGGTTTCCCTGCGGCTCCGCACTTTATGTGCTTAACCTTGCCGGACAACGCAACTCGCCGGACCGTTCTACAAAAAGTACGCGGTTCCGCTTTCGCGGTTCCACAGCTTGTAAACACAGGGTTTCAGGTTCTCTTTCACTCCCCTCCCGGGGTTCTTTTCACCTTTCCTTCACAGTACTCTGCGCTATCGGTCACTAAGTAGTATTCAGCCTTACGGGGTGGTCCCCGCGTCTTCCATCAAGGTTCCACGTGTCTCGATGTACTCTGGATCCCGCCTGGCTGCTCTCGGCTTCGGTTACGGGGCTTTCACCCTCTCTGGCTGGCTTTCCCAAAACCATTCCCCTGCCTCCTGCAGTCCTTTCTGCGGTCCGAACCCCGGCATGCTCGCATCCCGGTTTGGGCTCTTTCCCTTTCGCTCGCCGCTACTCAGGAAATCGATGTTTCTTTCTTTTCCTCCGGCTACTTAGATGTTTCAGTTCACCGGGTTCCCTTCCATGCGTTATGAATTGGCGCATGGATACATGAGGTGTCCTCATGTGGGTTTCCCCATTCAGATATCCGCGGATCACAAGATATTTGCTCCTCCCCGCGGCTTTTCGCAGCTTATCACGTCTTTCGTCGGCTCTTAGTGCCAAGGCATCCGCCCTGTGCTCTTTTCTGCTTGACCTCTTCTGTCTGTTGCATAGCGTTGCTCAGACAGCTGCATGGTTTCCCATGCCCTGTATCTTCCGATACAGTCTGATATTATATTTCTACAATATCCCGATGTTTTGATTACGGTTTGTTTGTTGATGTCTTTTCTGTTTCTGTATGGATTTTTCAAGGTACA
>NZ_KE159567.1:347669-562669 GCF_000403845.2 Eubacterium sp. 14-2 | reverse complement strand
CAGTTCGCCTTTCCCCTTAATTCCGGCGGCAAAACACCTCTGCCAGCCTTAAATCTTCCGGCGTCGTTATCTTTATATTTTCATAGGAACCTTCCACCAGTCTGACTTTCTGATGGCAGATGGTTTCCAGTACCATGGCGTCGTCTGTTACTGAAACCGTTTTTCCCTCTTTTTCACATTGTATCAGTTCCTGGTAGGCCTGATAAATCAGGGAAAACCGAAACACCTGGGGAGTCTGTATCTGCCAGACACGATTTCTGGGCGGCGTTTCCCCGGCAAACAGAGCGTCATCCGCAATTTTAATGGTATCTTTCACCGGCATACCCGCCACACAGGCCTGAAATTCCTCCACTGCCCCGGCACAGCGCAGAATCGTCTCCTGGTCCACGAACGGTCTGGCACCGTCATGTATCATCACATAATCAGGAGGATTCTTCTCCTTGTTCAGTTCTTCCAGACCGCAGAAAACCGAATGGTACCGTTCCTTTCCTCCAGGTATCACCGCTTTTATTTTTGTAAATCCATATTTTTCCACAATTTCCTTCCGGCACCAGGAAATGTCTTCTGCCCCGGTTACCAGAACAATTTCTTTCATCATGCTTTTCTCAAAAGCAGACAGTGCATAAAAAAGCACCGGCTTCCCATGAATCATAAGATATTGTTTGGGTATGTGGCTTTTCATGCGCATTCCCCTTCCGGCAGAAAGCACAATAGCTGCGTAGGTCCTGTCTTTTATTTTTTCTTCCCGTTTTTCTTCCATCAGCGCTCCCCCAGTTTCAGGCCAGGCACGGCGTTCAGCTCCCAGCCGTCTCTCCTGCCGGCCAGAAATTCATGGAAAGCGGCCGCTCCGATCATCGCGGCATTATCTGTGCAGAATATGGGAGACGGATAAAAGAATTTAATTCCTCTGGTTTTACAGGCTTCTTCCATTCCCCTGCGCAGCGTGCCATTGGATGCCACGCCGCCGGCAATGGCAAGGGTATCCATTCCCGTTTCCTCCAGCGCATGAACCGCATGTTCTATCAGCACATCTGTCACAGCCTTCTGAAAAGAAGCTGCAATATCTGCCTCCACAACGGGAATCTGCTTCATCCGGCACCCATTAATGTAATTCAGTACCGCGGATTTTACGCCGCTGAAGCTGAAATCATACGGATGTTCTGCCACCTTCGCCCTTGGAAATACAATGGCGTCGGGATTTCCCTCTCCGGCCTTTTTCTCAATTTTGGGTCCGCCTGGATAGCCCAGTCCGATGGCACGGGCAACTTTGTCAAAAGCCTCTCCTGCCGCATCGTCCCTGGTCCGTCCCAACACCTCATACTTTCCGTAATCTGCCACTTTCACCAGATGGGTATGGCCGCCGGATACCACCAGGCACAGAAAGGGCGGTTCAAGTTCTTTATTTTCAATATAGTTGGCACAGATATGCCCTTCAATATGATGTACGCCGATCAGAGGCTTTCCGGCCCCCCAGGCAATTGCCTTGGCTTCCGCTACTCCCACCAGCAGCGCTCCCACCAGCCCCGGTCCGTAAGTAACCGCTATTGCGTCCATATCTTCCAGAGCCAGCTTCGCTTCTGACAGAGCTTCTTCAATGACCTGATTAATTCTCTCAATATGCTTGCGTGATGCAAGTTCCGGCACTACTCCTCCATAGAGGGTATGGAGATCTATCTGAGAAGAAATAATGTTGGACAGCACCTCTCTTCCGTTCTTAACCACTGCCGCCGCTGTTTCATCACAGGAACTTTCAATTGCAAGGATTACCACGTCTTTTTGTTTATTTACCGCCATTTTTCTTTACTCCTGATAAAATCCCAGTATTTTCCATCTTCCGTCGTCGTCTTTGCGCAGGATATAAGTCTGGCTGGCACGCCCTGATTTATCTTTTCCGCTGTAATTTTTCAGGAAATATGTCACATCCACATAAGCGCATTCCCGTCCGTTTCTGGTCTTATACTCTACCTCTTTACTGCTTTCCACGCTGATATCGGAAATGGCTTTCTCATCTTCTTCATAACTGGAAATTTCTGCTTTTACGGATTCCAGATACACTTCCGGAGGATTGATTTCCTGCAGTTCCGCATCCATCAGCTTTCTGGCCTGCTCCGTCAGTTGTACCAGCTGTTCCTGGCTGTATTCCTGACTGTAATAGCATTTCAGAATCCGATTGTAAAATTTTACCACTTCTCTGGCCGTTTTGGGATAAGACTTTTCCAGGTCTTTGGAAATCAGCATTTCCACTTCTGTCATTTTTCCCTCGCCTGTGTCGCGATGGGACAGATAATAATAATATCCCAGACAAAGAGCGGCGCAGATTATCACGACCACCGTTGTCTTTATACCACTTTTCATAAAATCCCTCCTTACCCGATTCCGTCTTTACCGAAAATCCAGTTCCACCGTTTTTCCGTCTTTCCCCAGTTTTGCCTCCGGATAAATACTGCGTACTTCTTCCATATATTCTTCCGCCCGCACCAGAGAGGGACTGAAATGGGTGAGCCACATGTCACTGACCTCTGCGGCTTTTGCAATTTCCGCTGCTTCATAAAAGGTCATATGCTTATACTGCCTGGCTTTTACGGCCTTTTCTTTTTCTCCGTACATTCCCTCTATGATTAATAAATCGGCATGTTCGGCATGTTCTGTAATAGCGGCCACAGGCCTGGTATCTGTACAGTAGGTCACTTTTATGCCTTTTCTTTTGGGGCCAAGCACCATATCCGGCGTATAGGTCCGTCCTTCCAGCTCCAGTGTCTCGCCTTTCTGCAGTCTGCCCCAGCAGTTTTTGGGAATTCCGAGGCTCTGGGCCTGCGCAACCTGAAATTCTCCGGCCCTGGGAATCTCAAGGGTATATCCATAACAGGTCACATTATGATTTACGCGGAAGGCGGTAATATAATATCCCCGTTCCTGCAGATGTTCCACCGGCTGCGTCAGCTCTCTGTAGCGAATCTCAAAGGGCAGCTCCGGCGCAATGGTGCGCAGTGCGGTTACCACCCGTTCCAGTCCTCTGGGCCCAATCATGGTAAGGGGCTCCGTCCGCTCCGCATTTCCCATGGTAAGCAAAAGCCCCGGCAGACCGCTGATATGATCTGCATGGTAGTGGGTAAAACATATGGTGTCAATGGGTTTTGCACTCCAGCCCTTTTCCTTCATGGCTATCTGAGTACCTTCCCCGCAGTCAATCAGCAGGCTGCTTCCGTTGTACCGCGTCATCAGTGCGGTGAGCCAGCGGTAAGGCAGGGGCATCATTCCTGCCGTGCCCAGTAAACATACATCTAACATTCCATTTCCTTTCAGACTAATTCTGTCACTTCTATGGTTTTTACCGGAATCTGAAAGCTCTTAACCCATGCGTCATAGCAGGATTCACAGATGTCAAATTCCTGTATTTCTCCGTCTTTTCCGGAAAAATACCCCCACTCTTTCTCCACATGAAGAAACTCCCTGCGGGGTATTCCGGCCTGTTCCTGTATTACTTTTTTACAGCAGTTGCATATGATTTCCTGTTTTTCTGTCTTCATCTGTTGTCCTCCCTGTTTCCGTAGTTATAATCCCGGAATTTTCAAAGGGCTGTGCCCGTTCATCCATTTTATTATAGCGAACAGTACCTGCCTTTTGAAAGAGGGAAATCTATCCATGAAGCCTCACAGACAGGGCGGCTGTTCCCATACCATAATCATTCCATCCTCTCTGGGCAGCTCATATAAATTTTTTCTGACTCCGCAGCTGTGAAATCCCAGCTTCTCATACAAATGAACGGCCGGGGCATTGCTCACCCGCACTTCCAGAATCAGGCGGCGGATATCTTTTTCCTGCGACTGTTCCTTCAGTACATTCAGCATCCTGTACCCCACTCCCTGGTTCTGCCAACCTGGGGCCACAGCCACATTCACAATCTCTCCTTCTCCGGAAAAACAGTACATGCCGCAGTACCCTGCTATGATATTTTCACTCCATGCTGTCAGAAATAATGTATCCTGCTGCAGGGAATCCAGAAATGCCTGTTCTGACCAGGGCTGGGAAAACAACTGTTTTTCTATCATGGCAACCGCAGGGATGTCCTGCGCCTTCATAGTACGAATCACAATTTCTGTCATACGGTATCCTGTCCGGCCCTTTCCCTGGCCAGCCGCTCCCGTTCTGCCTGGGCCAGCCGCAGATAATCAGGCCTGTGCTGTGCTGCTGTCTGAATGTTTCCTTCTCTGTAATAATTCAGACCCAGGGCAGCTATCGAAGCTGCCCGCTGTTTATTCATATGTGCCGGTGCAAAGGAACAGGGCACCTGGCAGTTTTCTTCAATATAAGAGCGAAAAACCGGCACTCCGTCTCCCAGAAATATCACCGGCCGGTTTCTTTCGTTGATTTCTATTATAATTTCATCAATTCCAACGGCACACTGGGGCTTTAGCACCTGCATCCCTTCTTCTGTAAATTCATACAGTCCCGTATAAGTCTGATTTCTTCTGGCATCCATCAGCGGGCATACCATGTCCCGGCTGCCATAGAGATTATACGCCAGCCCGTCCACAGTCGGTATCTGAATCAGCGGCTTTTTCAACGCAAGGCCCAGACCTTTTGCCGTGGCGGAACCAATACGCAGACCTGTAAAAGAGCCTGGCCCTCCTGCCACTGCTATGGCGTCCAGGGTATTTAAGTCCAACTCTGTCATTCTGACTATTTCATCCAGCATGGGAAGCAGTGTCTGGGAATGGGTTTTCTTATAATTGACGGTATACTCAGCCAGCAGATTATCGTCTTCCACGATGGCTGCGCCTGCCACCAGCCCGGAACTGTCCAGTCCTAATATTTTCATTTTGTTACCTCACTTATTGTAATTCTGCGGTAATCAAAGCCTTTTTCCGGATCTTTTTCAATTCGGATTTCCTTATGGTTCTTTGGAAGAATTTCACGAATCAGTTCCGCCCACTCTATAATGGTCAGACCCTGTCCATAGAAGTAATCTTCATATCCGATTTCTTCCATTTCCTCCACGTCCCCAATCCGGTATACGTCAAAATGATAAAAAGGCATTCTGCCTTCTTCATATATCTGAACAATGGTAAAAGTCGGGCTGCAGACCGGTTCTTCCACGCCCAGCCCCCTGGCAATTCCCTGAGTCAGCACGGTTTTCCCGGTACCCAGATCTCCGGTCAGCGTATACAGCTCTCCGGGCCGGGCCTGCTCTCCCAACTTCTGTCCCAGCCGGAAAGTTTCTTCCGGTGAAAATGTTTCTGTTCTCTCCATAAGTTCCTCAATTCTCATACTAAGTCTGAATGGCTGTTTCCTGTTACGGAATCCAAATTTCTATACCCGGAACGGATTCAGTTTCAGACGATAACCATCCAGATGATTGATGGCAAGAGCCACCACCGTCTCATATTTCTGTCCCAGCGCTTCTCTGGGAATCACATAGGCATTCATTCTGTTGCTATAAATCAGCAGATTGTTTTTCGTGGAAACCATTTTGTAAATCTGCTTCCACTCCAGGTCTCCGGTTTCTTCTCCCTGAGACACATGGACTCCTTTTTCATCAATCCTGTAGTGCAGAGCCTGCTGCAGCACCTCGGAACTTCTCACCTGTTTTTTTGAACGCAGATACAGGTTGCCCGGCACATAAATCAGAAATACAATTCCCAGTACCACATAAAATACTGTGTATATGATACTTACTTTCCCATATGTTATCACAGAGGTTATCAGCACCCAGATTCCCACCAGCGTGGCCATAATTCCCTGCATTCCATGGTATGCATGATACAGGTTAAACCGGTACATGTCTTTCTCCGTAATATTTGTATCAAATTCTACTGACATTTATCTGCTCCTTTTCTTTTGGCTTTCGTCATATTATACTCTTTTTGGCCAGGTATCACAAGGGATTTTTCATAATTTCATTCCTTCCCGAAAGATTGCAGAAAACGGAAGAAAACAGACGGAATCATTGAAATATCACAATGACTCCGGCGGAAATTTCCCAGGAAACAGACTGACAGAATTCACAAAGCGGGGCCCGTTCCGAAATGTTCCGTGCCCCGCCTGCAGATTTCTCAACCTGATTCAGGTACCAGAAGTACCCAAACCCCGGTTTTAAATTCTGATTCTTATTTCATATTCTGTATCAGATTTACCATTTCGATGGCAGCACAGGCCGCATCATATCCTTTGTTTCCGGCTTTGGTCCCGGAACGTTCAATGGCCTGTTCAATATTATCTGTGGTGACTACACCGAAAATGGTGGGAATTCCTGTTTTCAGCCCTACTGTGGCCACGCCTTTGCTGACTTCTGCGCACACATGGTCATAATGGCTTGTGGCGCCTTTGATGACGGTTCCAAGGCAGATCACTGCGTCATAATTCCCGGACTCAGCCATTTTCTGTGCAGTGAGGGGAATCTCAAAGGAGCCGGGCACCCATGCCAGGGTAATATCATCATCTTTCACACCATGGCGGAGTAATGCGTCCTGTGCGCCGCTTACCAGTTTCGACACGATAAATTCATTAAATCTGGAGGCTACAATTCCTACTCTGGTTCCGTTTGCTACTACATTTCCTTCTAATACTCTCATCATTTTTCCTCTTTTCCTTTTTGATATGTTACTGACATGCTGTTTAATAATCCGTCATGTGCTGCATTTTGCTCTGTTTTGTTTTCAGATAAAAAACATCTGTTTTTTTCGCCGGCATCTGAATGGGCACCCGCTCTTCAATGGAAATTCCATAGCCGGAAAGCCCGGTGATTTTTTTTGGATTATTGGTGAGCAGCCTGAGCTTCTCTGCGCCCAGGTCATGAAGAATCTGAGCACCGATGCCGTAATCCCGCAAATCAGGAGCAAATCCCAGTTCCACATTGGCTTCCACTGTATCAAGGCCTTTTTCCTGCAATTCATATGCTTTTAATTTATTAATCAGGCCAATGCCTCTGCCTTCCTGCCGCATATACAGAAGGATGCCCCGTCCTTCTTCTGAAATAGCTTTCATGGCCGCATCCAGCTGTTCGCCGCAGTCGCAGCGGTCAGAGCCGAACACATCTCCTGTCAGACACTCGGAATGTACCCGGCAAAGCACAGGTTCTCCATTGGCAACGTCTCCCATGGTCAGCGCCACATGATGCTCTCCGTTCAGCTTGTTGACATAACCGTAGATTTCAAATTCACCGTATCTGGCAGGAAGTTTTGCATGGGCTTCCTGATGTACCAGACTGTCCCGTTCCATGCGGTAACGCACCAGGTCTGCAATGGTAATCACCGTCATATCAAATTTTTCCGCCAGTTCCAGGAGCTCTGTGGTACGCATCATGGTTCCGTCTTCCCGCATGATTTCACAACACAGCCCGCTGGGTTTCAGTCCGGCCAGAACTGCCAGATCCACAGTAGCTTCCGTATGTCCGGTCCGTTTCAGCACGCCGCCTTCTCTGGATTCCAGGGGAAACATATGGCCCGGTTTCCGGAAATCCTCCGGCCTGGCATCGTCTTTCATGGCCGCCAGGGCCGTTTCCGAACGCTCAAAAGCAGAAATTCCTGTCTCCGTATGTATTCCGTCAATGGATACGGTAAATGCCGTCTGATGGTTATCTGTATTCTGTTCCACCATCTGTTTTAATCCCAGTTTCTGACAGAGTTCTCTGCTCATGGGCATACAGATCAGTCCTTTTCCATGAGTGGCCATAAAATTAATATTTTCCGGTGTTGCAAATTCTGTGGCACAGATAAAATCTCCTTCATTTTCTCTGTCCGGGTCGTCAATGACCATGACAATTTTCCCCTGTCTGATATCCTCAATGGCCTGCTCTATGGTGTCGATTTGCCTGTTCATTTTTTCTTCCTCCCTGTATATGGTTTTATATTCAGAAAAATCCGTGTTCCATCAGGAAATTTTCTGTAATTCTGCTTTCTTTCTTTGTTTCTTTCGGAGCAGATAAAAGTTTTTCCACATATTTTCCAATTACATCACACTCAATGTTGATCATGCTTCCTGCTTTCTTTTCGGTCAGCGCTGTTTCCTTCCGGGTATGGGGAATTACTGACACCTGAAAATCCCCATCCGTTACTTTTGCCACGGTCAGGCTGATTCCGTCCAGTGCCACCGAGCCCTTTTCCACAATATACCGTATAAGCTCCGGTTCCGAGGCTATGGTATACCAGACTGCATTCTCTTCCTGCCGGATTTCTGTCACTGTTCCGGTTCCGTCAATATGGCCTGCCACAATATGTCCGCCGAACCTCCCGTCTGCCGCCATGGCCCGCTCCAGATTTACCTTTCCCGGAACTTTCAGCTCCGACAGGCTGCTGCGGCGCATGGTCTCTGCCATTACATCTGCCGTAAAGCCATCCTCTGCAAGGGAGGTCACCGTAAGGCAGATTCCATTGACTGCAATACTGTCCCCCACTTTCGTTCTTTCCAGCACCTTCCGGCACCGGATTTTAATACGGGCAGACAGGGTTCCTTTTTTTATTTCGCAGAGTTCTCCTGTTTCTTCTATAATTCCGGTAAACATGTCTTCCCTCCAATCCTGCCTGTTATGCACAGATCCTTTCCATATCTCATTACTTCTGTCTGCTGCAGTTCCACAGCGTCCTTCATCCGGGAAATTCCTCTGCCTTCCACCGGGGATTTTGCCTGGGCTCCCGCTACCAGCTTCGGTGCGATAAAGCCATACACGCGCTGCACCAGTCCTTCCTGCAGAAAAGAGGCGTTCAGGGTTCCTCCTCCCTCCAACAGAATGCTGTCAATGCCCCTGTCTGCCAGCTTTTGCAGCAGATAACAGAGATTTAACTGATTTTGCTGTTCTTTCAGGGGAACTTCCAGCAGATTTACACCCTGCTGTTCCAGTTTTTTCACGGTTTCTTCTGTCTGACTTCCCCATCTGGCTGCCTCCCTGGGATTCCATGCCACAATTGTTTCAATTTCAGACGATGTTTTCACAATCTGACTGTCCAGAGGAATCCGCAGTCTGGAATCGCAGATAATCCTCACCGGATTCCGGCCTCCTTCCATGCGGCAGTTCAGCATGGGATCGTCTGAAAGCACCGTGCCGATTCCAGCCATAATCCCCCGGTAACGGTTGCGCAGGCACTGCACATATGTCCTTGCCTCCTCCCCGGTTACCCACCTGGAATCTCCGGTTTCACAGGCTATTTTCCCGTCCAGGGTCATGGCATACTTCATGGCAACGAAAGGCGTTCCATGTTCCATATAATGGAAAAACACTTCATTCAAATCCCGGCATTCCTGCTCCAGGATTCCGGTTTCCACCAAGATCCCATGTTCCCGCAGTATCTGAATCCCTTTTCCCGCTACTCTGGGATTGGAGTCCGTACAGCCCACATAAACTTTTCCAATCTTTTTTTCTATGATAATTTCCGTACAGGGAGGAGTTTTTCCATAATGGCAGCATGGCTCCAGATTCACATAAAGCTCCGCCCCTTCCAGATCCTCCTGACAGTCCTTAAGTGCATTCCGTTCTGCATGATATCCCCCGTACTGTTCATGATAACCTGCGGCGACTGTTTTTCCGTTTTTCACCACCACACAGCCCACCATGGGATTGGGAGATACCTTTCCCGCCCCCTGTACTGCAAGGTCCAGTACCTGCCTCATATAATCTTCCGGTGTTTTATTCCTGTTCTGCTGCATGTCTGTTCTCCTGATTTTACTTCCTGTATGCTCCTTTTAAGAAAGGAGACAGGGGCTTGTATATTAACATGGTAATCACCACGCTGAAAATTCCCTTAACAAAGGTAAAAGGTGTGTTGAACACAATCAGACACTGGAAGATATCTTTCACTCCTGGGAAAATCATCTGATATGCCGCCAGAATGGCTTCTTTCGGCATGAAATTATAGTACACCGGATATACAATGAAATAATTGGAAAAAATACTGATTACTGCCATCAGTGCCGCACCTGCCACTGCTCCGGCAACGGCGCTTTTTCTGCCTTTCCATTTCCGGTAAACCAGACCGGCCGGAACCACAAAGCTGGCTCCCAGAATAAAATTGGAAAGCTCCCCTACGCCTCCGGTGGTGGTCATAAACAGATGAAGCAGATTTTTAATCAGGCAAATGAGCATTCCGCTGACAGGCCCCATGGCAAAAGCCCCCACCAGCGCCGGCAGTTCTGATAAATCCATTTTTATAAAGGACGGCATAACCGGTACGGAAAATTCCAGGAACATCAGTACAAATGCTATTGCTGACAGCATGGCTGTCATGGTAAGTTTCCAGATATCTTTCTGTTTTGCCTGTTTTCCTACAGTTGCAGTATTCATGGTACTCATAATAATTCCACTCTCCTTAATTGTATAATAGAACAAAGCGGACAGGTCCGCTTCAACTCCCTGAATCCCTCACTCATAAGGGACCTGGACGGTTTGCTGCGCCGAGTGCGGTCACGCAGTGACATCTTCTATTCGCACGAGCGTGCATATTCTTTTTTCTTCTATAGGAAGACACTTTCGCGCTTTAGCGTAACAAGGTATTTCCTGTAGAAATTTTCACTTCGCACCCCTGCGCATAAAAAAACCCTGAATCCGGAGATTCAGGGCATATAAAAAACTACATGCATAATAAAACAATGTTTTCTTCTCCCATCCAGACTGTACTGTCGGTTTTGGATTCTCACCAAATCATGCCTTACGGCTCACGGACTTGCCCTCTGAGGGGTATCACCGTCGGTCGGGAATTCTTTCCAAAATTACCTGCTGAAAATTCTGAAAAGTCACCCTGCCCTGAAGAACACTATTTAATTTATGGCTATATTTTACTCCTGGCTGTCATTTCTGTCAACTGACATATTTTAGCATGTGTCAGATTTTCATTGTGAGCTGAATTCGTTTTTTCTGCAAATCCACGCTCATGACTTTCACCTCCACTATGTCCCCCACGCTGACTGCTTCCAGAGGGTGTCTGATGTAGCGTTCCGTCATCTGAGAAATATGTACCAGTCCGTCCTGATGCACTCCAATATCCACAAAGGCTCCAAAATCAATCACATTGCGCACGGTTCCTTTGAGAATCATACCAGGGGTCAGATCCTTCATTTCCAGTACATCATTGCGCAGGACAGGTTTGGGCATATCGTCTCTTGGGTCTCTCGCCGGCTTTTCCAGCTCTTTCACAATATCTTTAAGGGTCATTTCTCCCAGTTCCAGTTCTGTCGCCAGTTTTTTATAATCTGAAATTTTTTTCGAAATTCCGGACAGTTTCCCCTCCTGAATTTCCTCCGGTTTATATCCCAGCTTTTCCAGAAGTTTCAGTGTTGCGTCATAGCTTTCCGGATGGACGCTGGTACCGTCCAGAGGATTTTTTCCATTGCTGATACGCATAAAACCCGCACACTGTTCGTATGCCTTCGGCCCCAATTTGGCCACCTTTAACAGTTGTGCCCGTGTCAGGAATCTGCCGTTTTCTTCCCGGTAGGCCACAATATTTCTGGCAATTACCTTTGAAATACCGGAAATGTACTCCAGCAGGGAGGCGGAAGCGGTGTTCAAATCCACACCCACTTTATTCACGCAGTCTTCCACCACGCCGCCCAGAGCGTCGCTTAATTTTTTCTGATTCATGTCGTGCTGATACTGTCCTACTCCAATGGATTTCGGATCTATCTTTACCAGTTCCGCCAGGGGATCCTGAAGGCGCCTTGCAATGGAAGCCGCGCTTCGCTGCCCCACATCAAAATTGGGGAATTCTTCCGTGGCCAGCCTGCTGGCAGAATATACGGAAGCTCCGGCTTCATTTACAATCACGTACTGTACCGGAACGGGAAGCTCTTTCAGTAAATCCACAATAATCATTTCCGACTCTCTGGAAGCAGTTCCATTTCCAACAGAAATCAGGGAAATTCCGTATTTCTGAATCAGCTTTTTCAGAACCGCTTTGGATTCTTCCACCTTATTCTGGGGCGCTGTGGGATAAATTACCGTCGTATCCAGCACTTTTCCGGTGGAATCCACCACAGCCAGTTTGCAGCCGGTACGAAATGCAGGATCCCAGCCCAGCACTACTTTTCCTGCAATGGGCGGCTGCATTAATAGCTGCTCCAGGTTCTTTCCAAACACCCGGATGGCGCCGTCCTCTGCCCGTTCTGTCAGCTCATTGCGGATTTCCCGCTCAATAGCCGGTGCAATCAGCCGTTTATAGCTGTCCTCCGCCACTGCTTTTAATGTGGGCGCCGTATTGGGGTTGTCTCTGGAAATGATCTTTTTCTCCAGATACTGCTGAATCTTTTCTGTGGGAGCTTCAATTTTTACAGTGAGAATTTTTTCTGATTCTCCCCGGTTCAGCGCCAGGATGCGATGGCCTGCCAGTTTTGCCAGTCCCTCCTCAAATTCATAATACATTTCATAGACCGACTCTTTTTCAGGATCTTTGGCCGTTGAAATGATTTTTCCGGTATTCATGGTAATATCACGTATGTATTTCCGGTAATCTGCCTCATCGGAAATATTTTCTGCCAGAATATCCATGGCTCCTGCAATGGCGTCTGCCGGAGTTTCCACCCCTTTTTCACTGTCCACAAAAGGCTGCGCTTCTGTTTCCAGACTTTCTTTTGTCATCTGCAGCAGAATAATATTTGCCAGCGGCTCCAGCCCCTTTTCTTTCGCAATGGTTGCCCTGGTTCTCCGCTTCGGCCGGTAAGGGCGATACAGGTCTTCCACTGCCACCAGCGTTTCCGCAGAAAGAATCTGCTGTTTCAGTTCTTCCGTCAGTTTTCCCTGCTCCTCAATACCGGACAGTACCTGCTCTTTTTTCTCTTCCAGATTGCGCAGATAGGTCAGACGTTCGAAAAGATTTCGAAGCACTTCATCATTCAGCGCCCCGGTGGCCTCCTTCCGGTATCTGGAAATAAACGGGATGGTATTTCCCTCGTCAATCAATTTTACCGCAGCTTCTGCCTGTTGTCTGCGGATATTCAGTTCTTCCGCTAACTTTGCAATAATATCCATGGGTAACTCTCCTTATTTTTCTGTCTCACACTGCCAGTTATCTGAAATCATACTCCAGGCAGTTTCCGCTCTTCATTATATCGGATTTGCCGCTGTCTTTCAAGAAAATATATTTGTGTTTTTCACCGGCACATGCTACAATAATAGCACTATCATGGAATGTTTAAGGAGGTTTTTATGGATTACGAATCAAATAAATCTTACCTGGAAATGCGTTCTGCAGGTATGTCCGTGGCGTCTCTGGTTCTGGGTATACTGGGACTGGTTATGAGCTGCTGCGTCTATCCTGCCATAATTTTCGGCTCCCTTGCCATTATATTTGCTCTGCTTTCCAGAGGAGGCGAAATGCACACCAACAGCTATGCCAGAGCCGGACTGATTCTGGGCATAATCGCCATAGCCTGCGGCATTCTCTTCCTGTTATACTCTTTCTTCACCATAATGGCCCAGTTTGGCGGTATGGAAGGTTATCTGAATTATATTGAAGATACGATGCAGGAACTCGGATATCCCGATGCAACCAGTCCCTATGATTTTTACGATATGCTGTAAAGGAGGCAAAACCATGTTTCAGCCCGCAGAATTAATCAGTAACTATCAGAAAATGAATCCGGGAGAAGCCCGCCTGTCTGCCATTCGGGAAGCCATATGGCAGGCGGACCTGGCAAAGGATTCCCCTTATATGCTGTATTTTCGCTGTGAATACGCCAATGCCAGCCGGGAGGCAGACACTTTTTTACTGCAGCTCTATCTGATTTTCCCGGAAATACTGAAGATTTTTGAAGAACAGCCGGACATTCGGATGCCGGACTGCAGTTTTATGAATGCCACTGATACGGTTCAGGAACTTTTTTCAGAAATGGTGTCATGTGCTGACTTTTTCTATCAGATTCCTGTGGCAGACATGGAAAGATATCTGGAAAAATACAAAGATTTCTGTCTGAAATACGGTTATGCTCTGTTCTCTTATTACATGGCTTCCGCCAGGCTGTACCGGCAGATTGACGACAAAGAACGCACCATGCAGAACCTGAAAGATTTTAAGGCTCTCTGCCGGACTGAAAATCGAAAAAATGCCAACTGCCTGGATTTTATTGCAGAGCTGGCCTGCTGGTATGACGATTTGGACACCCTGCTTAAGGCAACCCGAATGCTGGAGAAAAAATTCCCGGAATCCAGCCAGCTTATCTATGAATATGGCCGGCTTCTGTACTGTTATGCAGTACGCAGACAGGATCTTAAGGCAGCCGCCCCTTATTATGAAAATCTGCAGCGGCTCTGCCGGAAATTCCGGACTGGCAACCCATATTTTGCAGATACCATGGTTTACCTGGCTTTGACGGATCAGAAGAAAGCCTGGAGCTTTTTTCAAAAAGAAGCACCTTCCCAGATAACAACCACCGTACCTCTGGATAAAATGGAATTTTCCACCGGCGCGGAGATTATGATGCGCAGCCTGATGAAAAGCGGCAGGAAAACTGTGCGCATTTCTCTTCCGGGCAATCAGCCCTGGCAGCTGGAAGACGACTGTTATGAAACAAAGGTGCTGGCAGAATATTTTGGGAAAGAAGCCAGGGAAATCTCCGCCAGATTTGACGCCCGCAACGGAAATAACCATTCCATGGAGGAATATGAACTGTTCCTCAGCGCGGCAGAAAACTGTATTTAAAAAGGTACAGGTGCTGTGGCAAAATAGCCGTCGTATACAGGATATGGAATTCAAACCCAGAGAATCTATCCATCTATTGTATATAGGCTGCATTTTGCAACAGCACATGATTCTATTCGAAAAATTCGGCACATGATTCTGGTTTTTCCATTCTGTCCAGTTCTCCGGTCACATCCAGATAGAAGCTGATCAGAGTCTGGCTTATATAAGGTGTAATCCAGAGCATACCCAGCCCGCAGGAACACATCCCCAGCAAACTCCACCCGATAAAGCTCAGATACAGATAAAACAGCCGGCCTTTGTTTCCATCCATCAGGCTGCGGCTTTCCCGGAGAGCCTCCAGAGCTCCCATCTGTGTATTGTCCACCAGCAGAAAATATGCCAGAGCAAAGTGCAGAGACACCAGTATCAGAACCACAATTCCCACCAGATACAAAACAAATCCGATCACGTTTGCCAGCACAGCTCCCTGTACCATTCCCACTGACCAGCAGATAGACCCAGGCAGAATGCAAAGCAGCTCGATTCCGAATATCACAAGAGAAGCCAGAATATAACGATCCGGCCTTCTGGTAAATTCTCCAAACATCATACTGAGTTCCGGATCCCGTTTCCGTGCGAACCCCAGCATCATTCTGGTAATTCCGCACCTCATGAGCATGGCAATTATGCTCACAAACAGTACCGCCAGCATATATGTGACAAACTGTACCATTCCCATTCCGCTGAACAGAAACAGACAATAAAATGGGATCAGAATAGCTGATGTAATCAGGCCCGACAACAGAGTCGCCCCAATGACCAGTCCCCAGTGGCCTGTCAGTTTCTCCCTTGCCAGTCTTTTCAATTCTGCCGATGTTCGTTCCATATCTTCCTACGCTCCATTTCTGTTTTTATATTACGGTCAGTTCTTTCCTTTCCACCTGGTACAGCTTCCGGTTCAAATCCTGCTGATTCTCTTTTTCACAGTCCTCTTCCCCTGATATTTCCTTATTTATACAATTTCGCACCTGCACAGAAGCAGCTCCTGATACCTTTCACTGCCTCTGTACCTGTGCGAAAAAGTCTGAGATATTAATCTCTGTAATCCTGATCAAAATCCAGTATCTCTCCTGTTATGGCATGGATTTCAAGATCATATTCAAATTCGTCTTTGATCATCTCCACTTCATAAAGAGGCACTCCGTCATCCCTGTCAAATTCCACCTTGATTACCGTTGCGCCGGGTACCTTTGACAGAGCGATCTGTTTTGCCTTCTCGGCCCCAATATAGTTATTGTTACTCTGTTTGGGCTTGATTTCCTCTTTCCATTCATATCCAATCAGTTCACGGGTTCTTGCATGATATTCCAGTTCATACTTCTTATTCCCTTTTTTCATCTTAACCTTATACTGGTCAATCCCATCGTCATATTTCAAACGGATACTGGTGATGGCTGCGCCGGGAACTTTCTTCTGTGCAAGGCTCCTGCATTTGCTCTCGCTCATTTTTTTCTTCCTGCTGGAACGGTTGAGCTTATGCTGTTCCCATCCATACTCAATCAGCTTTCCATCGGAAGCCCGGTAAGTAAGATTATATTCTTTGGTGCCTTTTATCATTTCAATCTCATAAATCAGCACTCCCTTTTCATAATCTTTATCTGATTCTGTTATTGTTGCATTTTTCACCTTTTTCCTGGCCAGCTTCTCTGCCTGTCTGATACTGGTAATTTTCTTCGCATATGCAGTATAGGGAGTTACCAGAACCCCCACAGATACAAAACAGAACATCAGAAGCAGCAGGGCTGCTATTTTACGTCTCTGAGCCATAGATAAAACCTCCTTTTCTTATTTGGATTCAATTATGCTGCATAATCAATATTTTTTCCTTTTGCGTCCTCTTCTCCGAGAATCTTCCGGCTCTTCTCATAAGGGTCTGCCGGATACTTTATGCTGGTGGAAGTTGTTCCGCCGGACACATAATTTTTCCCGCATTCCGGACAGACGGAAGTGTGAATACTCACAGAGGCCCTGACCACTTTCCCGTCATTCTGAGCCGCCTTTGTATATGCATTGGAAACATGCTCTCCCTCGTGAGCCCGCACTGCACTGCCTGCCGCCTCAGGAGAAATATGAGCTGCCGCCTTAAAGGAAACATTTTCATTGGAGCCGTCCTGATACCTGCGCTTTGCACAGGTCTGGCATTTCTCTCCGTTTTTTTTCACGGAATCGTCTTCGCTTTCCCGATCCCAGTATACCCCCTCCGCTTCATAGTCTCTTCCGGTTCTGCCGGTTCCCTGTGCTCCGGAATCCCCGCTGTTCCTGTAAATCCCGTTCATTCCATCCTGGTACCGGCTGCTGTTTCCATAATCATTATAACTGTAGCCGCCGATTCCCCCAATTGCTCCTGCCATACAGACACCTCTCTTTTATTTCTATGTTTATGAAACACAATATCTGACTATTTTTCAGAATATATTATATCATACTTTTTATATTTTGACAAACAGGAAAAAAGAGATTATACTAATATTTCGTAACAGTTCGGCCACAACAGGCTGAACTTACAATATAATGATTAAGGATGATATTATGAGACAACGGGAAAAAGAAGAAACTGCCCTGTTCTTTACCGGCTGGACATTGTTGGCCATATTGTGTTTATTTTGGATATTTTACCGGCTGTTCCCCGGCTTTTTTTCCAGCCTGCTGGTACCCTGCCTGGTCAAAAGCACTCTGGGAATCTACTGCCCTGGCTGCGGCGGGACCAGAGCTGCTGCTGCCTTTCTGAGAGGTGATTTTCTCACTTCTTTCATCTGCCATCCTCTGGTTCTTTATACCGCTGCGGTGGGCGGCTGGTTCTTAATCACTCAGACCATTGCGCGCATTTCCGGACGCCGGCTGAACATCGGTATGAAATACCGGGACGGCTATATATGGGCCGCCCTTGTTATTGTAATTGTGAATTTTATAGTCAAAAACCTGCTGCTGTTTCTGTGGCATGTGGATTTATTAAAAGATTTTCATCTGTAATCCCGGATTATTCTTCAATAAACTGGTCATGCACTGCGCGCATGGCTTTCTCCACATCTTCTTCATCAATCAGCACCGTAATGCGAATTTCTGATGTGGCAATCATGCGGATATTAATTCCGGCATTATAGAGGGCTTCAAACATACGGGAAGCCACGCCGGGATTGGACTGCATTCCTGCTCCTACAACAGACACTTTTGCCACGGTGTCATTTACTTTGATTTCTCTGGCTGTAATTCTGTTTTTATGCTCTTCCAGAATGGCAACGGTTTCTTCTGCATCATCTCTGGCCACAGTAAAGGAAATATCTTTCGTTCCTTCCCGGCCGATGGATTGCAGAATAATATCCACATTGATCTGGTGTCTGGCCAGCAAATCAAATATTTTAAAGGCTATTCCTGGTACATCCTTTACTCCGAACACTGCGATTCTGGCTGTGTTTTTGTCTACTGCAACTCCGCTGACAAGCATACTCTCCATGTCTGTCTCCTCCTTTACGATGGTTCCCTCGGCGTTATTCAGACTGGAACGGACCACCAGCTGCACACCATATTTTTTTGCCATTTCCACGGATCGGTTATGCAGCACTTTTGCCCCCAGTGTGGCCAGCTCTAACATTTCATCATAGGTAATTTCCGGAACTTTTCTGGCGTTGGGCACAATCCGCGGATCCGCAGTATATACTCCCTCCACGTCTGTATAGATTTCACAGGCGTCTGCGTGCAGTACCGCCGCCAGCGCCACTGCTGTGGTGTCAGAGCCGCCCCGGCCCAGCGTGGTGACGTCATCGTATTTATTCACGCCCTGGAATCCTGTGACAATAACAATTTTCCGGTTTTCCAGCTCATGCCGGATACGCCGGGTATCTATTTTCTTAAAACGGGCATTTCCATATCTGGAGGAGGTCTGCATCCCCACCTGAAAAGCATTCAGGGAAACAGACGGTACGCCAAGAGCTCCCATGGCCATGGACATCAGGGCGGTGGAAGTCTGTTCTCCGGTGGTCAGAAGCATATCAAGTTCTCTTCTGGAGGGATTCGGATTGATATCCTTTGCCATCTCCAGCAAATGGTCCGTGGTTTTACCCATGGCAGACAATACCACCACCACATCATTTCCCTTCTGATAATCTTCCATGCAGCGTCTGGCCACATTATAAATCCGTTCTTTATCTGCTACGGAGCTTCCTCCGAATTTTTTTACTATTAACATAGGGTTCTCCTGAAACTTTTTTCGTCATTTTCCGGAAATCAGATAATCAATCATTTCACATCCTCTGGAAACACGATGGCCGCTTCCGGCCGCCTCTTTTTCATTGTATTTCCAGGTATTTTTCTGGGGTGCGGTACTGTCATACAGAAGATAAGGCACATCGTCCCCGGTATGGGTTCGGATGCGGATGGGGGTAGGATGATCCGGCAGAACCAGAAGCCGGAATTCCTCTCCCGCCTGTTCCAGTCCCTCTTTGACAGGAGCAATCACCTGTTCATCCAGAAACTGAATGGCCTGCACCTTTTTCTCTACGCTGCCCTGATGGCCCATTTCATCCGGAGCTTCCACATGCACATATACAAAATCATAACTGTCTTTTGTCAGCACATCCACAGCCGCCTGGGCTTTCCCCCGGTAGTTGGTATGAAGACCGCCGTTTGCCCCTTCTACCAGAATCGTTTTCATGGAAGCTCCCACTGCAATTCCCTTCAGTAAATCCACAGCCGATACCATGGCCCCTTTCAATCCTGTTTTCTCCTCAAAAGAAGAAAGGGAAGGCCTGGTTCCGGCGCCCCAGAACCAGCAGGAATTGGCAGGATTCAGCCCCTGTTTTTTCCGCTCCAGGTTGATGGGATGGTTTACCAGAATATCATAACTTTTTTTCATCATATTCCGCAGCATTTCATCCTGGGGCAGATACTGTCCAATGGTCTGTCCCAGCACATCATGGGGCTGGGTCAGCTCCATCACCTGTCCCTGCTGCCAGATCAGCAGATGACGGTAACTGGTTCCCGCATAAAACCCATATGTTTCCGTCTCCAGTTCTTTCTTTACTGCCTCCAGTAAAACAGCCGCATCTTCCGTGGAAATCTCTCCGGAACTGTGATCCAGAATTTTCCTGTCTTCATAATTATTTTCTTCCTCCGTCAGCGTCACCAGATTACAGCGTAAAGACACGTCTGTGGATTTCATATCCACGCCGATACTCAGAGCTTCCAGAGGAGAGCGGCCGGAATAATAAATCTTCGGGTCGTATCCCAGCACAGACAGATTGGCCGTATCACTTCCTGGAGCCATTCCATCCGGTATGGTGTGAACCATTCCGATTTCTCCTGCTGCAGCAAGCCGGTCCATGCAGGGTGTCCGGGCATATTCCAGGGGCGTCATGCCCTGCAGTTCTTCCAATGGGAGATCAGCCATTCCATCCCCCAGCACAATCACATATTTCATAATGAATCCTTTCTGCTTTACACTACGCGGATTCTCTGCAAAATGTGCTTCAATCCCGCTGCTTTCTGCTCATATTCTTCCTCTGTCATCTGTCCGGTCAGAAATCCTGTCTCCCCGGTAATTCCCTCTGCTTCCACAAATTCCACATTTCCGAACAGTTTCCGCACCTCTTCTCTGGCATCTGTGCACCTTACAAAAAAGCGGCTTTCAGATTTTCTGCTGTCTGTCAGATCCATTTTCCGGGAACTCCAGGAAATCAGTATATTTTTATGGAGATGCTTTGCAATATCCACAATATCGGCAACCACTGCGCTGGCGGTGGGAAGTTTCCCTGCACCGCTTCCGTAAAACATGGCGTCTCCCAGTACATTTCCATGGACAAAAATGGCGTTAAACACATCATTTACATTATAAAGGGGATGCTCCTGGGATAACAGAAAGGGCGCAACCATGGCACAGTAGCCTTCTTCTGTTTTTTTGCTGGTAGCCAGAAGTTTGATTACCCGGCCCATGGCTTTGGCATAACGGATATCCGCTGCTGTGATTTTCGTAATTCCTTCCGTATATATTTCCTCAAAATCCACCTGCTGTCCGCACACCAGGGAAGTCAGTATGGCAATTTTCCGGCAGGCATCATGGCCTTCGATATCTGCAGTGGGGTCGGCTTCCGCATAGCCTCTGGACTGGGCATCTTTTAACACATCATCAAATTCCAGCCCTTCAAAGGTCATTTTGCTCAGCATGTAATTGGTGGTTCCATTTAAAATTCCTGTAATTTCCTCAATTTCATCTGCCGTCAGGGAAGAATTCAGGGGACGTATAATAGGAATTCCGCCGCCTACGCTGGCCTCAAACAGAAAATTAATGTTCTGTTCCCTGGCAATGGCAATCAGTTCTGCTCCGTGTTTTGCCACCAGCGCTTTGTTGGAGGTGGTAACGCTTTTTCCTGCCAGCAGAGCCCGCTTTACAAAGGTGTAAGCCGGTTCCACGCCGCCCATGGCCTCCACCACTACCTGGATTTCCGGATCATCCGCAATAATATCATAATCATGTACTATTTTTTTCTCCATGGGGTCTCCCGGAAAATCCCGCAAATCCAGAATATACCTGACCTCAATTTCATCTCCTGCACGTTTTGCAATGCTTTCCTGGTTGGTGTTCAGTACCTCCACCACCCCGGAACCTATGGTTCCGTATCCTAAAATTGCAATTTTTATCATAAATTTCCTCCATTCTGCATGTTCCTGACTTACTCTCTGGCCAATATTTTCACATAGTGAACTCCCTTTTGCTGTTCAATATTCTCTATCATCTGAGACACGTTTTTTGTGTCCGGAAGCACGTCCACACTTAAAGTCAGGGACGCTACTCCATTTACCGGAATACTCTGATGAATGGTAAGAATATTGGCATGGAAATCTGCCACAATTCCCAGTACCAGAGAGAGCAGTCCCGGTTCGTCATCCATCTGAATCACCATTGTGATGGTTTTCCCCCTGGCATTGTCATGAAAGGGAAAAATATCATCCTTGTATTTATAAAAAGAACTGCGGCTGATTCCCACCAGTTCTGTAGCCTCCTGCACAGATTCTGCCCGTTCTGACTCCAGCAGACGCTTTGCCTCCACTACTTTCAGCAGCACTTCCGGAACCGCTTTTTTCTTCAACACAAAATATTTCGTCTTTTCTTCCATGGCGCCCTCCGGCCTTTTCCACATACAACAGTTCGGATACCCCCACTGCTGCCTCCATACCGCTTTCTGTATTTCTGTGAAATACATATGTACTCACAGGAAAGATATTAGCACATTTGTTTTCTGAATGCAACCTGTTTTTTTAATTTCCGGATGCCTCCGGAATTTCATTTGGATATATCCCGTTTTTTCACAAACTGGTTCACCAGCCGTTCTTCCTGGATACGAAGATTTAAGTTTCCGTTCTTTTCCACAGGATATCGGTAACCCCCAAATCTCAGCCGGTATTTCACTATAATATTACCTGCGGTAATACCTCCGGCTGCCAGCGCTGCCACTGCCGCAATCAGCAGTTCTGTGTCTGTAATGCTTCGGCGTTCTTCCTGGTCATCTGCTGCTTCTTTGGTATCTTCCGGATATTCTGATTCATATACCCCGGTATCCTGTTCCAGTTCTTCAGCCTGACGGGTAAGTTCCTGTATCTCTTCTTCCGTCAGAATTCCCGCCTGGACGGTGACTGCCCGCTCCGCCGCCTGTGTTTTTACAGGTAACGTCAGACAGAGTACCAGAAACATCCACATCAGCATCTTCGCTCTTCCATGCTTCCTCTTAAAATATCCTGTTCTTCCCGTCTGCTGACCGGAACATATGCTGTACAGATTCATAAGAAATACCCTCCTGTCAGTCCAAGCAGAAATACAATCAGTGCAATCAGGCCGCTGAACAGAAACACTTTTTTATAATCAACAGGGAGTTCACCGCATACTTTCCCATTCTGTCCGTTCATGGAATAATAGTAAACCTTTCCGTCCCTGCCTTCATAGGTTACGGTCCAGACGGGAAGGAACACATATTCCCAGTTTTGCCGCCGGACGTCAAAAGTACATTTTTTTACAGACAGGGAATCGTACCCGTGAACCGTATCACGAAGCATTTTCCCTCCATAATCTCCGGCCTCTCTCCCCACACCTGTTTCCAGATCTCTCTGTTCTATATCGCGCTTTTCTGCCAGAAATCCCGACAGATAGCCCATCTGAAAGTCCCTGGCTCTGCTCATATCGTAGGGCAGAACCCCCAGAGAAAGTTTATTGTTGGCTTTTGTCAGAGCATTTCTGGTGATATCCTCCAGATGAATATCCCCTCTCCGTTCCACCCAATACAGTTTTGTCTCGGTGTATTCTGTGTCTTTTTCGCGCCAGACCCGAACCTTTTTTCCTTCCGCCTGTAATGTTCCTTCAAAATCCAGATCCACCAGCCAGTAGGGGAAATAGACACCGGTTATTTTTTCCATCTGGCTTTTTTTAAAAAAAGCTCTCGGAACAAATTTTTTACTGTGCACATATTCCAGAAATTTCTCCGCAGCCTGCTCTTTGTCAATGGCAAAAGGAATGATTTTATGGGGCATGAATTCCCCGGATACCCTTCCGGACAGCACCACCGGATTATGACAATAGTAACAAAATGACGCCGCGGTGGTTTTATCCGTCACAACCTGGGCCCCGCAGCTGGGACAGCTGTAAACACTGCCTTCCTGATTCCGGGTCTTGCCGGACGAGACATCTTCCTGTTTTTCTTTCGATGTTTCGGGCTGCATCCGATTTAATTCTTCCTGCGAAAACGCAGAAATACAGTATTCACACCTGTACTTCTGCGTTCTCGGATGGAATACCAGTTCACCGTCGCAGTTTGGACATTTATAACTGATCACTGACATTTGTATTCTCCCTGTCTCTTCTGTTTCCCTACTGTACCGGTTTTCCGCAGTCAGAACAGAACTTTCCGCTGTTTACCGCTCCGCACTTACAGGTCCATGTACCAGGCTGTTCTGCCTTCGGCGCTCCGCACTCGGAGCAGAATTTCCCCTGGTTCCTGTGGCCGCATTTGCAGGTCCATTCTTCCGGTTTTTTTGGCTGGGGCTTCCCACACTCGGAACAGAATTTTCCGCTGTTTACTGCTCCGCACTCACAGGTCCATCCTGCTGTATTTCCGGCAGCCTGTGACTGGAACTGCTGTCCGCTCCGGTTCTGCTGCATGTTCTGAGCATTCTGCATCTGCATTTGCTGCATATTGGCTGCGGAAGCCGCTCCCATGGCGTTTCCGCCGGCCTGCATACCAACGCCCATTCCCATAAATCCGGCCATGGCTCCGTTGGCATTCGAACCCGCTGCTTCCAGTCCACGGGCCATATGCCCCTGCAGATATCCTTCCCGCACCGTTGGATCGCCGAGCATGGCTCCTTCGTTTCGCATATTAATCAGCTCTGTGGATTTTTCATCATAGGAAACGCTGGCAATTCCCACTGCCTGAACTTCCATTCCGCGCATCCGGTTCCAGTCTTCATCCAGGGTATCCGCCATATATTTTCCCAGTTCCCGTCCTTTGGAGGCTACGTGGGAAATACGGATTCCGTCGGCTGACATCTGATTGATGGCAGACTGCATTGCTTCCAGAAATTCTGAAAGGTACTGCTCGTTGATATCTTCTATTTCCACCTGCTCCTCATTTTTGGGAATTGCTTCCCCGTAAAACCGTATGGGATCTGTAATTTTAATGGAATAAGTCCCATGGGCGCAGAAACAGCTCTGCATTGTAAAAATTATCAAAATAATTGATGGGATTTCTGGTGCCGAATTTTATCCCCTTGATTTCCTGCAGATTGATATAAAATACTTTCTGCATGGCGGGGGTCTGACCGCCGAATCTGATACGCTGAAAAGATTCCTTCACCGCGTCCTTCAGCTGACCGTTAAACAGGGAAGGCAGTGCGGAATTGTCTACCTCGTAGTATCCCGATTCCGCTGTATAATCTACGATTTTCCCTCCGTCCACCAGCATCATAAACTGATTGTCATATACATGGATTACAGATCCGTTACTTACCGTATCATCGGTTCCTTTTACATTTTCGCCCTTCCTGGTCCTGACGCCTCTGGTAAATACCGTTCTGTCTCCCATGTCTCCCGGTTCATATACTTCCAGCCACTGGTCTGCCAGTCCTCCGGACACTGACTGCACTGCCGCTCTGATAATTCCCATTTTTCTTCCTCCTGTACTCTGTCACAGCCTGGCAGGAAAGGTTTCTTCTCCTGCCTGCTGTACCCGGGGCACATACTGCGTAAACAGCCAGTTTCCTTATGCGCCCCTGTGCATAAACAGCCGCAGGCCCGCAAGGCGGCGGGCCTGATACAACCGTTACTGTGTTTTTCCCAGACTTTTCCACTTCAGGTAAGCATTGATAAACACATCAAGTTTCCCGTCCATCACACTGTCCACATTTCCTGTTTCCGCATTGGTACGGTGATCTTTTACCATGGTATAGGGCTGCATGACGTAAGAACGAATCTGGTTTCCCCAGCCAATTTCCGTTACTTCTCCCCGGATATCCGCTGCTTTTTTCTCGTTTTCTTCCTGTTTTAACAGATAGAGTTTCGCTTTCAGCATCTGCATGGCCTTATCCTTATTCATATGCTGAGAACGCTCGTTCTGACACTGCACCACTATTCCTGTGGGAAGATGGGTAATACGAATCGCAGAGGAGGTCTTGTTGATATGCTGCCCGCCGGCCCCGCTGGAACGGTAGGTGTCAATCCGAAGTTCATCGTCTTTTACTTCAATGTCCAGATCCTTTTCAATATCCGGCATTACATCACAGGAAGCAAAAGAGGTCTGCCTCTTGCCTGCTGCATTAAACGGCGAAATCCGCACCAGACGGTGCACGCCTTTTTCGGATTTCAGGTACCCATAGGCATTTTCTCCCCGCACCTCAAAGGTAATGGATTTGATCCCCGCTTCCTCTCCGTCCAGGGAATCCAGCACTTCCACCTCATATCCCCGGTCTTCCGCCCACCGTTTATACATCCGGTACAGCATGGAATTCCAGTCACAGGATTCCGTTCCTCCCGCTCCCGCATGGAGAGAGACAATGGCGTTTTCCCCGTCGTATTCCCCGGAAAGCAATGTCTTAATCCTGATAGTTTCAAATGTACTTTCAAACTCCTGCAGGGACTCCTCAATTTCCGGTATCAGAGAAGCATCATTCTCTTCATAGCCCATTTCCAGCAGGGTCTCAATATCTTCGTACTGGCCGGAAAGCTGTGCATAGGTCTCCACATCATCTTTCAGACTTTTCAGCTCTTTCATTTTTATCTGGGAAAGCTCCGTATTATCCCAAAAATCCGGGGCTTCCATTTCCCGTTCCAGTTCCTGGATTTTCTTTTCTTTATTTGCCAGGTTAAAGTGAATCCCTCACTTCCACTAATGGTCCTTTGTAGGTGTTCAAAGTTGTTTTGAACTGGTCTAATTCTACCATTGTGTCACCTTCTTTCTTTCATAATATAACTGACTGTATAACTGCCTCAGGGCTTATTATAAAGTTTTACGGCCTTATCGTCAATGGAATCGGGCGAATATGAAAAACAAATATCTTATCAGAGCAGAGAACCGTAAAATCAGATTTACTGCCGTCTCAGGGTTTTCACCAGCTCTTTCTTCTCCCCGGACACTTTCAGAGACTCTGTAATCTTCTGAATGGCCTTGTTATGGGTAAAATCATTCAGAGTATTTTTCTTAAGAACCGGCAGTGTTGCTTCCGGAAACTCCCGGTAGCAGATGGATATTGCCCAGGCCTGTGCCATGTTGACATAATAAGCCTCCTGCTGCACCTGCTGCACCGCTTCCAGCACTCTTTCAAGATACGTTTCATTTACATAATAGTCCAGAAGCTGTACCAGCCCAAAACGAATCTGAAATTCCTCCCTGCTGTTTAAGTACTGCTGCAGAAATTCCCAGAATTCCGCTGGCTGGCTTCTGGCCAGTTTGATGGTGGAACATACGCTGTCACAGACCGACCAGTTATTTATTTTGGGAATAAATGTTTCCAGAAACTTCCTCTTTTCCTGTAAATCTCCTCTGGCATATCCCAAAACCATCCCCTGCAGCATTACTTCTTCATAACTGTCATCAACAGCATGACAGAGATACGTTTTCCATTCTTCTTTTGCAAGCTGCCTGGCCAGACTGCGCAGCAGGGGCAAACGCACCCCCAGAATATGCTCCACTCCCGGCAGCAGTTTCGAAGTAAACTGCTGAAATTCCGGCTCCGCAAGCTGCTCCAGCTGTTTTCTGATTTGGATATTGCATTCTTCCGGATTTCCGGAAAACAGGACTGTCATTTGTATGTTCTCCTTTTATTTTTCTTAATTTTATTGTATACTGATTACACATTACATCTGAAAAAAGAAAGGCTGCAATCATGAAATATCTGGATTACTATTCCTCCCCTCTGGGCACCATGCTGATTCTGGAGGAACACGGGTACCTGACACGCCTGTGTCTGTCTGACCGGGAAAAACTTCCGGCTGATTTCCCTGCCAGGCAGAAAGATACTGTTCTTATCCGCTCTGCCAGAACCCAGCTTACCGAATACTTTCAAGGCAGTCGGAAGGCTTTCGACCTTCCTCTGAACCCCTGTGGAACCTTATTTCAGCAAAAAGCCTGGAAGGCTTTATGTACCATTCCCTATGGGGAAACACGCAGCTATAAAGAAATTGCTGTACAGATCGAAAATCCCAGGGGCTGCCGGGCAGTGGGTATGGCAAATAACCGCAACCCCATCATGATTATCATTCCCTGTCACCGGGTCATAGGAAGCAACGGTTCCCTTGTGGGTTATGCCGGCGGACTGGATATCAAAGAATGGCTGCTGGAACATGAATACAAAAATTCACATCTGTTTGTTGAAAGAACAGACTGATTTTACATTTTCAAAACCAGGAGATTAAGATATGATTTTCAGAATATTAAGACTGGTATTGTGTATAGCAGGGGTTTATGTTGCTCTGGCCGCAGGCTGTGAATACCGAAGTTTCCGGGGCGGCCACAGATATATCCGGGCTTTTCGGGCAAAAACCCTGTATCAGCATTTTTTTACCCTGCTGCAATGTGAAAAGGATATTCACGGAGCAGATATGGGAAAACTGACTTATCTGGGATACACAGGCGTTTTACTGGCCACAGCAGCCGGCCTTCTGCTTCTGCTGCTGGTTCCGTATCTGTTTCTCACAGGAAACTGGCTTTTTATGGAACTGGCTTTCTATCTGTGGGCCATGCTCGGCATGGGATGGGGATTTTTATCTGTTTTGCTTCAGGTTCTGGATGGACTGCTGAACCGGTTTTTCTGAATTTGAAGATGCTTATTTTCAGATACATAAGGTTCCGTCACCATCCTGATTCAATTTTATTTTCTGATGAGGCAGCATTCTGTTTGTTCCGTCCAGTTCCAGCTCGCATACATCATTATTCCACTGCTTTATTTCCTTTAATTTATCTCTGTTATTGCTGGCTCTCAGAGCAATCAGAGACTCATTTTGCATGGAAGACAGATTATCCTTCCTGTATCCGGAATACAGATAAATATTTTCCAGTTCCATCCCCAAAAAAGCAGCAACTGCACGGGCATTATAAATTCCCATGGTAAACTGCCATTTTGATTTGCCAAGGGAGCCGGTATTGATCGTCTTTTTAAACTCAATTACATGCAAATCCCATACTTCCCTGTTTTCCTCCCATCTGTACACAAAAATATCTGCACAGGATGTTGCCCCCCTTCTGTTTTCCATCCAGCCAGGGCAATACATTGTGTTCCGGAGATAACAGAATCAATGTCTCTCCCAGAACAGTAAATGTAAGTTTCACCCTGCCGCTCTCACTTTTTTCCTCCAGTTCTTTCTGTTCATTCTCATTCAATACTGCATACTTTTCTTTCTGAAACATCTGCAGCTTTTTCTCCACATGCAGCGGAAACATATTATTCCCCCTCAAAATCCTGTACTTCTGAAGTTTGCTCCAATATCTTCATCAGTGCATTTGTAAATGTTTCTACTCTGAACTCTCCGTCCACAGGAAGTTTCCGTTCCATTTCAGAATACATTCCCTTATCCGTAAACTGATAAACAGCCACATCCCGTATGTCCATCAAATCTTCCCGGTTCAGCCCCAGCTTCTCCAGTAATTCCTCTGAAGCACCCTTTTCCTTCAGGCTGCACATGTTATTGATATGCTGGACAATAATATCGCTGTGGGTTGTTACAATCATGGAAATTCCGCTGTTTACAAGACGTACCAGCAATCTGCCCATCTCCTGCTGCAATTTGGGATGAAGACACATTTCCGGTTCTTCATAGCAAACAGTACTCAACATACGTTTATATTTCAAAATCAGCAATAAAGGTGTTAATTCTGTTACTACTGCTGAAGTTGTACGCAATGGCAGACTGATTTCACTTTCCTGCGGCACATATCTGATTTCATTTCTGTTTGCATCACTGCCATACTGAAGCTCTCCATGGGTCATATTTTGCGTAATCCAGTCAGCAATTTCTCCATACTTTGTTTTATGTTCTAAAGAAAGGCTCTCCAATATGTCCAAAAAATGAATAATCGGTCTGGTAAAAGGCTCCATATCCTCTTTCTCTCCCATATCATGCAATCCGGATACATTATAGGCCGCCTGCCTTCCGACTTTATTTATTATGTTTCTGGTCAGCATAAAACCTGTCCTTGCCGCCGGAAGATATACCACATTGGAACTGTAATAATCTCTAATGTTTCCTTTCAGAAACCACAGCAGAATATGCCTGAAAACTATCCTGGCTGCCATCTCAGGTTCCTGTTCCATCATCTTCTCTGAAAATAAAACAGATTTTTTTTCAGCAAAAGAAACCTCTGTAAACTCTCCTTCTTTCCGGTTTTCTACAATCACCTCGAAATTCTCCTGGATTTCCACAAAAAGATGTTGAATAGATACCTGTTCAGAATTGAAAATCTCTGACACAAATCTGTTTTTATTCTTTTTTAATGCAGCATTCAGCACTTCTAAAAATTTTACAGAAGCTATTTTTATTTTCTGTCCCTGATTTCCGCCTGAATTTCGTAACAGATGACAGAGCCTCCCATAAATTTCTTCATAAACTTCCCGTTTTAATTTTTGTAAACCTGCGAAAAGAACGGAAGATTCATCTGCGGTGTAAATTCCCCACAGCAATGACAGGAGATAACTTTTCCCACTGTTATTATCCCCCACAAACAGAGTAAAAGGGGCCATTTGTATATCTGCCCGTTCAATTTTTCCAAACTTTTCTATAATCAGATGATGCCTCATCCTATTCTCCTTCATTTACAGGATTCAGGCACTTCTGACACCTGAATCCCTGTGAAAATACACTTCTGAAACAGATTACAGCCTTCGGCTTAATTCCCAAAATATGCGTCCACCCCGTCCGCAATGCCTGCGGCAAGCTGACTCTGATATCCGTCATCCGCCATATTCAGATCCTCTGTGGGATTAGTCATAAAACCCATTTCCACAATGGTAACAGGAACGGTACACCAGTTAATTCCGCTCATGGTATCCGTCTCCCAGATATATTTCTTATTGGCTCCGGTGGCATTCACCGCTCCGTCCAGCACACATTCGGACAGACTCCGGCACTGGCTGTAGAGATTTCCCATATAGGGATTGGCAGAGGTGGGGCAGATGGTCAGAATCCCGTGCTCACTGCTGTCGTCTGAACCGTTGGCATGTACCCGGATAAATGCGTCGGCTCCGGCATTGTTGGCCACCGCCGCCCGTTCGCTGTTGCTGATATTCACATCATGGCTGGTACGGACCATAAGAACCTGATATCCTCTGGCTTCCAGTTCCGCCTGCAGCTTCAGTGATACCGCAAGGGTCAGCTCGTATTCATTCAGGCCGCTGGCACAGCCGGAAGTACCGCTGGCTACTTTTGCCTTGGTTTCGGAAGCTCCGGGGCCAATGGGCTCCTGCTCACTGTTCCCTTTGCCCTGATGCCCTGCGTCAATCACCACCAGATATCCGTTATCTGTCATTTCTGATTTCAGTTTCAGATATTCGGAAGCAATGTAGTATTCCTTTCCTTCCAACTCCACCGCACTCCAGGTTCCGTCGTCCGCTGTCCGTACAAATTCACTTCTGCGGGCCGCCGTCTGATACACTTCGCTGTCCGTAGAAGGCGCTGTCCGCACATTGACGGAAGAAGTCGTCACCACTTCTTCCCTGGCATATACCACAGTTTCTTTATTCAATGCCGGACCGGCCGGTTCCTCCGGTTCCGGATTTTCTTCCGGTTCCGGATTCCCTTCCTGAGGAGATTCTTCTGTATCTTCCGAATCCGGCTGCTTTTCATTCTCCGCTGTCTGCATCCCGGAAGAATCCTGTTCTTCTGTCTGCTGCTTTGGAGCCTGTGATTTTAACCCGGCATTGTCCGCAGCATTTCCACAGCCGCTGCACAGTACCGCTATGATCATCAAAAATGCCAGCTTTATCGGTATTTTCCTGTATTTTTTCATCTGAATCCCCTTCCCTTTTTCTTCCTGTTCAGCGATTACAGCTTACAATTCCTTCTTTTGCGTCCAGAGTAACGTATGCTCCTGTTTTTAAAATATCGGTGGCATATTCCGCATGAACAAGCACCGGAATATCCAGGCTCAGCCCTGCAATCACCGCATGGGAACCGCTCCCGCCTGCTTCCACAATCAAACCGGAAGCCTCCCGGATCTGCTCCATCATCTCATTACTGGTTTCCTTTGCCACAATAATGTCCCCTGCTTTGAAATTCCGCCGCAGGTCAGCCACATTTTTGCAGACACAGAGACTGGCGGACACAGATTTCTCATTGATTCCATCTCCGGTAAGCAGAATATGGCCTGCCACATGGACTTTCAGAATATTGGTTGTTCCGGATACGCCCAGGGGCACTCCGCCGGTAATCACCGTAATATCTCCCATGGAAATCAGGCCGGCCCGTTCTACCACATCCACCGCATGCTCAAACAGTTCGTCCGCATCTTCCTTGGGCTCCATAATCAGGGGCGTCACACCCCAGGAAAGGTTTAACTGACGGCATACCTTGGGGTACATGCTTCCTCCGATAATGGTACAGTCAGGCCTGTATTTGGAAATCATACGGGCTGTCCTTCCCGACTGGGTAACGGTAATTATCGCCGCAGCATTCAGATCATTTGCCGTCGTACAGGTGGCATGGGAAATGGCATTGGTAATATCTGGATTATCCGGATTCTGTCTTGCTTTAAACCGGGCAGTGTAATTGATATCCTGCTCGGTGCGGATGGCAATTTTTACCATGGTTTTTAAAGCCTCCACAGGGTAAAGCCCTGCTGCGGTTTCTCCGGAAAGCATAATCGCGCTGGTTCCGTCGTAAATGGCATTGGCCACGTCAGTAGCCTCTGCACGGGTGGGCCTTGGGTTCTTCATCATGGAGTCCAGCATCTGGGTGGCGGTAATGACCTGTTTTCCGGCCTCAATTACTTTCTTAATCATCATTTTCTGGATAACCGGCACGTCTTCCAGAGGTATTTCCACACCCATATCTCCTCTTGCCACCATGATTCCATCGGATACCCGGATAATTTCGTCAATATTTTCCACACCCTGCATATTTTCAATTTTTGAAATAATGTTGATGTTATTGCAGTTCTTTTCCTCAAAAATTTTCCGTATCTGCAGCACGTCATCGGCTGTCCGCACAAAAGATGCCGCCACAAAGTCAAAGTCATTTTCAATGCCGAATACGATATCCTCATAATCCTTTTCACTGATATAAGGCATGGTCAGTTCCACATTGGGCACATTGACTCCCTTCTTATTGGAAATCATGCCCCCGTTTATCACATGACAGACGATCTCTGTGTCGGTTACCTCATCCACAATAAGTTCAATCAGTCCATCGTCAATGAGAATCCTGCATCCTGGCTCCACATCTTTTACCAGATTTTTATAAGTTATGGAAACCCGGTTTGCGTCTCCCAGGATTTCTTCCGTTGTGAGGGTGAATTTCTGTCCTGCTTCCAGCATTGCCTTACCGTCTTTCAGTTCACGGAGACGGATTTCCGGACCTTTGGTATCCAGCAGAGAAGCCACCGGCAAATCCAGTTCTTTCCGCAGACGCTGAACTTTTTTCAGCCGTTCTCCCTGTTCCTCATGAGTGCCGTGGGAAAAATTAAATCGGGCCACATTCATTCCCTCTATCATAAGCTGTTTTAATATTTCCTCTTTGTCCGTTGCCGGACCTAACGTACAGATAATTTTTGTTTTTCTTAAATTTTTCATTTTACTCTCCTTTCGTGGTCTCCCATTTATAATATCTGTTTCTACAGAAAAGAAACCGTATCCCTGTTTACGGTTTCTCTTTTCTCTGGAACTAAAACAAAGCGGGCCTTACTTGTGTATCAGTGTTCCAGGCGTTCTTTTCACACCCTCGCGTGAAACTTCCAGCCTGGTAATCAGTGCGCTGCGCACTGCAGAATTGCCGATAAATTCGATAGCCGCCTCGATTTTTGGCAGCATGGTGCCCGCTTCAAACTGTCCTTCTTCCATGTAGCTTCTGGCCTGTTCTATGGTCATTTCATCTATGGGTGTCTCCTGCTCTGTCCCAAAATTCAGACAGACCTGTTCCACTCCTGTCAGGATCACCAGACGTTCCGCGTCCACCAGATCTGCCAGTTTTCCTGCCGCGGAATCCTTTTCAATCACTGCACTGGCCCCTTTCAGCTTATGTCCCTGGGCAAGGACGGGAATTCCTCCGCCGCCGCAGGCAATTACAATCTGGTCTGCATCCAGAAGAGCTCTGACAGCATCAATCTCCACAATATCCATTGGCCGGGGCGCCGCCACTATTCTGCGGTATCCCTGTTCTGTTTTTACCACATGATTCCCTTTTTTCTCTTCTGCCTCCGCTTCCTCTTCCGTCATATAACGTCCGATTTCTTTGGAAGGCCGGTAAAAGGCTTCGTCATAGGGGTCCACACTCACCTGGGTCAGAATGGTAGAAACCGGCTTGTAAATTCCCCGGTTCAAAAGCTCGGTTCGGATAGCGTTCTGCAGATCGTATCCAATATAACCCTGACTCATGGCAGAACAGACTGACATGGGCGTAGCTGTATACTCCGGATAGATTCTACAGAATTCTGCCATTGCAGTATGGATCATTCCCACCTGAGGTCCGTTGCTATGGGAAATCACCACCTGATAATCGTCTTTTATAAAATCCACCACTGCTCCGGCCGTTTTCTTCGTGGCGCTTTTCTGTTCCGGCAGTGTGGTTCCAAGGGCATCATGACCAAGAGCAATTACGATTCTTTTCTTTCTCATAAAAACCTCCCATCTTTCCTGTATGATGAAACGCCAATCCGGACAGATTCCAGATTGGCATTTTCGTTTTTTCGCATTGATTCCTGCAAAAAGAATTCCTGTTTATTTTATCACATTCTCCGGTATTTTAAAAGAAAAAAATCATCGTTCTGTTTCTTTCCGGGCATTTTGTTCACAGCCTTACTGTAAGGAAATGCATGGGGGAAACCCTGCCTTCTGTTACTGGGCCTGCGTATTCTTTTTTCCCAGTCTGGCAGTTACCTTCTGCTCCTGCCATTCTCCGTTCTGACTGGTCTGAATAATAATCTCCACTTCACTGCCTGCTGCATAATACTGTATGATATCTGACAGTCCCTCCATGGATCTGATTTTTCTTCCGTCAAATTCTGTAATAACGTCGCCTTTTTTAATTCCTGCCTGCTCTGCAGCGCTGTTTTCCTGGACAAATGTAATGTACAGTCCTTCTGGCATACCAAAATCTTCTGCCAGGTCTTCTGTCACATCCTGCCCGGACACACCCAGGTATGCGGAGTTGGACTCGTCTACTATTTCTCTTGTAATCAAATCATTGATAATGGGTTCCGCTGCGGAAACCGGAATGGAAAATCCCATCCCTTCCACCTGGGTATCTGAATATTTTACGGAATTGATTCCGATTACTTCACCATTCATATTCAGCAATGCACCGCCGCTGTTTCCGGGATTAATTGCCGCGCTGGTCTGAAGCAGGTCATTGGTGATGGAGGTTCCGGTATTTTCATCCTGTACTGTTACTTCCCGGTCTACTGCACTGATTACGCCTGTGGTAACAGACTGGCCATAACCCAGTGCATTTCCAATAGCCACTACTGCCTGGCCCACGCGTACGTTCTCAGAGTTGCCCAGGGTTGCCACTTTTATTTTTTCCATGGTTTCTGCCGGAATGGATTTAACGGGGATGGACAGCACTGCCAGATCTGTGCTGGGGTCTGTACCTTTAATCTCTGCAACAACATTCTGATCGTCATGGAAATTCACCGTAAGCTGGGTGGCATTTGCAACCACATGATTATTGGTGGCAACATAAAGTTCTTCTTCTGTCTGGCCAATAATAATGCCGCTTCCTGCACTTTCCGTATCCTGTACAAAAGAACGTCCGAAGAAATCTCTTCCAAGCTCTGTCTGGCCCATATTGGTAATGGACACAATGGAAGGCATTACATTTTCCACAATATCCGATACGTCATTGATGATGGTTGCTGTGCTCACGCCTGTAGCGGGAACATTTCCTGTATTGGAAGTGGTTCCGTCTTTTTTATTGCTGCCTCCCGCGGTAGTCTCTAACGCTGTGCTTCCGGAAGTTCCTCTGGTATACTCAAAAGCCAGTCCTGTTCCGTAAAATACCGTACCGGAAACCAGTCCGAATACCAGAGCAAGGGCTGCACACTTTGCCATTGCCATCCCAAATCCATGGTGCTTTTTCTCTCTGACTTTTTTGGGTTTCTTTTTCTTATCAGCGCCTGAATTCCACTGGTTTGCAGTCTGTCCATCCGTACAGTCCCGGCTTTCCGTCTGCTGGCTTCCCTGAGTCTGTCCGGCTGCATCAAACTGCTGCTCACCTGTCTGTCCGGTAGTGTAGAACTGCCGGTCATCTCTCTGATATGGTTCTCCCGCTGTGTAAATTCTCTCACCGTTGTGAGTTGTTACCGATTCTGAAGCCGGCTGGCTGTTTTCCTCTTTTCTCTCATAATAATTGGGATTCCGTTCCTGATTCTCCTGATTGAGATAGCTGTATGAATATAAGGAATCCGAATTCTGACCATTGTTATTGTTATTATTTTCCATAACAGATTCTCCTTTCGCGGCTGTTTCCTTTGCTTTGTTTTATCTATTAAGCAGTTTACGGAATATTTGTGATAAAAATGTGACAAATATTTTAAAAATGCGTGATATTGTTCTGATACTTTTTCCTTTATGATAATAAGCGGCGATTTGAAATTTTTATGAGGTGTATGAGAACTGGAATCAGAAAAAAATAACATTAAAGCAGGCCGCCAGAGCCTGCAATTTACCGGAAAGCACCTTTTTCTATAAAGCAAAGGCCATTAAAAAACCTGATTAAAAGAATCAGGGCAAACCTGGCAGGAGGCAATGGGACGCTTACACGGAAACCATTATGGCTCCTGCCAGAATCAATGCCACTCCCGTAATTTTTTTGCCTGTAATATTCTCTTTCAGAATGCAGCAGGATAATACAGACACAAGGAGAAGATACCAGCATCAGGAAAATGCCTTTTTATTTTTTTTAATGACTTTATCAAAAAATCATACCTTTTAATCTATTATCAATTTAAAGCAGTTCCTTTCTCCTGCCTGCAATCCTCTGCCTTATCCCATCTTCCAGAAACACTTTCCTGGAACTGAAATTCCAGAAAGACACCAGCAGAGCCGCACATATTTTTGCTGCCATATAATGCAGTTCCAGGTGTTCCACAAACCATTTCATAATCAAAGAATTCATCAGAAGTCCGCAGCCACTCAACAGCAGAAAAATACTGAATTCCCCTTTTCTTTTCTGTTCTCCGGCACATTCAAATACATATTTTGTACTGTATATATAGTTAAATGCTGTTGCTGCAGAAAAGGACAGCATGGACGACAGGAGGTAATGCATGTGAACGGTTTCCGTAAATATAAACAGCAGCGCATAATCCACCAGAAAAGACCCTGCTCCCACCATACTGAATCTGCAAAATTGTTTTATCATCTTTTTCATAATATCCTCTTATTTTCATATTCAGAATCTCCTGTAAGTAAAAAAGAATGCGCATAGCGCATTCTCCGCGCGCGAGCGGATTGCCCAGCAATAAACATCACCCCCGCGAGCTGCGCATCATTGTTTTGTTCTTCTATAGGAAATCCAGAGGAATTTCCTATAGAAGAACAAAGCGGACAGGTCCGCAGGGGCTCCCTGAACCCCTCATTCATAAGAGACCTGGACAGTTTGCTGCGTCGAGTGCGGTCGCTTTAGCTACATCTTCTATTCGCACGAGTTCGCATAATTGTTTTTAATCTTACAGGAAATACTTTCGCACATTAGCGTAACAAGGTATTTCCTGTAAGATTAAAAACCGGCAGCAATTCTGCCGCCGGTTTCTCATTGTATCTTATTTTCAATTATTTTGCAAGGGTAAATCATACCAGTATCTGCCTTCCATCAGGGCTTTTCCTCATGACAGATAACAAACTCATTCCACCGTAACGGATTTTGCCAGATTCCTGGGCTTGTCCACGTCACAGCCTTTTCCTACAGATACATAATAGCTGAAAAGCTGCAGGGGAATAATTGCCAGAGAATTGGTAAAATACCGGTTAGTTTGAGGAATGTAGATGACATAATCGGCTGCCTTCTCAATGTCCCGGTTGCCTGCATTGGTCACTGCAAGGACAAAAGCACCTCTGCTGCTCAGCTCCACAATATTACTGATGGTTTTTTTATATAAATCTTCCTGCGTTATCACAGCGGCCACCAGCGTCCCTTCCTCAATCAGGGAAATGGTGCCATGTTTTAACTCTCCTGCCGCATAGGCTTCCGAATGAATATAGGAAATTTCCTTTAATTTCAGGGAACCTTCCAGAGAAATGGCATAATCAATGCCCCGGCCCACAAAAAATACGTCTTTTGCCGCAATATAACGATTGGCAAAATGCTGTATTTTTTCTTTGTTGCTCAGAAGCATTTCTATCTGTTCCGGCAGTTTCTGTAAATCTCTCAAAAATCCTGCCACTTCATTTTCTGTAATCTCTCCGCGCACCTGTGCAAATTTAATGGCCAGCAGATATTCTGCAATTAACTGGGCGCTGTAGGCTTTGGTGGTTGCCACTGCAATTTCCGGGCCGGCCCAGGTATACATAACCCTGTCTGCCTCCCTGGCAATGGAACTTCCCACCACATTGACAATTCCAAGGGTTTTTACACCATGCTTTTTTGCTTCCCGCAATGCTGCCAGAGAATCCGCAGTTTCTCCGGACTGACTGATAATAATCACAAGGTCTTCCGGCTCCAGAATGGGATTGCGGTAGCGGAACTCAGAAGCCAGATCCACTTCCACGGGAATTCTGGCCATTCCCTCAAAAATATATTTTGCGGTAACACCAGTATGGTATGCGGAACCACAGGCAACAATATGGATTCTGCGGACAGAGCGGATCTCCTCATCACTCATGCCAAGTTCCTCAATCACAATGGCTCCTTCCTTAATCCTGGGATTCAGGGTATCTCTTACAGTCTGAGGCTGTTCATACATTTCCTTTAACATGAAATGTTCATAGCCGCCTTTTTCCGCTGCATTGATATCCCAGTCTATGGCAGTGGATTCCTTCTGTATTTCCTCTCCGTCCACATTGTAAAAATCAATGCTTTCGCCAGTTAAAACTGCAATTTCTTCATTCTGTATAAAATAAACATTTCTGGTATATTTTAATACGGCGGGCACATCGGACGCAATGAGATTCCCGTCCTTTCCATGGCCCACAATCAATGGGCTGTCCTTACGGACCGCATAGATTTTATCCGGATGTTCTTTAAAAATAATCCCCAGTGCATAGGATCCTTCCACCCTGTGCATTACCTTGGTAATAGCCTCCACCGGATCCCCTTTATAATAACGGTCCAGAAGATGGGCAACAACTTCTGTGTCCGTATCCGACAGAAACTGATATCCTTTCTGCTCCAGACGCTTCCGCAGTTTCAGATAATTTTCAATAATTCCATTATGAACCACTGCAATGGTTTCTGTCTGATTATAATGAGGATGTGCATTATCGTGGGACGGAGCTCCATGCGTAGCCCAGCGCGTATGCCCGATTCCGGATAACCCTGGCATGGTAGCTCCGTCATGGGTCAGCTCACTGAGCACTTTCAGACGCCCCACCGCTTTCCTGACCTGAATGTTCTCTCCGTCATACACTGCAATTCCTGCTGAATCGTATCCTCTGTATTCCAGTTTTGACAAACCCTCCAGTAAAACAGGCGCCGCCTGAGATTCACCGATATACCCTACAATTCCACACATATGATGTCCTCCTGTTATTCACTCTTGTCTGCCCTCACGCCTGTGCGGTACACAATTTCGTCACTGATGCTCTGCACGCTTTCCGTCACCTGATAATCATCTGTTCCATAAAGAAAATCATGAAGCTGTTTCACATTAGAAGCCAGATCCGCAGGAATTACGCAGTCCTGACTGCCTTTCTGGTAGGAAATACTTACCACTGCACTTCCTCTGTCAAATGGAAAACCTGCCGTTTCTCCCATTTTATACTGAAACGCATCTGCTGCAAGGGCCAGAATTTCAGTTTTTGACAGACTGGTCTTAACATCAGGAAATACGGTATCAATCAGTTCATTGATGGTAGCCATATCTGAAGCCAGCGCCTTTTCGACCATCTTCTCCAGAACTTCCCGCTGACGTTCCGTTCTTTTAAAATCGTCTCCTATCGTATACCGGATTCTTCCGTAGGAAACTGCCTGTACTCCATTCAGATTATAGGTGCCGGCTCCTGACAGGGGACTGTAGCTTTTTCCGGTTACTTTGGAGGTTTCAATGCAGTAGTTATTAAGATGATCCACCTCTTCACTGGTCACCTCCATTTCCACACCTCCCAGAATATCCACTGCTTCTGCCACTGCGGAAAAGTCAAAAGAAACATATTCCTGAATATCCAGATCCAGATTGGTATTCAGCATTCGCACCGCCTGTTTCGGTCCGCCTTTGGCATAGGCTGCATTCGCCTTGCTGTAAGCCCCTGTGTTATCCAGATCCGCCATTTTCAGAAATGTATCGCGATACACGGAAACCAGTCTCACTTCCTTGGTTTCCTTGTCTATCCTGGCCACCATGATGACGTCTGAATTTCCACGCTCATAAGATCCTTCGTCCCGGTTATCCAGTCCAAACAGAGCAATGGTGGTAAATTCTCCCAGTACATCCTGCGTTTCTTCCGGCAGTTCCACTCTTACATCCTTCCCTTTAAAAGAAACGTCCGTATTCAGCTTGTCCATTTTGCTGTTTACCCAGATCCAGCCAACTGCCGACAGCAGAATCAGCAGCTCAATTGCCACAATCAGCAGTTTTCGTCTCTTTCTCTTTTTACTTTTCTTCGTGGGCTGTTTCGCCCCCTGTACTTTGCTTTGTTTTGCCATACCTTCACCCTATCTGTTCTGATTCCCATGAGGAGCATTACCGCCGCCTGAGGCAGGAATACTGCCCTCCCAATCTTTAATTCCTTCCGGACGCCTGTGTTTTCTGAACTGTGTATCCCACAGAACATACATTTATCACAATTAATACATATGGTCTATATTATAATATTTCAGACCATTTATCAACCGTCATTTTTCTTGAATTTTCCAGAAATGACATGTATTTTATGGTAACTTTGTATAATTCTTACAAAAAAATAACCGAAAAACCAGAGACGGTTTCGTAACATTTTACCAAATCCATAATGTTTCATACTGGAATTATTATCTCCATGTCTGCGGTATAACAACAGTGTATCCGGCAGAAAACAGGATTTTCCAGCGGCATAATCTCCCAGAATCCCAATCCACTGGTCATGCATTTCAATCTGATTCGGAATGGGCAGAATGATTTCTTTCAGTTCCTGCCGAAATGCCATACAGCAGCCAATGTAACTGTTTTTCAGCATGTTTTTCCAGACGCCGGCCCTGGAACCTCGAAATCGGAAAAAAGATTCTATCTCAATCTGTTGCGGATTATCTCCCTCAAATACTGCTGCGTCATGAATCACCACCATGGCCTTCTTCCGTTCAAATGCCTCCAGTACCCTCTCCACCTTATGCTCCACCCAGATATCATCCTGGTCCGCCAGAAAAATATACCTGCCTCTGGTACAGCGGAGGGCATGTTCCACATTTTTTTTAATTCCCTGTCCAGGTCCCCTGAAAAGCCGGATTCTGGCATCTTTCTTCTGATATTCTTTTATAATATCAACTGTATGATCCGCAGAACCGTCATCTGAAATTACCAGCTCATCCTGCGCCTGAAGCTGACGTATGACAGAAGTGATCTGTTCCCGGATATAACGTTCTCCGTTAAAAGTCACCATGGCCACGGATACGCGGATTTCCTGTGTCAGCATAATTTCCACCCCCATTTTCGAAAATACCGGACCATGGAAGTAACATGTATTTTCAGTAAAGACAGGTCTTTATGGGAACCCTTCTCCCATTTGTGAATGACTGTGGTATGGGGACAGTACCAGACACTGCTGCACTGACTGACCTGCCGGCACAGATCCGCATCTTCCATATACATAAAATAACGCCGGTCAAATCCTCCAAGCTGTCGGAACAGCTCCGTGCGCAGGAACAGAAAACTGCCCTGTGCAAAGGGCACTGGAAATGGTTTTTCATAATCCATATCCTGCATGGTATGATATGACTGGCGTTTTTTGAAATGGGAAGACAGAAACATACGGATCCCCATATCCGCAACTGTCAGTTCCCGACGGTAAACAGGCTGCAGATTCCCCTCTGCATCTGTCATACGGGGCACAGCCATCCCCACAGATTCCTGTTCTTCCATAAATTTCAGTAAAGCGGTAAAACTGTCTTCTGTCAGAATGATATCAGGATTCACTATGGCATGAAATCTGGAATCCAGTCTGGAAAGCACATAATTGTGTCCGCCTCCAAATCCCAGATTTTTTCCGGGACGCAGATATGTGACCTCCGGGTACTTCTGTTCCAGTCTGAAAAGTCCATTTTTTTTACTGCTGTTATCCACCAGAAACAGTTCTTTTGAAACAGCGAGAGCGGTACATTCCATAATAGAACGTACCGCATTCTTTACATCTTCTTCATCATTATATGCTACAATGGTTATTGATATATCTTTCATGACGATCCTTTGCCTGTGAGCACCACCCCGATAGTCCGAAACAGAATCCGCACATCCATTCCCAGAGACCAGTTGGAAATATACTGGGTATCCAGTGCCACAATCTCCTCAAAATTCTTAATATCACTTCTTCCGCTGACCTGCCACATACCGGTAAGCCCCGGCCGGATGCCCAGCCTTGCCTTGTGATGAAGCTCATACTGTTCAAATTCTTCTTCGGTAGGAGGCCTTGTCCCCACAAGGCTCATATCCCCTTTCAGTACATTCCAGAACTGAGGTAGCTCGTCAACAGAAAACTTGCGCATGAACCTGCCCACACCAAAAATTCTGGGGTCATGCTCCATTTTGAACATCAGCCCCTCCATCTCATTCTGAGCCATCAGGTCCTGTTTCATTTTATCTGCTCCCACCACCATGGTACGGAATTTGTAAAATTTGAATCGTCTGCCGTTTCTTCCAATCCTGGTCTGAGCATAAAAAATGGGCCCCGGAGACTGTACTTTAATAATCGGCGCAAAAATCAGAAATGCTATCCCCGTCAGCAGCAGTCCTGCCAGACTTCCCGTAATATCCATGCACCGTTTGATAAACACCTGTCTTGTGGTAGCAATTTTCATACTGGTAGTCAATACCATATATTTTCCGCATTTTTCCACCATTTTATTGGGCATAAGCCGGGATTCCCGTACCAGATTAAAATGTACCGTCAGTCCCAGCTCCAGCAGTTCATTGGCCAGTGCTTCACTGCTTTCTCTGGTATTTCCGTTGATGAATATTTCATCTACCACGTTAATACGCACATATTCCAGAAAACTGTCCGCGCAGGCCACCACCGGAACTCCGCAGATAGTATCTCCAATTCTGTTTTTATCCACAATCACCACGCCGGTCACTTCGAATTCCTTATACCGGTCATGCTGAAAATCACTTACACATTCTTCTGCATAGCGTTCTTCCGTAACCACAATCAGCTGGGAAAACTTCTTTCCCCGTATCATGCGCTGACGGATATATATTTTCCACAGACATCTGGAGAAATACTCTATTACTATGGCAAATCCCCAAAACACAAAAATAACCTGCCGGGAATAAATTTCCGACTGTTTGGTCGCCCATACATATACAGTAACCGTTGCAAATATTATGCTGCAGTGAACAATCACTGCCTTCAGTTCCTGAATTTTATTACGCCTCAGGATCCCGGTATATGCTTCAAAGAAAAATACAACACAGATATCCACAAGAAGCAAAACCACCGCCAGACGGTTATAGTAATCCATCAGTAAAGGAAGCCTTCTTATATTTCCCAGCCTGATCAGACAGGAAGTATAAAGAGCTGTTTCCAGACACAATAAGTCAAGTATCAGGAAATCCAGATGTTTTACCCAGCTTTTTTTCTGTCTTTTATACATAGTCCTTTCATCCTTAACGTAATTTTCGTTCCCTTATCAAACAGCCTTTTTACTGTCCCTGTTGTGAATTATCATACACGATTTTCCTATAAATAAGCAACAAAATTTCTCTTAAATTTTCCTTAATTCTGTGCAGTTTTTTCTGTACATACAGGGATACCCGGAGGGTGATTCCCTAGTTCCGGGTTTTATTCCGTATGTAGAGCCAGCTTTCCGAATAATCTTTTCTCTGCTGCTCATCCATCTCACTGTATTGTGAAAACGTCAGTCTGGAGGGAATCATTCTGGTTCCCCCGCATTTGTGGCAGTAAATTTCTTTCCTCCTGGATACTGTTGTAATGCTTCCGCATTCCGGGCAGATAAACACTTTCATCATATGTCACTTCTCACATTCAACTCTGTATTTTATCTTTGCTTTCACTCTATTGTAGCATTGAATTGGAAAAAGGGCAAGTTCAAAGGAACCTGCCCACAGAATTATTCCTGCTGTTCAGTTTTATGGTTTCAATGCATAGTTACATTTTTTCAGTGAAAAATTGGGATTATAACAGGGGTCACCCTCTTTCAGCAGTTCTATCCAGCGTGTACGGAAAAATTCTATTTCTTCCCCGAACCGCCGCACCTTTTCCTGGGTATCTTCGGCCCCGCGGGTTTTGGATTCATAGTGGTATGCTTCCACAAAAGGGTCATATACCACAAGATATCCGGCCTTTCTCACCCGCAGACAGAAATCCACATCATTAAAAGCCACTGCCAGCTTTTCCTCCAGTCCGCGTACTTTTTCAAACGCCTCCCTGGACACCATCATACAGGCCGCTGTCACGGCGCTGTAATTAAGCTGCAGGGCTGCTTTGTGGTAATACCCCTCCTGTCCCCTTCTGAGCCCCGGAAACATATTTGCGGCAATTCCGTCGATACCCACAACGATACCAGCATGCTGAACCGTATTATCCGGATAATACAGGCGGGCGCCCACAATCCCCACTTCCGGCCGCTGACAGTTTCCAAGGAGTTCCTCAATCCAGTCCTGGGTGAGGATTTCCACATCATTGTTCAGCAGAATAAAGTAACTGCCCTGAGCATGAGAGGCACCGAAATTGTTGATGGAAGAGTAATTAAATCCTTTTTCCCAGACCACCACACGGGCATGCTGTCTGTCCTGTAGCTCCTGATAATAAGCGAATGTTTCCGGCTCCGTACTGTTATTTTCAACAACAATAATTTCATAGTTCCGGTATGTGGATTTCCGGATGGACTCCACACAGCGGCGAAGCATTCCGGACTGATCTTTACTGGGAATTAAAATGGAAACCAGAGGTTCCCCTTCCACTTCATACTTCACCCGATAAAAGCCAAAATGGGGAAGCTGGGATACCCTCCCTTTTTTTCCTGTCCGTTCCAGATGTTCCTGCACCGCTCTTCTCCCGGCCTCATAGGCATAGGTTTTACTCAGAGGGTTGTCTGCTGTGGAATTACTGTGGACCCTCCAGTGATACAGCACCTTTGCCACATGTCCTGTTTTCCTGGCAAGTTCCGTACAGCGCAGAATAAAGTCATAATCCTGGGCTCCGTCAAAATCTTCCCGGAATCCTCCTGCCTGCTTTACCACAGAATCCTTTACACACAGAAAATGAGTGATATAATTGTTAGAACACAGCAGATCCGGACTGAATTCCGGTTTGAAATGGGGATTTTGATGTTTCAGCCCCTGTCTTGTTTCTTCCACCTGATCTTCATCCGAGTAAATAACCTCCACTTCCGAATCCTGATTGATCAGTGCGACAACCTCATAAAATGCTTCCGGAGCCAGCAGGTCATCATGATCCAGAAATCCAATCCAGGAACCTGCGGCCACCGCCAGCCCCTGGTTGGTGTTTCCTGCAATTCCAAGATTTTTCTCCAGACGATGACAGTGAATCCGTGTTTCCCGGTGTTCACTGCAGTATCGGCGCACTGCCTCTGCCACTGTTTCGGAAGGCGTGGCGTCCATCAGACAGAGTTCCCAGTTTTCATAAGATTGCTCCCGGACAGAATCCAGCATTTCCAGCAGATATTTTTCCGGCGTCTGATAACAGGGAACCACCACGCTGAGCAAAGGGCGGCAGGTAAATTTTCTGCCCTGCCGCCTCTGGCTTTCCAGTTCTTCCTGACTGGCCCTGTATTTCTCGAACCATGGCTGATACGCCACTTCCTCCGGCTCCATTTTGTCACGCAGCCGGTTCCAGAAAGCCTTTGGTCCATAATGTCTGAAATACCGGATTCCTTTTTTTATTTTATAGGGTGTGATTTTCATAGTAATCCTCCGACATGGCAGCCCGTCGTAAGACGGGCTTCATGACTGCCTGTTTCGGTATCCGGTTATTTTGCCCGGACATATTTCTGCGCAGAACAGGCGGAATATTTTACTTTCTTTCCATTGTTTGCATAAGATCTCACTTTGTAGTAATAGTTTTTTCCGGCTTTGGCGGTTTTATCCGTCCAGGAAACTGTCGTATTTTCAGTAATCTTTTTTATTTCCTGATATTTTCCATTTTTGGAAGTGGCACGGTAAATTTTATAGCCTGTGGCCTTACTGTCTTTCTTCCATTTTAATTTTACCTTTCCCTGAGAAACGGTAACAGAAGTCAGCGCCTGTTTATTCAAAGCGGTTTTCACTGTGCTGACTGTGGAATAACTGGAATATTTCCTTCCCCCGGACGACCCTTTCGCATAGGAACGTATCTTATAGTAATAAGTCTTTCCTGTCGTTATATTTTTGTCCGACCAGGATACGGTTTTATTTTTGGTAATGGTGGCAACTCTTGTATATTTTCCCTTTTTGGAAGTGGCACGGTAAATATAATAACCATCTGCTTTGGAATCCCGTTTCCAGGTCAGTTTAATCTTGCTTCCTCCGGAAACACGGGCTTTCTTCAGCTGAGGCTTCGCTATTTTCAAATCTGCCTTTTTGGTGCCGGTATATTTGGAGTAGTAGCGCTTTCCGTTTACCATCACATAACCGCGGATTCGGTAAGTATACTTGTTTTTAGGCACCACTTTGGTATCCTTGTAACTGATGGTGGCGTTTCCCTGTATGGTTGCAATACAGGAGTAACTGCCCGTACCCTTTTTTCGGTAAATCCGGTACCCGTCTACAGCCGTCTTTTCCCAGGCCAGTTCCACCGTCTTGTAATTTTTGATTTTAAATTTCGTCCAGGAAGTTGCCGGAACCCTGCAGTCCAACGTCTGTACCTCAGAATAAGAGGAATATTTATTACTTTTCAGCTTCATGTAAGCGCGTATTCTGTAATTATATATTTTGCCTGGTACTGCAGTGGTGTCTTCCCAGGTAAGGGTATCCCCCTTGCTGACCGTTGTAATCCTGGACCAGGAACCATCCGTTCCCACAGAACGGTAAATCTGGTATCCATGGGCAGCCGCCACTTCATCCCAGGACAGCCTTATGGACGCGGCTCCTGTTTTCTCTGCCCGCAGCACAGGTTTACTCAGATTTTCTTCCGGTTTTGGACATGGAGAGGCAGGCATATTGTTATACACCGGAACCTTAAATACAAAATTGTTGTTTAATGTTCCCATAGCGGCATAACTTTTCTGAACACTCTTCCCTTCACTGTCTGCTGCCAGAAGATTCTGCATATACTGATGCCAGTACAGTCCGTCATAGGACGCATCCACATCAAATTTCTGCAGATAAAACGTATCCTGTCCCCGTCTGATATATTTGGAGGAAACCTTGTCCGCTCCACCCTTAAGGGCTTTATACCGGGTGTTCCAGCCTGCATTTTTTGCTTCGCTCAGGCCGGTGATAATAACTTCCTGACCGATACCTGTTGCGCTCATATTAAAATAATTATAATATCCTTCATATCCGGGATAGGTGCCGGAAATCAGAGAAGATGTTCCGTTTACCCCCTGCTCCTGGCGTACCCGGCTGGCCAGAAAATACGGGCTGACCTTTAATTCTTTTCCTATGCTGATAAAAGCCTGGGCATAAGTCATGCCGTCGCCGGAACCATCTTCCAGCTTCCTGTGAGACATGAAAGTACCGTTTAATATCTTTTCCACACCGGACTCTGTATGGTATGTATTGTAGGTAAGCTGTTCAAACTGGAACACGGAAGTCTCATTCAGGAAATTTCTTGGGTCCAGATAATACTTCACAACAGCCTCAGATGCCTGTACCCAGTTGGTTCCGTTTTTAATCACCCATTTTCCTGTTTCCATGTTGTAGTCTTTGGACTCTGTGGACTTCCAGGTGTCAGGCTGATAATCCTCCACCAGATTCCGGGCATCAGCCATTTCATTTTTCAGCACCACAGACCACTCCAGTCCGGTATTCATGGGTACAAAACTCCAGTTGGGATGCGACTGCATCAGTTTCTGAATTAAAGTCCGGTAACTCTGGGGAAATGCAGACAAATCCGTAGCTCTGGCGCTTCCTCTGGTAAAATTCCGTACCTCCATGTTTCCGTTCAGATACTGTGTTTTCCAGGCTTCCAGCCTTTCATCCTGTGTGAGTACATACTCGCTCTCAATATATCCGCTGTACACCACATCGCTGACCGCAAATTCAATCTGAAACCACAGTCCTGCATCCGTCAGGGCAGCGCCTGTCAGTTTCACCTGATAACCGCTGGTAAGAATCTGCACCACCTCTGATGCTGCAGAAGCCTCCTGCCGAACCGGAAATTCCACATCATTGGCCAGAACCCCGTACATATCATATTCTTTTAACAGCTCTGCAAAGGCTTCCTCCGGAGAAATTCCATTTTCCCCATTATCCTCTGCTGTTCTCATCAATTCCTCCGGGAATTCAGACAGTTCATCGAATTCTCTGTTATCTTCTGTATTTTCTGACTCAGAACTTTCTCTTTCTGCCTCTTCTGATGCAGGCTGATTTCCCTCCGGCAGAAATTCTCTTTCTCCTGCCTGCTCCTGATTTTCCTCCTGAACTGCTGCCTGCTCTGTCTGCTGTGCCGCCTGAACCAGGCTGCTTCCTCCCCAGACATCTGTGGAAAGTACAACTGCAGCTAACAAAATGGCTGTCAGCTTCATACTTTTTCTCGGTTTCATAGCTGCTCTCTTCCTTTCTTTCTTTTTCACACTCCTCTTACGATTGTAGCACGTTTTTCCTTAACTTTCCATCCTGTTTCTGTATAAAAAGAATTTCCGGCTGCGCAAAAATCCATGGTTATTTCGCAGTTCCGGCCACTGGTTTACAGTAACCGCTGTAGCCGGTCTTTCTGTTCACCCGGTTCAGTACCTGGATTTTATAATAATATCGCTGCCCGCTCTTCAGATTTCTGTCTGTATAAGAGGTTGTGTTTTTTGACTTAACAGTTGCAACTGTTTTATATCCTCTGTTCTGAGAGGTACTTCTCTGGATACGGTAAGCGTATGCTTTGGGATTCCGTTTCCAGGTAATGCGCAGAGCGCCTTTCCCTTTGGCGGTGACGCTGAGTACCTTTGTTTTTTTCACCGCCCAGCCGGAATATATATTGGAAAAACTGCTGAAACCATTCTGTTCTCCGCCTCTGACCCGGACTTTATACAGATATGTCTGATGAGCCTCTACCTCCCGGTCCATATAGGTGGTCTGTCCGGCCTTCAGTGTGGCAATTTTCTCATATCCTTCCTCTTCTGACTCACTGCGGTAGATTTCGTATTTTTTTGCATCTTTTACACTGGTCCAGGTAAGATTAATCTGCTCATTTGTTTTGGAAATCACTTTCGTAAGGGTTGGCTGAGCCAGAGTTTTTCCTGATACCGGTTCTGACAGCTCCGATTCTGTTTCATCTGCATATACGGCACACAGCTTATAATAATATTTTTTACCGGCTTTCAGGCTGCTGTTATCATAACTGGTTCCGGTAACCTGTGCAATTTCAGAATAACTCCCATTTTCCGAGGTACTGCGGTATACACGATAAAAATCAGCCTCCGGAATATCTTCCCATCTCACCCGGAGTTTTGAGCTGTTTCTGGACTGTACATAGGAAATTTCCGGGATTTCACCTTCTCTTTCTTCATCTCCGCTGTCATCCCCTCCGTCACTTTTCAGTGAAAGGCCATAATAAGCAGCAATTCCCTGAGCATCTGCCACACCCAGCTTCTTTAATTTTGCATCAGAATTCAGAAATTTATTTACATCACCGGTATTGCTTATAAAAGCATGTTCAATCAGGACCGCCGGAAATCCTGCCAGCTTGCTTCTTCTGATAATCGCCAGGTAATCCGCCAGAGAACCATCGGGATATCTGGAATTATCCTGAGAATTGCGAATCAGAATACCACCTGCCCAGGTAGCAAGGCCAAGAGCTGCCAGCTTCCGGTAAATTTCCGTTGCAAGTCCCTTTCCTTCTGTTCCTATGGCCGGCCTGTAATTGCTGTTGGGATAATATACGCCAATTCCGTTGGCACTGCTGCTGGCACTGGCATTCAGATGAAAGCTCACGTAGACATTTGCTTTTTTTCCTGCTGCAAATTCCACCCTTCTGGCATTGCAGGTGGCTGCGTCCACACTTTTCCCTCCATTGGCACAGCTTACGGTTTCTCTTGTCATGTAAACGGTAACACCGCTGTATTTCTGTAATTCTGTTTTGCAATACTGTGCAATTTTCAGCACCAGATTTTCTTCTTTGAGCCCGTTATACCCGGCTCCGGAGTGGGTGCTGTCATGACCGGGATCCAGTACAATCACCATTTTTTTCGCCCCGCGTGTCATACTGTGCAGGGATAATCCGCTTCCTGCCTGTGCATTATCCAGCGCACGCTCCATGGTATTCCTGGAACTGGCCCGACCATTTTCATCCAGAGTTACCACATTGGCTTCCACCTGCTCCAGCAGTTCCTGATTCAGCAGCACTTCATCGGGCTCTGTCTCCACTGCCTGATTCACGCCATATACAATCCGCATATCCGTTTCGCTCATAAGTACACGGCAGGATTTCCGGTCTGTTTTCCAGGTGATTCCGGTAAGTTCATAGAGCCCTTTCTGCTCTTCTCTGTTGTATTCCATGGAAAACCGTACCATATTTTCAGCAATTCCTGCAGCCTCTGTGGTAAATTCCTGTCCTGTGACAGTATTTTTGTACTGGAGCCAGGCCTGCGTTACAACTTCTCCTTCTGCTCCAAGACCTGCTACCACATTCTGAACTCCCGGCACCTGAATCTGTTCAGATTCCTGCATAATAAAATTCAGAACCCCCGTTTCCCATTCCTGTGTCTGGCTCTGTTCCGCTGTTCTCTCCGGTTCCTGCTCTGTCCTGCTTTCCGGCACTCTCACTTCCGTTCTGCCATCCTGCAGACTCTCTTCCATTCTGTCTTCCAACAGCTCCTGTTCCGTTCTGCTTTTCACTTTTTCAGAATCAGACGACATTTTATCATAGGCTTCCGCCTGCATACTGCCGGAAGAAGCAAGCATACATACTGATAATAAAGCTGCCAGGATTCTTTTTGATAATTTCATTCCTCTGCACTCCATTTCTTTCTGTTTTATCATTTTGTGTCGCTTTTTATCGTATCACAATTTTTTTTCCAGTACAACTACCTGCCAGAAACTTACAGAAAAAAAAGAATCCTGCTTTGCAGGATTCTCCGCCAGATTATTCATCTTTAATTTTAATACAGTTCTTCCCGCTCTTCTTTCCAATATACAGTCTTCGGTCGGCCCGCCGGATCAGCTCATCCACATCTTTGCCGGGAACCTCACCGCATTCCGAAATTCCAAAGGTCATGGTCACCGAAATCTGTTTTCCGTCCACAGACAAATCTGCCTGTTTCAGCTCTCTTTGTACTTTATCAATCACTTTCAGAGCATAGGCCACACTGCCAAACACAATCATCAGAAACTCTTCACCGCCCCAGCGGCTGACAAAATCCTCCCGGTCCACTGCTTCCTTCATACTGAAAGATACCAGTTTCAGAACCTCGTCTCCCGTCTCATGGCCATAAGTATCATTAATTTTCTTAAAATCATCAATGTCCCCCATCACCACACAGTAATCGCTGCGCGTGATGTCTTTCCAGCAGTCCAGCATACTTCTCCGGTTTCTGAGTCTGGTGAGTTCATCATAACTGGCCAGGCGCTTCAGCTCTCTGTTCTGCTGATTCAGTTCTTCCCGGTTTGCTGTCAGTTCCAGAATAAACAGCATGGAAAAGGTCATTACAAAAAGAAAACACACCGTATTGTTGAAAAAGGAAACCCAGAAAGCCGTTTCTGTCCCGTAACTGTACCTGGGTTTTCCCAGATAAACATATCGGCGCAGAAACAATGTACCAACACAGTTGGCTGCCGTATAAATCATAGCATACCGTCTGGGATCTGAAATTCCCTTTGTCATATAAATCATATAAAACAATACCGGAATAATAACCAGATTGTAAAGGGAAAATCCGAAAGTCCATCCCAGAAACACACAGGAGGCCAGCGCATGGATACAGGTAAGAAAATAAATCAGGCTGATCCCCGGAAAATAGCTTTCCTTTTCCTTCCCCGCATGCAGCATCAGAAACTCTGCTGCCGCTGCAAATCCACTGATAAAAAACAACGGCAGACAGGGGAGCAGCAGCCCAATCCCTGTCAGTATCAGATGGGTGATCCCCATAAATACTGCCAGAAGCCGGAAGCGCTCCCTGTCCGTAACCCGCTTTTTTCCTCTGAAAACTAAAACCGTATTGTTCCATATTTCTGACATCTTCTGTACCACTATTTTTTCTTATAAGTAATATACCAGGCGTCCACTCCGCCTTCTGCCATGCCGGAATACATTTTCTTCCCGACTTTATTATAAGCAGTCACATAAAAATAATATTTCTTTCCGCTTTTAAAGGATGATTTTCCAAATTTCTTCACCGTTATTGTGGTTTTATTTGTGGTGGCACATTTCTTATATCCTGATTTGGCTTTATTGGACACATAGACCTCATATCGGTCCGCACCCTTAATAGTATTCCATTTTACACTGATTCCTGATTTTACGGATTTCAGCTTAATCACATCCGGCTGAGGACAGAAATACGTCCAGTCAGACCATTTTCCTTCCAGTTTCGTTCCGTCACTGTTGGTACAGTACCCGCGGACTCTCATTTTAAAGAAATTATATTTTTTGAATCCATTATAGCTGATAAAAGCAACGTCAGACCCCTGGGTTTTGGTTTTTAATTTCTTATCTTTCTTCTGATATGCAGACCAGATTTCCCATTTGTATCCATCTGCTGATTTTATGGAAACAGCGTCAGAGCGAATCTGCCCCAAAGCCTGCCAGTAAGCTGCGCAGGAAGGCTTTTTCGCTTTCCCCGGAACTACCGGAACACCGTACAGGGTGGCTTCTGATTTGCCTGCGGCAATGAACCCGGCAGAACTTTTCCTTATCGGATAAACATCCACATAGTATTCTTCATTGGGTGCAAGCTGATTTAACACCGCCTGATTCTGCTCCGAGTACGTTTCCGTATACTCACTGGCTGCACCGGCTTTATAGCGTATCTGATAACCGCTGGCCCCCGCCACCGGATTCCAGCTCAGACTGATACTGGTCTCTGTAGAACTGGTATGCTTCAGATTTTCAGGTTTTGCATTTGGGGCAGTCACTACTTCGATTGTTTCAGATACCGGCCCATATTCCCTCTGAAGCCCGTTTCTGATAAAAGGAACCACCTGAAGATAATAGGAACTGCCTGCGTTCGGAAGATTATAAAGGTAATCCTCTCCTCCGGAACAGACGGACCATTCTTTAAATGTACCTGTCGGACTGTCGCTCAGGCGGATTTCATATCTTACATCATTATCCACCAGTGCCTGAAACGTAATATTTACGGAATTCGTTCCTGCATTTGTCTGTTTTAATCCGGTTACCTGCCCCGGAGCTGCCTCTGCTCTGATTCCCATGCCCAGAAATACTGCAAACATCAGCACTATGGCATATTTGCCGGCCCGGTTCCATATTTTCCTCATATTCTTCCCTTTCCTTCCCGGTATGCTTCTTCCCGGCCGCTGTCATGAGAATTTTTCTTACATACAGCTGCCCGGAACATCTCCCAATACACTTCCGTTGTTACTGCTTTTATCATACCAGTATCTGACATCCGGTGTCAATGTTTCCGGGCACTTTTCACATTTATATCCAAATATCCCCTTTAATATCCTGTATTTGCCTTTATGGTGGCACTGATGCTTTTTACCGTTTCAGAAGGAGTATAATTATCACTGTTGTACAGGAACTGGTGAAGCTGAGCCACGTTATTTTCCAGGTTCACCGGTACCACAGCATCCCCGGCACTTCCCACATTGCCCGGAGTTTCTTTGTCAAATGGAAAACCTGTATTTTCTCCCATATGATATTTGGGCAGATTTCCGGCAAGTCCCAGCATTTCCGTAAAACTTAAACTGGTGGAAATCTGAGGCAGCATCTCATCCAGAAGATTATTTAATGTCATTAAATCGCATTGCTTTGCTTTTTCAAACATTTTGGTGATTACCGTACGCTGGCGTTCCGTACGCTGATAATCCAGGCCCACATAACGGATTCTCGCATAGGAAGTAGCCTGTACCCCGTCCACATGAACTCCCTGTCCCGGAGATACGGGGCCGCTGTTGTGGCCGGTCACTTCGTTGGTTTCCACCACATATCCGTTCAGCCATTCGGCCTCTTCCGGGGAAATATCCAGTTCTATGCCGCCCAGCAGGTCAATGGCATCCACCAGAGCGCTGAAATCCACACTGACGTAATCGGTAATATCCAGATCCAGATTCTTATTCAGCATTTCCATGGCCTGTTTCGGCCCTCCGTTGGCGTATGCCGCATTTGCCTTGCGATAGGTATTATCGCTGATATCCAGATAGGTATCCCGGTATACGGAAGCCATTTTGATTTCTCCGGATTTCCGGTTAATGCTTACCACTATAATCGTATCGCTGTTTCCTCTTTCAAAATTACCGGTAGAACGGTTGTCCAGTCCAAACAATGCAATACTCTCATAACCGTCTAGGTTCTTCTGAGTATCCTTTGACAGATCGTTCACCTTAACATCTTTATCTTTAATGGAAATTCTTCCCAGTTTTCCGTATTTACTCCAGGCATAGGCGAAAACCAGTCCCACCAGAGCCAGAATCACAGCCAGAATTACCAGAATAATCTTCCGCTGCTGGCGTTTTTTCCTTCTGGTTTTCTTTTTTTTCTTTCCGGTGCTGTTATAATTACGCGTGTCTTTTGCCATTTCTGTGTCCTCCTATCTGTTTTTGATACCCCGTTGTCTGCAGCGGGGTTTTAACTTTTCAGGAAGCGCTTCCACCAGCGTTTCCTTTATATTTTGCAGGTTCTGTCCTGTTTTCATACTAACCCCGTGAGTATATCACAAAATACAGGACTTTTCTATACATATTTTCCATTTCTTCTATTGCTTTCCTGCAAAATGTCATGTAAACTATCCATGATAATAATAATGATAATGATGCTGGTAATAATAAAAAAGAATCCTGTAACTTAACATTTCAAAGTAAAACTTTTTTCTGTCAGGGCCTCAGGCGGCAACAGGGTTTCTGGCATTTTAATTACATCAGATAAAAACTTTTACTGACAGATACGAGGTGGAAACATGGAATCTCATTTTCGTAAAATACATGCTTTTGGCAGACTGCACTTTTTTCTGACCGCACTTTTTCTTTTTCTGGTTTTTGCGTCTCACTGCATTCCGGACGAAAAAATTATGGGGCACAGAGAACTGTCTCTGCAGCTGCTGTCTGAATTTCCTGAGAACGGCTGTCTGCCGGGAGACACCCCTTCCCTGAAACCGGAAACGGAATTTCTGACTTCTCTGAATCAGAATCCGGAATATTCCACACTGTGGAACACGCTCACAGGACAGGACCAGGGATTTCGCTGGAACGGAATGCAGGCACCGGGCCGGTTTTTGCTGTGCTTTTTTCATATCGGCCAGATTCGTTATCTCTGCATGATTGCTTTTTTCATGCTTCTGTTCGGCGCCGCCTGGAAAATCAGCAGAACGTATTCCGCTCCATACGGATTTTTTTTCCTCTTTTTCTTTTTATGGGCAGACATTCTTCCCGTTTCCTGGACACTGCCTCAGACCGGATGTTTCCTTACCGCATTCTGTTCCATTCTGTTCCTGTGCGGAAAAAAAGAATTATTCCGGGAAGAAAACCTGCACCGGCTTCTTTTTTCCTTTTACGGAATCGGAGCAGTCACTGCTTTCCTGGATACGGGAACTGTTCCGGTTATTGCCCTGAGCCTTCCTCTTACCATTGCCTTTCTTTCTTTCCGTGACTATGGGCCAAAACAGAAAGCCAGCGCTGTGTGGAAATCTCTGACGGGCTGTACCCTTTTCTGGTTCCTGGGTTATCTGCTTCTGACCATAACCAAATGGGTACTGACTGTATTATTCACCGGAAGCAACCTGTTTCCTGCATATATGGCCCGGATCAAAGAATACTGTTTCGGTTCGTCTTTCTCAGCCGGCTCACTTAAAACCATGCTTTTTGAAAATCTGAACGGATTTCTTTCTCATGTGGGTTTTGGAAAGAAAACCCTTCTGATTCTGATACTGGCAGTTTTTGCAATATACATGATTCTGTTTTTTACGGGGCATAAAACCCGGCAGACCTGTGTGAGAAACCTGCCTCTTATTTTTATCGGCATGCTGCCTTTCCTGAGCTATGTGCTGGCGCCTGCCCACGGACTTATGGAGACAGCCGTTACCTTTCGGGCTCTGACTGCGGCCTTCTGGCCCTGGATGCTGTTTTTCTATTCCATGCTGGATTTACCGCAAATCCGCCGGTCACTACACACCATATGGAACTCGGCAGGGAGGAATTAAGATGACAAACATTTATTTATTGTGCATGGTTATTATTCTGCTGTATCTGATTTTCAGCTATATGTTAGGAGACCTGTTCCTGAGCTTTACAAAATCTCAGGAGACTTCCTTATCTTACCGGATAATCCTTGGGTTTTTCCTCTTCTTTCTTCTGTTTCAGGCAGCCGCCCTTCCGCTGAAATTCACACTGCAGCCCCTGTCACTGTTAGCAAAGCTCTGGTGTTTCCTGCTGGCTGTTACTGCCCTCCTGTATTTTCTGCGAAATCGGAAGATTTTAAAAGAAAAATGGAACCAGCGAAAAGAATTGCTGTCAGAATATAAATGGATATTCCTGTTTCTGATTTTCCTTGTGCTGATTCAGATTTGTCTGACCAATTACAATGGAGAGACTTACGCCCTGTGGGATCAGTCCTATTATATCGGAGACGTGAGTTCCTCGGTATACACTGATACCATCAGCCAGTACAGCCCCTATACCGGCCACCTGCTGGACAGGCTGGATGCGGAGTATCTGTTGGAAACCTACCAGAATCACAGCGCAGTTATCTGCACTCTGACCGGCCTTGCACCCCTGATTGAAACCAGAACCGTGGAAACCACTCTGATGGTGATTATGGCCAATCTGATTTACTATCAGCTGGGGCGTCAGCTTTTTCCCCTCTCCAGAAAAAAAAGCGCGCTCCTGGTATTTTGTCTGTTCTGGCTGAATCTGTTCAGTTTTAACTTATATACCAGTGCAGAATTTTTATTCTTCCGTGCATTTGAGGGAAAAACCATTCTGGCCTGTATTATCATGCCGGCTGTGTTTCTGCTGTTCCTGAAAATTGCCAGGGAATACCGGAATCACCACCACTGGATGGAGCTGTTCCTGATTATATGGGCCAGCTTCGGCCTGAACATGTCAGCAATTTACATGCTGCCTTTTGAACTGAGCATTTGCCTGATTCCTCTGGGATTCTGTAAGAAAGATACTTCTGTACTCTGGGAATCCGTGAAAGGCAAAAGCCGCTTCCGCCTGATGCAGGCCTCGGCAAAACCTTCGCTGTATATCTGGATACGATATGCTGTCTGCCTGTTTCCCTGTATATTGTATGGAGCGGCTTACCTGCTGACGAAACATCATCTGTTTATTTATACCGGTTAGGAGGATTGTTATGCAGAATTTGTATAAACCAGGCATGGACTTTCTGAACAAAGCCTTTGACGATGCATTTTCCAATATTGTAATTTTTTTCCTGGCTTATGTGCTGGCCTTGGCCGTATTCTGGCTCCTGAAAAAAAGAGATTTAAAAACCATCTTCGTCTATCCGGTGCTGTTTGCCTTACTTACCGTATTCAATCCTTATCTGATGATTCCTGTTGCGGACAAGATTGGCCTGTCTTCCCGAATCCGCCGGATTTTCTGGCTTCTGCCGGTCAATCTGGTGCTGGCTTTTTCCATCGTCTGCCTGGTTTACCGATTTACCAGACGGTGGAAACAGGCTGCTGCTCTGGCTCTTTTCCTTATCCTGGCAGCTGCAGCGGGAGAATGTCAGCTGCCCCATATGGTTCCTGCGGAAAATATCTACAAAATCAGTGATGAGTCCATTGCCATTGCAGATATGATTGAGGAAGACGCCCAAACTTCTGAACCGAAACGCTGCCTTTTTGCAGATATACAGCTTCTGGAACTGCGCCAGTATAACCCTTCCATTTACAATACCATTCGGCGGAAGGACATCCTGAACTGGTCCATGAATCCTGCAGATCCGTCTTCTGTGGAGCAGGTCCTGAATGAGCGGAGCAGCCATCATATTCTTACCATGCTGCTTTACTACGGAGTGCCGGTGGAATCGGATATTCTGAAACGTTATGTCAGGAGATTTCATATCCGGTATATCATTCCCAATAAGGAGAAAGGGCTTGACGGATATTTTGAAGAGATGGGATATGATGAGATAGGAGAGACGGAGCATTTTACAGTGTGGCGGGTGGGGTGAGCCTGCCCAGAGCCCAGACTGTAAAACTGCCACACCACACCATGATAGCAAATCCATGGTGTGGTGTGGCAGTTTCAATTTTTATTTCACTTTTTTAATCAATATACTAATACCACAACTCCCAGAATCTGATTCTTCTGCTCTCTGGCCAGATTCAGTTCATTGGAAATTTCGTCATAAATGGATTCCCCTGTCTGTTCCACAAAAATCATATTGCCGATTTCCGTACCCTGTTTTAAAGATTCAGCATCATAGAATATATTGCCTCCCTCTTTTACCTGAATATTCTGACTGGTTAATTCCCGCTTCAGCATATCTAATGTGGCAATATCTGCATTCTCATATTCACTGCCTGTCATATAGATATTTTCTATCCCCTGCTGCTTGCAGGAAAGAGAAATATTGGCAGCTATTACCTTAACCTGCTGCTCTACAGATAACTTCTTCTTTCTTCTGTTTTTTATAGCCAGAAGTTTATCGTCAATCACTGACAGAAAACGTTTTTTCTTTGATTTTACTGTTACTTCCCCTAACAGTCTGGTATTATACAGAGCACGGATTTCTTCCGGATTCTGCAGCCGGGCGGTAAAAAGCATTTTACAGGCTGCCCATGCGCATACCAGAAAAATTCCAAGGAAAGCACCAAGGAGGAAATATTTTTTGCTGGGGACGGGTTTTACAGGCTCTGTTTTAACATATCCTTCTTCCATCCCCTCCTCGCTATTCAGCAATTTTAGCTGTTCTTCTGACATACTATTCTTTAAATTAGTTAATTGTGTATTAATATATGCAATATTGTTGGAAAATGTATTTTTTCTTTCAGCTAAATCAGTATCAGCAATCACATTCTGTGACTCCCTTAATAACTTTAGCTTATGCGAACCAACTTCCTGAAACTCTGATTCCTTTTCAAGCAATTGCGATTTAATAAATTCAGAAATCTCTTCCAGTTTCTTTCCCTCAGCCCATGTAAAAATAATAACCATAGTGCTTCCATTTTGTGACACAGAACAAAGCTCACTATAATCTGCCTGATCAATAGAAAGTTTTGTGGCTTCTATCAGTTTATTACTCATTTCTCCACTTCTGACATAATTATAATACAAAGACATTAAATCATTGGTATAATCAGTCTGATTATCCTGTGTATAATTATACGTATAATCAGACTTCACGTAATATTGTAACTCAATAACAGGTTTTTTATAAGGATCAATTTGCATCAATGCTGACTCATTCAGATATTTCTGATAATTTTCAATTCGCTCTATCATTATCCTGGCATCTTCAAGCTGTTCCTGTTCTTCAGCAGTTAACTGACTTTCCTGTCCTACATCTGCATTTTGAGCTATATGATAAGCCCTGGTGTCTAAAACATACTTTACACCACTAACCATCAAAGCAACCAGCACACCCATACAGATAATCTGCCGCCAACAAAACAAAATGTCCCAAAATAATTCTGTCAGACTTATCTCCCGTTCCATCTTTTCCTGAGTTCCCATCCTATTTCCTCCAAACTACCTTAAATACAATCTGTTTATCAATTCATACAATTCCTTCTATTCCCATTAATCATACCTCTCTCACTTTCCCCTTTATATAGCCCGGTAATTATGGAGAACCTCCTTCAAAGCACAAACCACTTCATTCACTTCACATTCCATCAAATATGGATGAACTGGCAGACAAAGTACATGTTCACACAATCCTTCTGTTATCGGGCAATCTGCCACTTCGCTAAATGTATTTGAAAATGCCCCCTGTTTATGCATAGGTTTAATATAATAAATGTTTGTCGGAATTCCAGAATTCTTCAAAAAATTTTGCACTACTGCGCGATTAACTGTTTCAGGCAACTGCACTGTATATTGTGCCCAAGATGAATAACAGTTTTCTGGCACTGCAGGAAGTATCAATCCTTCAATTTCCTCTAATTTTTCAGTATAAAAATCCGCTACTTTATTTACATTCTCTAATTCATAGTCTTTAAATGCCTGTAACTTTGGTAAAAGTATTGCCGCCTGTAATGTATCCAATCTACTGTTCATACCAATTCTGACGTTATCATATTTATCGCCTGCATTTTTACCATGAACTGCAATCGAACGACACAAATTGGCAATACTTTCATCATCTGTAAATATTGCACCACCATCTCCATAACAGCCTAATGGTTTTGCCGGAAAGAAAGACGTGGTTGAAATATCTCCAAGGCTGCAGGCCTTTCTTCCATTATATACTCCACCAAACCCCTGCGCAGCATCTTCCACTAAAAGAAGATCATATTTATTACAGACAGAACGAACAGCCTCATAGTCAAAAGGAAGCCCGAACAAATCCACTGCAATCACTGCACGGGGGATCAATTTTCCTTCTTTAATTACTCTCCTCACTGCACGTTCCAGTGAGTCAACATCAAGATTATAAGTATCCTTTCTCACATCTACAAAAACAGGTGTGGCACCAACTGCTGCCGGGCACTCACCACTTGAGAAAAAAGTAAAATCCGGAACAAACACTGCGTCGCCTGAACCAACATTATGGGCAAGCAAAGCAATCGAAATTGCATCCGTTCCGTTACCACAACTTATGCAATATTTAACCCCCACGTATTCTGCCAGAGCAGATTCAATTTCTCCAACTGCTTCTCCTGATATGAAATGAGCAGAAGATATAACTTTTTCAATTTGAGCATCAATAGCTACTTTGAGTCTTTCATATTGTCGCTTTAAATCTCTGAATTCCATTAATTTCCTCCATCCCTACATTTCCTTTCGCCATACAAAACGATTAATCGTATCTTTATAAGACTGTATAATTTTTATAACTTTAGTACTGACATTTATATCTGTATAATCCGGCACTGGAATTCCAAAATCTCCATTCATGTTCATTGCTACCGCCAATTCTACCGACTGTAACAATCCTTCTGTATTGATTCCTGACAATACAAAACATCCCCTGTCCAGGGCCTCCGGTCTCTCTGTACTCGTCCTTATACAAATAGCAGGAAATGACATATCAATAGAAGTAAAATAACTGCTTTCCTCCGGCAACGTACCAGAATCAGACACAACGGCATATGCATTGACCTGTAAACAATTATAATCGTGAAAACCTAATGGTTCATGAGCAATTACACGAGGATCAAGCTGAAAATGACTTTCCTCAATACGTTTTCTGCTCCTCGGATGGCAGGAATAGAGAACTGGCATATTATATTTTTCCGCCATTGCATTTACTGCCCGAAACAAAGACAGGAAATTTTTTTCTGTGTCTATATTTTCCTCACGATGAGCAGAAAGCAGTATATATTTTCCTTTCTTAATATTCACACCAATTTCATCACTCAACCTTCTATGAATATCAGAATCCAATATAGGCTGGAGATTATTACTCAATACTTCTGCCATAGGAGAACCCGTAACATACGTACGCTCTTTCGGAAGACCACATTCTGCCAGATATCGCCTCGCATGCTCCGAATAAGCGAGATTCACATCGGAAATGATATCAACAATCCTTCGATTTGTTTCCTCCGGCAGACATTCATCCTTACAGCGGTTTCCCGCTTCCATATGGAAAATTGGAATATGAAGGCGTTTAGCTCCAATAACCGACAAACAGGAATTTGTATCACCCAGAACAAGAATAGCATCCGGCTTTATATGCGCCATCATTTTATAAGAAGCCGCAATAATATTCCCCATCGTACTTCCGAGATCATCCCCCACCGCATTCAGATATACATCCGGATCCGCAAGACCAAGATCTTTAAAAAATACACCATTAAGGTTATAATCATAATTCTGCCCCGTATGGGCAAGAATAGTATCAAAATATACCCGACATTTATTAATAACTGCTGACAGACGAATAATCTCCGGTCTTGTGCCTACTATAATCAAAATCTTAATTCTACCGTTTTCCTGCCATTTGATATCATTAAATTCTGTTTTCATTCCTCAGTCTCCACCTTCTCATAAAATGTATCGGGATAGTCTGGATTAAAAGCCTCATTTGCCCACATTACCGTTACAAGGTCTTCCGTATCAGAAAGATTCATAATATTATGCGTATATCCTGGTAACATCTGTACGGCTTTCATTTCTTCACCTGTCACCTCAAATTCCACCACCGGATATTTCTCACCCGTATCAGGATCAATCCCTATCTTACGCTCCTGAATTAATCCATGGCCACTGACTACAATAAATATCTCCCATTTGCTATTATGCCAATGCTGTCCTCTTATATTTCCAGGACGGGCAATATTAACACTTATCTGTCCACAGGAGCCAGTTTTTATTAACTCCGTAAAAATTCCCCTGTTATCCACATTCATATTCAATTTATATGACATCGATCCTTTCGGAAGATAGGACAGATACGTGCTGTAAAGTTTTTTCGCAAACGAACCTTCCGGTATCTCCGGCATAATAAACGTCGCCGGCATGGATTTAAATTGCTTCAATAAATCCACAATCTCCCCCAAAGTTGCGTAATGTGTCATTGGCGCATAACAATAACGCCCGGAAGATAATGGTTTTGTATTCACCCCTTCGTATTCACAACGGTTCTCTTTTCCTTCGAGGGCGTTGAACATTTCATCCACAAGATCATCTATATACAAAAGTTCCAGCTCAATAGCAGGATCACTGATCATGTATTCCAAATCATTAGCTACCGCATTACAAAATGTTGCTACTGCCGAATTATAATTAGGCCTGCACCATTTACCAAAAAGATTCGGAAAACGATAGACAAGTACTTTTGCCCCTGTTTCCTTAGCATACTCAAAAAATAAATTTTCCCCTTCCAGTTTGCTTTTTCCATATTCAGATTCTGCAAATCGACCTGCAAGAGAGGCCTGGGATGAACTTGCCAGCATTACGGGGCACTTATTATTATATTTTTTCAATATCTGCAACAACTTACTGGAAAATCCAAAATTTCCACTCATAAACTCTGCTTTTTCTTTCGGTCTGTTTACACCTGCAAGATGGAAAACAAAATCTGCTTTTTTGCATGCTTCGTCCAATATCACTTCGTCCGTATCTACATCAAATTCATAAATATCTGTAATCAACAACTGCGGTCTTGTCTGATTCTTTCCATCTCTGACATTCTTAAGGTTCTCTATTAAGTTTTTGCCGACAAATCCCTTACTTCCTGTAACCAAAACTTTCATTGTCTCACCCTTCTTTGTTCAATGCCTCCTGCACATATCCGGTTGTTAAAATTTTCTCAACTGTTCCTTCCACATCTAACAGCTTTGTATTATGACTTGTATAAGATTCCTCCGCTTCTGTAATAACCTGTCCATCAATAAAATACTTATCATAATTTAAATCCCTGTTATCCGCAGATACTCTGTAATACTGTCCCATATCCACCGAACGAAGCCCCTCTTCTTTTGTCATTAATGTTTCATAAAGTTTTTCACCATGGCGGGTCCCAATAATTCTTATACCCGTATCTCCAAAAAGCCGCTGCACTGCTTTTGCCAATACACCAATGGTACTTGCATCCGATTTCTGAACAAACAAATCCCCTGGGTTAGCATGTGTAAATGCAAATTTCACAAGATCCACCGCTTCATCTAAATTCATAAGAAATCTTGTCATATCAGGATTTGTAACCGTTATGGGCTGCCCGGATTTTATCTGTTCTATAAACAATGGAATTACAGAGCCCCTGCTGCACATTACATTTCCATATCTTGTACAACAGATAACTGTTCCACCACGTTCTGCCGCAACCCTTGCGTTCGCCTTCACCACATGCTCCATCATCGCTTTCGACGTTCCCATTGCATTAATAGGGTAAGCTGCTTTATCCGTACTAAGACATATCACTTTCTGAACACCTGCTTCTATTGCAGCATGAAGTACATTATTAGTACCTTCAACATTTGTCTGTACAGCTTCCATAGGAAAAAATTCACAGCTTGGCACCTGCTTCAGCGCCGCTGCATGGAATATAAAATCTACCCCCGGCATAGCATCACGCACCGACTGTGGATTTCTAACATTTCCTATATAAAATTTGACCTTTTTCGCATGTTCCGGATGATTTGCCTGGAGTTCATGGCGCATATCATCCTGCTTCTTCTCATCTCTGCTGAAAATTCGTATCTCTCCGATATCAGTTTCCAAAAAATGCTTAAGTACAGTATTTCCAAAGGAACCTGTCCCTCCTGTAATTAATAATGTTGCTCCGTTAAAATCGCTCATTTTCCAAAACTACTCCTTTTGTAATCATTATTTAAACACAATCCATTTATGGAATACTATATATTTTACCCTTTTACATAATTCTTATTTAAAAACAGGCTAACCATAACAGACACAAATTACCTGTCTATTTTACTCTGAATAAAATCCCTGATATAAAACAGCATCTCTTTCACCGTTTTCCTGTATAACAATATAAGAACAGATAAGCATATAAAATATCCTGCTACTGTATACATATTAAACTGAAAAAAAGTATTATAAAATGCATATATCGTGACAACAAGCGTTACAATATAATACGATTTAAGCTCAAAATCTATATAATAGTAATGTCTTCCAAGTACTGTTCTCATTATAAAAAAAACGATATAGGAAAGTCCTGTCGAAATAGCTGCACCTCTATAACCTAATATCTGAACCAGAATTATATTTCCAATAAGATTCACTGTACATGCCACCAAGGGGGGAAATATCTGCATATTTGATTTTTTCATGAAATACAGACCCGATACCGTAGTTTCTGAGACAGTGTACATTATAGGATTAAAAATTAAAAATGGAAGAAGATATGAGGCTTCTCTGTATTTTTCTCCAAGCATAAAAACAAAAATATCTTTTCCAAGAATCATTGTTAAACCAGCTGCAAATACAACTACTGTTATAATATTGTGCCCCTTTATATATAAACTTCTGTCTTCTGGATTTTTCTCATAATTCTCAAATGTCAGCGGCGTCCATAATGTACAAAAGGTAGTCTGTATAATGGCAAAAGCACTCACCAGTCCAAGAGCAGATGAATATATCCCTACATCAGAATAAGTCCCATAGGCTTTTACCACCATTTTATCTGTTACATTAAATATAGAAGCTACCCCGCCCGATACAATAAAAGGCATTCCATATTTTAAAATATCACGGGTAGAAATACATTCCGGATTATTACATCCCTTTTTTAAATTCCAAAAATTTCTCTCAAATAATACATTAAGCACCATGCTCAAAACCGCAGACAGCATAGTGGCAATAATGAGTATCTGGGCATAATGATTCTGCATGAAATATATCATTCCCACTGAAATCAACAGATATGATAACCGATATATAACATTCACAACCGAAAAACTTTTTGTTTTATAGGTCAAACGCAATAATAAAGAAGCAAATCTGTCAATTACAAGAATTGTGGTATAAATACAGAGACAGACCAAAATCCAATTATCATACTCAATTTCAAATATATCTGTTTTTTTTATAGCAAACAATATTATACTTGCTACTATACAAAGCAATAATGGATATTTTATACACCTGTATAATAAAGTTCTTTTATAGTCTTCCTCTTCTTTAGTATAGAAAAATCTCAACAATGCCTGATCCTGTCCCAGATAAAAGAAAGAGGCAGCCAAAGTTGCATACATAACAAACACGGACTGTATCCCATATTCATCCGGGGCAACTAATCTGGTTATAATCGGGGCCGTAATAAGATTAATTAACAGAACAACAATTGTTCCACTGCCAATTGTTGCAAAATGCTTAATAATACTATTTTTGTTCATATTCCTTTACCAATGGCAATAATCTGGTCTCCTCGCCAACTTTTATATTTAAAAGGTTTTTTTCGAACCCTCTCTAAGATAGAAAATATTTTATTGGTATACCTGTTTGCTCCGTTCCCCCCCCCCCCCAAAACTGGAGAACAATATTTCTTCCGGTTTAATTTCAGCCTCCATCATAACCTTACTAATGGTATAAGGCGTAAACCAATATCTATGATCTGTATTAATACATTCAATTCCTTTATAAAAAGAACCATTCCGCACCATACTTATTGCATTTGGAACTGTAATGACATACTTTCCCTTAAATCCATATGTATCCATATTTTTCTTCATTGAACTAAGAAAACTGACAGGATCATTTACATGTTCCACTATTTCGCCAAGCATTATGAAATCAAAATCATATTGGGGCAATTGTTTCAAGGATTCCAATGACATCAAATCCACGCACCAGACCGGGTTTTTACTATATTTGTTCTCATTTACAAAATCCACCGCTTTCTGATCAATATCGATTCCAAGAACAAATTCACAGGATTCGTCCAGCAATCCCTGTAGCCATTCACGCTTCTTTATTTTATCTGCAATAAGCGGAACATGGTCACAACATCCAACATGCAACACCTTTTTTCCTTTCGTGAGATTAATCAATGATGTAATTCTGTCATATAATACATTTTCACCCAAATCAAAGTAAAAGGCATTTGAAAATTTTTTACCATTTAAAAAATCATAATCTACTTTACTGAATTTCATTTTTATTTCTCCTTTGCCATAGATATAAGCATTTCAAAAAAATTACTGTAATTTTCTGACGCCATAAAACATTCTCTGTATTTTCTGACCGCGTTTTTCCTCAAATTAATATACTTATCGTCATCCAATAATAAAATCGAACGTATAGCTTCCATTAATACTTTTGGAGTAATATTTTTATCAAGAAGTATTCCATTTTCACTACTTACAATCTCACTATTGCCTCCTACATCTCGTGCAATAACCGGTATACCAAAAGAAATCGCTTCCATAACAGATACCGGCACGCCCTCCGAATCACTGCAATTTACGAATAAATCTATATGATTCCGCTCATAAAAATCATATATTTGCTGTTGTGTCAAAACGCCTTTAAACGTATACTTCACATATTTGTTAGAATCCAGCACTTTCGCCTGAGTTCTGATTTGTTCTCCCAGTTCTCCATCTCCAATATGAATCCAGTTAACGGGGATATTTATTTTTTCTAATGCTTTAATCATAAGATCCAGTCTTTTCACAATATGAATATTAGAACAGGTAAGGATTGTAAAGTATTTATTGCTCTTTCCTCCAAAATCTGTTGCAGAACTCTTTTTCATTATACCCAAACGTGATACTTTTATTTTCTCTGATAAACAACTTGTGAATGGAATCAGTCTTGCTTCAATGCTTTTCTTTCCAGCTTCACTAATGCTTATAATACAGTCAAGGCCCTCAATAATTTCTCTCCGAAAAGGTTGATAACATTCCTCTATAAAACAATCAAATCTATGTGTTCTGGACACTTTCAGAGCTTTCTTTCCTTTTATGGATAAATAATACGCCGGTGCGGCCATCCAATAACTATACAGAATATCATCATCCTCAATTACCTCTTTCTCAAACACACGTTTCAGAAGATTTGCATAATAATAATAAATAAATATCTCTTTCAGTATCTGTGGCATACTCTCTTTAGTTCGGAGCTTTTTCTTTGCAAAAACAATTTCCCGTATCGTCCGAATCCTCAACAATTGAAAGAAACTTTTTAAATAAACAGACGCCTCATAGCGTGCTTTCCTTGCATTAATTAATTTCGCATTTGGCGGCACATAACGAATATTACCTTCACCTATATGACCCGACATCGAAATCAACAAAATCTCATCAAAATACTTTTCGGCAATCTCCAACTCCTGTTTACAAAATGTTTCTCCACCATTATACGGATAATCTAATGTTATTTCAACCAGCTTCATATACATTCCTTTCCTGCCTGATATTCTGTTTGCTGTCAGACAAATAATATCCTGAGAGATAAAACATAATGATCATAATCCAAAAAATCTTAAACTTGTTAATACTGCTGGATGATATACTCGCCATAATCAGGCTTGGAACAAATGCAAAATATATGCATCTGCTATTTTTCGAAATACAGGGTTCAAATGCCATTCTCCAAATATACCATAATATAAAAAGAATTCCTGTAAAGATAAGAATTCCATATTCCACTAAAATCTCCACCAGAAAATTATGCAAATTCATTTTTACCAAATATATACTCTGTCCCGCTCCGACGCCAAAACCATGTGATTCCCTGAAAAACTTCATTCCATCTCTAATTAAATTAATGCGATACAAATCTGAACCATAGTCACCTTGACCCGAAAAACTATCTACCAACCAGTTTATTATTTCCAATAAGGCCCCAGAAACTATAATATAGCATACCAGAGGTATTGCCATAGCAAATAACAATTTAAAAAAAGATCCATTCCCTTTAAATCCATAATAAACCTTCATAGCACAATAGGCCAAAACAAAAATAATGACTGCATACAATATCCCTCTTGAATGAGAAAAAACAATACAAATTACAGAGCCTGTAAGAAGCAGTTTTATTTCCATTTTCAACTTTCCCTGTAAAGAAAACAGAACAACCCCCATCATGGCACAATACATGGTTGTTGCATACTCATTTGGATTATTTGAAAATGCTCTGGCAGTATTAGCATCCCAAATACTTTCTGCCTCCACAAAATGAATTCCTGTTAAAATTTCAAATATTCCCATTAAAGTGTTTACCACCAACACACCTGTCATAGCATTTCTTATTGTATTAAACGACCTCCTATCGTGAACTGTATAACAAACCATAAAAGCAAACATTGCATTTGTAATTAACTGATGTAAGCCAGTTGAAAAATATTCTTGATTAATATCAGTAAAAATAACCTGCACGCAGGCATAAAACACCCAAAACATAAAGAAAAAAACAATAAACCATTTATTTCCATATTTAAAATAAGACACGGATTTATTTTTTCGCATTAAATCCATTATAATAAAAGCAAATGCGAGCACTGTCAGATAATTAACGACATTTACACCTGCAATATACAATACAAAGCCCAATCCATTCATAAATACACATAGTGCAACTATCCATTCATATAGTCTGTCCACCTTTACCTTTATCATTTTTGCAATTCAACCTCATTATTCACTGTAATATTACACATTACTGAAGAAAAACAGTAATTGTGTCATTTAATATTCTCATATTTACATTTAAACTTCAAAGTTTCATTTTCTAATGTATATTCCTTTTTGCAATCCTTACAAATTAAAGTTTCGCTTAATACCTGTCCACATTCACATACCCATCCAATTTGTTTTGCGGGAACTCCTGCCATAAGCGCATGTGGCTTAACATCTTTTGTTACTACTGCTCCCGCTGCTATAGTGGCATACTCCCCTATTGTGTGTCCACAAACTATAGTACAATTTGCTCCCAAAGTCGCATCATGTTTCACTACTGTCTTCTTATACTTATGATTTTTTGAATACCTGGCTCGTGGCGTGGTATCATTTGTAAACACCATCGATGGCCCACAAAATACATAGTCTTCCAGTTCCACACCTTCATACACAGAAACATTATTTTGTATTTTTACACTATTTCCAATTCTCACGTTATTTGCAACATTTACGTTCTGTCCCAGCGAACAGTTCTCACCAATAATGGCCCCAGACTGTATATGGCAAAAATGCCATATCTTTGTCCCATTCCCTATTTTCACGTCACCATCTACATAACTGCTCTCATGCATAAAAGAATTATTATTATTCATCCACTTTCCTGTTTTCAAACCTTCCTGTAAATTCTATTGTAGAACACTCTTCTAATGGTAGTTTAACAGTTTTCCCTTCCGCTGCCGATTTATAAATTGCAAGTACAAGTTCCAATGCTCTTTTTCCAGCTTCTGCGTTCACATACGCTTCCCGCTCCTGTTCAATTGCTTCAATCATGTCTGCATAAAGAGGATTATGCCCAAATCCATACACATTTGGTGGATTCTCGGCAAATTCTTCTATTACTGCCTCTGGCCTGTCCAGAGAATCTGCAAAACGCCATTCTTCAATTTTATTTACACTTTGTCCTCCGGCTTTTACCATTCCCTTTTCTCCGAACAAATAAAGCGTCTCTTCCAGATTGTTGGGATACACATCCGTGGTTCCTTCTATAATGCCATATGAACCATTTTTAAATTTTACTAATGCTATTCCAAGATCCTCTGCTTCTATATAATCATGATTCAGTCTGTCAGTCATTCCCATAACTTCTTCTATCTCGTCCCCCATCATCCAGCGGAGTAAGTCTATATTATGAATACACTGATTCATTAACGCGCCCCCATCCTGCTCCCAGGTACCGCGCCATTTCGCTTTTGAATAATATTCATAATCTCTGCACCAGCGTATGTGGGCAGTCCCATAAAGCATTCGACCAAACCGATCCATCTCCAGTGCTTCTCGTATCTTCTGTATTGATTTATTAAAACGATTCTGATGCGACGTACAGACTTTTACTCCTTTTTCTTTAGCTGCTTCTATAATTGCATCCGCCTCCGCAATTGAAAGAGCAATTGGCTTTTCAATAATTAAATTGCACCCCTTATTGATACAATCCAGAGCAATCGCTGCATGTTTTCCACTTTCTGTAGCAATTGCCACAAGTTCAGGCCTCTCCTTCTCAAGCATTAAATGATAATCCGTATATTGATGGATATTCTCAAGTTGAAACTTTGACACCTTATCTTCCATCATACTTTTGTCAATGTCACATAACCCTACAAATTCCAGGTTATTATTTTTTGCTGCTACTATATGATTCGGAGATATCCGACCACATCCAATTAATGCATACTTCATTGCTATTTGTCTCCTTTTTTTATGTTTCTAATTGTTCTCGCCGGAATCCCGGCTACAACAGAACCATTCTCTACAGATTTTGTCACTACAGCTCCAAGACCTACAAATCCATCTGTTCCTATTTCAAGCTGATTTTTCACTATCCCTCCAGGTGCAATATATGCCCCATCGTGTAATACCACACTTCCACATATTGCCGCTCCCGCCACTACACATACAGATCTTCCAATTCTGACATTATGTGCTATATGAACAAGATTATCTATTTTTGAATTGTCTCCAATAACAGTATCATCCAGAGTTCCTCTGTCAATACACACATTCGCACCAATTTCCACATCATTTCCTATAATCACGCCACCAAAATGCTCTACTTTTCCAATTGTTCCGTCATCCTTAAAAAAATAACCATAACCATCTGTTCCAATTACCGTTCCGGAATGAATCATACAGTTATTTCCAATTTTAATATTACCCTGAATTACTACATTATTCTCAATTACGGTATGAGTCCCGACTGATACATTACCCAAAATGCTACAATTACAGCCTATTGACACGGTTGAATCAATATCTGCCTTTTGATCTATCACGGTGCCCCTGCCAATATTTCCTTCTTTATATCCTGTCCCCCAGAAATTTCTTAATATGGCAAAAAACATTTCTTTCGAAAATTCACTTATGATAATATTATCGACATCTATATTTACACCTTTCTGTACAACTGCACAGTCTATATTAACAGGCCTTCCTGCATCAATATAATTTTTCTCTTTTTTAATCCATGTAATTGTATTTTTATCATAATTCATTAACGCTGAAAAGCCTGAAATTTCTGTGTCCTTATCTCCCTTAAATTCATATCTATATTCCTGATTATCCAACCATTCTAATATTTCTTTTATCTTCATTTAACACCGTCATTTTATAAACCTTTCTTTACAATACTTCTCCTGACAACATAACAGATTCCAGGTCAGTAAAATTAGACTGTAAAAAATTATATCGACTTCGATTAGCATTATTAACAAATTCAAAAATAGAATCATGGAGACTTCTGTCTGTCATATTATACCAAAAAGGATGTGTCAGGATATGCAATCTGTCATATTCCTGTGCTTCAATAATATGTTCCACTGGTTCTCTCCATCTACGTCTGGAATCAGACAAGTACTTAAATTCTTTAAAAAATTTTTGCCCATAACTATTAATCATTCCGGGTATTTGCAAATCTACATCTAATATGGCTTTACCTGGCCTGTGCATGGAAACACATTTAATATCCTGGCCAACTGCAACACTCAACAATTTTCTCTCTTCTATTATCTTACTTTTAATTTTCTCCGGATTACCAGCAATTTCCGGATACCGAACTTCATCAAAATGTAAACCAATTGTATGCCCGCAATCTACAATTTGTCTTAAAGCGTCAACATTTTTTTTAGAAAATACATTATAAAAATCAGATGTTAACAAAACAAAATACGTTGCTTTGTACCCCCCCCCGGTTTCTTTTTCCAACATGGCCAAATCAACTGCTTTTTTTATATCATAATCAATATCATGTCGAAGAATTACAGAACGATCGTACTCATTCCAATTCTCATAATTCACTATGTGGTATCCATTCCTCTGTAACTTTCGCAATAATTCTGTATATGATTCATATGTGAACTTCATTTTATAATACCTCTATATTTTCACGATTTTTAATCTTACTCATGACATTTTTCGTATCAAATATTGCTTTCGCATTTTGTTGAACCATATCATAATCCACATTATGGTGGGCTGTCGTAACCATTATGAGATCATAAGAAGCAACAATTTCCGGTGTCAGACTTTTCAGGCTTTTTCCACTTTGTCCATACATGTTTTTGAACTCCGGTACCCATGGATCATAATATTCAACGTCTGCTCCCACTTTTCTTAATTCCTTCATCACACGAATTGCAGGCGACTCCCGATAATCATCGATATCATTCTTGTATGACACTCCTAACATCAGAACTTTTGCACCATTTATCGCTTTTTTATGGCGATTAAGTATATGCATGGCACGCTCCATACAATATTCCGGCTGACTGTCATTGATCACCATGGAATTTTCAATAAGCGTCGTATGAAAACCATACTCTCTTGCCTTCCAGGTTAAATAATACGGATCCAGCGGTATACAATGGCCGCCAAGCCCTGGTCCCGGATAAAAAGGTTGAAAACCGTAAGGCTTTGTTTTAGCAGCTTCAATTACCTCCCATATCGATATACCCATCTCATGGCATAATCGCCCTATCTCGTTAATCAGTCCTATATTAATATTTCGATACGTATTCTCCAGAATCTTTTCCATCTCAGCAACTGCCGGTGATGATACTGTAAAAACCTCCCCTTCCAACACTGCACGATACATGGCGCTGATAACATCTGCTGCATCTTCTCCTATTGCCCCGACAACTTTGGGTGTATTTTTTGTTTTGTAAATTAAATTTCCTGGATCAACCCGTTCCGGACTAAAGCCCAGAAAAAAATCTGTTCCACATGTTAAGCCAGAACCTTCTTCCAATATTGGTTTTATCAATTCTTCTGTCGTACCTGGATACGTAGTTGATTCCAACACCACCATTGTTCCCGCCTTTAAGTACTTCGCTACTTCTGTCGCGGAATTTTTTACATAACTGATATCTGGTTCCTGATGCTCGTCCAACGGAGTCGGTACGCAGATTGCTATAAAATCTACATTTTTAATAAAAGAAAAATCATTGGTTGCAGACAGCATACCTTTACTTACCAGTTCTGCCAAATCTGAATCAACAACATCCCCTATATAATTGTGCCCACTATTGACCATATCTACTTTGGAGTTTTGCACATCAAATCCAATTGTTTTAAATCCTGCTTTTGCCTTCTCAACAGCAAGGGGCAATCCTACATATCCCAGACCTACCACACCTGCAATAATCTCTTTATTATTGATTTTTTTTATAAGATTCTCTTTCATAATCTTCTCTCCATAATCTCGCTCTTTATCTTGTCATTTGCAATATCTTTTCGCAAGTTTTTTATAATCCAGTATATTCTCAGCGCACCTGACCGTTTCTTTTTTCAACTTGTCCAATGATATTTTTCCATTCATTATATCTTTAAATGCCTTCACTATATCATTTTGTTTTTTAACCCAAATAAAATTACCACAATCTATATCCCTATATGCCTGAAATGGATATGCAAGTACAGGCAAAAAATTACATATTGCATTCTGGAGAGTAGCAGATACACTACCTGGCTGGCAATAAAGGTCAGAAGCACATAAGTATTCCATCATTTCATCAGGTCTTTTCCATCCTAAAAATGTAACCCTTTTATCCCTTTCTATTAATTTCCTCAGAATTTTATCCCTCTCATTTGGAATTGAACCAATTATTATCAGTTTGGCATTTAATTCTTTAACGGTATAAAAAGCATTTAATAAAGCATCTGTCTTTTTAAATGCATCTAATTTTCCTGTATGAACCAATAACAATTCTTCTTCCGCCAGCCCTAATTCTTCCCGTTTCTTTTTCCTTACATAATCATATTTATCTTTCTCTGGTAAAATCCCTCCCAGAGGAAAAAACTCCATAATAGTTTCAGGAACTTTATATACCTCCATATTAAACTTCTTTTCATTTGCACCAATATAATAATATTTTTCCAAAAACGGAATCGTTTTCTGAATCAAATATTTGTAATATTGCTTGTGTAATAAATTCATTGACAGCCAGCCTGTACCACTGTTATAATATGCCGAGTGTGTATCTGCAAACAACCTTACATCCGGATTTTGCTTTTTATATTCCACTACTTCCAGAACAGAAGCAAAACACAAATCATGCATAAAAATAATATCTGGCTTTATCTTCCTTAATTCTTTATAAACTCCTTTATATTTCCTTATCTTGGATGATACAAACTGGTTAATAACCTTTTTATACGCCAGTCTTTTTACCGGAATACCACTTTCTGTTACATATGCTCCCGGATTTACAAATCCAAGTTTCACATTTTCAATAAATGTTTCTGTGGAGGCTAAAATATATACTTCATGCCCATCCTCTTTATTAATTTCAGGTAATACATTTTCCTGGTAATTATAATTATCTACATAATAACACGCTAAACATAAATGAAGAATTCTCATCCACTGTCCTCTGCTTTCTTTATAAATTCCTCTACATTATCTGCAAAGTTAGCCAAACCATCAATTTTCTTCAATGAATAATTCCACCAACAAATCTTTTCTAACCTATGAATTACATCATCCGAAAATCTGTATCTAATAACACGAGCAGGATTTCCACATACTATGGCATATGGAGGCACGTCTTTTGTTACAACGGCCCCCATACCTACACAGGCTCCATTTCCAATTACTACCCCCCCCCCCTTACCAAAACGTCTCTTCCTATCCAGACATCATTTCCTATCCTTGTTTTGGCAGGACTCGCATCATACGACAATTTAGCCAAGTTTTTGGGGATACTGTCTTTCCCATAATAAAATGCAGGAGAGGTTGAAATCCATTCTAACGGATGATTTGCCGCTCCTATAACCACATTATCCCCTATTGATGTAAATCTTCCTATTTCTGCATTTATAATAGTACAATTATAACCGCAATATGAATATCTTCCCATTTTTGAATTAATAACTGTACTTCTGGCTTCTGCCTTGGATGGCTTTTCAAAACGGCTGTTTTTTATGGCCGACAAAGGCAGTTTTTTACAAAATTTAGACCATAAATATGTGATTTTAAACATCCTTCTACTCCTTAAAAATATTGTATGAGTAATAATCTTCTTCCGTTGGTGCAGTTATCAGTACTGCTTTAAGTTTTCCATAATACACAAACATACTCCCTCCGGCTGCGGCATGAGCATGTCCTTTATGGAGCACTTCTTTTAAATCTTCTATCCCTGCCGCTCCTCCACAGGCAGTAACCGGAATATTTACAGAATTCACGATATTCTTCACTAATTTTAAATCATAGCCACTCATCATCCCATCACGGTCCACAGAATTAATAAATATCTCTCCTGCCCCCAATTCTTCTGCCTGTTTCGCAAGTGTCTTCGGCGATATTTTCACAATCTCCTGTCCATCATGAATTGCACACATATATTTTCCATGAACAAGTTTCGCGTCAATGGAAGCAACCACACTCTGGCTTCCCAATACTTCTACTATCCGCTTCACCAGTTCCGGATTGCGGATAAGCTGTGTATTTATTACCACTTTTTCATATCCAATCTTTGCAAGTTCCCTGGCCTGTTCTACGGTTGTAATGCCACCACCATAAGCCAATGGCATAAACGCTTCCGCCGCTATATCTTTCAATATTTCAAAATCTGGCTCTCTGTGTCTGCTTGTTGCTCCGATGTCAAGAATTGCCAGCTCGTCAATCCCTTTACGGTTAAATATTTTTACTGCATTAACCGGATCTCCCAGATAAGTTCGTTCTTTAAAATTTATCGTTTTTATCAAATCCCGGTCATCTATCAGAAGAACCGGAATAATTCTTGGTCGTACAAACACTTTTTCACCTCGTTATTCGTCAACACTTTTTTACAAAATTCTCCAAAAGAGCCATTCCAAAATTATGGCTTTTTTCCGGATGAAACTGGACACCCAGCACGTTTTCCCTTACTACTGCTGCCGCAAATTCATATCCATAATCACAGGTCATCAGAACATTTTCTTCATTACTGCATACTGCATAGTAGGAATGCACAAAATAATATCTTTGTTGCCCATCCAACTTGTCCAGCAGGGGATTTTTCTGCTTGAATCGGACAATATCCCACCCCATATGGGGAATTTTCAATTCTGTGTTTTCAGGAAATTCAAATCTCCGGTTTGTAAAAGGAATTAATCCAAGACCTTCAAGATTCCCTTCTTCACTTTTTTCTCCCAGCAACTGCATTCCAAGACATATTCCCAGTACGGGTTTCTTATCTTCCAGCGCAATTTTCTTTATTGCTTCCGATAAACCTTTTTCATTCAGATTTTTCATTCCGGCATCAAATGCGCCGACTCCTGGAAGAATCACCTTATCCGCAGACAAAATCGTATCAATATCGTCTGTAATAATATTTTTTTCTCCAATAATTTTAAGCATATTGGCTATTGAGCCAAGATTTCCTAATCCATAATCAATAATCGCTATCATTCTATACCCTTAAATTCCTCTTCTCCATTCCTAATAATTTAGAAACTGCAACACCGGCCCGTATCATCCACATCTCATTCTTATAATCTTCCGGATGTTTATTGGGCTTCGCTATTATTTTATCAAATTCTTTTTCCGTAATTCCCATTTTCTTGGCAACATATTCCTTATCCTGAGCCATCTGATCAGGGTCATATGGCGGCTGCTCCAGTATTTCCAGAGCTTCTTCCCTCGTTATAGTACCGGCAAGAATCTGATTGGAAAGCACATTCCGCCGCGTATCATACCCAAATTTATGGGGCAGATAATATCCTTCAAAAAAACGTGTAAATACATTTTCATAATGTTTGTTTTCATACTTTGTCCAACCATATTTTTCATGAAGAAATTGCTGTGCCTTCTCTTTATCATATACCACGTAATCAAGAGGATATACGCGACGCATTCCATTAATATAGCGATATGCTACTCTGTATTTTACCATCCCACACATTGGGAAGGTTCTCAGGGGAACCCTGCCATATTTTCTGTGAATATCTTTCATCATGGTTAGATCATTCATATATAAAATTCCAACAGGGGGACGCACAAATTCCGTTGAATTGTTTGAGCCTGTAAGTACATATTTAATATGATGTTTTACCGCATAATTGTAAAGTCCCGCAAATATGGCATGATCCTGCGGCTGATCACACGAAGATATGGAGGCTTTAAAATAAGAAAGCTGCAAATCCGCCATTTCTTTCCAGTTTACAACCTCTGTATACATATCAAGGTCCAGCCCTTTTACGATTTTCTCAATATTCTCAACGGCAACATTCAAATTCCAGCCCGTATCCACAACTAACACCAGTGGTCGCAAATGCATGACTTCCTTTGCAATATAGGCCATATAGGAACTGTCCGCCCCACCACTGAGCCCAAGTATACAATCGTAATCATGTCCTTTTCCTGCTTTACGAATTTTTTTTGCAAGTTCTTCCAACTCATCAAAACGATTTTCCTGTGGCTTCCAATATGGTTTTATGTTTTTTTCATAGTTTCTGCAATGATCACACACACCTCTGCTGTCAAAAGTAATTTTTGAATCAGAAGTGTCCATAACACACTGTGTACAAATCTGATATTTCTTCATATTATATTTCCCTGTCCTCACATTCTTCTCATAATTATCTTATACGCCGTTTCCGTACTGTAATTATCCTTCAAATAATTATACGCTTTACTACCCATGATCTCTTTGTCATCCCTGCAGGCTTCAAGAATTTTCCTGGCAAAACCTGCTGCAATATTACTCTCACACCACCATCCAAAGCCATTATCGACAATAATTTTCCCAATATCCGTAGCTTTGTCTGTTACTGCCAGCACCGGTAATTTAGCTCCCATATATCCGAGGAGCCTGCTTGGAAAATTGGGAATTGTAAATCTGTGATCAAGAAAAATCATTCCCACATCACAGGCAGCTAATACTTTATCATAATCTTCTTTCGGCAGCCAACGATGTAATGAAATATTTTTAATCTTATACTTTTCAACATAATACTGAATTCTTTCATATTCTGTTCCATCCCCTATGATAAGGAAATAAACATTTGCATTTTTTCTTTGAGTATGCAGACATTTCAGCATAAACTCTATGCCCTGAGGTTTTCCAAGGTTACCCCCATAAACAAAAACAGTCTTATTCTCCGGTATATTATATTTTTTTCTTATCTTCAGGCGCTCCTCCGTATTAATGCTCACATCTGCCACATTTATACTATTGGGACATACCTCAATTTTAGAAGAATGGATTTCCTGATTATGCTTTAAAATATATTTAACATTGGCATCAGACATGCAACCAATCGTATCTGAAATTTCATAAAGCCTCTTTTCCTTATTTCTGAAATATTTATACACCCCACCTTTTATACCTTTTTTACATAACAGTCCTATATCCACAGCATTTTGGGGAAAAATATCTTTTAACAGTAAATACGTTTTTGCGCGATCTCTCTTTTTTACATATTGTATTACTTTACAAAATGTAATCGGTGGTGTAGAATACAGTATAAGATCAAACTTAACATTTCCAAAGTATTTCCTGATTGCCATCATAAACTGCGATTCGATACATAGAGTGCTAATCCCTTTTTCAAAAATATTTGTCTTTTGTATATTACCAGTTTTCAGCTTCAATATGTTACAATTTTGCTCTGATACTAAATGTGTCCCCTGCTTTTTTTTACGTTCTACCGGAGAAATCGCATATACTTTGTGCCCATTTCTCAAAAATTGTCTGAGCAGATCTGTATATATATTCCGTTCTTCCACAGAAGCAAAATCAACAAGGGTTAAAAATAATATATTCATACCTTTTCCTGTGTCATCTCCTGTTTTCGTTTAAAATTCACATAATAACATACATAAATAATCCATAATTTTCCAGTGTTACAGAGTTAAGAATAGCACAATTCTGATTTTATGTCAACGTACCATGCTTTTCATGGCTTTTTCTCCTCGAAATTCTTCCATGGTTGCAGACGTCTCACTGTTAATACCTTCATGCCCTAACACCGTCTTTATCGTCTTCAGTATGATTTTTACGTCATTCATAAACGTAATATTTTCCACATATCTGACGTCCCATTCAAATTTTTCTTCCCAGCTTATGGCATTTCGGCCATTCACCTGTGCCAGACCAGTAACTCCCGGTCGTACCCTATGCCGCTTTCTCTGTCTTTTACTATAAAGGGGCAAATATTTCACCAGTAAAGGACGCGGCCCTACAATGCTCATATCTCCTTTTAAGATATTAAACAACTCTGGCAATTCATCCAGACTCGTACTCCTCAATTTTTTCCCAAAAGAAGTCAGTCGTTCTGCATCCGGCAATAAATTTCCTTTTGCATCTTTTTCATCTGTCATTGTTCGAAATTTATACATTTCAAATATCTTCTCATTCTTTCCTGGCCGTTTCTGTTTAAACAGAACAGGCCTGCCCAGTTTCTTTTCAACTAAAATACTTATAATCAGAAAAACAGGGCTTAGAATTACAATTCCCATAAGCGATAAAACAAAATCTATCCAACGTTTTAAAAATTTTTTATACATATATCCCTTTCCACATTATTTTATTTTTCTTGCAGGTATTCCTGTATAGGTACCCTTTTCCACAATATCTTTTACTACTACTGCTCCCGCTCCTATTACCACATCATCACTAACAGATACATTATTACAAATAATTGCTCCTGCCCCAACCCATGTACTTTTTCCAACTTTCACATTGCCAGCCAGATGGCTTCCCACTGATATATGAGCATAATCGTCTAATTTACATCCATGATCTACAGAAGCCAGAGTATTTACAATAACTCCATCTCCAATTTCAACGCCGGACTGAATAACAGCTCCGGCCATTATCACAGTCCCTTTTCCTATTCTGACTGTTTCATCTGATAATATTCCCTCCGGATGAACCAGTGTTACAAGATTTACTCCTGCCCTTTCGTACTTCTCCTGAATCTGCTTTCTGATGAATGCATTTCCTACAGCAATAATTACATCAAATTCTCCCTTATGATTTATTGCAAAATCAACACATCCAACTACTGTTTTTTCTGTTTTCAACAGCGTCTCATCATCGTCCAGGAAATAAATTTCCTGGTAAATTCCTGTTTTTCCGGCAAGCTCAAAAATGACCTTTCCGTGTCCACTCGCGCCTGCTATAAGGAGTTTTTTCCCCCCCCCCCCCAAAAAATTTTACAGGTTTTGCAGGCATGCCCATGGCTGTACAATCTGATGGCAAATTACGCACAACAACCGCTCCCGCTCCCACAATGGTATTCTTCCCTATCGTTTTTCCCTGAATAATTTTGCATCCTGTACCTAATTCTACGCCCTTCTCTATCTGTGTACATCCGGAAATATTCACACCAGGATAAACTGTAACAAAAGATTCCATAGTTACATCATGCCCTACCGTACATGAGAGATTTAAAATCACAAAATCTTTTATTATAATATTTACAGTGAGGATATTTCCCGCACAGATAATATTTCCTTCTCCCATAGACAAAAATGTGGATGACTGAACATCCGGATCTATCAGATTGGGAAACTGAAAATTTCCAATCTTCTTTATTTCGGAAATTATTTTCTCCCTTGTCTGTGCTGAACCCACTGCACATACTACTGACATGGAATCATCATATTCCCGTAGTTTTTCCATGCCCCCCAGCACTTTATATCCATTGACCTCTGTTCCCGGCTCCAAGCCATCATCCAGATAACCCTCTATCTGCCAAAACGGTTCTTTTTGGTTAATACGTTCTATCAGCCATTGTACTTCCCTGCCAAATCCACCGGCGCCAAATATCAGAATTTTTTTCATCCTATTTCCACAACTTTCTTACTACAGCACACACCCGTTCCAAATCATCATCCGTCATCTTACTGTCACTGGGCATGCAGACACCTCTCTCAAAAATCTGCCCACTGATACTGTTATCTGCGCCTGTTTCTTCATCCACTATGTGCAGTCCTTCCACTGTAGAAACAAAATCACAATCTGCAAACACCGGCTGCAAATGCATGGGTTTCCAGATTGGTCGGCTCTCCACGTCATCATCTTCCAATGCCTGCATAATATCCAGTGGCTTTACTTTGCAATCCGCATCTAATTGGACAGATGTAAGCCAACAGTTGCTTCTGGTATTTTCCATCATTGGCATAAAATGAATCTCTGGCAAATCTCCCAGATGTTTTCGATAATATTCATAAATATATCGTTTCTTTTTCACACGTCTGTCCAACACCTTCAGCTGTCCTCTGCCGATTCCGGCTACGATATTGCTCATACGATAATTATACCCAATTTCTGTATGTTGATACCAACGTGCAGGCTCCCGTGCCTGCGTCGCCCAGTAGAGGACCTTCCTGGCTTTTTCTTCCGCATCCTCTGTATTTACCAGCAGCATACCTCCTCCGGAACTTGTTATAATTTTATTCCCGTTAAAACTGATAATTCCATAATCTCCAAAAGTTCCTGTATATCTTCCATGATATATGGTTCCCAGGCTTTCGGCTGCATCTTCAATCAATGGAACCTGATATCTTTGGCATATCTCCACAATTTCATCAATATGAGCACAGATACCATATAAATGTACCACAAGAACTGCTTTCGGCCGCTGTCCCTGCTTCTCATATTTTTCAAATGCAAGTTCCAGAGCCTTCGGATCCATATTCCAGGTTCCTTCATCACTGTCTATAAACACCGGAGTGGCTTTTTCATAAACAATTGGATTTGCAGTAGCAGAAAAAGTCAGGGACTGGCAAAACACGATATCGCCCTGACTTACTCCAATTGCTTTTAATGCCATATGTATGGCGGCGGTACCTGCGGAAAGAGCTACTGCCTTCTCAACTCCCAGCTTCGCTGCCATCTCCTTTTCAAATTCTGTCACATTCTTTCCAAGAGGTGCAATCCAGTTGGTATCAAATGCTTCCTTTATATATTCCTGTTCATACCCTTCTTCGCTCATATGGGGCGAGGAAAGAAAAATATGCTGCTTCATCTTGTCCTCCTGTCATGCAAAATACTCTATAGACTTATACATTGTTTTCTATTGTACTACAGTTTTCCAATAATTGCAAATATTAAAATTCTCCCGAACTTCTGTATTTTCATTATCATATAATATATATTACATATTCTTTGTCTTTAATATAACAGTTTCATAATAAAACACGCTAAAGTTTTATTTACAATCTAATTTCTTTTTTGCAATTACTACTATTTTTTTCTCCATATTCCAGATATATGTAACAAGAAGTGAAGCAAAATATGTAAGGAGCATTAATAAAATCAACGATAAAACACCCCATTGTGGCGCTACAACCAATCTGACAACATCATAAAAATAGTAACAGAAAAAGCCATGTATAAGCCACATATTTGTACTTTGTTTTCCAATATACAATAACATGTTTTCTAATATATGTATTCTCTTTACCAAGTCGAGAATTGCTACTATCATAACTGGAACATAAAAAATATCCAGAGCATCACCAGGTCCACTTGTTCTGATATAAACTATTAATACAAGAATAATTACATCTGATATTGGATTCAACATATTATTTTTTTTCATCTGTATTTGTAATTTGATTAATAAATCATCTTTTGCCATACCCCCCCCCATCCAAAAACACGCAATATATGGTGCAGGCTGACACAGAAATGCCTTATATAAAAAATTATTATTCAAAGTTCCAATCATCTCTATATTTCCTATTACAGGCAAAATATTTGTAACCAGTATGCTGCCCAATATTATAATTGTAATATTGATTGCCGCCGAATATCGGTCAAGAATTTTTTTTACCACTACAAAAGATACTACCGCATAGATATAGCTTTGAAAAAACCACCATTCACTGCTATACGTACTATAAATACCCAGGAAATTTTTCAGCAACTCATCCCAGCTAAAAACAGAAAATCTGTTACAAAATTCCGAGCTTTTATAATATACTGGATAGTCTCTAAAAAATATGAATCCTAATGGAACAAAAATAACAAATACTTTCCAATAAGATAAATACAGCCCTTTCAATTTTCTGAATAAATCAACCCCCTGTTCCTGAAAAGTTTTATACATTCCATATCCGCCGACAAAGAAAAACAAAGACACACATATTTTTCCAAACATTCCCAAATACATAATCGCACTTTCTCCGGAAACAGATAACAGACATTTTAGTTCGCCACCTGGTAATCTTTCCGGAAATGCCCACAAATGATGCAAAATCATCAAAGTGACTGCCATACCTTTTATTATTTTTGTATCTTCGCGTGTAAACATTCTTCTTTAGCCTCCACAAAATATTTTTCATTTTTAGTATAACACAAAAAACAAAAGAAAACATTTGTTTCAATATAATATTTAAATTTTAAATCTGTTCTGATACTACACTTTACAAGTTTTAAACATAAAATGCCATATAGGATACTTAGGTGTATAATAAGTTTGCACACTAAAATATACGAACGGGGGTGCGGACAAAAAACTGGACTTCCACGGACTCCGAAAGGAGCTGGATCACTATGTATTCTCAGGACAAAATCAACATCGCATTACAGGTTTATCACCAGTGCGGTTCTGTAACTAACACCATACGCGTGCTGGGATATCCAACCAGAAGGGCACTCTATACATGGATTGAAAACGAGGGTATCCAAAAGACGCCGCGAAAGGCATTGGATAACACTAATACCGCAACGCACCCACGTAACCCTCCCGTCGAAGTCAAAATGGATGCGATCCACCGTTGCTTTGAGCTTGGAGAAAGTATAAAATATGTGTCAGAGGAGATTGGCTACAGCCGGGCAAGCATCTATGCCTGGCGGAAAAAATATCTCCAGGGAGGCACGGTCGCACTGATGAACGACAAAAACATAAAACCTGGTACCCTTGTGGAAGGCACGCAGGATTCCCCTGATGCTGAAATGCGGCATCTGCTTGCCCGAATGGATGACATGCAGATGGAAATAGACATATTAAAGGAAACCATCAATGTATTAAAAAAAGACCCCGGCATCAACACAGAAACCCTCAAAAACAGGGAGAAGGCAGCGATTGTTGATGCCTTGAAAGGGAAATATCCGCTGCCATTGCTGCTAAAACAGCTTAAACTGCCAAAAAGCAGTTATTATTATCAGGAGACTGTCTTCAAAAAACAGGACAAGTATTCCAGCATACGTAAAAGGATCTCCGCCCTTTTCCATGAAAACAACGGGCGTTATGGGTATCGCAGGATACACGCCCTGCTCAGCCGCGAGGGAACCGTCATCTCCGAGAAAGTTGTGCGCAGGATCATGGCGGAAGATGGGCTTGCGGTCAGAGTCAAGAGCAGGCGGAAATATAGCTCTTATCAAGGGGAGATCTCGCCTTCTGTGCCAAATGTGGTAAACAGGGACTTCCATGCGGAAAAACCGAATGAGAAATGGCTTACCGACATCACAGAATTCGCCATCCCTGCCGGAAAGGTCTATCTTTCCCCGATTGTGGATTGTTTTGATGGGATGCTGCCATACTGGACGGTCAGCACGACACCGGATGCTGCCCTGGTGAATGACATGCTGGATGGCGCAATCTCACAGTCAGGGGTGGCGGAGCATCCCGTCGTCCATTCTGACAGGGGATCACTACCGCTGGTCTGGCTGGATAAGCCGCATGGAGAAAGCCGGATTGGAGCGTTCCATGTCAAAAAAGGGATGCTCCCCTGACAATTCCGCCTGCGAAGGGCTGTTTGGCCGTCTGAAAAACGAGATGTTTTACAACCGGGACTGGACAGGAGTAAGCATCCAGGAATTCATTGACATACTGAATGAATATCTGTCATGGTATAACGAAAAGCGGATAAAAATATCCCTTGGAAACATGAGCCCGTTGGAGTACAGGAGGAGCCTTGGTCTGGCTGCTTAGCCAGTTCAAGAAAATGTCCGCACCCCCAAAGAAGTGATTTCATACGTCAAACTTATTATACAACGATAAACACATAATTGATAGGCTTAATAAAATTCTCTGCATATTTTATCACTTTCCCTGCCCAACTGCTGGAACCCTGTTTCTGTTCGTGCTTTCCGTGCTGGCAATGAATCCGCAAATTCCATCCGCTCTCTCTACAAGCACTTTTTATCCGGCATAGCGCTCAAGTCCCTGAACGCTTTTTTCTATGTGTGCTCTCACGCAAAGACCGACTATACCCCTTTCATGAATGTCACTACAGGGATTTCCCTGCGCCTTATCCCTGACAGCCTGAATTCACAACCGGTATTCCTGTGCATCGACAACACTATGGTTCCAAAATTCGGGACAAAGTTTGAGGACGTGTCAAAGCTTTTCGATCATGCAGCGTATAACGTCTCCAATTACCTGAATGGGCATTGCTTTATCAATATCATGTTCTGTGTCTCTATCTAGAACCGACACAAAATTTCATACCTCTCTGTTCCGCCTGGATACCACATATGGCAGAAAAAGGAATCAAAGCTAGAGCTTGCGACATGCATGGTACTGATCAATGTCAGCTACTGCGCTATGAAGCTGCTCCCATATATGGATAGAGCGATTTGCAGCATACAGGAGTGGCAGCGTACAGGAGTTCCGGTTTGCCCTTAGTGAACGGATACGCCAACAGGTATTTTATGCCAATTTGATACTGAATACCGAAACCACATAAAATCAAACATCATTATCAAAACCTTGAAACTCCTGTGTTTAAAACAAATGGGCTAATCATAAACTTGTAAAGTAGTGTTCTGATACATAATAGCCATAGTGACAAAACCATTCTTCAGCGCAATTTCCACCTACAACTTCTCTATAACCCCCTTCATAACCAGAAAATTCAACACCATAGTAATTGGCGTTACCAGAATTTTGGCAATAACAGAAGAAAATCTCACAATAATTTCCATAGTGCTGTCATTTAAGATTAGCATATTAATTTCATCTAATACTTTTGATATAAACACAATCAATACACTTTGATATAATAAATATATGAAATACTTATATTTCAGCGGTATTTTGCTGCTATTTTGAAATACCCGTCTGGTTGCAAACATAAAAACAAACGTTACCCCTGTCCATGAACTTAATATGTTATTTACAGCTAAATTATCAGAAACAAGTCCCAGGGCAACATAGGAACAAAAATCAAGACTCCAGCCTATACCGCTTATCCCTGTAAATTTTATCGCCTGCAACAGTATATTTTTCAAATTTTATCCTGCTTCCTTTCTAAAATGACATGTAATTCATACCTGACCTTATATTTATTTTTCACACTTTCAAATTACATCGCTGTTTAAAAAAACTTCCAGTTCCTCTGGTGTTCCCAGCACGTGTACCTTCTCAGGCACAATATCCGAAATGTATATTTCACCTCCTTTTGACAGTAAATAATCATATAAAGGAGCCACATATTTTTCCCCGTTTATAAATTCTCCTGTATTATTATAGTACTCATTATACAATCTGTCATACAGTTCACAGGTCTTAAAATAATATGCCCCTAATGTACAATAATTCGATATTCGCTTTTTTTCTTTAATTTCTGTTACTTTTCCCACTTCATCAAGGCGCACAAAACTCCAATGTTCCCCGTCTGCCTGGAAACATGGGATAAATCCATCTCCTTTCAGTTCCCTGTCATTCATTTCCCCTGGCTCCACATATGTATCAATATTATAAATTAAAAGCCCATGTTCGGAATCCCAATATTTTTTAGCCAGCATTGCTGTCGTTGCCTGACCATCCGTAAGATAATCCAGCATTATAATATGATAATTCATAAGACCAAGTTCACGGCATTTTCTGTTTATAAAAGATTCCGCATCATATACGTCATCTTTCATTGCTATAAAAGTATATTGTTCTACACTGTCCTTATATCCATCCAGACTAAGCAGAGACCATTCAAAAAGTGTCCTGCCTTTTGCTTCTATCATATACTTTGGAACGGTATATCCCATATTTCTGAATCGAGAACCCACCCCACCCATGGTAATTACTACATCAAGCTTTTTCTTCATTTTTCTCTCTCCTGCCTATAGTTTCTCAATCTGGAACCAGCACAGATTTTATCTAATTCTTCTAATGAATATTTAAGAAATTCATCCGGCCTGACAGTTCTGTCATCAACATAAAATCCCTTATGTCCCGGCCAGACCTTGCCATACACAATCTCATCGTATGGAATATCCCACTTTTCAAGCCAGGATGAAAGAACCTTCGCCGTATGCTTATTAATCAAACCTATATTTCCATTATAGGAATTCATATTTCTTGATGTATAAAGGATAATTTTAGCTCCCTTTTCCTTATAGTATCTTAACTTCTTCACCATATCCGGAAAAGGAATCAGTTCCTCATACTTTTCATCTTTATTCTTAATTGGACAAAGGGTACCGTCAATATCAAACACAAACGAATAATCTTCAAACATTTTCCTCAATCTCCTTTAGTATATTTTTCAGATTCAATATAAATCCAAACACTTTATGCGGATTGTCAATGTGCAATGGCAGCATGGAAAGAAATAAAGATACTTCATATATTCTTACTGACAGATAATCAAACCCATTTTCCTCCACTTTCTTTTTAAAAATTTTAATATATTCCGCATTATCAAACGGTATCTCCAAATCATAGGAAAAACGACTGTTTACCTTTATCTCAAATAATGCATTGTTAAAAAAATCATATTTCCCGCATACGGAATGACTGAGTTTTACAATATCATAATATGGATTTGTCCAAAGCTCATCCTCTGTCAGAGCGCCTCTTGGATCAATAAATTTCAGCGTTTTCGTAGATTTGTTATACAAAGCATTGGCAAAACACGGGTCCCCATGCCCTATTACAAATTCTTTTGGATATTGTATACGTCCCTCAATATTTTTCTTCAAAGAAAAATATTTTTCCACCAGAAAATCAATATTAGTATCTTCTGCAACTTCCAGCAATGTTTTTATTTTTCGGTATTCCGGCAGCCCCTTCAGCTCTGCTATTCTGTTATTCACCTTATCTACATACAATTCTTTTGCTTTCTGCTGATAAGCCATATCAGAACATTTTTTTATATGTCTGCTTTGAAAAAAAAAGAAATACTTATCCAGCAACTCTTCAAACTCTGTTTCGTCCATGGAACCGTGCACCCACTTAATAGCCAAATCTGTCATATGAAGGCGCTCCATCATATAACTGGCATTCCCGGAACATTCTTCCCTGTAATTGAAAGGCATCACAAACCAAAATTTCATATCATCCGGCAAGAGATGATAAAAACTATATTCTGCTCTTATTTTCCTTCTGTTAGAAGAACTTTTGACAATCGTATAGTCGTTCCCCTGCAATGAATTAAAATACCTTGAATCAAAGTTCCCTGTAATACACTGGATAAAATTTCCAATTATTCCAATGTCCACCAGCCCTTCTATCTCAAAGCATTCCTTCATCCCTCTTACAACGTCCCATGCCCGCTGTCCGGACATAATATTTTTGCAAAAGGAAATGTAAGAATCCGTATCCGGAAACATTGCAGCAACCGCTCTTTTACCATCAATAACAGCAAACTGCTCATCTATAAAATAAAGTTTTTTTAATGACAAAGCTGCCTTTTTACCGTCTGAAATCAAATAATTTGAAAAACAATGCAATATTTTTGTATCTGTCCCAACATACAGTTCCATCTCTTTCAGCAAAGACTCATACTCAAAAACTGAATGAATTCTTTTCCAGACCACCTCAGAAAAAATATCTCTGATATTATCATAATAATATTCTTCCAGTCTCCTCTTTTTTACAAACACATCTCCAAAGCCTTTATCACCTATAATGTCTGTTATAACTTCACTTTTACGCCCTGTATCATCATAAACAACGATAACCTTCAATCATAAACCTTCTTTCCAAACAGCATTTCTCCTACCTTGCTTGCAGAATAAACCGCAATAAGGAGGCACGCACTGACAATTACAAATTGTTTCAGTTCTACAGACTGATTTCCTTTCACAGCTGACGCCAGATAATCAGATATCACATGGCTTATATCACTGTAACGGGAACTGGCATCTAAAAACATTAAACTGCCAATTTCTATTCCCCAGGCAAATAATGACATAAAATAGAGAATCATCCCTCTTCCTTTAGTCACATTTTCTATTTCTCTGTAAATTAAATTTAACATCTCAAGTATTTTCAACACTGCCATTTTTCGTTCCGATGCTTTTGCCCTCAGCAAATATCGTTTCCAGAATTTATAAACTTCCGGATAAACAAAATATATCAGCAGTGTAATAATCAGAAAAACCAGAAACATATATGCAAATGAAGTTATTTGTCCGCCATGGAAAATCCATACAAGCAAAATTGCTGTCATAAGTGCTGTGGTATCCATAAAACGATCAAACAGTATAATCACGACACCTTTTAAATTATTTCCAAGCAACTGACCATAACAGTACATCCTGAAAAGCTCACCCAATTTAAAGGGCAACATGATACTTACCGGAGTCACCTTACAATATGTGTTCAGATACGTAATGAATGCAATCTCCGAACCATACAAAGCAAGATACAGCCTTCCTGCCTTTATCACGTGCACCAATATCACAGTTATGCCCAGAAGAAAAACAGATGTCAAATCTTTTTCCGCAAATATTTCCGGCAAATCTCTGCAATTGTATATAAAAAAAAGCATAGTAATTAAAAGTACAACGACATTTATGATATTATACTTCATCTTTTTTTCCATAAATATCTCACCTGAGCCTATTCGTTTTGCCAAATCACCTGGGCTGTATATTCCGCAATTACCTTGTCCCTGTGCTCGGATATAATAAATTTCTTCCTGTTTATCACAAAAGAGCCCAGCAATTTCAACACATTTACCGCCTGATTTACCATCTTCACATTTGATACCTGATCATCTTCCCGCCAGATAATAGGGAAAAATTTTACCCTGTGCCTGTAATAGGATGAACCCATTACCATACAATAATTAAAAATCAGATTATCTTTATATTTTAAATAAAATCTGTCCTGCAAAATATCTGTACGATACATATTTAAGCCTGAACCCAGATCATACACTCTGTAGCCACATCCTGCAGAAAACAAAAAATTATAAACCCTGTTGCCAATAGTTCTGAATTTTGAATATCCCTGCAGCTGAGAGCCTTTCATAAAACGTGCTCCCAGAAAACAATCATATTTTTCATATTCTCCGCTTTTCAAATATGGAATGATATTGGAAATATCCCCCTGATCATCTCCATGAAGTAAAATCACATACTCAAAATCATATTCCACTGCATACTGAAATGCCACTTTATGCGAGCCTCCCAGTCCGTAATTACTGTCGTTGCGCAGCAATTTCACCTTGATTGGAAATTTATGTTCTGACAGATATTCCTTTACAACTATTTCACCATTATCTGTACTTCTGTTGTTGACAATAATTATTTCATTTAAGTAATTGCAAACTTCATCTGTAAGCTGCTTCAAAACCCTGATAACCTGCTTTTCACAGTTGTACATAGGGATAAAAAGTAATATTTTCTTATTCACAACATTCACTCCACTTCCCGCAATTTCAAAAATTCCAGATTTGAAATATCCGGTACTGCAACAGTTTCACCATTTTGATTAATAACATTAATAGAAATCTCTGAATGCTTATTTAACAGCCATCCTCTTCCTCCGCCTAACGGAATTAACAGCTTTCCCTGTCCCATTGCACAATTCATGCTGTGACTGTTTCCTGCTTCGTCTCTCCAGGAAACAACCACTGTCAAATCTCTGTTATAATCTCTTTTCGCCAGATATTTTAAAAATGGATACTTGTCCGTATCCTGGACAACTGCCTCTTCTAAATTAAACAATATATATTCATAGTTATTATCCATCTCAGCAAATTCCAGATATGCAAAATCAGCTTCATCACCATCTATCACTTTCTTCAATTTAGCCTGAACTGTATTATCTGTATTGATAAACGAATACGCTATCCCCGGACTGGAAAAAATACTTTTAAGGCTATCCATAGACAGTCCCCATGAGCCTGCTGTTCTTCCTAAAGACGCACCATCTGCTGCTATTTCCATATTCTTATTTCGCAGTAATATTTCATTTAATGACACAGTACCATCATTGGGCTCAAACCTTAAATTTTCTTCTGACCAAACATAGGCTCCAGACGTGAGTAACCAATGATAAAAATAATAATTATTAATGGAACTAATACCAGGTCCTACAATAGTTTTCTGCTTTTGAATTAAATCTATTGTTTCCTGTGCTGCATCTTTTCCCTTGATAGTATAAGATTCCATTACACTATCGCCCTTAATATCACATAAGTAATAATAACCAAAAAAAGATACAATTCCAAAATATGACTCTTCTCTGTCAAGATTCTGAACACTATTATAAATGCCTTCTATACTGTCATATACAGATTGTAATACAAAACAGGTTCCTAACTTTTCAACCGGATCGTTTTCAACATACACATATCCTTCTGGAACTGTGTAATGCGCATCTAATTTAGCACTTGCGCTCATTTCAGACATATATCTGAAAAGGCTAAAATTCTCAATACTATGAGCATCTGATTTAACTCTTGTGTCAACAAAAAGAAATCCTTCCCCTGATACCGCCGCAATCAAAAACACTGCAAACGCTAACACATATTTTTTTACTTTATTATCTACAATAAAATTATCAGATACAACCACAAACATCACAAAAGAAACAAATACTGTACCTGCACTTCGTGCATAAATATCATCAGGATCCATTCGTATAACTGTATAACTAAAAGATATCAACATCAAAATACTGAGTGATAACGCTATATATGCAGGAATTGGCTTTTCAATTATTATCTTTTTATTCTTAATCTGTACATTGCCAAGCTTTAAAAATAGTGCTACCGATACCCAAACAATACTCACAACAATCAAAAATGAAAAAACATAATACATGATTAATCGAAGAGACGCATCCTGAATGTAAGGCAAAAAATTATCCGCAATTACTTGTCCAAACCTTGATATACCGTCTGCGTATATAGTCTGCCCTCCCATGGCTTTCATATGTCTTATTGTTCCCAGTAAATATGGTATCCCCAACATTACAGGTATGGAACATACAGCCCACCACATCCAAAACGATATTTGCTTTATATCTCTTTTAAATGTTTCTGATTTTACATAAGAAATAATCTGCCATATACCTAAAGGAAAATATCCCATACAAACAGCAGCTCCAAATACCGGATAATAAAGACCCTGGAAAAAACTGGATAAATACCAGCATTTTAACCACAAATTTTTATTTTCAATTAGTTTTGGATAAGCCAGCAATAACATAGTTGGAAGGATAAAAGCTATACGGTTATAATCCAGCACAAGGAACACCATTGAAATAAATAATGCCCACTCCCCTTTCACCTGCTTTCTCAATAATGCTACTATTATAGTAATGACAAAAAGATAGAATATGTTCTGCGTCAAAAAGTAATAAGCCATTTGTCCATATCCAAAAAAAGATAAAAAAAAGCCCTGTATAACAGAATACATACCTGAAACCGGAATATATTCTGAAAATGCTTTCTGTCCCAGTTCCAACATTTGTGAATAGCCGATAATATTTTCGTAGGGATGATGAAGATCAGATGAAATAATAGCACCGCTCCCGCTATATCTGTTAAAAGCCATTATCGAAATACATACCCCATATGAAATAATATCTCCAACACTATTCCCCTTTTTCTTCCAGTTTTTTAAAGCAATCAAAATCGCCTCTATCACAAATGCTATTATAAATAACCCTATGAGTATCTGTACTCTATATGGAATATGAAGTACAAGATACTCTTCTTTATACTTGTACTTTGATACTAAAAATATAAGCAAAGAAAATGGTATTAACACCTGAGCAATCATTACACCATGCACATATCCTGTTTTATGGTTTCTGTTTACAAATAATATTCCTGAAGAAATTGCCAATGAAATCAAGGCTACAGTTGCTATACTTAATGACTTTTCACCTCCAGCAAAAACATATACTCTATATATTGCATACACAGAATATATACAAACGAAAAAAAAGCTGATACCGGAAATGATTTCTTTCTTATCTACAAGCATTATAAGCAAAGAAAAGAGAGACGCCACTAGCAAAAGAGGACTTATCTCAAGATATACAAAATAATATGTTCCTGTGAATACTACTAATGCCAGAATAATATAAATATAACCATTTTCTCCGACTCCAGACGCAGCAATTCTGGAACTGTTTACTTTTTGAGTTATAAAAAAATAAAGCGTATAACTTATAATTCCCAAAAAAGAAAGAATATAAAATAAGTTTTTTTCTGCTGATTTATTACTTCCATGCAGTGCTGTATATTCATTCACAACATCGTAAAACATTTGTGGAGTATTTCCAGTAAAAACCAGGTAAATAATTATTAAGGCAGCCCCTGCTATCACCATTCCACCGAAAAATAAAATCTTCCTATTTTCCGTTTTACCTTTTTCTTTATTTTCCCTTTCCATGTCTAACACACTCCCTGAATTTGACAATTGCAATTGCCAATTATGCTTAATTTATATCTTCCCCGCAGCAAATTCTCATCTGTAAGAATCATAACTCCATATACTATTAGATAAAACTCTCCTAATTATATTTTATTCAGTATAATTTTTAAATTAAGTTTTGTCAAGAAAATTATTCAAACATACATTTAATTCTTCCATTCTTGCCAAAACAGATATATAATTAGTACTATAGTACAAAATCATATTCCTTACACCAAAAGAGGCATGCAAAATCACATTTAAAATTATTCTTTTCTGACACGGCAACCAATCTCTGTGGACACTTCACTATACTACAAAGAAAAGGAAAATAATGGATAAAACAATGAAATATTTTTAGGTTATATACTGTCAGTTTCCATAATAATAACAGCTATCCTGCCACACGGATTATAGCGGCGAAAAATCAAAATTATGCTGTCACAAAAACAGAAACACAGACTCCGGAGCGGCTTCCGCAACCAGAAGAAAAAATTCAAGGGGGCTGTCGGAAGATATATAGCCTTACACAGGGGTGGGTATGATTCATACGAATCACACCCGCTCCCTGAAATTTTTCCATGAAAAAGAAAAAAGATGGCTAACGACAACCATCTCTTCTCCGTTCCATGTCATAATGGAACTATGCTAAAACAAGATTATTATAACGAATTTTTTGAATTAGGGCAACAGAAAATGAATTTCAGTTTTTCAAATTGTGTTTACCTGAGATGAGCCGGCCTATACCCTGAAAAAAGTAATGGAGGAATTAAATTTTCAGGCTTGTTAGCCAATTGTTCAGATAAAAGAAGAACTGGGTACAATCCAATTATGATATATGCTGTAGTTACTTACGCAAACATGCGTGGGATAAGAGCTGTTGGCCGCATTGTGGAATTATGTGAAAGGAATCTTAAACCGCCAGATCCGTCCCACACAGACAGGAAGGCATTTTGGAGATATCAAAGAAAATGACATCTTCCGTCGGTTCAACTACCGGACATCCTAAAAAGTATATAAGGAATTCATGCTGTATGCGATTAGAAGAAATATAAATATCACCGTTTTCTTCTTGATAAAATTCAAAAATTTGAAGGAAAAAGAAAGAAAATACTGCTTGGAAAAATGCACTTTCAAAAATGCAGTTAAGGTATTTTTGCGCCCTGAAATACATACAGAAAAGAAAAAATACAAACCTCTCGCAGAAGTTTCAGGTATCAAAAACACTGATTTCTACGGAAGATTCGTATTTTAAAATTCAGAGTCTAAAAATCAGTATTAACCGCCAGGCCCCTTTTCTAAATTTTCTGCGGATGATACGTGGGCACAATCTCCTGCACCCATTTCCTGATATCTTCGGGCTCCTGTACCACATATTCTTTCAGATTTTCCAGCTGCAGCAGAAAATGCCCTTCATCCATTTTAATTGGCTTCCCTATATGGATGAGTTTATTCTCTGTCTCCTGCAACCCTTCTTCATGCATCAGCATTTCTTCATATAATTTCTCTCCTGGACGCAGTCCGGTATAGACAATCTGTATATCCTCATCGGGCTTATGGCCTGACAGCAAGATCAGGTTTCTGGCCAGGTCTGCGATTTTCACAGGCTCCCCCATATCAAGCACAAAGATTTCACCGCCTTTGGCATAGGCTCCGGCCTGAAGTACCAGAGACACTGCTTCCGGAATGGTCATAAAATACCGGATAATATCAGGATGGGTTACGGTAACAGGCCCCCCCTGTTCAATCTGTTTTTTAAACAGAGGGATAACGCTGCCGTTACTACCCAGCACATTTCCGAAACGTACCGCCACAAATTCTGTTTTAGAGCGGGTATTATAAGTCTGGATAATCATTTCACAGATTCGTTTGGTTGCGCCCATAATATTCGTGGGATTTACCGCCTTGTCCGTGGAAATCATTACAAACCGTTTTACCTTCCACTTATCCGCAGCCTGTACTACTTTCCAGGTACCAAGGACATTATTCTTCACAGCCTCATTGGGGCTGTCCTCCATCAGGGGCACATGCTTGTGAGCCGCCGCATGGTATACAATATCCGGCCGATAGGTCTCAAAAATCATATCCATTCGTTTTGTATTGCGCACAGATGCTATCAGTACAACAAGGTTCAGCTCCGGATACTTACTTTTCAGTTCATTCTGTATATCATAGGTGGTATTTTCATATATATCTACCAGTACCAGCATTCTGGGATGGTGCTCCGCCACCTGGCGGCAGATTTCACTTCCGATAGATCCGCCTCCGCCGGTTACCAGAATCGTCTTTCCGGAAACATAATTTAATATGGTAGACAAATCTACTTTCACAGGCTCCCGTCCCAGTAAATCGTTCACATCTACTTCTTTCAGCTTGCTGATACCAACTTCTCCGTTTACCAGCTGGTAAACGCCTGGCAATCGTTTCAGCTCACAGCCTGTCTCTTTGCAGACATCCAGAATCTCTTTGATTTCCCTGGCTGGGGCGGAAGGCATGGCAATGATGATTTCGTCTATTTTGTACCGTTTGACCAACTCTGGAATATTTTGCCTGTTTCCCAAAACTTTCACTCCATGAAGATAGCTGCCTTCTTTGGACTTGTCATCATCTACAATACACACTACCTGTTTACTGATATAATTGCTGTTGCGGATTTCCTTCACCAGCATATTTCCGGCAGCTCCAGCTCCTACCAATAGTACGCGGGAAGTATTTTCTCCACTGGCCTGGCGTTTCATCAAAGTCCGAATTCCCCGATAGGAAAACCGACTGAGAAATACCATTATCCACAGAGACACTCCATAGAGAATATAATAACTTCTGGGCATTCTCACATCAAAAAATACCATCACCATCATCTGTACCATGGCAGACAATGCACTGGCAAAGGTAATGTTAATCAGTTCCGGCGCCCCCGCATAGGTCCAGAGGCTGCTGTAAAGACGAAATCCATAAAAAATAATTAACGTTATTACAATAATTGCCGGAATATACTGTAAACTTCTGGAAATATATTCCTTTGGAATTTCAATATAACGTCCTTCAAACCGGATAAACAGAGCCAGAAGACTGGCCGCCACAACTGCAACAATATCATAAACAATCAAAATAATCCTTTTGAATAAAAGCTGATTTGTTTCTGTCAACGTTTTCACCTGCATTTCCTCTTTTCAAGTATTTTCTTCTCACAATTGTATCTTAATTTTCCTGAAATTGCAACCGGCTTTCAAGACATCCTGCTGCCAGATGAAACGAAAACCACAAAGGATGTCCCCATACCATATCCACATTTCCCCATATACAGAAACAGATATATACCAGACTGGTCAGCAAAATCAGGCTGTCTTCCTGATAAGTTTCCTGACAGGATTCTTTTCTGCGAAAAAAATTTTTTCCGCTCCTGAACAGAAGCGCCGCCTGATATCCTATATAAGGTACCAGAATAAAAAGCCCTGTTCCATATGATATGGCAATGTATCCGTTATAAGCAGGGCTTCGTTTCCGAAACACCCTGGGTTGTTCCGAATGGCCAAAGAGATTCCATCTGCGTATATAACTACGCCAGATGGTACGATATTCTATATCCTGCTTTCGCTTTACCCCTTCGGCCTCTTCCGGATACATTGTGAAATAGTCTATATAGTCCTCGTCGGAAACCCCTGTCACCAGATGTTCATTTTCATAAGTTATATTCAGGTTTAAGAACTGTGGAAGCTGTTTTGTTGCAATATGAACGACAGACACCGCCAGAATTGCCGTAACTATCCCCAGACCTGTAGATTTCAGCAATTTTCCTGTATGCTCCCGCACCGGTTTAAAATTTCCCAACATCCGAAACAGAACTAATATCCCTCCAATTGCCGACGCCGCAAGGCCCGCTATACAGTTACTTCTAAGCACAAAATAAAGTGATACTGCGGCGCCTGTGATATACTTCATATAGGATACGTCCGTATATTTTTTTTTCCGCTTCATTCCATTGAACAGACCTGTATCTTCTTTTATCAGGTTATCCAGTTCCACCAGAAACATGCACCACATAAAAGCTCCGTACATGGAAAATTCTTCGGAACTCCGAAACAGTCCGTTGTAATCAATAGCCGGTCTTTTCATGCGGAACAACATACAGTATACGGTTCCCGCCAGAAATACCAGTTCCAGAGCATCCAGGAAATCGCGTATCATGTCACGGGGATATTGCATATTCTGACAGGAAAAAATCAGAAAGGAACCTGCAAAAAGCATCACCTGTCCAGTTAATTCCCATTTCTTTATGACAAAAAAATCAGAAATTATCATACCTCCCCACAAAAACAGCCAGCATACCATCCAGGGGGTCTTCCAGGATACTTTCTGCAAAGGCTTCTCCCAGCTAACCAATGCCAGCAACACCAGCAGCACCATACAGGCAAACACATGATACCGATACATTTCCATACTGTTTGTCCAGTTCAGAACATTCCCGATGATCATCCAGGAAAACAGCAGGCCAAACAGGAGTTTTCGCATGGCCTTTCTCTGGCCCGGCTTTAATTTTCCACCTGTTCTTTCTCCAAAATAATCTCCGAACAGCCGAAACATATATTGCAGCAGAGCAACCAGTTTGTATACATCTGGTATTTTTATGTTTACAGACAGCTTTTTTTTCAGATAAAGCAAAACTCCTGAAACTGTCAGAAATCCCAGAAAACAGAATGCAAACAATTCTGCAAAGTGTTTTCCGGTATACCAGGAAGGTCCCGTCCGAATCTGCATGGAAGAAAGGGAAAGAAACTCTCCCTTCTCATTTAAAATTCGGATAGACATTTTGTACATGGGCACATCTGTCGCAAGCTCCAGAGCATTCCTTCCCTCGGTCAGACGAATTGCCTGTTCCGCTACCTTTACCTTTCCTGCATTGTAATATTCCAGTATACCTTCCATGGACGGCACGCTCATATTTTCCACATCAATATAAAGAAAGCCCCAGGCGTCTTCTTTCCCATTTAATTTATAGCGGTTGACAGCATTATCCTCTGAAAGCCGGTATCCTCCTTCCTCCAGTTGGTAAATCCAGGTGGAAGAATTTTTAGTCAGCTCTGAACGGGAAAAATCGTACACTTTGCCTGCAGACATAAATTCTTCCAGATTAATGGCTCCGCCCAGCCGCATAAAGACTATCATGACACTCAATAATATTCCGGTCAGAAAAAAAAGAAGCAGATAAAACTTTTTTTCTCTCTTCATCGCTGTCACCCTCTTACTTTTTCTGCCTGTTGTACAAATAAACTGCCGATTGCAAAATAAAAAGTCAGCCAACTTGCAAAGGCATATGGTGAGATTACATCCTCCATCAAGCCTGTAACATGAAAATTCAGCACCGCTCCCAATATAAACAGGCTCCCTTTTCGATTCTGAAGAAAATTCTTTAAACTGTATTTCATACTGTAATATATAATTGTCAGATAAGGCAACGCAACAAAAGCCCCGTAATCATACATCATCTGCAAAAGATTATTATGGGCATGCATTTTCCCCATCGCTCCAACTTCAGACCATTCGCCATTACCAAACAAATTTAACTGTCTCAGGTACACTTTCCATACTTCATCCCTGCCGCTCAGAAAAAAATTAATTCCTCTCCCAGAAAGTTTCTGGGAAATCCGTTGCAACAAAGGTAATTTTTCACCTGCTGCATATACATGCATAGATAAAAAAGTGTTATCTGACAACAAATACAAATCTCCGGGAAGTGAAACAGCTGTATTTAATAATCCTGCCACTTTCATAAGACACCATTTTCCTAAAGTTACCATTAATACAACATTTAATATCAAAAGCCCCAAATTTATAATTCTATTCTTCCTGTAGTTTTTTTCTTTCCTGCTTTTTGACATTCGCCATAAGAACAAAAGCCATTCAAAAATATATACCGTTGTTCCCGTAATACTCTGAGTCAGCAGAAGAAAACAACACACACTGGCAATTCCTGCTCCATTTCTCATCATCCTCCCACATTTCAGGTTCTTTTCATTAAGTCCAGTTGCCGCGTAATCCAGAAACACCAGATTCACAGTCACAAGAAATCCCGCAAAGGTATTTGGATTATTAAATATTCCCATATAACGATTTCCAATGGTATATGGCCGGCAAAAGATGCAAAAGATACAGGCCAGCCAGTAAAACATCTCCAGAGCTTTTTTTAAATCTCTCAACCATTTTTCGGGATGTTCCATCTGATTCCAGGAGAGCAGCAATGGCCCCACTGCTGTCAGCATAAAAATTCCCACATGGCTGAAAGATTTCTTTACAAGAAAATCAGATATAATACAGAGTATCCACTGGATAAACCAGGCATATACCAATGGATTTTTCCAGCATACAGAAAATTCCCTCTTTTCCCAGGATAACGCTGCAATCAGAAACAGACAGATCCCCAATAACAATACCATTTTGTTCTGAGTAACCGGCCGCCATCTCCATCGTAAAGTTACCATAAGATACAAAATCAGATAACAGACAAAAAAAAGAACCGTACGGATTCGAACAATGGCTTTACAGGAAACTTTCTGACGCAAACATGCTCCCTGGTTCAGTATGGAACTATAAATTTTCTGCACCTCTTCTATCCACAGGCCTTTTGGCTGTTCAGTCTTCTTCCTTTTCCAGAACCGTCTGTATAATTGAATGATTATCAGGTACAGGACAGAAACAACCGCAAACACCATCCAGAATTCTTTCCAGCCAAAGGTCTGCTGTCTTTCACGAAACTGCATCTTCGGAATGGAAAAGGTCAGCCCTTTCTGATTTGTAATCACAATATTGATGGCATAAATTTCTTCTTTGGGAAGTTCCAGAATATTCAGACCATTTTTCACAGGCTGGCTGATGACACCGGTGGCCTCATAATCTGCATTTAAAAACTGAATATCCCAGTCAGACTCCTCCTCCAGTTCATCCAGTTCCAGATACAGATAATTCCAGTTCTTCTGCTGAACCGTAATGGCAAACATCTGATTTGCAGCATCATCTAAAATATTGATACATCCGGTACTATTATCATACACCCAGTTGTTTCCTGCATAAGTGCGCTCTGTTTTCCCCACATCATAAATCTCTCCCACGTCATAAAAGCAGTTCAGATTAATGCTTTTCGTCAGACACATCAGGGTGATTATCACACAGACCATAAGCCCAAACAGACAGGCCATACTGTTTTTTACACTCCATTTTACCGTCTTAATCATTTCTCACTCCAAAAAAACAGTTTCAAACTGGTACAGATCCTTCATATAGGTTCCCTGTTCTCCAAACACATCCATGTCATCTTTATGTTTCCCGGATACGATTATTTTATCACTCAGAAGAAACAGGATTTTATGGCGGAATGAGCCGTATGCCAGGACTTTTCCGTATTTTCCGGCTTCTTTTACTGCAGGACAGGATTTCTCTGAGACAAAATACATGCGTGTTCCTGCTTTACGTTTTTCCGACAGATACTGAACTGCCGGAACGGGAGATTCCTGACACTGGCTGAGATTATCGGCTGCTAGCCAGATTTCTTTCTTCTTTAATTCTTTCAAAAGCATATACCACTTCCGGAATGGAATCAGGTTTTTCCTGCCCGTCCGGGCCAGCGTGGACTGGTAAGCCTTCTCATACTCCAGACGTTCCCGCCGTCCCATATGTTTACAGATTAATCTTTTTTTATCTTTTCTGATCAGACAGAAATTCTGATAATAATAAGAGGTTTCCTCGTCATTCAGGGGAATGGTGCTGTCAAAAGCAAATCGGACTTTTTTCCGATAAATATTACGGTACCAGATACTGAAGGTCAGGTCCCATTCTTTTTTGCCCACAGGGATTTCCAGCCGGAATCCCCTGCCTTTATGGCAGACTCCGTCCAGTCCCATTTTATCAAATTCCTTTAAATCAAAGCAGGAAAGAGGGCTTCTCTTACCTTTGACTTCCGTATAAATTTCGTAATCCTCCTCCGGAAGCCAGGTGTTTACCCTGCCTTCCAGGCAGACGGTCTGGTCTTTCACTTCCATGGAGGTAAGGATGATAATATTGGAAGTCTGGGACAGGTTCAGCAGTTCTATATTGTGGAACAACAGTTTTCCCATATCGTAAATGATTTCTTTGCGGATATCTCTGTCATATTTCAGGGAAAGAGCATAAATCATGGCGTCTTTATACATGATTCGCTGATTCATAATAACCCGTTCCTCAATATACTGCAGGATTTCCTGAATATGCTTTTTATAGGATTCTGCTCTGTCATCGGTCACATAAGAGCGGATATCTTTGCGGATGCGCCAGCCCAGATCATACATCACAGCGTACTGAATGAATTCCGGCACGGTTTTGTACTGCTCCAGCGATTTTTCTATCAGGGCTTTATGATAATATTTCGGTGAATTTACATAATAGCTGTCTGATTTCAGCTCATTCTGCAATGCTGATGTTTCGTTTTTACGTTTCCGGTAATAATGCAGCGCTTCACATACCAGACCCAGCGTGCACTTTTCCAGCAGCACTTCATTGATAAAAGCAGAATCTTCCCCGTACTTCAATTCCGTACAGAATCTGTGACGTTTAAGAACTTCGGCTTTTACAAAGGACGAGGTCACGTCAAGCTGCACATAATCGTACTGAGTCTGCAGATATACCACTTTTGTGGTTTCAAATTTATAGTCAAGATGATGGTAGTCATTCCGTCCTTCAAAAAAACGTTTTCTTGCTCCCACCACATCTGTTTTGTTCTGATTTTTTTCAAAAAAAGGATATATGATTTCAAAGGCATCTGCTGCCCATTTATCATCGGAATCCAGAAAGTTCACGTATTTTCCCTGAATATGGGGAAATGATTCGTTTCTGGCGGAACTGACACCGCCATTTTCTTTTTTCAGATATATAATATTGTCCGGATATTGTTTCTGATACTTCAGACAGATTTCCTCACTGCGGTCGGGACTTCCGTCATTGACCAGTATCATCTGGATATTTTCTTCAAATCCGATGGTCTGGTTTAAAACTGATTCAATAGTTTCTTCCAGATATTCTTCCACTTTATACACAGGCGTGACCACAGTAAATTTATACTGGTATGCTTTTTGTGCTTCCATTGCAATAATTCCTTTCTCTCTATGTATACAGCCGCTTTCTTCTGAAGTAAGATGAAATTTTTGCACGTAATGCAACAGGGAATCCTTTCCCCTGACGGAGCAGTCTGTCCATTCCGCCAAAGGGAACGAAGATTCCCCATTGTTATACTTTCTTACGGCAGTACCTGCCCGAAATTATTTTACCACTGTTTCTGCGTATACGGTATTTCCGCCTGCAGCTGCTGCCTGAACTTTTAATTTTGTTCCTTTTTTCAGCTTTGCAGTTTTGATGGTATAGCTTCCGTTTCCGCCTGCTTTTGCACTGTAGGTTTTCTTGCCGATTTTAACAGAAACTTTTGCATTGGAAGGAGCAGAACCCTTAATACTGGTTCCATTCTTCTTTGCTGTGCTGATGGTTACCGGCTTCACATCGCCCACATTGGATGTGGAACCCTGAATGCCAATCTCTTTTGGTGCAGCCGGATTGCTCAGGGTGTTTTTCTTAATATTCTTACATGTAGAACCGGGATACAGAACAATTCCGTATTTTTTGTGTCCCGTAATGGTGTTTTTCTCTATTTTAGTAACAGAGGCTTCCTTGCAGTAAATACCGTATTCACCATTATTCTTAATCTTATTGCCGGACAATTCGGACACTTTTGCCTTTGCCTTTATCTGAATTCCGGAACTCTTATTGCTGCTGATGGTGCAGGACTGAACCTTTGCTTTTCCGCCCTTGATATTCATTCCGTAAATTTTATTTTTGCTGATATTGACTTTTTTTACGGTAACATCAGCATTTTTATCTGTCACAACCCCACACTCTTTATTGGACTGGAGCTTACCTCCGGTAATGGTGGCTTTGGACTTGTCATACACATAAATGGCATTCTGTCCGGATTTGCTGATGTTATTATTCTTAACAGTAGCTTTAGATCTTACTCCAACACAGATTCCGCACTGTTTGTTGCCGCTGATTTCATTGTTCTCTATGTTCTTTCCGTTACTCTTGTCGTTTACCATGATACCATGATTCTTATTGTCTTTAATGGTATTTCCTTTTACTGTGAGGGTAACGGATTTTCTTCCGCCTATGCCATGTCTTCCGTTGTCCTGAATCACACATTTTTCAATGGTGGCAGAAGTGCCGGCACCAAAAGGAGACACACCGCATACGGAATTGTCTTTCATTGTGGCCTCTTTTAACACCAGTGTTGCTCCTGAGAACACACCTACGCCATGGCCGGATTCTCCTTCGGAAGAAGATTTGGGATTACGTCCGTTCTTGCTGTAATTACCATATTTAATCGTAACTTTGGAGTCTTTTCCGGTAATGGAAACACCGCTCCAGTCATTGTTTTCCACTGTATTGGCAGTCTGTTTCGTACAGGCCATATCCACTACGGTATCGGAAATGGTAACGCCGTGCCCGCCATTGTAAGTAACTTTGGAATTTTTGAATACGCTTTCGCCGCACTTGGAAAAAGCAATTCCTGTGCCTTTATTTTTCATGGTGGTAAGGCCTTCAATCACTGCCTTGCTCTTATCACCGGTAATGGACACCCCGTTTTTAGTATTGCCCTCTGCTGTGGCGCCGGCAATTTTTATCTGGGAATCTCCGGTAACAGCAATTCCGTGTTCTTTATTTTTTTCTGCCTTCACACCGACAATATTGTTGGCCTTTGCCTTGTTATACACTGCCAGCCCATGCTCTCCGTTTCCGGAAAAAACAGTATTGGACAGTTCACTGACGGTAATTCCGCTGGCTGTCATTCCGGTGGCTCCGTTAGAAGAAATGGTACATCCCTTTATGGCAGAAATCACCGTATTTCCAGTGGCATAGATACCGCTGCCGGCATTTCCGCTGACGGTACAGCCTTCCACAAGGGTGATACTACTGTCCCCAATCCGGACACCGTTCCCTTTTCCGTTATTTACCGTACAGTTTTTCAGGGTAATATTTTTACCGGTGTAAAATATGAATCCGCTCTCTGCCTTTTTCCCGCAGTTCCAGGTTCCGCCTTCCACCGTAACGTTTGATGTATTTCTGCCGGAAACTGTCCGCAGCATGGTATCTATGTTTGCAGAAGCATTGATTGTGGCTCCCGTTGCTACAATATTTACATTGGATACCAGGCTGACAGCCTCGTTCCATTTATAAGTACCTGCAGGAATGACAATGGTGGTCACTTCTGTGGTTCCGCTTTTTTCCACTTCTTTCAGAGCAGCCTCCAGAACTGCCGCTGCATCTGCGTTCTGTACCGGATTCAGAGTAACTGTATTTGCTCCTTTTACGTCAGTCATGACCGCTTCCGGAGCATTTTCTGAAAATCTGGAAATTTTCTCCATTTCCAGAGTCTCCTCTGTACTCTTTGCAGCCTCTTCTGTCACTTCCGGCTCTGCCTGCCGCGGAAGAGTGATCTCTTCCTGTTCTGTCACTTCCGGCAATACAGTATTTTCAGGTTCTGCTGCCTCTTCATCTGCTGTTTCTTCTGAAGCATCCTCTGTTTCCACGTCAGAAATATCTTCCTGTTCCGGAAGTTCCTCTGAACCGGAAATCACATTTTCCTCCGTCTGTTCCGGATTCACCACAGACGCTTCTGCCACCGGTACTCCCATTGGTCCTGAAATTCCCACACTGATACACAGTAAAGCAACCAGCACACGCTTTTTCATAACCTGTTTCTCCTTTCACTATACAATCTTTTTCTTTACCAGTTTCTGGTAAATCCGCGTCAGATTTTTCCCGTCGCTGAATTCATTGATGGTCTGATAGCACGCTTCGTCTCTGGAAGTCCGCGCTTTATCCAGAATAATCCTGCCATCCTGAATAATATTCTGCAATGTCTCCTCCAGAGCCTTCAGGTCAAACACTCTGGCACCAATGTATTCGTCATCTGAGGGAATCAGCCTGCCGCTTTCCATTTCATATAATTCCAGATCAGGCTGGTAAAATACCACCCCGGCACCCTGGTAAAATACATTATAACATACGGAAGAATAATCTGTCACTAAAAGTTTTGTCACACCCAGAACTTCGGAAATGGGTTTCTTCCACACAGAATCTTTCATATCCGTATGGGCCAGCAAGTCCATTACCTTTGGATGGGGCACAATAATAATTTTTGAGGGTTCCAGATATTTGCTGAGAATCTGATAAATACGGATTACATTTTTATAGTATTCCGACTGTTCAAAATCCTGCAGATGCTCCTCATAGGTTTTCCAGGTCAGCATAATTACTGCGGTATCCTGAGAATCCTGACTGATGTGTTTGTAATCTATTTTGCTGAAAATCGGCAGACCTGTGTTCCAGATTCGTTCTTCCGGCAGTTTCAGCATATCGCACACCGCATCTTTCTCTTTCTCGCTTCCCACAATAATATACTGAGGCTCTCCTTCCTTCCCTGCCACAAAAGTGGAGGTTGGGCCCTGACATTTCAGGTAGGTAACCCCGTGCTGCAGAAAGATAAAGGGATGTTCACAGGTACTTTTCCGAAAATATTTGTTGTTTGACCGCAGGAGATTCAGATGGGCCGGGGCTTCTGTGGAAATATAGTAATTTACCCGGTACAGCAGCCAGTAATATTTCAGAGAATATTTCCGAACCACGTTCTTTTCCCCTCTGATCCGCTGATAATCTTCAGAGTGCTCGTCAATGATATAGTAATTTCGGGAGGATTGGCTGTCTCTGGCCATAAGAAACAAATCAAAAGCTCCTTCCTCCGCCTTTTCTGAAAATTTTTCATAAAACAGGTTCACATTTTTCCCATGTTTCCCCCGCCATTTTCCCAGGTGATACAGAAGCCAGGAAATTCCTCTGCTCTCCATAATTTTAAACCAGAGACGTTTTTCCACTTCCTCTTTGGGCCGCTTTACGATAGAAAAATTTCCCCGGTCCGTTCTTCTGACATGAACGGCAAAGTCTTTCAGATACCGGCTTTTATAAGGTGCATAATAATGACGGATATTTGCCAGGCGGTTTCTGAACTTTTTGCCCAGACGGTAATCCAGTTCCAGCCCGTCCACTTTCAACATAATATTCAGCATATTGTTTATCTGGGTATCCTCTGACAGCAGAGAATCCAACGGGATTTTAAAATGTTGGAAATTATGCTGCAAAAGCAGCTTCCATTTAGGAATCAGAGCTGAATCTGTCTTCATGGTGGATTCCTGATAATTGTTTTCGTCAATATAAAACCGCTGACCCTGAATGGGAATCTCAGATCCGGTCTGAAAATATCCAATCATCCAGAGAGACAGATATCGTCTGCTCAGCCCCAGATAAAGGACTTTATAAGAAAACTTTATAATTTCCTTGTATACGCTGCTCCTCAGAAGATAACCATAGTAAATATATTTGTCATTGGACCAGACCGCCAGTACCGATACATCCTTTGCGCCTTCTGCCAGTATGGGCAGGCTGGCAGCATTTTTCACTTCAATCTGCACCGGCTCCATATAAAAGATTTTATTTTTCTGAGATTTGTTTCTGACCGGCATATTGGTTCTGTACTTTCTGCCGAACTCGATCCCATTTACGCTGACAGTCTCTGTATCCTCCGGGGTTATCCTGGTTCTGACACACCGGATTTTCAATACATTATCCTGAAATTCCACACAAATTTTACTCAAAATCTCTTCTCCTATAGCTCAAAACCGGATTTTTCCGGCAGCAGCTTCTGAAATGCCTCCTGCACTTCCCGTTTCTTCTTCTCAAAGTCTTCCGTATAAATAGTATCGTTGATGCAAATCAGTTTATATCTGCCTTCCCGCACCGAATCCACAGCCAGATCATAATTTCGTTCTTTGATATGGAAGCATCGGCCGATTTTCATGGAACGGGGAATAAAGTTTCCGCTGGCAAGCTGCCAGAACTTAATCAGCCACTGGTTGACATTTGACTTGGTGCGGAATTTATCCATACAGGTAGCCCGAAGGGTCTCCTCTTCCAGCCCCCATACCTCTTTGTAGGTACTCTTCAGAAAATTACTGGGAAGGTGACTGTAATAAAATCCCGGAAACCAGGGCCAGATCATCAGCATGGTAGTGCGGACCAGGCTTTTCCATCCATTGATGGGATGATACCATTTCATGAAATTCTTTTTGAAACATTCTTTTTTATCAAAGTGAATATTAATCAGCTCCAGATCATTCCCGTTAAAAAATCCGGCGCTTTTCTTCCCGAAATAAATGCAGTTTAATGCAAATACATCACAGGGCACCCCGTTTTTGAAAAAGTCCTCCGGTTTCACGTGGTCTGTGATAAACATATCATCATTGAAATAGACAAATTGTTCTGCCAGCCCTTTGATTCTGTGAAGATTCATTTCAATGGTATTGGCATTAAAAGTAGGCAGAAATTCCTCCGGAATGTAATCTTTATGATTCACAATATGGAGTTTTGGGTGGTTCACATTCAGCCAGGGAGGCAGATGACCCCAGGTGACAAAATGGATTTTGTTGACCCAGGGCGCAAATTTTTCCACACCCCGGAACCAGTACTGGAGATTATCCCAGCTCCGGTAACGGATGATGGTACTGTCGCCCTTATCATTGCTTTCGTCGTATTTATTCTTTTCTTTCTGCCATTCCGGATCGTTGCCGTCCACCCAGATAAGCACAAAATCAATTTTCCTGCGCTTCGCCGGTCTCTTTGTCGTCTTCGCTGTCTTCGTCCTCTTCGTCTCCTTCATCAGAACCTCCTTCCTGCTCCGGATACACATAGGTATACTTGTTCACCCAGCCATCTTCATAAAAAGCCACAAAGTTCTCATAGGCCATGTCCCATTCCTGGTAGCCTTCCTGTCCCCGCTTATCCGGAAAATGGTATGTGTCGTTCAGATATTTTGAAAAATATTCTGTAAATTTCACCGCTCCTCTGGAATTCAGATGGTGCCGGTTATACAGATCTTCAGAAAAGTTGATACCGATTTCCTCATACATCTCTTCCGTATTATAATTGATGACTTTTGCTCCCTGTTCCTCCAGATAAGCAAGGGCTGCATTTATTTCCGGCTGTTCCTTCTTGCTGAGCTGGGTGGGAGATGCAATAAACAAGATCTCCAGATTCGTCTCTTTCCCGTATTGCAGAATCTCATCCAGAATACCTGTCTGAAGTTCGTTCAGGTCTGCCTGTTCCGTAACCACATACGTGGGATTCACTTCTTCTACCGTAAAGGGAGTATTTTCAAAATCATAAACCCCTTTCATGGTACTTTCAATGGTATCGGTACCCACAAAATCAATTTTCCGAAGGCCCGACTCCCATCTGGAATGATATTTCACAAAAGGAACATGCATGGCCACTGCATCCAGGGGCTCCGGTACCTCTTCTTTATTTTTTTCCAGTTTTTCAAGCACTTCTTCGTTACTGTAATATGCTTTGTGGAACTGAATGCCTTTATTCACAGCCTCCCACTGGTTAGCGGAAAACTTCATACAGTCCGTCACCCTTCGGATTCTGACCTCGTCAGGTCTCAGAGAATTCATTTTGATTCCCCGGACGTCCACCACAGCCAGTTTGATGTCCTGTGTCTTACGCACTTCCGTTAATACATTTGTGGTAAGATACAGAGGCTGCACATCGGTATTCATGGCATACACTGTCATACCGTAATTTTTCCAGGCCAGAGGCGCAATCCATTCCCGGTCCACACAGCTTGTTCCCACCATCACGCAGTCCCAGGTATTTTCCGGCTCTCCGTAAAACTCATTATAACGTTTTTTGATACCAAGGGTATCACCCTCTGCCGGAATCTGAAAGATACCCAGAAGGGGAAAGAAAAGAATGCCCAGAATCAGCAGAAATAATACAATTTTTAATCCCTGTTTCTTTGTCATACCGTGTTCTCCTTAAAACTGCTGATAGATAAATTCGCTGGCGGAATAGCCGCCTCCGTAATAGCCGAATACCAGCAGCGTAAGCACTGCTCCCAGATAAATAACCCAGCGGAAACAGATATGCTGTTCTGCAATTTTTTCTCTGATGTGCATACCCCGCTCCTGCATGATTCCAACTACCAGCAATACAAGAATTGAAATAAAAATCACATTATAATCCTTATAGGACAGGCCGAAATTCAGAAAACCATCATTGAAAAACACCCACGGATTGGGAAAAGCCAGGGCACGTACAAACATGTCAATGGCTTTCATGCATGTTTTTCCTCTGGAAAAGAAACGGCCAAAGCTGCACAGTACAAAGGTCCGGAACATCTGGAAAAATTTCCACCCGGCAGATTCCGTGTCAATGTTAAATTTCTGAGCCATTTTCTGATACACAGGCTCCAGAAGAATACTCGACACAATAATGACTCCGTTCCAGATTCCGTAAGCCACATATTTCCAGCTGGAACCATGCCAGACGCCCACCAGTAAAAACACAATAAACATGGACAGAAACGTGGGCAGTTTCTTTCCGATATAATTGCCGAAAATCTTTCTGGTCCGTTTACCCAGATTCGCAAAATTTTTGGACAGGGACAGGGGATAAAATACATAGTCCCGCATCCAGGAACCCAGTGTAATATGCCATCTGCGCCAGAATTCCTCCACCGATTTTGCAAAATACGGACGCTCAAAGTTCAGGGCAAGCTCGATCCCCAGCACCTGGGAAATTCCCCTGGCAATATCCATGCCCCCGGAAAAATCTGCATACACCTGCAGTCCGTATCCGGCTGCGGCAAAGAACAGAATAAATCCTTCATGGGGCGCCGGGTCATCAAAAATAAAATTCACCGCAACAGCCAGCCGGTCTGCCAGAATCAGTTTCTTCATATATCCCCAGAGAATAAGCTGAAACCCCTGAGTCACTCTGGTGTAATCAAACTTATGGGGTTCATACAGCTGGCTGGCCAGATGGTCATATCTGGCAATGGGCCCCTGTATTATCTGAGGAAAAAATGACATAAACAGGGAAAACTTCAGGAAATTCCTGTCAGGCTGATATTTTCCCCGATACAAATCCACAATATAGGCAATGGACTGCAGGGTATAAAAAGAAATTCCCAGCGGCAGCAGCAGATTCAGCAGCGGCACTTTTTCTGCAACCTCAAACTGCGAAAGCACAAGATTAATATTTTTGGCAATAAAATTAAAATATTTCAGAAAAATCAGGATACCCAGATTTACGATTACGGTTCCTGCCACAATCCGCTTTTTGCGCAGTGATATCCGGTTTTTATACTGCTTTTTCTCATCTCTGGACAGCTCTGTCTTATGTTCTTTCAGATACTGCGAGGACTCCTGATTGATATCCCCCAGCTTCCTGCCGCTTACAAAGGTCACCGCTGTGGTAAAAATGAGGAAAATCATCAGTTTTATCCCGGAAAATGCATAGAAAACATAGCTGCCTGCCAGCAGCACCATCCATTTATACTTATCCGGTACAAGAAAGTAAAGACAAATCAGTATAAGGATAAATATCATAAATGTAACTGAAATAAAATCCATCTTTCATTTCCCTTCAAATCAGTGGTTTTCTTACTGTTCACTCCCTGAACAGCACCAATGTTTCTAGCCTTCCTCCTGCAGCTTTTCAAGTAATTCCATCATGGCCTGAACTGTATTGAAATTCACCGGCTCTAAATCCATCACGTTGATCTCCACATCAAACTCGGAATTCAGCTCAGATACCAGGGAAACAATATCAAAGGAATCCAGAATTCCATCGTCAATTAATTTTGTTTCTTTTTCAAATTCCACGTCCGGTCTCAAATCATTTAAAATCTCCAGTAATTTCTCTTTCATTTGTTATTTTCCTCCATTTTTTTCATCTTTTTCAGTGTAATCAATTTTCCGTCTTTCCGGATGCAAAGCTCCCGCTTTGTCTCATCGTATCTGGTTTCCTCCGGTCCTTCCTCCTCGGAAATTTTCCAGGCTTTCCATACATGGACGCCTTCCGGCAGTCTGACTCTGGGTTTTCCAAATACATTTATTACTCCATAATCCATGGCACGCAGAAACCGGCTGATCTGTTCCGGGTTCCAGGACAAATCCAGCCATCCGTCATTGGGAATGTCTTTTGCAAGGTGCGGCTTTCCGGTTCCTGTCCCCTGGGAATCATCAGCCTTATGCTCTTTAAAATCTCCCTGCAGCAATTCCTCCAGCCCTTCCAGGGCCGCTTCATTCAGCTTCGACAAAAGTTTTAATGAAGTCATACGGCTGTCAATTTCCACTTCTTTCTGAAGATAAACAGCTCCTGTGTCAATTCCGGCGTCTACTTTGTGCCAGGTAATTCCGGCTTTCTCATCTCCCTCATAAATAGCCCAGGCTTCCGCATTTCTGCCGCGATGGGCAGGAAGCAGCGCATGGTGAAGGTTTACCACCAGAAGGCAGGGATTCTCAAGGACTTCTTCCGGAAACAGCCAGGGATTCATTACGGATAATACCAGGGTTTTTTCTGTCTCCTGTTTCAGCATGTCCATCAGCTCTGATTTTTCAGAAACCTGATGACAGGGAAACTCTGTTTCTCCTTTTCCAAAACCGTTCTGATTACAGAAATATAACTCAATTTTCTCTGCCCGGCCGCTTTTTTTCAGCATGTCTGCTGCCTGATACAAAAGTCCGGTTCCCCCTGCAATGATTCCCTTCTGATAAATTTCCATCTTTTCCATTCCTTCCCTTACCGTTTCACTTACAGTTTTTCCTTCAACAGGGTACGGTCAATTTTGGCATTTTTATTCAATGGGAGCTTTTCAAAATATTCCAGCCGGTTGGGAAACATGTATTTCGGCAGAGACTGTCCCAGGCTTTTCAGAAGTTCTCTGTCACATTTTTCCGCCGCCTGATAAAACAGGACAATCTTTTCCTGCTTCTCATCGTAAATACAGCAGGCAGCCTCCACAAAGGGCAGCGCATTGATGGCCACCTCAATTTCTCCCAGCTCAATCCGATGGCCCATATGTTTAATCTGGTAATCTTTTCTGGAAATAAACATCAGATTTCCGTCTTCTGCATACCGCCCCAGGTCTCCGGTACAGTAAATCAGCTCCGGATAATCTGAATTCAGAGGATTCTGGATAAAGGCGTCGGCTGTTTTCTCTTTATTGTTATAATATCCCAGTGCCAGGGATGTGCCCCGCACACAGATTTCTCCCGGCTCTCCCGTCGGAACCTCTGCCTTCCTCTCATCATCCAGCAGAAGAATTTCCGTATTCTCAAATGCAATGCCGATGGGCAGCACTTCCTCATCCCGGAAACTTCTGTCTACCTTGTAATAAGTACAGTTGCAGGTGATTTCCGTGGGCCCGTACAGGTTCACATACATTACTTCTTTCAGATAGTTTCTCCAGTAATTCAATACTTTATTAGACATAATTTCCCCGGAAAACATTACTGTTCTCAGGTATTGGGGCAGCATCTGGGAAAATACGTTCAGATTTTCAATAATCCGCAGTGCGGAAGTCGCCCATATTACGGTGTTGATTTTATGACGGTTCAGTGCGTCAATAAGTTTTCCCGGCATGGAAAACATCACTTTGGGCAGCACATACATGGTACCTCCGTTTTTGATGGTGGAGTAAATGTCTTTTACTGACACATCAAAGTCGAAGGGGGCCTGATTTCCCATAATAATGGTGTCGTCAAAGCCAAATTCTTTCTGAAAATTATCAATCAGATCTATGACGGAACGGTGCCCTACCAGCACTCCTTTCGGCACTCCGGTGGATCCTGAGGTGAAAATCGCATACAGGGGATCCGTATCAATTTCCCTGCGGGATATGTCATTCAGCACTTCCTCCTGCACCGGGGTTTCTTTCAGTTCTTCCAGAGCCAGAACCGGCCCTTTAAATTCCACCCTGTCCATGATCTTCCGGGTGCTTTCCGTGGTAATCACTGCAACAGGTTTTAAGGTATCAAAAATCAGCTCAATTCTTTTTGCGGGCATCTGACAGTCCACCGGAACGTAAAAATTCCCACTGTAGATTACGCCGAAAAATCCAATCAGGCTCCTGATGTTTCTTTCTATAAACACTACCACCGGTTTCCGCCGGGCTGTCTGTGATGCTTTTGCCAGCCCTGTGGCCACTGCTCTCGCTTCCTTCCGAAAATCCCGATAGGTGATTTCCTCTGCCTCGTCTGCAAATACAATTTTATCCGGAAATTTCTCTGCGGAGTTTTCCAGATATTCCAGTACACTTTTCTGCATGTTTCCGCCGCCTTTCCCATTCAAAGTTTATGACATGAATTCTTCATAAGCCTCCAGCACTTCACCGGGGCTTCCCTGCATCTTTATCTTTCCTTCATGAAGCCATAAAATACTGTTGCACAGCTTATTCAGGGTATCATTGTTATGGGACACGATAATTACCGTCCGGTCCTCATTGGTGATAAGCTGCTGCATTTTCTTATAACTTTTTTTCTTGAATTTGGAATCTCCCACACTCAGCACTTCATCTATGAGAATCACTTCCGTCTCCAGAATGGCTGTAATGGAAAATGCCAGTTTGGAATACATACCGCTGGAGTATGTTTTCACCGGCCGGTTGATAAAATCTCCCAGTTCCGAAAATTCTATAATTTCTTCTATCTTACTGTCTATCTCGTCTTCCGAAAATCCCAGCAGCATACCAGAGAGATATATATTTTCCCGGCCGGTAAGTTTCTTCTGAAAACCTACGCCGATGGACAGAAGGGACACGGAATGTCCATGGAGGTCAATACTTCCCTCATCCGGTGAAAACACCCCCGCAATGGCCCGCAGCAGGGTGGATTTCCCGCTTCCGTTCTTTCCCACGATTCCCATAATTTCTCCTTTGGGAACCTGGAAGGAAATGCCCCGCACTGCCTCAAAAATCTCGATTTTACTTTTTTTGAGGCTCAAAAGGCTCTTTCGGATTGACATTTTATTCAGACAGCGATAACGGATTTTTAAATCTTTTACGTCAATTACAATATTATTCTCATTACTGTTCCTGCTGTTTTCCATATTAAATCACCTTCACATAACTGTTCTCGTATTTATATATGATTCTTATTCCGATGGCAGATACCAGACAACTGGCCAGAAACCAGAACAGCAGCAGCTTCCGGTGGGGCGTCTCGCAGTACAGCATGGATGCCCGCAGGTCGTCTAAAAACAGGGCCATGGGATTCAGTTTCAGCAAAAGAGAACCGTAAGGCTCTTTCACCCGGTTGCTGATGGAATAAAAAATTCCGGACATATAAAATACCAGCTTTAACAACACATTGATTACATTGGACAGGTCCTCTACAAACACTCCGAAATGCAGCATAATGGTGCTGGCGCCGAAGGTAAACATAATCAGGGTGATAAATATGGGTATAATATAGAGAATATTCAGGCTGAGGGGCACCCGGTAAACAAACATCATAATCACAACCAGGACAAAGGAAACAGCCATTTTAAAGCCATTGGCATACATTTTTACAAAAATCAGAATATGCTTGGGCAGATATACCTTGGACACAATGGAGCTGTTGGAACTCACCAGCTTCACACTCTGTTTGACCGTTTTTTCAAAAAACTTCCAGCTGGACAGGCCGATAAATACAAATACCGGAAAATAAGGCTCTGATGTCCGGAATACAATCACAGATATAAAGGTATACACCATCATAAAGAGCAGGGGGTCTAAAATCCACCACAGCCAGCTCAGATGGGAATTGGCAATTTCTGATTTCAGCTCCGACTTTGCGGAATAAACACTGTATTTGTAATGCTTCTTAAAATCTTCAATAAATCTTTTCATCTCTCACCTCTGCACCCCGGCTTTACAGTTTCCTGATGGCCTGGTAATTCCTCTCACAGTTTCCGGCGTCAAAAGTCTCGTAAAACTCCTCCGCACGCCTTCGGTATGATTCCTCCATTCTGAAATCTTCCTCCAGAATTTTCTCCATTTCCTGAAACAGAAGTTCCGGCGTCCTGCAGACTTTGCCGAACCCATCTTTTTCATAACTGAAGTATCCTTCCGGGTAATGTCCCTTCCGGTACATCTCATAATCAAACTGGAAATAGAGCAGGGGTTTCTTCATATAGGCAAAATCCATGGCAATACTGGAATAATCCGTAATCAGAAGACCAGATTCCTTTAGCAGTTCCTGTACATCGTACTCCGGCCACTTCGCCACTCTGATTTTCGGATGCTCCGGATAAAAATACGCTGCATATTTCTGCATTTCCCTGTGGGGATAAAAAACTAATTCTGCATTAAATTTTTCAAGCATTTCCCGGAGTACAGGGCTGTTCAGAAAACCATTCCAGTTCTTATAATATTCCGTACTGGTGAAATCATCCACGTTTTCATACTGATAGGACTTCGAGGTGGTAATTCCGATCCAGTTTCTCCAGGTTGGCATCACCAGAATCTGCCGCTTTCCCTCACTGGTATCTCTCAGATTGTCAAACCGGCAGAAGCCCAGTTTCCGTACCCATCCCTTTGGATACCCAAACCGGCTTTTCACATATTGATATTCCCGCTCCACGGCACAGACAAACAGACGCATTCTGGTATGTTTATAATACAGAAACTCCATATCATCCTTGGTGATTCCGTGCTGCAGAAAAATTCTGGTATTCTTATAAAACCCGTAAACCTCCAGAAAGTAGCAGACTGCCGCATTGGGCTTTCCGCTCTTCTGGGAACTGATATTTTTTTCTGCCGATAAGTAATATATCCAGTGGGTAAAACTGCCAAACTGTATGACTTTTCCCAGTCTGGCCACCCTTCGATAATCCGGAGAACGCCTGTTGATAGCATAGACCACCGGCTGCTCCGGATGGTGTTTCACGATATGGCGAAACAGCCAGTACCCGTTATCTCTGGCCTCATTTTCACTGTCGCAGATCAGCCACATGTGTCTGTGGAATCTCCGAAATACCAGTGAAACCGGCAATGCCAGCAGAAATAAAAGGATATGCCGCAGGTCTTTCCATTTCACTCTCTGCATTTTCTGCCATAAAGTCTGTTCCATTTTTCTCCTTTCACATTATACATGCCCGTTTTCAAATATGCAATACTTTTATGAAATGAAGAATGCGGCCTCAATCCTGCTTATTCCCTGCCCGAATCATACCTGTTTTCGAAATTACACGCCTGTTATTGTAGCGGGTAAATGTGATGGAAGTTTGAGATTACACTCTTCTTTTTATCGCGTTTAAAATATAGTGACTGAAATAATAGCTGCTTTTTATCAGGGACAGATGTTCGCATTCCCGATACATTTTCCAGGTTCCCCAGGCTGCATCCAGCTTGTTGGAAGACCTGCTGCCCGGATATCTCCGGTAAACAGACAGAGGTTCGTCAATTCCATAAGCCACATACCCATGCCGCAGAATTTTCCACCAGGTGGCCGTATCCTCTCCTCTGGCATTCAGAGGCATGGTCAGCACATCCGTGGGAATCTGATTCCGGTCAAACATAACGGTTATAGTGGAAATTGTGGTGCGCTTCAACGCCCCTTTATAGTCAATCTTTTTGGGAACATGAACCACTTTTCCATTCCGCACTCCATCCGGGCCTGCAAATTCATAACCGGTAAAACAGAATGCACAGCCGGTCTTTTTCATAAACCGAAGCTGCTTTTCCAGTTTGTCCCGGTCACACAGATCATCTGCGTCCATATAGGCCAGATACCGGCCGCAGGCTTTTGCAATTCCCTGATTCCTGGTAAAGGCAGGCCCCATGTTCTGTTTATTCCGGTACAGATGCATCCGGCTGTCCCTGGCCTGATGGGATTCAATAATCTGAACGCTTCTGTCCTTTGAACAGTCATCCACAAAAATAATTTCCCAGTCCGGACAGGTCTGCGCCAGAATACACTGAATGGTTTCTTCTATATATTTTTCTGAATTATAAACAGGAATTACGATACTGATTCGGTCATCCTTCCATTCTTTTTCCGTACGCTCCATGTTCGCCATGTGTTATCTCCATGTGTTCTTTCTGTTTCAGTTCTGCCTCCGAATGGCTGTTTTCTGCTTTTTGTCAATTCCTTCCGTATTTTCCTTCTGGAAAATAATCTTAAAGGTCATCAGCATCAGTTTGATGTCCAGCCAGAAGGAATAATTCTCGATATATGTTAAATCCAGTTTTAACTTATCATAAGGAGTAGTGTTGTATTTTCCGTAAATCTGGGCATACCCCGTAAGTCCCGCTTTGACTTTCAGGCGGAAACTGAACTCCGGTATCACCGTCTCATACTCTTTCGCAATAATTTCCCGCTCAGGTCTGGGACCTACAAAAGACATTTCCCCTTTCAGAATATTGAAAATCTGAGGCAGTTCATCAAAATGAGTTCTGCGGATGATTCTGCCCACCGGCGTAATCCTGTCATCGTCTTTCCTTGCAAGCTGCGCTCCTTCCCGCTCGGAATCCATCCGCATACTGCGGAACTTGATAATCCGAAATACTTCTCCGTCTCTGGTCAGCCGCTCCTGTGTGTAAAATACCGGGCCTCTGTCGTATAATTTGATACTCAGGCCAATCAGAAGCAGCACAGGTGAGGAAATCACAATGGCAATCAGCGACAGAACAATATCCATGGCCCGCTTTACAAACCGCTGTTCAATGGGCAGCCCCCGGTTTCTGGACAGCATCAGGGGCGAGTCAAAGAGATGAATCTGCTCCGTACCCGTGAGAATAATGTCTGAAATCTTCGGCGTAATATAGGTCCGTTTGTTCTGATCAAAGCAGAATTTCAGAATGGGATTGCGCATACTGGTGGGCAAATCACAGAGCACCACCGCCTCATATTCCAGAATTCTCAGATAGAGCTCCTCATATCCCAGATACACGCTGGCTGTGGCACATACATTGTACTTGTCTTTCCGGGCATTGATTTTATCAATCAGTTCCTGGGGAGAATGCTCTCCGTAAATCACAATCATTTTTCTGGGCGGATAAAGCCTGGTGTAAATAAATCGCACCAGATATACGCCCGGCAGTATAACCATCAGCTCCGTCCCGGTCAGCATCAGCATGGGATGGGCCGGCATATAGTCGTTTGCCACCAGACATACCTGCAGATAGCCAATCACATTGGCGCAGAAAATGGAAAGTATCTGGGACAGGCAGATATCGGTAATCCGCAGATAACCGATGCGGTATCCCCCAAAGGTTCTGGTAAAAAAATACAGAATCAGCATGTAGATCCCGATTACCGCCCAGTTTCCCCTGTGCCAGGGCCGGTTGGCTTTCTCCAGCATGGGATAATAAATCTCATACCACAGATATCCAAACATAACCGCTTCCAGAGCCAGCATTATGCAGTTTGCCGCCAGATTCAATAAATGCTTGTACTGTTCTCGTCTTCTCATACCTTTATCCTTTTGCAGTTTACTCTGTTACAGATTCTCTCTTTAAGGTTCCTGCCCTCTGAGCAGACCCCGTACTTTCTTTTTCATCCTTCCCCTGGTGTTCAGTCTGTCCATAAGCATCCATGCCGTTTCCTCCTCCAGAACACTGATACGCCAGGAAATTTTTATTCTTCTGTTTCCCGCAGGGATTTCTTCTATTATAATCTTTGGGTCAGAATTGTCAAATAAATAACAGTTTTTTTCCATTTCAAACCCGGTAGTGGTGTATTTTACCGGTACCGCTTCTCCCTGGGTACCACCCCAGGACAGCGCCACATCTTTTAAAATACAGGGACTCAGGGCCGGGTCAATCCAGACGCCGGATACTCCCTGGGGAATCATAATTTCAGCTGTAATCTCCTGCTGATATCCCTGGTCCACAAAAAAAGACTGCTCCTCAAAAAATCCCTGTCCGTAATCCAGGTACACCTGAATTCTCCTTTTATCGGTCTCAGCCAGAATTTCTCCCAGAGGAAGCGCCTGCTTTCCCATCATGCGGTACAGCTCTCCTGCCGGAACATAATCTTTTCTGATGTATGCCTGGAAATTCTGCTCCATTATTTTGTACTGTTCTTCTCTGTCTCCCGAAATTCCAAATTTTTCACGGAAAGTTAAGTTTTCTTTTAATTTTTTTCTCCCCGCCGCTCCTTCCGTATAATAATGGAATGCGCGCCAGAGAACATAGCCCGCCGGAACCGGAAAGAAAAAGGTCCATTCATAATCCAGCACATGCCAGGTCCCGTCTTCTTGAAGAAGCAGATTGGAAAAAATCAGGTCCACATCTGCCACAGGAAAGGCCGGTTCCGGTTCCGGGAAAGATACCTGGCCAAATACCTGCTGAAATTCCGGCGTTATCTGAAACTCCTGTGTGGGCGTGCCGGCCAGTATTCTGTCAAAGGCTGCTTCCATCCACTCCCAGACCTGCTGTTCTCCCTGTTCCAGCAGCCTGTCCAGTTTTTCCTCCAGGGTAGTCCCCTTCAGATATTCGAAAAATATCCGGTCCTTTTCCAGTCTGCATCGGTTGGGCCGCAGCATATCTTTCTCTTCCCAGAGCTTCCTTAGTTCTTTTTCTGCCTCTGCCACAGACCGGATATGTTCCTGTCCCGCAGGATATTCTGCTGTTTTATACAGAAAAGGTTCTCCCTGAGCATCTTTTCCAATGCAGGTTCGGATGGCAAACTCCGGCGCCCGTTCCGTAGAATATTTCGTATAAATTACCTGTTCCTGCCCGGATGTACTGTGCTCCGGAGATTTTGTTATTTCCACAAAAAATGAATTGGCATACAGTGGAAACAGCCCGTCTTCCAGAAGCTGGTCAAATACCTTTCCTTCATCCATCAGCACCAGACGGTTTCGGTCAAAATTGCAGATATTCCGGTTCAGCTCTCCTGTCCTGGGCAGATATTCATCGGAATAAATCACCGTGGGAAATTTATAATCCGGACAGGGATAATAAAACCGGTAATTTTCATATCCGCATTCTTCCATAATCCGAATCAGTTCTGGTCTGGAAAAAGTGCGGACTCCTCCGGTATTGTGATAGCCTTCCAGCCCTTCAAAAAAAGTTCCGGTATGGTCTTCCCGGCATCCTGCCCAGTATTTCAGCCCCAGCTTATTTTCAATGGCAATCAGCAGTTTTCCGCCGGGCCTGATATGGTTCATCACCGTGGTCAGAAACTTATGATAGGGTTTTTCCCCTTCCATGTAACCTCTGCCATATTCAAATACGCCAATCAGCGTTGCATAGTCAAAATCCTGTTCCAGTTCTTTTTCAATATCCTGAAAGTTCCCCACACAGATCCTGATATTGTCCTGGTTCTGATGGCGCACTCCATTGATGGTACTTCGTTTCATGGACAAATCCACACAGGTCACCAAAGAAGACGAAGCTGAGACAGCTCCCGTGACAGCACCGCAGCCGGAGCCGATTTCCAGCAGCTTCGCCCCCTGTTCAAAGGGATACCAGCTCAGAATGTTGCCCCTCTCATGGGCCAGATGGTACAGTACCGCCCAGTCCTGCTCTCTGGCAATCACCTGATTATATTCTTTTTCCGGATACTTCCTGGCCAGTTCCAGAATCCGGTCTTCCACAGCCCCGTCACTGTATAAATCCTCTCCCGGATAACAGGCGGTATCCAGCAGAACTTTTCCGATTTTTTCCATAGTATCCTCCGTTCCGGTATTTTATCTGTCAGCGTATGCCTTCTCTCTGATTTTTGCAGATTATATCTGTTTCAGTGAAAAATCAGCTTTGGACAGGGTCAGATTGGGATTGTAGTAAGGATCCCCTCTGTCCATAAATTCCTGCCATTTTGTGACAAAATATTTCATTTCTTTATAATAACGCTCCTGCTTCTTTGGAGAATCTTCCAGTCCGCGGGATTTTGATTCATAGTGAAAAAGCTCCGCATATGGGTTATATACTATCAGCTTTCCAAATTTTCTGACTTTCATGCAGTAGTCAATATCATTAAAAGCCACCACCAGTTCTTCCGTCAGACCGCCCACTTGCTGATACAGTGATTTTTTCGTCATCATGCAGGCTGCCGTCACCGCGCTGTAGTTCTGTGCACAGATAATTCTGGAAAAATATCCGTTGGCCTTTCCGTCAAATCCGATAAAGGTATGGCCTGCAATTCCCCCAAAACCAATCACAACTCCCGCATGCTGAATGGTTCCGTCCTCATAATAAAGTCTGGCTCCGGTAATCCCCACGTCCTCCCGCATACAGGGGCCTAAAAGCTCCCACAGGCAGTCCGGGTTCCGGATTTCCGTGTCGTTATTTAACAGCAGCAGATACTCGCCTCTGGCAGATTCTGCTCCGAAATTATTGATGGCCGAAAAATTAAATGCTCCATCCCAGTAAACCACCCGGACTTTTTTGTTTTCCTGTTCCAGCTTTTTATAGTACGCAAAAGTCTCCGGCAGTTCGCTGTTATTTTCTATAATAATATATTCATAATTTCGATAGGTGGAGATCTCTTCAATGGAGCGAATACACTTTTCCAGATCCTCCGTATGGTCCTTGTTGGGTATCAGTATGGAAATCAGAGGCTGTTCCTTCCACTGATAGCGTGTCCGGTACAGTCCGGGATATTCTCCCATCTCAACCCTGGCAGGAATCTCCAGCCGGTCAAAATGCGCCTGTACCGCCCGCATGCCGGCTTCAAAGGCATACCGTTTGCTCTCGGGATTTTCCGCCGTGGAATTTTCATGGGCACGCCAGTGATACAGCACTTTGGGTATGTGGTAAATAGCCTGGGTGTGCTCCGTACAGCGCAGCACGAAATCGTAATCCTGCGCCCCGTCAAAGGCAGAGTCCAACATACCGGCTTTTTCAATCAGAGTTTTTTTTGCCACCACAAGATGGCAAAAGTAATTCATGCTGCAGATAAGATCCGGATTATAGTCTGATTTGAAATGAGGCTGAAAATAATGTTTTCCATTCATGGAAATTTTGTCTTCATCGGAATAAATCAGCTCTGTATCCGGATGCTTCTGCAGCGCTTTTGCACATTCATACAAAGCGTCCGGGGTAAGCAGATCATCATGGTCGGCAAACACCACAAAATCCCCCCTGGCTGCTTTCAGCCCTTCGTTGGTATTTTCTGATATCTGCAGAGGTTTGCTGTTATAAATAACTTTTATCCGCGCATCCTGATTTTCCAGTTTTTTCAGATATTTTTCCAGCGGAGAATCTTTCCCGCTTCCGTCGGACAGACAAAGTTCCCAGTTCCCGTAAGTCTGCCTGCGGACTGACTCCACCAGCTGTTCCAGATATTTTTCCGGCGTTTTATACAGGGGCACCACAATGGAAAAAAGCAGAGCAGGAGAAAAAACTTCTTTTCTCTGTTTCTCCAGTTCCTCCTTTGTGGGCATCACTGCCTGCCGGTATTTCTCATAATCGCCCTGAGGGACGGCTTTTTTCGCCAGCACCTGCATGGTTCGGGTACAGAACTGTTTGAAGCCATGGCGCTGGAGGAATCTGGCCCCTTTGCCCAGATAGCTGTTTCCCAGTACATTCTCAAAAAAGAATGTGGATACAATGGGAACCTTCACCTGACTTCTCCGGCTTCCGTCAGAAAGCTCCAGACTCACCCCGGACATTCCGCGGTGGGGCAGTACCACCTCAAATCCGCTGTCCGGCAGGGCAGAAATCTCCCGGTAAACCTGATTCACATCTCTGCGCTCATGCCAGGAAACTTCCCGGTCCAGAAGCCTGCCGCCCGGCCCTTTCACCTGAATCTCCACAGGAACTGCCGAGGCTGCCCAGCCTTTGATATAACAATGTTCCTGATCCAGTGTCACCTGTTCCAGGAAAAAATCAATTTCATTCTGAAGTTTTTGCAGATGAGGTACTTTTTCCCGGTAAACTGCGCGTTTCTGTTCTCCTTGGGAAGCCTTTTCACCATCCACCACCCAAAGTACCAGCTCTTTTTTTCCGTCCAGGGACTCCGGCAGCGTCACATAGAGAAAATATTCCTCCTCAATACCCAAATCATAAATCATATAGCGCTGCCGCACTTCCATTCCGTCATAGCTTTTCTGAATCCAGGGAAGCTCTTCCCCGTCCAGAGTGATTACCAGTCTGTCCTCCGGCTTCCTGTTATACTGCCAGCCCTGTATTACCAGTGTCTGCTTTTCTTCTATATGAAACCGGACTCTTACCACATTAAACTTTTCCATTCTGCTCTGTTCCTTATCTGATTTCCTGTAAATTATTGGAGGTTCTGCTCTGTCTCTCCTGCATTTCCCACTGAATTTTTCAGGATTTATTCTGTCTCCACCTCAGATTCCATATCAAAATACCCTACGGTATTTTTATCTGAAATAACTGCAATACTGCATACATCATACAACCTGTGGTGCACCTTAAATTCTTCCTGTTCATATCCGGTGCATCCAAAAGACAGCAGGTATTCGCCTCCCTGCAGCCTCATATTCTGGGTGAAGCTGACTGTCTGAAAATCTCCGGCCTTTTTCGGCTCTATGGGTTCACATTCTAACATGGTATTGGTACCTGTCAGTTCAATGCCCATCAGGTTTTTCAGTGTAATGGCAAAAATGGGTTCTGCCACATCCGCCAGAAACTTTACCTTCATTTTAATGGTAAACCTGCTTCCCTTTTCAATCACATTGGAAATTTTCCCTGTTTTATCCACCACTGCAAAATCAATAATTTCGGCTTTTTTATCTCCATATTCCAGCGTCTCCGGATTCACCGGCAGGCTGTCCCGCCATTTCTTCCCGGTATGGTCCGGCTGCCACAGAGAAGAATTTTCCCTGCGCTGCTCTTCCTCCTGAGCCACCAGTGCCATTTTAAACCGGTCCACCGCCTCTTTTGGAGTGCCTTCCATTACTTTGTCCCCCTTATTCAGGAGTACCGCCCGGTCACAGTATTTGGTAATACTGCTCAGATCGTGGCTTACAAACAGGATGGTCTTTCCCATCTCCTTAAATTCTTCAAATTTCCGGTAACATTTGGACTGAAAGAATACATCTCCCACAGACAGCGCTTCGTCCACAATCAGAATTTCCGGCTCAATATTGATAGCCACCGCAAAGGCCAGGCGCACAAACATTCCGCTGGAATACGTTTTCACTGGCTGATGTACAAAATCCCCGATATCTGCAAATTCCAGTATGGAGGTCATTTTTTTATCTATCTCTTCCCTGGAAAATCCCATCATGGTTCCCTGAAGATATATATTTTCAATTCCGGTATATTCGTTGTTAAATCCCGCACCCAGCTCCAGCAGAGCAGAAATCCTTCCGTTTACTTCCACAGTTCCCTGGGTCTGGCTGATAACACCTGTAATAATTTTCAGAAGGGTGGACTTTCCGGAACCGTTTGTGCCGATAATCCCCACGGTCTCTCCCTTTTTTATTTCCAGTGTGATATCATGGAGGGCCGCGTGCTCCCGGTATACCTTTCTGCGGGAAAGCCCCAGGGCGTCTTTCAGCCGGGCAGAGGGCGTATCGTATAACTTATATATCTTGCTGACTCCGGTTATTTTAATTGCTGTCTCCTGCATGTTTTTCTCCTTTATGCCTGCTTAAAATATACTCGCAGGACAGTATTTCTGAAAACTCCTACAGTACATCTGCAAAATGTACCTTCAACCGCTTAAATACTTTCACTCCCAGCAGACAGACCACCCCGGTAAAGGCCCAGAAATACAAAGTCATTCCCGGATGTTCCCAGAACCAGACTTTGTCAATAAATGCTTCCCGATATCCCATCACGATATAATAGAGAGGATTGCATTTCAGCATAATCAGGAGGAAAGAAGGGATCTTCTCCCTCATATCATCAATATTCCACATAATGGGAGTCATCCAGATCCCCACCTGCAGGGCGATATTTACAATCTGGCGCATATCCGGGAAAAACACCGACACTGCGCTGGTAAAATAACTCATGCCCAGGGCCAGCAGTAAAACCCCTGCACTGTAATAAAGGGTCTGCAGTACATAGAAATCCGGCGGATAGCCATAACACAAAAACAGCGCCGCCATAAACAGTACAAAAAATACATGTACGAAAATGGACGCGAACACCTTCACCACCGGCAGAATGTCTATATTAAAAACCACTTTTTTTACCAGATAATTATATTCCACCAGTACGGATGTACCAGCACTGATACAGTCTGAAAAGAAAAACCAGGGCACAATTCCGGCCACCAGCCACAGCACATAGGGCAGGGGCAGCTGGCTTCGCAGGGAAACCCGCATGCCTATGGCCTTGTCAAATACGAACCAGTAAATCAGTACGGTGACCACCGGCTGTACAAAGGCCCAGATGGTTCCCAGGTAAGAACCTGCAAATTTGGTTTTGAAATCATTTTTGGCCAGACTTTTGATAAGCTGGCGGTTTTGGACTATTTCCTTTAGGATATTTCCTGATGTATCGTTCATAAATTAATCCTGTTCCTTTTTATTTATAGGTGAGAAAAATTCTTTTTCCCTTCCTTTATCGCCTTCAGGGCTCCTCCCAACTTTGTTGGGCCACTCCTCTTTCGCCTTCAGGACTCCTCCCAACTTTGTTGGCCCCTCCTCTTTCGCCTTCAGGACTCCTCCCAACTTTGTTGGGCCACTCCTCTTTCGCCTTCAGGGCTCCTCCCAGCTTCGTTGGGTCCCTCCTCAAGGCATAGCATAGCATATTATACCATCATTCTCCAAAATAAGCAAATTTTGTCATCTCTTAATAATTCTTAATAATTCTCTTACCCTGACGCCATTGTTTTTTCCCAATAAATATGATACCTTTATTATTAACGCAAATGTTCTGTTTCACTCAAATATTTAATGGGAGGTCTTTATCTATGAAAAAAATACTGAAAAAATCTGTCTCTCTGCTGCTTGCACTGACAGTTGTGGCAGGCAGCCTGCTTTTTCTTCCTTATAAAGGAGATACCGCAGAGGCCGCTTCTGCCTGGTATATTCCCACTTCCTGTAAAAATATGGTGTTTTACTGCGCACCCGATGATCTTCCGGCTACTTATGTGACATTGAAGGTCTACCGTCAGGGCAGCAGCAAAAAGCCGAAAGCCTCCAGTATCAAATCCCTGACCACCAGCGATTCTTCCATTGCAAGACCCTGGATTGACAAAGCCGGTGACATTCGGATTTACTTTTTTAAAAAAGCCGGAACTGCTGATATTTCTTTTCAGATTGGCAGACAGACCCTGTCTTCCAGAATTACCGTGAAAGAGTACACCAATCCCCTTGCTTCCTTTAAAGTAGGCAAAAAGGATTTCACATCCCGCTTTAATTATGCAACAGAATATAATTATTTCCATACTTCCGATATGAAAAAGGAAATGGTTTCCATCAAAGCTGCAAAAGGCTGGAAAATTTCTTCCATGAAAATGCAGTATGGTTCCGGTACTTATGAAATCAGTTCCTGTAAAAAATCTTCCTTTTCCAAAAAGGTGGCATTTAAAGGAAACCTGGATTATATTACCGTAACCATGTATCATGCAAAAACAAAATCCTATGTTACACTGACCTGGAACTGTATCAGAGAATAATCTTTATTCATTGTTTTCTGTTTCTTTTTATCTGCATAATTCACCGGTTGATCCCTGGACTTTTCACTGATTTGTGGTATAGTTTACCTCAGACAGAACGAAGGGCTGAAAATGAAAAGATACGTGTTGCGAAACTATTGTGATATAAACAAAAAATCCGAACCCACAAAAACTCCTCATAATATTACGGAGGTGACGCAATGACAGATAATGAATTATTACTTGCCATATCAAAAATACTTGACCCTGTCAGGGAAGATATACTGGAGCTCAGAAATGATGTGCAGGGGCTTAAAGGCGATATGCAGGAACTCAAAGATGATGTGCAGGAGCTTAAAGGCGATGTACAGAAACTCAAAGGCGATGTACAAAAACTCAAAGGTGATGTACAGGAACTCAAAGATGATGTGCAGGAACTTAAAGGCGATGTACAGGGGCTTAAAGGCGATGTGCAGGAACTCAAAGATGATGTGCAGGAACTCAAAGTACGTGTGAAAAAGATTGAATTAACACAGGAAAATCTGATTTTACCGCGGCTGAATACCATAGAATCCTGTTATACATCAACATTCAGCAGATACCGGGATAGCGTTGAAACTTATGAAGCAATGAAGCAGGATCTGTCTGTTATAAAAAATGTTGTAGCTGAACACAGTGACAAACTTCAGAAAATTTCATAACTGCACAAAGCAGCGAAAAGGACGGGTAAAAGCAATGACTTACCCGTCCTTTTTCTGCCGCCTTTATGGCTGGTTTCCCATTTACCTGCTACTTCTGAATGGCAACCGTCTTTTTCTTACTCCAGGAGCCATACACCTTATTTCCTCTGGAATCCTTCTTGTATGCCCTTGCCTGTACATAATATGTTTTTCCCTTTTTCAGATTCTTTATGGTCTTGCCGGTGGATGTGGCAGTCACACGTCTGGAAGATTTCATTTTGGAATTCGTGGCATAACGGATTTCATATCCTTTGGCGCCGCTGACCTTCTTCAGGGTAACCTTCATTTTCTTTCCGGAAACATTTGTGACTTTGCTGATGGTCACCTTCTTTACAGAAACCTTTTTCCACTTCGCATAAAGGGTCATGTTTTTCGTAACTTTTTTGCTGAAATCCCACTTTGTCTTATACTTTTTACTGGTATACCAGCCTTCAAAGGTATATTTTTTCCGTTTGGGATTAGACGGTTTCTTTACCTTTTTGCCTGCTGTAACCTGCTGTGCGGATACCTTGCTTCCGCCTCCCGTATCAAATTTTACCGTATAGGTTTTTGTCTCTGCCCTGGCTGTGGTAATTCCGCTGTCCCAGAGTGTGTCACAGACAGCCACAGCATTGATAACAGTGTCCGGTTTTGCCGTAAACGTCCCTCTGTAATAAAAACATCTGGTGGCAGAAGAAGACGGAACGGCAGAGTCAATGGTATAATAAATTTCCGCTCCAGGTGTGGCTGAAGTCAGCGTTACAGCCACCTTATCATCTGTATACTGCTGAGTAATCACCGGTGCAGCCGTCTGGGCTGTGGGGGTTACATAGGAACCGATACTGTCTGCAGTTGCCCCGGAATCCTGGGTACAAACCGGCACCATACCATTATAGTATGCTTCCATTCTGTGGGATCCCTGTTGATCCAGAGCCCCGGTAATCATGGCTGTGCTGCGGTTAAAATATCCATACATCAGATCCCGTCCATACTCGCCGTCCATATCATCCCAGGTACAGTCAATCTGATACCAGGAATCATTGATGGAAACCAGATTCCAGGCATGATTATAACTTGTAACACTTATGGCGTCAATACCGGCTCCGTTCACCAGAAGAGTAAAGGCTTTGGTGTATCCGGCACATACGGTATAATCCGTAGCAAACACACTGTAAGCGCTCTGATGATAAGGATTCTGAGTCTGAGAAGCCTCCGGATTATCCAGGTTGATTCCATGATCGTACATCACTTTACGGATAATCAGATCATGGGCAATCTGAATCTTTTCCAGCTCTGTGGTTCCCGCTGCAATCTGAGCTTCCATGGCGTCAATCTGAGCCTTTACTCTGGCCGTTTCCGCCGCCCTTGCTGTTCCATTGGCAAAAGCCTCATAAATGACAGGCACCATGAAACCTTCCCCTGTATTGGAAGTTCCCAGCAGGGCACCTTCTCCCAGAAAATAATACTGAGGATTGGAATAGGTAAACAGCATAAACAGCTCGCTCATTCTTTCTTTTGAAATTCCCAGACGTTCATAAACAATCATCTCTCCGGGACCATAATAATTCCCATCTTCATCCTTAAGCAGGAGCTGTGCATTCCATGTGCCGGTCAGATATTTCAGAGAGACAATATCCAAAGCATCCCAGAACGTCCTCTCATTTTCATTCAGCCGATTATAAATATAATTGGAAGAATAGATATCCCAGGGGGAACTGTACTGCTGGGAGCCCAAAACCTTTGAGCGATACAGCAGTTCTCCATCTGCATTTTCTGTCAGATCCACGGTATCCAGAGAATCTGCCGCGCCCTCCGGCAGTTCAATTACTTTCGGCTGCTCCATTCCACCCACAGGGGGCGCCCAGTCTTCCGGAAGTTCTGTTTCCTCTTCAGGCTTAGTCTCTTCCGGCACCATCCGTGGGGCCAGTTCCTCCGGCAGTTCCAGCGGCTCAGACATATCTGAAAACATCTCTTCTGCTGCACCGGTATTGCCGTCTCCGAGAGAAACATCTTCTGCTGTGTCAGCAGCATTCTCTTTTTCCGGAATCATTTCTTCCGTTTCCGTGTCCGTGGTTAATTCCCCAGGGGTTGTTGCAAATGCTTCCGCGGAAGCCATGGTAAAAGTCATAACTCCTGCCAGAAATAAGGCCAAAATCCTCTTTTTCATTCCATCCTCCTACCTTTCTTTTTTGCTGCTTTTATACTCCTCAATACCACCCCAGACTCTGTCCTTGTCTGACAAAATCAGATCTTCTTCCCTCATGCCCTCCGGCATGGGCCACTGAACTCCGATATTACTGTCATTCCACAACAGGCCTCCCTCGTCATTGGGATGATAAAAATCGGTTACCTTATAACAAAATTCCGCATAATCGGACAGTACCACAAATCCGTGGGCAAATCCCTTTGGAATAAAAAACTGCTTTTTATTCTCCTCAGATAAAATCACTCCAAACCATTTTCCAAAGGTCTCGGAGTCTTCCCGCAAATCCACAGCCACGTCATACACCTGGCCTCTCACCACCCGGACCAGCTTATCCTGGGGATAATTAATCTGAAAATGCAGTCCCCGCAAAACGCCCTTTCTGGAGGCGGACTGGTTATCCTGCACAAAGGTACAGTCAATACCTGCCTCTGCAAAATCATTGTAATTGTAAGTTTCCATGAAATAGCCTCTGGCATCACCGAACACCGCCGGCTCAATCACTTTCAGTCCTGCAATCCCATTGCAGTCATCCGTCACTTTAATCTTTCCCATTACTTTCTCCTTCTGCCTTTCCTCTCGCCCTACAGCCCGGCAGCAACTTCCATCAGATACTGTCCGTATTCTGTCTTCAGCAGAGGCTCTGCCAGTTTTTTGAGCTGTTCCCCGTCAATAAACCCTCGTTTGTAGGCGATTTCTTCAATGCAGGAAATGTACATTCCCTGACGTTTCTGAACAGCAGATACAAAATCGGCCGCTGCCAGCAGCATATCATGATTCCCGGTGTCCAACCAGGCAAATCCCCGGCCCAGAGTTTCCACTTTCAGGTTTCCCCGGTTCAGGTATTCGTTATTGACGCTGGTAATTTCAATTTCCCCTCGTTTGGAGGGCTTTATTGTTCTGGCAATCTCCACCACATCGTTATCGTAAAAATACAGTCCCGGCACCGCATAGTTGGATCTGGGATGCTCCGGTTTTTCCTCAATGGAAACAGCTGTTCCTTCTTCATCAAATTCCACCACGCCATACTCCCTGGGATCCCGCACATAATATCCGAAAATCGTGGCCCCGGGCTGAGTTTCCGTTCGTTTTGCCGCATTTAACAGCACCTTTGAAAAACTCTGTCCGTAGAAAATATTATCTCCCAGCACCAGTGCCACCGCATCTTTGCCGATAAAGTCGGCGCCGATAATAAAGGCATCTGCCAGTCCTCTGGGCTCTGTCTGTACTGCATATGCAAATTTCATGCCAATCTGCCTTCCGTCTCCCAGCAGTTCCTCAAACACCGGCAGATCTCTGGGTGTGGAAATAATCAGCACCTCCCGGATACCTGCCAGCATCAATGTAGACAGGGGATAATAAATCATAGGCTTGTCATACACCGGCATAATCTGTTTGGAAATGGCCTTTGTCAGCGGGTACAGTCTGGTTCCGGCGCCTCCCGCCAGAATAATTCCTTTCATGCTTCTCCTCCTGATTTCATTCTGTACAAATAGCCCTGCGTCCTGCTGCAGGACACAGAGCCAATGGTTTACTTTGTATACATTTCCTCATAATATTTCTGATAATCGCCGCTGGTTACATTTTTCATCCATTCCTCATGTTCAAAAAACCATGCAATCGTCTTCCGAATTCCTTCTTTGAACATGGTTTCCGGTTCCCAGCCAATTTCAGCTTTGATTTTATCCGGAGCAATGGCATATCTTCTGTCATGGCCCTTCCGGTCTTCCACATAGGTAATCAGATCCTTGCTTACCAGCTTCCGCCTTGGATCCTCTTCCGGCAGCATTTCCTGTAAAGTTTCAAGGATAATATTGATGATTTCAATGTTCTGTTTCTCATTATGACCGCCGATATTGTAGGTTTCTCCCAGCCTTCCATGTTCCTGCACCATGTCAATTCCTTTGGCATGATCATCCACATAGAGCCAGTCCCGCACGTTTTTTCCGTCTCCGTATACCGGAAGTTTCTTTCCCTGCAAAGCATTGTTGATAATCAGGGGAATCAGCTTCTCCGGGAACTGATAAGGCCCGTAATTGTTCGAACAGTTGGTAATGTTCGCCGGAAAATGATAGGTGTCAATATAAGCCTTTACCAGAAAATCGGAACTGGCCTTGCTTGCGGAATAGGGACTGTGGGGATCATAAGGCGTCGTCTCATAGAAATAAGCCCCGTCTTCTTCCAGGGAACCGTATACCTCATCTGTGGAAACATGCAGAAATTTCTTTCCCTCTTTAAAACTTCCGTTTTCCTGCTCCCAGGCTGCTTTCGCGCAGTTCAGAAGCACTGCTGTTCCCAGCACATTGGTCTGCACAAACACTTCCGGATTTCGGATACTGCGGTCCACATGGCTTTCTGCTGCAAAATGCACCACCCGGTCAATGTCATTTTCCTCAAATATTCTGCTGATACTTTCTTTGTCACAGATATCAGCTTTTACAAAGGTATAGTTGTCTCTGGATTCCACTTCTTTTAAATTTTCCAGGTTACCGGCATACGTCAGTTTATCCACATTGATAATCCTGATTTCATCGTTATATTTCCGGAACATATAGTGAATATAATTCGAGCCGATAAAGCCGGCTCCTCCGGTCACCAGATAAGTTCTCATTTTTGTTTCCTCCTTAATTGTTATATATACAACCATTCGCTCCTGTCAGTAAATCTGAACTGTCTGCTTTTGTCTGTATTGGCTCCGAATGGTCACACATTCCGATACATTTTCCGGAGCCTGTTGAATTTGTATCCCGGCACAATTTTTTTCCAGGAAGCGGCTCCTATAATGGACAGATATTTCTTTGTATATTTATTTGTCTGTGAAGTATCCATATATTTGAATACTTTAAAGGCCTCTTTTCCGTAAATGCCCATTTTCAGTCCCTGGGCAACTTCCACAGGATGATCGGAATAACTCCGGATAATAAAAGCGTCAATCATGGGATTGCAGGCTGCAATATAATAACTGTAAGCAAGAGCCGCCGCCTGATTGGTCTCTCCCCAGGTAGAAGAGTATCCCTGCTCTGACAGAATGATACGCACCGAAGATCCATACTTTTTCTTAATGTATTTTGTCAGTACATCAATATTTTTCATGGTGATATAAGGGGTGCTCACATCTCCTGTAATTCCCAGACCATCCCAGAACTTGGTATAGGTCAGAGGCGTGGAATAGGCATGATAAGCCAGATGCCATTTCAGCCCCTTCTGTATCTTATTGAGCTGTTTGTTGAATGATTCTATCACATGCTTCGCGCTGTAACCGCCCTTTACAGACGTATTCCACAGATTATCGGTGCAGATAAAAATGTGGGCGTTGGAAGACTGGCTTCTGACCGCATAGTACAGCGCCCGGAATCCGTATGCGTATGCTTTGAAATAAGCTGTTTCTGACATACCGCCTTTATAATTCCATCCTGCCGGGTTGTTGACCTCATTTCCCAGCACCCAGTTGGAAACGCTGCAGTTTTTCTTCCCGAATACCATACCCAGGTAACAGAAAATAGCTTCCATTTTCTCTCTGGATTTATTGGTGGTCACATTCCAGGTGTAAAAAGGCGCCACCCCCCGGACTCTGGCTTTGGAGGCAATCAGATCCGTATGGCCTTCGGTCCAGTCCAGCATTACCTGCATGGTCACTGTCACATTGTTCCGGTTACAGTCCATGACAATCTCCCGGTAACTGTCCATGGGATTAAAATAATACGTTTTCCCGTTGTACACATAGGGCACCGTCCCGTTGTTGCATACCATGGAAACCGTAACATTCAAAAAAGTCTGTTTTGCCCCGCAGTTATAGACTTCCTGCAGGTTATCGGAAAACTGGATCCCCTTTTTCGTCTGTCCGGGATTGTATTTGGACTTGTTTTTTGCTGCCTTCTCCACATTTTTAACATAGGAAGTATTGCTGATCAGTTTATATTTCCCGCTCTTTTTGACAGCAATGCCAAAGGTGGAAGTGGCATATCCCTGGTTCTCTGCCGTTTTCAGATTAAATGTTATATTTTTCTTCTTGTAAACTTTGGAAGCTACTTTATATATTTTCTGATTCATGGGGTTAATATACATCAGATAGTAGTAATCATCGGAGCTTGCCACTCTTTTTTTGATGGTGGCTTTCACACTCACCTTTCCGGAGCCTGTAGCTTTGCAGGTGGTAAGTTTGGCTGAATCCGATTTTGCTTTCTCCGTACATTTTACCCATTTGGCATAGACCACCAGATTTCCGGTCTGACCCGCTTTTATTTCTCCGATTCTGTTCTTAAAGTTTGCCTTTTTATACCAACCGTCAAAATCATACCCCTTTCTGGTGGGCCTTGGCAATACAAAAGGTTCATCTGCTGTGTACGTTTTCCTGCTGGAGGAAGACAGCTTTCCGCCGTTCGTATGGTATTTAATGGTGTAGGTAATGGGCGTCCAGGAGGCATACAGGATCACTGTCCCGTCCTTTTCCGTGGTAAGGTCGTAAACCTGTGCCCCGTCGGAAAAAGCCCTTCCGGTTCCGTTCTTCTCCGTATTCCAGCCTGCAAACAGAAAGCCCTTCCGCTTAAAATTGTTCCGGTTCAGAGAACTGAATGTTCCGTACACATGGCTGCTTTCCGTCATGCTCCCGCTGGTGGCACCGTTTCCGTTGTAATTTACCCGGTAAGGATTGCCTTCCCACATGGCATAAAGAACCACCACTCCGCCGATTTCTTCCGTCAGAGATTTTACTTTCTGCTTATTCTGATAGGAAATTCCTGTTCCGTCAGGCCTTGTGTTCCACCCCATAAAGGTATAGCCCACCCGCTTGTATTTGTTATTCAGCAGAGCCTTGTTCTGGGTATAGGTAAATTCCTGTTCGTCCATTTCTCCGGTTCCGCCGTTGGCGTCATAGCGTACCGTATAGGATCCCACTTTCCAGACAGCTTTCAGGATAATCACCGTTCCGTCCTGATCTGTCAGGTTATTGACGGGATTCGCATCCTGATATGTAATATTCATGTCTTCCCATTTCCAGCTGTCAAATGCATAGCCGGGCCTGGTAAACTGACAGGCTGCCAGATTCTGGTCTTCGTCATACCGGAATACCTGGTCTGCCATTTCCCCGGAACCGCCATTTGCATCAAAATGAATGGTATAGCTAATCGGAACCCAGCATGCACTCAATGTCAGAGCTGAAGTGATTTCCGGCAGACTCTCAGGATGTTCAAAATCATATGGAACGCCTCCCTCATCCATCCAGTTCTCCAGCTTATATCCCTTCTTTACCGGTCTGGGAACCCTGGCGGCAATAGAAGCAGCTTCTTCTCCTTCTGACACCGTAATCTGACAGGAAGTATCTGCACTTCCCTCCACCATACCTCCGTTAAACTGAAAGGTAAGGATATACTCCGCCGGACTTTCCTCGCCGGCCCTGGCGGATAGCTCCCCGGAAGATTCTTCTTCAGAGGGCGTCTCATTCTGCCCGTTATCGTCTGTTCCTGTTCTGTCTTCCAGTTCTGTCCCTGGCTGCTGCATTTCAGATGGTTCCAGGGCATATAACGTTTCCACTTCTGTCTGAAACAGAAGCATTATTGCTAAAAACAGCGTCATAATACGTTTCTTCATAGTTGTCCTCTCTTCTGTCTCTCATATCTTTTTCCATTGCATATAGTTACTTATCATTATATCATTTTCATTACAGAAAACACAAGTAAAATTTAAAAGGCCCTCTGCCAGCAGTCAGTTTTAATTTTCAAGGTACAGTCCTGTCCCTTCTTTATACTGAAAAAATGTGATACAAATATGATAAACTGCAGAGCACAGTAATTTTTCCCTGTGGTAAAAATTACTGTGCTCTGTTTTTCCTGACTGTTCTTAAGCCTGTTGCAGACAGGTTATTTTCTGTTTTCTGTTTCTGCTATAAACACTTTATCATTCTCAAAAACCCAATGGAAAGAATCAAAATAGTCCTGATGAAGCAGGTATACCGGATGGGTTTTGCATATGACAAAATGCTTCGTTTCCTTATGATTCAGCTTATCCATAATATCATTCATTCCAAAATCCCAGGTATAGTAATCGGAAGAATCCTCTCCGGTCAGAGCCTCGTACCAGTAACAGTATTCGTAATTGTCAATCAGGGAAATCAGCGGAACATTTTCCGTCTTTCCCATATTCTCCATTACATAATTGCAGGCTTCCAGATAATCCTTGTCAAAAACAATCTTCCGGTTTCGATACTCTGTTACATTGTGATAATAAATATCAAACAGTTCGGAGGTACGGTCTCCATAGCCAATCCCCCTGTTCTGCACCCGTTCCTCCAGATTGGTTACGCTGATTCCAAGCAGGATGACTGCTGCAAAAAGCCCTGACAGAAGCAGATCCCTGGCTTCGTCGTAAATCTCCACCACTGCCTGGGCAGTGATAATAAATCCCAGCATCCAGACCGGATAGTAAAATTTAAAATAGTAATAAGCCGAGGCTTTCTCCAGTACTGCAAGCACGCCGATGGAAAGCACCATGGCCAGAAAACACAGGAAAAATATCATAATTTCATCCAGATGCTTTCGTTTGACAGATTTGATCAGCCTGTAAATCACAAAAGGCATCACCCATATAAAATTGATGAACAGCTCTCCGTAAATTCCTCCCTGCAGATTTAAGGCATCACCGATGGAAAGATTCTGCTTCTTTAAAAACAGAAAATAGCAGTAATATACGGACATGATACAGGGAATCAGGAAAATCTGTAAGGATATTTTTACCGTATCCCAGGAGAATAACGTATTCTTTTTGCAAAACCACACACAAAGACAGACAAATACCGCCACATAGCTGACCGGACCAAACAGCATATAACACATGGTAATGGAAGTACAGCCTGTCATCATAAGAAACAGCCCCGTTTCCTTTCGGATATTTCCCGCCGCAAATTCCTTTACCAGCGTAATAATATATTCAATCAGCAGAACTCCAATGCCCCAGTAAAAAAAGCATAACAGATAGCTGTGCATGGGATAACCGAACACATAGGCAAATCCTATGGTAATCCCCAGTATTTTCAACACGGTTTTATTCAGGTAATCCCGGATCATGGTCATAAAAAACACTGCTTCCAGAATAAACATTGCCCCGTCTACCATCATAAAAACCTTATAAGTGCTCACCTTTTCAATGAAGGGGAGAAAGATTTCCGTAATCAGCGCATTGTGCATGGGAGCAAAATACATGGTATCCAGTTTCCCGGTTCTCACAATGGTCAGAGAATTGCGCATATGCACTGCCGCGTCACTGTTATTAAACACAAAATCCATATGTATGGTAATACGGTTCAGCAGAAGCAGGAAAATCACCCCTGCAAAAATACAGGTATAGATAATATCGTATTTTTTCCATTCATAATTCTGGGTTTCCCCGTCCTTTTTTATCTTAAAAAACACTGCCGCCGCCGAAACAAGATAAATGGCGCCCATACTGACAATATTTACCGGTATATGCAGCATATTGATGATTCCGCCGCAAAAAGCACCCCAGCACAGCAGGGAAATGAAATTCATCATCACCCAGATTACCCCGTTTAAAGGATTCTCTGATTTTTTTATACGGAATATTCCCACATACAGCAAACTGACACTTACCACAAAAAAAACTGAGCTTATGATCGAACCTTCCATGTTGTATTCCTCTTATCCTTTCTTCTTTCGCACGCTTCCATTACTTTTTCATCTCCGGCTGCTGCCCGAACCGCCTGCCCAGAGGCTGCTCCACCAGCCGGTTCAGCAGAAATCCCCCCAGAACAGCTGCCGGCAAAGTCAGCACTGTATTGAGATATGGATTCATCCGGCCGCCGAAAGCCTGACAGAGCATCTGCTGAATGGGCCAGCCCAGAAGATACATGCCATAAGAAACCTCTCCTCTGCGGGCAAAACCGCTGAACTTATGTTTCGTTCCGAATCCCAGCCAGGCCAGCAGATAAGGAAGACAGAAGAAAATCACAGGCTCCAGAAGATGGACCCCGGCGGCTGCCGCAAGGAAAACCGCACAGACTCCCGCCAGCCAGGGACGAATCACAATTTTCTCCCGGTATATGTAATATATCATTCCTGCAAAAAACAGCCCCACCGGGCGCAATGCCGCACTCAGCACGCCGGAACCCGCCAGCAGTTTTACCGCTCCCAGATATCCTGCAGCAAACAGCAGGATCATCCACCTGGCATTTTTTTCATTCAGAAAATGAAGTTTCCATGCCAGAAAGCACATGATGTAGCACAGAAATTCCACCGGCAGAGTCCAGAGAGGCCCGTTTACTGTGGGGTTATAAATATTGTCCTGAAATACTCCCGGCAGCTCGTGTACCAGTACCATCACAGAATTCAGCAGGTATTTAAAAGTGCCTGCATCTGTAAAATATTCTCCAGGACTCAGCTTTGTCAGAATGGGGCCTGCCAGAAAGGTCAGCCCGAAAGTCACCGCTGCCAGACAGGGAATAATCCGAAGGAGCCTGGCTTTGAAATAAGGCCCGGCCCCCTGCAGCCGCTCTGCGCTTTTGCTGATAAGAAATCCGCCGTAAAAAAAGAAAATACAAACCGCCAGATTTCCAAAATGTATCTGGTCATCGGTAATTCTCCCCAGAATGTCCACATGCCCCTCTCCAAGGCTGACAGGAAAGGCATGGCAGAGAATGACCAGCGCTGCCGCGCAGAATCGGATAATGTCCAGATTATTCTCTCTCCCTCCGGTTATTTCGCTTAATTTCATAACTCCTCCTGATTGTGGACAGTCAATAATACTTCGCTGTCTTTGAGTAAAAATGCATGATAATCTTTACCACCCATTTTGGCCAGAAACGGCCCAGGATTTCAGATTCTTCCTCATATCTGGCATTGGTATGGGCAAAGAGCTTCGCAGTGGCATTTTCTTTATTCATCCGGTGATACAGCAGTACCTGGCTCACATACACAAAATCCCCTTTCTGTCTGGAAAGGCGCTGCCACAAATCCCAGTCCATAGAGGCTTTGTACCGTTCCCGGAACAGTTCATGGGGCATTTCCTTCATTACACAGACCACCGTAGGATGGGTAATGGGATCTCCCATACACTGAATCAGCCATTTTCCAAATCCGGTGCCACCCAGTCCCGGTACTTTCAGAGGAAGGAGCATAATCCGTTTGATTTTCACCATAGTGGAGGGCTTTTTGTCCACCACATCCTCATGCATTTCCAGATAATCTGAAAAAGAAATAATGGGTCTCCTGCTGTGATTCAAAGCATCCAGATTTTTCTCCACAAAGGTTTTTGCAATTAAGTCATCCTGATGAGCCAGCATACACAGGTCTGTCTGCGCCTGTTTCATGGCAAAATTGTAGTCCTTTACATGGCCGCCGTCCGGATTGACCCTTATTTCAATTTTATATTTTTCCGCCAGTCCCCGGATATGGTCATTGGGAGTGGAGGTGGAAATCAGCACCCTGGGCTTCACCGTCTGCCTTTTAACGGCCCGGATACAGTTTTCCAGATATTCACAGGTTCCGTAGGCACAGATAACAACTGTGATATCCCTGCCTGTATAGTTATGATACTGTCTCATGGTTCTGTCCTTTCTTCTCTCAGAAATCAACCGGGCAGTTACTGGCTGTCCATAATCTTCCGGATCTTTTCATTATCCCCCCATACAGCCGGGGAATCATAGGGCCGGTCCGGAAAGGTTCCGTATTCCAGCCGGATATCATATCCGTGGCTTTTGATAAATTCTTCCACCTTTTCTCCCAGAGAAACGGGAACTCCGGTACAAACATTGATAATCCCCGTTATTTCCTCCTGAAGACTGGCTTTTACAATCTGCTCTGCCAGCCGGTCAATATGAATAAAATCAAATTTATTTTTTCCGCTGGTAAAAGGAAAGGTCTTTTTCCCGTCCTCCACCGCCTGCACAATTTTGGCAAAAACGGAGCTTCCCCTTGCGTCGTCTCCGTAAATATAATAGGCCCGCAGCCAGTGCACCGTCGTATCCGTATGTTCTGTATACTGTAACAGAAACTGACGCAGTGCATTCTTTGCAATACCGTACATGGACTGAGGACTGCAGGGCGTGTTCTCATCAATAGCCCCTTCCCAGTATCCCACCTCATGCATGCTTCCCATAACGGAAACAGATTTCAGGCCGCCGTCAATCATGTGCTGCAGGAATTCCGCATGGGCAGACAAATCTTTCATATGGGCATCGGAATTGTGAACAAACCCGTCCCTCCAGGCCAGATGAACCAGCAGATCCGGTTCTCCCATCTGCTTAAAAATATCTCTGTCTCCGGAAAAAATATCTGCTTCCTGCCGTTTTGCCCGATCGTCCACTCCTTTGTAATTCAGATCATTTACCAGAACCTGGCAGCCGGCCTCCAGAAAGGCCCGCACCACATGGCGCCCCATATACCCGGCTGCTCCGGTAACCAATACTGTTTTTATTTTCATATTATTTTCCTTCCTTACTGCCTGCTGTTTCCTTTTCCTCCAGCTCCCGGATACGTTTTTCCAGCAATGCCTGATGCTGTACCAGCTGCTTAATCCGGTCCGTCTGCTTTGACACAATGGCCGTCATGGACATTAAAATCACAATGATAAACCCTATACAGACCAGAAATACCCCGTTTACCGGAACGGAAATTCCAAAAGCGCCCATCAGAGTATACAGCGCATCCGGCCAAATGATAAATACTGCCAGACAGATTCCGGCCAGAAGCCAGACCAGACTGTATTTCAAATCTATCAGCCTGCGCTTTAAAAAGTATATGACCAGAATAAAATAAATCAATACCCCTGCGCCCAGTGCGCACCTTAAAATTCCCGACATATTACTTCCCTCCTCGCGGCTGTGAAATCCTGCACAGCAGAATTGCCAGTGTAACTTTTATCATATAGTAAACAGATTTTCCCATGCGGATTGAGGACACGCCTCCCTGTCTCTCCCGCATCAGCACCGGGATTTCCACCACTTTTTTCCCTTTGCATAAAATATCCACCACGCTCTCCGGCTCCGGATAATCCCGTGGATAAGACCGGGCAAATAATGCAATCACATCTTTTCCAATCATCCGAAGGCCCGATGTGGGATCTGTGATTTTCGCTCCCGTCAGCAATCGGATCAGGCAGGTAAAATAGCGGATTCCAATGCGGCGGGTAACGGAAGACTGAAAGCCTTTGCACTCAATAAACCTGGAACCAATCACCATATCCGCCTGTTCTTTTTTCAGGGTATCCGCCATCTGCTCCAGAAAAGACGGATCATGCTGTCCGTCACCGTCCACCTGGACCGCAACGTCGTAGTCATTTTCGTAAGCATAGAGATAACCTGTCTGGACAGCTCCGCCGATTCCCTGATTGATGGGAAGATCTATATAATGAAACCCATGTTCCACACAGATTTTTCTGGTATCGTCACCGGAACAGTCATTGACTATCACATAATCGAAATCCGGCGCTGCTTTCTCTATTTCCTTTACCGTATTATAAATGCTTTCCCCTTCATTATAAGCCGGTATAATGACTAACTTTTTCATCTGTTTTTCCCTTCTTTGTCTGTCTTTTCCTTCCTCGTACTGATTTCGCATACAGCAATCAGGTAAATAATATATACTGCATATGCGCCAATCTGCAGGATGCTGACCCCGTTTTTTTCATAAATACCCACTACCGGTTCTGCCGCCAGTACACAGACCAGAAAATCCCCGATCATACCGATGAGCAGCCATTGAATTCTCCGAAGGGCCACCACCAGCGAAGACAGAATCCAGATTAATGCCGTTAATATGGTACACCACACAATGGGCAGAAACAACCCGTAATGCTCCAGAATATCCGGCCCGAACAGTATCTTAAGCCCCACCTTTCCAAAAAGCACAGCCCCCAGCGTTACCACCAAACACATGGCAGCCAGCACCACCAGAGATTTATGGAACATGTTCCGGAACCGTTTCAGCTCTCCCTGCTGATAAGCCAGAGAAAAGGCCGGAAGAAAAGGGTTAAAAGCCACAGAGGCAAACACCTGTACCACCAGAGTGGGAGAAGCCATGGAAGAATAAATCCCAAGCTGATCTCTGCCGTACTGCTCCTTCAAAATGGTTTTGGGAATCAGGTTTTCCAGACTCAGCAAAAAGGAAAATACCACAATGGGAACGCAGGCTGTCAGCAGATTCAGAATTTTCCTGTCTTTCAGACAAATAGAAAATCCTTCCAGCTTTCCGGTATTTCTCCAGTCATAGAGGATGGCTGTCAGCAGATTCAGTCCCGCCATAATCATCAGAGTAACCATGAGATTTCCCACCAGAGCCATTCCGGCACAGAAAGAGACTACTGTAAAAATTCCGCGGATCATATAGGATTTGCCAATCAGATCATACCGCATATATTTCTGGTTGATGCCGTGAAGCACGTCCACCACTGCCTCCGCCACACGAATTACCATAAAAGCCCCAATGCACAGCACTTCGTAGGGCGTATTGCCGGAAAGAAGAGAAACCGCCAGACAGCTGATTACCGCCGCCCCGCAGGTGAGAATCCTGCTGCTTACATACTGCCCGGCAGAATATTCCTCCGTCACATCCGATACCTGAAAATTGCGCATACTGAACAGGGCAATGGCCGAAAAGCTGCTGCTGGTGGTCATGGCCAGAGAAAGGTCTCCTGCTGCACCATAGCTGTCCAGCCACACTACCAGAATGGTAATCAGCCACTGGCAGACACAGTAAAATACACTGCCGCAGGTATTCCAGGCTATATTTTTCTTCATGTCGTCCATACTGTCACTTTCCTTATATCCGCAGCTTTCCTTATCCGCAGATAAGCTGCGCTATTTCCTTCCAGCTTTCCAGACAGAATCTGTCCGGCCCGAAACTCCCGTTCTTTCCATACAGAATCCCTGTCACCGGTTCCCGGCTGCAGATACAGAGATCCCGCTCCTTATCTCCTATGGCGTAAGATTTGCTCCAGTCAATGTCAAATTCCTCTGCCGCCTGATAAAACATACCGGTTTCCGGTTTCCGGCAAAGGCAGCCGTCTTTTTCTCCATGGGGACAGAAGTATACCCTGTCAATCCATACATCCTGCTCCTTTAACCTGTCCAGGAAAAATCCTTCAAATTCCCGGTACTGTTCCTCCGAAAAATAGCCTCTGGCAATCCCCGACTGGTTAGTAATGATTATCAGGAGAAATCCTGCCTGCCGGATTTTCTTCAGAGCCTCTGCCGCCCCCGGCAGAAATTCCAGTTTTTCCTTCTGATATACATAGCCGAAATCCCGGTTGATAGTTCCGTCCCGGTCTAAAAATACCGCTTTATTCATGTCTGATTTTCCCTATCAGATTTGTGGTGGACAGTCCCTCCTCCAAATCTATAAATTTCACGGTTCCGCCATAGCTTTCCACCACGTGGCGCTCCGGAATATTTTTGTGTTCCCAGTCTTTTCCCTTTACGGTAACATCCGGATGAAGGGCCTGAATCAGCGGCACCGGGGTGTCGTCTTCCATCAGTATCACATAATCCACGCATTCCAGTGCACAGAGCATCCGGATTCTGTTCTGCTGTTCCACAACAGGGCGTTCCGGTCCCTTAAGCCGTTTTACAGAGGCATCGCTGTTTACTGCCACAATCAGTACATCTCCGAATTTCCGGGCCTGCAGAAAAGAAGCCAGATGGCCTGCATGCAGCATATCAAAACAGCCGTTGGTAAAGACAATTTTCTTTCCTTTTTCTTTCAGGCTGGCCAGCACATATTTTGCTGTGGTCACATCCACCAGCTTAAATTCTCCGCTGTTTACCATCTGCTCCATCAGTTCATTGAGGGAAAGTGTCGCTGCGCCGAATTTGGAACACACAATGGAAGCCGCTGTGTTAGCCAGAACACAGCATTCTTCCGGAGAAAATCCTGCTGCCATCATAAGGGCCACTGCAGATACCACCGTATCTCCGGCTCCCGTCACATCCACCACATCCTTGCTGGCCGCCGGAAAATCCTGCCTGCCCTGCTGGCCGTCAAACAGGGAAATCCCCTTTTCCGAGCGGGTCAGCAGCAGATATTTCAGATGGATCTGCTCTCTGAGTTTCTGTCCTGCTTCCAGAATCTCTTCTTCCGTATGGAGTGGTTTTCCCATTACATCCCCCAGTTCTTTCACATTAGGGGTACACACATCCGCATTCTCATATTTGCTGTAATCTGTCCCTTTCGGGTCGATAATCACGGGAATATTCCGGCGGTGAGCCCCCTCAATCAGAAATTCCGCCCCTTCCTTCGTCACGGCTCCTTTTCCGTAATCAGAAATAATCACTGCCTGAATCCCCTGAAAGAGAACTTCTTCCTGCTGCCGGATTTCTTCCACGTAAGCATCCGGAATATCCTGAATTTTTTCTTCATCGTATCGTAAAAACTGCTGATTTTTCGACACCAGGCGGGTTTTGGAGATGGTCTGCACCTGAGGATATTTTCTCATATAGCCCGTTTCAATGCCTTTTTCGGAAAGTTCTGAGAGAATCCATTCTCCGTCCGGGTCCTCTCCCACACAGCCCAGCACCCGCACACCGGCTCCCAGCGTTATAATATTATTGACCACATTTCCGGCGCCGCCCAGCTTCGTCTGTCTTGAAGTCACCTCCAGCACAGGAACCGGAGCTTCCGGAGATATACGGGAAACCTTTCCATGGATATATTTGTCCACCATAAAATCGCCAAACAGCAATACTCTGATGTCTGCTATTTTATTCAGCTTCTCAATTGTCATCTGTACTCAGTCCCTCCCTTTCAATCAGAGCCTTTATCTCTTTCCAGGCTTCTTCTTTATCAATCCTGTCAATACAGGGGAACAGGTCAAATCCATGATAACGACAGTAATTATTACAGTCAAAGCACTTCATGTTCCTGCACACCAGCAATGGATTTTTACATCCTTCCTTCTCATAATCGTATTTTGCATAACGATGATAGGTATACCCGCCGCAGATCATAGCCACCGGCACCTGTCTGGCCACTGCAATATGATAGGCGCTGGTATCGTTGCTGACCACCAGAGAAGCCCTTCCAATCAGTTCCACAAACTGCATAATGTCTGTCTTCCCAATGTAATCAGCCACCTCCACATCAGAAGACAGCAGTTTTCGAAATTCTTCCATGCCTGCCCGGTCATGTTCTGTTCCGCAAAGTACCAGAGGCATATGGGTTTTTTCATATATTTTCTCCGCTATATACGCATACCGCTTTGGAGGCCACTTTTTCACAGCCATACTGGCCACCGGAAAAATAATGAAAAATTTCTCCGGCGTCTCAAAAGGAAGCTCCACATGGGGCAGCTTTGCCGGTCTGGCCACACAGGAATCTGCTCCCAGCTTTTGAAAAAATGCCCCGTAATACCGGATTAAATGGATGTGTTTCTGATTCAGTTCCACAACCCGCCGGTATACTTTTCTGCGGAGCCAGTCAGGCGCCTGATGATTCTCCATGGAAACGTCCAGCACACCGATCTTCTCTTTTCCTCTGGCTGCCCGTGTCACAAACACATTTGTGGTACAGTCCTCACATCCCACCGGGTCCACCACAATATCATACGTTTCTTCCCGGAGTTTCTGAAACAGTTCTTTTCTCTTTTTCAGATTTACCACCGCTCCGGAAAAATCAAGGGGCAGCACCTTATCATAAATCCCGGTGCTTTCATATAATGAAGAAAAGGCCGACTGGCATGTTATGGTGATTTCATACTGCTCCTTCGGCCATATTTCGCGCAGATATTGAGAAACACCGCAAAACATAATCCCATCTCCCAGCGCCATATTATATACAATCAGAACTTTCCTGCGGGACCTTTTTTTGCCCCCGCCGTTCTTTTTTCCCCTGCAAAATAACAGCAGAACACCGTCTGCCCAGTAAAACAGTACCCGGATGTGCTGCAGAAAAGATTTTTTCCATAAAAGCTGATTAAATTTTAAAAACAAGTTCGATATACTGTACAGATTTTCTTTCTTCTCTTTCATACCTGTCCTGCCATTTCCTCAGACCGGTTTCCGGTCATCCCTTCTTCCACCAGTTCACACATCATATGAACTGTCATGGTGTGAAATTCCTGAATTCTGGGCGTCTCCTCCAGAGGCACCGTCATATCATAATCACAGAGTTCTTTCAGTTTTCCTCCATCCATGCCTGTCAGGCAGATGGTGGTAAGTCCCAGCTCCTGCGCTTTTTTGACAGCCCGGATGATATTTTCTGAATTTCCGCTAGTGGAAATTCCGATCAGCACATCCCCCGGCCTGCCCAGAGCCTCCACCTGCCTGGCAAAAATTTCTTCGTATCCGTAATCATTTCCAATGGAAGTGAGAATGGAAGTATCGGTGCTCAGAGCCACTGCCCCAAGACCTTTCCGCTCTTTCAGAAACCGTCCAACCAGTTCTCCTGCAAAATGCTGGGCGTCTGCGGCGGAACCGCCGTTTCCTGCAATCAGTATTTTATTTCCCTGCTTCAGGGCCTCAAGCTGAACCTGAATGGCACTGGATACCTGTTTTGCATATCCGCTCTCCCGGACCTTCTCAATATTTTCCTTCTGCTGAAGCAGAATTTCATCTAATCTATGGTACACAGATTTACCTCCAGTCGCAACAAATTACACATTTTTCCTTTAAAACCGCTTCATTATACCATCTTTTGGTGTATAATGCAAATTTCTGACAGATCAGGCTGTCTCTGTTTTCAGCGGGAGGAACGGGTATCTTTATATTTATTCTGCAGGAAATCCGGAGGAATTTTCAATCGAATAAATATAAACACCGTTTTCTTCATACAGAGATTTCACCGGCAAATCCTCCAGTTCTTCCAGGGAATGTGAGGAAAAAAGATAGGTGATGCCCAGCTTTTTCAGGTCCTGGCAGGACAGTTTTAAATTAATCAGGTCTGCCTGCACCAGCTCCATCTCTGTTTCCTCTTCGGTCAGATATACCAGAATATGAGCATAACGGTTATATATTTCTTCCTTTTCTCCCTTTGGATCCAGTTTCTTCCACAGCTCCATATTGGGAATATAATTTACGGAATTAATTGCAGGAGCTCCGCAGGCAATCAGAAAATTCCCTGCCGCAATATTTTCCACTGCAAGCCATTTTCCTGTACTGTCCTGTTCTGTAATTTCGGCTACTGCTTCTGCCGCCGGCTTGCTTCTGATGGCATCCAGACCGCACATCAGAGGATTGACCCTGAGCCCTGTCACAATAAGCAGAAGGCTCAGTCCTGCCAGGGCCCACTGACGGACGTTTTCCCCAAAACGGGAAATCAGAGTCAGCAATGATCCGAATACCAGAATTCCCAGGAATACAAAGTAAATCCATTTTGGATATTCCGGGCAGCACTGCCTGCCATACCATACCGTCACAATTCCGGTCAGCACTACCGTTAAGATTCCCGCCGGAAGACTCAGGCCTTCCCTCTCTTCAAATCGTGACACGGTTACCAGCAGCAGCAGGATCTGGGCAAATCCCAGAACCAGTGCCGTACGCTCCGGTGTGGAATAAGTGAGCAGAGAAATCCGGGCCAGAAATCCGGGCAGTTCCACCATACAGTATAGAGAGAGAAAGGTACTTCCTCCCAGCAGCAGCCCTGTGAGCAGGTCTTTTTTTCTGCTGCGCACAAAAACCACCAGGGACAGGGCCCAGGGAATGGGGAAGAAACTGACAAATCTGCCTGCCTCGCTGGGATTGGCATAATGTTCCAGTGAAGTAAGAAAAGTGGGAAGATATCCCAGGAGCTGCTGAATACTCCTTCCCCCATAGCTAACCCGCTGTCCCGGATACTTTGTATTCATAATATCAGTGAGATATTCCATGTCATTCAGAAGATATGCTCCTGCAATGCTGAATAAAAATACCAGACAGCCCACAGCCATCAGCCAGTCTTTCCACCTGTAACTGCGTATATCCTGCCAGTGTTCTGCAATCATCCAGATTAAAACCAGCAGATAGAGATATCCTGCCGGCACCTGCCAGGCGGGATATAAATCCACCACCAGGAAACAGGAAGCCGACACAGCCAGTCCCAACCCCCATAAAATCCGTTTCCGTCTGTCCCGTTCTTCCAGAAAATACCATACAAACACCAGTGCGGCTTCTCCTGCCAGAATCCAGTTCATGGTGGACCACCACATATTGCAGCTGGAAAACCAGATCAGAGACGCTCCTGCCAGTGACAGCAGCCTTTTTCTCCTGGTTAATATCAGGCAGAATTCGTACGAAAACAAAAAGCCGAATACCATTTTAAAGCACCAGCGAAAAGACAGTCCAATCTCCGAACCAAAGAGGTAAAACCCCCAGTCCATGGGCTGGGCCAGTGCAGAATAACTGCGGTACAATCCGGAGGCAGAAAGATTTGTGGTTTTTTCTGCACGCACTATCTGATTATATTTTCCATAATCACTGTATTCCGCTGACAGAAACCGGGGGACTCCCAGCATCCATTCATCGCTTCGAATCGCTCTTGACTGACCGGCAACAGGCGCCGCATACTGGGAACCATCTCCCGGCTGAATGTACTGGTCAAACTGTCCAATGGAGGAAAAATGATACCGGTTTACCACCAGAAACGCAAATACTCCCAGAGAAATCCACACTCTTTTTTCAAATATCCACTGATACATGCTTCGGATATTCAGAAGACAATGAGCGCCCAGAAAGGAAAACAGAAGGATCAGAAGCACCGCTCTGTGCAGGAACATGCCCCACTGATATTCCATCTTTCCCTGATATGCAATGCGAAATACCAGATCCCCTGACTGCTGTTCTCCATTGATATACAGTTCCCCCTCCTGATACTGGTCTTCCAGGGAATTCCAGATCGTAACGCCGTTTTGGAACCTGCCTGTATCAGATGTTATCACAACGCGATATTCTGCAGGCGCGGAAACTTCAATTTCCTCCTCAAACAGAAAATGATACAGTGCATTATCCTCTACAGAACCTGCATAATATGTTTTCTCTGCCAGAACCTGTCCATTTTTTTCCTCCAGAAGTTTTACATGAATCCCTCCATACACCCTTTTATCAAAAGTGGCCATAAGCAATGAGACTCCGGAAAAATTTCTGTCGGCAGTAAAGGTCTGGGCAATTTCCGTTCCTTTCCGGATTTCTCCCACATTTGCCTGATTCTCTATTCTCAGACTGCTGGTTTTAGCCTCTCCTTTCCAGCTTCGCTGAGACTGCAGTATGATACATCCTGCCATGGTAAGCATCAGCAGCAGAAATACTGCCCAACGTATCTTTTTTTTCATTCTGGAATCTCCTTACTTTTGTCTGCTGCAGAACGATAACTGGAAAGCTGTAAACTGTCAGAATTCCAGGTTTCCAATTATCTGATTTACTGTAACTCGTCCATATATTCCTGTAATGCTGTCTCCCAGTCTGCCATCCGGTAATCGGTGGTCAGACGCAGCATATAGTTGTCCAGAACGGAGTATGCCGGTCTTTTTACCCTTGCATTATATTCTTCTGTGGAAATTGGAATTACTTTGGTGGCTTTTCCGGCCATTTCAAAAATTTTTGCCGCAAAGTCCGCCCAGCTGCACTGTCCCTCACAGGTCGCGTGGAAAGTTCCATAATTCTCTCCCGGTTCCAGAAAATGAATCAGCCTTGCCAGTTCTTTTGCACTGGTGGGATTGCCGAACTGGTCATTTACCACCCTGACTTCCTGATTTGTTTCAGAAAGCCGGAGCATGGTTTTCAGGAAATTTTTCCCATCCCCGTAGAGCCAGGCTGTCCTCAGAATAAAATGTTTCGGTGCAAATTCCTTTACAAACCGCTCTCCTTCCAGTTTTGTCTTTCCATAAACGCTGTCGGAACATGGTTCGTCAAACTCCGTATAGGGCCTTGTGCCATTCCCGTCAAACACGTAATCGGTGGAAACCTGTATGAGTTTTGCATCCACCTGGGCAGCGGCAATGCTCAGGTTCCGTGCTCCGATGGCATTAATGCGGTAAGCGAGATCTTCCTGGCTTTCACAGAGTTCTACTGCTGTGTGAGCTGCACAGTTGATGATAACATCCGGCTGTTCCTCCCGCACCATTTTTAAGACTGCATCCACATCTGTAATATCCAGGGCTTTTCTTCCTTCTCCCTCCGTCACATCTGTGTTAATCAGGCATTCACTATTATAAATCTGATTCAGTGCCCGTCCAAGCTGGCCGTTGCAGCCCGTAATTAAAATTTTCTTCATAGTCGCCTCCATCTTTAATTTAACAGAAATCGGAGACCAGCTTCACATTTTATAATCTGAAGCCGGCCTCTCTTTTATTCTCCAAGTCCATTTTCCACTGCTGTCACTACCGCCTGCAGTGCTTCTTCTTCATCCTCCCCTTCACAGACAAACTCTATGGAATCTCCGGATTTGATACATGCACCCAGTACACTTAACACACTTTTGGCATTTGCAGTACCTCCCTTAAAATTAAAGGTGATCAACGCCTGATATTTCACTGCTTCTTTACACAAAATCCCCGCCGGTCTTAAATGCAGGCCCGTAGGATTCTTAATCGTCACTTTCTGACTAACCATCTTCGTTCCTCCAATACATTTTTCTGCCAGGTTTTTCCTGTACTGTCAGGTAACCATAAAGACTCCTCCCAGTTTACCTGGACGTTGGGATAAATAAACCAGGTCCCTCCTCATGGCAAATTACAACATATTTTTCATAATCAGATCAGCCAGATTTTCTGCATCCTGATTAATCTCTGTCTGATCCTTCCCTTCAATCATAACACGAATCAGCGGCTCTGTACCGGAAGGGCGAATCAGAACTCTGCCTTCTCCTGCAAACTTCTGCTCCAGCTCATGAATTGCCTGGGCAATTTCCGGATATTCCATAAAATGTTCTTTCTTGTGGTTGGGCACTTTTGCATTCACAAGGGCCTGAGGCAGTACCTCCATAATCTGAGCCAGCTGTGAAAGGGGTTCCTTTGTCTCCACCATAACTTCCAGCAGATGGAGCGCGCTTAACAGACCGTCTCCTGTGGTATTTTCATCCAGAAAAATAATATGTCCGGACTGCTCTCCTCCAATATTATACCCATTTTCTCTCATATTTTCCAGAACATAGCGGTCTCCCACCTTTGTCTGTTCAATATGAATTCCCCGCTGTTTCCCCATCAGCGTAAACCCAAGATTACTCATAACCGTTCCCACAATGGTATTTTTCTTCAGATTTCCATGCTCCTTCATGTAATTTCCGATAATGGCCATCACCTGATCACCGTCTACCACGTCGCCTTTTTCATCTACAGCAAGCATACGGTCTGCATCACCGTCAAAAGCAATTCCCACATTGGCCTTTTCATAAACCACCCTTGCCCGCAGTTCATCCATATGGGTAGAGCCGCAGTTGGCATTGATATTGCTTCCATCGGGACTGGTATGAATTGCCACCAGATTTGCACCAAGACCCTTTAATGTCTCCACCGCTGTATAATGAGAAGCCCCTTCTGCACAGTCCACTACAATTTTCAGGCCGCTTAAATCCACCGGAACTGTTTTTTTCATGAAAAATACATATTCCTCCCTGGCGTCAAAGCGGTAACTGATATTTCCAATTCCGGAACCAAGGGGCATGGCAACATCCTTCATACCGTTTTTTATCAGGGCTTCTATCTCATCTTCCAGTTCGTCGGACAGCTTATATCCTTCCCCGTTGAAAAACTTAATTCCGTTAAACTCCATGGGGTTATGGGAAGCGGAAATAACCACACCTGCCTCTACCTTGTGTTTCCTGGTCAGATATGCAATGGCCGGCGTGGGCACCACCCCCATGTAGACAGCATTCGCCCCTACGGAACAGATTCCCGCCATCAGAGCATTCGCCAGCATTCCACCTGAAATTCTTGTATCACAGCCTACAATAATCGTGGGCTGATATGATTTTTCTTTTGTCAGTACATAGGCACCCGCCTGCCCCAGTTTCATGGCCAGCTCAATCGTAAGCTCTGTACCGGCCACACCTCTCACACCATCTGTTCCAAACATTCTTGCCATATATTATTTTCCTCCATTCTGTATGCATCCTGTCATACCATGGTAAATGAATCTGTCAGTCTTCCTCTGAATCTCTGTTATTCTGATTCGTTCCGTTTCCGCTGTTATTCCCGTTTGGGCTGTTATTATTGCCATTGCTGCTGTTATTGTTGCTGTTTCCGCTGTTGTCATCTCCAGGCTGTTCTGTCTCATCCTGATTTATTTCCGGCGGGGCATTTTTATCTTCAATGGTAACCTGGACGTTAATGGTGTCCGGCAGCTCAAACTTATCATCTGGCAAAGTCACGGTAAGAGGGAGCGTATGGACCCCCGGCTCCAGATCCTCAACATCCAGCTCCGCCTTAATACTTCCATTCTGCAGCGTATCCATGTATTCTTTCAGGGCTCTGACCGTAACAGAAACGGTACTTCCCTGAAAAGACAATTCATAATCCTGTTTCAGTCCGTTGATTTTGATACTTTCCACCGGCAGATGGAATACTTTGGATTCTTTCTGTTCAATCAACACTTTTACAACCACCTGGTTGGCCGTATCATCCACCAGAGAGACGCCTCCGTCCCCCAGATACGGAGTGATATCCACAGTGGTTTCAATATCTTCCTTTGCCCCTTCCAGACTGATTACATCGTCCGGGATATCAATAGAAGTGATCCCGTTCAGCAATGCGGCCTCTCCTTTAATCAGAATCGTTTCCGGGGTTAATTCCACGCCCCGGTACTCATAGCCTGCTGCCGGTGTACCCCTTACCTGACAGCGGACAGGCACACTTTTCGTTCCCAGAATTCTGGCTCTTATAGTCACTACATTCTGATTCATTTCCAGCAGTTCGGAAGAAATTACTTCTCCGTTCTCATCATATAAAACAGGTTTCACACTGTCTGTCACATCACTGGAAATTCCATCCACATTGATGGAAGCTGACACACGATTAATCCGCGATACCACAGATTCCGGGCCTGATACCTGCAGAAGATTCGGGACTACCTCCACATCTCCAATGGCGCAGCCTTCCGCCGGCGTTCCCGTAGTTTCCGGAGAAATTACAAATTTCTGTTCCGACAAATCCTCCAGTGTAATCTGCATGTTCACGGTTTTTTTTATGATTTCAATATGTTTTTCATTTTTTTTCGCAGTGATTTCAATGGGCACCAGTTTTGTCTCGCCGTCCTGGCTCAAATCCATCTGGCTTAAATCTGCTGTCACGCTGAAATCATCGCTGTCCATGTCCTCCACATAGCTTCGGGGACCGGAAATATAAAACACGGCAATATCCGTATCCCCTACAATATCCGGAACCTTTCCCATGGTCCGAATCACATCTTTATTCAGAATTTCCACCGGAACGGAAAACGGTTTGGTAAAGTCCGGATCCGCCATTTTCACCACTACCATCCACAGTACAACAGACAAGAGGACGGACAGAATTTTCAGCCCCGGATTATTCACCAGATGCTTCATCATTTTCCTGAACATGCTTCATCCTCCTTTTCCATATCCGGAACCTTGCCACATCCATGGAGCCTTTTCGGATAAAATTCAATTTTCCTTTTAAATATTCCGCATCCACGTTTCGGTACAGTTCTCCTCCCACAGCAATGGACACATTTCCCGTTTCCTCCGATACCACAATGGTCAGTGCATCACAGACCTCACTGATGCCCACAGCCGCACGATGTCTGGTTCCCAGCTCCTTGCTCAGCTCCATATTATCGGAAAGAGGAAGGTAACAGGTTGCCGATACCACCCGTTCTCCCCGTACAAGAATAGCTCCGTCATGCAGAGGCGTATTGTGCTCGAAAATATTAATCAGAAGCTGACTGGACACCAGAGAATCCAGAGGAATTCCGGTTCTCTCGTATTCCCTGAGTACCACATCCTGCTCTATGACAATCAGTGCCCCTGTCTTCACTTTGGCCATTTCATAAGTTGCTTTTACAATTTCGCTGACTACCCGTTCGCTGAACCGCTCCTGATTCTTCTGGGAGTCAAAAGAAAATACCGATGTAATAAAATTTTTCTGTCCAAGCTGCTCCAGCGCACGCCGCAGCTCCGGCTGAAATACAATGATAATTGCGATTACCGCCACATTGATGGTTTTCCCTGCAATCCACAGAATATTATTCATCTGGAACATTGCGGCCAGCATTACAAATATCAGCACCACAATAATTCCCTTCAGCAGATTCCATGCCCTGGTCTGCTTCACCCAGACAAGAATATTATAAATCAGGAATGAAATAATAATAATTTCCGCAATATCTGTTTTCGTTATACTGTGTCTGTCTATCCAAAACAGGTATTTCGATGCAAATGAATTCATCATTGCGAATAAATCCTGTATCATTTTTTCATCCCCTTTCTTTTTGCGGTTTTCAGTTTCTGTGATCTGTCAGCCGGCAAATACCGGTGGTTATTTCATTTATTCCAGCAAATCCTGGTCAATCTCCAGTTCTCTGGCCAAATCCCTGCGGTTGACGGTGGTACGCTTTTTCGGCGTAATCCGCTTCACCCTTTTTTCTTTTTTCGTCACGAATACTTTCGGAACAGCCTTTACAAAATAATAATACTCATCATCTTCAAATTGTACCCGTTCTACCCTGGAATAATCCAGATTATAGAAAAAGAATTCCAGAATCAGAGAAATTCCAAGAGAGATCAGAATTCCCACTACGACCCACAATATCCGGTCCGTCATATCCAGCAGAATATATCCTACCAGCAAAATTACCAGCTCCAGCATATTACCTGTAAACAATGCAATTCGCCATGCATAATTGATGGACTGGCGGCGGATGACATATACCACCAGCGATGTAATCAGAAAAGCTGCCAGTACCAGATACATTTCCTTATTCCCGGTTAAAATCCGCAAAGCCGCTGTAAATTTGGCAAACCCTTCCGTCTCTTCTGTAGATGTGAAATTCACAAGATTCTCCTGCACGCCTCTTACATAATAGTAAGTGACAGCTCCGCACAATACTGATAAATATGCAGAAGGCCCTTTCAACATTCCTGCTGCCACCGGCATAACATGCGGCACCCGGAAAACACAGAGCACAGAAGTCAGAACGGCACTGTAGCCATTTTGGGGTGCAAACTTCCCATAAAGAAAAAAAAGCAGCAGGAACAGACACAGGCCAATCACGCATGCTTCCAGAGACAGCGCCGACAGATGAAGCAGAATCATCCCGCAGGCCAGTACAATCATTGCATTGACGGGCAGAAAAGCACACCCAAGGGACAGCATCAGCACCACCGCCGGATGATCCAGCCGCTCCATATAGCCAAGCTGGCTGTTAATCATAAAAAAAACCACCAGGCCCAGAATAAATTTTATGCCTGCCGTCACATACAATTCAAACTTTCCGTAAAAAATACGCAGTTTTTCCCTCATTTCCAACAAACCTGTCATTTCCATATCCTCCAAAAGTTATAATCGTTCTTCCTTCTCCTGGAGTTTTTCTACCTTCTTCAAGGTAGTGTAATACTCCCTTACACTGGCGGTTGCTCTCTTATAACGTCGGGTGTATACAATAAAGGCAATGACCTGGTAGACGCAGATAAATATTACATACCGGACAATAAGCCATCTGGCCAGTTCCGGCAGATCCCTGCCCCTGAGAAATTCTGTCATATCTTCCATCTTATATACCAGCCAGCACACAAATAAAATCCCGAAAGATATGGTGGAGGTGAGAAAGGTTTTCAGCATCTCATATCCCACATAATCCTTCCGGTAATATTGTTTCACCGGCAAATTTTCTTTTCCTTCTCCTGCTTCATAGGCAGCCATTTTCGTCATAAGACGAATTCTTTCTTCGTTTAACATAGCGCACCGTCCATTTTCCGAAATTAACCAGCCTTATTATAGCACACATTTGCTGTGAGGAAAAGCCTTTCCTGATGTACGGATGTGCATTTTCTTTTTCCTGCCAGGGAGATTTTACCGGAAATTTCCATAAGAACAAAGCGGCCAGGTCCGCAGGGGCTCCCTGAATCCCTCACTCATGAGGGACCTGGACGGTTTGCTGCTCCGAGTGCGGTCACGCAGTGACATTTTCTATTCGCACGAGTGTGCATATTATTTTTATTCTATAGGAAGATACTTTCGCGCTTTAGCGTGACAGGGTCCTCCTGTAGAAGAACAAAACCGGCAGAACATGCCCCGGCGAACCGTACCTCTCTGGCACCCGTCCGCAAACACATATCCTGCCGGCAGTTTCAGTTGTCCAAAAACCTCATTCTGTCTTTGGTAGAGCCATTCTTTTTCGGCGCCACAGTGGCAGTGGGGCGTTTCATCGCACCGGAAAGTTCATTCTGCAGATGTGATCTGCAGTTATTACAGAACCTTCCGCTCAGAACTCTTGCGCCGCATGCTTCACATTCCAGAGTAATCTGTGATTCTTCTGTGAATGCAAGACGCTCCTCTCTCACCCACTGTTTGATCTGCTTCACACTGACCTCATTTGTCTCTGCGATCTCGTTTAACGGTGCTTTTGGATGTACCCGCAGGTATTCCTTTACCTCCTGAAATTTTTCTTCCAGTTCTGCCAGGCAGCCCGGACACAAAGGCTGTCCCTGCAGATAATTAAAGAGTCTTCCACATCCCCTGCAATTTCTTACTTCCATATCCTCTTTCCTCCTAATATCCTCTGCCGATACTGATGCTCAGGCAATAGACCTGTTCTGCCCCGGCCCGCTTTAATTCCTTCGCGGCCTCGTTCATCGTACTTCCGGTCGTATAAATATCATCTATCAGTAAGATATGGTTTAATTGTACCTTATTTTTTCTGGTTTTAAAAGCCCTTTTCAGATTATTTTTCCGCTCCTGGTCATTTAATTCCTTCTGTGCTTTTGTGTCCCTGGTGCGAATCAGCAGTCTGCCATATACAGGCAGATTCATTCTCTTTGCAACTTTCCTGGCCACCAGTTCAGCCTGATTAAATCCCCGCTGTCTCCGACGCTTTCCGGAAAGAGGTATGGGAACCACTGCCTGAATTCCCCGCTCTTTTATCCAGCCGCCATACACTCTCACCAGTTCAGCACTGTAATATTCCGCATACTCCCGGCGGTTCTGATATTTAAACCGATACAGGGAATCTCTGACCACTCCTCTGTATACCCACAATGCTCTGCCCTGGACAAAAGCCCTTTTGTTCCGGCTGCAGTCATAACAGTATTCCTCCCGTTCATTTTCCAGCGGCTTTCCGCACTGGCTGCACACCGGTTCTTTCACATACTCCGGTTGCTTTCGGCAGCTTTTGCAGATTAATTCCTCCGGTACGGCGAAAGACGAAAACAAAATCCCGTCACAGATGGGGCATCTTGGCGGAAACAGCAGATGCAAAAATTTTTCTTTCTTCAATTTCAATATGGTTATTTTACGAAAAATGTCTCCCGGCAGATTTTATGGTATCACACTTTCCACAGGGATTCCACCGATATTTTCTTAAAAATTTCTAAAAGAACCGGAGAAATTCTTAGGATTTTCCTGTTGGTCCCCAGGAGAACAAAGAATCCTGCAAAGCAGGATTCTCCGCCTGCGGCGGGTCGCTTTAGCGACATATTTCTTTTCCGCCGCAGTGTGATAATTGTCTTTTATTCTACAGGAAAGACACTTTCGCCCTTTAGCGTGACAGAATATTTCCTGTAGAACAGAAAAAATCCGGCTTTGCCGGATTTTTTCTCAAAATAATTATCCTCTGAAAATGGTTCTCTTTCTTCAACAGAACCATTTCCAGACATTTTTTCCTCAGGACAGCATCATCCGGTCATTGGAAAATTCTCCGCCGCTGGCTTCTTCAAATTTAGCCAGCAAATCTGACACTTTCAGTCCTCTCTTTTCCTCTCCTGACACATCGTAAATAATTCTGCCTTCGTGCATCATAATCAGGCGGTTCCCCAGCCGGATGGCATCTTTCATATTATGGGTGATCATCAGTGTGGTCAGATGATCCCTGTCCACAATATCCTCCGTGAGATCCAGAACCTTTTTTGCGGTCTTGGGATCCAGCGCCGCTGTATGCTCGTCCAGCAGCAGCACTTTCGGTTTTTCCAGAGAAGCCATCAAAAGGGTCAGAGCCTGCCGCTGTCCTCCCGACAGTAATCCTACTTTGGAAGTCGTTCTGGTCTCAAGGCCCAGCTCCAGCGCTTTCAGTTTTTCCTGATAAACGTCTCTTTCCTTTCCGGTGATTCCCCATCCCAGAAACCGTTTCTTCCCTCTTCTTGCGGCAATGGCCAGATTTTCCTCTATATTCATATCTGCTGCCGTACCGGTCATGGGGTCCTGAAATACCCTTCCCAGATACTGAGCCCGTTTATGTTCCGGAAGTTTTGTTACGTTCACTTCATCAATGAGAATCTGTCCCTGGTCCACCGGATAGACTCCGGCAATCATATTCAGCATAGTGGATTTTCCTGCACCGTTTCCGCCGATTACCGTAACAAAGTCTCCCTCATTCAACACCAGTTCTATCCCGTTTAACGCCCGTTTTTCGTTGATGGTTCCGGGATTAAAGGTTTTATATACTTTTTCAATTTTAAGCATCTGCCCTGCCTCCTTTTCTGCCTGCGGAGGCAAAATATTTACTTTTCAGATAAGGAATTGCAAGGAACAGCGCCACAATCAGTGCGGAAAACAGTTTCAGGTCATTGGTGGACAGTCCAAGCTGCAGCACAACGGCAATTACAATAAAATAGATAATCGCTCCCATTACTGCTGCCAGCATACGCAGTGCAAAGTTATGGAAAATCCTGCCAAATACCACTTCACCGATAATCACCGCCGCAAGGCCGATTACAATGGCTCCTCTGCCCATGTTGACATCCGCGCTGCCCTGATACTGGGCATACAGTGCACCGGAAACCCCTACCAGCCCGTTGGAAATCACCAGTCCCAGCACTTTCTGATTGCTGGTATTAATTCCCTGTGCCCGCGCCATATTCTGGTTGCAGCCTGTGGCCCGGACAGCAGCTCCCAGTTCCGTACCGAAAAACCAGTACAGTACAAATGTGATGATCAGACAGCAGATTCCCGCTGTAATACATGCCTCCTGAATGTAGCGGAGGCTCACAATCAGCTCATACTGGTCTACGCTGACTGCCTGATTGGATTTCCCCAGTATCCGCATATTAACGGAATAAAGCCCCAGCTGGGTCAGAATGCCTGACAGAATAGGCGGAATACCACATACCGTGTGAAACAGACCTGTTACAAGGCCTGCCAGCATCCCGGCTCCAAAGGCCATCACCATGGCCAGATACGGATTCGTTCCGTTGATTATGCACATAACCGCCACTGCCCCGCCGGTGGCAAGGCTTCCATCTACTGTCAGATCCGCATAATCCAGCACTTTATAAGTAATATACACACCAATTGCCAAAATTCCCCAGATTAACCCCTGTGCCACAGAGCCGGGAAGTGCATTGATCAGTGATCCCATTTTTTATTCCTCTTTTCCGATTTCTTCCATATCAGACGGCATTTCCATCTGAAGGGCCTCCGCCACTTCTGCATTGTATTTTTTGGTTACTTCATCTGCATACTGAATCGGCATTTCTCCGGGATTTTTTCCTTCGGTGAGAATTTCATATGCCATCATCCCCGCATTATAACCAATGTTATAGTAGGAAATACTCAAAGTTGCCAGTCCGCCGCCTGCGCACATATTTTCCTCGCCGCAGATAATGGGAATTCCTGCCGGTCCGGTTACATTTTTCACGCCTTCCATATTATTTGCGATGGTGTTATCTGTGGGAATATAAAGCACATCGCAGCTTTCCACCGCACTGGTAACCACCTGCTGAATATCATTGGAATCCGCCACAGTAAATCTCTCATAAGCAATTCCCTTCTGATCCAAGGCTTTCTCTGCCTGTTCTGCCTGGAACACGGAATTAGCCTCTGAAGAACAGAATACAATTCCTGCTTTTTTTGCATCCGGAACCAGTGTTGCCAGCAGTTCAATCTGCTGATCTATGGGAGCCAGATCTGAGGTTCCCGTCACATTTCTTCCCGGCGCCTCATTGCTTTCCACTACGCCGGCTTCCACAAAGTCCGTAACAGAAGTGCCCACAATGGGAATATCTGCGGTGGCAGCTGCACATGCCTGGAGGGAAGTGGTGGCATTTGCCATAATCAGATCCACTTTGTCATTTACAAATTTCGTGGCAATGGTTGCACAGTTTGCCTGTTCTCCCTGGGCATTCTGATAATCAAATTCCACATTGCCTTCTCCGAATTTTTCTGTCAGGGCCGCTTTAAATCCTTCTGTTGCCGCATCCAGCGCCTGATGCTCTAACTGCTGGCAGATACCGATTCTGTAAACTTTATCGCCCTGGCTTTCAGACTCCTGCCCATCGTCCTCATTCTCTGTTGTATCTTCTGTCTCTTTCGTCTCTCCGGAATTCTGGCTTTCTTCTGATTTCTTTGCAGAATCTCCGCCTACCGTACCGCAGCCTGCCAGTATGGAAGCCGCCATGGTCATGGACAATACAAGTGTCATTATTTTTTTCTTCATGAATATTTCCTCCCTGTACTTTAGCGCTTAAACGCGTTGATACTCTATAATATAACATTGAATGACAAAAAAGGCAAGAGCCTTTCTGCTCTTACCTTTTCCCGGTTACGTTCTGACTGCCCGTTTCTTTCTTTTTGTCCTGTTGGATATCCAGTCTGTCTTTCAGACCGGTATACCGCTTCTGTTCACTGACATTTTCAATCATTTCCTGAAATGTCGCGTCATTTCCCACCAGAGTCACACATTTCCGCGCCCTGGTCACAGCTGTATACAGCAGGTTCCGGTTCATCAGCATTCTGGGGCCTGTCAGCAGCGGAATCACCACTGCCGGGTATTCGCTTCCCTGAGACTTGTGTATGGTGATGGCATAGGCAAGCTCCAGCTCGTCCAGCTGTTTAAAGGTATAATCCACCATTCTGCCCTCATCAAATTCCACCGTTACCAGTTCCTGATATGTATTGATATTCCGAATACGCCCGGTATCCCCGTTGAAAATCCCAGTCCCTTTGTCAATAGCCAGTCCGTATTTGCTGCGTATCTCCCATTCAAGCTGATAGTTATTTTTAATCTGCATGACTTTATCTCCTTCCCGGAAGATAATATCGCCATGCTCCTTTTCCTGTTTTCCCTGTTCCGGCGGATTCAGATACTGCTGCAGGATTCCGTTCAGCCGCTCTACGCCCAGCAGTCCTTTCCGCATGGGCGTCAGTACCTGAATATCAAAAGGCTCCGCATCCACAAATTTGGGCAGTTTCTGCTGTATCAGCTGTATCACCACACTGATAATTACATTGGCGTCATATCGTTTCAGAAAAAAGAAATCCATGCTCTGATTGTCCAGAATTACTTTCTCTCCACGATTGATTTTATGGGCATTGACAATAATGTCGCTTTGGGCTGCCTGACGGAAAATTTTATTCAGCCGCACCACATGAAACCGGCCGGAATCGATCATATCTTTCAGCACGCTGCCCGGCCCCACACTGGGAAGCTGATTCACGTCTCCTGCCAGAATCAGTCTGGTGCCTTCAGCCACAGCTTTCAGCAATGCATACATCAGAGAAATATCCACCATGGACATTTCATCAATGATAATCACATCTGTTTCCAGTGGATTCTGTTCGTTGCGTTCAAATCCTTCTTTTCCTTCCGCCCCGCCGTTTAACTCCAGCAGCCGGTGGATGGTGCGTGCCTCAAAGCCCGTGGTCTCACTCATCCGTTTTGCCGCCCGGCCTGTGGGCGCTGCCAGAAAAATATCCATGCCTTCCAGTTCAAAATAGCGGATTATTGTATTGATGGTAGTGGTCTTTCCTGTTCCGGGCCCTCCTGTCAGAATCATCAGCCCGTTGGTGACCGCCTCCTTTACAGCTTCTGCCTGAAGCTCATCCAATGTCATCCCTGTGTCCTGCTCAATGCTTTGAATCCGTTTCCAGATTTCCCCTTCCGGCACTTCAAAGGAAAAATCCAGCCGCTCCAGCATGGCCGCTGTATTGGCTTCCATATAATAATAGCTGGCTCCGTAAATATACCGGCTGTCCTCCTGTTCCCGGATCACCAGTTTTTTCTCTATGGCCAGATCCATATAATGCTTCTCAATATATTCCGGAGCAATTTCCAGAATTTCACCGGCCTTCTCAGTCAGCAGATTTTCCGGCAGACAGGTATGTCCCTCCAGGGAAGCCTGTACCAGTGCATAGAGAATGCCGCTGCGGATGCGGAAATCAGAATCGGTGTGGATTCCGACTCTGGATGCAATTTCATCCGCAATTCGAAAACCCACACCTTGAATATCATCTGCCAGGCGATATGGATTTTCTTTTAAAATCCCATAAAGTTCCTGGCCATATGTCTGAAAAATTTTTGCCCCAAGGGTCTGGGATATCCCATATTGCTGCAGGAAAATCATGGCCTGCCGCAATTCCCGCTTTCCCTCGGCCTGCTCTGCAATCTCCATTGCCTTACGCTGGCTGATTCCTTTCACTTCTGCCAGCCGTTCCGGTTCCTCCTCAATAATCCGTATGGTATCTTCCCGGAACTTTTTAACAATTCTGGCTGCAAGAGCCGCACCGATTCCTTTAATGGCCCCGGAAGCAAGATAACGCTCCACAGACACCATATCTTCCGGCGGTTTAACCTGAAAAGAGGAGGTTTTAAACTGTCTGCCGTAGGAAGGATGGGTGGTGTATTCTCCTGTCAGCTCCAGGCATTCGCCTTCACTGACTCCGTGAAAAATTCCCACACAGGTAATTTCTTCTTCCTCACAGACTAAATTTAATACGGTATATCCATTTTCTGTATTCTGAAAAACGATATGCTCCACATATCCCGACAAAATTTCCACAATTTTACTCCAGACCGTAATTGCGCTTCATCTGTTCATACAGCACCTGTGCAATTCCCAGCCCTTCTCCTTCGGTAGCCTGTTCTGCAAAACTCTGGGTCATCTGCTCTTTGTAATAGTCTTTCAGCTGCCTGGTAGAAGCGGAAACATCTTCCTCAGATTCTGGCACCATCCGCTGCATTGCCTTGAACATCTGCTCCACGAAATATGCTTCAAAATCTTTGCATACATCCATCAGTTCCTCTTCTGTGGCTGTAGATAAATCGGATTTCAGCGTTTCCTCCAGCTTGCTGGCTGAATCAGTGGATGTGTCCGTATTATAATTATTGTAATAAGAATTAATTGCGTTCAAATTAAGGCTCATATGTACCCTTCTTTCCTGAATCCCGATTACTGTTCAGAAACAGCCGCCTGCTGCCGGCACATTACAAACAGTAACATTAACGTTTCAACTGATTTGCCTGCCCCAGCATATCATCGGATGCCTGAATTGCTTTGGAATTCATTTCATAAGCTCTCTGGGCCACAATCAGATTTACCATTTCATCCGCCACCTGTACATTGGAGCCTTCCACATATTTCTGACGTATCTCACTTCTTATCAGATTCGCTGTATTTGCTTCATTCAGAGGCTGTCCGGAAGCATCTGACACTGCCAGAAGGCTGTTGGACAGTTTCTCCAGGCCGGCCGGATTGCTGAACTGGAATAATCCGATATTTCCTGCATTTACAAAATTCCCGTTACCGTCCATATAGCCGAAAGCGCCTTCTGTGGTTACCTGTATTTTACTGTTGCTCACATCTCCAGGCATGGTAATGGGGTTCCCGTCTGTTCCAAGTACCGGATAACCATCTGCTGTTACCAGTGTAAGATTTCCGTCATTTCCCACACTCAGCTTGAAATCTCCGTTCCTGGTATAATAGGTATTTCCATCTGCTCCGCGCACTGCAAAAAATCCGTCTCCTGCGATTGCCATAGCGGTAAAGCTCTCACTGGCCAGCATGGAACCCTGGGTAAAATTAGAAGTGATGGACGCAACCCGCGTTCCGAGACCTACCTGTGCAGGAATCGGTTTATTTTCTCCATTTGCAGTTGTTGTTCTGGTCTGCAGAGTTTGATATAACAATGATTTAAATTCTGTTTTCTCGGTCTTGTATCCGGTGGTATTTACATTTGACAGATTATGCGCAATGGTATCCACTGCTGTCTGCTGGGAAATCATGCCGGATGCTGCCGACCATAATGATCTCATCATAACTTATGCCGCTCCTTCCTATGCTTTGCCGATATTATTTACAGCTTTTTCCAGTGTATCGTCAATAGACTGAATAATTTTCTGATTGGTCTCATAGGCTCTGGAAATGGTAATCATTTCCACCATTTCAGATACCACATTTACATTGGACATTTCAAGAGTCCCCTGAATCACTCTGGCATCCGTGGCCTGAACCTGGCCGCCTTCCACCAGATCATACATATTCTCACCATATTTGGACAGATAATTGTAATCGGCAAAATCCACTACGCCTACCTGGCCCACCATGGCATTGTTCTGGTAAAGATTTCCGTTTTCATCTACTTTCAGTTCCACATTGGGATCTACCCGTATGTATCCGGCCTGCCCCGGATTGCCCGCCTGAGCTGCCGCCTGATTCAGTACAAAATCCCCGTCCTTTGTCATCAGGTATCCTTCCCTGTTGACGGTAAAAGCACCATCCCTGGTATATTTCACAGAAGTTTCTCCCGCTTTGTTGGTGAAGGAAATGGCAAAAAATCCGTCACCGTCAATGGCCAGATCATAAACGTTATCTGTCACCCGGAAAGAACCCTGACCGTAATCTGTATAGCATTCCCCAATCTTAACTCCCAGACTCACATCACCCAGTCGTTTTGACAGTCCCATAGCCGAACTGTCTTTAATCTTAATTGCCAGCATATCATCGAAGGACTGCGAAGTTGACCCTTCTTTTTTGAATCCGTTCGTTGCAGAATTTGCCAGATTGTTGGTAAGTACGTCCAGTCTGTTCTGCTGATTTATCATCCCTGTATACGCAGTATATAATCCTTTTACCATAGCTCCTGCTCCTTTGTATGATAACTACATTGTTGCCGTTACATTTTATTCTTCCGAATCATTCTGAAGAACAGAGCTGCAACTGTCACTCGTCTGTCTTACCGGATAAAAATTCCACATATTTGCCGGTTCCAATGGCCACGCAGGTCATGGGTTCTTCTGCTGTCATGGTATTGATTCCGGTTCTGTCCTCTATCAGTTCTTCCAGCCCGCGGAGCAGCGCGCCGCCGCCTGTTAAAATAATGCCACGGTCTGCCACGTCTGCCGCCAGCTCAGGAGGAGTTTTTTCCAGTACACTGTGTACTGCTTCCACAATCTGAAGAGTAGCTTCACGCAGCGCTTCTTCTGTCTCCTCTGAAGATACGGACACGGTTTTCGGAAGTCCCGTTACCAGATTACGTCCCCTGACATCCATGGTATCATTCTGAGCCAGCGGAAAACAGGTTCCAATCTTTATCTTAATATCTTCAGCAGTTCTCTCTCCTATCAGTAAGTTATGCTTCTTGCGCATATAACGTACGATTGCTTCGTCAAAATCATCCCCTGCAATTTTAATGGAGGTACTTACTACCGTTCCTCCCAGAGAAATCACTGCAATATCCGCAGTACCGCCGCCGATGTCCACAATCATGTTGCCGCAGGGTTTGGAAATATCCACTCCGGCGCCGATGGCTGCTGCGATGGGTTCCTCAATAATAGACACTTCTCTTGCACCTGCCTGGTAAGTGGCGTCTTCCACGGCCTTTTTTTCCACTTCGGTAACACCGCTCGGTACACATACGCTGATTCTGGGTTTACGGAAACTTTTCTTGCCCATGGCTTTCTGAATAAAGTACTTTAACATTTTTTCGGTCACTGTGTAGTCAGAAATAACCCCCTGGCGCAAAGGTCTTACTGCAACAATGTTTCCCGGCGTTCTTCCCAGCATCAGACGGGCCTCTTCCCCAATCGCTTTTATTTTGTTGGTATCTCTGTCAAATGCCACCACAGAGGGCTCTTTCAGCACAACGCCTTTTCCTTTTATATATACAAGGATACTTGCTGTTCCCAGGTCAATTCCAATATCAGTTGACATCATGTAGTTCCCCTTTCGTTTCTCTTATCTATCTGCTTCGGAAATGCCGCCGGCAATTCCGCTTCCTGCAGTCACGATGTTTTTCCGTTTAAACGCAATAAAACATAATAACTCTATTTTTCCATATATACATACATTATATACAATCATGGGAAATTTTCAAAGTGTTTTTTTCTAAATTATAAAAAAACGTCTATTATTAACCTTTTCCCTGGGATTCCTTATCAAAGTTTATGAATTTTTTATAATTTTTCTAAAGTTTTCCCGTTTTTTTCACATATCCTTCACATTCTCCGGTTATACTTGTACATGTACTAGCTAACAAGCTAATATAATTTTTCATAACTCATGCTTCCTGGATTCCTGCTTTATCCGGAATCCAGGAGGTACTCCCCGAAAGTTAAGGCTGTCCATCCGGACAGCCTTTTTTATCTTAACAGGAAAGACCTTGTCACGCTAATGCGTGAAAGCATCTTTCCTGTAAGATAAAAATAATATGCGCACTTTGTTCCATTATCAGCATTTTCTTCTTCATTCCGGAACACCTTCCTTACACTCCGACGCTGTGTTACTTATTCAGTTATGATTATGATAACAGTGTTCAGGCAAACGGAAATTTTACTACCTCTTAATTAATTGTTTCATTTTGGGAAGTATGAAACTCCCTGACAAATAGAAACTACACAGATATACAAACAGATTTCCAATATACGAGTAAAGAGTAAATCGCCCTTTCGTGATAACCTGTGCTGATAATGTCTTTGTATCAGACTGAAAGTAATCGGTCTGTGCCAGCACACAGCCTTTAACATTTGAAACAATCGACATTCCGTTATTTGTATGTCTGATTATATTACTTCCATTTTCAACCCCACGCACAATCGCTGTCTTTGCAGCTAATAATGTCATTTCTTTCCAGTCCGAAGCTGGAACAATCAGTATATCTACATTATTTCTACCTGCCTGCTGTATTTTAGACAAAAATGCCATATCAGAACATATAAACGGCGCAATTCTACCATATTCTGTATCAAAACTTTTTAGCATTCCATCTCCTTTTTGGCACAGTTCTCCGATTGAACGTCCATGCTTAAAATATTCTGATATTAGTTCTCCCTGTGGATTAAATGCTACCGTTTTATTTTCCTTTAAGTCCTCGTAAGGGGTTTTCACCAATAATGAAACAATCAAATAAATTTCTTCCTGTTTTGCCATATCCGACGCCCGTTGCAGAAGCATATCTTCATCTTGTTTTAAAACCGCTCCATTCAGTTCAGACCAAAAAACAATCTTTGCACCTGCCTGTGCTTCCAACTCTGTTTTCAGGAAAAGTTCATCATCTGCTGATGATAGTTTATTCCTTGTATTGGTAATGTTTTCATCCGTAAATGTATTGGTATAAAATGCAGAATATACATCTTTATCATTATTTAACAGCTCTGAAATCGGAACGGTTACTCCAGCGATCCTGACACTTTTATCTGAATTTCCTGCAAAATGAAACATAACAACTCCATAGACAAATACCAGGCCAATTACAGAACCATATACAATGATGTATTTTCTGATGTGTTCTTTTTTGCTTTTATTGTTCCAAATCCATATAACCATTGCCGCCGTCCAATACATTAAAAAGGTGATTCCGTAAATCCCTGTTACCGTTACTATTTGCAGCAGGTATAGATTTTGGTATTGTGTATAAGCATCAGACAACCCGCCCAAAACAGGATATATCAAATAGATGATATATTCTATTGATACCATTATACTTGCAAAAATAACAGTATCCTGAAATCTCATTTTTGATTTTGACCAATAGATATATGGTAAAATTTTCAGAATAGCTACCAAAAAAGCTACCACTATACATATTTTTATATCCATTCCGATGGCTTTTTCAAACTGGAAAACAAACCCGATGGCATATATTGAGCCAATTATAAGATATACTTTTCGGGTATGATTGAGAGAAAGCATATGTAAAAACAAAATTGGATAAATCCATGCAAAAATCGGGATACACCATTCTCCATTGGACATTACATAAATTAAAAAAGTTAAGATTATGAAAACTGCAAATCGGTTACTTTTCAAAAGATTTTTCATTGCCAGACTCCTTACTTACATTCTCTATAAACAGGAAGTTATAGTAAACCTCCATCATGCACAGCCTGCCGTCCGGCGGGCCGCATGGCCATCCATACTTTGAAAACTTTAGCTTTCAAGGAAATCTTATCCCTTTTGCTTCCCCTTTCTGGAAAATGATAATGCTTCCTTGAAAAAAGCAGGAGAACACCAATAAAAAGCGCCCACATAAAAACCATTATGATACAATAAATACTTCTTTTCTGCATTGTATAATTCTGTATGTCTACATGCAGAATTATAACTTCAATTGCAAATATTGACAGATATTCAAGCATAAATGCTCCAAATGAAAGCAAGCTCAGCCATAAATATTTTGTCCGTTTTAAAACAATTCCAATACAAGTACCTCTCGCATGGAACATATAATCTTTATATCCTTTTTCCATAGCTTCTGTGCCAGATATTCTCAACTTCTTACTATGACACCCCCATCTAAAACAATCAAATCATAGATATTCACAACAAAAAATAAAATCTTTTCCTCATTTTACCAACATTGTAATTCATAATTTTTCTTCCGAAATGAACATACATAAAGTCTTTCATTTTACACCAATGCTGTGTATAATGCTCAAAAAACTTATCGGGATTTGGGAAAACGCCCAAATCGGACACAATAGCAGCACTCTGAATATAAGTGTTGTTTTCATTCCAATCAACGGAAATCTTTTGAAAGTCTTTTGTCGCAATGGCAAATTTCATAAATTCGCCTTGAACATGAGAGTATTTTGCTTTAACGGCTTCAAGATATTGATTGTCTGTAATAACTCCTTCTAAAGCAAGCCATTGACCTTTATAATAAACTTCTGCCCAGGTATGTACAATTTTATCTGGTGCAAGTGCCGCAATGATACCTGTGGTTGCTCCATGCTGAAAATCTTTTGATACTTCAAAGCCATGAATACGGCACGGAATATTTACACCTCTTAACAATGCCATTAAAAGCGTTGCTTTTGTATTGCACTGTCCGTATCCGTCCATTAAAACCTGTTCGGCAGTTAATGTATCGTTACGGTTATAGCCCAAAGGTATTTCATTTTGCACAAATCCATAAATAGCTTTAATTTTTTCATATTCACTCAACTCTCCCCATCGCTTTTCGTTGATGAGTTTCTGTATGCCAACAGACTGATAATTCAGCATTTTGGTTTCTTCAAGAAATTGCATATCCATAATTAAACCTCCTGTCTGTCTGGTTTCATTATATCAGTTCACTTCTTCTGCAACTTTCAAAAAAACGCTATTCTTCACAGAAATACTCGCAGGCATTCCCATCATCTTTTTTGTAACCGCTGCAAAATGTGATGGTGTATCAAAACCAGACAGCATTGCCGCTTCCGTAATATTTTTACCATTCAATAATGCTAAAAAGGCTGTTTGCATTTGATGAAACTGAATATAGCTTTTTAAGGGCATTCCGACCTGTTCCTTAAATAAGTGCGACAGTCGACCTGGTGACAACGCCACTTTATCAGCAAAAAAAGCAATCGAATGTGTATCGCAATTGCACCGTCCTATTTCGTATAACAAATCCTTAACCCTGTCGTCATATATTTTAGCCTGCTCTTTTACCCCTAAGAACTTATATAGTTGTATCATAAACTCTCTGTATTCTCTCAGTCCATCGCTGTCAATAAGGCAAAATAATAAATTTTTGATGTATTCAATATCCTGATTATTAAAAATATGATACTTCATTCCTCCCATTCGTTCCTCCAATTGAATGGCTAAACCTGAAGCCGGCTCAATTATCATAGTAAAATACATGTTGTTGCCTGTTGAAAAACTATGTAATATGCCGCGGTTTATAACAATACATTTACATGAAATTTTATTATCTTCCACACCTATCTCCAAATCTTTTTCTATGCTTAAAAATAACTGCATTGTCCAATGCTTATGTGGGACAGATTCAATTTGGTCTGTTATGATTGAGATTTTATCTCTGTCCCAATATATTTTATTCATAGATGTTACCTCCCTCTATGCCTGGCTTTTTCTTTTCTTGTCGCATAACGTATTGCCGTTCTTTTTCGGCTTCTTTTTGTTCTCTGCTTTGAACTTTCCTTTCCATGTTTGCCTTATTCATGCTGAAACTTTAATACTCAATCAGGATTTCTTCTATCAACAGGCTTCCTGTGCTGTCATATATTCAAACATTTTTGACCTCCTATTGCGTACTGTATATAGTATAGCCGCCTGAACGAACTGTATCAAGCAGATAAATAGGAACATACATTATAACTATCCGAAAAGAAAAACGACAGAGCTTTTACCCTCTGCCGCCATGCTGCCTTGCCTGTGCGTATATAATTTCTTCGTTCACAATCTCCCTCGCACACGCCCTTATGTTATTCATTCTCCCTGTCCATTCTAAGGCGTTTTGCCTTTAGCTGTTCCGTTGCCCTGCGCCCGTTTCATGCCCTCAGTGAGCCTTTGAATCTGTGGAAACAAAACTGCTGATGCTCATTACAATAACAACTTTTTTCGCAAAACCATTCTGCTTTTACATATTTTTGTCACTTTGATGCGCCGAGTACGGTCGCTTTAGCGACATAATACAATTTGCGCGAGTACCCTCGCTTCGCCGGGGCCGGCCTTTCGTGTTACTTCAGATATTTTTTAATATATCTGCCGGTATAGGATGCTTCCACTTCCGCCACTTCTTCCGGCGTGCCCTTTGCAATAACCATGCCTCCGCCGTCTCCGCCTTCAGGCCCCATATCAATGATATAATCTGCTGTTTTGATTACATCCAGATTATGCTCTATTACCACCACTGTATTGCCACCTTCTGCCAGCCGCTGCAAAATTTCTGTCAGCTTATGCACATCTGCAAAATGAAGCCCTGTGGTAGGCTCATCCAGAATATAGATGGTTTTTCCGGTACTCCGCCGGCTCAGTTCCGTAGCCAGCTTAATCCGCTGCGCTTCTCCGCCGGACAGGGTCGTTGACGGCTGCCCCAGCTTAATGTAAGAAAGCCCCACATCATATAATGTCTCTATTTTCCGTTTAATAGAAGGTACATTTTCAAAGAAAACCAGTGCTTCCTCCACCGTCATGTTCAGTACATCGTAAATGCTTTTTCCTTTATACTTAACTTCCAGGGTTTCTCTGTTGTATCGTTTGCCGCCGCACACTTCACAGGGCACATAGACATCCGGCAGAAAATGCATTTCTATTTTCAGAATACCGTCGCCGGAACATGCCTCACAACGTCCGCCCTTCACATTAAAACTGAACCGGCCTTTGGCATATCCTTTGGCTTTTGCATCCGGCGTGGCTGCAAACAAATCACGAATCTGGTCAAAAACCCCTGTATAAGTTGCAGGATTGGAACGGGGCGTTCTGCCGATGGGAGACTGGTCAATATCTATCACCTTGTCCAGATGCTCCATCCCCTCGATGGATTTGTGTTTCCCCGGAATCACTCTGGCACGGTTCAAATCCCTTGCCAGGCGTTTGTAGAGAATTTCATTGGTCAGAGAGGATTTTCCGGAACCGGATACTCCCGTAACGCAGGTCATTACCCCCAGAGGAATCTCCACATTAATATTCTGCAGGTTATTTTCCCCGGCACCTTTGATTTTCAGAAAACCTGTGGGTTTTCTTCTGGTTTCCGGAACCGGTATTTTAATTCTGCCGCTCAGATAAGCTCCTGTGACAGATTCCTTATTCTTCATAATTTCCTGAGCTGTTCCCTGGGCCACCAGACGTCCGCCATGCTCTCCTGCTCCCGGCCCGATATCCACAATATGATCTGCTGCAAACATGGTGTCTTCATCATGCTCCACTACAATCAGTGTATTTCCCAGATTTTTCAGATTCCGAAGGGTATTCAGCAGCTTGTCATTATCCCGCTGGTGCAGGCCGATACTGGGCTCATCCAGAATATAGGCCACTCCTACCAGTCCTGAACCGATCTGAGTGGCCAGCCGGATACGCTGAGCCTCCCCGCCGGATAACGTTCCGGTAGCTCTGGATAACGTCAGATAATCCAGACCCACATCCACCAGAAATCCCACTCTGGCACGGATTTCTTTTAATACCTGTGCCCCAATCAGTTTCTGCTGCTCCGTCAGCTCCATATCTTTCAGAAATGCCTGCAGCTTTCTTATGGACATGGAAGTGATCTCGTAAATATTTTTTCCGGAAACAGTCACTGCAAGGGCTTCCTTCTTTAATCGCTGGCCGCCGCAGGTTTTACAGGGAGTCACCCGCATAAACTGCTCATATTCCTGCTTCATGGTGTCGGATCCCGTTTCCCGGTACCGGCGCTGCACATTCCGTACCAGTCCTTCAAAGGCCACGTCATAAACTCCCTCCCCACGCTGGCCTTTATAATGGACTTTCAGTTCTTTTCCTCCGGTCCCATTAATCAGAATGTTCTGAATCTTTTTTGGAAGCTCCTCATAAGGCGTATCCAGATCAAACTTATACTCTTCCGACAGTGCGGTGAGAACCGCATTGGTAAAGCTGCCTTTGTCGGTGCTGGACTGCCATCCCATAACCTGAATGGCTCCTGCTGCAAGGCTTAAGGATTTATCCGGAATCATTAAATCCACATCAAATTCCATTTTGTAACCCAGGCCGAAGCAGTCCGGACAGGCACCGAAGGGGTTATTAAATGAAAAACTCCTGGGCTCAATCTCTTCAATACTGACGCCGCAGTCCGGACAGGAAAAGCTCTGAGAAAAATTCACCGGTTCTCCGCCAATCACATCCACCGTCATCAGACCCTCTGCCAGTTCCAGTACGCTTTCCACCGAATCTGTCAGACGCTTCTCTATTCCCTGCTTCACCACCAGACGGTCCACCACAATCTCAATATTATGTTTGATGTTCTTATCCAGCGGAATTTCTTCTGTCAGGTCATAAATATTGCCGTCCACCTGTACTCTCACATAACCGCTTCGTTTTGCCTGTTCAAATAATTTCTGATGGGTTCCCTTCCGTCCCCGGACCACCGGAGCCAGAAGCTGTATTCTGCTTCCCTCTTCCATGGACAAAATCTGGTCTACCATCTGGTCTACCGACTGCTTTTTAATCTCTTTTCCGCAGACAGGACAATGGGGTATTCCAATTCTTGCATACAGCAGACGAAAATAATCATATATTTCCGTCACAGTTCCCACCGTAGATCTGGGATTCCGATTGGTGGATTTCTGATCAATGGAAATAGCCGGGGAAAGTCCCTCAATCCGTTCCACATCGGGTTTTTCCATCTGCCCCAGAAACTGTCTGGCATAGGAAGACAGAGACTCCATATATCGGCGCTGACCTTCAGCATAAATAGTGTCAAAGGCCAGAGAGGATTTCCCGGAACCGCTCAGCCCTGTCAGAACAATAAACTCATTTCTCGGAATGTCCACATCCAGATTTTTCAGGTTATGCTCATTTGCACCTCTGATTTTAATGTACTGCTTTTCTGCTTTTGCCATTTTGATAAACTCCTTTTTCTCCTGATTCCCGCATATAATGAGCCGAAAATGTATGACTACATATCCCTCAGATTCTTTTTCAGTTCTATCATCTTGTCACGCAGCTCTGCCGCCGCCTCGAAATTCAGCTCTGCCGCCGCTGCCTGCATCTTTTTCTGAATCTCTCCAACCAGCTTCTCCAGTTCCTTTTTGCTCATGGATTCCGGATCTTTCTGGAACTGGTACTCCTCTTTTGCCACTTTTTTGGATATGCTGATTAAATCCCGGACAGATTTGCGTATGGTTGCCGGGGTAATTCCATGCTCCTTATTGTATGCCTGCTGAATGTTTCTTCTCCGGTTTGTTTCATTTATGGCAACCCGCATGGAGTCGGTAATACTGTCTGCATACATGATCACATGGCCTTCTGAATTCCGGGCAGCGCGGCCAATGGTCTGTATCAGAGAAGTTTCTGATCTTAAAAATCCTTCCTTGTCTGCATCCAGAATCGCTACCAGCGTAATTTCCGGAATGTCCAGTCCTTCCCGCAGCAGGTTGATGCCCACCAGCACATCAAATACATCCAGGCGCAGGTCCCGGATAATCTCCGCCCGCTCCAGCGTGTCAATATCAGAGTGAAGATATTTTACCCGGATTCCCACTTCCCGCATATAGTCTGTTAAATCTTCCGCCATTTTCTTGGTAAGGGTGGTAATCAGGACTTTATTCTTTTTCCCGATTTCTCTGTTGACTTCTCCAATCAGATCATCAATCTGTCCTTCCACCGGGCGCACATCAATCTCAGGGTCCAGAAGCCCGGTAGGGCGGATAATCTGCTCTGCCCGGAGCAGCTCGTGTTCTTTTTCATACACATTTGGAGTGGCAGACACAAACAGCATCTGGTCAATTTTACTTTCAAATTCTTCAAAGTTCAATGGCCGGTTGTCCTTTGCAGAAGGCAGGCGGAACCCGTAATCCACCAGCGTGCTTTTTCTGGACTGGTCTCCGGCATACATGCCTCGCACCTGCGGAATGGTAATATGAGACTCATCCACAATAATCAGAAATTCTTCCGGAAAATAGTCCATCAGGGTCTGAGGGGGCACTCCCTCCGGCATTCCCGCCAGGTGTCTGGAATAATTTTCAATGCCGCTGCAAAAACCTGTTTCCCGCAGCATTTCAATATCAAAATTGGTACGTTCCGCGATCCGCTGAGCTTCCAGCAGCCTGTCCTCTCCTCTGAAATATTTTACCCTTTCTTCCAGTTCTTTTTCTACAGCAACAATGGCCCGGTTAATCTGTTCCTGGGGCACCACATAATGGGATGCCGGAAATATACTGATATGTTCCAGAATATTTTTAATTTCTCCTGTCAGCACATCAATTTCCGTAATCCGGTCAATTTCATCTCCAAAAAATTCCACACGAATGGCCGTTTCTCCACAGTTGGCAGGAAAAATTTCCACCACGTCGCCCCGTACCCGGAATGTTCCCCGGTGAAAATCCATATCATTTCGGGTGTACTGGGTATCAATCAGTTTCCGGATTACCTCGTCCCTGTCCTTATTCATGCCTGGACGCAGAGATACCATCATTTTCTCGAAATTCTCCGGTTCACCCAGACCGTAAATACAGGATACACTGGATATGATAATTACATCCCTTCGCTCAATCAGCGATGCTGTGGCTGAAAGTCTGAGCTTGTCTATTTCCTCATTGACAGAGGAATCCTTGGCAATATAGGTATCGGAAGACGGAACGTAGGCTTCCGGCTGGTAGTAGTCGTAGTAGGAGACAAAATACTCTACTGCGTTATTTGGGAAAAATTCTTTAAATTCTCCGTATAACTGTGCCGCCAATGTCTTGTTATGTGCTATGACAAGCGTTGGTTTATTTAATTGCTGGATGACGTTCGCCATCGTAAAAGTTTTGCCGGAACCCGTAACCCCTAGTAAAGTCTGGAATTGGTTGCCTTCCTTGAAGCCTTTGACCAGCTCTGCGATTGCCTGCGGCTGGTCGCCTGTAGGGGCGTATTGCGATACTAATTCAAAATGATCCATAATAATCTCCATATAGACTATTTCCATTTTGGAAATAATTCACTCCGTATAAGTTCTCCTACTTAATTGTGCAAGTGCCTTGCACAATTAAATATCAATATACTTTAAAATACCTCATTCGAACAAAAATTGCTACATGTAGCAACTTTTACTTCTCCCGCTGCTCTAATTGTATTTTTGCCCTCTCGATTGCCAAATGCAATTTCTCTTCCAATTCTTCTTTGGGTGGCATAGCTGTCAAATATTGAGATACTCTAATATCTCCCTTATCCAATTCGAGCAGTTCAATCACTTCATCTGACTTTTCAGCACATAATATCAAAGCAACAGGAGATTCTTCATTTTCCATCCTCTCATATTTATTAAGCCAACGTAAATAAAGCTCCACCTGTGCTTTATATTCTGGCTCAAACTCTCCAATTTTCAGTTCTACTACAACCAATCTCCTCAATTTCCTATGAAAAAACAGCAAATCTATTTTATAATCTTTTCCATCTATCGTAACCTTTTTCTGCCTCGCCATAAAAGCAAAATCAGTACCCATTTCCAATATAAATTTTTCTAATTCTGCTAAAATTGCATTTTCCAAATCTTTTTCACTATAAGTATCCTGCAATCCCAAAAAATCTAATATACACGGATCTCTATAAAACATATCCACCGTCATAACATCCTTCTCTTCCAAAAGTTGAATGTCGTTCCTAATCGTTTTTTCAGGACGTTTGGAGATAGCTGTTCTTTCATATAACATGGATTTCTTTCGTTCCCTTAATGTCCTTACACTCCACCCCTCATTTTTACACAGAACCGCATAAAAATCTCTTTTTAATTCGTCATTTACAGGCAGTAGCTCTTTAAAATGCGACCAGGTTAATTGTTGCGACAATGTAGCAACTTTTTCAAAATCAGGAAATTCCTCATAAAATTGTATCATCCGAAAAACAGAACTTTTCTCATAGGAACGTCCATATCGAAATTCTAATTCTTTACTCAGATTTTTTACAATGAATTTCCCATACTCCGCTTTCTGTCCATTTAAAATATTATCTTTAAGTTCCTGCCCTATATGCCAAAATAAATATACTGTTTCAAAATTAGCTGTTTCAAATACTTTACGTTTAGCCGTCTCAATCAGCTTAACAATATTGTCATATGTTTGTTTATAATTTTCTGGGAAAATCAATTCATCTTTCACATTAGCCTCCTCTTTGTCATAGCTATTTGGGAACATTACTTCTTCCTAAACCCTCCAATAAATTCGCTACATGCGTGTAGCCAATTCATTTTTTAGCTACTTTCCATATTCTTTGTTTACAATGGCTCATGCAATCTGCTCAACAATGTTTACACCGCTTACAATTATTGCTTTTACTCCTGTTCAATTTTTTGGGTTAAGAATATCTTTTTCTTGAAATACTCTTGAAGCTTTTGTATTTACCTCAAATCCTTAACAACTATATTTCCCAGTTTTCTATTATATGCTCTTCTGGAAGGAAATGCTGTAAATCCAGGACGGGAAATATTATTACGGCTCTCATCATAATAAACACTCAATATTCCTGTCAACATGAATTGAAATCCCAAATGAATTTCTTCCTCATTATGATTAAAATACAAATATTCGGCATTATGTCCTTTTTGATGTCTCTTTTTAAAAATACTCCACGTGTCTAACGAACCGATATATCCAATTAAATCATCAAGTTTAAATCATAAAAAGCTAAAGATTTTTCTATAAACGATGGTATCCCCTGATATCTACTATAATATAAAAATGAGTAGATGTTTAATCAAATTCTTCATGAATCACTTTTTACAGAACACTTTAAAAGCTTTTTTGATAGCTCATTGAAATTACTTTTCTCTCGTTTTTCAGTTACTCTTCTCAAATAATCTTGAACTTTATTATACGCTTCTGCGCAACAAGCACAGTATTCTTTCCCACAACCGTTAGTGAACATTTGATTTTTTACTGTACTTTTAGTATATGACCAAAAATTCACAATCTGCTTAGCTGGATTATCTTTAAAAGATATCACCGGTTTCATTAAAAGAGCATGAGCATTAAGAAATTTTTCTTTTATATCTGTTGTTTTTCCATTTTCAATTAAAAGTAAATATAATTTAGCTTGTTGCGTATCTAACTGGAACGGAACCACTCTCTCAGATTCTCTAAACCAACTATAAGCACTATTCAAATAAGTTTGTGCTAAATCATATCTTCCAACATATGTACATGCAATTGAATACTGAAGCCAATAAAACGAGTTTTCTTTATAGTAGTCCAATTCCTTCAAATCATTGTAATAGTTAAGTAAAAATTTTTCTCGTTGACTAGATTTCAATAAAAATGTTTTTACATGAGAATAAGAAATTATATTCTTAAGTATATTTTCATACTTTTCTGTTTCTGCATAATAATTTGCATAATGTGCAGTCTTAGAAAGCACTTTAATAATCGTTTCATTGCAGTCTAATTCTTGCAAAATCGCATTTGCTGTTATTGCTGATCTAAGTTTAAACTCTGCCGTACCAGAAGAAAATTCCAAAATCTCTTGAACATTAGGATTTTCAACAAAATGTGTATCCAATGCTACTTTAATATCTAATATTTTACCCATATCATTTGCACTAATATTCAAACTCATTGTTTTTATTAATAGTGCTAAAATCAAAATATCATAATAATTCCCTGGAAGTTGTTTTATTTCTTCAACAACTTGTTCTATTCTTTTTTTCATACTAGTAGAGTTTACCAAAAGTAACATAATTCCTTGTAATTCACGGTTCCCCTTTTTAGGTCCAACCAATAATTTACTTTTTTCTGAAGGTGATAAATTACTCTTTTCTCCCCATAATCCATTATTATTTATAATTGTTTGTATTTGATATACTTCTCTGTTTTCTAATTTATTTAAATTAAAGATGGCGCTCTGACCTTCTCCAATTTTAAGAATATCATTCACTTCACAAAGACGCGTATCATAAAGCACAGTCCTTGCAGACAATACAAACTGTATACCTGACATATTATATAATCCGAATTGTTTTATTACTGATAGGAAATTATAATAATTTTCTATAATAACTATTTTGGAGCCAGGTTCATTCACAATATTTCTAATGTCTTTAGCAGTAATCCCCTGGTAATCTTCCTTAAGTGTAAAAAATTTAAATCCTTTATTCTGCAACTGATGCTTTAATGATTCAATAAACAATGATTTACCATTCCCCAGATTCGCATGTAGATAAATCACCCTAACGCCTTCATTAATACACTTAATAACATCTAACAAATTTTGACGAAATATTAAATTACTGTATTTTCCATTTTTTCTGTACCATAAAGAATCTTTTATTTGACCACTCATAAATAAATCATACACTTCAAAAGATGTTGCATTTTTTCTCGGTCTTTTAGGCTCATAAATTTCAAAGGACTTATAACAATAATATGATTTATCATCAATTGTTACTCTATATTTCTTTTGATACTCACTCAATTCCTGAACAAACGCTTTCATACCAATTGCTTCAACACTTCCCATTCGTTCCAGTTTACGTTTCTTGTCAGACGAAATATTGAGGGATTCAATGAAAATCGTTTTTTCTATCACATTTTTATTAAAAATAAAACGTTTTATATCTAGGTCATAAGCCAACGAAAGACCTATAATAACAATGCAATCAGCCGTCTCTAAATCTTCTCCAAAAACAGATCCCCACTCACTTTCTTTTAATCCATCTGCTGCTAAATAACTTCGACCTGTCAGTCTAAATTCATCGTTAAGACTTTGTACTGTTAATCTCCCAATATAACCATTAATATAAACGCACAAATTATTTTCCAAATCATTATCTCTACGTGGAGTTTTCAGTGTAACTGGTTCTAACGCTAAAGAATGTCCATTTTTACTTGTAGCAATTAATGGAACTTCATCATAATTTGTTGTATAAACTCTTTGCCATTTAAATGAGTAGAGTTCTCGATGCTCTTTTTGAATAGATCCTACTCTTAACTGATTTCTTATTTCCTTTACCAAATCCTCTGCTGAAAAACGTTCCTGAAATGTTTCAGCAGCATCTTGCAAATCCCATGGATTCTCTGGATTATCAATATTCGATAATTTGTATAATTGTTTCGCCAAATTAACTCCAGAGGGGAAATCATCATTATTGGGAGTCTTTACATCTAAATGTGCTCCTGATCCTGTAATTAAAACAGCTGTTCCTTTAAGAATACTTTTAAAAACATCCTCTTTTTGCATATAATCTAATCCTCATTCATCTACTTGTAATTACACACACCACTACATATTATCTACTTCTTCAAGCCATTCCCTTAACTTGTCCTGAAGTAATTTTTTATCCGGCAAATACAACTTATATTCTGATGCATAAATATTGGCCTCAGGTGGTAAAGTTAATTTTACCATTGCCTCTTTATTTTCTTTGCAAAGCAATATTCCTATTGTTGGGTTTTCAAATTCAGTACGCACCTCTTGGTCATAATAATTGACATACATCTGCATCTGTCCCAAATCCTGATGTGTTAATGTATCTACTTTCAAATCTATTAACACATAGCACCGAAGCAAACGGTTATAGAGCACAAGATCTACATAGTAATTATCTTCATCAAAAGTAAATCTTTTCTGTCTCTTTTCAAACAAGAAACCTTTCCCCATTTCCATAAGAAATACTTGCAATTTATCAATAATTGCTGCTTCCAAATCACTTTCCATGTACTCTGATTTTTCTTCTAGCCCTAAAAATCCCAACACTGTCGGCTGTTTTAATAAATCTTCGGGGTTCTTTATCATATTGCCCTGACGCGACAACTGCAATACCGAATCCTTGTTCCTACTCAAAGCCAATCTTTCATAAAGGCTAGAACTATATTGCCTTTGCAAAGTTCTATAATCCTACCCCTCATTATAAGCTTCTACCTCATAAAAATCCCTTTCTGCTATATTCTCGATCCTCATCAAAATTAAATAATGCGTCCACGTCAGTTTGTATGGAATTTCTTCCTGTCCTAAAATCCGAAGCATTGATTCGGATTTTGAATTTTCTAATCTCCGAAGCACTGATTCGGAAATCCTGTCACCAAATTTCAAGTAAAACTTCCTCATATTTTCCAAGTTATCAACCGAAAAACCTCATCCATATTTTTCCGTCAATTTCGCAGATAACTTTTTCAAAATTGATTTTCCATACTTTGCACGTACATTTCCCTGTTGTTCATTTTCGACAATCTGCTTTCCAATCAACAGGTTAGTAAGTATCTGCAAAAAATTCACTTGTTTAAACGCGTTCAAACGTGCGCTATCAACAATCTTGCTTACTTGACCATACAAAGGTTCAATATCATATTCTTTCAATTCGAGCCCATCTTTTTTCTCATTTTCATCACTCCCTTTTTATGTCCATTAAACGGTAATACTTTTCATCTCTTTACGAATGAAAGTCACTAAACTCATTCACTCCATGTAGCTTTATCCCGTCCATTCAGTCCATATAGTCCACAAAATATGGGATAAATAGCACCAAATACCCCTAAATATCACTCGTGAAGCACCTCGCTCTTAATAGGACACAAAATATTCTACCGCATTCTCCGGGAATATCTCCTTGAATTCGCCGTATAACTGAGCAGCTAATGTCTTATTATGGGCAATTACGAGTGTCGGTTTCTGCAAGGCTTGTATCACATTTGCCATTGTAAATGTCTTGCCGGAACCCGTAACCCCTAGTAAAGTCTGGAATTGATTGCCCTCCCTGAAGCCTTTGACCAGCTCGGCGATGGCCTGCGGCTGGTCGCCTGTGGGCTTGTAGGGGGCTTGAAGTTTAAATTTTGACATATAAAAACCTCTCTTTCACAGAATTACTTCAACTACTATGAGCCATAAAATTCGTATAAATTATTGTTTTTCGGTTGGTTTATACGCGAACTTTTGCAATTACACGAATGAAAGTCACAAATTCATTTTTTACAATTCCGCAACACTAAATAACACAAGATTATCACGGTATGCAATAAAGGTCACAAATTTTATAAAAATTTTGTCTTTATAGTATATCACCATATATAAAAAAAGTACAGACAAAATTGAACATTTGTTCTGTACTTTTTGGTTTCTTTTATTTATTATGCCAAAACTGCCTCCAGACAATCCATATAATCATCTTCTGAAAAATCTGTGCCTTCTTCTGTTTCTTGCTCCGTATTGAAAGTCTTTGTGTATCAATGTTCCGGATGTGATAGGCTTTCTACTCTACCTGCTTTGACAGTGCCACATCAAACATTGGATTTATGGAAATGTTTTCTTATTCACGGCATATTGTATGAACGTATTCGTCACCATTTTCACCACCCTTGCAAATTGGATATCCTTTTCAACAATTCTATATCTCGTAAAATAAGCGTTGATTTTGTTGAAATCGTAAGTTGGCAGTCTGCATTAACAAGCTGTTCTAATATCTTTCTTGCGATGCCATATTTCTCTTCATAAGAATTATAACAGTCTGTCACAGACGACATAAAAACAGATTTTCCTTTTATCTTCTTTAAATTAATAGGTTTTTCACAGTGTTTTATGTCTATAAATTCCCCCCATCCTTCCTTATGTCCTGTAAATCTTTTCATAAATCTTACATAGCAGTATTTCCAATCATAAGTACAGCCGACATAGGGATTTATCACATAATCACTTGCTGGCAAATTTGATTTCGATAAATAATCCTTCGTATTTATTTTTTGTTCTATAATATCCATCTACTGAATCACGCCTCCATGAAAATAACATTCATAAATTTTCTCATCCAAATAAAAAATATCCTCATATCCTTGAAACCAAACAAATTCACCATCTACTCTACAATGATAATCACCATTTGTATACATTTGGGGTCCCCGATAAAGAAATTTTTCCGTAACCTGTAACAAAACTTCTTTCAAAAACCCATTGTTAAAATTATCCCCTATCACCCGACCAGTATAATTCATGCACCAAATAAGATTATCATAGTATAGAATATATTAATGAGAGTGCTTCTCTTACAATATATTGAGTGCGTGGCATATTTATTTTTTCATATACCTCATAATCATAAGTTCCATACTCATCAAAATCATGATCATAAGCCATCGTAATTGGTAAAATGTCCGCTCCACCATACCTCTCTAGCTCATACCAAAAATTTTGATCCGCATCATCTTGAAAAACATTTGTATCACCTATTCTATTACATGATTTATACATATATTCTCTAACACTATCCTTGCATGAAATATCAAGTTTAACAGATTTACTCACTTCTTCCGAAAATATAAACAGGCGTAAATTCAAAAACTGGTAACAAATCTTAATATATTCCTCTAACACATCTTCATCAATCACCGCATCTTTAGAAAGATTAAATGGCATTGCATAAGAATAGTATTCTCGATATTCACGAAGTTTTTCCAACTGAACAACAATATCCCCATCTAAAGGACATTTTTTTGTTTTGCAAAATTGTTCATCAAAAAATTTTTTTACATTTTCATGTGATAACTGTAAAACTTTTTCATCATCATATGCAGTACATATAATCAAATTAGCTTGCATAGCCTGAAATAATGCATAATATATTAAGTAATAGTATGCAACAACGCACTCATTCCTTTTAGCAACTTTTGCTTCCACTAACATCTGTGCAGATGAATACATTAATTTTTTCGATTTATAATATCTAATAATAAATCTACCTTTCTGTTCTTCATTTGCTGTTGCATAATATTGCTTGTATGTATCCCTAACCCATGCATAATAATCACTTGCTTCACATTTATTATTTACCAGTTTTTCTAAAAGATTAAAATTGCAACTATATCCTCTAAATCTATCTTCAAAATATGTACTCATAGTAAACATCTCCTCAACTTTACGCCTTTCCAATCAGACAATCATGAATTTTTATATATAACAAATTCCTCTATACAATTCGTATTCCATTCTATCCCTGCCAGTCCAATCCCTTTCACATCATCTCCATTGGTAAAGACAATCCTTTCCTTCGGAAAAACATGCCACATATGTTAGCATTGAATCACCTGGTTCTTCACTTATTTTGAATAATACTTAGAACCCCTTCAAGAGAACAATAATATACAATCTCTGCAATTTCATTTTTCATTGCTTTCCTCCTCCATTTCTAACAACATACGGTTAAAATCACTCTGGTACAATTGATCCTGCCTCACACGGTACTTTTCAAATTCACTCAACGCATGCTGCTCTGCTATTTTTGCTGAAATAATTCCACAAGATCTAAATAAGCATTAACAATCCTCACCATTGCAGATAATTCATCCTCTGCCAGATAGTTTTTCGCTACAACCACATCAAATCTCTGAATTTTCCCATTCGGTGAATCTTCCCATGCTTGAAGCCCCATATGCTCCTTCACACTGTCTGCTCTATGGTAAATTACTTCTGACGCAGTTTCCCCATGAATCGCCCAGTGAAGTTGGTTTTGGACTTTTGCAAAAAAACGTCTGGTTGTCTGTGCTTTCGGATCATAATCTATACTTGTGGCATATATACCCGTAACCTTCTGGTAAAATCTCCGTTCCGATAACCGAATTTCACGGATTCTCTGTAATTGCTCTTCAAAATAATCCTTTGTTAAAATTGTCCCAAAATTTTTAAGTCGTTCATCATCCATTGCAAATCCTTTAATGGTAAATTCCTCTATAATCCCATTTGCCCACTTACGAAATTGCACTGCCCGTTCTGAATCAACTTTATTTCCTACCGCAATTATAGCTTTTAAACTGTAGTGATTTGCATTATAGACTTTGCCATCTGATGCAGTTATTCGAAATTTTCGAATAACTGATGCCTCATCCAATTCACCATCTGCAAATACCTCTTTCAAATGGTAATTTATGGTATTTGTTTCCACATTATAAAGTAACTCCATTGTTTTCTGGGAAAGCCAGACATTTTCGTCAAAATATATTGCATTTACATCACTTTTACCAGTAGCTGTAATAAACGTCAAATACTCTGCTGCCAAAGAACACAAAATGGATATTTCTTTTTCATCACTTTACTCTCTCAAAATTTCTCTTCACTAAATGTCCATATAATATTATCCAGTCCAATCTACATATAGCTTATATGTCTCAGCCATCGCCATTATAATTTTTGTTATAGTATTATCCATATCTGATGCTGTGACTTCTATTCTCAGCTTAGGCATTTTAGGTATTATGGCAGAATAATCTAACGTACAGCAATTGTATAATTTTTCAACTATATCTTTTTCTATTCCGATTTTATTAATTAAGATCTTTTTCATTTTCCAAGAGTAAGCAACTGGCACGGCACATCTTTCTCCTTCTGCCATTTTATAAACATATCTCATTATGAATTTTCACTGCAAAAAGTCACAAATTTTATCCGCCTAATACTGCCTGGTCCGCAATCACCCATTTTGTCCACAAAATCCTTACTTTCCGGTACAAAACAACACCAAATATCATAAAAAACCAAATCTATATAGAAATCTGTAGTTTCTGTACACATCCTCATCTGCCTTCCCACAAACGAGACCCTTTTCACATTTCCAGTAGAAATTTTTGAAGATAATTTATAATAGCTGTTTCTAAATCGCTTTCTAATTGGTTGGTAATTTGAAGTAACACTCATAAATTCAAATACAAATGGATCTTTCACAAATTCCAGTACTTTATTCTCTTTATCAGGCAATTGTGCAGAGAACATTCTTTTGTAATATCCACTCTTGATATTACGCTCCAAAACTCTTACCGACCAGTTCTCAGTCAAAACTTCATTTAAGTAAAAGTTCCTTTCTTCTTCATCAGAAATACGCATTATACTTCTTAGATGAGACCATGGAATTTTTCCAGCTTTTGCAAATCCATATGACTCCTCCGAAAATGCCAGATAAAATTGGCTGCAATTTTTTAAATTTGCCACTGAAAATCCTGTCCCAAATTCGTCTGATAATTATTTCGATAGATTTTTTATCAGATAAGAACCATATTTCGCTTTCTTTCACCATATTGTTCCTGCCAACAATTCTCCGTCCCACATTCCAATATACCTGTATCATGATTCCATTAGCCCTATCGTAAGCCTGCTCCCTCGCGCGTTTCAATATAAGACGTACATCATCATATCATTGCTGCTCCAAACCTGCTATTAATTTATATTTTTCCTGTTTTATCATTTCATCTCTGTTTCTCATACTCTCTCCGTCAAATTGGCTACACATGTGTAGCCAATTCATTTTAATACACTTTCCTGCATTTTCAGTTTTCTATATTTCTAATCAAAATAAAATCATCTCTCACCTTACATCCCTTATTTGTTAAGCCCCAATATAATTTTCCAGTATCATTATTCCAACGAGAATATACTAATTTAAGCGCTCGGTATTGATTCAACAGTTTTTTCACAAATTGTTTGTCATCAAATCATCTTCCGCCCCCTGTCATATCTGTTTTTACCCGAAAACAGCACGGAATAACGCCAGCCGGTACCGATAGTATTATCCCCTTATCTGGTTTATCATTATAGTATATAAATCAAAAAAGTACAGACAAGATCAAACTTTTGTTCTGTACTTTTATGAAATCCGAGTTTCCTGTGTTTTCCCTTCATGCAGGAAAATTCACTGCCTTCCTTTATCACAAATTGGCAAAAGTTATCGTTTCTTCTTCCAGTTCCACCGCAACTTTATGATTTATGTCCATGCGGTTTGTGATTTCCGTCATATCTGTTACCAGATGCTGAGCGCTGCCTGCAACACCGGAAATACCGGAAACCCCATCGTCAATGGCTTTTGTAATGGTATCAATAGATACTACGATTTCTGCCATGGAAGACTTCAAATGGTCGGTATTGGTGTTAAATGCAGCCATAGTCTGGCGGATATATGCGGCGTCCTCCTGGTACTGCTGCCCGCAGGCAACAAAAGAAAGAAATTCTTTTAAAACAGATTCCTCGATGTAATTCACAAGACTCTGGGAATTTTCGGAGAGGTTGTATACCGCATTGGTCACAGTAGCATTCACTTTTTGGATTCGGTTTGCAGTCTCACTGCTGGAGGATGCAAGCTGACGGATTTCTTCTGCTACTACAGCAAAGCCCTTTCCCGCTTTTCCGGCTCTTGCCGCTTCCACGGAGGCATTCAGAGCAATCAGGTTCGTCTGAGCGGAAATTTCCAGGATAGCATGGGTAAGGCTGTTTACCTGATCCACGCTGCGGCTCCCTTCAATAGCTCTGTTCAGAACATCTAAAATTTCCTTCATTTTGGCACTTGTATTATTCAGGCTTTCCTGTGCAGATTGTCCCATATCTTCAGCCCGTACGTTCATTTCATTGCAGTAGGCGGTGATTTTTTCGCACTCCTCCGCCATGCTTTCCGCATCCTGCTGCACATTTCTGGCATTTTGATTGATGTGAGAAGTATTGTTAGCCACTTCCTGAATGGTTGCTGACAGCTCCTCAGCAAGGGCAGATAAATCTACCGCGCTTTCACTGGAAGTATGTGTCCGCGACAAAACCTCGTCCACCACGCCGCTGATACGCCCGGAGCAGCCTCGAAGTGTTTCCAGAATATTTTTAATGGGCCTGACCACAGATCTCAGGATAAGGGAAATTGTAAAAAATACAAGTATAACACAGGCAAGAGTGGAGGCGCTGTTCGTAATCATGGAACTGAGATAAACAGAAGAAAGCTGCTTTCTTGCCTGAGTTGTACGGCTGCTGATAGAACTGTCCAGAACAGCGATATTGTTTTCCACCGCCGCGCTGAAAGATGCCACATCACCGTTGGCGCAGGCATAAGCATCCTGTGTTTTGCCGGATGCGCTGGCACATACAAGAAAAACAAGAGCGTGCTTTAACGAATCATAATCAGAAAGCAGAGCATTATAAGTCTCTCTGTCGTCCTCAGTGATATAGCTTTCGTATTTCGTCAGCAAATCGTCCAGATTTTTTTCTTCTTCTTTTATATCATTTACCAGGGTAATCATCGTGCTGTAATCTGTGGCCACAATATGAGATAACGCCATTTTATGTATGTTCATCACAGACTGGCGGAGTTTCGCCAGCTGGTTTTTTCCTTCCATATAATTATCCGCAATATTGGCGGCATTATCATTGACCTTTTTAATATTGGAAACTGCAAGGAGATTTGATATCAGCACTACAATCCCAAGCAGAGCAATGGGTAATATTAAGCGATATTTAATGTTCCATTTTTTCTTCATAATCCCTGTATCCTCCAGACAAAACAGATATATTCTTTATGGTGCGGTGATCCCCTCCACCATTATATCAAGCTGTTCCTGCAATTCTTTTCCTTCCGGATTTCCGGCAGCCATGTTCGTGGCAAATACTGATACCGGATCCCAGAAGTTGCTGCCGATACGCTGCAGACAGGAAAATTCCGACTGTTCCAGCAAAGCCGTAATAGCGGGAGAATTCTGCACACTGGCAGAAGCCGCAGCCTTTGTGTTTGCGGGGCCCTGCCCACGCATTTCAAAGCGAAGCTGCTGGTTTTCTTCATTAGAAATCCATTCTGCCAGTCTGGATGCCCATGCATACTGCCTGGAATAGGCATTAACGCCAATTAATTTATAGCCGGAAAAAGAAGCCATTTGTATTTGCCGTCCTGCGCAGGTATAGGAAGGAAGTCTGGCGGCGCCGTAATCTGGCCCCAGGGCATCTTTCATGGCAACCTCATTCCATATGCCGCTGACTCCGGCAATGACAGAGCCATCCAAAATCCCTGCAAGAAAACCAGACTCTTCCGTACTCAGAAAAGCAGGGCTGTCGGCAATGGAAAGCATGGCGCTGGCAACATCTTCTCCCTTAATGTCTCCGTCTGTCCCGTTCCAGGTACAGTAATTCGTAATTCCGTCATCGTTTAATCCCACTTCCAGACCGGTGTTGCCAAAGAAAGCGTATACATACCAGGCAGAAGACCAGTCCATGGTAATTCTTTTTTGATTTTCTTCCGCAATCTGCAGTATACGGTCAAAGGTTTTTACATCTTCTTCCTTCAAATATTGCTTATTATAATAAAGGAAATAGCCGTTATCCGCCGTTAAAGGATAAGCATACAGCACGTCTTCCACAGAAGCGGCTTCTATGGCTCCGGACAGATTTTCTGAGTTAATCCGGTCCGCATTTTCTACCGGTTCCAGAGCCCCTGCCGCTACCAGGGCATTCAGCTGATCATCGGCAAAGGCGAAGACATCCGCCCCGGCTTCCAGATCTGCCAGTAAAGCGTCTTTGCAGCCGGCTTCGCTTTGGGCGGCAAATGTAATATTGAAATTTGCCTGTCCTTTGTATTCTTCCTGAAAACTTTCCGTAATTTGCTGCAGAAGCACCTGGTCTTCTTCGGCGCCCCAAACCACCAGTTCCACATCCTCGTTGCTTTGCAATGTTTTTGCCTCATCCATGTTTTCATCCCTGTTCTGCAGTCCAGTATCAGAATCGGCAACCCTGTCTTCTTTTGCTCCGGCACATCCGAACAACAGAGCAGCCAGTACAGCAGTTACAAAAAACATGCCTGTTCTTTTGCTCATAATGTATCATCCTCTCATTCTGTTATTTTTTATCAGCAATATTATAAGCGAAATGCTCATGAGACAGTCCTGGAATTTATTTCTCCCGTTATGCAGCATTTTTCTGCTGCATGTCTGAATTATGGTGCCGGATTATGTTCCGGCCCTGACGTTATTATATCAATTTACCAATTTTCATTCAATCTTTTTCCTGTTTTTCCGGTTCTGTTTTTTGTTTCTTTTACATTCGCCCTTTCGCCCGCCACAAAATAATCTGCCACACGTTCCATGGCAAATTCTTCAAAAATAAAAACATATCTGGATAAAAACAGAAATTACTCAAAAAAGAACCGGATACCCGGAATAGAAAAGAATCCAATCAAAAAAACAGAAAGCCGCAGCTTAATTCATATACAGCTTTTAAATATATTTAGTCATCCAGAGGTATATTCTCCGGACGAATATGGAGATAGGCACATATCCGCAGGAATTCATCTGCCTCCAGAATTTCACCCGTTCCCACATAAAATTTCTCTGCCGGAATTCCCAGCACATTTGCAACAATCTCTTCTGAAATGTGTTTTTCCCTCATCTGCTCTGCCAACCATCTCTTCGCCTGTTCCCCCATACTGCCCCTCCCTTTTTTTATCTATTATATTCTCTTTTAAAAAGAATTTCAATCATTCATTTACTTGGATTAAGAGAATTTTTTCTAATTTATTGACGCGGATTTTTGGGTAGTCTATGATTAGAAAAGAGGTGAGCGCATGAAAAATCCGAATATTTCCAAAGTTTTAAAGGCATATCGCAAACTAAACAATTTTTCCGTTAATGACCTGGTAATAAGGCTGGAAGATCATAATCTGCCTGTTGCCCCGAAAACGATTTATGGATGGGAAAGCGGCCAGACGCAGCCAGATGCGGATACGCTGCTGATCCTCTGTAAAATATATAATATTGATAACATTCTGGGTACTTTTGGCTATAATGATTCTATGGATAATATGTTCCTTTCCGAAGAAGAACGCACACTGATTCTGCGGTATCGAGACTGTCCGGAAATGCAAAATGCTGTAAAAAAGCTGTTGGAAATGCCTTAAAACAAAAATCAGCCTTTTCGTTATGAAGGCTGATTTTTGTTTTAAGGACAGATGTGTCCCTGCAGGTTCATGGCAGCTCTTCCTGTTTCTCAGGAATGAGCGCCGGAACGTGTTTTGGAGGTTTTCTGTCGTTTCAGTTCAAGATTCTGATAAAACTTTGCCTGCTCTACAATTAACTCCTGCCGCTCCTGCGGCAGAGAACGGTACAGATGTATCAAAGCTCCTTCTGCAGGACTTAAGGAAGAAGGAGAAGGCTTCTTTTCACTGCTGAGACCCAGAAGATAATCTGTGGATACATTAAAATACTGCGCAAAACGAACCAGTGTTGCAAAATCAGGTTCCCGATTATTATTGACATATCCATTTACAGTGGACGATGCGATATGAAGATCCAGAGACAGCTGCTTCTGTGTCAGATTTCTTTCTTCAAGCAGATTTTCCAGGCGGATATAGAAATCCATAAGGGCACCTCCATTTCAGATAATTGAAATACCTTTATCTTAATAGAATATGCCTCAGTAAAAAAAGAAATACGCAGATTGAAATTTCATCCATGCAGTTTGAGTATTTTTTATTTCTTCTGAGGGAAGCTCAAATCATGATTACAGTATATATGCGCCTGTTTAATCAGATAAATCTGTTCCTGTGGTCCAAGGGCCCGGTATGTATACAGTAAATCTTCCTCATTATCATCATAAAATTTTTCAGGATTATATGGCCGGCGAATGTCTGTAACACCCAGAAGGTAATCGGTGGACACCTGAAAATATTTGGCCAGTTTAATCAGAGTTGCAAAATCCGGCTCTCTGTTTCTTCTCAGGTATCCATTCAGGGTAGACGGTGCGATATGAAGTTCCGTAGATAATTTTTTCTGAGTAAGATTGTGCTCCTCTAACAAATTTTCCAGTCTGCTGGATAATTTCATAATTATACTCATTCCTCTTTTGTAAAATAACTCTATCACATAAAATCATAATACGATAGAAATATTTTACGAAAAAATATTTGGAAAATTACGGAATTATTCAAATCGCGAATTGTATTCACAAACGTGAATCCACTGCTACTGCCAGCCGCCATCCAGCGTAATCACCTGTCCCGTCAGATAGTCGGGGGCATTGACCAGAGACAGCGCCAGACTGGCAGCTTCCTGCGGAAGCCCGAACCGTCCCACAGGAATCTCCTCTGAAATCTGCCGTCTCTCATCCTCTGAAAAGCACCGATTCATCCTGGTGTCTATCACGCCGCATGCAATGGCATTCACTGTAATGCCGCTGGGCCCCAGTTCTTTTGCCAGCGCCCTGGTAAAACCATTGACGCCGCCCTTGGAAGCAGAATAGGCCACTTCACAGGAAGCTCCCACATTGCCCCATACAGAAGAAATATTCAGAATCCTGCCTGATTTTTCATGTACCATGGGGGGAATGGCATGTTTGCAGCAGCAAAACATGGAAGTAAGATTGACCTGGAGAACCCGGTTCCATTCCTCCAGACTCATATCCGTAAGAAGTCCCACATGGGAAATACCCGCATTATTAATTAAAATATCCGCCATACCGAACTTTTGCTGAATCTCTCCAAAAGCCTGTTCCACAAATTCCTCATCACTCACATCCCCCACCAGCGGCAGACAGGGCACCTGGAAAGCATCCGAAAGGCGCTCTGCAAATAAATGCAGTTCCTCACCGGAAGATTTACAGTTTATGGCAAGAGAATACCCTCTGCGGGCAAATTCTTCCGCGATGGCCCGGCCGATGCCGTGTGAGGCGCCGGTAATAAAAACAGTTTTCGATTTCATATCAAATTCCTTTCTTCAGTAACTGGTTCTGTATTTCCGACTGCCGGAAAAGGTATCTGTTCCAGATTAAGTATAACATCTTCTGAAATTTCCGACTATACACACAAAATAAATTTTCATACTATCCGACGGAAAATGTCAGGAATTCCCATAGATTTGTTGTATTCATATTTCAGGTATGGTATAATTATACCACCTAAAAATAAACGGAAAAGGGGTTGGACACCATGCGTATTACAATCAGCGGAAAAAATATCGACATAACAGACGGACTGCGGAAAGCGATAGAGGAAAAACTGGCAAAACTGGAGCGGTATTTTACACCGGAGACAGATATCATCGTAACTCTGAGTGTGGAAAAAGAGCGTCAGAAAATCGAAGTTACCATCCCGGTAAAAGGAAATATCATCCGCTCCGAACAGGTGAGCAATGATATGTATGTTTCCATAGATCTGGTAGAAGAAGTAATTGAGAGACAGCTGAAGAAATACAAGAACAAGATTATCGACCAGCAGCAGGCAGCCGGAAACTTCCAGCAGGAATTTATTGAAAAAGAAACCGATGACGACGAGGAGGTAAAGATTATCCGCACCAAACGTTTCGGCATGAAGCCCATGTATCCCGAAGACGCCTGCGTCCAGATGGAACTTCTGGGACACAACTTCTTTGTATTCCAGAATGCGGAGACAGAAGAGGTAAACGTAGTGTACAAGCGTAAGGGAAATACCTACGGCCTGATTGAGCCGGAATTTTAAGGAATCACATACACGGAATTTAAAAGAACAGTCGGAAAACAGTACGCCACAGATGCTTTTCCCCTGTTCTTTTTTTCTGCAGGAAATTCCTCCGGATCTGCCTCTTTTGCTTTCAGACAGACTCAGATGTCAAAAAGTGCGTAATATTCGAAAAAAGTGCCGAAATGGTCAGAAGTCCTTGCCACAGGGAATAAAATAGTATAAGATAGCCACAGAATATTGAATTCAGGGAGGTTTCAAATGAATATTGTAGTATTGGCAGGAGGACTGAGCACTGAGCGGGACGTATCCTTTGTGACGGGAAAAAATGTTTCGGATGCCCTGAGGCGGAAGAACCATAACGTTATTTTACTGGACGTCTTTATGGGGTATGGAGACGAACCGGAAGATTTAACGGGAATCTTTGACCGCTGCGAAGAAGCCAGTGCATCCGTAACGGGCATATCCGCAGAGACACCGGACCTGGAGGCGGTAAAGAAAAGCAGAAAAGATCAGAGCAGCTGTTTCTTCGGCCCGAATGTAATTGAACTGTGCCGCATGGCGGACATGGTATTTATGGCTCTCCACGGGGAAAACGGAGAAGACGGCAGAATTCAGGCAGCCTTTGATTTATATGGAATCAAATATACCGGAACCGGATACTTAAGCAGTGCTCTGGCCATGGATAAGGAACTGTCCAAGCGCATGTTCCTCACGAATCACATCCCCACGCCTGCAGGTATTTCCATGAGCAAAGACAACTGCCTGTCAGATTTCAGTAAGACCGGGCTGAAACTGCCCTGTGTGGTGAAACCCTGCTGCGGGGGATCCAGTATCGGGGTATCCATTGTACGCACGGAAGAAGATTATCAAAAAGCACTGGATGATGCATTCCGCTGGGAAGAAAAAATCATTATCGAAGATTATATAAAAGGACGGGAATTCTCCGTAGGAGTCATAGATTTTCAGGCATTACCGGTAATTGAAATCGCTCCGCTGGAGGGATTTTACGATTATAAAAACAAATACGCAGCCGGCAGCGCAGTAGAAACCTGCCCCGCAGAGCTGCCCTCCCATATTACAAAAGCCATGCAGGGTTACGCAGAACAGGTGGCCAGAGTTCTGAATCTGGAAACTTACGCCCGTATGGATTTCCTGCTGGATGAGCAGGAAAATATTTACTGTCTGGAAGCAAATACCCTTCCCGGCATGACATCTGTAAGCCTGCTTCCTCAGGAAGCCCTGGCAGTCGGCATGGATTTTGAATCCCTCTGCGAACGGATTATTCAGATTTCCATGAAAAAATATGAATAAACGGAGGAAGTTATGAAACATTTGACTTTGGAGCACATTGCAGAAGCATGCAACGGCATATATGTTGGTGAAGAATCAGAAAAAAATACCGTAATCCGGGGCGCGGTCACAGACAGCCGGCTGGTGGAAGAAGGATTCCTCTTTATCCCCATCAAAGGAGCGCGGGCAGACGGCCATGACTTTATCCCGGATGTACTGAAAAAAGGCGCCGCCGCAGTCCTCTCTGAAAAAAGACTCGAAAATTGTCAGAAACCCTACATATTAATAAAGTCCGGAGAACAGGCGCTGAAAGATATTGCAAAATTTCACCGCAGCCACCTTACCATTCCCATTATCGGTATCACCGGAAGCGTTGGAAAAACCAGCACCAAAGAAATGATTGCCTCTGTGCTTTCTGAAAAATACAGAGTGCTGAAAACAGCCGGAAATTACAACAATGAAATCGGTCTCCCTCTCACTCTGCTGCGTATTCAGGAAAACCATGAAGCTGCTGTTGTGGAAATGGGCATTTCCGATTTCGGAGAAATGCACCGGCTGGCGGAAATGGCCCGTCCGGATATCTGCGTCATCACCAATATCGGCATCTGCCACCTGGAAAACCTCAAAACCAGAGACGGCATTCTGAAAGCCAAAAGTGAAATATTCGATTTTCTGGAACCGGAAGGAAAAATCGTATTAAACGGAGAGGATGACAAACTGGCCACCCTGAAAGAAATCAAAGGCATCCGCCCTGTTTTCTATAGCTTTGGAGAAAATCAGACCATACAGCAGGATATTTATGCAGACAACATCAAAAACCTGGGCTTAAAGGGAGTGGAAACGGTAATTCACACTCCCTTTGGCAGCATAAACGTGCACATTCCCATTCCAGGACAACACAACATTTTCAACGCCCTGGCAGCCACAGCCGCAGGACTGGCTCTGCACATGCCCCTGGAAAAAATCAGGGCAGGAATTGAATCCGTGGAAACAATCGGCGGCCGCTCAAATCTCATTGAAACAGGGGGCCTGATTCTCATAGATGACTGTTATAACGCAAATCCCGTATCCATGCGGGCTTCTCTGGACGTACTCAGCAACGGGCTTGCCAGAACCGTAGCTGTACTGGGCGATATGGGAGAACTGGGGGAAAATGAAAAACAGCTTCATTACGAAATCGGCGCTTACGCCGCAGAAAAACAGATTGACACCATCTTCTGCTCAGGTCCTCTTTCCAGAGAAACTGCCAGAGGCGCCTGCGACACCAACGACTGGTGCGAAGTATTTCACTTTGATTCCCTGGAAGAAATGCAGTCTCAGCTTCTGGAATACCTGCAGGAAGGCGATACCGTTCTGGTAAAAGCCTCCCATTTTATGGATTATCCCAAAGTCGTGGAAGCCATCCGGGAACATTTTAAATAATGATTAATGCTGTAGGAAGCCCATAAAAACTTCCTACAGCATATCCTGATGTTTTTTCAGCATTTCTTCAATTTTAGAGCGTGTATAGGCTCCGGAAAACTTTCGCTGCTCTTTATCCAGTTCTTTTATCAGAACAGGTTCCCCGTATTCCACAATCACATGACATTTTCTGATAAAAGGCATATGGCTTTCAAAAATGTTATGGGTATTGGAAATGGCCACAGGAATCACAGGACATCCCGTTTTTTCAGCCATTTTCAGACTTCCCTCTTTAAAAGGCATCATGCCTTCTTCCGGATGGGGATTTCTTGTACCTTCCGGGAAAATACATATGGAAATTCCATGTTTAATATGGTCAATTCCGGTCAAAACCATTTTCAGCCCTTCCCGCATATCCTTCCGGTCCAGAAACAGACAGTACAGCATCTTCATCCAGGTGGAAAGCAGAGGATATCGCTGCATTTTATCCTTGGCAATATATCCCGTAAGCCCCGGACATCTGGAATAAGTAATCACAATGTCAAAGTAACTGAGATGATTCGGTACATAGAGCACCGGCTGGTCCTTCGGCACATGTTCTTCCCCGATCACAGTAATCTCCGTTCCCGCAATGAACAGCACCACTTTAAAAGCCCACTGGACAATCCTGAGACTGCTGATATCCGCAGCATAAGGATTGAATTTCCTCAGAATCTTTTCCCCAATCATAACCGGTATGGAAAGAATCAGGAAAGTGATCAAAAAAACAGCCACCAAAATTATTCGTATCATAGTATTCTACCTTTTCCTTATTGATGATTCACTTTTTATATTATACAGAGTGGAAACCGGAAATACAATCATAAATAACAGAATTTTTTCATAAAATTCAGGAAGAATGTAAAAAAACAGGGAACATCTTATGAAAAAAATGTATCGGAACATTTTCATCCGCAAATTTTTCCTCCTGCTGCTGTTACTGTGCCTGCCCCTCCTGCCGGGATGCGGAGTGGAAGAAACAGACACGGAAAAACTGAAAGATCTTTCCTACGAAATTCTGGAAGAAAAAGACATTCCGGCAGAATTTCTGGCGGTGATTGAAGAGAAAAAAGAAACGATTTTCAAACTGACCTACACAGATAAAGAATATCTGTACATTGCAGTGGGATATGGCGTACAGGAAACAGGCGGTTACAGCATTTCCATCAACGACTGTTACCTGACCAGAAATGCCATTTATTTTGACACCACATTAATCGGCCCCTCCAAAGGCGAAAAAATCAATCATGTAAAATCCTGGCCCTATATTGTAATACAGACAAAATATCTGGAAAAAAACGTGGTATTCGAATGATACCACGTTTTTTGTTTTACAGGTGAAATCCGCTGCTTTCCTGTCCTTTGGTACGCAGAAATGGGCAGGCAACACTCTGTTATATTGCAGGAAATTCCTGTAATATAAAAAAACAGTAGGAATTCAGACAGAAATGTGGTAAGATAACAACCGGAGCCTGTATTACAGCCTCAGCACTGTATAATTTTAAATTGGACAAACACAGGCAAATTTTCTGCGGAATAAAAATCTTTCTGCCGGAAAAGGGCGCATGAATTTCCAGGAAACGCCCATACTAAAAACAGTTATTTTCAGAAAGGTCATGCACAGTTCAGGTAATTCAGCATAAAATAAGATAAGCTGATACCCACAGCCCGCGGCTGAAAAAGCGGTGCTGACACGTGAACCCGGAAAAGGAAAGATTTACAAATCGACAAAGTGTGTTATAATAGTACATAAAGATTTTTTTGTCAAAAACAGACAAAGGCAAAAAGATGTTACTATGATAACTTCCTGTACGAAAAATATAGCATAGAGGTGCAATATGGAACAGTATGTGATTAAAGGAGGTAATCCGTTAGTCGGCGAAGTGGAAATCAGCGGAGCCAAAAACGCGGCCCTTGCAATTCTGGCAGCTGCCATCATGACGGATGAAACCGTAACGATAGATAATTTACCCGATGTAAGGGATATTAATGCTCTGCTTCAGGCAATGGGAGACATTGGAGCAAAAATAGACAGAACAGACGCACACACCGTTAAAATAAATGGTTCTTTTGTAAAAGATATTCCGGTAGACTATGATTCTATGAAAAAAATCAGAGCTTCCTACTATTTGCTGGGCGCCATGCTGGGCAAATACAAACGGGCGGAGGTTACTCTGCCGGGAGGATGCAATATCGGAAGCCGCCCCATGGATTTGCATATTAAGGGATTCCGCGCTCTGGGTGCCCATGTGGAAATCCGTAACGGCGCAGTTGCGGCAGAAGCAGATCATCTAATCGGAAGCCACATTTATTTAGACAAGGTATCCGTGGGCGCCACCATTAATATTATGATGGCAGCAGCCATGGCAGAAGGAAAAACCACCATTGAAAATGCGGCGAAAGAGCCTCATGTGGTGGATGTGGCCAATTTCCTGAACAGTATGGGGGCAAATATCCGCGGTGCGGGAACCGACGTTATCCGTATTGTGGGAGTGGAAAAACTCCATAAAACAGAATATTCTGTAATTCCGGACCAGATAGAAGCAGGCACCTTTATGTTTGCGGCAGCAGCTACCAAGGGGGATGTTACCGTCAAGAACGTAATTCCCAAGCATCTGGAAGCCACAACAGCAAAATTGCTGGAAGCAGGCTGTGAAGTGGAAGAATTTGACGACGCTGTCCGCGTGGTGGCCTCAAAACCGTTGCGTCATACTCAGGTTACCACATTGCCCTATCCGGGATTTCCCACAGATATGCAGCCTCAGATGTCTGTGGTACTGGGAATTGCCCAGGGAACCAGCACCGTAACCGAAAGTATCTTTGAAAACCGTTTCAAATACGTGGATGAACTGACCCGTATGGGGGCTGATATCAAGGTGGAAAGCAATATTGCTATTATTAATGGTGTAAAAGGTTACACCGGAGCCAGAGTCAGCGCACCGGATTTAAGAGCCGGAGCAGCCCTTGTTATCGCAGGCCTTTCCGCCGAAGGCGTTACTATCATAGACGATATCCACTATATCCAGCGAGGTTACGAATCTTTTGAGACCAAACTGGAAGGCCTTGGAGCCCAGATTGAAAAAGTAAGCACAGAAAAAGAGATTCAGAAGTTTCAGTTTAAGGTAAGCTGAGGCTCATGCTGTATACGATTCTCCGGGGACTTCCACAGTACCTGTGAAGGGACTTTAATCACGGTCAGAAACGGAACCGTCACCCAGGAACGTCTGGAAGCATCTTTAAACAGAATTTTAAAAATAAAGCTGAGCGGCCTGTAAACCAGAAGCTGCTCAGCTTTTTATGCTGTCATTTCTTTCCTCTCAGAATTCAGATATCACAATCAACTCCATTTCCGCCCCCCCTGGTACCCGAACTCCATACAGAGAATGAATTTATACAAATTTTATAAATTTTTATAAATTTTCCATATGATTTTCTACAAAAACTGGTATAATATAAGCTGTCGGAGGTTACAGCGATTATTATGAAATTAAGAACCAGATTAATCATTTCATTCTGTATTATTATATTTGTGCCGGTACTTCTGGCAATAGCCACCATATGGGGCTTCGGACAGTACCAGATGAAAGCGGTACGTCAGATTTATAACATAGACGGAAACGCCTATGACTATTTTGTAAATTCTTTTAAAGTGCTCAGCCGCTTTACCAAATCAGCCTATGAAGACCTGCAGGACGTATCGGAAAGCCTGCCGGAAAAACTTGAAGACCTCTCCTACCTGGAAGAAGTCAACCGTCAGCTTTCAGAAAAATATTCCTATCTGCTTGTGCGAAAAGGGCAGGAACTGATATACAACGGAAATACCGGTTCTGAACCTGTTCCGGAAAAGGACCTGCCGGAATATGACAGTGACGCCATCCAGAGTGCGGCCTCCGGTTTCTATATAGAAGGGGAGGAACAGGCCCTGATCAAGCAGATTGATTTTAACTTTCAGGATGGAGAAAACGGAAGCATTTTTATCATCACATCCATGGAACGGATTTTGCCGGACATCAAAGGCGTCCTGCTGGATCTGATGATCTCGGTATTCCTGATTCTGATTTTTACTGCAGGAATGCTTACGGTCTGGATTTATCAGGGAATTATCAACCCCATCCGGAAACTGGAAATAGCCGCCCAGAATATCAAGGCAGGCAACCTGGATTTCACCATCGAAGCAGAAGGAAAAGATGAAATTGGAGAACTCTGCCGGAATTTTGAAGAAATGCGGTTCCGTCTGAAGGAATCTGCAGAGGAGAAGGTGGCGGGAGAAAAAGAAAACAAAGTCTTAATCAGCAACATTTCCCACGATTTAAAAACCCCCATTACCGCCATTAAGGGATATGTGGAGGGCATTATGGACGGAGTGGCAGACACACCGGAAAAACATGACAGATACATCCGTACCATTTACAACAAGGCAAATGAAATGGATATGCTGATTAACGAGCTGACCCTGTATTCCAGAATTGATACCAACCGAATACCCTACAATTTCAACCGAATCAACGTGGCAGATTATTTTGAAGACTGTGTGGAGGAAGTAGGCCTGGATTTGGAGGCCAAAAATATCAAACTCACCTATATCAATTATGCAGACAGGGACGTACTGATTATTGCAGACCCGGAACAGCTCCGGCGTGTGATTAACAATATTATTGGAAATTCTGTCAAATATCTGGACAAGTCTCAGGGCTTTATCAATATGCGCATTCGTGATGTGGGAGATTTCATTCAGGTGGAAATTGAAGATAACGGAAAGGGAATCGCCGCCAGAGACCTGCCCTATATTTTCGACCGTTTTTACCGTACAGATGCATCCAGGAATTCAGCCACCGGAGGCAGCGGCATCGGCCTGTCTATTGTGAAGAAAATTATCGAAGACCATGGCGGAAAAATCTGGGCCAACAGCAAAGAAGAGACCGGAACCATTATGTATTTTGTAATCCGGAAATACCAGGAGGTAATAAGTTGAGCAAAGTATTGATTATTGAGGATGAAGTGGCAATCGCCGATTTGGAAAAAGATTATCTGGAGCTGAGCGGCTTCCATGTGGAAATTGAAAACAATGGAAATCAGGGGCTTGCACGGGCATTAAGCGAGGAATTTGACATGTTTATTCTGGACCTGATGCTGCCTGGCGTCGACGGATTCGAAATCTGCAAAAGAATCCGTGAAAATAAAAACACCCCTATTTTGATGGTATCTGCCAAAAAAGATGATATAGATAAAATCCGGGGACTGGGACTGGGGGCAGACGACTATATTACCAAGCCCTTTTCTCCCAGCGAGCTGGTAGCCAGGGTAAAGGCCCATCTCTCCCGTTATGAACGTCTGATCAACAGCAGCGTCCAGGAAAATGACGTTATCGAAATCAGAGGCCTGAAAATTGACAGGACAGCGCGCCGCGTATGGGTCAATGACGAAGAAAAACAGTTTACCACCAAAGAATTTGACCTGCTGACATTCCTTGCCCAGAATCCCAACCATGTATTTTCCAAGGAAGAACTGTTCAGCCAGATCTGGGATCTGGAGTCGGTGGGAGATATTGCAACCGTCACCGTACACATTAAGAAAATCCGGGAAAAAATTGAGTTCAGCACCACCAAACCCCAGTACATCGAGACGATCTGGGGCGTAGGCTACCGGTTTAAGGTATAATCCATGTTGAAAATAATTTACGAAGATCAGGCAATCATTGTCTGTCATAAAATGCCGGGCATTCCTGTGCAGACTGCAAAAACAGGGCAGCCGGACATGGTAAGCATGCTGCGGAACTACTTTGCAGATAAAAAAGAATCCTCAGACGTTTTCATTATCCGGCGTCTGGACCAGCCTGTGGAAGGAATTATGGTATTTGCAAAAGACCAGCAGACAGCAGCCATATTAAGCCGGCAGGTACAGGAAAAAACCGTGGAAAAAGAATACCTCGCCTTGGCAGAAGGCATTTTTCCGGAACCCTCCGGTATCCTGGAAGACTTTCTTCTGAGGGACGGCAAAACCAACACTTCTCAGGTTGTCCCCAAAGGGACAAAAGGAGCCAAATCAGCAAAGCTCTTTTATGAGGTTAAAAAAACAATTTCCGAGACAGACTTATCAGACGGACCTGTCAGCCTGGTAAGTATTCGTCTGGACACAGGGCGCCATCATCAGATTCGGGTACAGATGGCTCATGCCGGCCATCCCCTTCTGGGCGATAAAAAATACAATAAGAACTGTCCGCCTGGATATCTTCCGATAGGGCTGTGTTCTGTCCGAACCTCTTTTCATCATCCCACCACAGGAGAGTCTGTGGAATTCACCGTTCAGCCCACGGGAAAACTGTTTGCCTCTCTGATCTGACAAATGCCTGTTATGGAACATTCAACCAGACCTGTTTTTCCCGCATAAAAGACAGAAAACACCGCATACTGATTTCATGAAAACAGAAGCAAAAGAAAGTATGCGGAGCATAGGAAAAGTTCTGGGAATTACTCTGGCAGTTTACGCCGGCCTCCGCTGGCTGTTTCCGCTGGTAATTCCCTTTTTTGCTGCATTTTTGCTGGCAAAGCTCCTGAATCCGCTGGTAGAAAAACTGGAGAATAAACTAAAACTGAAAAGAAGTATCTGGGCCTCCCTGCTGGTGGGAATCCTGCTGTTGCTGCTGGGCCTTGCAGTCTTTTTTTTCCTGAAAACACTGGTAGAACAGATAAAGAATGTAACGGAACATCTTCCTGTTTACAGGCAGCAGGCCGGCACGTTCTGGGAAGAATGCTGCTGCCGGATTGAAAGCATCACCGGCATCAAAGCAGAACTGATTCAGAGCAGAGTGGAACAACAGATACCCCTGCTTATGAATCACGCCAGGACAAACATGCTCCCCACCGTAATGAACGGAACTATTCTGTATGCCAAAAACACCTTTGTATTCCTGGGCGTCTGCTTTGTGGTGATCATCAGCACCATTTTGATTCTGAAGGACTACAAAAACATGCGTAAGACACTGGAACACCACCCGGTAGGAAATATGGCCCTGAAAGTCTGCCGCAGAACTTACGAGGCAGGCGGCGCCTATATCAGGTCTCAGATAATCATCATGATTATCATCACTGTAATCTGTGTGGCAGGACTGTACTTTTCCGGCAATGAATATGCACTGCTGGCCGGCTGCGGCATTGGTATCTGCGACGCCATGCCTTTTCTGGGAACCGGAACCATTTTTGTACCCTGGGCGATCATTGAGCTGCTGCAGGGGAAATACATGCTGGCAGCCATTTATACTGTAATCTACACCATATGCACTCTGATGCGGGAAATTCTGGAACCAAAACTTCTGGGAAACAGGTTGGGAATGCATCCGCTGGCTGTGGTAATCACCATGTATGTGGGACTGGAAATTTACGGCCTGTGGGGATTTGCTCTCGGCCCCCTCTCCTACATTTTGATAAAGGAAATATACCTGATTACTTGACAATCCCCACAATTTGTCTTAGAATAACCATTACCAGTAAAAACAGAAAACTGGCGAAGAAAAGGATCAGTACGGACAGGAAGATGTACAGAGAAGAAATCAACGGTGAAAGATTTCCCATACCATTGCCCGGAACCCGCCTTTGAGCCGCGTATGAAAATACGACGTACTGCCGCGTTAAGGCAATTGAGAGAACAGCAGATTTGCTGTTAATAAGGGTGGTACCGCCGGATTTCCGGTCCCTGACGGGATTGGATATCCGGCTTTTCTTGTACCTGAAATCCTTTCTGCACAGCGAATCTGTCTCCCTGTGTCAAAAAATAACTGTTTATATCCCATAAAGAAAAGGAGAATAAATCATGGCAAAGGACAAAAAATTAGTGGAAGCCATCACGTCCATGGATGTGGATTTTGCACAGTGGTATACGGATGTGGTAAAAAAAGCAGAATTAATTGAATATTCCAGTGTAAAAGGGTGCATGGTAATCAAACCGGCAGGTTATGCCATCTGGGAAAACATCCAGAAAGAACTGGATCGAAGATTTAAGGAAACAGGCGTGGAAAACGTATATATGCCCATGTTTATTCCGGAAAGCCTGCTGCAGAAAGAAAAGGATCATGTGGAAGGGTTTGCCCCGGAAGTAGCCTGGGTAACCCATGGAGGCCTGAATCCATTGCAGGAAAGAATGTGCGTCAGACCCACCTCAGAAACTTTATTCTGCGATTTCTACGCAAATGATATCCAGTCATACCGTGATCTGCCCAAATGCTACAACCAGTGGTGCTCTGTTGTCCGCTGGGAAAAAGAAACCAGACCCTTCCTGCGCTCCAGAGAATTTTTATGGCAGGAAGGACACACCGCTCACGCAACTGCAGAAGAAGCCGAAGAACGGACCCTTCAAATGCTGCATCTCTATGCAGATTTCTGTGAAGAAGTGCTGGCAATGCCGGTCATCCGCGGACGCAAAACAGAGAAAGAAAAATTTGCCGGCGCAGAAGCAACCTACACCATCGAGGCGCTTATGCACGACGGCAAAGCGCTCCAGTCCGGCACCAGCCACAACTTCGGAGACGGATTTGCCAGGGCCTTTCATATTCAGTACACAGACAAAGACAACAAACTCCAGTACGTCCATCAGACCTCCTGGGGAATGACCACCCGGCTGATCGGAGCAATTATCATGGTACACGGCGACGACTCCGGCCTTGTGCTCCCACCGGAAATTGCACCGGTTCAGGTTATGGTAATTCCCATCCAGCAGCATAAAGAAGGAGTTCTGGACAAAGCTGCTGAATTAAAAGACATGCTGAAACAGTCAGGCATCCGCGTAAAAATGGACGACAGTGACAAGAGCCCCGGCTGGAAATTCTCTGAACAGGAAATGCGCGGTATTCCCATCCGTATTGAACTTGGTCCCAAAGACATGGAAGCCGGAAAATGTGTGCTGGTACGCCGGGACACCAGAGAAAAAATCGAATGTGCCCTGGAAAATGCGGCAGAAACTGCAGCGGAACTGCTGAAAACCATTCAGAAAGATATGTTTGAACGGACAAAAAAACACCAGCAGTCTCATGTTACAGATGTAACCTCCTACGATGAGTTTAAAGACGCTGTGGAACATAAACCAGGATTTATACGGGCCATGTGGTGCGGTGACGTGGAATGCGAAAATAAAATAAAAGAAGACACAACAGCCACTTCCCGCTGTATGCCTCTGGAAGAACAGAAAGCTGTCTCAGACGTATGCGTTTGCTGCGGAAAGCCTGCACATAAACTGATTTACTGGGGAAAAGCCTATTAAGAATGACAGAACAAAGAATCCTGCTTTGCAGGATTCTCCGCCTGAGCGGCTCTTTCCTTTTGCATAAGTGAACCTGTACAACAACTAAAAGGCTGCACCGATATCAACTTCATCTGGTGCAGCCTTCTATGCTATGTTGTCCATGGGACTCTACCTCATTCTTTCTGAAATCCTGATTCCTTTCCTGGAAATTTTGCTACCTCTGAGTCAAATGGTATGTATCCATATATGAACGAATCGCACTGGAATATCATACGCTGTTTCTTCTTTGATTGCTAACTCAGGGCTTCTCTTGAAATTCCTCCTGATTTCTTCTTTTTCTTAAAATCTTTCTGCTTCGGACTTCTGAATCTGTAAATCTTCAGTTAAATCCAGTACAAAACATTTCGTATCCGCTTCTGTCTTATTTTGTTTCCCCATTCCGAAAATATAAGATCGGATGTTATCGCTTCTGCTCATATCCGGTTCACGTCTGAACCGTCTGGAATCATCCAAATTAAATATCAACAGTCCGGATAATAACCTTACTATAATTTCCCATTCCGAAAACTCAACTTCTGATTTCAGCTTCTAAAAATAATTCTGTTCCGGAAAACCAACTTCCGTCTCTCCATTTCCAAAATTCCTTATCGGAAAGATTTCCATTCTGTCTGTCCTGTACCTCCTCTGCTTATAAACTGAGAAGATTTCATTTTCTTATTCTGGTGGTCCGTACCTCTCTTTCCTGAATTATGAGATATTACATTCTGTTTTCGGTGGTCTGTACCTCCTTCTCTGAATTTTGTTTGCTGTCGTTGTTTTGTTTTGTGAGTTTATTATATCTAATAAATTTTAAAATGTCAACAATTATTTTTAAAATTTTATATTAAAGCTGCTTATAAATGAAATAATAGAAATAAGTTGTAGAATATTCTGAAAATTTAAGTTTCATTCCAGAATGGCCGTCTTAATACAAAAATAACCGCAGGCAAACCGGATTCAGAATTTCCGGCATCAAAAACCCGCCTCCCCTCTGCCTGAAAGCAGAATGGAACGCGGGAATGTATCTCATCTGTTATTCATCTGTTCTGATACGAAACATCTACTTCTGAGCTGCTTCATAAGCAGCCCGGCAGGCTTTGGCAAGCTGGTCGCCGCAGGAAGTGGGTCTTCCGTTACAGGAAATACCGCCTATTTTTTCCTCCACCTGTTCGATGGTCATACCCTCCACCAGTTTGGGAATCGCCTGCAGATTTCCATGACAGCCACCGGTAAACTTCACATATTTCACAACATTTCCATCCAGCTCAACTTCAATCTGAGTGGAACAGGTTCCTCTGGTCTTATACATATAGCTCATTTTATCCATCTCCTTTTCCATAAAGATTCCTCCGTCCTCTTCCCGCATGGAATCCATACGGCTTTCCGGGGAACGCACGACGGTACAGCACATCCGATATCCGTCAGATACCGCTGTATACCGGAAAATATTACTGAAAAGTATAACACAAAATCTCCGAAAGGAAAAGGGAATTTCATAAAAAATTCATAATTCGTTCATGGGATAAAGTATTGTGAATAAAATCATTAAGTGGTACAATATAAGAAGTTGTCCTTATAAACGGAATAGAATCGGCGGTATTTACCGCCGAAGTGAAAACAGGAGCAAATATTATGGGTATTATGAATAAAGTTTTCGGGACCCACAGTGAACGGGAATTAAAAAGAATCAATCCCATTGTGGAAAAAATTGAATCTTACCGTCCTTCCATGATGGAGTTGCCCGATGAACAGCTGAAAGGCAAAACAAAGGAATTAAAAAAGAGGCTGGAAGAGGGAGAGACACTGGACCAGCTGATGCCGGAAGCATATGCAGTGGTACGGGAAGCGGCAAGGCGTACCCTTGGTATGGAACATTACCGGGTACAGTTAATCGGCGGTATTATCCTCCATCAGGGACGTATTGCAGAAATGAAAACCGGTGAAGGAAAAACACTGGTATCCACTCTGCCTGCCTATCTGAATGCCCTGGAGGGAAAAGGAGTTCATGTTGTTACCGTCAACGATTATCTGGCTCACCGTGATGCGGAATGGATGGGAAAGGTACACGAATTTCTGGGACTGACCGTAGGCGTGGTACTGAACTCCATGGATAACGATGAGCGCCGGAAAGCCTATGGCTGCGACATTACCTATGTGACCAACAATGAGCTGGGATTCGATTATCTTCGCGACAATATGGTTATTTACAAAGAACAGCTGGTACAGCGGGATCTCTGTTATGCCATCATCGACGAGGTTGACTCGGTACTGATTGACGAAGCCCGAACGCCCCTGATTATCTCCGGCCAGAGCGGAAAATCCACCAGTCTTTACGAAGCCTGTGATGTTCTTGCAAGACAGCTTACCCGCGGCGAGGATATGCCCGAATTTTCCAAAATGGACGCCATTATGGGTGTGGAACAGGAAGAAACGGGAGACTTTATTGTAAACGAAAAAGACAAAGTTGTAAATCTCACAGCAGAAGGTGTGAAAAAGGTAGAACAGTTCTTCCGGATTGAAAACCTGGCAGATGCGGAAAATCTGGAAATCCAGCACAATGTGATTTTAGCTCTGCGGGCCCACAATCTCATGTTCCGGGATCAGGATTATGTGGTGCAGGATGAAAAAGTTCTGATTGTAGATGAATTTACCGGACGTATTATGCCCGGCCGGCGTTATTCCGACGGCCTCCATCAGGCCATTGAGGCAAAAGAGCATGTAAAGGTAAAACGGGAAAGCAAAACCCTGGCCAACATCACTTTCCAGAATTTCTTTAATAAATATACGAAAAAAGCCGGAATGACCGGTACTGCCCTGACCGAGGAAAAGGAATTCCGTGATATTTACGGTATGGACGTTATTGAAATTCCCACAAACATGCCGGTTGTCCGGGAAGATTTGCAGGACGCAGTATATAAGACCAAAAAAGAAAAATTCCATGCAGTAGTAGAGGAAATAGAAAGGGCCCATGCCAAAGGCCAGCCGGTACTGGTAGGTACCATCACCATTGAGACTTCTGAATTAATCAGCGGTATGCTGAAACGCCGGGGCATCCAGCACAAAGTCCTGAACGCCAAATTCCACGAGCTGGAAGCTGAAATCGTGGCAGAAGCCGGTCAGCACGGAGCTGTAACCATTGCCACCAACATGGCCGGCCGTGGTACGGACATCAAACTGGACGAAGACGCCAAAGCTGCCGGAGGGCTGAAAATCATCGGTACGGAACGGCACGAATCCAGACGTATTGACAATCAGCTCCGGGGACGTTCCGGCCGGCAGGGAGATCCGGGTGAATCCCAGTTCTTCATTTCTCTGGAAGACGATCTGATGCGGCTTTTTGGCTCCGAAAAGCTGATGGGTATGTTCAATGCACTGGGCGTACCGGAAAATGAACAGATTCAGCACAAAATGCTGACAAACGCCATTGAAAAAGCCCAGATGAAAATCGAGAGCAACAACTTTGGAATCCGTAAAAATCTTCTGGAATACGATCAGGTTATGAACGAACAGCGGGAAATCATCTACGCAGAACGCCGCCGGGTACTGGACGGGGAAAGCATGCGGGATGTAATCTACAAAATGATCACTGACCGGGTGGAGAATACGGTAGACACCTGTATTTCCGCAGATCAGGGAAGTGAGGAATGGGACCTGAACGAACTGAATCAGCTTCTGATTCCCATTATTCCTCTGAAACCGGTAACTCCGGAAGATGTTAAAAATATTCAGGCCAATGAACTGAAGCACAGTCTGAAAGAACAGGCAGTAAAAGCATATGAAATGAAAGAAGCAGAATTTCCGGAGCCGGAAGCTGTCCGTGAACTGGAGCGGGTGGTGCTTCTGAAAGTCATCGACCGCAAATGGATGGACCACATCGACGATATGGACCAGCTCCGCCAGGGTATCGGCCTGCAGGCATATGGTCAGCGTGATCCGCTGGTGGAATACAAGATGAGCGGTTACGACATGTTCGACGGAATGATTGCAAATATCCAGGAAGACACGGTGCGCCTGCTGTTCCATGTGAGAATTGAACAGAAAGTAGAACGGGAACAGGTGGCAAAAGTAACGGGAACCAATCGGGATGAATCCATGCAGAAAGGTCCCAGAAAACGTGACTCCGCAAAGGTATATCCCAACGATCCCTGTCCCTGCGGAAGCGGAAAAAAATATAAGCAATGCTGTGGAAGGAAATAAATCTGCTACTTATTTCCCATACCGCAGGAGGCTGGCTGCCCATGATTTTTCACCAGGGGCAGCCAGCCTTTTCTTGACTTTGCCAGGTCTTTCAAGGTACAATAGGATTACAAACGCAGTTATATAAAAGGTGATTTATAAAATGAAAAAGAAAGTAAAAAAAGACAGGTCCGGCAAAGAGTTTGCCCTGATTGTATCCTTTGCAACCGTTTTCTGTATTCTTGGATTATTTGTATTTTCTGTTGCCAGAAGAACCGCCCAGGAAATGTCCGAAGCAGCTATTGACAACCTCAGTGAAAATCTGGATTTAATTCAGGGGACAATTGAGGCAATTTTTAACAAAGAAGCAGAATTCCAGAAACTGATTGCCAGAGAAATCGAGATGATGGAAAATCCGGAAGAATTTATCCGTACTTACAATCGGAACAAGACCATGGTAAAGCTGTCTCTGGTACCCGTTGGTGAATCCGAAGGAATTTCAAATACAGGAGAACCTTTTTATCCGGAAGAACTGGACTTCTCTTCCGGAAAAAAAGTAGAAGGCCTGCCCATTTCCGCTTCTTATATAAACCATATGGGAGCATGGTCCTATACTCTGAAATGCCCCATCATAAAGAACAGACAGACAGCAGCAACACTCTACATTGAATATATTTACGAATCTCTGGACACAGCACTGCCCAACAGATTTTATAACAGTATGGCTTCTCTCTATATTATGGACGCCAAAAGTGAGCGGCTTGTACTGAAGCCCAAAGGAATGGGAGAACGGGAAGCCGGCCATGTGAATCTGGAAGATTTTTACCGTGCCAACCAGATTATGGAAGACGATGTGCAAAATGAAATCACAAACAGTATAAAAACCGGTAAAGATGTCATGTTCTATCATGATGTTCAGGACAAAAAATCTCTGATCTACATGTGGTCGGTAAATGACGGAACCATTTATCTGATTGGATATGTACCAATAGAGGCCATACAGCGGGAAGGCAGCGCAGTAAATCAGAATATTCTTACGGTAGTGGCAGTTATGCTGGTTGCCTTTCTGTTCTGCTGTGCAATATATTTTTTCGCCGAAAGGAATCAGAAAAAAGCCCGGAGAGAACGGGAAAAGGAACGGGAACTGCACAACCGGCAGCTGGCAGAAGCTCTGCAGGCGGCACAGGTGGCCAGCAAATCCAAAACCATGTTTCTCTCCAATATGTCTCATGATATTCGAACACCCATGAACGCCATTCTGGGATTTACCACTTTGCTGGCAAAAGATGCGGATAATCCCAAAAAGATCCGGGAATATACCAGAAAAATCACTGCCTCTGGCCAGCATCTGCTTAGTCTCATCAATGATGTGCTGGATGTTTCCAAAATTGAAAGCGGAAAAGTGGTTCTGAATATTGGCGAATTCACTCTGAGCAGCATAGTATCTTCTGTAGACGCCATTATCCGTCCGGCAGCCAAAGCAAAAAAACAGACCTTTGAGGTAACGGTGACCGGGATTAAAAATGAATGTCTTGCAGGAGATGAAACAAGAATCAACCAGATTCTGATTAATCTGCTCTCAAACGCAGTAAAATATACCCAGGAGGGCGGAACCATCTGTTTTCGAATTATGGGACTGGAGCAGCGTTCCAGCCAGTATGAGCATATCCGTATTGAAGTAGAGGACAATGGATACGGTATGACGCCGGAGTATCTGGAAACTGTTTTTGACGCCTTCACCAGAGCGGAAAACAGTACCACTAACAAGGTGCAGGGAACCGGACTCGGCATGGCCATTACCAAAAATATTGTGGAACTGATGGGCGGAACCATCCATGTAACCAGTGAGATAAACCGGGGAAGTCTTTTTACCGTAGAACTGGAACTGCGTATCCCGGAAGAACGTACAGACGAAAAATTCTGGAAAACTCATAATATTTCCAGAATTCTGGTGGTGGATGATGAGGAAGATATCTGTGCAAATGTACAGATGTTAATGGAAGACAGCGGTGTGCTGGTAGACTCTGCCCTGAATGGAGAAGACGGAACCAGACTGGCCTGTGAGGCAAGTCAGAAAGACGAACCTTACCATGTCATTTTACTGGACTGGAAAATGCCTGGTATGGATGGAGTGGAAACTGCCAGAAGAATCCGTGCCTCTGTGGATAAACATATCCCCATTCTGTTTCTTACCGCATACGACTGGGATGATCTGAAAGAAGAAGCTGCCCAGGCAGGAATTGACGGATTCCTCGCCAAACCCTTTTTTGTATCTGCACTGAAAGAAAAAATTCTGGAGGTCCGCACAGAACTGGAACATCGTGAAGCAGATACAGCCCCCCTGGAACAGTACAGCCTGGAAGGCTGTCATTTCCTTGTGGCAGAAGATAATGAAATCAACGCGGAAATCCTTGCACAGCTTCTGGAACTGGAAGGCGCTGCCTGCGAAATTGCCGAGGACGGTCAGATCACACTGGAACGCTTCATAAATGCACCGCCAGGAACTTTTGACGCTGTTCTGATGGATGTTCAGATGCCCCGGATGAACGGATATGAAGCTACCAGAGCCATCCGGAAGCTGAATCGTGAGGACGCCGGAACAATACCGATTATTGCAATGACTGCAAATGCTTTTGCTGAGGATGTGAAAGACGCTTTAGAAGCAGGCATGAATGCCCATATTGCAAAACCAGTGGACATGAACCTGTTAAAGAAAACAATAAATCAATATCTTCAAAGAAAGGAACCGGAAAATGAAGAACATTTTTTATAAAGCAGGAACCCTTTTGCTGGCCGGACTGATAACTGTCACGTCATCATCCTGCGGACAGAATCATTCTTCCGATAAAAATCTGGCGAAAGATAATGAAGACCGTATTCGTTCAGTCATGCTGTTTGCCCCCATGGAAAAATCTGACCCGGAAAATGAAAATGTTTCCAGAACTGCATTTGACATAACCGTGGGCATGGCAGAAGAAAAGCTGGGTGTAACGGTGGAATACCGGACTTATACAGCAGAAAATTATCAGGAAAAATCTTATGATGAAGTATCCCTGGACCGGGCCCGGAACAATATGGATGATTTTTACCTGTTAAATCCGGATACAATCCGAACCCTTGGGGAAGAAAAAAAACTTGCTGATTTATCAGATCTCGACTGTGCCAGGAACCTGCGTGACGTGGTAAAAACAGCCAATACCATTAATGGAAAATTAGTGGCTGTTCCCCAGGAAGTAGTGGTAAACGGCCTGTTTATAAACAAAGACATGTTCGATAAATATAACCTGGAACTGCCCAACACGCCGGAAGAATTTCTGGAATGCTGCAGAGTATTGAAAGAAAACGGAATTGAGACCCCCGTGGGGGCCAACCGCTGGTGGCTGGAAAATTTTGTGTTCGCACAGGCTTATGCAGATTTATACAACGGAGATACCACAGACCAGGAAATCGCTGCATTAAACAGCGGAGAAGCAAAATACAGCGATTACATGCGCCCTGGCTTTGAATTTCTGCAGGAACTGATTGACAAAGGCTATGTAGACGCCAAAACAGCTTATACCTATGAAGCAATCGAAGGAGAAGGGCCTGATTTTCTGGCTCAGAAAACTCCCATTGTTATGGCCTACTGGGGTGCCGCAAATGCAGACACCGCCTATGGAAAACCGGATTTTAATCTGCAGGTTATCGGGTTCCCCAGCAAGCTGGGACAGATGCCTGTGGTATCAGTGACAGGCTTTGGCGTCTGTGCAGAAGCAGAACATCTGAAAGATACCATGGATGTTCTGGACGTAATTCTTTCCGACGAAGCTCTTCAGAAGTACACAGAGACCAACAACGTCATTTCTCCCTCCAAAAATGTACAGGTGGAATGTATTGACGCTTTAAAACCTCTGAACGACCGTTTCAATGAAAATATTTATGTACTGGGTTCCAATGCCAGTATGAAGGTGGAACAGTGGGGAAATACCTGTAATATCGTGCGGAATCTGTTAAACGGAGCAACCGTGGACGAATGCATGGCAGAATTCGACAAACTGCAGGAAGAATCCCTGAAAAAATAAAAGCTGATTTTGTGCAGCATATTTTGCGGCATATGACATGTCAGATCTTATCATCAGCCAGCCCCTGCTGTACAGCGGGGCTGGCTGATTTACAGGACTGCAGATATCAGAAATGAATAAACCGCCAGACTGTCTTTTTCCTGTCTGCGAATCCAAATTGGTAATTTCCAAAGATCTGTTTCATAAATTTTTACTATTTCTTCTCCTGCTGATTTTCTGTTAATACCACAGGCCGGCTGCCATACATCTGGTACAGCTGTTCACCGCTCATCAGACCGCCAATTGTAGGGTTTTCTATGTGCTCTCCTGTCCTGAGTCCATAGGCTGTGCTGAACAATATTATCAATTTGTTATCATTATTGTGCTATCAAAAAACGATCACGCTCATAATCTTCAATATCCATAACTACGAAACGTCCTCTGCCATTCTTAGTCAGATATACCGGTTCTCCTTTCTGACAATTTTTCAGGACTTCATTATAATTTCTCAAATCAGATACTGGTAAAATATTTGCCATATCCTTTCCGCTCCTTCTTTTGATTTTAAATTGTTTCTGCTGCTTCTATTATACACAAAAACTGTAAAATTCAACGTGGATTTTTACAGCTTTTTATCTGTTTCTATATATTTTATTCAGTGAAGTTATTTCAAATATTCCTCAAAAATTGCTTCAGGTTCTTTATTTCCTTTCAGAAATCCATACTCTTCTTTGCTTTTAATTTCAACAGCCAATGCACAAACAATAATACCAAAAAAATATGGTTTTCTATGGGCCTTCGGCTTACAGGAACATACATTTTGCAATTTTCACTCCACTTCTAGCGCAATGCCGTTTTAAGTTTTTGGCACTTTCATTCTGTATCTTCGAAATCCTGTCAACATTCCAGTTCAAAAAATCATTTTCAATTCACCGCCTCGATGGCAGACTCCGCCAAAATCAAAGTCACGATCCCTGTGCCATGGCCTTCCCTCCCCTCGGATTTTGGCTGCTTTCGTCCACCTTTCTGCTCATAACATCTGTCCTTCTTTCATTGGTTCCTTCTCTTAAGTCGGGCAGTATTCTCTGCCCTGATACTTATTGTAATTCTAAAACGCTCTCCTGGAACAGCCTTTTCTGCCTTTTGTGGATATACTTTTCTTCTGCCCGTCTTTCAGGCGTTTTCCATTCTGATACAGGCAGACTGGAACAGGATATTGCAACAGTGAACAGTTATTCCCGTCAGTTTCGCTGTATAAAATTCTGTATTTTTTCATGTATTGGTTTACCCTCACTTCACTTTTGCATAAGAATATTGCTCAGAGGCGATTTGTAAAGTGCTTCTGTTCGGGTAAATGTAAGATTGGTGGGTTAAACACCGAT
>NZ_KE159567.1:345911-347459 GCF_000403845.2 Eubacterium sp. 14-2 | reverse complement strand
ATCGGTGTTTAGCAGATTTCTGCTTTTCTCTCTGATTCTCTCTTTTCTCTTCCTCTCCGATATTTTTGGGTACAACAAAAACTCCGGCGCTGAAACCGGAGTATTCCCACCCTCATATGATATGTTTATCCTCTATACCGCATACTTACTGTATGCTGTCTTTACATTCTTCTGGGATATGTAACAGTATACCTGCGTGGTTTTCAGATCCGCATGTCCCAGTATCGCCGCCACATCCTGTATGTTCATCCCACGGTCCAGAAGGTTGGTAGCCAGTGTCCTGCGGTACCGGTGCGGATGTACGTTGGCCACCCCCGCTTTTCCTCCGATCCGTTTCAGGATTACCTCTATCCCGTTCTTTCCCAGCCGCTCTGTCCCTTTTCCCGCAAACAGCGCTTCTCCGGTATCGGTTCTGGAAGTAAGATAGTCCTTCAGGTGCATGGCCGCCACTTCTGAAAGGTATACCGTACGCTCCTTATTCCCCTTTCCCAGTACCGTGCATTCCATCCGTTCAAAATCAATATCATCTGTATTCAGCCTGGCCACTTCCGATACCCTGCACCCCGTACAGTACAGGAAATCCAGTAATGCCAGGTCCCGGATATTCTCACAGGCCCTCCGCAGCCTTTCCATTTCCGCAGCGGAATAGGGTTTCTTTACCTTCTTCCGGTATTTTATCTGCTTAATGGCCGCACAGGGATTCCGGCCGATCAGGCCTTCCGCTGACAGCCATCCGAAAAAACTGGAATAACACCTGCGGATTCCGTCCAGTGTCCGGTTGCTCAGCTTCACTTCGGATTTCTCCCTGCGGTATGACAGATAAAACCGGATATCATAGGCTGTCACCTCGTACAGGGGCTTTGCAAGGAACTGTATCAGTTTCCGGTTTTCATCCGCATACCGGTTCAGGGTGGACTCCGCAGTCCCTTCAATCCGCTTTGTGGCAAGGAACTTTTTCAGCATCCGTTCCGCACTGTGATCAGGCACCGACACATCCGTACACCGTTCCTGTACCTCATACCGGTTCAGTTCCAGAACCAGCACATCCTGCACAAGGTCCATGGTTTCCGGCTCCACCCGTCCTTCCAGAGATTCCATAACTTTCTGTATGATCTGTTCTCGAATGTCCATAACTGTAACCACCTCCGGCACAATCATACCAGAACAAAACCCTTGCAATCAATTACTTTGTGTGCTATAGTAAAGACATCAAAAGGAACAATCGCCCACAAGGGATTGACCGATATAAAAGCAGCAAAGCCACCCGAACACCGACCAAAGTATCAGGGTGGTTTTTGCTATGTAAAACTACTTACAAAACGTAAAAACGAATGTAAGCAACGCCAGAAGGAAAAGACCAAAGGTCATTAAATCCTTAAAATCAAAATGATTTTTCACAGGCATCACCCCCATTCTTTTGGAATGAGGTCAACACACCCTGTAACACGATTGTTCCTTCATAAAAATATATCATATGCAGGAATAGATTGTAAACACCGTTTCTTCCAGTTTTCTTACTTTATTTCCCATAGTTCACTAAACACCGAT
>NZ_KE159567.1:51080-345456 GCF_000403845.2 Eubacterium sp. 14-2 | reverse complement strand
GCCCCAGAGGGATATATTCAGCCGGAATAATGATATTATCTGAAATCGTATAATCATACAAGTCGATTTCAACATACTTTCCAACACAGTGAAGAGTTATCTTATCGCTAAGTCTGACAGTAATATCGGTGTTTAACTTACTGACTGCCCCCGTCAGCGTCCCGTCTGCCAGTCCGGAAATATCATTCGTCCCGCACAGTTTCCACAGGTACCGGACATTTTTTGTAAACAAGGAAACCTTCTGCCACAGACTGCTTTGCTTTTCTCCGCCTGTTACAGGCGCAATGTCTGTCCAGCCTGACGGATGTTCCTCATCCTCGCTGTCGAACGTCACCGTAGTGTCTTTCGCGTCCCCGGTTTTATCCAGGGCGTCTTCTTTCTGCTTTTCTACCACCCTTTTGAGAAATTCATCATTATTGATAAGGGTCTGTACCACCGCATTAAACAGATCTGCATGGGCCGGGTCTGTCATTTCAAATTTTCTTATACTTCTGTTATATTCCAGATGTTCCGGAATCTCAAAATCTGCCATACCATTCCCTCCTAAAATTCATCATCCATCTGTATTGTCATTTCCAGGTCACTGTCTTTCCCCTTGGGAAGAAAATTCTTGATAGCAACCAGGTCTCCTTCTTCATCATAAAGGGCTGCCTCACTGATGTATGCTCCGGTAAGTTCTCCCTTTTCCAGTGTACATTCATATCTGCATTTCGTATCAGAAAGAACTGTGTACCGGTCTATTGGTTTCCGGAGCAACTCATGATTCAGTTCTGTCTGGCTCCCATCGGGCGTCAGAACCTGGCTGTCACTGTCCGTTCCGCCATCCCCGAAAGCAATCCCTGTGATTTTCGGAAGGGGCAAAATCCCCGCCCTCGCTTTCATCATTTTTGTGCGTGCCAGCAGGGTTACCACTGCTTCTGTATGATTTGCATAATCTGTCATAGCTACAATACCTCCTCTGTAATCTCTGCATTTATTTCTTTGGCCCCGTCCATTCTGTATGTTCCATCCAGATACCACTGGTTTTTCCGGAAAACAACAGAAGCCTCTGCCTTTTCCCGGTTTTCTGCCACTGCTGCTCCCTGCCGGATTCTCATGTGAAGTTTCTGCAGAATCCGGTTCAGAAACATGCTGCCATCCACTGTATCTTTTTCCCAGAAGGGACAGGACAGTTTTATTTTCATTCCGGGCAGGGCAAATTTCTCCATCTCCCGGTTATCCAGTTCAATCACGACTCTGTCATTTATGATATAAACTGTGTGTGACTGTTTCAGGCTGTCCAGCATGGACTTCACCTTTTTTGCATCCAGCGTTCCATCTCCGGTGAAATCCACCCGGAAAATATTCGGATGTTCCGGACAAAAGCCATATTTCCCGGCATCATGGATGTCTGACACATGAACCTGAAAATCCAGTACACTGGTGAAATAAGTTTCCATCCGATGCGGCGTCATGGGCGCCTTAAAATCTCTTATCTGATAAATCATTTTCCGTCGTTCCTCATAAGAAAGATGTTCCCTGACGGGAAGCCCCCACTTTATCTCATGATACATCAGCCCCCATGTGGCTGTTTCCGGAAAAAACTGCCGGGGCAGTTCTTCCAGAATCTTTCTGGCATCGTCATATTCCAGTCCCATTACCTGAAACAGCCATTTTCCAACATAGGAATTATCGTAAAACCCTTCCGTCACATAAGAAAGCTGCCTTCTGGCGCTTTCACTGGTGGGAAAGCCGCCCGGTTCATGTTCTGACATGTCTCACACCTCCTGACGAAATTCAACTGTGCCGGTTTCCGGGTATTCTTCATCCTGTATTCGGATATTTTCCATAGCTCCGTTCATAAGAAAGGTGTCAAAATCCTCTACGCCGTGAACAGCGCTGAGCAGAGGACGGACATCGTTATACCGAAGAACGCCTTCCTGCTTTGCCTCTGTGTAGACCTGTCTGACTGCTTCAGAAAATTCTTTCTGAATCTGCTCCATATCTGTGGTATGGTCATGCTCTATTCCGGTACACACATAAGAAACCGGTACGGTTGAAGCAGACACGCATTCCAGTTCTGCACAGGCAGTTGGAAGCAGCCTTTTTTCTCTGTCATCCGGTGATACAATGTAGTCATATACTTTCTTCACCAGATGTTCAGAAGCCGGATGTCCTTCTGTGTCCACAAGCACCAGCTTTACCGTTCCCGGTCCGTGAGAAGCTGATACCACAATACATGCTCCTGCTCCGGCTTCCTTCGCCCATCGGATATAGTCCCCGTCATTTCCAAGGTACGTCCTGCTGTTTTCATATTCCGCTGCAATCCTGTCGTAATAATCGTCGTTATTCTCCCGGTCTGTCCCGCCCTGTATCGGCTCCGGGTTGCCGGCCTCTGTAATCCCCTTTACCGGCTTTGCCATAATGGAAACAGCGTTTGCTTTCACATTGTACATGGTTCCCGGTTCCAGAGCGGTAATTCCCACTTCCGCTTTTCCCTCCTCTCCGATGATACACCTTTCGTCTGTACCAAACTCCAGAGAAGGTCCGGATTCCGTTGCCGGCGTGCAAAACACCGTACCTTCGGCAATTTCCGTGCCGGCCAGGCCGGTAATACATATCTTTCCGGAAGCCTTTCCTGCCTCATGTCTGGCCAGATGAACCTGTTTTCCATGCATATCCAGCCATTCATCCCAGGCATACTGGGGAAAAGCCACCATCAGCGCCCTTGTCAGGTGGTACTGAAGAAGTTCCGCCTTTTCCAGGGCTGCCGGCATGGTAAAATCAAAGGGGAATCCTCCCGGCATATCATCAATGTCATCCGGCAGGTTCTCCATCATCCTTTCATGAATTTCTTCTGCCGAACTGTTATCCATAAAATCCGGCGCTGTAAAATCCGGCTGCATTCTGTCGCCTCCTTGCTTTTTTATATGGATTAGGATGTCAAAAGCACCTTTGGTGCTACGCTCATAGCATATATTGCTATTGCAAATGTATTTGCACATCAATATATGCTATGAGCGGGTGCGGCGCACCCTTTTGACACCCTAATCTTATATGGTAATCGTTATCAGTTCCTCCCAGTCTGCTCCTTTTACCTGGAACCTGCAGTGCATTTCATCCCCGTTCCAGGAAAATTCAAAATCCTGGACAGCTTCTGTCCTGGGATTTACAAGAAGCGCATCTGTAATGGTCCGCTCCACCATGGACTCCACGGTCATCTCGTCATCATCCTCCATGGCGACTTCCATTTCCACGCCAATCTCAGGAGGATAAGCCAGACAGGCATACCGTTCTGTCTGTGCAGTCTTATAACACCAGATCATAAATGCTTCCCGGCCGCTGCACTCCGCCACGCGGTTCGCCCCGTCTCTGACAAAATCCCCGGACTGCACATCCCATTTCGCACTTCTTTTATACTGAACATCATACTCTGAACTGTCCTCTTTAAATTCCGGAACTTCAAATACCGGAAATAAAGTTCCTGCCATCTGCTCACCTCCTTCCACAACGGAATCAGGAACGTTTCACCGTCCTAAGAACCACCGCCTCGCTGGCAACCCACGCCACCAGCACTCTGCTCCCCGGACTGACGGAGGAAAGATATCCCAGCACAGAATATTCTCCCCCTGGTATCGGAACCGGAAATGTATTGGTTACAAGGCTTCCGTCTTCCTGCACTTCTCCAAAATCCACCGACAGGGGAGCGCTGCATTCCTCCCGCATTCTTCCCGCAATCACAGCTGCCAGTCTGCTGATTCCTGAATTTCCTTCAAATGCCATTCTTTCCTCCTTTCTCTGTCCGGATGCCTTTCACGGACCATGTCCTTTCTTTCAGTCAAAGGTTCCGTCATCCACCCACCCATATACGTTGCTGGTACTGTCCGCATGAATCAGGTGCCATGGATGTGCCTGTCCGGAACCGTTCTTTTTTGTAATTTTCGCCGGCCCTGCACCTGCAGAATAGCCTCTGCCTCCTGGATAGGAAGAAATATAGTGGGTCCCTCCATGGAAATTCACAATGTCTCCCACATTATGGTCCTTATTTGTTTCCGACGTTTCCTGTTTTACTTTTTCCCGCTCCGTTTTTTCCAGATTCACGGACATGCTGCAGGCATCCGCATCATGCCGGACACTTTTCACATAAAAACTTCCTTTTGTCAGCCCCGCCTCAAGCTCTATCCTGTCTCCTTTTCGGATTACGGGAACATCCGGGCCCTGCAGGGAAATTTCTTTTTTTATGGTTCCTTCTTCATTTAAAATTTCCTGAGCGGCAGATTTTGCCGCCTCCGGTGTTTCATCGGAACTCCTGACATATATCCTCTGACGGATTCCATACTTTGTGAAACCGTCCAGCGTTGCCTCCACACTGCTCTTTCCTTCATCATCCGCCTGTCCTGTCACGGTCACGCGGGTTACCAGATTGTCAATGTTCTGGCTCTCGCTGACTGCTTTTATATTATCCGCCCTGAAAATATATACATTTTTATTACTGCCCCGCAAAACGATTTCCGCCTTTCCTTCTGCAGCCCGCAGAATACACTTTTCCCCGCCTTTTTTCACGGCGTCGTCCAGCAGTTCCAGCAGAATATCCGAAAGGTACCGGTTATTGAATTTCAGTTTTCCATGGGCAACGTCAGGCCCTTCATACTTCCTCAGCGGCAGTTTCCAGGCATTCAGGATTCCCGTAACCGCCGACTTCGTGCCGGTACCGGAAGGGAAATAGAGGTTTTCCTGGCTCTTCTGCAGACTGTAAAGTTCGTCATAGCAGACACATTTCAGTTCCCTTCCGCTGTTTTGCAAAAATGGATTCCAGGTGTTCACATACCCCCTTATGACCTCCTGATTCAGGGAACCGCCATCCGTGGAAGATACCAGGATCAGGCAGCCAGGCTTTAGAATGCCCGACAGATATCCTTTTGATGTTTTATCATTCCGAACAGTAAAAGACAGCCGGGCAGAAAGCTCCTTTTCATTTTCTTCCCACCCAAGATTCTCGATATAATCCTGGATTTTATAGCGTTTCCCCTCTTCGTCCACCGCCACCACATGATACTGTATATTTGCAAGATTAATCATTTTCTGCCTCCTTATATCGGAATTGTAAGAACCGTCCCAGGATAAATCCAGTGCCCGTGATCGGAATCTGCCCTCCCGTGCTGTCTTGCAGCCGCTTCAATGGTTCCCGCATTCGCATCATAAATCCTGGTCCACTGAGCCCCTGACCCGTAACAGGCCTGGGCAATCTTCCAGAGATTGTCGCCGCTTTTCACCACATAAGAAGTATCTGCTGTTTCCTGCACCTGTTCTGCCTCATTTCTGGTCCTGGTCTTTTTGGCCGGAGACTTTTTTTTCTTTTCTTTCACGGTGTATATTTTCAGAGGCTTTTTTTCCACAAAAGATATGGTGTAGCGGATGTTTCCGTAAGCACCATAAGCCACCGCCTGAAAAGAAGAAATGGTTACATCCATGTTAATAAAGGTTCCCGTAACAATCAGGTTCAGGACGGTTCCCTTTTTCATGTAATTTTCCAGTGTTTTCACACAGTCCGAAGGTTTTTTCCAGGCAGACTTTTTTACAATGGCTTCTTTTTTCTTTTTCTTTCCGAAAAACTCCCCTTCCCATGAAATTTCCCTGGCTTCCGTGCCCGCCGGCACCTTTACGGTGCCTTTAGACAGGGTATCAAAGCTCTGGTATTTGGCCGCACTTTTGCATGTAATCTTTTCCGGCAGGGACGGGAAGGTGAATTTTTTCTTTTTCTTTCCAACGGTAACCAGTTTGATACTGATACCGCTGGCCTTTTTCCTGGCCGGAACTTTTTCTGACAGCGGAGAAACATTATTCTGTTTCTCCTTTCTGCCCACATTCTGCTCACTTCCCACTCATATCACTGTCCTTTCAGAGGCATGTTTCCAAATACTTCTGACAGCCTCTCTGCAATCTCTCCACCGACTTCATCTGCCAGTTCCCGCAAATGCTGCCGAATGCTCTGTAACATATCCCCTTCTTTCTGCCCTTCTGCACCGGAGATGTGAAATTCCGGAGACATGGCAATATCCACAGACACCTGAACCCCTGCTGCACTGCTCTGTTCTTCAGGAACACCTTCTCTGCTGTCCCATATCTCTTGCGTATCTTCTGAACTTCCGTCCGGAACCGGTATGTCATACCCTGTAAAACCACTGCCTGTATAAGAACTGATGCCAGAGCTCTGTCTGTCCTGTCCATACAGTTCCAGACCATTGCTTCCGTAACCCGAACCGCCGGGGGCGCCTGATGTTCTATGGTCACCTCCTGACAGCCTTGCAGGATTTGGACCGGGGGTAACATTATTTCCGCCCCCAGGATTTGTCGGCTCTTCCCCTCCGCCTGCGTCTGCGCTTCCGCTTCCTCTGCCACTTCCGCTGCCGCTTCCACTTCCGGAACCACTCCCTCTTTCCTGAAAAGATGATTCAAGAAAGCGCGTGATTACTGGCGGCAGTTTAAATTCTGGCCTGATATTGACCTCGGCTGTTACATCGAACGGTGTACGGAACGCGCTCTGCACTGCACGTTCCGCGGAACTGCGAAGCTGCGGGCCTCCTGCCAGAATTTCTTCTTTTAATCCTGTGTTCATTGCAGCCCCATATGCGGTCCCGGCTTCACTGAGCAGGTCAGTGTTAAGCAGATTCTCATGCAGTGCAGTGGTGTAGCTCGTTGGAATCGTAGCTGCAGTCATTTTTAACAGCTGTATCAGATTCTGCTGTACTTCCCCTTCCAGTCCTTCCAGATTAAACATGTCAGTAATAAAATCGTTACCCCAGGCGGAAACATCCGGTTCCGCCGCCAGCGCCTGTTCCATAACCTGAGTCAGCTTCTCTGTCATGTTTCCTTCCATATCTGGCAGTATCCCGTCCAGTTTGTCCGAATATGCTGACACAATGGCGTCAAGCTGAAACTCTTCCACCCGTGCTGTCAGCGCTTCTATCTGGCTGTTATACCCTTCTTTTATCTGCGAGTAGAGACTGTCATATTCTTCCTGGTCAATTGTCCCTTCCTGCTGTGCCTGGTCAAGGTTTTTTAAAGACACTTCCAAAGCATCATCGTAGCTCTGCTGGAACTGGGCCGTACTGGCCTGCAGTTCCGTCTGGAGCTGAGTAAAAGAATCTATACTCAGGGCAGCCCCTTCATACTTGATTTTCAGACTTTCTAATCCTGCATTTTCTTCTGCCTGAGATACCTTGTCTGTGATACCTGCAATCTGCCCCTGGAGTTCCGTAATGGCATCTGCTTCACTCATTTCCATTTCCATACCATCAATTTTTACGGTAATTTTATCCCTGGTGGAAATAACGCCGTCTCCCAGAGATTCTGAAAAAACTCGCCGCAGCTCCTCCTGCAGTTCATCCACCTGTGCCTCATAGCCTGTGTACATGGCATCCACCCCTGTGGTATCAGCCCCTCCGGTCAGAAGCCCCAAAGCATTGACTGCTTCATAATGGCTGTCTTTCAGATAACTCCTGGCAGAAGCAACAAAGCTGTCAATGGCTGCCTGATAATCTTCCTGATCTTCCACAGACAGTTCCAGCCCCAGGCTGGCATTCCAGTTCTGTTTTGCAAGAACAGATTTTGCATGTTCCAGAAAAGCAAAGGATTCCTCTGCGGCTTCTGCTGCAGCGCCAAATTGTTCCATTCCTTCGGCCATACTGCCAAAGGTAAGGGTTTTTGCCAGTTCTTTTACTTCCATTAAGGACAGCTTCAAATCCCCGAAAGCATTTTTCATAACCTCTGCGCAGGACTCCTGAAAATACTGTGCAAACTGCTCTGTGGTAACCTCTGTGTCCTCTATGGCTTTCTGAAGCTCCTTTTCCCGGAATGTCACATTTTTAATGTCAAGGCCGGTGGCTTCAAAGACTTTCCGGGCCTTTTGGGCCTGCTGCTCCATTTCTTCCACATGTTCCTGATATTCCTCTTTGACTTTGTTGCCTTTTATCCAGCCGGCAATGCCGCCGATGCCTGCTCCGATTAACGCGCCAGGCACCGCCATAACTCCACCGAACATAGCCCCAATGGACGCTCCTGCCAGGGCGCCGGTTCCGACTCCCGTTATTTTCCAGGCACCGGATTCTCCGTATGCCGCCGCTTCTTCTTCGTCCTCAGATTTTAAAGCCTTATAAAAATCAATGCCTCCGCTGATAATCGCCGCACCTGCTGCAATCCCTCCTGCTGTGGCGCCTGCACCAAGAAGCGCAGCGGAACTGCCGGACATTGCGCCTGCCATATTACCAAAATACATCCCCGCTGTGCTGCTTCCTCCTGACAGTCCATACCCAACATTGGCCAGCATCCCCAGAAGCCCCGAACCTCTGACCATTGCATTTCCAGTTGCCCCTGTCAGGGAAGTGACTAACGACTGTCCAACAGAACTTCCCAGCAATGCCTTTCCCATGCCCATTACCGGCCGGGCCAGCTTCATCAGCAAGGCGGCAGAAAGGAGGGAAGACAGATCCGCAGACTCACCGCCTGGCAGCAATTTTCCTGCACTGGCAAACAGGTTCTGAAATACCTTTCCCAGCTTCGAGGTAATGGCGCTTACATCAAACCCTTCTGAGAATCCCCTGGCAAAAGAAGCCCCAATGCTGGCTCCTTCATCCAGGATGCCGGATACATCAATGCCAGGTAACGTTATGATTCCCATTCCCAAACCGGCTCCCAAACCGGAGCCAATATCTCCGATAATCTCCGCAATCTTCGCTTTCCCGGTACTGTTCCACCATTTTCCAAAAGGCTCTGCGATAATACCATCCCACAGAATTTCCACTTTTCCAAAAAAATCTGTATCCTGCCACCGCTCAGAATTTACAAGATCATCCAGTTTACGCCGGGCGGTATCCACATGCCTGTCCACAAAATCCATCAGGCTCTCCAGCGCTTCCTCCACCATGGGCATGGCATCTGTCAGCCATTCCGCAATTCCCCGGAAATAAGGTGCAAACCTTTCCCCAAAAGACAGTTTCACGTTATCCACCGCCCCCTGAAGGAGCGTAATGGACCCATCCAGGTTATCCATCATGCTTTCTGCCGCCTCGCCGACTGCACCATCCGCATTGTTGACAGCCGACGACAATTTCTCATAATCTTCTGCAGTGGCGTCCAGGATTGCCAGAAATTCCTTCTGGGCATCGGCGCCGGCCACCGTATTCGCAAGATTTGCTTTCTGTTCATCGGTATAATCTGCGGTAGCATCACGAAGTTCCTGTATAATATTTCCAAATGCCCTGGCTGACCCGTCCGTATTAAAATATGCAATCCCAAGGTCATTCAGAGCGTCTGCCGCGCCATTGACATTGGTGGAAAGCCTGGTAAAGACAGAATTCAGGGCGGCGCCGGACTGGCTGCCGCTGCTTTGGGCGCCGGCCATCAGCCCGGCGGCAAGAGCCACGTCCTCAATAGAGTAACCCAGCATACCGGCCATGGCGCCGGCAGCTTTAAAGGTCTCCGTCAGCAGGGCAACATTTGTACCGGATTTTGAGGACGCCGCCGCCAGCACATCGGCAAAATGCCCTGCCTCATCGGCTTTCATCCCAAAATCAGACAGGACATCCGCCACAAGGTCAGAAGCCTGCGCAAGATCTGTCCCGGACGCTGCCGCAAGGCTGAAAATTCCTTCCATGGCGTCCAGCATGTCCCCCGCTTCCCATCCGGCCATGGCCATAGAATGAAGGGCTTCTGCTGATTCTGCCGCAGTAAACTTTGTTGTTGCCCCCAGCTCCCTGGCCTTATCTGTAAGCCTGCCCATGTCGGAAGCAGCAGCACCGCTGATCACTTCCACCTGGGACATGGCAGCTTCAAAACCACGGAAGGCATCCATGGTGTCTGCCAGTCCAAAACTGACACCCAGTACCTCACCTGCCTGGAGTACCGGATCTTTCAGAAGATTCAGGATTCCCTTTACCGGAGCTGTCACAAAGTCCGCAGCCTTCAGCGCCACCTCATATTTTTCCTTCATCCAGCCGGACAGAGTTTTCTGAACCTTCTCTGCAGAACGGTCAAACTTCGATACCTGATCCCCGGCTTCCTGGGATGCAGTTCCTGCCTGCTCTGCAGCAGTTTTCACCTTTGTAAAATTACGGATACTGCCTGTGAGAACTGGTTCCGTTTCATTCCGGGCCTCTCCGGACTCTTCAATCCGCAGTGTTTCAGCCATCTTCTCCACTCCTTTCCGGGGAGCGCAATGCTATCTGCATGGAAGCCAGCAGAAATTTCTGTACGCCCCTGTTTTTTTTGTAAAATTCATCTGGTGTTATGCCGGTTTTCTGGAAAATATGATGGAGCAGGCAGGCTTTGCCCCCGGCCTCAATCAGTTTTTTGCCACTTCCTCCAGATTTGTATCCGCATAACCGCTTAAACTGTCTATGGCTTCCAGAACCCGGTCTTTTTCTCCTGCTTTTAAGGAATATTCAATGACGTCCAGCCCGTTCATAACGGGCAGCCCCATGGATTTCAGGGATTCCCATACCTTCCGGTTATCCCAGAGTTTTTCCCGGTCGTCCAAAACGGTTGCCTGATAAATCAGGGAAGCCCGGTATCTCACTGCATTTGTTTCTTCCGGAACTTTCATGCCAAGTCTTTTGTTGCGGACAAATCTGGTATTTTTCTTCTTACATCTTTCATATTCATCTTCAGATAATGGCCGGATATGGAATGCAAAAAACAGTTTTCCTTCCCGGATAATCTCAATCTTCTGCTTTTCTGTCTGGGTATACCCGGCAGCATGAATCAGCCCCTGGATAAAGTCCTCCTCACTGCTCCTTATCATTTCCAGGTCCTCATCTTCTGTAAAATCCACTTCTTTTACCGCTTCCTCCCCGGATACCAGATCCATTGCAAAATTACTTTCTTCTGTGGTTACCCCTGGTACAAATTTATTCTGTTCCATCTTATTTCCTCCTGTTTCATTAAAAAATATTCCGGTTTCTGAATTATACAACGGTAAGCTGCTGCTGAAGAGCAGGCGGACGGTTTACAAACAGGTTCCAGTTTCGCTTGATCACATCCCCCACCGTAAGGTTCTGAATGTCAATCTGGCCGGAAGGAATGCATTCATCGTATATCACTGTTTCCGTAGAGCCATTCCTTCCCATCAGAGTCCCTTTGAATCCCCACACCGGCATAGTCTGGGTTTCCATTGCTTCCATCAGTTCAATGATAAACTGATCATCTTCTATGACCACCTGGGACATGGTAAGACTTACGGAAAACGTATTGGACGTTTCATGCTCCTGAGCATCCCCCATAACGGAATATTTGGCATTGTTATACGTTACACTGGAAGCAAAGGAATCCACTGTGGCCAGCAAAACTCCGTCTTTGCTGTAAATCAGGCCGTCTTTTCCGGTTCTTGCATGCCGGGCATCCCCGGCCGCCTTTACATTTCTCATTTTTCTACCTCCTATTCATTCGTACTGAACTGAAACTGATATGTCAGATAAATATGTTCCATGGAATCTTTGTCAATAACGCTGATATCAAACCATGCGCTGTCCACATCCGCAGGATATGTGCTGCTTTCCGATGCTTTAAACGCAACCAGTTTTGATTCTTCCACCATGGCAGTGCCAATGTCGTTCATCCGGCTGACAATGGTGCTTCTTCCATTGCTGTCATTATCTGTTTTCCCCACCAGTTCTTCCACTGCTGCATTAATCCGCCGGAGCAGTTCAAAACGTGTTGTCACGCGCCGGATTTTTTTCCATCCGTCATCCTGATTATCCGTCGGCGTAATCAGCGTATTAATTGCATTGTCAATCCAAACCTGCTTTTCTCTGTTCTGACTGAACACAAGACATCCATTCCGGCTTTCAGCCCGGATGATCTGGGGGTTTGTCAGCTTCTCCAGAATTTCCGTAAATCCTTCCACCACAGCATGGGTCAGAGACTGGCTGGAAGGAGCTTCTCCTATCATTCCGGCAATACGTGCCGCTGTCCGGTAACCGTCAATTTCACGCTCCTGCCCGTCCTTTCCAATCTCCATCATGTGCGCATTCAGCACATAATTCATTTTTTCATTATTAAATTCTGCCGCATGTTCCTGTCTGGTTTCCAGTGACACCGTATGATTTTCCGCCACTACTGCCTGCGCCAGAAGGCCCTCCTCAAAAATCCGGTTTACAAATGCCGCCAGAAGCAGATGGATTTCATGATCTTCCGTATCCACGCAGATGGTATTGAACTCCCAGGCTTCTGTCTGTGCAAACCCATTGGAATAATCCTCTGCCGTCACCTGGGGATTGCTGCCCCCTGTAAAAGGTTCCTGCGCCACAACTGCAAGCAGTGCTTTTTCTTTCCCTTCTTTCAGCTCCCCATGAAAATGCTTCCTGGAATTCAAAGCGGTGACAAGGTGCTGCGCCTCTTCTTCCCCGGCTGCAAATTCCAGCTTTTCAAATTCCTGTGTCCCGGCATAAATAATGCATTCTTTCCGGGAACTGTCTGAAAGTTTTTCCCGGACAGATACGGAAAATTCCTTATCTCCCGGATAGTTGACTGAAATGACCACTGCCTCTGTACCCTCGGTATCATTTAATGCAACGGTGGCCGGCGTGCCTCCATTTCCAATGCGGCAGGCAAGGACTGTCCTGGCGCCGCCATCCATGGCTTCCCGTATTGCATCTGTTGTGAGCCCGTTTCCGAATGTTTCTTCCCATGGTTCTCCGGCCTTCAGTTCCACCACCGTATTAAGGGGTCCGAAATCAGCCCGGAACAGAACCGCAGTGACGCCTTCCAGTATGCTTTCCCCGGATTCCTCTTTCTTCTGAATATTGAAATAAGCGCCGGGCCTTATTTTTGTTTCTCCCAGTATAAAAGTTCCTGCCATTGTCTATTCCACCTCTCTTTTTAAAAACTCTTCTACAATTTTCTTTGCCTCAGAGACCGTACACTCTGCTTTTTTTGCAGCTTCCAGGGCCGCCAGCACACATTCTTTTCTGGTATGGAACATGTTTCTGGCACTGTCGGCCAGTTCTTCTTTCCTGTATACTGATTCTGCCGGCAGTTTTTTCTTTTTTCCGGTCTCCGGCTGGAGCCCTTTCTTTTTCAAATCTGTTTTTGTTTCTCCGGAAGATACTTTTTCTTCCGCTGTCTTTTCTGATGCCATTCTGCTTCCTCCTTACGCATAACTGATTTTTCCCTGCAGTAACCGGCGCTGCTCTGGCCGGTACCGCAAAAGACCGTAATGTCCGGTAAATAAAATCTGCCCTTCTTTCAGATAATCCGCCCTGTAATTTACAGAAATCCCTTTCAGAAACATGGGGGATCGGTCCGGAAGAATCAGTTCCCCGTCCAGAGACATCCGGTTTGCCATGCCGGCTGCCAGTTTCATCCTGATTTCATGGGACGGACTTAAAATGTGAATGGCAATTTTGCTGTCCATCCATGCAACCGTATTTGTTTCTTCTGATTTTTCCAGAGCCGCCAGCCTGCAGTAAACCACCGGCTGCTGTTCTGTAACTTCTGTGATGTCTCCTAAATTGTCACAGCCCATAACAAGGCATTCCGGATACAGCCCTTTCAGATATCCTGCCGCAGCAATAATCGGATCCGGGTCTGTACTTTCCTGAGAAGGGTATTCCAGAATATCAAAACGGATTTCACGCCCGTCTGTCATACTGCTCTTTTCTTCCCCTGCAGCAAACGCTTCTGTCCGCTCCCATATAAAACAGCAGGGATTCCCTCCTTCCGGTTTCAGGATAACATCCCGCAGGCAGTCCTTTACCAGCAGCTCTGTTTCCTCCGGGGCCTTATGGGTTCCCTGACAAAGCAGTGATACCGATAAGGTACCGGCACTGTGCCTTTCTCCACCTGCCTTCCTCTGAAAACTGTAAACCAGCTTCGGACAGAGACTGTTTTCTTCCCATCCTCCCTGACTGTCATCGGGCGGCGACGAACAGAAAACTGCCGGCGACCCTTCAAAAGAGCAAAGCTGCTTTACAAGGTTTTCTGAACTTACAAACCTTTTATGGATTAATTCTTCCAGTATCACCGGATTCTCCTCCCTCCATTTTGGGAACTCCATTCTTTTCTCCGCTGCTTTCTCCCATACCATATTCCTGTATTTCTGACAGTTCTTTTGACCACCGGATTTCCCACTGGCCCTCTGCCGCCTCAGATACCGGGATAACAAAATGATTTGTCACATTTCCGATACCCGGATGGTACTGCACAGTCAGCTGTTCTTCTGTTACCGCTGTCACAAAACCTGCCTTTCCTTCCTCCCAGGTACGATGCCTGCCCCAGAGCAAATACCCTCTGTCAATCAAAGACAGGTTAAAGGCAGCTATTGCTTTTTCTGTTATCAGCGCCATATGTGCCCTCCTTTCCCCACACCCGGACTGCTTTTTCCGCCTCGCCGGATTTCTCCTCTTCCCATAATTTCATTTTGCATTCCTCCTTTCCCCCGCAAGTCACCGGCCTTTCCATGGCCTGGCAATATATTAGCATTTCCTTTCCGGACATACGGGACATTCCGGACAAACTTTCATAAATCTCTGATTTAACTAAAACTTTTAAAACGATTTCACTTGTAGTATCTTTTAAAGTTACCACCGGGTAAAAAAAACAGATGCTGAATCAGAAACAGGAAGTTCCCGCGCCCAGTGCGGTGCGTCAGAGCATACGCAGTATGCTGAACGTATCGCGTTTTAGCACAATTGTCAGGCAATATGATACCTGTTCATTTATTTTATCCATCCTTACTTTCTTTTTTGTAACTTTTTAAGTTACCACTATATTATCACATTTTTGTAACTTGTCAAGATATTTTTAATTGATATCCCCCTGTTTTTGTGATATTATAGAGTTACTAACACAAGGAGGCTGCCCATGACTACAGGGGAACGAATAAAATCTGTGCGAGATAAATTGCAGATAAGCCAGGTAGACTTTGCAGATAAAATCAATGTCTCAAAGCAGACGTTATATAAGTATGAAAACAACATCATAACCAATATCCCATTTGCCAAAATTGAGGCCATAGCACTTATAGGCAATGTTTCTCCCGCTTATATCATGGGATGGGAGGAAACTATATCGGGAAAAGAAAAAAAGCTGAAAATTATCCATTATTATGAATCCCTCAATGACATTGGAAAATATGAGGCTGAAAAGCGTGTGGAGGAACTCACTCACATTGAAAAATACACCGCAGCAGATCGCCTGCTCCTGAATGCCGCGCATGAACGTACTGATACAGAAGTGACAGAAGAAATGCTTCAGCATGATGAAGATATTATGGATGATGAAATTTTTTAAATGAAACATGGAACTGTTTACAGGATTTTACTGTTCTATGGTAAAAACGGAAGGAAAGGAATTAAAAATGAAAAAGAAACTTGTACTTTTATTGCTGTTATCTGTTATGTCCGTTCACGCGGTTTCATGCGGCAGTTCTGAAAGCCCGAAAAATCCAAAGCAAACGGAAGACAGCAAAGAAAGCTCCGCGGATTCGGAAGAGACAGAAACCAGTATCCAGCCGGAAAGCAATAGGGATGAAAAGGAATTAGCTGATATTACAATTACACTTCCTGCCCTGTATGTGGGAGAAACCACTCAGGAGGAGCTGGACGAAAAGGCCGCACAATATGGATATAAAGTCACGAAAAATGATGACGGGAGCGCTACCTATGTCATGACAAAAACTCAGCACAAACAAATGCTGAACAGTTTTGCAGAGGAACTCCATACCGCACTGGACGATATCGCAGGCTCCGAAGATTATCCAAATATAACTGAGATAAAAGCTAATGAAAATTTTACAGATTTTAAAGTTACTACCAAATCAGCAGAACCTGACATGAGCGAATCTTTTTTACCTGTTGCTTTTTATATGTACGGTGGTATGTATAGCATACTTTCCGAAGAAGATACAGGCAATATACATGTTGATTTTATCAATGCAGATACCGGGGAAGTCATTTCTTCCTCTGATTCTTCAGACACCGGTTCCAATTAGAAATACTCCTGATTCTGTCATTCCATAAATCAGACAGATAAACTGCTCCTGATGCTGCAATATCAGGAGCAGGATTATATTACCGGAATCAATATTTTCAAAACAAATTTTCCCTTTTCGCATTTTGTTGTAAGCTGACCGTCATATTTTTCGGTGGCTTTTCTCATATTAGAAATACCAAAGCCATGAAGAAAATCACTGCTCCCTGTCGTACGTTTTTTAGCAGGCTTACTTTCTTCCGTGCAGTTATTTTGTATGACAATGGAAAGGAAATTTTGTATTTTACCTGCTTTTACAAAAATTGTCCTCTGTTCCACGGGAAGCCTTTCACTTGCTTCAATGGCATTATCCAATCCATTGCCAAAAATAGTACTGATGTCAAGGGGCTCTATAAAATCCACGCCATTAAAGTCAGCAGTAACTGATAAAGAAATCTGTTTTTCTCTGGCAAGCTCGGATTTCTCTTTCAGAATGATGTCAAGAATCCCATTGCCCGTATGCACATAGTCTTCATACATTGCCACCTGTGCCTGCAGTTCCTCTACCATCTCGGCTGTTTCGGGAGAATTGATCTGCTGCTGTAAAATAAGCAGATGATTTTTCATATCATGATAAACGGAACGTACCTTTTCTTCGTCCTTTTGTTTTTCCTGATAATAATCAAACTGCTTCTGAAGCTGTGCAATCTGCATTTTATCCTTTTGTTCCTGCTCCCGGAGATATAAGGTATTTCTCACATACAGAAAAAACATCATAAAGAACAATGGGAAAATCACTTCTACGATACAATAAGAGATTTCCGACACTGTTCCCAGATTCAAATGCATAAAAGTATTTTTTAGAAACATTAAGAATCCAATTGCAAAAACAATGGTTAAGACAAGTGTATCTTTCCACATAAGCTGGTATTGATTTTTCCTGCATATTTTATAAACAATAAAAACAGCCAAAGCCCTGATTGCCAATATAAAAAAATATGTTTCCCAGAGTAGAAAATACCTGCTGCCCACCCTGACAATCAAATCCTCATCCAGGGTCAATGTGAAAACCAACGTGCCAATACTCTCAGGTATGATTGATACCACAAAAAAATATACTTCATAAGCAACAACACATTGATAGATGCTGTCTTTATAAAATATCTTCAAAATGACAATCCCTATTATGATGAAGACAGGCATTTTGTATGCTCCCAATGCTGAACACCAGGTAAACGCATAAACACAACTAAAATAGATGCCTGAAATGCACCATTTATATCCTGGAGAATGAAAGCGGGGATTCCTGCAAAAACAGATAGCAAAAGCCAGTAAACTGACCGACTCTGTAATCGTTGACAGAATATCCAGGCTTTGATACAACCACATCATAGCATATTCCCCCAGTAATCCGTCAGTTTTACCATAAAATCCTTTCGCTTGGGCTGGCTGATGGGGATGCGCTTTCCTGTGGTCAGTACAAGTTCCAGTCCCTCAAGGCTTTTCACAAAGGAAAGATTGACCACAAAACTTTTATGACAGCAGGCGAATTGCGGCTGCTGTAAAAGCAGAGAAGATATTTCTTTCATAGTTTTATAAATAATCTGTTCCTGTCCGTCAAAATGCAGCATAACATTGCGCTTGCTGGTTTCCGCACAGGACAGATTTTTATACAGTACCTTGTATTTCCCACTGTCATTTCCAAAGCTAAGATATGGCTCCTCTTTTCCCTGATAACGGGCAAAATAACGGTCTAACTCCATTTTAAGCACATTATATTTCACAGGTTTTAAAAGATAATTGACCGCACTGTATTCATAACCTTTCCAGACATACTGTTTTAAAGAGGTTAAAAAAATAAGTCCCACATTACTGTCCAGCTTCCTGATTTCTTCTGCCGTCTTTAAGCCGTCCATCTTTTCCATCTTAATATCCATAAAAATCAGGTCAAGATCAGGCTGATACTTTGCAAGCAGCTCACTTCCGTCAGAATAAGCCTGGTAACAAAATTCCACCCCCGCATCCGCAGCATATCTGTCTAAATTTTCTTTTAATGTATGGATAAGTATTTCTTCATCATCACAAATTGCTATCTTAAACATATCTGTAACCTCTTAAAGAATAATTCCACATAGCAGTTTCCTGCCATCTGCCCCAATATTATATAGAAAGGAATTCCCGAAGTCAATATCCGGGGCTTTTGATTTTAAGCAAACACGCTGTTTTCTATCTTACAGTAAGAAGCGGAACACCCTGTCGTAAGCATTTTCACATTGTTTCATAAGAAGTTTTCACGCGTTAGCGTGACAAGGTCTTTCCTGGGTAGCGTAAAGGTCAGGCACCTGCCGGTACATCACTTTTTCTGATGAGCGAATATCCCGTATACGGTCTAATAACTCTTTCCAGTAATTTCCGCCTCCCAGATTCTTTAATCGCTCATCATCCATCGCAAAGCCTTTTATCATATATTCTTTCAGACGTTCAGTTGCCCGGTGCTGAAATTGCGTAGCGATTAAAGATTTCACACGATATCCAAGAGAAATTATCATATATTTATGTAGCAACTACTAATCTCAAGCTATTATCTTTCCATTAATTTTCTGCTAATCTCTCTTACGGAACCCAATTGTTTTTCAAACGTAATATCCCATAACTCCAGACATTTTTCAGCAATCTGCTTATCATCTCTTTTTTCAGAGTTAGCAGTTTCATCGTATAAAGAAATAATTAACTTTGAAATTTCGTCCTCTGTCCCCCATTGGTTTCTTAATTCTTCCGATTCCAGATACAAAATATTTTCACATGATTTTATGATAATGTCTGCATAGTCGACAACAGAAAATGCGTTTTCCTTCAGATAACGTGTAAAAGACCACACGATCCTTCTACCTGCTTTTGAATCCATAATTTCTTCCAAAAATTTTCTGTCATCTTCCAACTTAATATGTTCCTGGTTAAAAATCCGAACCAGCGGCAGCTCTAAATCCATATCACAATTTGTATATCTGAGAATAATTGTCTTTGCCACCTCTCGATAATCACCAATATCTAAATACGGAACAGCCATATCTAATATAGCTTTTACCTGATCCTCATTTAATGTTTCATCATGAAACATAATATGGTCAAACTTCCCGTATTGTATATAGAATTCACATACAGCCTGTCCGCCTGCTTCTATAAGCTCTTTGTCAGAATCATAAAAGCATTTTTCAATGATTTTTAAAATTCGCTCTTTATATTTTGGATATAAACGAAAAAACATATTTATAGAATCATAAAAACCTGCAGTCCGTACATCAGCTTCATAAATTTTTATGATGTTTTCCTCTGCCCATTCCCGTTCAATATCATAAGCAGGCCATAAAGCATACAATACAGCAAAACGTACCGCAGGATTTTCATCAAATGCCAGTTTTTCAATAACTTCTCTAAACTGTACTAATAAATTTTTATCCTTCCTCAATAAATGCCCGATTACACTTGCTGCTTGTCCCCTCACACAGTTTAAGGCATTGCTCCTTAACATTTGACAGCTTTTCATGTTCTTATCTTCCGGGCTTGTTATATTTGGCTTGTATAACACAGGATTTTCATGTTCTAATGCAATACTTTTCAACTGATTCAACACTTCCACAGACCACACAGCCGAATCCATTTCCTCAATAATGCCGCAAAACTGATATGCTCTATGTGTCTTCAAATCGCATGGAAATGTATGAAACATTTTTTCTATTGTTTCATGCCCAACCTCTTTCAAACGCTCTGAAAACTCTACGCCAGAAAACAGAGCATCTATAAAAACAGGCAATACATTATCTTTATACTCTAAAACAAGCTCTATCATTTCCTGTGGTACCTGTTTTACTGCTTCTCGGAAATCATCTGCATACGTTTCAAGATAACTCTTAATAATTCCTCCTTTTATTACAATATTTTTAAACCCATTTCGATTTTTTAATTTGCTATTCGTTATTATTTGAAGCCACTGTCTTTTACCAATATTTTTTCCAGACACAGGGGAACTTCCCCCTCTCCAATGTCCATTTTTATGATAGTAACGTGATTGAACTTTATGGAATCTTCTGCCAAGTACCTGTAACAAATCTTTGCTTTTCCCGCTGATTCTTTCTTCTGGTAAACATGATAATAATTCATATTGTAAATCACCCCAGAAGCTCCAATACACACGTTCGCTTTGTTTTGACTTATTCCATTCTATTCTACTTTGATACCATTCGAATGCTTCTGGAGAAACATATTTACAAATCACGTTTTCCAACCAAAGCAATTGTTCCTTTCCGCATTGTTTCCCATGAACTCGTAAAACATTTTTCACCAATTCTAATTCATTTTCTGCCCCACTGGTATAGTCAAAAATATTCTTATCTAAATCACTGCCAATATAACGTATAATTCGATTACTATAATAACCCGGCAAATAACTTAAACCATGCAAAATTATCTCATTAAATACATGATATCCATTTCCCATATATAGTTCATAATATTTCCAGAACTTTTCCGGTGATTTTGATATCACAGCAACATTCGCTTTTTTTATCAACTCTACGCAGGCTCTCTCTATTCCCCTTTTATTCCAATATTTTCCTGACCATTCATTGTATTTTACTTCTGCTGAATCGGTTTTAGAAATATAGGGAAGCAATTCCGTAAGAACAAATTCCCCATTTTCAACCAAAAAAGAATGGTCTGCATCAAACAATTCTTCTTCATAACGATAGACGTATTTCCCCTGACTCTTAAACTTGTTTTTCAGATAAAAAGAAATAAGTCTGACGGCACGCATCTCATATTGTCCCATCATAGATTTTATACCTATAGAAAATTCTTGAGACAAATCAGGATAATGCTCATATAACAACATCCTCAACTCAAACATGTCTTCACTTTCTTCTGTAATACCGCGCCAAAAACATTTGATAAATTTTTTATCATCTTCTTCACTTTTAAAAAGATATTTTTTAATAAACATGATATCTTCTACGGACAAATCCGGACTTAAACTTTGCAGCAAACAAAAAACAATTTCTTTTGTGTCTATATCCTGATACCATCTATCTAATATCCCATGATTCCTCAAAATAGCAACATACTGTTTTTTAGCGTAGATAACATTATTCCATAAATATTTTCCATAAATTTTATTTTCACAATTCTCTATGATAAATTGAATAATATTTTCATCAGGTTCTAAAATCTGTCCCAAAATTTCATAAAATACAAATTTCACATAATATCTTATACCCTCAGAAAACAGCATCGCTTCTCCTGCTCTGATAAAATCTGCACTGTCGTATTCCAATATATTCTGTAAGAACATCTGAACCTGATATCTTCTTCCCGGATTTTGCTTTCTTTTCTCTCCTATGATATTTTCAATATTTTCATCCTCAAAATATCTTTCCATCATTCTTTTCGATATGAAATAGTCCAAAATAGATTGATGTGCAAACCCAATTTTATTTTCCTGCTTTACAATAATTTCCGATGATATTAGATAATCTATTCCGGCCTCCCCAACATTTAAAATATTCTGCGGAACATACAAACGTCCTATTTTATCCAATTTATCCACTATAACAGACGTTGCTTCAATAACAGTTCTCTCCTGTAATCCCTCCGTAATACTTTTTCTGCAAATCTGATGAAACCACTTTTCGATTAGATGACTTGTAGTCAGACAATCGCTGTATGTTTCTTCTTTATCTAAATGCTGCCAAATATAAATATTGCCTGGTATTCTTAATAACAATTTCAGCTTAAAGGATAAGTTATCATACCTCTCACCAATAATTCTCTTTACCGTATCTTCATCAAAATTTTCTATATGAACAATTACCCAATCGCTTTCTTCTGCCTCTTCTTTCTTAAATAAGGAATTGATACTATTATCATTTTCGAAATCATAAGTTCTGCAGACAAACGCCATAATTATTTTCTTTTCCCTCTCACGGTTCAGGTATTTTACCTGCCTGATTAATTCCATGCATACGGAAATTGCCTCACTTGAATTTGCCTGTGTCCACCTCAAAGCATCCAACTGATCTAATACAATTACAGCCTTTTCATTCTTTGAAATACAATGAATTGCATAGGCAGCTGAACCTGGCAAACCCAACTCCTGCCCCCACCTTTCACAATTTCCTTTTGGTATCCTCCTATCAAGTTTTATAGAAATATGCGGTATCCTCTTTCCTTCGCAGTAATTTAAAATTGCTTCCGTACATCCACTTTTTCCATATCCTGCGTTTCCACAAATAATAAATGATTTTTCATTTTCTATTAATTCTATACACCTGCTAAATTCTTTTCTCTCTATCAATCCCTCTTGCAAGGGTTTAAAAGTTTCTCTGTATTCCTGATTAATTTCATTTACCCTTGGAACAATCCTATCATCATTATCTCTTAACCGAAGCTCTATTTTCTGATTCTTAAAATAATCATACAGCAAAGATTGCGTTATTTCTTTTCCTAATATATCCTTTGTAACTACCAAAGAAACAAGAGCGTTATATACAACATCTTTTTCACTTATAAACAAAAACTTTATGCTTTGATTTATAAGTTCTCGAAGCGTATATTCCGGCATAGGCTTATAACTAATTCTTCTTAGGTAATCTATACTTTTTATTATATCCGTATCTATCTCATAGTTTAACCCCATCTCCGTACAAAAATTTTTATAAAAATCTCGAAACTCCTTACCGCTTTCCATAATCTGAACCGCATAAAAATCTTCAGCTTTACCACTTGTGTTATTCGCCCGATCGTTTAAATCGACTAAAAAAGAACACTCCATTGGACTAATTAACGCAACCCTCCTACCATTATCTCGATTCAATTGTGTTTTCCATGCACTCAATATATTTCGTGCTCTTAAGTCACAAATCCCCCAACTTTTTTTACTGGCATTTCGTGCTTTACACTGCTGATGTTCCTTCATACCTTCAAAAGTCGTTACAAGAATATCTGTTCCTATTTCATCTACACCAAGCGCTTCGATAACAACGCTATAATTTATCTCATCTAAAATTTTCAGAATCTCATAAATAATACAATTTATTTCATATTGGTTACCTTTTTTGTCCGCTCTACCACCTTTTTCTAATGGCATATTATCCTCCCAAATAGCAATAACTTTTAATATTCAAACAGCGATTCTCTATTATAAGTACTCACCTGAATAAAAAGAAGTTTTTGCATAGGACAATTTTTCTCTTAAGATGTAGATATGAAAACCATCCTCATGCAAAAACAACACAATGTAATTTCAGATTACAAAAATATCAAATCTAAAATATATAACTATTTTTAAAATGACTATTTTTTGTATCCCCACACCCCACATCAACCACGGCCGAAACCTCAAAATACTTCTCTATCCTCTTTTTCCTCTTCCCCTCTTCATCTTCCACAAACACAAAATGCTTATAAAACTGTTTTAAATAAAGGATTTCCAGATATGTTTCCTTTGCATTCCCACCACACATTCTGTATGCACCGTTACCGCCTAATGAACACGTTTCGCCCACCACGTCACTCTCACATGAACACAAACTCAATTCTGCGTCCACTTCCATAATTACAGTCTTATCAACAACTTCTGCCAGCCCGTTCTCCATCTTATGACACCCTCTTTTCTTCCTTTGACTTCTTTGTCTTTTCCTTAAACTGCTCCTTAGCATGTGGCACTGTTCCTGTTTGATTACCTTTTAACACAAAGGTCAGCTTATAAGGATCGGGTGTACCGTCTTCCTCATATCCTCCAACAATTACCCTGTCGATGATACTCTCAAAAACTACCCTGTCAAATTCATCAAGGACTTGTTCCTTTTCAAGTGTGTCACGAAGTTCTGACATCCGCCTGTTTATATCTTTCTGCGTGCAGATGCTGTCCTCAAGAAGTGCTTTTCTCTCAGACAGCTTATGAAGCTTTCTGGTGAAATCTACCATTTTTTCCTCATACACCTCTTTGGATATTGTACCATCGATCAGCATGTCTGTCATCCGCGATTTTTTTGATTCCAGTGAAGAAATATCCTTATCAATCTGCTGTTTCTTCCGTATATTTTCATCACTGTCAGCCGATTCCGCCACATATGACAATACCACATCCAGCACATCATCAAAATTACCTGCCAGCAGTCCAAAAGCATCCAGAAAAGCTCCCTCTAAAATTGCTTCATCGGCTACTTTACAGTTCGGACAGTTAGCAATGCCATTCTTAGTGGCATTCATACACTGCCACACCGGTTTTTCATAATCAGACCTGCTGTGTCTTGTCCTGCGTGTTAGTTTATGTCCGCAATAGGCACATTCGCACATACTGCTGAATGAATACTGGCGTGTATAATGTTCCCTGTTTCCGGTTGTTTCAACTACTTTATTTCGGGAACGCTTCATGCGTATTTCCTCCGCCTTATCCCAGATTTCTCTTGAGACAATCGGCTCATGATGATCTCTGAGATAATACTGGTTTTCTTCTCCCATATTTGCAAGCCTGCGTTTGGAAATTAGATCGGTAGTAAATGTCTTTCCAAGAAGAATATCCCCTTTGTACTTTTCATTTTTAATCATCCCCATAACACCATGCGTATGCCAGCTTACTTCTCCTTTTTTATTCTTAATTCCAAGTTCCATCAGCCGTTTTGCAATCGTGGTTGTTCCATAACCCTCCAGATACATATCATAAATCATACGGACAATCTCCGCTTCTTCCTCATTGACAGTTATGCTCTTGTCCTCGGTATGATAATCATATCCATAACAGCCATTGAAACCGATTAATTCACCGCGCTTCATTTTCATCTGCAATCCCATCTTGACATTCTGTGAAAGCGACTCCACCTCCTGCTGTGCCAGGGAACTCATAATAGTCAATAACAGCTCGCCGTTCATATCAAGTGTATTGATATTTTCCTTCTCGAAAAATATGGCAATATTCCGGTCGCGGAGCATTCTCACATAATTCAGCGTATCTACCGTGTTGCGTGCAAACCGTGAAATAGACTTTGTAAGTATCATATCTATTTCGCCATTGTGGCAACGGGCAATCATATCCTGAAATCCACTCCGCTTATCCGTCTTTGTTCCTGTGACCGCTTCATCCGCAAATATTCCTGCATTTACCCAATCTTTATTCGATGCTATCTTTTGTTCATAATACAGTTTCTGTGATTCAAAGCTCCCCAACTGCTCATCATCATCGGTAGATACACGGCAGTATGCCGCCACCCTGATACGGTCAACCCTCAAAGCTCCCGTACTGCCCCTGTTCCTGCCATTCGGAACAATTTTTGTCTTTTGCAATACCTGCACTTCGCTCATACAATTCCTCCAATCTTTAAAATAATCTGCATATTAATTACTGTCAGTCCTATATGGGAAATGACAGCTACAAAGAATTTTTCTTTTTGAAACATCCTCTGTATGCTGCCATCATATCCTCAAACTTAAATATTAACGAATGTACCGAAAAATTTTATGCTGCTTCATCGGTATTTTCCACAATCATAAATCTGTCTTTCAGTTTCCCCTTTGTATATCGAAACTCTGATTCTGTAATACTCCCCTTGCGGTAAATCCTGCGAAGGACTGCTATACACTTTGCATACTCCATTTCTCTTGTCATCCGACTCCTCCTCATTCTAATATTTTCACTATCGACTTCTTTATTGATACATTGAATTTAACAAAATGAACATCTCTGGCAAAAGCGTTGACCCATTTGGCCTCCATTCGTATCCCATGCTGTCATTGCTGACCTTTAGCAACGATTTTTGTTTCAAAATCTGCCTGTGGGCTCCCCCTGCTCGGAATATTCCTACCCTTTCGGAAGTGTCTGCCTGCTCCTCTTTTCTACATAAGTATCTTTGCAGGTCTGTTGGCATGAAATACAGCTCATGAATCCGTTTTGGCGGATTATTTATCAATGTTCTTTTGCTGCTTCCAAACCTTCTTCCAATTTTTTCATAATTCGACACAAGATTTATCCACAGCATGATATAATTCTTTTGTAACCGCCTTGTCTGCCTGATGGCTTTAAGCGGCTACGCTTTCATGGATTTATGATACCAATACAGAAAACGGAAAAACATTGACAGAGACTTGACCATACATTGACATAGAATTTTTTGAAGGAGAAAATAATTTGAGAAACCGACTTACCTTTGCAAATATAATAAGCATACTGCTTGAAAATAAAAAGAAAACATATCAGCAACACCAGCTTGTCCGCAGCTTATTTTCTGCATACTTGAACGATGAACTTCCAAGCAGTGAAATATATGCAGAAAACAACACCATGTACAGCCGCTGGTGCACCGGAGCAAGACCGATACCTATGGAAATTCTGCGCATTTATGAGGAAAATAATTTTGAAGTCATGGAAAAAAATTTCCGATGCAAAATCATTCCGAACCTGATAAATGAATCACAGGCACGTTTCCAAATAGAGGAACTGATCAATGACAGCCGCAATATCATTGGTAACAAAACCGCAAATGAAATACTTGCACTTACCGATAATGCGGCATTTTTTACTGCCGCAGTCCGTTATGCCATTCTGTCAGATCATGAACACAGCGGCTTATTTTCACCCGATTTATCCGATACCATACAAAGCAGCCGCCTGCCCTCCATTACGGAAGAATTTGTAGGACGTAAAAATGAACTGAAAGAATGCGGGAAACTTTTGCAGGAACACCCCACACTTTTTATCAGCGGCGTGGCAGGGATCGGGAAAAGTGAATTTGCAAAATATTTTGCGGAAAAAAACCGTAAGAAATATACAAATATCATTTACCTCTATTATGTGGGAGATTTAGTGAAAAGCATTGCAGGCATGGAATTTGACAATGATACCAGTGAAATGACCGAAGATATGCTTTTTGACAGACACTATAAGATATTGAAAAAGCTGCACTATGACAGCCTTATTATTCTTGATAATTTTAATGTACTTCCAAAGGATGACAGCTTTTTCAGGGAATTTGAGCAGAATGATTTCCAGCTATTGATAACCACCAGATGCTGTCCTACGCAGTACCCCATTATGGAATTAAAAGAGCTGGATACAGATACCGAACTGCCGGAACTGTTTTACCGTCTGTGCCCTTCCGCAAAAAAAGATGCACTGGCTACAAAGCAAATCATACAAACCGTACACAGCCATACGCTGACTGTTGTGTTGTCTGCTTTATCCTTATCCGCAAACGGTATGGAAGCAGAAGAACTGCTATATGAATTACAGACCTGCGGACTGAGTATTTCTTCCGGTGAAGCTGTTGAATTATATAAGGATGGAGATTACACCGACGGACTGATGGCAGAGCATTTAAAGAAATTGTTACAGCTTGGGAAACTGTCTGATCCCTGCCTTGATATCCTGCGCAACCTTTCCCTGCTTTCTGCCTCTGGCGTTTTAAAAAATGCTTTTAGAAACTGGCTGAAACTGCCCTCATTAAATGATGTGAATTATCTCGCCAAATACGGTTTTATCCATGATGACAGAGAAAACCGAAAAATCAGTCTGCACCCACTGATAAGAGAAATTGTTGCACTGGAAACATTGCCGTCCATATCAAACTGCCATACACTGCTTGACAGTCTGCATTGCATCTGCCTTGTGCATGGACTGGAAGTTAAAAGACCGCAGAATGTGATTGATTCTCTTATCAGTATTACAGAAAAAATTTTAGCAGACATACCAGAGGATTATCTGCTGTTCCTTCAGGATATGTTCCCGTATCTTGAAAAATATCTTGTGACGGACTATCTGCCAAAACTTGTAGAACGGATAGAATATATAATGAAACAGGATACGCATTCCTACTGCGACAGGGCGTTGCTTCTTGACTATAAGGCAGAACTGTTTCTTATCAAAAATGATTATAAAAATGCCTTGAAGAAACGATTAAAAGCTGTCAGTATCTTAGAACCGTACCATACAGAAGATGCTGACCAGCGGACAGCAAATCTGCTTTCAAACCTGTACAACAATCTTTCCAATGTAAGCGCCAAATATTCCTGCGGATTTTCTAATCTTCTGGATTCCTCTATCATTGTAAATGAAATACAGTTAGACTATTTCACTACAATTACGGAGGATAGGTTATGGCAGCTACACGCAAAGCCCGTGTTCCGATGGCGGAACAGATCCGGCTTATCAATGAATGCCGCCAAAGCGGCATGACAGATGCTGACTGGTGCCGTGAAAACGGTATCGCTGTAAGCACTTTTTATAACTGGGTCAGCCGCTGCAGGAAAACAGCAGCGGATCAGATTCCGGCACCGAATTATGGTCATTGTGAGATCCCGCGTTCAAAGCAGGACGTGGTTCCCATTGCCATTGTTCCGGATCACCTTACGGAACAGCATACAGCATCGCAGATGCACCAGACGAACCCTGACAATTCCCATACGATTGAAGTGTCCATGAATGATGTGATAATCCGCATCAGCAATGATGCGGATCCTGTCCTGCTCACCAGGACGCTCCGCCTGGTCCGGGAGACCTCATGTTAGGTGATATCTCCGGCCTCGAAAAGATTTACATTGTCTGCGGCTATACAGATATGCGCAAATCGATCGATGGGCTCTGTGCCATTGTCGAAGACCAGCTTAAGATGGATCCGGCATCCAGTGCGCTCTTCCTGTTCTGTGGAAGAAGACGGGACAGGATCAAAGCTCTGTTCCGTGAACCGGATGGCTTTGTCCTGATCTATAAACGGCTGTCTGTCCGGGGCGGCTATCAATGGCCAAGGAAGCAGTCGGAAGTCCGAGATCTTTCCTGGCGGGAGTTCGACTGGCTGATGTCAGGAATTGATATCGACCAGCCAAAAGCAATTAAAGCAGAGTAAAAAAGCATCTGGATTCCGGTAAAAATCCTGCACAGAAAAATGGCAGATTTCCTTATAAATTCAGCGTTTTTCAGCACTTGTTTTCCTTTAGGAATGGCTGTATTTTTGGTATAATAAAGGTATCAAATCCAAGGAGAGAACGATGGCTTCCAGTGCAAAAGACATCCAGCTGCGAGAGCTGAAGGACACCATAACCGGGCTGAAAACAATGATCTCTGAGCAAACGGAACTGATCAGATCTCTCCGTCTTGTTATTGACGAAAAAACCAGCCACGAAAAAGCCCTTCAGGAACAGGTGGACTATCTTACCAAAAAGCTTTTCGGTTCCTCCAGTGAAAGAAGAACCGATGACATTCCAGGACAGCAGAACCTTTTTGATGAAGCCGAAGTGGAACAGGATCTATCCCTGTTGGAAGAAGATACCGTGATCCGGGAGCATGCCCGCAAGAAGAAAGCAACCCATGAGGAGCTTTTCAAAGGGCTGAAGGTTGAAAAAGCAGTTATCCCTCTTCCGGAAGAAGATCAGGTCTGCCCGGTCTGCGGTACGCAGATGGTGCTGATCGGCGAAGCGTATGTCCGCCGTGAGCTGGAATTCATCCCGGCCACATGCAAAGTGATCGAATACTACAGTCAGAGTTATGGATGCCCGTCCTGTAAGGAAGGACTGGGAGACACGGAAAAACCTGTGATTGTAAAGTCCCAAGTTCCACAGGCTCTGGTAGGAAAAGGACCGGCGACCGCATCCACCGTTGCATGGACGATGTATCAGAAGTACGCCAATGGACTTCCCCTGTACCGTCAGGAGAAAGACTGGAAACAGTATGGTGCCCGGATCAGCAGGACGACACTTGCCAACTGGATCATCTATTGCTCCAGGAATTACTTCCAGCCAATGTATGATTACTTCCACCGGGAACTGCTGAAGCGCAGCTTCGCAATGGCAGATGAGACCCGGGTCCAGGTACTGAAGGAAGAAGAACGCCGGGCACAGACACAATCTTTTATGTGGTTGTTCCGCAGCGGCGAAGACGGTCTTCCTGCCATTATTTTATATGGCTATTCTCCAACCAGGAGTGGCAGCCATGCAAAAGAGTTCCTGGAAGGTTATCATGGGTATCTGGAAACGGATGGTTATCAGGGCTACAACAGCCTGCCGGATATCAAGCGGTGTTCCTGCCGGGCACATATCCGCCGGTACTTTATCGACGCCGTTCCCAAAGGGAAACCGTATGATTACAGCCAGCCGGCAGTACAGGGAGTCCAGTACTGTAACCGCCTGTTTGCCATAGAGGATTCCATTCACAAAAAATATCCCGGTGATTATGAAAAGCGTAAGCAGCTGCGTCTCGAGAAGGAAAAACCTGTTCTGGAGGCTTTCTGGTCATGGCTTGAGCAGCAAAAGCCAGTCCGGAATACCCGCATGGATAAAGCAGTGAATTATGTCCTTAACCGGCGGGAAACAGCACAGACTTATCTGGAGGATGGCCGCTGCAGCTTCACAAACAATCTCAGCGAGAACGCGATGCGTCCGTTTGCAGTCGGCCGCAAAAACTGGCTGTTCAGTGATTCTGTAGAAGGAGCCAATGCCAGTGCTGTAGTTTATACAATGGTTGAGATGGCAAAGGCGCATGACCTGAATGTTTACGGATATCTGAAATTTCTGTTGGACCATCGGCCAACGAAAGAGATGGCCGATAATCAGCTCGCAGAGCTTGCACCCTGGAGTGAAAAACTCCAATCAAAAATCGCATGTGAATTATAGTGAATTACTCCAACTCGCAAAGGGCTGGGGTAATTTTATATCTGACCGCATTATTATTTGGCGCTTACGTTTCATCTGTTTCTTCTAATGTTTTTCTTTCCATCAGTGATAATTCCTGATTCGTTATAAAAGCAATTCCTTTTGCTCCGTTTCTATAAGCACCTTCCAAATCGTGTCTGTATTTCTTCTTTATTGCACTAAAATTTTGCTGCCCTCTTGGAAAATATACAGCTCCAATCCACTTAAAGCCATTAAATTCGCATAGCATATCCTTGCCACCGTCTTTTCCACCCAAGGGATGTGAAGGATCAATATCACGAAACCCCTCCTGCTCTAAAATCAATGCTGCCAGCCTTTCCGATGCCGCTTGTCCTTTATCCCATTCTAACAGTCTATAAAATGTTTCCCTGCCTTCTGCCCTTCTCAATAAAATCACCATCCAATTCTATTCTTCTAAAATCTTACCTAGAATTTTATATAGTTCCTTTATTTCATCTTTACTCAAAGTGATTCCTTTTCCCATCTTTTCATGTTGAGGCGCCCAATCTCTAATATCGTATTTGGAAGCTCCTCCATTCCACGAAATGAGATTCAATTCTTTTTTCCATCCCTTAGCACTCTCGGAAAGCACTCCGAGTTCTTCCAAGATATCATATTTAATATCTGCCATAATATACCTCCACTAAATCTGCATTCCTGTTTTTTCTCTTAGATAACTATCACATCTATCATCTAACACATTTTTATGAGTACTTAAAAAATCTGATACAAACGGTGCAACCCAATACTGTGAACCGTCTGGCGGCGTATCTCCGACATCCAGATAATCTGTATAGTCAGATGACATTATAAGCAATGGTTTTATTAACACTACCAAGAACAAAAATGAAATTGTAATAAAAATCGCTGCTTCACCAAACTCCTTGCACTCCTCTTTTATTTTGTTTTTTTCATCCAATCGGTTGTATGATTCATTATAAAACCGATAACCATTGGAATGCACATAATTATTTAGCTTATCTGCAAGCTTATCAAACGAATCCTTTAATTGAAAATCCTTTACTGCCTTTCTTGCGGATGGATGTGAAGCAATACACTTTAAAACGGAACCTATATGCAAATCATTTTGCTGGTTATGTACCCAATCCCAAATATTCTTTTCATCTTCATTTAATTGCTGTACATCAACATACTGTGTAAAATCACTATTGTCAGCCACTGTAAAAAGATACACATAATAAAATAAATCATCCCGATATTTACGCAGCAGAGAATATGCATCAGCAAAATTGGCATTCATACAGCAGAAGCGAATACTCTCCATAGTCCTTGTTGCAGAATCAAGAATCATATTGCCATTTACCGCCCCTGTTTGCCTAAAAACAGACATATCTCTGCCAAAAGTCAAATATCCTAATTCGCTAAGAAAATCTCTGATTTGCGTAAGTAAATCTATTAAAGAGATAAAATCCTGATTTGAACTCACACCATTTCTATTAATATCAAATTCATTGGTTGACGAAAACATACCTACTCCTCATTTACTTATTCACTCTCCGCAACTCCAAATTTCTGTCGAAAATCTTCGTAACCATTTACCCAGTCAAATCTTACCTGTTCAGATACTGCCTGAAAATGCAGTTTACCGCACCAAATCTTGTTCCTCTCTACTTCCTGTAAGTTGACATCCTGCTTATCTGCTTTCGTTTCAACAATAAAGTAAATCCCCAATTCCGGACTGTGCAAACTATCTTTCCTGCATACAATCGCCCAGTCAGGAGAATAATTTCCATAAGGTGTATCAATGATAAAACCGCCCTTTTTCAACTTTGTAAACAACAATACATTCTGGTTATTCTCAAGCTTCTGTGCAAACTCTTTTTCGCCTTTACTATCCATTTTGTAATACTCATTCGGGGGTGCGGACATTTTCTTGAACTGGCTAAGCAGCCAGACCAAGGCTCCTCCTGTACTCCAACGGGCTCATGTTTCCAAGGGATATTTTTATCCGCTTTTCGTTATACCATGCCAGATATTCATTCAGTATGTCAATGAATTCCTGGATGCTTACTCCTGTCCAGTCCCGGTTGTAAAACATCTCGTTTTTCAGACGGCCAAACAGCCCTTCGCAGGCGGAATTGTCAGGGGAGCATCCCTTTTTTGACATGGAACGCTCCAATCCGGCTTTCTCCATGCGGCTTATCCAGCCAGACCAGCGGTAGTGATCCCCTGTCAGAATGGACGACGGGATGCTCCGCCACCCCTGACTGTGAGATTGCGCCATCCAGCATGTCATTCACCAGGGCAGCATCCGGTGTCGTGCTGACCGTCCAGTATGGCAGCATCCCATCAAAACAATCCACAATCGGGGAAAGATAGACCTTTCCGGCAGGGATGGCGAATTCTGTGATGTCGGTAAGCCATTTCTCATTCGGTTTTTCCGCATGGAAGTCCCTGTTTACCACATTTGGCACAGAAGGCGAGATCTCCCCTTGATAAGAGCTATATTTCCGCCTGCTCTTGACTCTGACCGCAAGCCCATCTTCCGCCATGATCCTGCGCACAACTTTCTCGGAGATGACGGTTCCCTCGCGGCTGAGCAGGGCGTGTATCCTGCGATACCCATAACGCCCGTTGTTTTCATGGAAAAGGGCGGAGATCCTTTTACGTATGCTGGAATACTTGTCCTGTTTTTTGAAGACAGTCTCCTGATAATAATAACTGCTTTTTGGCAGTTTAAGCTGTTTTAGCAGCAATGGCAGCGGATATTTCCCTTTCAAGGCATCAACAATCGCTGCCTTCTCCCTGTTTTTGAGGGTTTCTGTGTTGATGCCGGGGTCTTTTTTTAATACATTGATGGTTTCCTTTAATATGTCTATTTCCATCTGCATGTCATCCATTCGGGCAAGCAGATGCCGCATTTCAGCATCAGGGGAATCCTGCGTGCCTTCCACAAGGGTACCAGGTTTTATGTTTTTGTCGTTCATCAGTGCGACCGTGCCTCCCTGGAGATATTTTTTCCGCCAGGCATAGATGCTTGCCCGGCTGTAGCCAATCTCCTCTGACACATATTTTATACTTTCTCCAAGCTCAAAGCAACGGTGGATCGCATCCATTTTGACTTCGACGGGAGGGTTACGTGGGTGCGTTGCGGTATTAGTGTTATCCAATGCCTTTCGCGGCGTCTTTTGGATACCCTCGTTTTCAATCCATGTATAGAGTGCCCTTCTGGTTGGATATCCCAGCACGCGTATGGTGTTAGTTACAGAACCGCACTGGTGATAAACCTGTAATGCGATGTTGATTTTGTCCTGAGAATACATAGTGATCCAGCTCCTTTCGGAGTCCGTGGAAGTCCAGTTTTTTGTCCGCACCCCCATCATATATAGTCCACTGTGTCGTGTTATCAACCATTAGAAGTTCTGAATCATGGTTATTTTCTACAGCTATGATTTTATCGAATGCACGATCTATAGCAATCTGTAAGTCACCAACTATATCTGATGCTCCAAACACAAGCTGATGGAAAGATTGCCCGGCTTTATTAATGGACAGTAAATGCACACCATCGCTCTTGCTAACAGAATTACGATTTGATTCATTAATCTCAATCTTACTCATAATTTTCGGAGCATCCAGTTCTTGCTCCATAAAAATATAAAGTAATATTTCTCCAAGAACCGATTCTGCATTTGCTCCATATGTAGTTATAAACTTTAGCATTGCCTGTGAACCTATCGCAGCCTGATTCTTTGTTCTATCATAAATCCTTTTTATTTGAGCTCTTGAGAATACGTAACTTCCAATATTATTTATAATAAAATCTTTCAGACCACTGAATCGAAATTTACAATTACTTGGATCAAGGTAAAAAACAGATGCTTTGGTTGGATTCGCAAGTGCAGATATAGTCATATCTGTTGCCTTAAGGAATAACCTATCAAACATCGGGTCTTTCAACGTTCTTTTTAAAGGTGATACTTGATCATTATCTACCTGTGGAAGTAGGAAAAACACTTTATCTTTAGAATTTGCAAAACTATCTACATAGTCTTTGCCAATTTCGTGAATAGCCGCTTTGCACTTATCATTTTCGGTTTGAGTGATGGCGTAGGTTATAATATTTGCAAGTGTCATCGCCTCGTACAGTGAATTCTGATTTAGAATGCTATCTTTCTCAAATCCAGGTGTAACCCCAACTACAGTTGTACCAACAATGCTTTTATCCTCACGTAGCACTTCCTTGATTGCAAGAAATAATTGATCATGTTTATCTTGATGAATCAAAGGAATTAAATTATCTTCAATGCCTTTTGCAACACAATCAATATTTGCAATTCTAGCTGCGGATATCAATTCGATAGGAACAGGGTCATGTCCACTCTTCAAGTGGCTAGGCAATCCATTATTGTATGTGTTAATATCCAACCCATAGGCCGCAAAAATACCACTACACACGGATTTAATTGTATCTGCACTACGTGTGCGGCTTTGATATATTAGGGTTATCATTGTTCCCAAGCATATCTGCTTCATTTTTGCGACCTCCTATTAAATCATTACAATTTCAAAATTTCCATATCCATTTTTCTTCCTGAAAGGTACAAATCATATGCCATTGTTGCAGGAATCAACCGTGTTTTTATATCTTGAAGTCCCAAATTAGAAAGCATCTCCATTCGAGCCTCACCCTTATCTTCTATCTCGTTATTTTCTGTTGGAAGCAGAAAACAGTTCTTTACAGCTGAGAAATTGTGCTCTTCTATAAACTTCTGATATGACAATTGATATAGATACTGTTTAGTAACAGATTCTATGCCGGGCTGCCCTGTTGGAACAATTCCTTTTTCCAAATGAGCATTATAATATTTCGCATCAAATATGATGAATTGATGCTGACCATTAACCTTACAAATGGAAACCAAATCTGGTATCAATGTATCTTTCGCACACTTTCCTGTAATCGTCCACAATGGTTTCTCGATTAATTCGATCAGCTTCCGTCTTCTGTCATAACCTTCTTTCAAAGGCACAGGCAGTTTTAAAATGCCAAGAGGAACATCTAACTGATTATCCATAATGTCTGCACAGATTTTTTCCCATACAAGGTTGAAACTATTTGTCCCAAATAATGACAAGCACTCTGTATCGTAGAGACTTCCTCTTCTATCGATATAAGCATACATTGTCTTCAAAACCAACTGCTTTCTTGTGTTGAACTGAGTATTAAGTTCGTTTTCAATTCGATATAAGATATATTCTTTATCTCCGAAATCATCCAACTCTTCGTCAGTAAGATCAACATCTGTCATTTCAAATAAGTCAAGTAACTCTGCGTCTTGAAGTTCTTTTGAAGCCATCGTTACTACACACTCATGGAGCCTCTTGAAATAATCAAAATCATTGGTGACTCTTTTACGAGTTTGTAATTCTATATAATATGGACGGTTCTCTGACAGCAAAGTAAAGGTTTCATTGATAGTCTTATCCCACAGTATTTCACCAGAACCGTTACATTCAATGATATCTTCTGTATTGGTATATACACCATTTTCAAAGTAATCCTGTAACAAAAATAACAGCACAGCCAACAGATTAAAGGAGCCACTTTCACTGCTATCGTTGAACATACGAACAATCTGTTCTTTAGAGTTGTATTTCTCCAAAACCTTTATGATCTTTCGCAGTTCGTCCGTAGGTTCCTTTGCATTCAAAAGATACTTAGGATAGCATTTCAGAACTCGTCCGGCTACAACAATAACTCCAACGAAGGTGAACACATAGAGATATTCATTTTCTCCTGCCTCTACATCCACCACCTTGATATCCTCTTCTAACAAATCCGCCATATTTTTCTGAATATCAGAAGCCTTAACAGCCTTTAATACACCGAACTCTTTCAGTTTTCTGATTAACGGAATCGCATGTTCTTCGCTGCACTTTAAAATGTGACACAATTCATTTTGCGTATACCTTTTCTGTTCTCGTACAAATTTAGAGATCATAAACAGACCTCCTTATTCCTGTGACTCATCGTTGGATTTTACATCTTCCACTTCACAGTCCAACTGAATGTCATGGTTAAAGATTCCGACACCTTTTGCTTCAAATTCTCTGCAAATTTCTGAGTATCTGCTATTATTTTGGAAGCAACCTTCAAACAATCTCGCTCTCTTCTGTTTTGCAGCATCTTCAAACAAATACATAATAACTTTATTTTTAAAAGTACTAATGAATCTGTCTCTATCAATCTCAGCCCCTGTTTTAGGAACAACAATACTTCTTGAAATGAAATAAGGTCCAAGCTGTTTGTCTTCGTTAATCTTCTCTTTTGCAAGGAAATTATTGATAGCTTTTCTTAACTTATTCCACTCCACTTTCTGGGATTTATCATCAGCAAGATATACATACTTGCCTTGGAGATCCTGGTCGTTGTCATCGATTCCAAGATATGTAAAATCCCATCTTCTCTTAAATGCTGTATCCATTGGGAATACGCCCTGATCTGCGCTATTCATAGTTGCCCAAATAAACATGTTATCCGGAATTTTTATTTTATTATAATCACTCGGATCCCCACCCAGTTCTCTCGCAAGATATTTTTTAACATCTTCGGTTGCCTGGATTGGATACTCGCTGACAAAATCATCACCTCTATCAAGCAACTGGAATATATCTCCGAAAACTGCTGCTACATTGGCACGATTTATTTCTTCTATAATTAACAAGAACGGTTTAACATTATCTGTCCTGCTGTTCTTCAATGCCTTAATGTACATACGCATGAATGGGCCAAGAACATATTCATAAGAGATATCTTTCTTTCCTTTTGATGGCTTTGAAAGATTTACATATGATCTAATTGCCTTTCCATGATTACGTTCTACGCTATTATCACCAGCTGCATCTGAACCGTCAGCTTTTCTTGTCTTAAAACTTTCATCTGTATACAGACCAAGCAAAAGCGGAAGTCTTGTTAGTCCATCCCCCTTGAATCTGTCATAAAGCAGATCGTATTTTTCTTGGGCAGACTTTGATTCATCAGTTAAAACAGCTAGCACTTCTTTTTCTGTTGCTAAGGAAATAGTCTCTGCAGAATCATCAACCATTACAGGCTTATACGTTCCTACAAAGTTAGCATATGAATAATCTGGATGGAAAGTTACACGTTCATAGTCATCCTCGTTACCCTCACCTAATAACTCTATACGGTCTCTGTTGATACTAAAACTCTTACCTGTTCCCGGTGCTCCAAAAAGAATTCTGTTTCTTGAAAACGAAGATTCATAGCCAGTCTTAAAAGGATCTTCTCTTTCCACATAAGTATCATCGACTAATTCATCTAAATTTGCTAAAACAGCATTTTCCATATATGGGCGATTATCATAAAAAGTAAGATAGTCGATCAAATTATCTTTATGAACTGCCGTTATATATATCCCTAATTTATTTACGATACGCTCTACTTGTTTTGATGGTGCATAATCATTTGGAATAATAATCTGATTTCCCGGACCATTTCTTGATCCATTAATAGTCCCTGAAATTTTTTCAATATCAGACTCATTACACTCTAAACTGAAAGCATATCCGTCATATTTATCAACAGTATCATTTACCCCTATACAGAAGTATTTTAAGTTATTATCAATTGCATAATTCCATGTAACGCCTCGTTCGTAGGCACCACTATCCCTTGTATCAAAATAATTTTTCGTATTATCTTGCTTGTGAACCAAAGGATAAACAAAGATTACTGCTTTTTCTCCATTTGGCAATGAGAATACAAAGCCTCTATTCTTTGTATTCTCAATTATTTCTTTTTCACCATTATTTATGCCCAGATAACCATTCAAGGTTTCTATGGCTTGATTTGTAGTATATGCCACTATACATTACCTCCTAGTTACTATTCTCTGTGAGAATATCATAGACTGCGTTTGCACAACATTTTGCCGCTAAAGATGGAACCGCATTTCCTATCATTTTATATAGCTCCATGTTGCTTCCCTCGAAAATGTAATCATCAGCAAAAGTTTGTAATCTTGCTGCCTCTCTAACTGTGAGAGTTCTACACTGAGATGAATCTGGATGAATATGTCTTAATCCATCTTTGTATAAATGTGCAGGAATTAAGTTACTCGGTTCATCCCACTTGATGACATGATACTTATGAACATTTGAGCTCTTTCCTGTCATCTTTGTATATAATTCCTTTAATGCAGAAATGGAGGTATATTCATTTCTTCCAGATTCAATATCTTCTGTCAAAAGTTTAAAAATACCAACATCTCTATCACTCTGCCATCTAGCCACATGATTTGCGACCATAGGATCTGGTAAAGAATGTCTTGTTCTTGCCCCGTTATATTTCATATCTTCTGTCTGAGGAAATAATTTAGGCAAATCCCCAATAGCTTCCTTTACAGTTACTTTTCGAGGAGATTTATACTTTGGCAATGCCGAAAAATAAAATGATTGAACAATTTCTTCACTTTTGTCTTGAAATATATCTTTTCGCACTCCAAAAATAATCACTCTCTTACGATTCTGTGGAACTCCATATTCCGTAAAATCTATAATCGCTTTACTGAGATCCTTCATTATATGATATCCCGCAGTTTCAAAACTCTCTTGTATAATATCAATTATTGGTCTATCTCCTGGTTTTGCGCTAAGTATTCCTGGAACATTTTCAAACAAGAACGCTTTGGGTCTGTATCTTTCTAGCACTTTTATATAACTTTCAAACAGATAATTTCTGTAATCATTCTTCATTCCATTTTCATCTCGCACTCGACCAGCTATCGAGTATGCTTGACAAGGAGGACCACCAATAATTACATCTATTCCATCTGCAGATTCTATAAGTTTATCTAATCCTACCGATGAGCCATAATCTGGATCATCAGTCCACCCCTTAAATAATACATCTGTTCTCTGTATATCAAATCTAAGAACTCTCTGACTCGCATCCGAATACTTCCATTTTGTTCTTAATCTATTTTCAAGATTTTGACATGGCACCTTTTCCCACTCAACTGCTGCAACAGTATCGTAATGTCCAGATTGTTCAAAGCCATCCATAAGACCACCACACCCGGCAAATAAGTCGATTGCTTTAATCTTAGTCATTATTCTTCTCTCCTATAATTCCAAGTATAGCTTTTCCTAATGCTTCGCCCAATAAAGGTGGAACCGCATTTCCAACCTGTCTATCTTGCTTTGTTCTTGTTCCTGTAAACACAAAGTCATCTGGGAACGATTGAATTCTTGCATTTTCTCTCACAGTAGGAACACGATTCAACTCATAATGAAAAAGATTTCTATGTCCTGTATCTACCGTTCGTGCAGGTGCGTTACCGCCTAATCTTGTCCATGCCATATGAAAAGTTCTACTCTCTCCAACTCCTACAGGCAAATCTTTATAATTTCCCCCTTCTGGAACTAATGCAATAGTTTCTTTCACGAAATCTTTATGATTTGTAGCGACATGGTTTGAAAGAACCATACAGTTCTTTCTCATCATTTTCTGATACTCTGTCGCTGCATCCTGTGAATAAACATCTTCATTCGTTCCTAATTCAGTATTTCTCGTAGGCAAATCTGATATTGCATCGCGGCAAGTACGATAAGGTCGATCTGTTCCCGGACCAAACTGCGCTTCAGGAAAACAAGGTTCCCCTAAGTCTTTTCTTATTCCCATGAAAATAAGACGTTTCCTCATCTGTGGCACACCATAATCACAGGCTTTTAAAATTTTACAATCAATGTTGTACCCCATATCTCGGAATCTCTTAAGAATTTCTTCTTTGATTTGGCCCTTATATAAAGTTGCCATTCCTGGAACATTTTCAATGATAAAAGCTTTAGGTTTATACTGTTTTACCATTTCAATTACTGCCAGATATAGTTTATTTCTCTCATCATCAAAATTACGAGGGCCTGTTAATGAAAATCCCTGGCAAGGTGGTCCAGCGATAATCACATCTATTGTTCTATCTCCGGCTATTTTCTTTATCTCGTCAAACGTTTCCTGCTTGGATAAATCTGCATTCAACGGCTTTGCACCATTATGGTTAAGCGCGAATGTGTTTAGCGCATCCTGATCATTATCAACACCGACAATGATATCAAATCCCGCATCCATAAATCCTTTCGATAATCCACCGCATCCTGCGAATAAATCTATTGCATTCATTTATTTGTTATCCTCCGTTAATTTTTCTTGTTTAAACTCGCAAACATCAGAAATATCGCAGTCTAAGCTTGAACATATTTTCATTAGCACTTCCATGCTAACAACTTGATTTTTGCTTAACTTTGCAAGTGTATTTGTCCCAATTCCCGTGACTTTTCTCAAATCACTCTTATTTGGCATTCCTTTATCAATCATTAATTTCCATAATTTATTGTAACTTACTTCCATCTATTTCCTCCGATTAAGACGTGTAGTCAAACTCTATTTTATATTATACATGGAGAAAACATTTTTATCAACGGAGAAATAAAATATTTCGCCCTCTATATATTTAGAAATTGAACCCCTCTAGGGTTCAACTTCTTGCTATCCATTCCCTAGTGTCAACCCTGCTGAGTAGACCAATTTACACTTAACTATTTTCAAGCATCAAAAAAGGACTTCCACAATGACTTCATGCACCTTTTAACAATAGCCCTTGAGAAAGTTCTTTGTTTACTACACATTATTTACTTGTTAGGGTTCACCCTTGACATCAATACGACGCACTCCACATGTGTCGGAGCTACTATGTAAACACAATTTTTCAGCCTCGTCACTCGTATAGGAACACAATTCTGCGTCATTATGTACAGCCGCAGCGTTTTTACGCTTTGGCTTAAAATCCTTTCCATTAAAATTGGAGTGGATACCAGTTTTATACACAAAGGTTATCTTCAAAGGCTCCTCCACTCCCTCATCATTATAACCTCCGATGACTATTTTTTCAACCACGCTTTCAAAAACCACCCTGTCGAAGCTCTCCAGTATCTCCCCAGAACCTAACACTTTTCTGAACTCCCTTAACCGTGTTCTGGTGTTATCCTGATTCCTGCCCAATTCCATCAACCGCTCCTGTTCCTCTTGGAGCTTCTTCAACTGCTCGGACAGCTCTTGGTTTTTCTTTTCGTAAATGTCCCTGTCGATATTATTATCAAGCCTTAAATCAAGCAGCTTTTCCTTTCGCCTATGCAGGTCAGCCATTTCCTTTTCAATCTTAGGCAGACGCTTCAAAGAAGTATCATCATTAAGGATTCCCTCAACTTTTTGCAGGAACTCATCGACAACCTCCTGCTGGTCTGTGCATAAAAGCTGGTAGCTCTTTACAAAGGCTTTTTCAATCACTTCTTCGGGGATTCCCTTACAATGCGGGCAATGCCTTTTCCCGTTTTTTGTGGCGGTGACGCACTGCCAGATTGTCTTAGTGTATGCGGAGCTGCTGTGCCAGTTCCGCCGTGTCAGAGTACCGCCGCAAAATCCGCACTTTATCATGCAGCTAAACGCATATTTCCTGCTGAACTTGTTCCTTTTCTGCCCCTCTTGATGCACGTTGCGGTTTGTGTTCCGCTTCGCCAGTATCTTCTGTGCTTCCTCAAAAATTTCCTCACTGATTATCGGTTCGTGATGGTCACGGATATAAAACTTATCTTCTTCCCCAAAGTTTTCCAGCCGCCTTTTTGAAATCGGGTCAACCGTGAATGTCTTTCCCAAAAGCAGGTCGCCTTTGTATTTCTCATTTTTGATAATTCCGATGACTGTGGACTGTACCCATTTTGAACTGCCGTACTTTGTCTTGTATCCTAAGTTTTCCAGTTCGTTCCCGATGACCGTGCAGCCTGCGCCCTCAATATAACGATTGAAAATATACCTCACAATTTCAGCCTCCTTTTCATTTACGGATATGCTTTTTGTATCCTTATGGTAGTCATATCCCAGACAGCCTTGAAACCCTACAAGCTCGCCCCTCTGCATCTTCATTTTCAATCCCTTTTTGACATTGGAAGATATATTCTCCACTTCCTGCTGTGCAACGGAGCTGAGTACCACCAACAGCAGCTCGCCGTCCATCGTTAAGGTATTGATGTTTTCATCTTCAAAGAAAACGGCAATGCCTTTCTCTTTCAGCATACGGACATATTTCAGAGTGTCCAGTGTGTTTCTGGCAAATCTTGAAATGGATTTTGTAATCACCATATCAATATCCCCATTCATACAGTCGTTAATCATTCTCTGGAAATCCTCTCGCTTCGCTACCTGTGTGCCTGTTATGGCTTCGTCAGCGTATATGTCCGCCAGTGTCCATTCGTGTTTCTTCTTAATCAAATCCGTGTAATATGTGACCTGTGACTTATAGCTGTTGAGCTGGTCTTCACTGTCCGTGCTGACACGGCAATAGGCGGCTACCCTTAACACTTCGACCTTTCTGCCACGGATACGGTTTTCACTACGGTTCGCTTTGATTACCTGCACATCGCTCATATGATTTACCTCCAAAATATTTATTGATGAATGTCAAGCCGCAAGGTTCGTAACGACATTGTAATCTCTCATAAGCCGCTTCTTGATGGCTTCGTATTCATCTACCGTAATTAAACTTCTTTTCTTCAGCTTCTGCAAACATGCGAATTGGATGCTGTAATGTACAAAATCCTGCTCCCTATTCTGCCCCATCGCCACACCCCGCTTTCTGTTGCTTCATGGATAAGCTAATGGCAAGAGCCTTGTCAATCCTTGCCATTATGTCCGTGGGAATTGTCCCCATATGCTGTTTTAACCGCTGTTTGTCAATCGTCCTTATCTGCTCAAGCAGGATAATGGAGTCCTTATCAAGCCCTTTGTAATCTTTCACGGCGGTATGTGTCGGCAGTTTCGCTTTTGTCTGCACTCGGCTCGTAATGGCAGCAATGATGACTGTCGGGCTGTGCCTGTTTCCTATATTATTGGAAATGATAAGTACGGGTCGTGTGCCGCCCTGTTCTGAACCGACAACGGGATTAAGCTCTGCGTAGTAGATGTCGCCACGCCTGATTGTTCTTTCCATATTCTTTATAAACCTCCTATCTGGATTTTAGGCAGGAGTTTTCTGCCTATGTAGCCGCCAGATACAAGGAAGCATTTAAGGTCGTGAGAATATAAAACAAGCCCTGTTCCAATAGACCGTCCTGCATCTGGCTTTATGATAAAAAGCATTTTCTATTTGTCCCCGACACCCCGAAAATGCTGATGCGTGATTACGCAAGGGAAATCACCAAACGGTCAGCAGCGAACTGACGCCACGGGAGTTCCACCCCAACTGTCGGTCTGACAGAGCCGCCCCCATTGCCTGCGACGGACTGGTTACCGCTCGGACTGTGGCTGGACGGGAGTATCATTGTCCTCTTTGTGGGTCTTGGCGAAATCGGGAGCTGCCCGATATTTTTAGTCGGTATTTTCCGCTTGCCGCCTTTCGGCGGGTCATGGCGTACCGCTGCACACGCTTATGCTTATTACAGCCACAAAGAGAATGTATTTGGTGAATGGGTATTCGGTTTTCAAAGAGCCGTCCCGTTTCCGATATAAAGAAAACTGGGCAAGAGGTTTTTGCCCTCTCACCCAGTAGCCGATGGGAGAGTGCGATTTTGGACACTATCCCAAAAGTTTTTTAATTTTTTTCTTAAATCTGTTCAAACGCTTGTAAATGACTTCCTTGTTTAAACTTAATTCCACTGAAATTTCAGTGACTGAAAATCCCTGCGTCCTCATCAGCAACGCTTGGAGCGTGAGCTTGTCCAACTGATGCAGCTCTTGGTACAGCACTGCATTTTCAATGCTGTCTAAAAATTCCTCAACCGTTTTTATTTCGGGCTGTGCCGTGTCCTCTGCGACTTCCTCAAGATATGTACCCGCATCCTGCAATTTCTCATAGTACCGTCTGTCGGAATTGAATACCGCCCAATCATGGACACGGAGCTTTTCAATATCGCCCTCGCTGACACCCAAGCTTTTAAGCTGCTTTTCCTCGGCTTCTTTCCATAGCCGCCATTTTCTTTCTTCTCTGGCTTTGTTGTACGCCATAATCCGTTACCTCCAATCTGAATTTTTTTAATAATCCAGATTGACGGGCGGAGAACGGCATCCAAGCCCAGAAAACGCCTTACGACGTGTTCTAACAAAAAACGACAAAAGAAAAACCGCAAAGGCTGTCACGCCCTCACGGTTTATAGATATATTGGTTCTTATATGTAGAGATTTAACTTCTACTTCTTGGGTAGAAAGCCCCCTTGCATTGACAAGGATTTTTTTAACAGGCTGTCCACCCATCCCCGATATGATATATGTAAATGGAAATTACTATTTGCAGGCAATAAAAATCCCTCCAAACTTGAAACAGGTTTGGAGAGTGTTTGTTAAGTCTTTCGGGCATAGCAATATCGCCCACCAAGGGCGGCGTTCCATAAGGATGTTAAATCCAAAGACTTCGTAATCAGCCAGAATGATTGGATTGTAGGCAAATTCAAATCATACGGAGGAATTGCAAAATGGCAAAATCAATCTTTGAGAGATTAGGCGGCGAATATGAACAGCAAGGGGATTACTTAACTTAAAGATAGTATATACATACAGCCTGCTGACACATTGCTTGCAGATGCCCCGCAGAAACCAAACCATACAGAAAAGGAGTTTTTGCATATGAAGTCAATATTTGAACAGTTAGGCGGCACATATCACGAAGAAAATGGGTATCTTATTCCAGATTTAATATTACCCAACGAAGAAGAACAGCCGATAGGCACATGGGGACAGCGGCATCAGGATTATCTGAAACAGTACCACAAGGTTACATACACCAATCTTCTCACAAGTGGCAGACTGAACTCCTATCTAGCCGTCATTGACAGGCAGGCGCAGGAACGCTTTGAAAGGCTTATAGAGAGCATGAAACAGGCACAGGACATAACGGAACGGCTAAAGGAAGAAAATGCCATAGAGTGGACAGGCAAAATAAATAATATAAGGGCTTGTGCGAGGGAAATTGTGAACGGAGAAATTATTTTTATATAATCAGAATTGGCGGCAGGGAATATAATTCTTTGCCGCCTTTCAAATGGAGTAACTATATTATGAAATTAGCTTGTGAAATATATTGCTGATTCTTATCCAGCAAATGTTTTAGGGTTTTCAGTCCTGTTTCCAATTGTTGTAAGGAATCAGGGGAACAGGTTGCAATTCTTATAGCTGTGGATTCAGCTTTGCCAACGGTAAAACGGTCAGAACAGAAGATATGAATGCCATTGTCTGTTGCCTGCATTTCCAACTGATAACCGTTATAATGGGCAGGCAGGGGCAGCCATTGGAAGAAGCTGTATTCATTCGGGCAGATGCTGTCTGGAAAGTATTTTTTATATATCCTGTTCCGTTCTTTTGCCTGTCTTTTTTTCTGCCCTATGATTCTGCCTGCATTGCCGCTTGCAATTAATTCGCTTATAATTTCTGCGTTAAGCAGCGGTATTTTCAAATTTACATTATTAGCCGTTTCAAGAAAGGTTTGTCTTAAGCAATCAGGGATAACCATATATGCGCATCTTAAGCCTGCTGAAAGTGATTTTGACAGGCTGTGCAGGTAAATGGTATTATCTGGTATCAATGTCTGAATCGGTTCTCCTGTATCATTTGCAATAAATCCATAAGCGTCATCTTCCATTAAAATCAGATGGTATTGCTGTATGAGGCTGGCAATTTTCCTTTTTCGTTCCATTGACATGACAGTTCCTGTCGGATTATTGCAGGACGGCATTAGGAAGATTCCTTTTATATCCATTATCCTGCACTGCTTTTCCACTAGGTCGGGTATCATTCCATCCTCATCTGCGGCTACTGATATCAACTGGACATTTAACTGTCTGGCTAAGCCGATAAAATTGGAATAAGTGTAAGAATCAGTTAGGATTTTATCTCCAGAGTGGAAAAGAGCCAAAAATACAATCGTCAGGGCATTTTGAGTTCCTGCCGTCAGCATGATGTTTTCAGGCTCTGTTTCTATATGGAAAGATTTCAGCCATTTTATGGCGGTCTGTTTGTGCTTGTAAGATTCCGATATGCTGTCAAATTCAAAAAGATACTGGGAAGTATTGCGTTGTATGGTTTTTTGCGCAATATCAGCGACAATCTTATTATACTGGTAAAAAGGTCTGATTATGCCCAGTTCTACGCACCCGTTATTTGCCTTATGTAAAAAAGGGATGGCGGCATTTGGGGATACAAATGTGCCTTGCCCTATATTGGCATAGATTAGCCCCTTATTTTCACAAATCTTGAATGCACGGGTTATTGTGCTTAGGTTCAAATCAAGAAAGTCTGCTAATTCCCTTTGGGGCGGCAGTTTTGTATTTCCAGCCAGTTTGCCGCTTTGGATATCCTGTTCCAAAAGTTCCGCAATAGATATATAAATTGGTGATTTTAATTTTTCTTTATCGGGTATCCATGGCATTGGGTAATTTTCAAAAGAATTAACTGGCAAGCTTTTTCCCTCCCTGCTCAAAATTGTCTTACATACAATATTAGCATTGAAAGCATACAAAGTCAAGAATATAATCTATATTGTATGTATTGTGTGCAAATAATACCATGCAACAAAAAGGAATAAATTTTATTTTAGTAGGAAAGAGGTTACGAAATGAAGGATTTAACGAGAGAACATGAGTTAAAGACAATATTTTTATTTTCACTGCCAATTTTGGTCGGCAATCTATTCCAGCAACTATATAATCTTGCGGATACGGTTATTGTAGGTAATTTTTTGGGGAAAGAATGTCTGGCGGCGGTAGGGTTCAGTTTTCAGATACACTATCTGCTGATTGCCCTTTCTATGGGCATTTCAATGGGGGCAAGCATATTGGTTTCACGTTATTTTGGCAGTAAGGACATGGAATCTGCGAAAAAAGTTATGGATACAGGATTTGCTTTCTGCTTTTGCCTCAGTTTGATAATTGCTGCTTTGGGCATATGTTTTTCCTATCAGATTCTGCTTGTCTTCCGAGTGCCGTCCGCTTTGCTTGAAGCGGCTGACATATATCTTAAAATTATGTTTATCGGCGTTATCCCCACGTTTGCATATAACGCGCTTACAAATATTCTTCGCGGGATGGGGGATTCAAAAACACCTACATATATTCTGATAGTGGCAGCGCTTCTGAATATTGTGCTTGATATATTGTTCATTAAGGCATTCGGAATGGGTGTGGCAGGGGCGGCATTTGCGACTGTGTTATCGCAGCTTTTGTCATTTATCGTTTGTATGGTATATATGAAAATACATTATCGCAGCTTGTTTATTAATGTATTGCATTTACAGTTTGACAAGGCAGAATTAAAAAAGAGCTTGAAGATAGGTACGCCCGCCATGATACAGCAAGTATTTGTGAGTGTGGGATTTATGTCATTGCAGTTTCTGATTAATGGGTTTGGCACGGATTGCATGGCGGCATATACTGCCGCATCTAAGGTAGATGCTTTTGCAGAAATGCCCGCCTTGAACTTAGGGCAGGCTATGACTAATTTTACTGCCCAGAATTTAGGGGCAAAAAGGAAAGACAGGGTATTGAAAGGCGGGAAATACGCATTGGTTATGGGGATTGCAGTATCAGCGTGTATTTCTGTTGTCATTGTATTGTTTCCGTCTGTATTTATATCAATATTCAATAGGGATACGTCTGTTTTAGATATTGGCAACAGCTATCTGAAGATTGTGCCTGCTTTTTATATTATCTTTACAGCCATGCAGGTATTAAACGGATTGCTTTTGGGGTATGGAAAATCATTTGTGCCGATGATTGCTTCCATATGTTCCCTGTGCTGTCTTCAAGTGCCTGTCGCTATTATTTTGTCTGGCACAAAGCTTGGTTATAATGGAATTTGGATAGCCGCTCCAATCGGCTGGTTTGGAGGGCTATTAATCCGCGCAATTTATTTTTATCATGTCAGCAAAAAAGAAAAACAATAAAAATATACATAAAGAATTTTACCAAACTTGAATCAATGGATAAAAAATTAATGTGGCAATTTAAGCAACAGCTATCTGCAAAAAAACAAATTTGTGTTGAGGATAAAAAGAAGATGGATAGCTATTGCTTATTGCCTGCATTTCATTCATAGCATGGATGTTCACCATATAAAAAAACGGCGTGTGGTGGGCGGTATTGCTATGCCCTAAAAAACTTAACAGACACTCTCCAGACCTGTTTTTGAAGTTTGGAGGGTTTTTTATGTTCTTTTTTCGGGCGGTAATCTATCTGCTCATGCAACACAGAATTTATCCGTACATAGCATATCGGGGAATGGCAGGAAGCCAGTTAAAAAAATCCCTGCCCATGCAACGCTACTTCTTGCCATGCAACCAGAAGTATAATCTCCACTTAACAGAATATGTATCTCCGTTATGAAGTGACTTTTGTCAAGAGGTAAATCAAAAATAACAAACTTTTTTCTCTGACAAAACTCACATTTGTATTTATGAGATATCTTGAAGAAGCCTTTTGATTAACAGTTCCCGGCATTTGGCCACTCCGTTATTCGTGGATTGGTTACCTACAGGTCAATGGTCCGCCGCGGGCTCTGCTGTCCTATAACGTGGATCAGTGTATCGCTACCCTGCCGACAAGGAGATGCCGCAGATAACCCGAACCTTGAAGTTCCAAAAGACTCCTTCAAGATATCTCCAGTTTTTTGTTAATAGTTGCTGCGGATTATGCAGCTGCGCCTGCTTAATCCGCTTGACTGCCATCCATCAGGATGACAGCTGGCTGTCAAGGGCTGCGCAGCAGTTTATTTACCCTTGACGGGCAGATGGCAGGCTGATATCACGCTATACGGATGTTATCCGTCATCATACCCCATATAAAGCACGCAAGTTCCCTTGCGACTGCCGTTACCGCCACATTCTTTTTCTTGCCATGCCTTATCATTTTGTAATACTTCCTTCTTAGCCTTTCGTTTGCTTTGTCTGCATACGCAATCACCTCCGGCGGATTCCCGCTCTGCCTTGCCTTTAAATCTTTCGATTTATGGCCGACCGCTCCCTTACAGATCCCTTTGGAAGCCTCAATCAGCAGTTTCCTTACATGGCTGTTGCCGGCTTTGGTGATGGAAAGCCTGTTGATGTTATCACTGCTCGAATCTTCCCCCGGCACTAATCCCAGATATGCAGAGTAGATGTTCCCCTTTGCAAATCTCTGGAAATCCCCAGTTTCAACCAGGCAGGATAACGCCGTATGGGTTTTTACGCCCAGAAAGCATACCAGTCTTTTTACCTTCTCCACATACTCTGTTTCAGAGGCCAGTTCCTCTATCCTCTTATCAAACATTTCTATCCGGTTGCTCTGATATTCGTATGTGATCAGATACTCGCCAAGCGTTTCTCTGTCCCATTCGCTAAGTTCAAGCGATTTCAGCCATTTTAATTGCGCCTGCGTCCATTTCCCACCGTCATAATGGAAACCCTGGCTTAAACAGAACGCACAGATCCTCTGTTTTGTCTTCTTTAAATCCAGCTTATGGTCATCCCTCATGCGCAGATATGTTTTGACATCATCATCCTTTTCTGTCGGAATGTGTACCGCATGGTAACCGCCATAGGCAAGGCATTGCGCAATCATCAATGCGTCGCGTTTATCTGTTTTGATCCGCTTTCCCTGCTGGGTCATCATAGTTGTCGGGGCAAGAATTACACAGCGGATTTCCTTTTTGACTAATTCATGATATAAAGAGAATCCCAGACAGCCCGCCTCATAACCGCAGAGAATATCACATTCTTCTTTTATCTTTTTCTTTAAGTTTTCAATGAACTGCACGATATTGTCCGGGTCAGGCGTTACCTTGACATTTGCGTAAATAATGTCGTCTCCGTCAAATCTTGGCTCAATGGCGCATAAAGTGTAGTTTGTGCTATGGACATCCATTCCGATTCGTAGTATTCTTTTCATGTAAGTGGCCTCCTTTTGTATGCGGTAATCCCTGTTACCATTGTTCTTAACAAACTCTAGTATACAGGTAAATCCACGTTGCTACAAATGTGGGGTCACTTCATATTGTCCTATAACCGTAGAGGTCACCGAGCCTTTGCGGTTTTTCTTTTGTCGTTTTTTATCGGAATGTGCCGCAGGGCTGTTTCTGCTGTTGGCTGCCGTTCGCCTCCTATCCAATCTGGTTTTTAGCATTTTCAAAAATTTCAGATTGGAGGAAAAAAGAATGGCATACAACAACGGACGGGAGAACAGGAAATGGCTTATCTGGAAAGAAGCCGAGGAAAAAATATTACGGGAGCATGGAGTTGATGAAACCACCATTGAACAAATCCGCACAGACGACAGGGCAGACTTCAATTCCAACAGGCGGTTTTACCATTGGACAAGCGACTTTGGCGAATACCTTGAGGGAATGGCAGACAGGGAGCGGAATGCCGAGGTAAAGACCGTTGCTGATTTACTGGATGAGATTGAGGACGAAACTCTGTATCGGGCATTGCTTACGGTGGACAGGCGTACCCTGCAAATCATCCTGCTGAAAATGCAGGGCTATTCCACAAAGGAAATTGCACCGCTTGTTGGATTGACAACAGGGGCTATTTATGCACGATTAGACCATCTGCGGAAAAAGTTGCGGAAGATTTTATAACCAACTAATAAAGACAGCTTTTTGACGGGCTATTGGGTGGGGGATAAAATTCCCCCGCCAAATTATAAAATTGATGTATAAAATTCCTGTCCACAGGGAATACTAAAAAGTTTGCCCAAAATCTTGACATGGGTACAGCCGCTATGATATTCTGAAATACCCGTGAGGGAATTGGAAGATTGAAAATGAAATAGCACATAGATGGAAGAACGGAATGTCAGCCAATGGACAAGGCTGACCGCTGCCGAATTTATGCTGCCCTTTTCGGCTGGTGTATGGCAGCATGGTTTTGAATTTCAAAGCCGTTACATAGCATTGCGAATCCGCGCAGGAGAAAACACTCCTGTCATTCGTGGTGCGGTGTAGCGGCTTTTTCATTTATCCAAAAGTCAAGAGAAATCAAATCCAGAACGGAGGTGCAGGGACATAGGATTTTCTTTTCGGAGGGTAAGACAGGTATGGAAGAATGGCGGCTGCACAGGAAATAGGGTTCCCGAAAAGTCGCTAGACTTTTTGGGAGAAGGAGGAGCAGTGGAGTGAGTGATTTTCCGTGCCTGCACGGAAATGAGCGATACGGAACTTGTGACGACGCGTCCACAGAGATAGCGAGCATCGGATTGTGTCAGCCATAGCGGAAAATGCTTTGCATTCCCCGCTATGACCACGGTGCTCCTCGAATGCCCATGCAAGCATGGCATTCTCATCGCTACTCGCGCACAATCCAATCCACAGCCTAAAGGCGTGTGGACTTCACTCAGGGGACAGCCCCTGTTTACCCCGAAGAAAGAAAAATAAGACTGGAGGATTGAGAAAAATGAGCAGAAAAAAATCAGAAAAGGATGTGCGGAATGTCCCGATTACCGTCCGATTGAACGAGGAAGAACATGAAAAATTAAAGCAATGCGCCGCTGCTTGCGGTCTGTCCGCAGCCGAATTTATGCGCCAGTTATGCAAGGGAAACGCCCCGCAGCCAAAGCCTAAAACAGAGTTTTGGGAGCTGTTAAACAGGCTCTATGAAGTGCATGACGCTTTCAAAAAGTGTGTTCCCGACTATCCAACCGCCGCCGAAATCTGTAAGGAGATTGAGGATTTTATCTTAGAACTGCAACAGAAAACAACTCTCCCACAACGATATAGCTTAGAAGAATTGACGAGACAGGGGGCGGTCTGATATGGCGGTAACGAGCTTATGGCATGTCAAAGGGAGCATAAAAGACTTGATTGACTATATAGAAAATCCAGAAAAGACCGTGCCGAATGAGGATATGCAGGACTTCTTTGACGTGTTCTCCTATGTGAGAAATCCGTCAAAAACAAATAAGGGCGAGTATGTTTCCGCAATCAACTGTCTGAAAAAAACCGCCTTGCAGCAGATGATTTTGACAAAGAAACAGTACCAAAAGACAGGCGGGTATATCGCATGGCATGGCTACCAGAGCTTCAAGCCAGACGAGGTAACGCCCGAACAGTGCCATGAAATCGGATTGAAACTGGCAAGGGAAATGTGGGGCGGCAAGTACCAGATAATCGTTGCCACACACCTTGACAAAGGGCATCTGCACAATCATTTCTGTTTTAACTCCGTTTCTTTCATAGACGGACAGAAATATAATTACTCAAAATCGGAGCAGAAAAGGTTGCGGGAAGCGTCCGACCGCTTATGCCGAGAGTACAGTTTATCGGTGATTGAAAACCCCAGGAAAGCCCCGTCAAGACCGCTGTATCTGGACGAAAAAAGCGGAAAGCCGACACGGTACAACGTCTATCGGGAGGATTTAAGGGAGGCAATCAACGGGAGCAGGGATTTACAGCACATGATGAAATACCTTACCGATAAAGGATATGAGGTTGATTTTTCGGGCAGCCATTGGAAAATGAAGCTGCCGCAGTACAAGCATTTCACAAGGTTAGACACGCTTGATGAGCGGATGACACCCGATTTCATACGGTCATGTTTAGGCGGGGCTTCCCGGTATGGAAACTACAAAGCAAGGATTTCCTACTCCCCACATATGCCAGAGCAGTACAAAAACGCATGGAAACCACACCAGAAAAGCACGGGAATCTTAGCGTTGTATTACTACTGGTGCTATCAGTTAGGGATATTCCCCAAAGGCACGGACTACAAGCCGACAAGCCCGCTGATGAAAGAGGAGCTTCGGAAACTGGACGAGATTACCGCACAGGTACGGTATATGTCAAAGCATAATATCTCTACACTCTCCGACTTACACGCCGACAGGGAGCAAAACCAGAGTGAAATGAATAAACTGATTGACTACCGCCAGCACTTGCGGAATAAAGTACGCCGTGCCACACCAGCCGAAAAAGAAACACTCCGAGCCGAAAAACAGGGCGTGACGGAGCAGATAACGGAGCTTAGGAAACGTCTGAAATATGCAGACGGGATTGAGAAACGCTCCGCACACATTGACGGCTGCTTAAACCAAATCCACGACACGATGGAAAACCAACGGTCAAATACAAATGCCAGAACAGGCAGGGCAGACCGCAGGAGGGAGGAACCATTGCGATGAATGAACCTTTTGGCGGCACAGAAAAAGAAGAATTTTCAGAAGAAACTGCCATCCGCCAGATGATTGATGGGATTACGGACTGCCTTGCATCCATGACAAAAGAAGAACGGTTGGCATGGTTCCGCAGGTCGCAATATCCCCATCCACTTAATTTCCAGAAAGAAATAGACGGCACGGTTTACACAGTCAATGCCCATTTTAACGCTTCCGCATCTGAAAGCATAGAGGAAAAGACCAAGCGTATTCTCCTCGTATAAACAGGATTTGAATTAAGGCTTTAAAGCGTTGAAGTATTCTGCCAGATATGGTATGATAATGGCACCTGCAATTCATATCATATCTGGCTGTGGAAAGGAGAATTATGAGCAGCCAGCCAGATAAAATAACAGCTTTATACTGCCGTTTAAGCCGTGACGATGAGCAGGACGGTCTTTCGGGCAGCATAAAAAACCAGAAGTCCATACTGGAGAAATACGCAAAAGAAAATGGTTTCCGCAATGCCCGCTTCTTTATTGACGATGGATTTTCGGGGGTGTCGTTTACAAGACCCGCATTTATGGAGATGATGGACTTAGCCGAGCAGGGGAAAATCGGGACGATTATCGTCAAAGACCACTCAAGGCTTGGGCGCAACCGCCTTGTCGTCGGGCAGTTATTGGAGGAAGATTTTGACCGCATGGAGGTACGTTATATCGCTATCATGGACAACATCGACACCGCCAAAGGCATCAGCGACCTTGTCCCCATGCAGGATTTGTTCAATGAATGGCACGCCAAGAACACAAGCCAGAAAGTAAAGAATGTATTCCGCAATAAGGGGATGTCAGGAATCCCGCTTACAAGCAACCTGCCATACGGCTATAAAAAAGACCCCGAAAATCCCCGAAAATGGATTATCGACGAGCCTGCGGCAAGGATAGTGAAACAGATTTTCAGCTTATGCGTTGCAGGGCTTGGACCGACGCAGATAGCAAAAAAACTGAAAGCCGACAAGGTAATGACGCCGACGGTTTACTGGAACAGCATTGGGATGGCATACCGAAAACCGCCCGCCACACCCTACCACTGGTCAGCAGCCAGCGTGGTACGCATCCTCTCCCGACAGGAATATATCGGGGACACCGTCAATTTCCGCACCATGCACAAATCATTTAAAAGCAAGAAGCGGCTGGAACTCCCGCAGGAGGAATGGCAGATATTTAAAAACACCCATCCCGCAATCATTGACGAAGAAACCTTCATGCTCGTGCAGGAGCTTCGGGAACACCGCCGCAGACCGACAAGGAGCGGGATTATCAGCATGTTTTCTGGTCTGCTCTATTGCGCTGACTGCGGGGAGAAACTCTATTACAGCACAGTAAATAATTACAAGAGGGAACAGGCTTATTTCTTCTGTTCTTCCTACCGCAAAAACTCTGATGTATGCTCTGCCCACTATATCCGGGAAAAAGTAGTGGCAAAGGCAGTATTGGACAGTATGCAGCGTGTGTTCTGGTACGTTCAGTGTTTTGAAAAAGATTTTGCCAGAAATCAGATGGCGGCTTACGGAGAGGAAAAGAAGAAAGAATTATCCGAAAAGCGCAGGGAGCTTGCACAGGCAAAAAAGCGGGTGAAAGAGATTGACAGCCTTATCCAGAAGATTTATGAGGACAATGTAAGCGGGAAAATCTCTGATGGACGCTTCGCCACCATGTCAATGGCATTTGAGGACGAGCAGAAACAGTTAAGAGCATCTATCCCCAATATGGAACAGTACCTTGAAACCGAAACGGACAAGAGTGACAGCCTTCAGCGTTTTATCGACAGGGTAAAATGCGTCACACAGCTTACGGAATTAACTCCCGAAATCGTACACGAGTTTATTGAGAAGATTGTCGTGTCCAAGCCAGAATATATTGACGGTCAGCGTTACCAGAGCTTAGATATTTACTACAACAGCGTCGGCATTGTCAGAGAGCCGATGCCCGAAGAAATGGAAGAACTGTTCCAAGAGCATATGCGGAACAGTTCTTCCAGCCAGAGCAGCAAAACAGCGTAGCCGCAAGGCTGCACTGTCTACATAGCAGCATATTAAGATATTACAATTTTTAGGGCAACTTCCTTACGGAACACCATCCAAATTGCCGTTTTTTTTATTTGGTGGAGATGAGTTTGTTATGTAAAAAACAAATTATGATTGCTCACACGTTCATTGGCTCTGCATCTAAAGTGTCTGGCTCTTTGATGACTGGTACTTGTATGTTTTTTGACTCAATCAAAACTTTTTGCTTGCACTTCCGATAGTAGGAGGGAGATACTAAAGCCTTTTAACATTAATTTTTCTTTGCTCAATATTTTTTTCGTATTGACGAATAATAGAGTCATTTAGTTCTTGACTGGGTTTTTGTTTTATTCTAAGCGCTTTTCTCAATAACAGTTCTATCTCGTTTTTATTGTTATTGCCTTTTGAATGATTCTTCATAAGTTTTCATCTCCTTTTATCTTGTTAAAAATTCCCTCTGCCATTCTCTGCGCCAAGATTTCCTGATAGTCGTCATTTAACAGCTTTTGACTCTCAGAATAATTTGAAAGAAATCCCATTTCCACCAGAACAGCAGGTATTTGAGTATTCCGCAAAACATAATAGTTTTCGGTTTTTGCATATCTCGTTTTCACGTCATTGCTTAGCGAAACTGCATGGATTATGCTTTCTGCATATGCTTTGCTTTCCGTTGCGTCTGGACTATTGTAATAACATTCCAAACCTGCTATCTGCGCATCATCTTCATAATAGTTGCAATGAAGGCTGATAAAAAAATCTGCATTGGAGTCGTTTGCAACAGAAGTCCGCTGTGCAAGGCTCATCTTCTCATCGGAGTTTCTGGTCAGAATAACTTCAATATTGTTATCCTCCAGAATCGTTTTTAACTTCAATGCAACCGAAAGGTTAATATCCTTTTCTATAATTTTTCCACTGACAGTCCCACCGTCACTTCCGCCATGTCCTGCATCTATGATGACGCAAAACTTTGAAACGCAGTCAGCTGTTGAAGTAATAGGAGCAGTGCCATTGCCAGTGTTCGTATCTGTATATGTATTGGTATATATATCTGTGCATATATCTGTTTTTTCATCTTCCTTTGTAAACTTTTCGTATATGTAAAGACAGCCGCAAACCATAAGTATTATCATTATTACTGGTATCAGTATAACGACTGCCCTAAGCAGATAAGCTATCACAAGCCGTTTGACCTTTTTTCTCTTCCTGAGATTTTTTCTCTTTCTGTGTTGTTTTTTATCCATTGCCGCATTTGTTCCTCATTCCTTTTTCCAAAATATATTGTTTCATAGGAAAGTCAAAAACTGGTCAAGAATCAGGCATTATTCAACGGCTTTTTGATAAAACGATATTCTCCCCGCTTTCTTTTGCTAATATATAAATGTTGCTGGCATCACAAGTAACCGACATTGCGGGCGTATCGCTAATCAATCTTTTGTTGCTCCCATCCTTGTTGCAGGAATATACACGATTTCCGTCTGTTCTGGATACATAATAAATCGACTGCTCATCAATGCAGAAATCATACGCAACTACTTTTTCATAAGTAAAAGTTTCGCCGCTTAGAACATGATACCTTGTTAAAACCGATTGCTCGTTTTTGTAAAAAATGTTTTCTCCATCGAATGAGATATTTCCACTTGTAGGGATGTCAAGTTTTGTAATGCCTTTCATGAAACGGTTTACTTCTGTTATACCATCATTGCCAATGAAAAATATGCTGTCATCATTTATGAAAAAATCGTAATGGAACTCTAAAAACTTCCATTTATCACCCGTCTCATAATCAATGCCAAAGAGGGAACGACCAGAATTTGTAATCTGCTCAAAAACGATTTTTTCCTCAAAGGTATCTAAATTAAGTTCTATCACCGACACCTTTGTTATACTGCTGTTATAGTTTCCGATGCGGTTTACATAGCTTTCCGTAACCGATGTCGTATAATAGAGATATGGTGAACATACACAAAACGCACATACCTTTTCTTCATCAGAAAACGCCCCAAACATAGGTGAGCGTACTAAATGAAGCATTTCTCCCGTGGAAGTGTTTTTAAGATAATAATCAAAAGTTTCTGCGTCCTGTGTTATTTCATAGCCCATACAATCATATTCCGCCGATGAATTATAAATAAAATTCTGGCTTTTTCCGTTATCTGAACATCCTGTCATTGTCAATACGAAACTAAGTATGATAGCAAGAGTCGGTACATTCCGCATTTTCCTTGTTTTCATTTGCCATTTGTTAGAATTGCTCCGTAAAATCCAAGCGGCAGCCAAAATACATAAGAATACGGATACTGAAAACAAAATCAGCAGTGTAATAGTATTAATCTCTGCAAAAACAATTTTCTCATCACCTGTAAAAGCATCACTTAAAACAATATCTCCTGCAAAAAAGTCTGTTCCGAGCAGAAATGGCAAAGGCAACGGCAGACGGTAAATAATTGTTTTGGATAGACCTACATAGGGAATAATGACCGATACTGCACCTGCAAGCAAGGTCACCGCATATTTTTTCGCCAAAACAGAAATAAACATAAGAAGTATTGCTAAAAACACGCTGCCAAAAAGACGGAGCAATCCTATATATACATATCCCTCGAATAAAGTTATGCTTTTGTTGCTGCCTGCAAAGTAACTAAGGCTTTGGATGGGATAATTCCCATTAGGCAGTCCATATTTGAGGCTGTAAAATCCGTATTCAATGAGCGATATGCTTACGCACATCAAGAGGACGCCCGAAATAACAATAAGCAGCTTATGCAAAGAGCTTTTCCGCCCCTCTTTTGAGGTCAAAATCAAAGCGTCCATCTGGCAGCTATACTCGGAACAGAATACGGGCGTAACAATCAGCAAAATGCCAAGGAACAGGACAAAATTAAGCGTACCTCCGCCAAGAAGTCCCGTCCATCCGTTTGTTTGAAGAAAATAACGGTTTTTTTCATTTTCGCAGGTGTAGAGATATTGCTGATAAACGACCTCAAATCCGTTCTGATGTTCCAGAACCTTTCCAATTTCTTGGCTCTCCTTCTTATATTCGCTTTCACTGATTTTGCCATCATAGTAGCTTTCCAAAAGATAATTTTGTTTCTCCTTGGCGTCTGCAATTCTCTCTGCTTCTTGTTCCAGATAAAGAGAAGATTCATCGCTGCAGTATCCATTTACCTTTTCAAGATACCATTCATATTCACTTTTGTACTGTTCCATTGCACTATTATAAGGATTGTCTGATGCAACGAGCCAAATGGTGCCAAGTAATAGAACAAGGACGATATAGCAAAGCCCTTTTTGGTGGAGCATTATCTTTTTTATTTCGTACATGAATCCAGACATTTTATCCTCCTGTCCAGGTAATGGCAGTTCTTTTTAGAAAGTATAACCATTACCGTTATTACAGCCATTCCCACTATTACGGCAAAAATAATAGCTGCCAAAAAACTTTGTATTGGATAGCCCGCAAAACCGATAAATTCAGTCTTACCGAACAGAATGCGGTTCGTGAGCAGCGAGTATGGGTTTATTATCTTTAGCCAAATATTGCTTGAATAACTCTGTGACGCACCTGTAATAATCAAACATAAGGCTACTCCAAAATTAGCGACAAATGGGATAAGAGCATTACGCCAAAACATAGAAATCAATAGGATTACCATACTCATAGTCCATATGCCGATTGCTTTTGTAATCGCGGATAGAATTACATATTGCCACAAATTGCAGTTTACCGCAGCCGTACTGAAATTGCTGATGGCATACAAAGGAAGATTATATCCCTCCATTGTTCCAAATGAAAAGGAAAAACCAAGATTATCCAGCACGGAAAACCATATTACAACGCTTATTACAAATAAAGTAACTGCAACAATTTTAGCTAATACGGTTTTTTTACCGCCATTAGGGTTCGTCAGTAACAGCATATCCATCTGCGTTTCCTTTTCATAGACGAAAGTGCTGATAATCCCGTATAAACAAAGTAACAAAACCAATATATTTGAAAAATCATAGTTCAAATAATAGTTATACATTTCCCGATAGGCAAAAGCTGGTATATTCCGTCCAGAATAAAGATTGTAAATTACACTGTTTTTACGCACTTCAAAGTTAAGTCCTTGTTCCTTGTAAAATGCAGCATTTTCTTTTGCCTTTTTTGCCACTTCCGAAGCATAAGTCCGATAATTATAGAAATATTCCATAGGCTGTACATAGTATTTTTCTAAGATGTTTTCGTCACTATATATATTTCCCGTCATCGTATTCGGGTCATCTGTGTCTGTGCTTGCCGTCATATCAGCCGTAGCATCTGCTAACGGCTGATATAAGTCAAGAAGATTATTGATTTTATCGGTAGTTATCTCTCCACGATATTTTTCATAGAGCTGCCAATACACGCTGTTCCAACTGCGGCTGTCATTCCCGTCTGCCAAGTAGGAATAGGAATGAAATTCATTATTTATTTTGAACAGGTTTATTACGCTGAACAGAATAAGTACAACAAGTATTGACCGCTTGCAAAATAATTTATAAAATTCATATCTGATTAAGCGTGTCATTTTTTCTCTCCAATGTCTTTCGACTCTCGCGGCATTCGTCAAATGCTCGTGCAAGCACGGCGCTTGACTCATTGCCCGCGGAAATAATATAAAAATACATCTTCCAAGTTAGGGGAAGCTTTTACTGCGTTTGTTGCGGGCGAACTATCGCTTACAATCTTTACTGAAAAATTTTCGCCCTGCTGTTTCATATTACTGACATAATATTTGTTACTAAGGCAGGCAGCCTCTTTGGCGTTTGTTGTCACTTCCCACACTTTACCATAGATACTCTGTTCTAATACGTCGGTAGTTCCTTGCGTAATCAAAGCGCCTTCTTTGAGAATGATAATCTCTTTTGCAATACACTCGACATCGGAAACGATATGGGTAGCCAGCAAAATCGTCCGTCCCTGTGCAAACTGTGAAATCAAATTGCGAAAGCGGATGCGTTCACTTGGGTCAAGCCCTGCTGTAGGCTCGTCTAAAATAAGGATTTTAGGGTCGCCTAACATTGCTTGGACAATGCCGACTCTCTGCCGCATACCACCAGAAAGTGCGCCAATTTTTTTATCTTTCGCATCTAAAAGGTTGACAATGCCCAGAAGCTCCAAAGCCCGTTCTTTTCCTTGTTCCGCAGGGATTCCTTTTAACGCACACATATATAACAGGAAATCCATTACCGTAAAATCCCGATAGAAGATAGGGTATTGCGGCATATATCCGATTTTTGATAAAAAGTCTTTGCCCATTTTTTTTGCATCTTGACCGTCTATCAAAACAGTTCCATTATCGCTGCCTAAAATGCCGACAAATATATTTATCAGCGTTGTTTTTCCTGCGCCGTTAGCCCCTAAAAGTCCATAGATGCCCTCCGAGAGTTCAGTGGTAAAATTCTTTAAGGCATATTTACCTTTATACTGTTTTGAAATATTCTGAAATGATACTTTCATAGATAATTACCCCTTAAAGCCAAATGTTGTTATTAAGGTGCTTACCTCGCCAATACCTCGCCCAAGCACAACGATACAGGCGCCGGATTCATCCAAAATTAAAACCTGCGGGACACGCTGGAAATAAGTACTGTTGTTGTCCTTGACCGTTTCGGTATGGATAACCTTTCCCGATGCTGTATCATAAATATTTATTGTTACGCTGGCTTCTCCCAAAATGGAAGTAGCAACATATTTCCCTTGCTCAGAGCAGAAAACCCCGTCCTTTCCTTCGCTGCTGCCTGAGAATGTAATCTTTTTTTCTGTATTAGATGCAGTATCAAGCATTAGCAGCGTTCCATTATTTTTGTTAAAGCTCTGGGGCATTACAAGTAAGTTCCCGCCCTTTTGCACTTCTTCAACATCCACTTCATAGTCGGCTTTTGGGGTGATACTAAGACTTGCATTGTCTATGGATACTGTTCCATAAACAGAGACTCCATCCCCGCCATTAGAGCTTATTCCCATGCCTACATAAGTTAAAGTTTTATCTCCCGTAAATGCAAGACTATCCATCGTTACAATCTCCATATTATTTGCCCTGCCATTTTCGGAATAGTTCAGAATGGCATGTACCTTTTGGGAAGAAGTATCATAGAGATAAAGTCCTTGTAATCCGCCGAAAGCGATTTGTTTTCCGTCCTGTGAAATGGTGACACTCGCCATTTGGAGGACAGAATCATCATTTAGCAGCCCACGAAAGGAAATTGTATTCTCAACAACAAAATCCTTATTCAATAGGTATCCTTTTACTCCATTACTGCTTTGTGCCGTTGCAAATGAGTCCGTGCTGCCGCTATTTTCTTCACCGACAATGAAATACCCGTCCGAATAAGGCTGCACACATAACTCATTCAAAAAAATATCCGCACTTGCTATAATCTCGCTTTTCCCAGTATCATAAAGATAGAGCTTATCTGCTGCAACAATAATCCGATTGCCATCAGCGTAATAACAGCCGCTGACCTTTCCAGAGAAAGCCGAGCCATTCACTGTGCCAACATCCATAGTATTTTTATCTGCATCACTATTCTGTGGGTTGGACTTATTATTGTCGCTGCTTCCGCTTCCTGTTTTTTCCGATGTGTTATCTTCTTCGGATTGTGGCGCATCTATGGAGCTTCCGTTTTCAGAACGATTCACATTTTCCTGACTGTTACCACAAGCTGACAGATTAAGAGCAAAAGCAAGTATAAGCATAATGCACATGAATTTCATTTTCATTTTTCAGTCCTCCTATAAAGCAAAATTGAGCCTGTCTTATTTGTAGAACAATCATTGCTTGCAGCAACAGCTACCGCATAGAAAGTATTGAAGTCATCTAATTTAGAGGTGTCTATGATGGCTTCAATTATCCACACATTTCCTTTGCTTAATGTTGCATCGTATGAAATCACTTTATCAAACGATATAGGCTTATGATTTAAGAAGAATGATATGCCATACCTTGTACCCGGCGTTCCGCAAATCGTGTAACGCACTGTAAGTGTATCTTTATTGGTAAGATTGATATTGTCATACACTAATTCGCCATCATAGGAAATAGTCGAATAAACGCCGCTATCCAATGTATCCATAGTAATTCCATCCCAACCGTTTTTCACAAGCTCATTCTCAATAAAAGAGGAAGTGATTTTTTCTTCTGCAACGCTGACATCACGAAAAATATTTTCACTTTCTCCATAAAAGATATCGCTGTCTGGAGCATCCTCATTAAAATGCAGTTTCAGCGCTCTTTCAAGGTGTTGGTGATACCAGCCGTAACTTGATGTTTCTTTCATATCGGGTTGGAAAGCGGGATTGGTAATGCTCATGATTGTAATATTTAAAGTATCACCTTTTTTCCCCGTGTTCGGTGTAAACACAAACGAAAATTTTTCTTCGTGTTTTTCAGATGTTTGGAAACAATGGAGATACTCATATTCCGCCCCCGTATCATTTACCTTGTATGCCTGTGGCTTTCCGTCCAAAAAGAGCAGGAAGCCTATGTTATCCAATTTCCCCTCTGATACAAACTGATAGTCCAAGGTAAATTCTCCGCCGTTATACTCATACGGTAAAACACTCTGGTCATCAGCTCTGGCGGGACTCGCTTCCTCGTGGCTGAGAAAACCTAAAGAGCCATCTTCCTCTGATTTTGTGAATGGATTTTCTTCCGTGTTTTGCGGGGGAGCTTTTCCGTCCTCTATGTTATAATTTCCGCAAGCTGTCGTAGTGAATAGCAAGCCGCAAATCATAACTAATGATAATATTCGTTTTCGCATTGTTTATCCTCCTGTCATGTTTGATGTATTTCAATTATAAAAGCCAAATGTCAAAATGCGGTCAAGGAATAGAAAATTACATAAGAAAAACCAACAAACTGTGATTTCTCACAAGTCTGCTGGTTCTACGTCTTATGTGTCTTACTCTTTATGTATTTATGTTGCTCGATAAATGGGAATTTTTAAATATTTTCAGTGCTTTTTTGAAGAAACGGCGGCGCAAACTACAAGCAAAATTAAGTCAATCCAGTATCCAATACAAATGTACCCAACAATCGGATGGATCAATTTTATTTCATTCGTCAAAACAACAGCAAGCAGAAGACCTATCAAAAGAAGGACAATGCCGATACCTGCCGAAAAGCGAACAATCTTGTCCATCTGTGCAAAAGAACCGATACACAGTATGATAGCGGAAATCCATACAGCCAGATGAAATACAACACCAAGATAATTAAATGCTCCTACCCCCTCTTGAAAAAGTATTTTAAAAGTTTCAGTAAAAAACCATGAATCCTGATTGACTATCAGCCCATTAGGAAAAATATTATACATTGGTACAGCAAAACTGCATAACAATAGAACAACTGAAACTGTTTTCAAAATTTTATTTTTTCGTTCCATCTACGTTTCCTCCGTAAAATAAATAATCTCAGTACACCTTAATAAGATTAAGGCAAAGGTATCATATTTTGATTTTCCAATATGTCAAATGGGAAGTTGTCATCTCACAAATTCTTTGAAAGATACAAGACCAAATCGTCATCATTTTTGCATTCCTCATATGGTTTATATCATCCATCAATCCCGAATTTGCGACGAGGGAAACGCTTTCATCAGCGTTTCCCTAAATGGAACATATTACTTGGTGTCAGCTTCCTCATTGAGGGGCTTATAGTTGCTGTCCATGTAGTTCTTTTTCCCGAAGGGAACGTAATTTTCATCCAATAAAATCAAATTTCCGTTTCCCAAATCAGGGAACTGCCGCGCAACCTCCTTGAGCACTTCCCATTCATCTCTGGTATTTTCTTTGTTGTCTTCCTCCACCTGTCTTAGTGCTTCTTGAACAGACTGTTGATCTGCCGTTCCCCAATAGAGAGGATGGGGCTGGAAGGAAGAATGGTAATCGCCGCCCTCATAGCAGAAAAAACAGGAGCAGGGGATTTTTTCAAATAGAATTTTTTGCGCCCCGTCAAGTTCCTTTACCTCCAGACAGTAGCACCCATTTACGGTTGCCGCACCATCCCGCGCGGTCATGTTTGCGATTGCCATGATAGTAAGGGGTTCTGTTTTCACGATCATGCCGGGAACCAAAAGCCCCTCCTCGTACATTTCCCGTAAATACTCGTCAGAAAATTTTCCGACAGCCCGCCATAGGAAAAACAATGCAAGAAGGAAACAGATAACGGCGGGAATCCAGCTTTTAAACAAAGAAATTCCTGACATACATAGGAAGCACACGCAGATTATCGCGGAGCTTCTCCGCTTTTTGACGACGGCTTTTATTATTTCATCCTTTTACCGTATCCGGCTCACATCTGCATGGATGCCGGATTTTACACTTGCCTCAAATTGTGAATAATCGACCATTTTTTCCTCCGTTTCTTACGTTTCTGTAGATTGCTAATATTTTTTATAGATATATTCAGTAAAAATCCGATAAAAACAATATACAATCCAGACCACCCAGGTTATTTCCCACTTGTGTGATATTACAGAAATCATCAAATAAAGAACAGCAACAGTAATAGCAGTCATCCAATTCGTTATTTTTTTCTTCCTGGTTATTTCATTGGCTGATACTTTTACAACATCTGACAACAGACTTTCATATTCGTTATCAACGTTGTTTTCTGTTCTTTCACCCTTGAATAATTCTGCTATGGAAATCCCCAGGGATGCAGCTAATGGTTCAATAAGAGATACATCTGGAAATCCGATACCTCGTTCCCATTTTGAAACAGCTGCACTTGATACTCCCAATTCATTCGCTAAATCCTGCTGCGTGCGATTTTGTTCTTTCCTGATAGCGGCAATCAGACTGCCTGTTTTTTGAACGTTCAATATTTTCACCTTCTTTCCGATTTCATAATATCACAAGAAACACCATATTCAAGAAACGCTCCGTTGAAATGTTAAACGCTGCATTGGATTTATGCAAATCCTCCTTGGTTGGCTTTAAGCACGGCACTTGACTCATTGCTCGCAGAAATAAAAATATCAACTCATTTTGTGGACTGCAATTTTAATTGTTACAGAAGCTCCACTCGGAGTAACATTTGAAAGTTCTAAACATCCGCCGTGTTTCTGGCTAAGGACACGGCTTGTAGCCAATCCCAGTCCCATATGTTCACCCGTTTTATCCTCAGAATAAAGAAAGGTATTCTTATTGCGGAGCATTGCCTTTGAAAATCCTTTGCCGTCGTCTGTAATGGTTATAGTAAGTGCATCATCAATAAATGTGTATAGGAAACTCACTTTGCTATTAGCATACCGAATGGCATTAGAAAAGATATTCTCAACAATACGGTAAAATATTTGTTCATCTAATTTTACTTGACATTCGGATACTGTAGAATGATATTCAATCTCCAAGCTATGCTGTCCTACAATAAGTGAAAGGCTTTCTGTAGCATTTTTCAAAAAATCTGGTAACTGAACGACAGAATACTTTGTTTCGGTTTCTTCAATGGTATTCAAATCACGAATATAATCTGTATAACGCTCAAGTCGTTTTGAGGTTATCGCAAGGTTGGATAGTGTATGCTGCAATTTCTCATCATTCAGACTTCCATTTGTAAAACATTGCTGCATATATTCGACATAGCCCTCTATAATCGCAATCGGATTTCTGAGGTCATGTGCCACTGATGCCTGTAAAATTTTCCGCTGCTCAATCATATTCCATAGCTGTCGGTTATTATCATACAAAGCTTGCCGCATTTCTTCAAAAGCTGTGCAGAGCCTGCCTAATTCATCGTTACTGTTATAAGCAACTGTAAAATCAAGGTCTTGCCCCTTTATATGCTTTGTTGCATCTGCAAGAATCTGAATTGGCGGCGATAGCTTTTTCCTATAAAACCACCATGCACATAACATGATTCCTATAACTGAATAGATAAAAGGAAGCCCTGCCATAGAAATGCTTATTGCTCTATATAGTAACTGTTGTTTTGGGCGGAGTGTGGAGAAGCTGGATTCTATTCTCTCTATTGTAAATTCTGTATCCCCTAACTTTTCTTCTTCCGCTTTAGCGGGGACAAGCATAGACACTTTAGAAGGTTCATCAAGTATCAATCTTTGCTTTGCCTCAGATACCGTCCCATCTGCCATAATAGTCCGTGTATGCAGCCAAATTTCCTGTGAGTCGGGGATGATATTCTTCTGCATACGATAACAGATATAAATTGTAAAAGCAGAGGATGTAAAAACAATTGTCATTGTAATGGCAACCGTCCAGATAAATGCACTTTTAATGGATTTTACTTTCTTCATTTTTTCCATCTATATCCCATCCCCCAAACTGTTTCTATATATTCCTTGCCCGTAGCTTCAGTCAGTTTATTTCTGATTTTTCGGATATGCTCTTTAATAACATTGCTGTCGCCCTCAGCATTAAAGCCCCATACGGCTTCGTATATCCGTTCTTTATCAAATATCTGGTTAGCGTTACTCATCAGAAACTCGACAATATCAAATTCACGATTTGATAAGTTCAGCGACCTTTCTCCATAAAAAATTTTGCGTTCAGCAAGATTTACAATTAAGCCTTGTGAAGATACGATTTTAGGAGTACGCTTGCTTCTCTCGTCCCTCCGCAGGTGAGCCGCCACCCTTGCGGTCAATTCTTGTAAACTAAAAGGCTTGGTTATATAGTCATCGCCGCCGACCTGCAAACCGTTTACCTTGTCCTGTTCTGTAATCCGAGCAGTCAAAAACAAAATAGGGCAGGTGACATTATTACGGATAATCTTGCATAGCTCCAATCCGTCCATTTCGGGCATGTTGATGTCAAGCAAAATTAAATCTGGATATGTATTCAGCATTGATATTGCCTCCTCCGCATCTTCCGCTGCAAAAGTCTCATATCCGCAATCCTGCAAGTGGCTTGATAATAATTCGGTCAGCATTTTTTCATCATCAACAATGAGTATCTTATATGCCATAGTAAAAACCTCCTAATCTAAAATATTTTAAAGCTTAAAAGTCAAAAAGTGGTCAAATTCTTACTTTTTTTCGAATATCAACAGGCTTTTGTGTATCTTTCAGAATAAGCCATATCCGATAGATGTTTATTGCGCCCTCAATCTGATTTTTTTAGATATCCGCCGTACCCACCGAAGTGATACGTTCTATTTTTTCGCTTTCCTGTGCTGCCATATATTCAAATATATCTGACTGCCCAACATACCATAATATTATATCCATCAATAAGAACTATAACAAGTCTGCAACCGTAAATGTTCACTACAACATTATATCGCATGAACTTTGGCAAGAAAAATAATCTTACGCAGTCAATTGAATGCTTTTTTGATGAGGCGGAACTGACTATCATAGCAGGGACGGCGCAGGAGATATGTAAGGCAAAAGAGCAGCCAGAGGATTGACCTCTGGTTTCCTTTTACCCTGTTGAATTAATAGTTTGGACATCCGTAGTCGTATATTGAGTTGCTTCCGACTGGATAGCTCTGCTGTTTGCAGGCATCCCCAGAGTTGCCCTCCACGGTGTAGACCGTTCCATTCTCGCATTTTTCTACAATGCCCACATGGTCGATTGAGCCGTTGCTCCCCTGTTAGCGCCAATGATAAAATGTAAGAAAACGCCGAAGAAAAAATGCAGGTTTATGGCGGAGAGAAAGAAAAAAAGATAGACTCCTGATAGGACAAAAAATGTCCAGGAAAGGAGTCGGAAATGAGAGGAGAAAGCTGGATGGACATACGAAGTGACAGACAAAAAGGAATGAGCTATGTGGAGCTTGGGAAAAAATACCACATGGATCCCCGGACAGCAAAGAGGTATGCACAGTCACCACAGAAGCCGGAGTACACACTGACACAGCCAAAGCCAACAAAACTGGATGCCTACAAGCAGCAGATAGACCAATGGCTGGAGGAAGCGCCCTATTCTGCGGTACGGATACTGGAGAAACTGCAGGAACAGGGATTTGACGGAAAATACAGCATCGTGAAGGAATACGTCCGGGGGAAGAAAATGGACCTGGATGAAAAAGCAACGGTGCGGTTTGAAACCATGCCGGGAAAACAGGGGCAGATGGACTGGGGCTTTTTTGAGGACCATCTGGTATACGAAGACGGGAAATGGAAGAAACTGTACTGTTTCCTTATGATACTGGGATATTCGCGGATGCGTTATATCGAATTTGTGACGGACATGAGCACAAATACACTAATCCGGTGCCATCAGAACGCGTTCCGGTATTTTGGAGGTTATCCGGAGGAGATACTCTATGACAACATGAAACAGGTGGTCATCAAACGCCTTTTAAAACAGGAAGATTCCACACTGAACCGGCAGTTTGAAGATTTTGCAGGCTTCTACGGCTTCAAACCGATTTTTGTGCCGCCCCTATAGAGGACAGACAAAAGGCAGGGTTGAACGGACGGTGCAGTTTGTACGAGACAATTTCATGGTTGGAATCAAATACGAGAGTCTTTCAGACCTCAACGGTCAGGCGCAGGCCTGGTGCAACAAGGTCAATGGAAAAGTTCACGCCACCACCAATGAAATCCCCTTTGAACGTCTGAAAGCGGAACGGTTAAACCCTCTGTGCCGGGAGTACATCATGGACAAAATCAACCTGCGCCGGGTACAAAAAGACTGCCTCATCTCCTATGCCGGAAACCAGTACTCCGTGCCGGCGGAGTACATCGGCAAAGATGTGGCAGTCGTAGCCCTCGACAGTATGCTGGCTGCCTACTATGAGGGAAAGCAGATAGCTCTGCACCGGATATCGTATCAGAAAAAAGATATGGTTGTCAATCCGCAGCACTATAGGCGGCTCACTATGAAACAGACAATGGATGCAGAAAATATACTTTTGGAACAGGACAAGGTCATTGATTTTCCCCTGAAACCTTCTGACCTGTCCAGATATGACGAGGTGCTGTATGAATGAATTGACCATGGACAGGCTGAAAGAGAATCTGGAAAGCCTCAAGATGAAGAACACTCTGGAGATTCTGGACAACTACCTGGAATGGGCGGTAGCGGAGAAATTAAATGTCGTGGATGTTTTGGATCACATTTTTGCTGAAGAAGCGAAATCCAGGCGCAGACGCGCATATGAGAAACAGATTCAGATGTCCGGTTTCCCCATTAAAAAGACTCTGGACGACTTTGATTTTTCCTTTCAGCCCTCTATTGATAAACGCCAGATCGATGAACTGGCAACCATGCGTTTCCTGGAAAACGGGGAAAATATAGTCTTTCTGGGGCCGCCGGGAGTGGGAAAGACGCATCTTGCCTCAGCCCTTGGGCTTGTAGCTGCAAGACACAGGTTTTCAACCTACTACATCAACTGTCACCAGCTCATTGAACAGCTCAAGAAAGCCCACTTTGAGAACCGGCTGCCGGACAGGCTCAAAATCCTGTCCAGGTACAGGATGCTTATCATTGATGAGATTGGATATCTCCCTATGGACATTCAGGGGGCCAACCTGTTTTTCCAGCTCATCGCAAGGCGGTATGAAAAGACATCCACGGTCTTTACCTCTAACAAGACTTTTTCGCAGTGGAATGAGGTGTTTGCTGATGTCACCATTGCCTCAGCCATTCTGGACCGTGTTCTGCATCACTGCACAGTAGTCAACATCAAAGGCGAATCATACAGGCTGAAAGAACGCAAGGAATTCATGCGTCAAAAGCAGCAGATCGTAAACACACTTTTTGAGCAGGGAAACACTTGAAAAGGTTACATGACTCCGCCGAAAAACTACAAAATATAATCGGCGTTTTCTTACATTTTTAAATCGGCGTTGACAGTATAGCTGCCAGTCTGGATGCGTCCCTCTACGGCCACGCGCATTCCTTTGGCAAGATATTTTTCAGCAAACTCTGCGGTCTTGCCAAATGCGATACAGGGAAGAAAATCCGCCTGCTGCTCCCCGTTTTTCCTGAACGGACGGTTTACTGCCAATGTATATCGGGCAATCGCCGTATTGTTATCGTTCGTAGAGTAACGAATTTCAGGGTCACGGGTAAGTCTTCCAATCAGCATAATCTTATTCATGTTTTTCTCCTTTTTGTAAATATTCTCTTTGTAATACAGCCGCTTTTGACTGTTTTCTCAAACTTTCTCCCGGTGCGTCAGCACATTTATATTTATGTTGCAAATATATTACTGTAAATAAAAAACACCACAACTGTACGGATTTGTATGTTATGGCATTTCATTATTAAGCTGTATTGTTTTGAGCTGAAAAATAGCCGTCCTGCACAGATTAAACCCTGTAGGACAGCTATTTTGCGTTTTAATATTCATGGTTGGAGAGTAACCATTATGCCAGCTGCAGTTCCTTTTCTAATTTAAGCACTTGTTCCAGCGTAAGCCCGGAATACATCGCGATTTTTTCCAACGGCAAATCTCCGTCTTCTATCATTCTCACTGCGGAATCTATTTTTTCCTGTTCCACACCCTGCTCAATACCCTGCTCATATTTTTCCTGATAATTCATCTGCAAAGTCATATACTCATGACTCCATTCTCCATCCTTTTTGGCAGACTGCACCGTTTCACCTGATTTTCCAGTAAAGTCCTTTTTTTTCATGGCATACTCATAATAAAACTTTGCATCATCATTAGTGAAATGAAATTCATCCTGTATTTTCACTATTATGGCATCATCACCTGCATTTATTTTCTTCAAATCTGATATTATTTTGCCTAGTTTGTCCATAAAAGCCGTGTACTCATTCATTCTTTTTATAGCTTCTTCTGCTTCTTCAAGGTACACTATTGCACTTTCTTCAGACAATCCCTCTTTTTCCTGTAATATTTTTAAAATTCTTTCTTCTGAAATATTGCATTCTCTGCACGCGCTAATGATGCCATAAATTTTTCCTTCTTCCCGCTTTTCTCTATACCGCATTTCCAATGTCATAATCTCAGCTCCCATCTGCATTCCATTTTTTAGTGAATCATCCACATTGAAAATTTTAAGGCAAAACATTTTGAAATGCTTTGCCTGTGGCTTTCTTTTCTAACTGATATGATATTCCTTATAAAGTTCCTGACGGTATTCTTCATCCTGCGACACTCTGACAATATCAGATAGCCTGCCGTCTTCATTTAGTAACATTATCAGGTTGGCCATCTTGTTCTCTCCATATTTTTCTCCTATTTCCCAATTTTCCTGGTCACGCATTAACAATGTCATATACTCATGCCTCCATTCTCTGTTTTTCCGGGCATTTTTCACTGCCTCTTCCAGTTCATCCACGAACGGGTCTGCTGGTTTCTTCCCGGCTACATAATCCAGGAATGCTTTCAGTCCGGGGCTGACATCATCCATAGTTCCTGTATGAAGTAAATTTTAAATATACTTTTTAGCAGCTTCTAAACTCAAATTGAATTTTTCCTGCAGCTTTTCCAATATCACCTGAACAGGTACGTCCATATCTTTCAGTGTAGATACCAGAACAGTAATGCCTTCCTCGCGTCCTTCTTCGCGTCCCCGATTCATTATTGTCTTCGCTTCATATTCTAATATCTTTCCGCCCATAACTGATTGCACTCCTTTCTTTACTGAATCATATTTTACAGCAATGTGCTCCAGAACCTTATTGGACATATCACAAATCGTACATTTTGCATACTCAGTAATATCTCCCTGTTCCATTAGCTTTTCCAGCTTTGTCTTTATCATTGCGTATTCTTGTTTTAACGACTCCAGTTCTGCTCCATTTTTCTCATATTCCTCAAACCTCTTCTCATGGGAAAATATATAGAACGGGATTAAAAACAGAAGCTTCTTATCAAATATCTCTTCTATCGTGTACTGCTGTGACTTCATTAAAGGAATGCCATAAGTAACACCTCCGCCGGGAGTGACCATCTTGATTTTTAACTTATCCGGTGTCGAAGCATTACATCTTAAATACAATACTGCTGAATGCGGGAATGTCACAGTAAGGATATTCCCCTTAATCTCTCCCTCATCAAGTGCAATCTGGGTGTCGTATTCAAACATCCTTACCAACATACTATTATCTGTGCTGCTCTGGCATTCCAAATGGTACTTTTTCGTTTCCGGCCCTACTATTATAAAGCTTGCGTCTGTAATCCGTCCGTCTTCATTTCCGCCTTGCTGATTCAGAAAATGTTCATTGGAAGAGAAAATAACCTTTTCCTTTCCGGAGTATCTTTCACGAAACACTTCGTTAATCACCGGAATAATCAAGCTGCTGCAGTCATTTAATAATGTACGGAACACATCGTCATACGGCGTATTCGTCAGTTTAACCTCACTCATTGGCATTCTCTCCTTTCCAGCCTTCCCTTACTCTGATTATATCATGTTTTGGCAGCCGCATAAAGAGTTGATTTCTGTATCAGCTGCCATTATGGTATCTTGCATCTCTTATAGTGTGGCTTTGATAATTACAGAAAAATCATACTATATTTATATATAATTTAGCATTGACCGACTTTGTAAGCGGTATTATTCGGAATCATGCCGCAGCAGCCGGAAGCCGGGCGCTAAGCACCCTCTGCTCCCAGGCTGTGATAAACGCCTCAACTTCCGGCGTCATGCTGCAGTTTCCTGTGCCCCGTACCTGTACCGCTTTTTGTCCCCGGACTTCAATCGTATAAAATGGCTTTTCTTCGTCAGAGCTTTTCCGCAGGAACAGTATGACACATTCTTTGTTAGCCGCACGTTCCACATAGCCGCCCACGCAGTGATGCAATGCATGCCCTTCTTTTATAACATCATCCGGCGTATCAGGATACACGATTTTCAAACCGTCTTTCTCAAAATCCAGCCGCCCGGAAAGCTTCTGGTATACAGCGATAAAGTCACGTTTTATTTTAGCGTCTTTCCTGTGCTTTATCCGGCGGGCCGCTTTATCGTGGGATTTCTGTAAATCTTTCGGGTACAGGACAAAGCTGTTCTCCATGTCGTATCCCAGCTTATGGCACATATCCAGATAATCCCTGTACTCTGACACCAAATCCTGCATCTCCTCGTACCGCAGCACGCCATGAGGATTTTTCCGCAAACGCAGGAATCCGTACTGGCTTTCCATATACCGGATAAACTTATGCACCGTCATATGCTCAAGGATTGGCAGGATGTCCCGGTTTACTTCATGTTCCAGCTGCCAGATAAGGAGCCGCTGCCTGTCCTTTAATCCATTGTATTTCTGGAATATCTGCAACGTAGATATATCTACGTTTAATTCCTTTAGGAACTGCACATCTTCGGCTGCTGCTTTCAGTATCCGGTGTGTCCGGTTTTCTGTTTCGTCCAGACAGTCCGGATGATGGCGGTATGCCAGGTCTGTTACAATTTCATAGAATCCGGTTTTCACCAGATGCTCCATGCGTGGGTGCTTTAGATATGCGGCAAGAAATGGCAGCGACTGCATCTGTTCCCGGAAATGGCTGTAATAGCCGTCAATAGGGCAGTACTGCCATGCAGTGCCGTTTAGTTCGTCTGGAAGATTCCTGGTGTATAAATGACCGCATGTATCAGCCTCGAAACTACACTGCCATTGGCTGAACAGGGCCGGACGTTCTCCTTTCTTCCAGTCCGTCAGGATTCCGCTGCCATGCTGGTAATAATAGCATTCAGAGTCAATCTTTCCATCGCCGCCATTTTGCCGGATAAACTGCCGGGCATTTTCGTAAATATTTATTTCAGGCGTGTCATCTGTGTATGTGTAATACACTTTTACAATCCGTATCACCAGTTCGCCGTTGCCGACATTCTGGATGACCTGGCAGGTGTCACGGTCCGTCATACAGCATCCACGGCGGGAGCGTGGCTTCATGATAAGCTCATGCCTGCAATGTGGGCAAACTGCTTTGTTCCCATGTCTTACGCCGGAAAGCTGGATTTCTTTGCCACAAGCGGAACATACACCGGGAACATCCTTTCCGCCACGCTTATAATCATAGTAAAAATACGCAGGCATGACGGATTTATGAATCCAGCCTTTCAGCCCACGGGGCAAGGTAGGCACACCAGACATACGGCTGATGATTGTATTTTCACGGATTCTCTGGCGTTCCTGTCTGCGCTTTTCCTGTATGCCCGCCTGTGCTTTGAGCAGTGGTTTGAACCCACTGCCAGGACTGCTTTTAAAATACTTGCAGAGGCGCGTTTCATCCGCTGCAGAGTAAAAAGCGCACTTATCTTTAAAATCCCAGCTGTATCCCAGATTATTGAACGCCGCTGTACGCCATGCCGTGCCGCCATTTTCCTTCCGGGTTAATGTTATGAAGTCGTCCCTGCTTTGAAAGACTGTATAGCATGGCTGGAAGCTCCCCTGCGCAGCCTGTGCGCGGGAATAGGCATACAGTATCAGTGTTTTGTGATGGTCAATCATCTTTACTGCCGTGCGGATGATATAGTCAATCTGCCCTGCATGGAGAAGCCCGCTGCCTTTTTTCATTTTTAAACAAGGGTCAGCGAATCTCCTGCATTCTCTTTTATTTAACATTTAAGACACCCCCGGTAAGCTCATTTGCTGGTAATCATTTTTCTTCGGTTCCTGCTTTTTCTCTGTTTCCTTTTTGGCTGTTTTTTTAGACTTTGTAGTCCCTTTGGCTTTGGATGCAGCATTGACATACGGACGTGGAGTGAACTTTTCTTCTTCCACATGGTCTTCCTGTGCGTCCGGGTCATTGAAATAGTCCTCTGCCCATTGGTAACACAGACCGTCAGGGACATCGCCGCCGTAAACTCCATTTTCCGGCTGGATGTCATTATCTTTCATTTCCTGTTGGAGATAATCTTTTGCCATGCGGTTGATATAATGGAAACAATGAATCATAGATTTGTTCGGATTCATAGTCTGCCGGGCAAATGAAGGGTCTTTGCGGCACAGGGTCTGTATATGCTCAGAAACACATTCCTTCATGTTCCGACGGGTGAGTTTTTCTGTATCTACACGGACACGTTCTGTGGATGCGGATACTATGTCAGCGTCGCTCATGCTCTTAATTTTCTCAAGGGCAGCTTCCCTTCCCTGCTTTTTCGCAAGCTGTTTGGCTTCCCACTCTGCCCTGCGTTTTGCCTCAGCTTCTTCATGAGCCTTTCTCTTAGCATCTTCTGATGCATCCAAAGGCTTTCCTGCTGGGATAGTGCGGTCAGACATATCCATTGTCAGTTCCTTTGCAGGTGGTTCTGATTGTGCCTGTGCAGATGGCAGTTCTTTTGCAGGAGCCTGTGCTTCTGCTTGTGATTTCTTTTCCGGCTCCGGGGATTTATCCTGTCCCGTCTGTACAGTAGGAGCCTTTTTCTCTGGGACAGACTTATGCTGAATGTCAGGCTGCTGTGCCTGGATTGCCGGAGCTTTTGGCTTTACAGGCTGTGACTGGGTTACTGCTGATTTTGCCTGTTGTGACGGAGAAACAGCAGATTTAGGCTGTGAAGTTTTAGTTTTAGGCTGTTGCGGACGGGATGCCGCAGCCGTTCTGGAAACCTGTGTGTTGCAGAATGGCACCGTGAATAAATCCAGTCCAGCCATATTAGTAGAATAGCTCATATAATAAATACCTCCTCGTATTGGTGTGTTGATTAGTTAAATGAAATCCTTGACAGACATTCCGGGCGCGTCCCACGGATTGCTTGGGGAATAATCACGCTCTGTACAGGATGAATGCTGTATTTCTCCGTTGTGATATTCAGGCTCCTCATCGAACTCTGGCTCATCTTCCGGATGTTTCAGCATTTCAATCCATTCATCAAGCTGTTTGTCTGTATAATGCTTTTCAGCTTCTGCAATCTGTTCTTCTTTGCTCTGGTATCGGTTTACCCGACGGAGCAGAAGGACAGCTTTTAAAATCTTTAATTTCCTTTCCATATGAATCTCCATTCCCTGCCTGCACTCTGGCAGAATATTATTATTAAGGCACCCGCAGCCCCCAAATGGGGGGCTATTGATGTCCATAAAGCATAATATTACGCTGCACTCCCGGATTGGGATACGCCGCCAATGTTAAGCTCTGAATCCAGCTCTGCCAGACGTGCGGACTTAACGCGCAGCTCTTCTTCGTACTGGAACGGCTTATTGATTTCTGATTTAGCCGCTTCCTGCTGCTGGAGCAGGTTTGCCAGAGTTGTTTCATAATCTGCCAGACGTTCCGGTATTTTATCCAGTGCATTATCAATTCGTACCAGATTGCCGCGAGCATCCGTTCCCAACTCAACATTGTAGGCAATGGCTCCTTTCAGGCTCAGTTTGTGGGTGAATCCGGTGAATTTGACGTATAAGCCAAATCCCCGGTAACTGCCAATAATCACTGGCTCTTCACTTGTCACATCCTGTATGGCATCCATCAGGGCTGTCCCAGCATCCGTCTTGTCTGTATAGGCTGCGCCCAGTATCTCCATTCCGGCGAATCCTTCTGCGGAGTGAGGGTGCTGGCTTAATGTCTGGATATCGTCTGTTAAGCCAGCAATAAAGCCTTGCGCTTGTTGAATCTGCTCCGGGAAATGTTTTAACACATTGTCTTCCAGACGGTATTGTTTGCTCTGGTGGTCGGCTTTCATAATCTTCAAACGCGACACTTCCACGTCCAAATCCATACGTTCTTTAATGCGCGGGTCGCCAGCGCACAATGCTTTTATCTCAGCGAATGAGAGCGTAGCTTCGTCCACATCTTCACAGCTTCGTACAGGGGATTTGCTGGTCATAATCTGAGAGATAAACTTCTGCTTATTCTCCACGGTTTGCCAGAGGTATGCGTCGAATGTTGCGTTTGTAACGTATCTGAAAACATGCACTTTCGGGTTCCGGTTGCCCCTGCGTTCGATTCTGCCTTTTCTTTGAATCAAGTCACGAGGGCGCCAGGGGCAATCCAAATCATGTAATGCGATAAGCCTGTCCTGCACGTTGGTCCCGGCACCCATTTTCTGGGTAGAACCGATTAAGACACGCACCTGCCCGGAGCGGACTTTTGCGAACAGCTCTTTCTTTTGTATGTCGGTCTTGGCACTATGTATAAAGGCAACCTGTTCCGGAGCCATGCCGCCAGAAATCAGTTTTCTTCGGATGTCGTCATAGATATTTGTAAACGGAGCATCTTTAGAACCGTCACTTGATGCTTTTCCAGATGGCGTCGCAATGTCGCAGAATACCAGCTGCGTTAATTTTTCTGAATCACCTTCTTTCCATATCTTTAAAATATTTGCCACGCATTTATTCACTTTCGTTTCCGGCCCGTCCGGCAGCATGGGGTTAATAATTCTTTGGTCAAGCCCCAGCTTCCGCCCGTCTGATGTGATGCGCAACATGTTATCAATATGCGGGTCGATTCCGCCGTGGACTTTCTCTGCGCGTTTGGACAGTTCCTTTACCATAGCCTGCTGAAACTCTGTTGGCTCTGATACGATATTATGGTATTCCACTTCCGGCGTGGGCAGGTTAAGCTGGTCTGCGGTCTTGATGTCCGCAATTTCTTTGAACATATTCATTAGTTCCGGCAGGTTGAAGAACTTGGCAAAACGTGTACGTGCCCTGTATCCAGTGCCTTCCGGAGCCAATTCCAGGGCGGTGGTGGTTTCTCCAAACCGGGATGCCCAGCTGTCAAACTGCCCCATGCCCATCTCCTGAAGACGGTCATATTGCAGGTATCTCTGGATAGAGTACATTTCCGTCATACTGTTTGAGATAGGGGTCCCAGTAGCAAACACAATGCCCCTGCCGCCCGTGGTTTCATCCAGATAACGGCATTTTGCAAACATATCGCTTGATTTCTGTGCGTCTGCCGTAGACAGGCCAGCCACGTTGCGCATTTTTGTATATAAGAACAAATTTTTGTACAGGTCCGATTCGTCCACGAACATCATGTCAACGCCGAGTTCTTCAAACGTGACCACATCATCCTTGCGTCCATTTGCCTGTAACTTTTCAAGCCGCACTTCCAGGCTTTTCTTGGTACGCTCCAGCTGCTTAACGGTAAAGCGTTCTCCATGGCTGGCTTTCACTTCCCGGATGCCGTCTGTAATTTCGTCAATCTGTTCCCGTATCAAGCGTTCCTGGCGTTCCATGCTTACCGGGATACGCTCAAACTGGCTGTGCCCGATGATGACTGCATCAATGTCGCTGGTGGCTATACGGGCGCAGAATTTCTTACGGTTACGGGTTTCAAAATCCTTTTTAGTTGTGACCAGAATATTCGCAGCTGGGTACAGCCTTAAGAATTCAGCCGCAGTCTGCTCTGTAAGATGATTCGGGACGACGAATATTGACTTATGGCATAGGCCCAGACGCTTCGATTCCATAGCGGCGGCAATCATCTCGAATGTTTTCCCAGCCCCCACTTCATGCGCAAGCAGGGTATTCCCGCCATACAGCACATGTGCAATCGCATTGACCTGATGGGGCTGGAGTTTTATTTCCGGGTTGATGCCTGAGAATACGATATGGGAGCCGTCATATTCGCGAGGGCGGGTATTGTTCATGGTTTCGTTATAGTGATGGACAAGCGTCTGACGGCGTTCCGGCTCCTTGAATATCCAGTCTTTGAATGCATCTTTTAAAGCCTGCTGTTTCTGCTGGGCAAGGGTTGTCTGTTTTGCGTTCAGGACGCGTTTTTCCTTTCCGTCTGCGTCTTCAACCGTATCGTAAATGCGCACGTCACGCAGATTCAAGGAATCTTCGAGGATACGATAGGCATTTGCCCTGTCAGTCCCGTATGTCGTGTATGCTGCAACGTCGTTGTATGGGGCGGCGTTCTTATTGGCAATGCACCATTCCGCCGTAAACGCTGAATAATTTACTGTGATTCTGTTCCGCAAATACATAGGCGTATTCAGGGTTTCGTACATAAACTGCTAGATATAGTTTTTGTCAATCCATGTCGCACCCAGACGTACTTCAATCTCAGATGCGTCAAGGTCTTTTGGCTGTGCAGCTTTTAAGGCTTTGACATTGATTTGATATGCCGGGTCTTTTATTGCCGCTTTCTGTGCCTGACGCAGCTTTCTTCGGACATTGCCAGATAAATATTCGTCTGCGGTCTGCCATTTTCCGTTGATTGGGTCTTTATAGATTACGCCCTGTAATTCCCGAATCAGCTCGGATTCACTTTTTCCGGTCAGCTGTGACATAAACAGCAAATCCACTTTGGCGCGTTCTCCAATGGATACAACCAGAGCTTCCGATGCCTTGTCTACGCTGGTGATTGTCTTATGCTGTTTGATAGTGCGTTTCGTGAACATATCCGCTTTGCGTTCCAGCCTGCCGTCTTCATCCAAGATTTCCAAGGAGCAGAGCAGATAATAGCTTGAATCCCGCTCAAACGCCAGACGGTTCGCACGGCTGTTAATCAGGCCGTATTTATGAGTGTAAGCATCGTATAACTGGTTTAACTCTGCCTGACCTGCCTTAATGGCACTATCCGGTATATATTCATCCATCTGCAGGGCAATTAACTTTTGTACGCAGTCACGCAGTTTTATCATGCCTTTGACACGTTTCTCGGCTGTTGCGTTCAGCTCGGCTTTCTTCATCATAGAATTCTCACGGTAGTACACTTCACCGTCTACCAGAGTGAAAGAATAGTTCTTCACGCTGTCGTCAGCCGGGAGCGTGTCTGCCGGAGTGCTTTTATCCGACTCTGCAGGCACGGCTTTCTGGTAGGTCCCACGAATATATTCCATTGCCTTTTGGAGCTGTGTGGCAAGGTCGGCTCCGGGAATTGGAACAACTGTATAATCCTGCCTGCCATACTGTGTGCTTTCTGATGAAGGCATTCCCAGAACCATTTCAGGATGATTGAGGAAATAATTATTGATAATGAATCCGTCTGTATTCTCTTCAGTATGTACCCAATCTGGGATTTCGTCTGCTGGGGTATCGCGTTTCTGTAAGAACAGGATGTCAGACACCACTTCTGTATTAGCGTTCGCTTTAAAGGCGTTGTCAGGCAGACGGACAGCCCCAAGCAGGTCCGCTTTTGTAGCCAGATATTCCCTTACGTCTGTATCCTTGGAATCCATTGTGTAACGGGTGGTGATAAACGCCAGGATGCCGCCGGGACGCACTTTATCAAGGGACTTAGCCAGGAAGTAATTATGAATAGAAAAGCCCAGCTTGTTGTATTCCAGGTCGTTGACCTGATACTGCCCGAATGGCACGTTGCCAATGGCAAGGTCAAAGAAATCATCCGGGAAGCCTGCCTTTTCATAGCCAGTAATATCAATCCGGGCATTGGGGTACAGCAGCTTTGCAATGCGTCCGCTGATGCCATCCAGCTCCACGCCGTACAGCTTAGATTTGGACATTTCTTCTGGCAATAAGCCGAAGAAGTTTCCGACGCCGCAGGCAGGCTCCAGAATATTGCCGTATGTAAAGCCTATACTGCCGACAGCCTGATACATTGCCTTAATAACAACCGGGCTGGTGTAATGGGCATTCAGGACAGATGCTTTGGCAGATGTGTATTCTTCCGATGTCAGTATATCCTTAAGCTCCTGATATTCCTTTTCCCAGCCAGTCTTGTCCGGCTCGAATGCATCCGGGACACCGCCCCAGCCGACATATTTAGATAAAATCTGCTGTTCATCAAACGTGGCAGTGCGGCCTTCGGATTCGATTTGCTTGAGGGTTCTGATGGCTTTTATATTCATTTGGAACTTGGTTTTCGGTCCACCCTCGCCCAGACGGTCATCTGTGATTGTGAAATTACAGGGTACAGGAACGGATACTTCCTGTGCGTCGGATGTGTCCTGCACGACTTCTGTATCTGGCGTGGGAACTGGCTCTTCTGTATCCGGTGTGGGCTGCTTCGCGTTGCGAGAATCATGCTGTAGCAAATCATTCAAACGGTCTTTGCTTTCCACGCGGAAGATTGGGTATCGCTGCGACGGGTCACGCAGCTGCACATCATACATGCCGATATTCGTAATCTCGTAGGCCGTATCTTCCAAATACACGGTATCGCCCACCTGATAATTTGCAGGTTGTGGCTCCTGTCTGACTGGCTCAGCATCAGGATTATTATGGATACTGTTTTCTGTATCTGTTGCTTCAGCAGCGACAGGCTCTTTTGCAGTATCTTCCTGAACGTCTTCAGTAGTGGTAGACTTCAGTTCTTTCGTAGCATCTTCCTGAGTGTTTTCAACAATAGCAGATTCCTTTGTAGCATCTTCCTGAGCAGCATCCGCTTTGGTTTCATCAGACTCCTGTACAGGAACCTTTAACGGCTGCACATCACTATCACTGCCCTTTGGCTGTACAGGCTGGGGGACATCCTGAACCGCCAGTTTCTGATGCTCGTGGTTATAGATAGTGACCGCAATCGTTCTGAGCATCTGCTCGCTGTATTCGCTTACGGCAGCACCGAGAACCTTGATGATTCTTTGCGTGTTAAAGTCTGGGATATACTGAAAATCTTTGCTTTTTAGATATTTCTCTGGCTGAAAGCCGCATCTGGCAAGGAGTACATAGGAAATGCTTGCCACAGCAGTCAGCCGGAATTCCACACTGACCTCCGGCTCTTCCAACTCTTCCAAAAAGCTCCCTTCACACTCATACATAATGTCTTTATGATAGTTCTTCCAGTATCCGTTTGCCATATTTACGGCAATCATCTCAAGCTGATACACAAGGCCTTTCTCCCCGGACACGCCGAACTGTTCTTCCAGAGCCTTTGTGACAATGCCACGGTATTCTTGTTTGTACCGCCATTGGAAAAGGCTGGCCGAATTTCTCTTTAATTCCGTATCCCCGATGTCAAAGACATAACGTATCTTAGGGTAGCCGTTACGGTTAATGGCAATGAGGCCAATGCCTTTTGAGCCACGGCGGATATGCCGATTCATCCTCCTGGTCCATAAGTCAAACTCGGCGCATGCCGTAGCTTTTGGACGCTGGGAATGAATCATCAACTGGTCTGGAAATGTATAGTGGTACACATTAGATACCGTGTTTAAGAAACCAACCCAGTTCTGGGGATTTTTCGTAACCTGTGCCGCAGTCTGTCCTGCAAGCTGTATGTAGTTCTGTAATTTTGTAGTCATAAGATAGCCCTCCTTTTATCGTTACGCCCAGAGTTGCCAGGCAATTAGATTTCCTGCATACGCACCCGCTCCTTTTTTGCCACAGGCAGAAAAAAATTAAGCTGTCAAAAAAATACAGATGGTGTATATGCGATGGTATTTATTTCTGTATGGATGAGTGCTATAATGATGGAAAGACAACGTAACAAATCAGGATTTAGCAGCGATAAATCTGATAATTCACAAAAGAGTTGTACCCCAAAATAGATAACCGTGAAGGGCGGCGATAGCACGAAAAAAGAATTTCTTACCGCAAATGCTAAATTTATATATTCAAAAAATGAATTAGGATATCAAGAAGTTTTAGATAATTTTGAAAAAGCTTCTGAGATTACTATTATTACCTATAATATATCTGAAAAGAAAAATGCTTTAGTTTCCGCATTGAGGAAAGCAAGTGAACATTGTGTAATCAATGTTATAACAAATATTCCAAGTAGGTGGGAAACATACTATGGTGATACCTTTCGGGATAGAGCCAGACAGAAGATAAACTTATATTTGTCAAAGCTAAAACCGGAAAGTCTTGGCATTAACTCTACTGTATTTTTTGATTTCTCTAATCTTGGGAAAATAATAATGACCGATTCTATAGTTTATGTGGGGTCAGCCAATTATTCAGAAGAAAGTGCAAATAATACAGAATTTGGATTTGTTTCAAAAGATAAAGATTTTGTTGATTTTATCAATGCTGAAGTTCTACCAGACGTTAAAAACTCATCTATTCCATATTATGAATATGATTATACAGCTCTTCTACTTGAGGCAAGTATGATACTCTCAGCTATATATAACATAAAAAACGAATTGTATGAAGAGGTTTATAGGTTACACGATGATATAGATGGCAAATGGTATTACTATGTTGAACACGAAGCCACCTTGACAGTATCGACCTTGGATAACGTCGTTCAAATTGTAAAGGAGGCGCATAGGGTCGCCCGTAACATTTACGATGCGATTGATACTATTACTAATGGAAATGAAGATGAAACAAATGTTGCAAATGATATATATGAAGATTTGATGGCTTTATATTTAACAATTGAAGAAGTAAGGGGATTTGATACACTAATTGAGTTATCGGAGTTCGATTCAGAACAATATATAATCCAGAAACTACAAAATGAATATGCAATGGAGGCATATGAAGACAATTTAGAGAATTGTATTGAAAGTGCATCGAATGAAGCAATGAGTGCTGTTTGGGATTTAACTAGAGCAGCAAAAGAAGATATAGATGAATTAATCGAAGAAGTCCAGAAATTTTTTGAAATTTACGCATCTTTTATAGAGAATCTACGTGCAAAAGAAATAAAGAAGATTAGTCCCAAAATAGATAATACATAAAAAAACATCCGCAATCTGTGAATGGATACATATCCCTGTATATATCATTAAATAATTGTGAAAAAGGACATGACTAAAATTACTATAAAATTAATGGAGGATTATAATGTATAGTGCAGATGATTTAAAACAAGATATCCTTGCTAATGTAAAAGGAGATAATACCTTTTCACCTTTATGTTTTCAAATTTTACAACATACACAATTTAGATTTAACGATAGTTCCAGTTACACTCGAATACAGTGGAATACCTATCAGCGTAATCTTGTTATCTTCTGTGCATCTGAAGATAAAAAAGAATTAGAAAAATATAAACAAAATTTATATTCACTATGTTATAGCGTACACGGAACGCAAGATGATTATATTATTACTTCTTTGGAAATTATTGCCAAAAGCGATATTACCCCTGTTTCTTCCCAATCATTACTGACAGACGAAGAAATAATTATTTCCAATACAGTTAAAATTGACCGTACAAACAATAATATTGGTAACGGAGGCTTTGGAGAAGTATACCAATATTATGATGAAAATAAAGAAGAACTGGTTGCCTATAAAATTTATCAACCAAGTGTCTTTCAAACAAGCGAGCCTGAAATTATGAAAAAAAGATTTCTACGTGAAGGGAAAAAATTGCTCAGTTATGCCCATCCGCATATCGTTAGAGCCTATGATTATGGTTTTCTTGGAGATGAAAGTGCTTACATAAAAATGGAATTTATCTCAGGAAATCGGTTATCTGATTTTATAATAGAGAAGTTTCCTTTAGAAAAATCTCTCATAGAAAAATTATGTATGCAATATGTTGATGCTATGGCATACATTCATTCAAAAACAGATTTGCATAGAGATATAAGTTATTCAAATGTCATGGTGACAAGTAATAATGACATAAAAATACTTGATTTTGGTTTTGCCAAGAACTTAAATGATGATACTAACTATGATACAAGTTATAATGATATTCAAAGAAAATTTGTCCTTCCGCGCGAACAATACACTTCTTATACCGAAGTATATTGTATAGGTGCAATCCTTTATACAATCATTACTGGAAAATTGTTTGATAATACATTTGACATTAATAATTTGGAAACATCAAATTGCAACGATAAATTAAAAGAAGGAACAAGAATATGTTTATCTGAAAAAGCAGAACAACGATTTAAAAACGCTCAAGAATTAAAAAACTATCTTGTTACAAATACCTGCGAAAAAAAAGAAAACTTTTATTCCTTGGATAGCTTTCGAGATATCATCAAACGTGGTATAGAATTACATTTTTCTTTTGGAAATTTACCTACAAATGACATAATTAAAAAATGGATAGAAGTAGATTTAAAAGATATCATCGAAAGTTCTACTTTCCAAAGCACAATTAATTTACTAACTTTATTATTCAGACTGCCCCATCTGAAAAAAGTTACCTATCAAAAAAATCTTACATTTGATTTGGACAAATCACTATTTATTTCAATGTATGATTTTTATATTATATTACCCGATAGCATGAAATTACTTTTTATTAAAAATGTTTGTCTTATTATAAAAGAAAAATCGCAAGCAGACCAACTTGAGGAAGAATTGCCATTTAACTAATTTTTCTATAAAAGGTAATCAGCATACGATATATATAAGAAATAAAGTATTATTGCATTATGGTATGCAAACTGACCGATTGACAACTTTTGGTTCGTCAAACTGTTATACATAAAAAAGCCATTTGCAATCTGTGGATGGATATGTAAACCGTATGTGCCATAGCATACAGAAGAAGAGAAGTACAAGAATGTCGGAAAAGTTGTGAGGGACTTAAAATATATTTTCCTACGGGGACTGGAAGAAGTGTCAAAAAAGAAAGAATCTGAAAATAGAAATCGAATTATGCTCAAAGCTGTGATATAATTTCCATGTTGTCCTACCAATACCTGGCAACGGGAGGAGGTGTTCACATGGAAGTTATCGTTTCTTTTATTATTGCTGTTGCGGCTGGCGTGATTAGCCATCTCGTCTGCAAATGGCTGGACAGTAAAGACCATAAGGACAACAAATAGCCTAGTGGGTGCTTTGCCACTATAAAAAGAAAAGAAGAATCCCCGGACTGTACTGCAATACGGTTCGGGGATTCGTTTCTTCGTCCACATGGACTTATCGTTTCTTTTAGCCTATTGGCATTATAGCATATGCTGTTTTGATTTTCAATATACAATAAAAAATCTAATGAAAAGCAGCTGGGATTTATATATCAGGATACAAAAGAAGAGAAGAGTCTACCGTCCTATTGATGGCTTACTGTCCTATCCACTGTCCTATCGCCTTTTTACAGGACAGCAACTACGCCTGATAGGACAGTAAGGCAACCATCATCCCCCCTGTAATCTTTATGCGGACAGCTTAATATGGCAGCATTTGAATTGCAAACTGCGCAGCAATGCTTTTATGTATGCATCGAATAATACACCCTTTTCATATTGCTTTATACAAATAAAAAAGCAGGATTTCCGATTCATTTTTCAGACATACAGAAGAGGGATTCCTTACAGAACCATACAGAAGAAAATGTAAGAAAGTATGAAAGTTTGTAAGACTCTTAAAACATACTTTCATACGCCAAAAAGCCTTATAAATCAAGAGAAACACACCCTTGTGAATATTCCGATGCGGCGGAGCCGCCTGTCCGGTGTGGCGTGAGCCACCTGTCCGGACAAGCGTGAGCCACTGGTAAGTTTGTACCTTTACAATTACATACAGTCAGATTCTTTCAGCCCATATACTTCCCGCATGGAGATATCCTTTGATGGATCGACGGGGATGATGTCTATCATGTAGGCATCGTGTACGATACGGTCAAGGATCGCATCCGCGAGTGGGGAGGCGTCCCCTCCGAGCTGCTCATACCATCCGTCTCGTTGATATTGTGAGCAGAAGATGGTGGAGGATCTCTTCCTCCGGCAGTGCAGGAGTTCAAAGATGTCCTTCTGTTCCTCCTCTGTAGGCTTTATCAGCAGCCACTCGTCAAGGATGAGGAGGATGGGATTGGCGTATTTTGCCATCGTTTTCCTGTAGCAGTTATTCTCACGTGCGGTCTTAAGGTCAAGGAGAAGATCGGGAAGCCGTACATACTTTGTGTTGTAATAGCGCTTACATGCTTCCATGCCCAGGGCGCAGGCAAGATAGCTCTTGCCGCTTCCGGTCGCTCCGGTGATGAAGATGTTGCGGCAGTCAGAGATGTATTCACAGCCTGACAGCCGTTTGATCAGTGCCTTGTTCAGCTTACGCCCTGATGAATAATCAATGTCAGCGATGCTTGCGGATGGCTGGTCGAACTCAGCGTTGTGGATCAGCCTTTTGAGGCGGTTGTTCTTCCGGCTGCTGTACTCCACATCAACGAGCAGCCCGAACCGGTCTTCAAAGGGAATCCCTTTCATTGAGGGATCCATTGTCTGTGAGCGGAATGCATCCGCCATAGTGGTAAGCCGCATTTCAATAAGCTTATCAATAGTTGCCTGATTGGTCATGATTTCGTCCTCCTATAGTATCCGGCACCTCTTGTAATGCCGTGGGTGTTGTTATTGTTACGGACAGTGCTGTCTGTTGTATCAGAGCCTTCTGCTTTTGATGCCGCCAGCATGTTGCTGATGCTCTTATAGCTGGGACCTGGGGTGTATGAAAGGGCTGCTTTGCAGGCTTCCTCCAGCTTTGCCGGGGAATACTTGTCTGCGAGTTTTAACAGCCCCATACAGGCTCTGTAGGACTGCTGTTCCACCCGTTTGGATCGGAGAACTGCATCTATGACTTTTGCGGTGTTTTCACCTATTCTTTCCGCCCAGTTACGGAAACGGTCGCCGTTCCATTCAAGATAGTGCTGATGATCCTTCGGCATATGTTCCGTGACGGTGCTGTATTGATTTTTACGACCGTATAAGCGCCTGTGGGAGGCGATACGGTTCTGGTTATGGAAAACCTCGATGACTGTGCCCGTTATCCGCACATCGACCTTTTTTCCGATGTATTCGTATGGAATTGAGTATAGCATTCCATCAACGGATATGTGATAATTGAACTGAACGGTGGCTTGTTTCCACTCCGCCAGTTCATAACGGGCTGCAGGTAATGGCGCCAGCAATGGCAGTTCTTCGTCGCGGAAGAGTTCATACCGGCAGCCTTCTTTCTTTTGGAAAGGGCGGTTGTTAAACTCTTCCAGCTTTACTCTGATCGCGGCATTCAATTCCGCAATCGTGAAGAACTGCTCTTTACGCAGGGCGGCTGTGATCCATGTGGAGATGTTTCCCACAGTGCTCTCGGCATTCGGCTTATCCTTCGGCGTCCTGACGCGGGCAGGAATGATTGCCGTGCCATAGTGCTCGGCCATCTCATGGTAAACGGTGTTGATCCTCTGGTCTTTCCAGCCGCCGTTATGGATGACCGCTGTCTTGCAGTTATCCGGCACAAGAATCTTTGCAACGCCGCCGAAATACTCATACATGTGGACATGGGCATCAATCCATGACTGCTGTTTCTCATCGGAGAACGCTTCCACATACGCATACTGGCTGTATGTCATCACGCCGACAAAGATATACACAGGTACGGTCTCTCCGGTATAAGGATCGATCAGTTCGGCGGTATCGCCAGCCCAGTCAACCTCCACCTGCTCCGCAGGTTTGCGGTTGATATGCATGGTGGCACGGCGTTTGTTTTCGTCCTGCTGGATGTAATAGCAGAACTGCGAATACATGAGCGGTTCGTCACCGGCCTGGCGGCAGTCCTCCATGTATTCCGTCCACAGGAGCTTCTTGGAAACGCCGTTCTTTAAGAGTTCCTTGCGGATGTAGGCAAAATCAGGCATCCGCTTTGAAGTGACCGCTGGTGCGGATGGAGATAACAGCTTTTCTAAATCCCCATCAGTCGTGCTGTCTGAAAGCGGCCATGAAATCCCGCGTTCCTTAGCGCATTTAAGCACCTTGGAGACGGTGTTGCGCGAACATGGAACAGATAGTGCGATGTTCCGCTCGCTGAATCCTAAGCCTTTCAATCTTAGGATTTCTCGATACTTGGTCATAATCTTGACCCTCCTTAAAATGAATTTACGCATTTCTGCGCATACATTCATTCTAATCAGATCAAGAGTGTGGCTCAATGATGCCGGAATAGTGGCTCACTCAAAAACGGAACGGTGGCTCACTTCGACCGGACAGGTGGCTCAAAACCACCCGGATTATTCACCTTGTAAGAATGTATGAAAGTTTTTTAAGTCAATTATAGAAAAAAATATATATGTATATAATATATGTGTATATGTATATTTTTTATATATATAAGGGTTGGAAAAACTTTCATACATTCTTACGCCCTTTAAAACCCTTGCCTGTATTGGGTTTTAAAGCAGGCATTTCTACACTTTCTTACACCTGCTAAAAACCCTCATAAACCAGGCTTTTTCTGTATGCCATTCCTGTACTTTCTTACAAATTTTCCTACAAACTTTCTTACACTTTATCCAGAATCTCCGCTGTAATAAAACTCATCCATTACCTTTTCGCAGTCTTCTTTGCTCTGTAAGCCATAATGCCCATGGTTCAGGCTTTTCAGCTTCTGGTTCCAGCATGTCCAGACAGCGTATGTGCCATCGTCTTTTTCAGCTGCTACCATGTAAAGATGGGAATCGTCAGGATGGTACGATTTCTTTCTGATTTTCAGGACAGTGTACTTGGGAAGATTCTCTTTGAAGTAAATCCTCACCTGTTCCATAACTTCTAATAATCCGGTCTTCATATTTATTCTTCGCCTCCTTCCGGGATTTCCACAAAATTATACAGTTCCAGATTTTCATACACCCATGAATCTGCTGTGTACTCCCCTACAAGTCCCGCCCCGATAAGTCGCCAGTCTGGAGGGCAGTTATGGGCGGATGCAAACTCATCCAGAATGTCTTTTACCCAGCGGATTAAATCAAAATTTCTTTCATTGTCTGCCTGTGCGATTATCTCCCTGATTGTTTGTTCCATGCGTCAGCTCCTTTTGTTACGGTCATAACATAAACCGTTTCTTTCCGTCACTGCAAACTGCTTTCATAAAAAGCAGTTTGCCATTTTCCTTTGCGTTTCTGATAACAGTTTCCGCCTGCTCCAATACCGGGGTTTTACCATAGTATCTGCCGCTGTCTGCTGGGCATTGCGGAAACTCATAGATTTCATAATATAAAATCTTGTAATCTGCCATTCCTGGTTGCTCCTTTCGCTATATTCCTGACTTTAGAATCTATTTTCTTGCGCCTTTTATATCCATGATATAGCATCCGGTCTGCGGAGAACGGTATATATCCGATATGTGTTCAACGGCAATCTTCCCGCTGACATATTCCTTTGCCTTTTCCAGCCCCATTACCCATATGTGGTACTCTCCGTTCTTATGGATGCAGACGGCCTCGCCGTGTTCCCACCACATCAGCTTGTAATGCTCTTTTCTGCCTTTCATGTCCTCTAATGACCTGACATGGAGCGTCTGCATTCTCTTCATTGCGTCCTTTCCCATATAAATGCCGAAATCATCGGAAATACATCTTTTTACCATATCACCGCATTTATATAGGGAATCACATACCAGCGTATGCCCTGATTCTCCCCAGCTCCATGAAACGGGCTTCCTCCCGTCACGGAACATGGTGCAGGTATGGCTGCTCCCCTTCGTCAGCCTGAACATGGTTTCGTCCCTGTCAAAACATCCCATATGTATAAGCTGCATCCCTGCGCCCTTCTTCACTTTCAATACCACGCATTCCATGTTGTTTTCCACTACTTCCACTAAATCACATAATTCCGCCATGATTGACTTCCCCTTTCATCTGATATATTTTCCGGCAGCAAAAAAGAGCCTGTTTTTACGACTGGCTCTAAAGTCGTTTTTTAAGGGCATATGGCATATATTATTCTTCAGCTTCAACGCCTTTTATCAGCCCCAGTGAAACGAGTATGATGACCGTATCCTTAATGCCGCACATATACGAAATATCGGCATAACGGTGATTGACTGTTGTTGCACACGCCATATAATCATTGATTACCTTTCTCTGTGCTTTGGTTAAGTCAAGGTTTTCATAGCGCTGTGCCAGTTCATTTTCATCTTTGATGTCATTCAGATAGGTTTCATCTGTCCACGCTAAAGCATCCCTGCTCCTGTCCATGAAATTCCCCATGCCTTTTTCAATTAAATCCTGTATCAACTTATTCATTTGCCTCTCCTTCCTGTATTATATTTCAAAAATGCACCCGAATATTTTATTGTTGTTAATGGGGGAAGTATTTACGGAGAAATCCAAAGAGTAGAAAAAAGCAGATTGCTGTTCAGCGTGAGATATGCTATAATCTGTGCCAGAGCAGCCGTGTTACAAGGTGGCAGCCTCCCTCACTTCACAGAAGACGGGAGGTGATGCATATGAGTACATACGAAGTTTTAAGCCTGTTGTTTTTTGGTGGTTCGTTTCTCGTTGCATTGCTTGCCTATTTAGACAATAGGAACAACAAGCGAAAATAAATAAGCCTACCTTGCTAACTTGGCCGGTTACAGGTAGGCTTTAGGCTTATTCGTGGAGGCTAACCACTTTGTGGGCGGTTGCTCCTTTTCTATAATATAACATTTCCGGGTTCGGAAATCAATATGATTTTTTATTAAAACGTTTTGCAATGATATAACAATCCCGTGGGTTCACCACGGGATTGTTATTGCGTTGCACTTTTCTCATTGCGTTGCTTTCCTATATATAGATAGGAACAATAAGTGAAAATAAATAAGCCTACCTTGTAATTCTTGGCGGTTGCAGATAGGCTTTAGCCAATCTGAGAGTCTAACCACTTTGTGGGCGGCTGCTCCTTTTCTATAATATAACATTTCTGTATCTGAAAATCAACCGTATTTATTTATCTTGCAGATTATCTCATATCATATTAAAATGCCTAAAAGACGCCATAATCGCTTTTTCTTTCTCTGGCGGACATTTCGGCACACGGCTTTTATTATCGCCTACATTGTAATTCAGACGCTTTACTGTTGCTGATGGAGGAAAGATTTTTCTTGTTCCAGTTCAGATATATTGTGCTATTCCAGTTCCATTTTTCCAAGCTCCACTAACTGGTTTCGTTTTCTATATACAACTGCTGTTATATGGACCGTTCTATGTCCGTCGTCTGCCCAGTAATAGATGATAAAATTTTTTACTATTGTTTTCCTGATTCCCTGCTTTCTCCATTTTTCCGAATCAACCAGCGGATTACGCTTCAGCATATTCTCTAATGAAGCAGCCATTTTTTTCATTTCCGAAAATAGGTCATATGCCACCTGCGGGGCAAGAAGTTCATCAGCAATATAGTCCCTTATTTCCTTCATCTGCGACAGGGCGTATTTTGTAATTTTTACGTTATATTGTTCTTCCATGATTATCAAAGCCCTTCCATAAGCCGGTCAAAGGCTTCTTCATAAGGAACTGATTCTCCCTTTTTTGCCTGCTCCAGTCCGGTCTGCATCATTTCATCAAACTCTGCATCGGTCATGGTATCAAGGGTTTTGATTCCTGAAGGCAACTCAACCGAAAAAGGAATCCCCCTTTTCATAATTACCTGCCTATAGGTCATATTAATAAAAGCCGATGTGGATACACCGAGTTTTTCCAGTATATCTTCCGCCTGTTTCTTGACATCAGGTTCCACTCTGACATTTACATTTGCACTTCGTGCTGCCATATTGCCGCCGCCTTTCTTTTTTCTTTATTATATCCTTTTGTGCCGCAAAATGCAACACTATTATTGCCATTACCAAATCTGCCATCTCATATCATATTAAAATGCCTAAACGCCGCCATAATCGCTTTTTCTTTCTCCGGCGGGCATTGCGGCACACGGCTTTTATTATCGCCTATATTGTAATTCAGACGTTTCTCAATACCGCATTTGTTTTTTATCTGTGCTACATACAGTGACGATACCTTTAAACCATACTCCGACATTATCCATTCTTTAATTTCCGTATAGGTTGCACAACCTTTGACATCCTTCAGATATTCATTATCTTTTGGCTCATAATCCACATACGCATAGACTGTTTCAGCAGTGTAACTATTTCCTACCCAAAAGGACGCACGTCTCAACGTGCACCGTATGCGGAAACATATCCACCATCTGCACCTCTCTCACTTCATACCCTCCCCCGCACAGATACTTCAAATCCCTGGCCAGTGTAGCTGAATCGCAGCTCACATACACCACCCGTTGCGGCTGCATTCTCACAATGGTTTCCAGGCACTTTTCGTCACAGCCTTTCCTGGGCGGATCCACCACGATTACATCCGGATGCCATTCCAGTCCCTGCTGCAGACGGGTATTATAAAACTCAGGCAGCACTTCCTCTGCCCTGCCTGCAATAAATTCCGCATTCTCAATATGATTGATAGCTGCATTCCTTCTGGCATCCTCAATAGCCTGGGGTACAATCTCCACACCATAGACCTGCTTCGCCTTCCTGGCCAAAAACAGAGAAATCGTGCCGATTCCACAGTACAGATCCCAGACCGTCTCCCGGCCGGTCAGCCCCGCATACTGTAATGCAGTCTCATACAGTTTCCGGGTCTGCACCGGATTCACCTGATAAAAAGACAAGGGAGAAATCTGATACTTTATTTCTCCCATACAGTCTGTAATATAATCCTGTCCCCAGAGTGTGACAATTTCCTGGCCCAGAATTACATTCGTATTCTTTTCATTTCTATTCAGAGTAATGCTGGTCATTCCCTCCACAGCCTGTAGTTTTTCCACCAGACGTTCTGCAAAAGGAAGGTGCTTCCCATTAATAACAAGACACACCATAATTTCCCCTGTGGCAAATCCGGAACGTATCAGCACATGACGCACCAGCCCCGTGCCTGTCTCCTCCCGATAGGCGGGAATCTCATATTCCTCCATAAATGAAATAACACATTCCAGTATTTTTTCATTGACCTCCGTACCCAGAAAGCATTTCCTGCTGGAAATAATATTATGGGTACGGGCAGCAAAAAATCCTGTTACAATCTTTCCATTTTTATCTGTGCCAATGGGAAACTGTGCCTTATTCCGGTAAAACCAGGGTTCCTCCATTCCCATAATGGGATGTATCAGAGGAATATAATTTTTCTGCGCCTCATCCTGCCCGTGTGAAAAATTCTCTGGCGTCAAAGTTCTGCTGGCATGGGCATTTTTGCCCTGAAGCTCTTCCGGCAGCAGAAACCCGCCAATCCGTTTCAGATTGTTACGCACCTTATTCTCCTTGAATTCCAGCTGCTTCCGGTAATCCAGCGCCTGTATCTGACAGCCGCCGCACTGGCGATAATACTGACAGCGGGGCTCTGTCCGGTACGGAGATGGTTTCAGCACCTTCATCAGCCGGGCATACCCGAAATGCTTTTTCATTTTCATGATTTTTACCAGTACCTGATCTCCCAAAACCGCATCTTTTACAAAAAAAACAATGCCATTCACTTTTCCGATGCCTTCCCCTTCAGCACCCATATCCTCAATCAGCAGTTCCAGCTCCATATCCTTCTGAAATACGGGCCATTCTCCCGCTGCATTCCGGTTTTCATTTTTTCGCTCTGAATGATTCTGATTTCCAACCCTGTTATTTTTCTGCTTTCTGTATCTCATGTCCGATTTCCTGCCAACACCCTTTCCTCAATCTGTCGCCTGGCCGGGCGCCCTGCCCTGATTTTAACCGGCGCCCTTTCCGGAATCCCCCGGTCTTTACTCTTCGCTGGTTCTTCGTATATTGGATTCAAACAGACGGTTATACCCCAGCCATCCGCTGGTCCCGTCCCCGGCGGCAAGAGCTTCCTTCATGGTCTGCATTTTGGCGTCCGTGTTATCTGCAAAACTTAAAGCCACCGCCTCTGCAATTGCCGGTTTTTTCGGAGAGCCATACTCCAGTTCCCCATGGTGTGCCAGAATACAGTGCTTCAGTTCATTTGCCAGTTTCACCGGAAATCCCGGTATCCCGCTGATACGTTTTCCCAGAAGTTCCACGCCAATCACAATATGCCCCAGAAGCTGTCCCGCGTCTGTATAGTCATTTTCCGGAAAGACAGACAGTTCTTCCAGTTTGCCGATATCATGAAACATGGCTGACGTCAGAAGCAGATCCTTATGGAGCATGGGATATGCCTGCGTGTAATAATCGCACAGCTTCGTTACGCTTAACGTGTGCTCCAGCAGTCCTCCCACATAACCGTGATGAACATTTTTGGCTGCACTGTGGAATTTAAAACGTTTTTCAAATTCTTTATCTTCCAGAAAGAAACCGGAACACAGTTTTTTTAGCCAGGGATTATTCATCTCCTGTATAAATCCGGTAAGTTCCCGATACATTTCGTCAATATCTTTTTCACTGACCGGCAGATATTCTATCGGGTCATATTCACCCTCCCGCACCCTGCGGACACGTTTTACATTTAACTGAAGCGCTCCCTGAAAACTGGTGACATCTCCCACCACATCAATATAATCCAACGCCTCAAATTCATCAATTCCCTGAGAATTGGGATCCCAGATTTTTGCATCCAGTATTCCTGTTTTGTCCTGCAGAATCAGGGATTCATAAGGCTTTCCCGCTTTGGTCAGCGCTGTCTGTTTCGTTTTGCACAGGTAAATTTCTCCCACACGCTCTCCCTCTCTCAGGGTTTCAATATATTTCATAACTTTACTCCTCACTAAAAAAATTTATTTTAATACGCCTGCTGTTGCCGTACAGTCCAGTTCCACATATTCCTCACCGCTCTGGCGTTTCACGGTAATGGTTATGACATCTTCCGGATTCAGTGCATAAATACGCTGATTATACTGCTCCACATTTACAAGTTCTTCTCCGTTTATTTTTACAATTACATCTGCCTCCTGAATCCCCGCAGCCATTGCAGGAGAATCCATTACCACTGATTTCACATAAACCCCTTTGGGAATCTTATACTCATCTGCAATATCATCTGTTACGGTACTCAGACGCAGACCCACATAAGGAATATCACGGTTATTGGACAGATCTTCTATCACCTGTTTCAGCTCTGAAATGGACAGGGCCGTAATGGTATTCCGGTCGCTGCTGCTGCTGTAATCCTGCAGTACAAGGCCTACAATTTCACCTTTCAGATTGATAAGCACACCGCTTCCGCTGGCACTTCCCACGATATCAGTGGTGAAAATCGTATAATTTCTGTCTATGGTGGAAACCTCATTTCTGGAAGACGTAATGGTTCCGCATAAAATAGAATAATTTGCTCCCAGCGGACTTCCAATGGCCAGCACTGTGGTCCCCTGCTCAATCATATAGGAATTGCCCAGAGATGCAATAACCACCTGTTCCATGACTGTTTCCGGGATTTCCGTCAGCGGAACACCGATTACTGCAATTCCCGTATTACCATCATACTTCTTCAAAGCAGCAGATACCATTGTATTATCCGCAAATGTAATGCTGATAGCCTGCGCATCCGCAATCACTTTTTTCTCTGTCAGGATCAGAAGTTCCTGCCCGTTATTCCCGATAATAATTCCTGCAGCCCGGTTTTCATTTTCATAAGGGGTGTTAAACCAGTCGATGCCGCTGGTTACCCCGGTCACAGTTACCACAGATTTATTGGCCTGTTTTCCGATGGCATACAGTTTATTCTGCAATGCCTGATAATCCTCAATCTCCAGCTCTTCCCGCACCACCACAGTCTGATTTTCCGGTTCCGGCTCAGGCTCTTCTTCCTCCTGCAGATTCTCCGCATCCTCTTCTTCCTCCGGAACATCATCCCTTGGAATACTGATGGTGGATTCCTCCGGCGGACAGAACCACTCCTCCAGATATGGTCTCAGAAAAACAAATACAAAACAGGCAACTGCCCCAAAAATCACAGCGCAGAGAAGATTATAGCCCATACGAATCAGAAGACGTTTTTTATTGATCGGTTTGTCCTTTATCTTCTCCTTAATAAACGCAAATTCCTGCTCATTCTGCTCCGGTTGTTTCATGGCACGTCCTCCTGAAAAAGCATATTACGTTCACCCTCCATGCCATACATATCCTGTCTCCCGATTTATGGTGAACTGTTATTACATAGATATTATACGTTTTTCCCCCGCTTGTTGCAAGATTTTTATTTTTAAGGTATAATATCGCCAGATATTATGGCCCCCATGGGCACAGGTACCATATTTCATTGCGCAGCAATTAAGGTATAATCTGCCTTGAGGAGGGGCCCACTCTGTGGGAGGAGCCCTGAAGGCAAAAGGATTCGTACTGCTCTGCTGTTTTGTATTTATTTCGCCAGATATTATGGCCCGTATGGGCATAAGTACCGTTTTTCCTTCATCGCATCCCGCACCTTCAACCACAAAATAATAAGGATTAAAATTATGAATGATAAAGCACTGAACACATTAGAATACTACAAAATTATAGATATGCTGTGCAGCCATGCAACCTCTGCCACCGGCAGAGAACTCTGCCGGAACCTGAAACCTTCCACAGACCTGGCAGAAATTCAGCTTGCTCAGCAGCAGACTTCCGATGCACTGACCAGAATTTTTCAGAAAGGTTCCCTTTCTTTTGCCGGCACCCACAACCTGGGAGCCTCTTTCAAACGCCTGGAAATCGGCGGTACCCTGAGCATAGAAGAGCTGCTCAGAGTTGCTTCCCTGCTGGAAGTGGCAAAACGCGCCAGAACCTATTCCCGCAGTGAAAGAGAAGACGTAAAGCCGGATTCTCTGGATGAATTTTTTTCTGCCATCGAACCTCTTCCCTCCCTTCTGGGAGAGATTCGCCGGTGTATCCTGTCGGAGGATGAAATCGCAGACGATGCTTCCGCGGCCCTGAAAAATATCCGGCGTTCCATCAAAAACACCAATGAGAAAATCCGAAGCCAGATGAACGACATGTTAAACAGCAGCCGGAACCACTTACAGGATGCGGTAATTACCATGCGGGGCGGACGTTACTGCCTTCCGGTAAAAGCCGAAGCAAAAAGTCAGGTCCCCGGTATGATTCACGACCAGTCCTCCACAGGCTCCACCATTTTCATTGAACCCATGGCCGTGGTAAAACTCAACAACGACCTGCGGGAACTCCACATGAAAGAACAGGAAGAAATTGAAGTGATTCTCGCCTCTCTGAGCAATCTTGCGGCAGAATCCGTTCCTTATTTAAAGAGCAACTACGAAATACTCACAAAACTTGATTTTATATTTGCAAAAGGTTCCCTGGCCAGACAATATAACGGTTCCGCCCCCGTTTTTAATCAGGAGCACCGTATCCGTATCCGCAAAGGACGTCATCCTCTGCTGGACAGCCGCAAGGTAGTGCCCATTGACATTCATCTGGGGGATGAATTCCATCTGCTGATTGTAACAGGCCCCAACACCGGAGGAAAAACCGTATCCCTGAAAACAGTGGGACTTTTTACCCTGATGGGCCAGGCGGGACTGCATATTCCCGCTAACGACCGCTCAGAATTATCCGTATTTGAAGATGTATTTGCAGACATTGGTGATGAGCAGAGTATTGAGCAGAACCTGAGCACCTTTTCCTCTCACATGACCAATATTATTACTATTTTAAAAAATGTCAGTGAAAATTCACTGGTGCTTTTCGACGAGCTCTGTGCCGGAACAGACCCCACAGAAGGAGCAGCTCTGGCCATTTCCATTCTCTCAAAACTCCACAGCTTCGGTGTACGCACCATGGCCACCACCCACTACAGCGAGCTGAAAGTATTTGCCCTCTCCACCCCCGGCGTGGAAAATGCCTGCTGTGAGTTTTCCGTGGAAACCTTAAGCCCCACCTACCGGCTGCTGATTGGTATTCCAGGGAAAAGCAACGCTTTCGCCATTTCCGGAAAACTGGGCCTTCCGCCGGAAATCATTGAGGATGCCAGAAGCCGCATGACAGAGCAGGACGAAAATCTGGAAGATCTGATTTCTGATCTGGAGACCAGCCGGATTACCATGGAAAAAGAACGTCTGGAGGCAGAACAGTACCGTCAGGAAACAGAAGCCCTGAAACGCCGCATGGAAGAAAAACAGGAACGTCTGGACAGCCAGCGGGAAAAAATCATCCGCCAGGCCAACGAAGAAGCCCATGCCATTCTCCGGGAAGCAAAAGCAGTGGCCGACCAGACCATTAAAAATTTCCACAAATACGGACAGGGCGCCGCCACTGCCAGAGACATGGAACAGGAACGCAGCAAACTCCGGAATAAAATGAACTCACTGGAAAAAGACATGTCCATGAAGCAGAAGGAAACCGCCAACCACAAAGTCCCCAAAAAGCTGCGCATCGGAGACTCCGTAAAAGTCCTGAGCATGAACCTGAAAGGCACTGTCCACACTCTGCCAAACGACAAAGGAGACCTGTACGTTCAGATGGGCATTCTCCGTTCCCTGGTCAACATCAGAGACCTTGTGCTGTTAGAAGAACCCTCTCCATTCAGCAATAAGAAGAAATCCACGGGAACCGGAAAAATAAAGATGTCAAAATCCGCTTCTGTTTCCACAGAAATCAACCTGATCGGAAAAACCACAGACGAAGCCATTGCCCTGCTGGACAAATATCTGGACGATGCTTACCTTGCCCATATGCCCTCTGTACGGATTGTACACGGAAAAGGCACCGGGGCATTACGCAAAGCCGTACACGGACATCTGAAACGGCTAAAATATGTAAAATCTTTCCGGCTTGGTGAATTTGGAGAAGGAGACTCCGGCGTCACCATAGCAGAATTTTCATAAGACAGCCCACTGTTTCCCAAAGGAGGTATTTATGGCAGCAAAACAGAAAATCCTGATTGTAGACGACGATGTAAATATTGCCGAGCTGATTTCTCTCTATCTCACCAAAGAATGTTATGACACGCGCATGGTACATGACGGAGAAGAAGCGCTGGCTTTATATGAGCAATACCGGCCCAACCTGATTTTACTGGACCTTATGCTTCCCGGCATTGACGGATACCAGGTATGCCGGGAAATCCGTGCAAAATCCGGCCTTCCCATCATTATGCTTTCCGCCAAAGGAGAAATCTTCGACAAAGTGCTTGGACTGGAACTGGGCGCAGATGATTATATCATGAAACCTTTTGACTCCAAAGAACTGGTAGCCAGAGTCAAAGCTGTGCTCCGGCGCTATCAGCCCTCCCGGCCGGATGCATCCATTTCCGATATCAAATGTGTGGAATATCCCGATCTTACCATCAACCAGACCAATTATTCCGTTCTCTATTACGGAAAACCCGTGGATATGCCTCCCAAAGAGCTGGAACTGCTCTATTTTCTGGCTTCCTCCCCAAATCAGGTATTCACCAGAGAACAGCTTCTGGACCATATCTGGGGCTATGAGTATATCGGCGATACCCGTACCGTAGACGTCCATGTCAAACGTCTTCGGGAAAAAATAAAAGATCACCCCTCCTGGAGTCTTGCCACCGTCTGGGGGATCGGATATAAATTCGAGGTAAAACAGTGAAACGAACCCTTTATCCAAAACTTTTACTGGGGTATGCCGCCTTTGGTATCCTTGGCTTTCTCACCATTGCCATCTTCACCTCCCGGCTGACCCTGAATTACATAGAGCGGGACACTGCCTCTGACCTGTACCGGGAATCCAATCTTCTGGCTGCCAACTATGCCGCCAACTATTACCGGGGCACCATGACGCTGGAAGATGTAACCTCCCATTTTGTGGCGGTGGCCACTTACCTGGACGCGGAAATCCGAGTAGTCAGTCTGGACGGAAAGGTGCTGATCACATCCGGCTCTAATACCTCTTCCAACACCATCGAAGACTTTGATATCACTGCCTTTGGCACCAGCTACTACCAGACAGGTACCTTTTTTAACACCTTTCCGGAAGAAACCCTCTCCGTATTTTCTCCTATTACCATCAATTACAAGGTACGGGGCTATGTGCTGATACACAAGCCCGTCCGTGACCTGATTGCTCTGAAAGACGGATTTATCAATATCGCCTATATGACGCTGGCTGTGATTTTTCTCTGTGCCTTTGTGCTGATCGGACTGTTCACCTGTACGGTTTACATTCCCATCCGGAAAATCACACGGGCAGCCAGGGACTATTCCGAAGGGAATTTTGATACCCAGATTAATATCCAGACCAATGACGAAATCGGATATCTGGCCGCTTCCCTGAATTACATGGCTGCAGAACTTTCCACCCTGGAAGATGACCAGCGCAAATTTATTGCCAACGTCTCCCACGACTTCCGCTCCCCCCTGACTTCCATCAAAGGATATGTGGAAGCCATCATGGACGGCACCATCCCCCATGAAATGCAGGACAAATACCTGAACATTATCCTGTTAGAAACGGAACGCCTGAACAAACTGACCCAGAGTATGCTGGAACTGAACAAATACGGAGCCAGAGGCACCATGCTGGACATCAGCAGCTTTGACATTAACAACACCATCAAACTGGTAGTACAGTCCTTTGAAGGCATCTGCCAGGAAAAGAAAATTTCCTTTGAGCTGATACTGACGGGACATACCTCCTATGTCTATGCAGATATGAGTAAAATCCAGCAGGTACTTTACAACCTCATTGACAATGCCATCAAGTTCAGCCACCCGGATTCCACCATCACCATTGAAACCACGGAAAAAAACGAAAAGGTTTTCATTTCGGTAAAGGATACGGGGATCGGCATTCCCAAAGACAGCATGAAAAAAATCTGGGAACGCTTTTACAAGACAGACTTATCCCGCGGAAAAGACAAGCGGGGCACCGGACTGGGCCTTGCCATTGTCAGAGAAATTATCTCCGTTCACAACGAAAATATCAACGTAATCAGTACAGAAGGCGTGGGCACAGAGTTTATCTTTACCCTGCCTCTGAATCAGGACAACCGGGATTAAAGGGCCGGCCAAATCCGGCCATGGTACAGGCTGTTTTCTGCCTCGGAGCAGCCTCCCCCTGTCTGTCACCGCACGCCCGGAAATCAAATACATATACACATCTGCTTTTTGCGGCCAAACCCCGGTTTTAAGCCGCAGTTCTTCATCTGAACAGTTCAAATCTCCATAATACAACTTTTTAAAATTTACGTTGACAAAGGCCATGTTATATTATATACTTGTATATACAAGGTAAGATAAGAATAAACAGGTAAGGTGGTGATACCGTGAATCAGGACTTTCTTCACTCCCTGGAGCAGAAAGCAACTCTTTGCCGGTTAAATGTCAGCCGGATGATGCGGGCCAGCGGCCACGGCCATATCGGCGGCGCATTTTCATCCATGGACATTGTAACCGCACTGTATTTTTACAAAATGAAGGTGTGGCCGGAAGATCCGGACCGGGCAGACAGAGACCGCTTCCTGCTGTCAGCAGGACACAAGAGTATGGTCCAGTACGCTGTACTTGCGGAAATGGGATTCTTCCCAAAAGAACTCCTTGACACTTACGGCTCCCTTCATTCCAGACTTCCGGGACATCCCAATATGCACAAGCTGCCGGGGGTGGAAGCCAACACCGGCGCACTGGGACATGGACTGGCCATTGCCGCAGGCATGGCAATGGGATTACGTCTGGACGGTAAACCTTCTCAGGTCTATACGATTCTGGGAGACGGAGAACTGGCAGAAGGTTCCAACTGGGAAGCAGCTGCGGCAGCCGCCCATCATAAGGTGGACAATCTCACAGCTTTTGTGGATTTCAACGGTCTTCAAATCAGCGGCAAAGTGACAGAAGTAATGAACTTCACTCCCATTGATGAAAAATTCCGGGCCTTTGGCTGGGCTGTCCGTGAAATCGACGGAAACGACATGACACAGATTGTGGAAACACTGGACGCACTTCCTTTTGAACCAGGAAAACCCTCCATGATTGTGGCCCGCACCGTCAAGTCCAAAGGACTGAAACAGGGAGAAGGAAACCCGGCGTTCCACTACTGGAATGCCAGCCCCGAAGAATGCGACGCACTGGACCGGGATCTGATTTCCATGCTGGATGAAAAGGAGGAGTGAAATTATGGGCGAATGGATGGACCCCAGAAAAACCTTCGGGAAAGCAGTTACAGAGCTTGCTCTGGAAAATAAAGACATCGTAGTGCTCTCTGCTGACAGCGGAAAAAGCTCCGGCTTTACAGAATTTATGGAAAAATATCCGGAACGGTATTTTGAATGCGGCATAATGGAACAGACTGCAATCGGCATTGCATCAGGACTTGCAGCAACCGGAAAAATCCCCGTATTCTGCGCCATTGCACCTTTTGTCACAGTCCGGCCCTTTGAAATGTTCAGAAATGATCTGGGTTATATGGAACAGAATGCCAAAATTGTAGGCAGAAACTGCGGCATCACCTATTCTGACCTTGGTGCAACCCACCATTCTCTGGAGGATTTCGCATTGATGCGGATGATTCCGGGAGTAACCATACTGGCGCCCCAGGATCCCGGCGAGATCATCGGCGCTGTCCAGGCAATGATTGCACACAAAGGCCCCGTTTACATGAGAATCGGCAATCCCAAAATCGAAGTATTATTTGAACAGGAGCCCTTTGTCATCGGAAAAGGCCGGAAAATCAGAGAAGGCAGCGACATAACCCTTATCTCCACAGGTTCCGCTACTGCATTTGCCATAAAAGCGGCAGAACTGCTGGAACAGGAAGGGATACATACAGACCTGATTGGAATGCCTTCGGTATGGCCTCTGGATGAGGAAATGATTCTGGAATCCGCCGGCAAAACCGGGCGTGTGGTGACCCTGGAAGAACATTATATAAAAGGCGGTCTGGGAACCATGGTTCTGGAAACACTGAATGCGGCCGGCATGAAAGTCCCGCTGCATATGCACGGAATTCCCCATCTGTATGCCGGAAACGGGCCTTATGAAGAGCTTCTGGCATATTACGGACTGGATCCCCAGGGAATTATGGAGACAGTAAAAAAAGTCTGTGAAAGCTGACATGCCTGACCGGGCCTGTGCCTTCACAGCAGGGTGGTAATTTTACATACACAAAGGAGGATTTAACTATGGTGGATTTATCAAAACTGACAAAATGGGAAATGGGAAAATTATTTGACTATGCGCTGCTGCCAAAGCAGACAACAGAAGCTGAAATCCGCAAAGGATGTCAGGAAGCCATCAAATACAACTGCAAGGCTTTCTGCTACTCTTCTTCTGAATGGACACCGGTAGTAGTAGAAGAACTGAAAGGAACCGACCTTCTGGTAGGCGCAGCCATCGGATTCCCCTTTGGTCAGCAGTCCAGCAAAGTAAAGGCATTTGAGACAGAAGAAGCCGTTCGTCTGGGCGCTACCGTTCTGGACAACTGTATGAACGTAGGCGATTTAAAAGACAAAAAATACGACAAAATCCGTGCGGAATTTAAAGAATATGTGGATGCTGCTCAGGGCGTTATGACCAAAATGATTATCGAAACCTGCTTCCTGACAAAAGAAGAAATCGTTACCGCTACCGAGCTGGTGTGCGAAGCAGGCATTGACTGGGTAAAAACCTCCACCGGACAGTATGCAGGACCTTCCGTTCAGGATGTTATGCTGATGGTTGACGCTGTGAAAGGCTCCAAAACCAAAATCAAAGTATCCGGCGTGAAAGACCCAAGACCTCAGAACGCTTTCTGTTTCCTGAGAGCAGGGGCAGAACTGATTGGAACAAGAGCTGCAGTGGAAATTCTGGATTCTGTGGACGATTTAAGGAAAATGGGACTGATTCCCGCTTATACCGGGGATAAATAAACACAGACAGAAAATGACAGGAGGGTTTTTCAATGATTGATTTATCAAAAATGACAAAATGGGATATGGGAAAATTATTCGATTTTTCCGTACTTCCAAAACAGACAACAGAAGCTGAAATCCGCAAAGGATGCCAGTTGGCAAAAGAATATAACTGCAAGGCTTTCTGCTTCTCCTCTTCCGAATGGACCCCCATCGTAGCGGAAGAACTGAAAGGGACAGACATCATGGTAGGCGCAGCAATTGGATTCCCCTTCGGCCAGCAGTCCAGTAAAGTAAAGGCATTTGAGACAGAAGAAGCCGTTCGTCTGGGCGCTACCGTTCTGGACAACTGTATGAATGTAGGCGATTTAAAGGACAAAAAATACGACAAAATCCGTGCGGAATTCAAGGATTATGTGGATGCTGCTCAGGGCGTTATGACCAAAATGATTATTGAAACCTGCTTCCTGACAAAAGAAGAAATCGTTACCGCCACCAAACTGGTGTGCGAAGCAGGCATTGACTGGGTAAAAACTTCCACCGGACAGTATGCAGGACCTTCCGTTCAGGATGTTATGCTGATGGTTGACGCTGTAGAAGGCACCAAAACAAAGGTAAAAGTTGCCGGCGTCAAAGACCCAAGACCTCAGAACACCTTCTGCTTTATCCAGGCAGGAGCAGAGATTATCGGAACGAGAGCCGCTATGGAAATTCTGGACGCAGTAGACGATCTCAGAAAAATCGGCCTGATTCCGGCTTACGTTGGTGACAAAGAATAATCCGTAACGAATTTTTCACATCGGATGTAAAACAAACAGGTTCCGGCGCAGACCGGAACAGACACACAGACAGAACAGATATGGAATCATACGGAAAGGGCAGTGTTCATCCCCAAACCCCAAATACAAATTGCCATTGTATTCCTTACTGACCTGATAAAACGGAACCTGCACGGACGGTATCTTTTATATCTGCTGACAAATATTTCGGGGTTTTAAAAATTTTCAAACAAACGAGGAGGATTTTATTATGGCACAATATTTAGTTGGACTTGACGGTGGTACCACCGGATGCAAAACCTGTATTTTTGATCTGGACGGAAAACTGATTGGAAGCGATTACCGGGAATATCCCTGCTATTATCCGAAGCCAGGATATGTAGAGCAGCTGACAGAAGACCTGCTTCCTGCATTTTATGACAGCATTAAGACCACCATTGATAAAACCGGCATCAACCCCAAAGACATCATTGGATTCGGCTTCTCCAGCCAGGGTTCCGTAATCGGACTTCTGGATGAAAACGGGGAACTGATCCGCCCATGGGTTGGATGGCAGGATTTACGAAGTGAAGGCGAAGGCATCCAGTATCTGTTAGACAGAATTCCCAGAAGCGAAATTTACAAACAGACCGGTGACCCGGTGGGAACCACTTTCTCCAATGGAAAACTGGCATGGCTGAAACTCCATGAGCCGGAAAACTTTGAGAAAACAGCCATGTTTGCCACCATGCAGGATTATTTCCTGAAAAAATTCGGTGCAGACGGATATTATACCGATTACTCTTCCGCCAGCCGGGAAGGTATGATGGATATTGACAATGAATGCTGGTCCAAAGAACTCCATGACATTCTGGGCATTGATTTGTCCAAACGTGCCACCATCGTAAAAGAGCCTGGTAAGGTTGTGGGACATATCGGAGAAGAAGTATCCGCAAAAACAGGTCTTCCCGTTGGAACTCCCATCTGTATCGGCGCTCATGACCAGAACTGCTGTACCTTCGGCGCAGGCGCAGTAAACGACGGAGACGCTGCCCTTGTACTCGGTACTTTCGGCTCCTGCTTCGTGGTTTCTGACAAATCCATCCGCGACCCCAAAGAACGTCTGGTAGTAAAAGGCAATCACGGATGCGGCAACTTCACCATTGAAGCATTTGCCAATACTGCTGCATCTGCATACAGATGGTATCGCGACACTTTCTGCGATTATGAAAAAGAAGCAGCAAAAACCTCCGGAAAAGATCCCTATGATCTGATTAACGACCAGATTGCAACTTCCCCCATCGGAGCAAACGGAGTAACATTCCTCTCCTTCTTACAGGGCGCCGGCGGAGCAAGAATCAACGGAAAAGCAAGAGGTTCCTGGATTGGTATGACGCTGGGAACAACCAAGGCAGATATGGCCCGTGCCGTTATGGAAGGTATCTGCTATGAAATGTACGATATTATCCGTGCAGAAGAAGAATCCGGCATTAAAATCGGCAAAATCCGTCTGGCCGGCGGAGCAGCAAAATCTCCATTGTGGTGCCAGATGATGGCTGACATCTTCAAACACCCCATTCAGATTCTGGAAAACGGAGAAGCCGGATGTCTGGGCGCAGCTCTCTACGCAGGCGTTGGCGTAGGTGCTTACAAAGACTGCCACGAAGCAGCAAAAGTAGTCCGCACTACCAAAGAATACACGCCGAATCCGGACAACTTCGCAGCTTATGACGCAGCTTACCAGAGATTCTGCGACATTTACGACGCACTGGACAAAAAGATTTTCTAATCCGTCATACATGTACTGCAGGCACAGGCCCTCCCTCTGGCTTACGCCTGCAGAACAGGACGATTTCTGTTTCCGGGAAGGAAAGTTTTACCTGCCTGCCCTTTTCCTTCCCGGACTGACAGAAATTCTCCGTAACAGTACAATCCCTCACTGTTACATTTATTTGCCCTCTTAATTTTGTTTTGCTTTATATTTAATTGTATATACATGTATAGTTATATCGGGTCTTTCTGTCGGCAGTAACGTTTTTCGGACAAACCATCTTCCAGACAGAGAGCAATTACTGACAGGAGGTTACAAGAAAATGAAAATCAATTTAAAATCACTGGGACTGGAAACCGTCCGGGGGGAGGAATCCCTGGTGGAACGGATTCTGGATATGCCCCTTGATCAGGAAGAATATCAGCAGCTTAAAAGCATTGGAACATACATCGGTGTAACTGACCAGTTCAAAGATGTAACTGAAACTTTCCAGGTTCCGGAAGGGGAAACGCCCGCAGGATTTAAACGGGAACTTGTACTGGAAAAAGACGGGGTTATCCGCGCAGATCTGGTAAGAGATATTTCTTATGATAAAAACGGTATCCTGCGTCCCACCAGAGTCCTTTTTTCCGCAGACAGCGCCAATCCTTATGAAGTGGCTCCCATCAGTCCTCTGCTTTCCAATCTTACCTGCAATCCCGGTATTATTTACGACCTGTTCCTGAACAATCCCAAAGCCAATGTAGGAAATGTCTACAAAAACCGGGATGAAGTTATGGCAGAAATCGGAAAAATTCTGGGGCCGGGATGCGACATCAGTGTGGAGCTGAACAATCCTTTTGAAGAAGATTTCAATAAGATTCTGGAAGAAGCTGAGAAATTCAAAGAAATGTTCTCCAAATACAGGGTCGTAATCAAAGTGCCTCACACAGGCGCAGTTACACCTCAGAATGTGGGACAACTTCTGACCGGCAGTAAAAAACTGGATAAGCGCTTCGACCAGACTGAGACAGAACATGCGCTGCGGGGCCACAATCTGGCACTGAAGCTGCACGAACACGGATACCGGGTGAACTTCACACTGATGTTTGAGCCCTTCCAGACCCTTATGGCACTGCAGGCAAGACCTTATTTTATCAATACTTTCCTGCGCCACCGTCTGGTACAGTCCCAGACCATTCTGAACTATCTTCACATGTATGATGCCTCCGGCGATTCCGCTGTTTTAGAACAGCTGCGGGATTACTTTATTTCCTGTGACTATTACACTGAAGCAGACAAAGGCATCTCACTGGAAGAAGTGCTTCGCTTCGGCCGGGATCTGATTACCTACCGTCATTTTGAAGACTCTCAGGGCAGCGACGGACTGGACGGTATGCGGCATAACCTCCGGGTTCTGAAAAACTGCAACATGAAGGATACCCGTCTTATCGTATGCTCCATGGAAGGGCCTTACAACTATCCGGATATTGACAAACTTCTGGCTGAACCGGAATTCCAGGATATGAATCACAAAGTAGTCATCACTGCTGAGCCCCAGTATCTTGCAAGATTCACATCCACCAATCAGGTTATCAGCTACCAGAGAAGATTTATGAATGCGGCAAAAGGACAGAGTTAATCCTCAAATCTGCTTTCACTGCTGCATGTGAGAATTATACATACGCTCATTTTTACCCTGTGTAAAAATGACAGTCAGGGAGGAAGTATCATGAAAATCGTATTTGGATGTGATCCAAACGCACAGGATTTTAAAGAACAGCTGATGGCCTACACGGAAAGTCTGGGATATGAAACGTCTGATTTTGGCAGCGATGATCCCATCTATGCAAACACCGCATTCCGCGTAGCCCAGGCAGTTGCCGCAAAAGAATTTGACCGCGGAATTCTCCTGTGCGGAACCGGTATCGGCGTATCCATCGCCGCAAATAAAGTAAAAGGTGCTTACGCAGCATGTATTCACGACGTATATCAGGCTCAGAGAGCCGAGCTGTCCAATCATGCAAATATCATTACCATGGGTGCCCAGGTTGTGGGCATCGAACTGGCCAAAGTCATGATAAAAGAATATCTCTCCCAGACCTTTGACCCTAACGGAAGATCCGGGGCCAAGGTGCAGAGAATCACAGACTTTGAAAATGAATAAAAAAGAATGCGCATAGCGCATTCTCCGCGCGCGAGCGGCCCACCACAGCGCCGATATGAAATGAAGACAGCAAAGGCTCCGGTTACCCTGAATGTAAAAGGCTCCGGGGCCTTTTCGCAATCTTGACAGTAAATCTCTAATATCCTATAATATTAATGTGGTAATTTTTTACATTCACAGTATGGATGATGGTTCAAACCGGCCCGCAGAAGGCTGAAAAGACAGTCATTTATAAATGTATTGAAAGAGGATGAAGCGTGTATCTTCCGTGCAGCGGACAGCCAAATCATCTGTTTTCAATAGATGAGGAGGAGAACATAAATGTTAGACAGAAATAACCCCAAACCGTTATATCAACAACTTATGGATATCCTGATCGATGCCATTGATTCCGGCAAATGGGAAGCGAATAAGAAAATTCCGTCAGAAAATGAACTCAGCGCCACCTATGGCCTGAGCCGCATGACTGTCCGTTCTGTTCTGACAGATCTGGTAAAAGAAGGACGCCTTTACCGGGTGCAGGGTATCGGCACTTTTGTAGCTGAAAAAATAGAAACATTCAGCCCATCCTACATTGGAATCCGGGAACAGCTGGAAAAAATGGGCTATGAAGTGGCCACAAAAATTATTGAATGCGGTATAGAACCATGCAGCGCTACCGTTGCAAAGCATTTAAAACTTCCCAAAGAAGCGCCTGTTTTTAAAATCAAGCGGGTGCGCTGTATCAAGGGAGGCCCTATCAGTATACATATTTCCTATGTAAACTCTTCCTACAGTAAAACACTGACGCCGGAAGCTCTGGAAAAGGAACAGCTGTGCATTCTCCTCAATCAGAACTACGGTATCAAGCGGAAAAAGGCTCTGGAAACTCTGGAATCCGTGCAGGCCTCCGAAGGAGAAGCTGCCCTTCTGGACGTGGAAAAAGGATATCCTCTGCTGCTGCTGAAAGATATTCTTTATTCCGAAACGGACGAGCCCTACGAATACACAAAAGTAGTCTTCCGGGGAGATAAAATCAAAATCCGCCTGCAGTATGAATAACTGCATTCTGCAGCTTTTCATACACATACATATTTCAGCTAAACTGCACTCTGCTTCCAGGCTGAAATCAGGTTTTTCAGGAAGAGTTTTGTTGTACCTTTTCCTGTATATACATGCATGATATTGTAAAAGGAGGAATAACATATGTCAGACAACAGATTTATCCATGTATTAAATGAAGCCAGACAGAAAAATATTGCTGTGGGAGCAGTGAATATTTTCAATTACCTGACTGCAGATGCCGCTGCAGAAGCTGCCCGCCAGCTTAACGTAAACCTGATTATTCAGACATCCGCCGGAACCGTGGAACATTTCGGCGCAAAACGGTTATACGATATGGTAGATTCTCTGCGAAAAGACCTTCCCATCGAGGTTGCGCTTCACCTGGACCACTGCCGGAACAAAGAGCTGGGAATGCTCTGCGTCGACACGGGATGGGACGCCATAATGATGGATTTTTCCCATCTGCCCTTTGAGGAAAATATCAAAAATACCAGAGAACTGGCAGAATATGCCCATGAACGCAACGTGGCCATCGAAGGAGAAATCGGTATCATTTCCGGTGTGGAAGAAGATATTGTCAGCGATACGGCAGTGGGCGCAGACTATGAAGAAACCATGGAATTTATTCAGCGTTCCCGGATTGACGCCATTGCTCCCGCCATCGGAACTGCCCACGGTATTTACCATGGCGTACCTAAAATCAATTTTGAACTGGTGGAACGCCTTGGAAAAGAAACCACGCCCGTGGTTATCCACGGAGGTTCCGGACTGTCCGCAGATACTTTTATCCGGCTGATTGCCGCAGGCGGCCGGAAAGTCAACATCTCCACCCTGGTGAAAAACGCATATCTGGACAAAATCCGTGAGCTGGTTCTCTCTGATAAGAAATATGCGCCCATTCCTTTTGACACGGAAGTAAAACAGGCAGTGGTTCAGGAAGTTCAGAAACACCTGAAAGTCTTCTCAGGACTCAGCAAAGAATTTTAAATGAGGGAATAGTATGAAAGCAAATTATGAATGTGATTTACATGGACATACCAACCGTTCCGACGGAAATGACAGCCCGGCAGAATTTATCCGGCATGCCGCCCAACGAGGCGTAAAAATTGCCGCTATCACGGACCATGACGTCATTCCCCCGGCTGTGGTGGATACAGCTCAGGGCGAAAAAGACATTCTTGTCTATGCCAGAGAACAGGGCGTTCAGCTTATCAAAGGCATTGAAATCTCCTGTGAAACCTATATTGACGACGTTCATCTGGTCTGCTTCCACTGCGACTGGGAAGATCCGTATTTTTCTGATCTGGACACCTTTACTGTAAAAAGCAAGGTAGACAGCTACCGGAAGCTGATTCGGGCTCTCAGTGAAAAGGGAATGCCCATGAGCTGGCAGGAAGTCCTGAACAACAACGGCAATTCCATTCCGGATCACCTGGTACAGAAAAAAATGATTTTCGAGCTGATGGTACGAAAAGGATATTTTGAAAACTGGCAGGACGCAAAACTTTTTGTGAAAAACTCCAGAGAAATTGTAATCAAACGTGAGAAACCGGACTCCGTTTCCGTTATCCAGGCAGTTCACAAAATGGGCGGAATCGTTATTCTGGCCCACCCCTACCTGATTTCCGAGCCGGTTACTTATCAGGGAAAGGAACTCACCAGAAAAGAATTTATCCAGGTTCTGACAGAAGCGGGACTGGATGGAATCGAGGCCTCCTATACCTATGATAAAACAAGCTACAGCGGCACCATGACCGCAGCGGAAATCAAAGCAGAAGTCGAACAGCTTTACACCGGCCAGGGGCTTATTATCTCCGGCGGCTCCGATTACCATGCCGATGGGAAAAAGGGCGTGAAAAATCCGCGGGAAATCGGCGACTGCGGCATTACCATGGAAGATTTCATGAAATATGAGGCTCTGAAGCATCTGGTGGAGCAGCCTCTGTAAACTGATAATACTCCAAAACATCTGACAGGGCAGCTTCTGTAAAATGGAATATGAAGTTCCATTTTTGCAGAATACACACTGCCGGATTCCATAAAGCACCTGAATGACACCGGACAGGATATGACAAAAACATGACAACGTACTGATTCAGAACTTTCTTCAGGCTCACAGCACCTTTCCGGGCACATCTGAGACGAAGAATTTTCAGTCACTGCAGATTGCTTATCATATCCTGTCTTTTTCTTTTCCTTTTCCACCTTTTTCTTTCTTTTCTGCCCTTTTCATCTTTTTTCGCACTTTTTCTGCCCCTTTTCCAGTCAAATTCCTGTTCCTGCACCCTGCCTCTTCCTTCTTGCCAAATCATTCTCTTTCGAGTACCATATTCAAAGCATACTTCATATCACACATACAAAGGAGAAATTGTCATGAACCAGTTACAGACAGCAATCGAAACCTACCTGGAATTCTGCCGGTCCCAGAAACGTCTGGATTCTAAGACCCTCAAAGCATACCGCATCGATCTGAACCAGTTTTCTTCCGCCGTCTCCACCACCCAGCTTACAGACATCACCCCGGAACTGCTGGAATCCTATATCGCCCCGCTCCATACCATCTGTAAATCCAAAACTGTTAAACGGAAAATCGCCTCCTTAAAGGCTTTCTTCCACTATTTAGAATATAAAGACCTTATTTCTCTCAACCCTTTCAACAAAATTCAGGTGAAATTCCGTGAACCTGTCATTCTTCCCAAAACCATTCCTCTCCACACCCTGGAAACCCTTTTATCTGCCATGTACCGCCAGCGCGCTGCCGCCAAAACACCCTTTCAGCAACGTAACATTTTACGGGATATAGCAGTGACAGAACTTCTATTTGCCACCGGTATACGGATTTCCGAGCTCTGCTCCCTGAAAGTATCCGATGTGGATCTGTATGATAAAACCATCTTAATTTACGGAAAAGGCTCAAAGGAACGAAAAATTCAGATTGGCAATGAAGATGTACTCCGCATTCTGCAGGAATACCAGCTTGAATACCAAAAAGAAATGGAGGCCTGCGGCTGTTTTTTCATCAATTACTGCAATCAGCCGCTGTCAGACCAGTCCGTCCGGCGAATTATCAACAAATATACTGCGCTTGCTTCTATTGACCAACATATTACTCCCCACATGTTCCGCCATACTTTTGCCACCTGTCTCCTGGAATCCGATGTGGACATCCGCTACATTCAGGAAATGCTGGGACACAGCTCCATCAACATTACGGAAATCTATACTCATGTGGCAATGTCCAAACAGCGTGACATTCTTACAAAGAAGCATCCGCGAAAGGATTTATCTGTCTGTCAGAATCAGAAAAGTGTATAACAGGTGTTTTGTATCTGCGCCGCTTCATCCTGGGATGAGGCGGCGTGGTTTTTGGGTGGGGAGGGTGAGGAAGAATGAAGAAATAAGTGATGGATAATCCACTGTTATCCTTTATTTTAGAATAAAAAGCCAATACAAACAAAGAGTTATATTTAAAATTAAGAAAATTATATTGTGGAGTGGTTTATATGGACAATTATAAAATATACCCCAAACAATTTAGAAATGTAAAAATTCCAATTGAAAAAAATAGATGTTTTTTTATTATGCCTTTTTCAGATGATTTTGATATTGTGTATGGGGAATTAAAATCTTTATTGGGTAAAAGTGGTTATATTTGTACTAGAGTAGATGAAATTGCTGGTTCTATACCAATTATAAATAAAATTCTTACAGAATTGCTCAAAGCCCAATTTATTATTGTCGATTTAACTAATTGCAATCCTAATGTATTTTATGAATTGGGTATAGCGCACACTTTTAAAGATGCAGAAAATATATTTTTACTAAAACAAAAAGGTACAAATGTTCCTTTTGATATTACACATTTGACATATCATGAATATGAAAAAAATAATTTAAAATATTTAGCTGCTTTATTAAAACAATCACTTCATGAAAAACAATTTATTTCTGATTTTGATGAAATATTAAATATAAAAGGAATAATAGATTATTTACATGATAACCAAGAGGAATTTATCGATATTTTACACCATATTGTTGGTAATGATATGGTATATATTACTGAAATAATGCAAAACTCCCATTGTTTTAACGAAAATGAAGTAGATAATATTTTAAAAAAATTTGAGCACAATATAAAAGAGTGTATACTATCAAAAAGTAATATAACTCTTTCGGGATTATTTAATTTTTATGCCGAATTGCTAATATCAAGTAGTGTTTATTGTGACATTTCTCCCTACATTATCCATTTCACTAGTGATTTTTTTATAAATGTGTCTATGAATAAAGCTGAGATACAAACATATAAAATTGATTTTATTTTAAAATTTGCAAATGCTAATTGTTGTCTAAGTACAATAATGCCATGGATTGTACAATATTTCAAAAATTCAAAGTTTGGTACAATAGACCTAAATAGATATAAATTAGAAACATTTTTATTAACAACAGATAATAAAGAGGTCAACAATATTATCGGCATTTCAATGACGGATAAAGATTGTCATATTCGAGAACATTTTGCAGATATAATTGGTGAAAAAAAGTTATATGAAGCAAACTCTATTTTATGTAAACAATTATCTTCAGAAAAAAATTATTTTACGGCAGCTAGCATCATAGAAGCAATGGGGAAATTAGGTCTACCAGAAAATGTAAGCTATATTGAAGAATGGATAAAGGAAAATGAAAATGAAATCTTAGAGACTAAGAACTACTTCGTTTTAAAACATATTAGAATATCTCTATCAAAATTAAATCCTATAAAAAGAAAACTTTTTGATGAGAAATATCTCCAATATTTGGGTGAATTTATTTGTTAGGACAAACTACAGAACCGGAAAGCAATTTGTGTTGCTTTTCCGGTTCAATGTTAGATTCCCCATATTCTTTTTAACAAATTTATATCTATGTTATTTATTAAATCATCAACATCGAAGTTTAATTCAATATATTTCATAAATTCTATAAGATATTTTTTTTGTACTTGAATATTTTGCTCAACACTAAATAATGTATTAAGTAACATTGCGCAACCTCTTTGAAAAAAAGCATAGTAATACTTTTGATATTCAGAAAATCTATTTTCATTTTTTAAAAATGATTTTAATATCTTAAAAGTTTCAAAGAAATCAGAAATATGTTTTGAAGAAAAACTATGCATTATAGAATTACTTCGTTGATAATAGTGAAGATAATTTCTAGAAACCAGTATTATATGCTTTGAAAAATAAAAAAACTGAAACATAAACACATTATCTTCAAAATATGTTTCTGGAAATAAAATTTTATTATCAAGTATCACATTACTTCGGTATACCTTATTGCCAAGTAACGGGCTAATATGTTCAGAATAATTATATGTATTCGTTAATAAAGCAAGTGCTAATTTAGATTCGATTACATTTTCTTTTTCGTATGAATAACGTTTTTGTGACAAAAAATATGAATCGTATTCTGTTAAAATTCCCATTATCGCAGCATCACATTGTGGATTATTCTCAAGTAAATTTATACAATTTTGATAGGCGTTCAAATCAATCCAGTCGTCACTATCAATAAACGTAATATATTTTGTTTTGCATCTAGCAATACCGATATTTCTAGCTGCACCAGGACCACCCCCTAATGTTATATGGCATTCAATATTATCATAATTTTTGATATAGTATTGAATAATACCAGATGTATTATCAGTTGAGCCATTATCAACAATAATTATCTTTATATTTTTTACACTCTGATTAATAACAGAAAGTAAGCAACGTTCTAAATATTCTGCATTATTATATGTTGGTATAATAACAGTTATAATATATTCATCTATCATATATAATCTCTCCAATTATTTCCAAAATTAAATCAGGTTAATAAAGTTGAATTGTTTGACGGCTTGCTTGATCAAATTAGAACAATCTGGAATGCATAACTCCTTACGATTATATTCTATAAAATCAATTGAACAATTCCCCAAATTTTCAATATGAGAATATTTACCGTTAAATTGATATGATTTGATCATATTATAAGATTTAGCATTATATATTATTGGAAACACAGGAATATTAGCAATCCAGCCTAATATTATAGAATGAAATCTTGTTCCAATAATATATTCAGCATCCAAAAATTCTGATAAAAATTTTTCTAAATTTAGTCCGTTATATTCAATAACTTTAACATATTTATGATAATTAGTTGGCATACGGAATAAAATGTCATAAGCAGCTATAGAATCATCTTGATGATTACAAAAAGAAGCAATCTTTACTCCGTAACCATTTTCTATATAGTAAATAGAAATATCTACTAACTTTTGATAATAGTAATTCTGAGAATAGTTTGTCAATCCGATTCTCTGATTGTTATAAATACATGAAATTGAAATTGACTTAGATTTATTTTTTTTTGTTTCTAATTTGTAGTTAAAAATTACATCAGGTGCCCATCTGACATTAGGCAATTCCATGAATTGATTATAGGATTGTATATCTCGAAAACAAATGTCGTCTACGTCCAAAAACCATCTTTTATATAATTTATAGTGTTCTATATCCGTATACGGACCAAAGTTTGCTCCTATAATAATAAATGGTACGTTATTAAAGTATCTAGTTTTTTTTACATCTTCAAATTTGGTATGTATTTTATTAACATCCCTAGGCTGCATAAATAAAGAACCGCCAATCAGTATTTGTAAATCAAACTTTATGTCAAATATATTTTTTAAAGGATAAACTTTTACATTCGTAAAGGATAAAAATGTATCTGTATATGGCTTCGACTCAATAATATAGAAAATACAATTCTTATATCTATTACAAATAACTTTTATAAACAAATCGTCTCCAAGATTATTAGCAAAATAACCATATAGTAAAATTTTATTATTCACATATATTGTCCTAATATTACGTTTAAGGTTTGAGTATTGTTGAAGTATTTATTATCAAATCAAAATATCTTATCAAAGGATAACAGTGGATTATCCATCACTCACCCAACCACCTCTCCTAATCCCTCTGATACTCCATCGCTCCAGAGTATCTATATTTTAACTACTCCACTCGTTAAACTTATACAAAAAATAAATCAAAAGACTTTTCCCCCATTTTTGTACAATAGTGGTTGGATGAGTATATGATACTATTATATAGCAGAATTTTCCAAAAAAACCATGTCGTATTCTGAAAAATTTTGTCACATACAATTTTTCAAAATACGACATGGTATTCTTTCCCTAATTATGCTATTCTGACTAAAAATACGAAGGAGGAGTTCTCTCAATGAAACGTTTTAAGAAAACATTAGCTTTACTTATGGCTACTACCTGTCTGATGGCAACGGTGATTTCACCATTTTTCGAGTTTTTCCCATCTGATTCTGGTTCCGCTTCCACTTATTCTTATTTTGACCTTGAAGTTCAGAAATAATATTTATAATTTTTTCCCAAAATATTCTTCATAATGATTTTTCAGAAGATATGCATTGTGATTTTGTTTTAAGGCAGTAGCTATATAATATGCCTGCCTTAAAATCTTTTCACAGTCTTTTTTAGTAAAATCAACCTCCTCGTTTTTTTCTAACAATTGTTCCATATTCCATTCCATTTCTCCCAATAATTGCGGCAAATTACCAGAAGTTTTTTCTTCCTTGCATAGTACAAGTCCCTGTTTAACTAATTGAATCGCTTTCCAATGTTCACCTAATTCGCCATACATATTTGCCAAATTATCTAATATAAGAAGCTCTGTAACTTTTCCTTTTTCTGATATACGATAGCCACTATTGATCCCTTCATAAATTTTTTCTAAAAAAATAATGGCTTCTTCGATTTGATTATCATAAAAATAAGTGTTAGCAATATTACACAAAATAGATATTTCATTTTCCATTAAGGGGTATTTGCTAAAATCATGCTTTTCAGGAAAATCAATCGTTATTTTTAGACCTTCCATCAATTTTCTTCTTTCTTCCTGATGAGTAATTCGTTTTAATTTCCAATCCAGAATCGCTCTACCTTTTATAACATATTGTTTACTTGTATCACTATCATCTATCATTTTTTCCAACTGACACAAAATTTCATCTGCCTTTTCATATTCAAATTTATGCAGCGCATTTTCATACTCTCTGGCATATTCCAGTACCCGGACATCATCCCCGGAAACCATGGCAAACGCCCGGTTTTTCTCTTTACCCATGCGTTCCATTAACCGTTTATAGACTTCTTTTCCCGGATTCTGCTTTCCATTTTCGATTCGCGAAAGAGTCTGTGCATTACAGATTCCCTCACACAGTTCTTCCTGTGTCATATGCAAAGCCTGTCTGTTTCGCCGAATTACATCTCCTGCCCGATACACTCCCATTGTAATACCTCCCTCAAATATTTTTCTACTTCCCCTGCCTGCTCATCACCATCAAAATCATACAGATAGTAGGCCTGCAGACATTGATTTACACATTCCTCCTGCACCTGTTCTTCCAGTCCCACATTCAGTTTTGGTAAAACTTTCGCATACAGAAAATGCAAATCTGCACAATAACAGTAACTTCTGCCATTGCCTGTTACTTCCAGTCCATCTTCTATTTCCTGCAATGCTTCCGAATACTTTTTCTCTTCCATCAGAATCTTTGCCAGTTCCAGCTGTACCATGGGATAAATTTCCTCTTTCAGTTCCATGGAATAGTGCTTTTTCATATATCTGTGCACCCGAAGCAGATTCTCTTTATGATATTTGCGGACTTTTGTGAGCAAAATTTCGATTTCAATCTTACTGAGCAGAAGTTCTTCTTCCTCGCTGTTATCTTTTGGAATCGTATATTCTGCCGCTTCCTGTAAAAGCTGTTCTGCCTGATTAAAAAGATTTTCTTTCTCCATTGGTTCTGAAGATTTTTCTGAATTTTCAGCCTTTAATAACAGAATTTTGGCCTTTTGCAGCTTTATGTACTGCTGATGCAGTTTATCATCATCCACCATGCTTTCGTAGGCAGCCAGTTCTTTTTCGGCCAGAAGAACATCCTTTTTCCAGATGGCCTCATCCACTTCATCACGCCGCCGAAAATACCTGGAATCATCTCTGTCCAGCAGCAGTTCAAATTTGTTTACATTCAGACCTAACCGTTCCAGCAGGGTCTGAGCCATCATAACAGGCGTATCTGTTTCCCCGTTTTCAATTCTGGACATGGTTGCTACAGAACATAAATTTCTGCACAAATCTGCCTGCGATACCTTCTGTTTCTTCCGATAGTACCGGATGAACTCCCCTAATTTGTACTTATTCATTTCATACTCCTTACTCTTTTGTGAATTTCATGTCCCTGGAGGGTTATGCAGCACAGTATTTATTATACCATAACTGCTGCGCCATACTTTTTCCCCATTCAGAGCGCCTCCTTTTATACATATTATACCATATCCCTTTCCTTTTGTTGAAAAAATACATGAATTGTCCATATATTTTTACTGGGTATAAACGTCGCATTTCAAATATCTTTTGCTGTCTGTCATAATTTAAGGCCTCCTGTGACTTTTTATTATATCACAAAAGACCTCTTCAAAATGCTGCAATTCAGTTTTTACCGAGTTTCTCCATACTTACAATCCGCCTATCATACTTAAATAATCCGCTCTTCCTAAATCCCGCCGGAAGCCACATCCATCACCGGTACTTCTCCTCCTGCCCCGGTGCTGCCGCCGGCTGCGGCTGTTTCTGCTCCCGTTGATGTTACCGGTACGGATGGGCTGGCTGCTGAAAATTCTGCTGCCATGGCCATGGCTATTTCCTGTTCAATTTGCTGTTCAATCTGGGCTTCTGTCAGTTTCATTCCGTCAGCGCTTAATTCCAGCTCTACTCCTGCTGTTGGAAACTGTATGGGCTCAAATTCCATCCCGCAGGAATTATCCCGGGACGCATTTCCCATATTCTTTTTATACTCAAGATCTGCTTCTTCCATTTTTTCATGTTCCATATTGCGGTGAATGCGGCGGCGCTGCATCAGTTGCTGATGCTGGCGCTTTTGTTTCTGAACGTTCTGTGCCTTTTCATTTCTGGCTTTCTGCTTCAGATTCTGTTCCTTCCGTTTCATCCGCAGTTTCAAATCATTTTTCCGCTGCTGTTCCTCTGCCTTTGCCTCACTGGCATTTTTCTTCTGCATCTGTTCTTCCTGTTTCAGGTTCTGGGTTTTCATATGAGCGCACCGCACCATTCTTTTGGCATGGATAATAGCGGCAGCAAGTTCTGATTCATTGAACTGGCCTGTTCCCTTGGCCCGCAGAAGATTTGCCAGCTTTCCTTTGGCCTGAGTCAGCACTTTTCCTGCGCTCTGGGCTTTGGAAGCCCGCAGTAAAGCGGAACGTATTTCTCTGGGATTATAATTCACCCTTTTCTTTATCACTTTATTCTGACCGGTTTTTCTGGCTGCTCCGGTACGTTTTCTGGTATTATTGGTGGATATGCTTCCCTGCATACTTCCCGCAGACATTCCACCTGCATTATATGACGATGCTACCCTCATGCTGTTCCCTCCCTGAAACTTTTTCTGGAAATCCTTTCCCTTTCTAATAACATCGTCACATTTTTACAAAAAATAACCGCCGGAAAGAATACATTTCAAATATTCTTTCCGGCGGCTGTGTTTAAAATATCTTTTTCCGATTCTATACTAATTCCAGAAGAACCTCTAAAGCACCGTCACCTTTACGCTGGCCAATTTTCACGATTCTGGTGTATCCACCGTTACGATCTACATACTTTGGAGCAATTTCGTCAAACAATTTGGCTGCAATATCAACTTTTTTGGTGTTTTTCTTCTTTCCGGCATTTTCAGCGGGAACAGATGTCACAGAGTATAATACTTTGTTCATCTTGCGTCTCGCATGTAAGCGGGAAGGAAGGTCTTTTTTGATTTTCTTCTCTACTTCGTCGTATACGGTTACTTTCTTACCGTCTACCACTTCTTTTACTCTTTTTCCGTCTTTGTCCTTGCGGGGAACTTTTGCAGTTACTGTAACTTCTTCAAAATTGTCTTTTTCCTTTACTGCCATGGCAATCAGTCCTTCTGCTACTTTGCAGACTTCCTTTGCCTTTGCTTCCGTTGTCACAATTTTACCGTTATACAGCAATGCTGTTACCTGGTTTCTGATCAGAGCTTTTCTCTGGTCAGAAGTTCTGCCTAATTTTCTGTATTTAGCCATTTTAATAATCCTCCATTTTGAATATCCGGCAATGCCTTTTGGTCTTATTTACCGAACATGTAATGCGCAGGGCTACGCTCTTTGGTCTTATAAACCCTGTCCTCTATGGGAAAGAACTGTTCGTTCAGCAGCACCCCTCCGAAGAATTTCATTCTTCTCCGGGGTTTAACTGTAAACCAAGTTCTTTTAATTTTGCCAGCACTTCTTCCAGTGATTTGCGTCCAAGATTCCGAACTTTCATCATATCTTCCGGCGTTCTGTTGGTCAGTTCTTCCACTGTGTTGATTCCTGCCCGTTTCAGGCAGTTATAAGAACGTACAGACAGTTCAAGTTCGTCAATATTCATCTCAAGAACTTTTTCTTTTGCATTGTCTTCTTTTTCAATCATGACTTCTGCAGTTCTTGCATTTTCAGACAAATCAATGAACAGATTCAAATGCTCGCTTAAAACTTTTGCTGCCAGACTTACTGCTTCGTCCGGCTCTAACGTACCGTTAGTATATACGTCAAGTGTAAGTTTATCATAGTCTGTAATTTGTCCCACACGTGTATTTTCAATGGTAAGGTTCACACGTTCTACCGGTGTATAAATGGAATCAATTGCGATTACACCAATAGGTACATCTTCACTCTTGTTCTTATCGGCGCTCACATAGCCCCTGCCTTTGGTAATGGTCAGTTCCATATACAGTCTGGAATCTGCGCCTCCGTTCAGATGAGCAATTACCAGATCGGGATTCAGCACCTGAATATCCGGATCTACCTGAATATCTGCTGCTGTAACTACGCCTTCGCCTTCAAATTCAATGTAAGCAACTTTAGACTCGTTTGTTGGGCTGGTGTTTTTTAATGCCAGATTCTTGATGTTCATAATAATCTCAGTTACGTCTTCCTTTACGCCGGGAATGGAACTGAATTCATGCAAAACACTTTCGATTTTTACCTGGCTGACTGCTGCGCCTGGCAGAGAAGAAAGCATAATTCTTCTCAGAGAATTGCCAAGTGTAGTACCATAGCCTCTTTCCAGTGGTTCTACGACAAATCGGCCGTACTTCTTGTCTTCTGAAATTTGAGCAATTTCAATTTTCGGTTTTTCAAAATCGAACACTACAAAGTCCCTCCTTTTCGGGTATCGTTGCTTGTTAATGATTATTTAGAATACAACTCGACGATAAGCATTTCGTTTACCGGAACGTCAATTGCCTCTCTGTTCGGTAATTCTTTCACGGTACCCTTCAGGTTTTCCTGGTCGGCCTCTAACCACTCCGGTACCAGTCTTCCGGATGTTACTTCCAGAATATCCTTGTACCTCTGAGAACCTTTGCATTTTTCTTTGATTTCGATTGTGTCACCTGCTTTTATCAGATAAGAAGGAATGTTTACCTGTTTTCCATTTACCAGAATGTGTTTGTGGTCCACAATCTGTCTCGCTTCTTTTCTGGTTCTTGCCAGACCGAGACGGAATACCACGTTGTCCAGTCTGCTTTCCAGCATAATCATCAGGTTTTCACCTGTCATGCCTTTCATCTTATCTGCTTTCAGATAATAGTTATGGAACGGTTTTTCCAATACTCCGTAAATGAATTTTGCTTTCTGTTTTTCTCTTAACTGAAGTCCGTACTCAGATATTTTCTTATTTGCTCTTTTCAGCTGTCTGTTGGACTTCTTATCTATTCCTAAATAAATCGGATCTAATCCAAGGGATCTGCATCTTTTCAGAACCGGAACTCTGTTTATTGCCATCTTAACTTATACCTCCTAATCAGACTCTTCTACGTTTGGGCGGACGACATCCGTTATGAGGTACAGGAGTAACATCTTTGATGCTTGTTACTTCAAGACCACATGCCTGAAGCGCACGGATTGCTGCTTCTCTTCCGGAACCAGGTCCTTTTACCATAACGTCTACTGTTTTCAAACCATGTATAAGAGCTGCTTTTGTTGCTGTTTCTGCTGCCATCTGTGCAGCATACGGAGTAGATTTCCTTGAACCTCTAAAACCAAGACCGCCTGCACTTGCCCATGATAAAGCATTTCCTTCAGCATCTGTAATCGTTACAATTGTATTGTTAAAAGATGACTGAATGTGCGCCTGTCCACGTTCAACGTTTTTCTTTACGCGCTTTTTTGTCACTTTTTTTGCAGTGTTTTTCGCCATATCTAAACTAACCTACTTTCTCTCTGTTTTATTATCATGTTATAAAGGCAGTTACCCTGTACTGCCCTGGATGTTCTGTCTGCCTTCGCCATCTCCGGAAACGGTTTTCCCACTAAATTCAGGCTGCGTTCACACCCTGCTTTTATTCAGTGTTCAATGCCTATTTTTTCTTGTTGGCAACAGTACGCTTCGGACCCTTTCTGGTTCTTGCATTGGTCTTTGTTTTCTGACCGCGAACCGGAAGGCCTTTCCTGTGACGGATACCGCGATAACATCCGATTTCCTGTAATCTCTTGATGTTCAGGGCGATTTCTCTTCTCAAATCACCTTCTACCATCTGAGTCCGGTCAATCACTTCACTGATTCTCTTTACTTCCTCGTCAGTTAAATCTCTGACGCGGGTATCCGGATTCACTTTTGCTTCTGCAAGAATACGGTTGGAACTTACTCTCCCGATTCCGTAAATATAAGTCAATCCGATTTCAACACGTTTTTCTCTTGGTAAATCTACACCTGCGATACGAGCCATGTATGTCGTACACCTCCATAATTTTCTTTTCTTACTGGCACCTGCCAGCATACTCTTCCGGCTGACTGCCGGCTGACTGCCGCTGCTTTCTGTATCACAAACTGGCTGTCCGTAACGATTGCAGGCATATCTGCAACAAAATATGCCTTATACACGAAAAACAAACATATACAGCTACGGTTGCTCGTCCTGAAATGAGTGTATATCTTTGTTCTCTGCGGAATATTCAGTTCTGCACATCCTCCGGACTCCCTCGGTATCAAAAAATCCGGAAACAGCCGTACACGCTGCTTATTATGAACAGTGAGAACAACTTATCCTGGTGTCTCACTGCAGCCGCACATAAATAAGATAGTTATCTGTCATCCCTGTCTCTGTTTGTGTTTCGGATTCTCACAGATAATCCGGATACTTCCTTTTCTTCTGATGACTTTGCACTTTTCGCAAATAGGTTTTACGGATGATCTTACCTTCACAGCAATTCCTCCTTTCTTCTGCCCATACAGGCAATTCCTGCATTTTTCTCTTAAGAAAAATAACTCGCTCCAAAAGCGTCCGTCTGATATTATATCATCTGAACGTGGAAAAATCAAGGGGTTTGGCATCTTTTCTTTCGGAACAAAGCGGACAGATCCGCAGGGGCTCCCTGAATCCCTCATTCATGAGGGACCTGAAGGGTTTGCTGCGCCGCGTGCGGTCGCTTTATCGACATCTTCTATTCGCACCAGCGCGCATAATTGTTTTCCACCGCAGTGCGATAATTATTTTATCTTATAGGAAATCCAACGGAATTTCCTATAAGATAAAAACAAAGACACGGGCACCCTTTTACGGGTACCCGCGCCTTTCATCTGCCAGACCTTACTTTCAGACTATTTTACTGTAATTTTACAGGTGGCTTTCTTTCCGCTGGATGTCTTCACAGTAATCGTTGCTTTTCCTTTCTTTACTGCTGTTACCGTTCCGAATTTGTCTACTTTTGCCACCTTTTTGTTGGAACTGGTCCATTTCAGGGTATCGGTAGAGCTGGAAGGCTTCAGGGTTGTTTTTAAAGAAAGGGTTTTTTTCACTTTTAATGTGGCTTTCTTCTTATTTAAAGTCACTTTTGTGGCTTTTTTGGCTTTGGATACCACATTCACCTTAACCGTTGCCTTTTTGCTTCCGGCTTTTACGGTAACAGTGGCTTTACCGGTTTTCTTTGCGCTGATTTTTCCATTCTTTACAGTTGCAACTTTTTTGTTGGAAGTAGACCAGGATGTCCTGTCTGTGGTATCGGAAGGAGTTACCGTTGCTTTTACATTAACGCTCTTTCCCTTTACCATATAAATCTGTTTTGTGTTTAATGTTACTTTTGAAGCCGGAACTTTCACAGTCACCGTACAGGTTGCTGTTTTATCTCCTGCTTTTGCTGTAACAGTTGCTGTTCCCTTTGAAACTGCTGTTACAGTCCCATCAGATACGGTTGCTACTTTTTCATTGGATGAACTCCAGATAACTGTTTTATCTGCTGCATTTTCCGGTGCTACGGTTGCTGTTAAAACCGCAGTTTTTCCTTTGTTCAGAGAAATCTCTGTCTGGCTTAAGGTGATACCGCTGACTGCTGCCGGTGTGTTTGTGCCGGTGTCTCCGCCGGGCTGTTCCGGTTTAGGCTGTTCCGGCGCTGGCTGCTCGGGAGCTGGCTGTTCCGGCGTTGGCTGCTCAGGACCAGGCTGTTCCGGTGTGGGATCCTCTGTCTGACCTTCTGTTACTTTTACAGTAAAAGTCTGCTGTTTCCAGCTTTCTGTCTGAGCCTCATCTGACTGAACTTCTTCTGCTTCTTCTTTTACTGCTACCGTAACGTTGATCTCACCCACTGCGACTGCAGTAACCGTTGCTTTTGTTGTATTATTTTCTTCCACAGTTACCGTTGCAACATCTTCCGCCTTCGGTGCTTCCGGTTCCCCTTCTTCATCCGGTTTTTCCGGATCTTCTTTTGCAGGAAGTGATGAACTCCATTCCAGTTCTGTTCCCTCTGCAATGCCGCTTACCATAATTTCTGCAGTTTTGTTCTCTTTTAGATCCAGATTTACGTTTCCTTCTTCCACACCCTCTAATTTGAAATTAACGGTAATCTCACAGGTGAGCGGTGTACTTTCTCCCTCCTGCTCCTGTGCTGCTTCCGCTTCTGCTTTTTCTTTTACCGTTGCGGTGATTGTTGCTTTTCCTGCAACACCTGCTTTTACTTTTACAGTTGTTTCTGTTGCTTCCGCTTCTACTGTTGTTTCAGCAGTGGCTTCTTCGGCCTCTTCCTGTTTTTCTTCGGCACCTTCTGTTACAAAATCAATAACGCCCTTGTTGTCGCTTGTCCAGGTAACTGTACTTCCTGCTTCCAGCCCTGTTATTTTCAGCGCTCCTTCGTCCCCGCTGGTCATTATTGTTGGATTATCCTCTGCGAATGCAGGTGTTGCAGTTTCTTCACTCTCCTCCTGGGCATGCACCATGGACAGGCCTTCATACTCTGCCGGCACAAAGGAAAGGCTTCCTGCTGCCAATGCCGCTGAAAGCAGAACTGCCATGTGCTTCTTTGACAAAAACTTTTTCTTCATTTCGTTTCCTCCTTGTTTTTCATGGATTAATGTAACGTTTTATTGACAAAGGTTACATTTTGCCCCAATGATTTGATCAGACCTGTTCTCTGTCTCACCTGCTGATCCATGAAATTGGAACAATGCAAAAGGAACCGATTCACAGCCTGTACAAGGAGGAAAACTTATGAGTAAAACCCAGCCCATCCGCCAGACCAGTCAGCTGGCAGAAGTAAAAAAATACTATCTTACGGAGCACCCGAATCCGCGCAATTATGCCCTGATTATTCTTGGCCTGAACACTGCCCTGCGCATTGGCGATATTTTGAAAATCACCTGGGACATGGTATACGATTTCAACACGAATCGGTATCGTTCTCATTTACATCTGACAGAACAGAAAACAAAAAAAGAAACCATGATTGCCCTGAACCGCACCGCTGTCACTGCCCTGGAAATGCTGCGGCAGAATCAGTACCCCATATGCCAGAACACCTGTCTGTTTGCAGGCCAGAAAGACAAATCTTCTCACATCAGCCGCCAGCAGGCTTACCGTATTATAAAAAAAGCAGCTGATTATGCCAATCTCCCGGAGCATATCAGCTGCCACTCTCTGCGGAAAACCTTCGGTTACCATGCCTGGAAAAACGGAACCCCGCCGGCGCTTCTGATGGCTATCTTCAATCATTCTTCCTATCAGATTACAAAACGTTATCTGTGTATTGAACAGGAAGATAAGGATGATGTGTTTTGTCGTCTTAACCTCTGACGGATAAAATAAAAAACAAATTTTTCCGAATAGCTATAAAGTATATGTAATCTGTACCGATATATAAGATACAGACTAAAAATGTAACCTTTGTCAATAAAAGGTTACATTTTTGTTTTATTCTAACCATATTCTTACTGTTTATACAGAACCGGATTCAGCCTGTACCGGCATCCTCTGTCACCCCGTCTGCTGCTCTTTTTCCAGTTCTGCAATACGTTTTTTCAGTTTCACAATCTCATCTGCATATCTGAGGATTTCATCTGCATATTTTGCATTTTCGTCCGCATATCTCGCGTTTTCATCTGCATATTTTGCATTTTCATCTGCGTATCTGAGGATTTCTTTTTCCAGCTCATCAATCCGGAACCGGTATTTGTCATTGGGCAGCTCAAGGGCTCCTGGCAGTAAAGGTTTCAGCTCTTCGTCTCCCTTCTTTTTTCTGTTAAATTCAGCACATATATGTTCATGCAGGCGGCCGGTCAGTTCAGGGAGCTGCCGGGCGTCATCTGCAGTGATGTTGCAAAGGTGAAGGTTCCTGCTTATGCTTTCTATTATATCATTCCGGATTTTTTCCTGCAACCGGCCTTCTGCACACCTTGAACCTTGCAGGAGCAGGGTGTATAATAGAAAGAACAGATACAAAGGAGGATTATTATGAATCTATCATTCAGACACAGGAGAGGCACCTGCTTTCTGCTGACCTTGCTGCTGGCGCTGTCCGTGGCTCTGGCACCCCTGCAGACAGAAGCTGCCTCACAGACAGAACAGGAAGAACTGCTGCCGGAGAAATCCGGTCACCAGACAGAATCGGATAACAATATGGGCGAAGAGTTTTCCGAAAAATCTCCGGAATTTCCGGACTTCACAGAGGAATTATCCATAAACCCGGAATCCATTATGGAAGCCCCCCAGGAAGAAACCATAGTTCCTCAGGCAGAGGAGGGAACGGTTCCCGCTGACGGACTGGTACAGCAGGAAAATTACTATGTCCTCTATGTGGGCGGCCAGCAGGTGACTGCTGCCGGATGGCAGGAACTTCCCATTGGAAAATTTCAGATTGACAGCAATGGCTACGTCACGGCCCGCATGGAAGAGGCCGGCGGCTCCTGGCAGTTTTATCATTACAATTCTGCCGGGGTTTCCTGGGAACTTCAAAGCAATATCTGGGAAAGCGTAAACGGGAAAGACTATTATTTTGACTCCGCAGGAATCTGTACGGAAATTTATGATTCTGCTTCCGCACAGCTTTTGGTATTTGTCAACGGCCAGATGATTCCGGCAGACAATTACATATATCCTCTGAAAGACGGACGAATTTACTATTTTGATGCTGCCGGAATCTGCAGCACCTCTTCCGAATGGAAAAAAGTTTCATCCGCAGAGTGGTACTACGTCAGTGGAGAAGGTTATATATCAGAAAAACTGACAAACAGTAAAAATCTTAGGAAATATTATCTTTACAATTACGGCACCGGCCAGTGGGAGAAACAGAAAAACCTCTGGAAAACCATAGAAAGCAAAGAATATTATTTCAATGGTTCCGGCAAATGTACGAAAATCTATAATCCGGATACGGAAAAATGCCAGAGATATAAAAACGGCAAAATGGTGAAAATCAGAAAAGACATTACCCGACTGAAAAATGGAAAATATTATTATTTCAATGGCAGAGGCATCCGGGTAACCAAAAAAGGCTGGCAGAAACCCTCCGGCAGACAATACATTGAGACCGGAAAAAAAGGCTATGTGACCAGTAAAATGACAAAATCCGGAAATACCTGGAAATTTTATCAGTACAATTACAAAAAGAAAAAGTGGGAGAAACAGAAAAAAGTCTGGAAAACCGTAGACAAAAAGATATATTATTTCAATGGTTCCGGCAAGTGTACCCTGTTATACAACACAAAAACCGGAAAATGCTATGATTACAAAAAGGGCAGCATGGTTTCTGTCAAAAATGATGTCCGAAAGATTCAGGGAACCCTGTACTATTTCGCTTCCAGCGGTATAAAAAACAGTTCCCCAGGTCTGTATCTTACGTCTTCCGGCCGTTTGATTTATGCAGAGGCCAATGGAACCGTAAGCAAGGAGCTTTCCGGAGAAATTCTGGAGTATACCACAGCAGACGGAAAAATATCCGGCTGCAGGATCCGTGACTCCCATTTTATGTGTTATTATAACGGACAGGGAGATCTGTCCCGGCAGATTGATCTGAACCAGCCCATGGTAGCGCTGACATACGATGACGGTCCCTCCCAGTATACCTCTGAAATTCTGGATATCCTGGGACAATACGGGGGCGTGGCAACCTTTTTTGTAGTGGGCTCTAATGTGCCTCGCTGGTCTGATGTGTTAAAGCGCACTTTTGATATGGGATGTGAGATAGGCAATCACACCTATAATCACACAATCCTGACTAAAACTGATGTTTCCACCATCCGAAGCCAGATAGATGGAACCAACGCAGCTGTACAGAGTATTACCGGTGTTTCTCCGGTTGTCATGCGCCCGCCCGGAGGAAATTATAACAGTACGGTTTCCGCTTCAGTGGGAATGCCCATCATCTTATGGTCCATAGATACACTGGACTGGAAAACCAGAAACCCTCTGCTGACTCAGGCTTCTGTTCTGAATCATGTGCAAAACGGAGACATTATTCTTATGCATGACCTTTACAGTCAGACTGCCGCTGCTTCCAGAGTCATTATTCCGGAGCTGCGAAACCGTGGTTATCAGCTGGTAACTGTCAGTGAACTTTCTGACTGCCGGGGTGACATGTCAGACGGAAACGTATACCGCTCCTTCCGGTAACGTAAAAACCCCCGCTCCAGAGCCGGAAGAAGGCAGGACGGGGGTTCTCCCCGGTGAAGGGAGAGTATTGGTAAGAAAAATATTATGCGGCTGAAGGGAGCGCAGCAAAACAGCCAGGGCCCTCAGGTCTGAGGATCTCCTGGCTGCTTTGTTCTATTTATCTCTCCATATGATTCTTCCCTTTGTCAGGTCATAGGGGGACATTTCAATTGTGACTTTATCTCCCGGAAGAATACGGATAAAATTCATTCTCAGTTTTCCGCTGATATGGGCCAGAATCTGGTGACCGTTTTCCAGTTCCACCTGAAACATGGCATTCGGCAGTTTTTCAACTACCGTTCCTTCTACTTCGATTACGTCTGCTTTTGACATATTGTTTCCTCCTGATATTCCATGCTTTTCTGATAAAGCTGAATGGCTTTTTTTATTTCTTCATTCCGAAAACTCTCCTGCGTAAAGACTTCTGTAATTTCTTTCGGAAGCTGTTTCATTATCTGAATATGTTTTCTGTTCTTTTTTTTCGGTTTTTCCAGGGGTTTTAATTTACCATCCGCCAGATACACCATATTGGCTTCTTCTTTTACAATTACATAAATGCTGTCTTTGTCGTGACCGGATCTGGAAACTGCTAATTTAATATCCATGGTTTTCTCCATCTTCCTGTGGACAGATGTCTGTCACATCTGCTTTCAGCCTGATTATGCCAGGTTGCCTTCCATACCTGAAAGACTCAGGATTTCCGGCTCCCCGGATGTCACCAAAATTGTATTTTCGTAATGGGCAGACAACGAGCCGTCCTGTGTTACAACCGTCCAGTTGTCATCCTGCCATGCCACATCAAAACGCCCTGCATTGATCATGGGTTCAATTGCCAGTGTCATACCTGCTTTCAGCCTTACGCCTCTGCTTTTTTGGGTAAAGTTGGGAATCTGAGGATCTTCATGAAGCCGGGTTCCTATCCCGTGCCCTACCAGATCCCGGACTACTCCGTACCCAAAGCTCTCTGCGTAAGCAGCAATTGCATTAGAAATCTCATGTAGATGATTGCCTTCTTTTGCGTACTTAATGCCTTCAAAAAAACTCTGCCTGGTCCTTTCAATCAACAGGGACGCTTCTTCTGAAATCTCCCCGATTCCGTGAGTTCTGGCTGCATCGGAATGATATCCCTTATAAATAACTCCGATATCCAGACTTACAATATCACCTTCTCTGAGCTTTCGTTTCCTGGTGGGAATCCCATGGACTACCTCATCATTTACCGATACGCACACCGAAGCCGGATATCCATTATAATTTTTAAAGGATGGAATGCACCCGTAACTCCGGATAATTTCTTCTCCCAGACGGTCAATGTCCAGAGTAGACATGCCTTCCTTCAATTCCTTTTCCAGATTTTCATGCACCTTTTCCAGGATTTTTCCTGCTGCCCGCATTAACTCAATTTCTCTGGCAGATTTAATTGATACTGACATTTTTTACGCTCCTAAAATTTCCACAATGGCGCCAAACACATCTTCCATTGGCCGGGTTCCGTCTACAGTCTTTAAAATATTCTGTTTTTTGTAATAGTCAATCAATGGCTGTGTCTGCTCATGGTATACATTCAGACGTTTCTTTACCGTTTCCGGCTGGTCGTCATCTCTTAATACCACCTGATTGCCGCAGCGGTCGCAGATACCTTCCACTTTTGTGGGAATGGAAACGATATGATAGGTTGCGCCACAGTTCAGGCATGCGCGTCTTCCGGACATTCTGTTGACAATATTCTCGTCAGGAACATCCACATCAATGGCATAGTCCATTTTTTCATTAATTTTTGCCAGGGCAGCATCCAGTGCTTCCGCCTGGGGGATGGTTCGCGGAAATCCATCCAGAACAAAACCGTTTTTACAGTCTTCCTGTCCAATGCGGTCCATAACCAGATCGCAGGTCAGTTCATCAGGAACCAGAAGCCCCTGATCCATGTACTCTTTCGCTTTCTTTCCAAGCTCGGTTCCTGCTTTCAGGTTGGCCCGGAAAATGTCCCCGGTAGAAATATGAGGAATGGAATATTTATCTGCAATCTGTTTTGCCTGTGTTCCTTTTCCTGCTCCCGGTGCTCCTAACATAATAATCTTCATACCTGTCTCCTCCTTTTTTACTCTGAATGCCTGGCCGTCTCAGGACAGGCCAGGCATAAATAATCATTTATCAGTCATTCAAAAAACCTTTATAATAGCGTACCAGCATCTGGGACTCAATCTGCTTGAGCGTTTCAATGACCACACCTACAATAATAATGATAGATGTACCGCCGAAAGACACATTGGCGCTGAATACTCCGTTAAAGAAAATCGGAATAACCGCAACAATCATAAGCCCTACTGCTCCGATAAACACAATATAATTCAGAATTTTTGTCAGATACTCACTGGTCGGCTTTCCAGGCCTGATACCTGGGATAAATCCGCCCTGACGTTTCATGTTGTTTGCCACTTCCAGCGGATTGAAGGTGATGGAGGTATAGAAATATGCAAAGGCAATTACCAGCACAATATACACCAGCAAACCAATACTGTAAATGGGGTTCTCCGGATCGCACCAGTATGACTGAGATAATCCATGGAGAATTTTACTTCCGATCCCGGTTCCCTGGCCTTTTCCCATAATAGTTGCAATAATAACCGGGAACTGCATAATGGACTGGGCAAAAATAATGGGAATTACGCCTGCAGTATTTACCTTCAGAGGAATGTGGCTGGACTGGCCGCCCACCTGTCTCCGGCCCTGAATTTTTTTACTGTACTGTACCGGAATCCTGCGCTCGCCATCCTGCAGAATAATAACGAATACCACAGTAACCAGAATCACCGCAAGAATTACCGCTGCCGCGATAATTGCATTTCCCACGTTGGGAGCATTTGCAATAAACTGGGTATAAAGGGTCATCAGGTCTTCCGGAATACGGGAAATAATATTGATTACCAGCACGATGGAAATACCATTTCCCACACCGTTCTCTGTAATCCTCTCACCGATCCACATCAGAACTGCAGAACCTGCTGTCAGGCCTGTTACCATCATGATTACATGGGGTGCATCAAATTTGTCCAGATATCCGCCCCGTCCAAATCCGACAGCCATGGCGATGGACTGAATCAAAGCAAGAACAACGGTTACATAACGTGTAATCTCTGCAATCTTTTTTCTTCCATCTTCTCCGTCTTTCTGCATTTCTTCCAGCTTTGGAATTGCTATGGTAAGAAGCTGCATAATAATGGAAGATGTGATATAAGGCGTGATATTCAGTGCAAATACTGACATCTGTTCAAAGGAACCGCCTGTAATGGCATCAAAGAAGTTCAGTGCGTCGGTTCCCTGAGCTGCAAACCAGTTTGCAATGACATCGCCTTTTACACCAGGAAGGGGAAGCTGGGACCCGATACGGATAAGCACCAGCATTGCCATCGTATAAAAAATACGATTCCTGATATCTTTAATTTTAAATGCATTGCGGAGTGTCTCCAGCATTAGATCACCTCTGCTTTTCCACCAAGAGCTTCAATCTTTTCTTTTGCGCCCTCACTGAAGGCATTTACCTGTACAGTCAGCTTCTTGGTAAGCTCTCCTCTTCCAAGGATTTTTACACCATCTCTCGGTTTCTTAATGATACCCTGCTCTAATAATGCTTCTATCGTCACAACTGCGTTGTCTTCGAATTTGTTTTCCAGCACTTCCAGATTGACTGTAACGATATCTTTTGAATTCCTGTTGGTAAATCCACGTTTTGGAATTCTTCTGTATAATGGCATCTGACCGCCTTCAAATCCTGGTCTCGGTGCTCCGGAACGAGCCTTCTGACCTTTGTGTCCCTTACCTGCTGTCTTACCATTTCCTGAACCGTGTCCGCGGCCTCTTCTGAAATTATTGCTGTGCTTTGAACCTGCTGCCGGCTTTAAATTTGATAAGTCCATGTTGACACCTCCTTACTGTTCTCTTAGATTTCTTCTACTTTCACTAAATGATTTACCTGTCTGATCATCCCTCTGACTGCTGCGTTGTCAGGCATTTCCACACTGTGGTTTAATTTTCTGAGTCCCAGTGCTTCCACTGTCTTACGGTTTTTCGGTACAGCGCCGATTGGGGATTTTACAAGGGTAATTTTTAATTTCTCTGCCATTTTTCATATCCTCCTTAACCGAGTATCTCTTCTACAGATTTACCGCGGAGTTTTGCTACCTCTTCCGGAGATTTCAACTGACTTAAAGCATTGATCGTAGCAAGAACTACGTTCTGCTTGTTGTTGGAGCCCAGAGATTTTGTACGGATGTTTTTGATTCCGGCCAGCTCGCATACGCTACGTGCCGGACCGCCGGCAATTACACCGGTACCTTCCGGAGCTCTCTTCAGCAGTACGGATGCACCGGTGTGTTTGCCGGTAATATCATGGGTAATACTGCTGTTATCATCTAATTTTACAGAAATCAGTTTCTTGATTGCGTCTTCTTTCCCTTTGCGGATTGCTTCAGGGATTTCTGTTGCTTTTCCTAAACCTGCACCTACATGACCATTGCTGTCGCCAACAACAACCAAAGCTGTAAAACGCATGTTACGTCCGCCCTTTACAACCTTTGTTACACGTTTGATTGATACTACTTTTTCTGTTAATTCCAATTGACCAGCATCAATAATTGTACGTTTCATGTATTTGTCTCCTCCTATTAAAAGTCTAATCCGGCTTCTCTTGCCGCATCAGCCAAAGCCTTAATCTTGCCCTGATAGATATAACCACCTCTGTCGAAGACAACGGTTGTAATGCCTTTTTCCAGTGCCCGTTTTGCGATCACAGTTCCAAGGTGTGCCGCTGCATCCACATTGTTGGTTTTTTCCAGTTCAGCTTTTACATCTTTCTGAAGAGTAGACGCGGAAACGATTGTATTTCCAACTGTATCGTCAATCACCTGTGCATACATATGGTTATTGCTTCGAAACACAGCTAAGCGTGGTCTTTCGGCTGTACCGGAGAAACGATTACGCATTCTTCTGTGTTTTTTCATACGGACTTCTGCCCTTGATTTTTTATTAACCATTTTTTTGTTCCTCCTTTAATTATTTTTTACCGGTCTTACCAACTTTACGCCTGATAACTTCATCCACATATTTGATACCCTTGCCCTTATAAGGTTCAGGTCTTCTCTTATCTCTGATTTCCGCTGCGTACTGGCCGACTTTCTCTTTATCAATACCGGAAACAGTAATTTTGTTTCCTTCCACTTTGGACTCCAGGCCTTCCGGATCCGTCATAACAACCGGATGGGAATATCCCAGATTCAAAGTTAAATCTTTGCCGGATTTGGATGCCCTGTAACCAACACCGTTTACTTCCAGCTCTTTGGTGTAACCATTGGTTACGCCCACTACCATATTGTTAATCAGGGTTCTGGTCAGACCGTGCAAAGATTTCATTCTCTTTAAATCATTGGGTCTGGTTACAGTAATTTCAGAACCTTCTAATTTGATTTCCATTTCTGCTGGAAGGGTTCTCTCAAGAGTTCCCTTCGGACCTTTTACAGTCACATGATTATTTTCTGCAATATCCACAGTTACGCCTGCAGGTACTGCGATTGGCATTCTTCCGATTCGTGACATGCCCGTACCCTCCTACCATACATAGGCCAGCACTTCGCCGCCTACTGCTAATTTTCTTGCTTCTTTATCTGTTACAACACCCTGGTTGGTGGAAAGAATTGCGATTCCAAGACCGCCGAGAACCTTCGGAATTTCATTTTTGCCGGCATATACGCGAAGTCCCGGTTTGGAAATTCTTTTCAGTCCTGTAATGATTTTTTCATTTTTGTCTTTACCGTATTTTAAGGTAATACGAATGGTTTTGAAGCTGCCGTCTTCCACAATATCGTATTTCACAATATAGCCCTCGTCCACAAGAATGTCGGCAATTGCAACTTTCATCTTGGAAGCCGGAACATCAACTGTATCATGTTTCGCAGTATTTGCATTACGGATTCTTGTAAGCATATCTGCAATTGGATCATTTATAGTCATGATATATTTTCCTCCTTTACTACCAGGATGCCTTTTTCACTCCTGGGATCTGTCCTTTATATGCTAATTCACGGAAACAGATTCTGCAGATTCCGTACTTTCTCAGATATGCATGTGGACGTCCACAAATTCTGCAACGACTGTATTCTCTGGTAGAGAATTTCTGTTTACGCTGCTGTTTGATTTTCATTGCTGTTTTTGCCATTGAAATTCCCTCCTTACTGTTTTGCAAATGGCATATTGAACTGTGTCAGTAATTCGCGGGCTTCCTCATCTGTTTTTGCTGTTGTTACAAACACAACGTCCATACCGCGGATTTTATCAATCTTATCGTATTCGATTTCCGGGAAAATCAGCTGCTCTCTGATGCCCAGCGCATAATTTCCTCTTCCGTCAAATGCATTTGGATTCACGCCGCGGAAGTCACGTACACGGGGCAGCGCCAGATTGATCAGACGGTCAACAAATTCATACATTTTGTCGCCCCGTAAGGTCACTTTACATCCGATAGGCATTCCCTCTCTGATTTTGAAGTTCGCGATGGAATTCTTTGCTTTGGTGACAACAGCCTTCTGACCGGTGATGATTTCCAGGTCTTTTACTGCCGCATCAAGGAGTTTTACATTTTCTTTTGCTTCACCAACACCCATGTTGATGACTACTTTTTCAATTTTCGGTACTTCCAGAATATTTTTATATCCGAATTTTTTCATCAGAGCGTCAACAATTTCGTTCTGATAAATTTCTTTTAATCTACTACTCAACTGAATGGACCTCCTCTCCTGAATTAATCAATCACTTCGCCGGTGGATTTGGCAAAACGTACTTTTTTGTCCCCGTCCATTTTAAAGCCCACACGGGTAGCTTTTCCTTTGTGAACGTACATTACATTGGAAATATCAAGGGGTCCTTCCTGATGAACGATACCGCCCTGCTGATTTGCCATACTTGGTTTGGTGTGTTTGGTAATCATGTTGATACCTTCCACCAGTACCGTATGATTTTTCCGGTTTACTGCAATTACCTTGCCTTCTTTGTCTTTATCTTTTCCGGCGATTACTTTCACAAGGTCGCCTTTTTTAATCTTTAATGTTGCCATAGACCCACACCTCCTATAATACTTCCGGAGCTAAGGAAACAATTTTCATAAACTGTTTTTCACGAAGCTCTCTGGCAACTGGTCCAAAGATACGGGTTCCTCTTGGGGTCTTGTCATCTTTGATGATAACAGCCGCATTTTCGTCAAATTTGATATAAGAACCGTCTTTACGACGAGCACCTTTTTTGGTCCGAACTACTACAGCCTTTACCACGTCGCCCTTTTTAACAACGCCGCCTGGTGTTGCATCTTTAACCGTAGCAGTAATGATATCTCCGATATTTGCATATCTTCTTGTAGAACCGCCCATAACACGGATGCAGAGGATCTCTTTTGCTCCTGTATTATCGGCTACTTTCAGTCTGCTTTCCTGTTGAATCATGCCGGTAGCCTCCTTTATTTCGCTCTTTCAATGATTTCCACAAGTCTCCATCTCTTGTCTTTGGATAAAGGTCTTGTTTCCATTACTTTTACAGTATCTCCGATTTTGCATTCGTTGTTTTCGTCATGAGCTTTTAATTTATATGTCTTTTTTACGATTTTGTTGTAAAGAGGATGTCTCACATTGTCTCTTACCGCAACCACGATGGTTTTGTTCATCTTGTCGCTTACAACAACACCGGTACGTGTTTTTCTAAGATTTCTTTCTTCCACGATATGGGTTCTCCTTTCACGCTTCTTTTGCCTTCTCTGTGATTATCGTCTGAATCCTGGCAATATTTTTACGAACCTCTTTGATCCTTCCCGTATTATCTAACTGATTCGTTGCATTCTGGAATCTTAAATTAAAAAGTTCTTTCTTTGCAGCTACTAACTGCTCCTGCAGGGTCTCTGTGGACGCTTCTCTCAATTCATTTACATAATTACTGGTTTTCATTTGACTCACCGCCTTCTAAGTCTGCTCGTGAAACTACTTTACATTTACAGGGCAATTTATGTGTGGCAAGACGCAGTGCTTCACGCGCTGTTTCTTCCGGCACACCGGAGATTTCAAATAAAACACGTCCTGGCTTCACAACTGCTACCCAATATTCCAATGTTCCTTTTCCGGAACCCATACGGGTTTCTGCCGGTTTTGCGGTTACCGGTTTGTCCGGGAAAATTTTAATCCAGACTTTACCGCCACGCTTGATATAACGTGTCATTGCGATACGGGCTGCTTCAATCTGATTGGATTTAATCCAGCAGGGTTCCAGAGATACGATACCGTATTCTCCATTAGTGATTTTATTACCTCTTAACGCCTTGCCTGCCATGGATCCACGGAACTGTTTACGGCGTTTTACTCTTTTTGGCATTAACATTATTTATCGCTCCCTTCCTTTGTGTCTTTTGTTGGAAGGATCTCGCCTTTGTAAATCCATACCTTTACTCCGACTTTTCCGTAAGTGGTATCTGCTTCGGCGAATCCATAGTCGATGTCTGCTCTTAATGTCTGAAGGGGAATGGTTCCCTCACTGTAAAACTCGGTACGTGCCATGTCGGCGCCGCCCAGACGTCCGGATACGGAACTTTTGATTCCCAGAGCTCCGGCTTTCATACTTCTGCCCATGCAGGATTTCATGGCTCTCCGGAAGGAAACACGGTTTTCCAGCTGAAGGGCAATGTTTTCTGCTACTAACTGAGCGTCTTTGTCCGGCCGTTTTACTTCTTTGATATCTACTACCAGTTTTTTATCTGTAAATTTCTGAAGTTCTGCTTTTACTTTTTCAATTTCCGCTCCGCCTTTTCCGATTACCACACCTGGTTTTGCAGTGTAAAGAATTACCTTTACCCGGTCGGAAGCTCTCTCTATCTCAATTTTGGAAACTCCTGATGCATATAATTTCTTTTTCAGAAATGTTCTGATATTATAATCTTCTACCAGAAAATCCGCAAAATCACCTTCTGCATACCACTTAGAGTCCCAGTCTTTGATAATTCCAACTCTTAAACCATGAGGATTTACTTTCTGTCCCATGTTCGCCCTCCTATCTTTCATCAAGCACAATTGTAATATGGCTCATTCTCTTTTCGATTCTGTAAGCTCTTCCCTGTGCTCTCGGTCTGACTCTCTTCATTGTTGGTCCTTTGTTTGCATAGCATTCTGCAATGTAAAGATTCTCTGTGTTCATGCCATTGTTATTTTCCGCATTGGCAATTGCAGATTTCAGCAGTTTCTCTATTACGCCGGATGCGTATCTTGGATTATACGCCAGAATTGCCAGTGCAGTCTGTACGTCTTTTCCGCGGATTGCGTCAAGTACGAAGCAGGCTTTCTGAACAGATACCCTTGCATAAGATAATTTTGCTGACGGTCTGGTATCTTTCTGTGCGTTTCTTTCTCTCTTAATTTGACTTCTGTGTCCTTTCGCCATGGGTTTGGAACCTCCTTCCTGAATCCTTAATTAACGGACTTTCGATTTCTTTTCATCTTTTCCGTGTCCACGGTAAGTTCTTGTTGCAACGAACTCGCCCAGTTTATGTCCAACCATGTCTTCTGTTACATATACAGGCACATGCTTTCTTCCGTCATGTACTGCAAATGTATGGCCTACGAACTGTGGAAAAATCGTAGAACGGCGGGACCATGTCTTGATCACGCTTTTTTCGCCTGCTGCGTTCATGGCATCTACTTTTTTCAATAAACTTGCATCAGCAAATGGTCCTTTTTTCAGTGAACGACCCATAAATTCAACCTCCTGAATATTAATCCCGCTCTGCCGGGTATTTCCCTTTATTAAACATTTCAGTTATTTTATTATTTTAATGCTCTTCCGTCTCTTCTTCTTACGATGAGCTTATTGCTTGCCTTGTTTTTCTTTCTGGTCTTAAGACCCAGTGCAGGTTTGCCCCAGGGAGTAGACGGGCCCGGACGTCCGATTCCGGTCTTACCTTCTCCACCTCCATGTGGATGGTCGTTGGGGTTCATAACAGATCCGCGTACGGTGGGGCGGATACCCATGTGACGCTTCCGTCCTGCTTTACCGATTTTTACAAGGTTGTGGTCTGTGTTTCCTACCACGCCGATGGTTGCTCTGCAGTTGATAGGCACCATTCTCATTTCACCGGAGGGCAGTCTTAAGGTTGCATATTTGCCTTCCTTTGCCATAAGCTGCGCGCTGTTTCCTGCGGAACGTACAAGCTGTCCGCCTTTGCCGGGATGCAGCTCAATGTTGTGTACCTGGGTACCAACGGGAATGTTTTCCAGAGGCAGGCAGTTTCCTGTTTTAATCTCGGCTTCCGGTCCGTTCATGAGCTTCATGCCGTCTGTCAGGCCTTCCGGAGCAATGATATATGCTTTTTCACCGTCTGCATAGCAGATAAGTGCAATGTTTGCTGTCCGGTTGGGGTCGTATTCAATTCCGATTACAGTTGCCGGAATTCCGTCTTTTTTATTTCTCTTAAAATCAATGATTCTGTATTTTCTTCTGGAGCCGCCGCCGCGGTGCCTTACCGTAATTTTACCCTGGTTGTTACGGCCAGAACGCTTCTGTAAAGAAACCAGCAGGGATTTCTCCGGTGTTTTCTTCGTGATTTCAGCGAAATCAGAACTGGTCATATTTCTTCTGGAAGGTGTATATGGGTTATAGGTCTTAATTCCCATGATTTTTCTCCTTTCATCTTTTCACTTAATGTTCCATGATTACAGGCCTGCAAAAATCTCGATATCCTTGCTGTCTTCTGTCAACTGAACGATTGCTTTCTTTGTTTTGGCAGTTTTTCCCACTACCATGCCTCTCCGTTTCTTTTTGCCGCCGATGTTCAGAGTGTTTACTTTCTTCACTTTTGTACCCTCGAACATCTTTTCCACAGCTTCTTTGATCATGGATTTATTTGCTTCCGGATGTACCAGAAACGTATATTTCTTCTCGCCCATGGCGTTCATGCTTTTCTCTGTGATCACCGGCCTGAGGATTACGTCATAATATTTTACGTTCGCCATTATGCATACACCTCCTCGATGGTTGCTACCGCATCTTTGGTTACTACTACGGTGTCATATTTCAAAATATCATACACATTGATGGTGTTGGTCAGTGCAGTTTTTACTGCAGGAAGATTTCTTGCTGACATTACCACATTCTGATCATTTTCGTTCAAAACCACAAGGGCCTTATTCACTTTCAGGTTGGTCAGAATCTCTTTGAACTTTCTGGTTTTAATTTCATCCAGTTTCAGATCCTCTACCACGATCAGCTTGTTATCATTTACTCTGGAGGTCAGCGCAGATTTCAGAGCTGCTCTCTTTTCTTTTTTATTTAATTTAAAGGAATAATCTCTTGGAACCGGGGCAAATACCACGCCGCCGCCTTTCCACTGGGGAGCACGGATGGAACCCTGTCTTGCATGTCCTGTTCCTTTCTGTCTCCATGGTTTTCTTCCGCCGCCGCGGACTTCGGAACGTGTCTTTGCTTTCTGTGTTCCCTGACGTTTGTTTGCAAGCTGCTGTACCACTGCCATGTGTACCAGATGCTCGTTGACTTCCACGCCAAACACTGCATCGCTCAGCTCAAGGCTTCCAACTTCATTGCCTTCCATATTATAAATAGCTACGTTAGCCATTGTTAAGTCCTCCTTTCATGGTACTATTTTTTCACTGCTTTTACAGTCTCTTTGATTGTTACTAAAGATTTCTTTGGTCCCGGAACAGCACCTTTTACCAGAAGCAGATTGTTCTCAGCGTCTACTCTGACAACTTCCAGATTCTGGATCGTTACTTTTACAGCACCCATGTGGCCTGGCATTCCTTTGCCCTTAAATACCTTGCTCGGACTGGAACATGCACCGTTGGAACCCTGATGACGATGGAATTTGGAACCGTGAGCCATAGGTCCTCTGTGCTGGCCATGTCTTTTAATAGCACCCTGGAATCCTTTTCCCTTGGAGATTGCAGTTGCGTCAATCTTGTCGCCTTCTGCAAAAATATCAGCTTTGATTTCATCTGCCAGATTATAATCGGCAGCGTTTTCAAATTTAAATTCTCTTACAAATCTTTTACTGGACACGCCTGCTTTTTCAAAATGGCCTCTTTCTGCCTTTGTAACACCGTGTCTGTTTCTGATTTCTTTCTTTCCATTGGCGTCTCTGTTGACGATTCTGTCCTTCTTGTCAACAAAACCAACCTGTACTGCGCTGTATCCGTCGTTTTCCACGGTTTTCACCTGTGTTACCACACACGGGCCAGCCTGTAATACAGTAACCGGTACCAGAACACCGTCTGTATTGAAGATTTGAGTCATTCCGACTTTGGTAGCTAAGATTGCTTTCTTCATTTCTTTCCCTCCTGTTTACTCTACAGCGGAACGTTTCATACCCATGGGCAGCGGAACCGTTCATTCCAGAACAAAGTTAATGCTTTATATTAACCCTTCAGGACTGCTCTATTTGTTTTTCATTTTAATATCAATGTACACACCTGCCGGCATTTCCAGTCTGGACAGTGCATCCACGGTCTTCTGGGTGGGTGTGATGATATCAATAAGTCTTTTATGAGTTCTCTGCTCAAACTGTTCTCTGGAATCTTTGTATTTGTGAACCGCTCTCAAAATGGTTACTACTTCCCGTTTGGTGGGAAGGGGCACCGGGCCGCTCACCTGTGATCCGTTTTTCTTTACAGTTTCGATGATTTTCTTCGCAGATGCATCCACTAACTGATGGTCATATGCCTTCAGTGTGATTCTCATTACCTGACTTGCCATAAAAAAAGTCGCCTCCTTTTCGCACTTTACCTCAGTACGACAAGCGGTGACTGTACACTTCTCCGTGTGTGTCATAACTTCTACACACGTCTTCTGCGTTCCTGCAGATTTTTTATTGTGATACAGTGACTTGTCGCCAGTTTCCTAACTTGACATTCGCTCCACGGAAAACCTGCCTTTCTTCGGGCAGCAACCTCACGCTTCATCGCTATCATGCCACAGCACGTATTATTATAAAACAAATTTATCCATATTGCAAGTATTTTTTTCCTGTATTTTGTAAAGGGGTGATAAGGGTGATTCGCAATTCGAGGCAGAGCCGCTTCTGTGGCTTTCCCTTTTCTGTTTATGATATAGCATATCCGAAAGTTTAGTACAGGAGGAAAAATTCGGGTGCATTCGTATTGTATATAAAACTTACTCGTGATTTTTGTAAAACACTTCCTCCCGTTGCCGGGTGCAGGTCAGACAACACAGCCATTATGGCATATCACTGACCTGAAATCACCCTGTCTGAACCGTATCAGTCTTTTTCATATCCATTTCTTCGATAAAGTATTAAAAATACAAGAATGCTGATGATCAATTCTCCCACAAGCACTGCGATATCCAGCGGTTTTAACGTGTATGGCATTCCCTCTGCAAACCCATTTGCAATCTCTGTCAGCACCCCGGTAAACAAAAATCCTGAGATATGGTGCAATTTTTCGGAAAGATTTCCAAACATTGGAATCATCATAAACACGATCATCAATGGATAGGAAATCAGATTTGCATTCATCTGATTTTTGGCGCAGAGACCGACAATCATTCCCATTACGCAGCTGATCAGGGAGGCTGCTGCACTGACCAGTAAGAAAACCGCAACCGATACCTGGCTCATGGAAATACCACTAATCACCAATACCACAATATTGATTATGTTCATCAACACAAACGGAAACAGAATACTTCCGATAAAATACTGCATTCCCGTGACCGATGACGTCATTAAAACCCGTAACGTATGTTTCTCTTTCTCTTCTGCTATGGCAGTTCCTACCATCAGGAATCCGTCCATACACAAATTAAGGGAAATTCCCAGACTCAGGATCAAAGACACCAGAACCGGTGATAACTCACCTCCTGAATTGATGCCATATAAAATTTTGAACATCCATACCATGGCCACAGTCAGAAGGGGCCCAATCATAATCGCCGTATTGCGGCTGATACAAATCCATTTAATCTGTGCAACTGCTGCTAATTTATTGATATTATTCATCTTAAAACTCCTCTCACATACTGGCTAATCCAAGGGATGCCCCTGTTACCTGTAAAAATACACGTTCCAGTGTTGGCTCACAGGAATGAATACACTGTATTTCATCTCTCTGCATCCATTCTGAAATTTTTGCAATATTTTGAGGACTCTGCTCTAAGATGACTTCTTCCTGATTATTCAAAAGCAGATGATATTTTTTATTTTGATTATATTTCAGGCAAAGTTCTTTGGGCGAGCCGCACTCGACAATTTTCCCCTGATATAAAAGTGCAACTCTGTCACAAAGTTTTGTGGCTTCTTCCATATTATGTGTGGTCAGAAAAATTGACATACCTTCTTTTTTCAGTCCCAGCAACATTTTATGAACAGCTACCGCAGTCGATGGATCTAATCCGCTTGTGGGCTCATCCAGAAATAAAATTCTTGGCTTATGAAGCACTGCCCTGGCCAGAACAAGTCTCTGCGTCTGCCCTCTGGAAAGTTTACCTGCCAGCTTTTTCCGATGTTCATACAATTCCACCTGATGTAAGACTTCCTCCACTCTTCCCCTGGGAACACGCCATATTTTTGCAAACATACTTAAATTCTGCCATACTGTCATTTTCTCATAAATTCCGCTCTGATCAGAAACCACGCCGATTTTTTCATAAATTGATTCATCAATATTAACCGTATCCGTATCAAGAATTTTCGCCTCTCCGGACGTCTGTCTTAACTGTCCTGTGATTATTTTAATCGTGGTAGTTTTTCCGGCGCCCGACGGCCCTAAAAATCCCAGAATTTCACCTTTATGAAGGGTAATATTGATATCCTTAAGCGCCAGTTCCGTCTTATAGCGTTTGGAAATATGTGATAAATCCAGTAATACATTTTGTTCCATAACATAACCCTCTTTCTGAATATTTTCTTTATAATTGCCCTGTTTTCTGTTCCAGAGTAATTATGATGGAAGTATCGTATCATGTTTTATCACCTTTTTGCCGAGTTCTGCCTGAATGATATGCCATACTGCCTGAAACGGCCTGTCAAACGCTGTCAGCTAAATTCTGCTCAGCAACTCCCCTTTCATACTTTTGGAAAACAGACATTTTTCTCCGTTCTCCATAAGAATTTCCCGATGTTTTAAATCTAACTCCTGAATCTTATTTACATTCACCAGATATGACCTGTGAACCCTTAAAAAATACTCCCCGAACTGCTCCTGCAGCTCCTGTATACTGCCAATAAAATCAATACATTCATTCTTCCCATGAAGTTCTATTCTGTGTGTACGGACACTCGTTTCAAAGAACATAATTTCATCCACCGGAATATGCCTGACAATATCCAGCACCTTTACCGTAAAGTATTCCTTTTGCTCTCCCTGCTCCTTACACATCCGCTCCGTAATAATCGCAAGGTTTTTGTGCATTCCAGCCAGCATTTTTTCAGTATTGCCCTTTACTATATAGTCCAGCGCTTCCAGGTGATAACGAAATGTCTCAAATGCCAGATCCGGAAAGGAAGTCACATAGATCAGAAAGCCTCTGGTATCAAACTTTCGAATCTGTTGTCCCAGCATAAATCCATCCATCGACTCATCCTTAAGCTCCACATCCAGAAAATAAATCCCTCTCTTTGGATGCGCTGCCACCGCTTCAATAATTTCCTGGGGATGCCTGCTGCACAGAGCAATCTGCATATCATAACCTTCGATCATAATCTGTTTTTCCAAAAACTCTCTCTGTGCAGCGAGTATCATCCCATCATCTTCACAAATATAAACCGGAAGCATATTTTTCCTCCACAACTTTTCACACTTCTTATTCCTGTATCTTTAACTCCTGAATAAAATAGCCATCCCTTACTGTTGTCAGAGAGAAGACATTTTCATAATGTTGTAAAATATTTTTATAACTTGCAAGGCCAATTCCTCTGTCCGCCCCTCTGGTAGAATAACCCTGCTGCCAGATTTTGTGAAAATCAACGTTTGAATACAATGGATTTCTTACCTGAAATGTTGTGCATTCTTCCTGTCTGCTAATCATAATATGTACCTGCGGTTTTGGCTTCTTTCCTTTTTTCCCCTGTACTTCATCAATAGCATTGTCAATCAGTATCCCCAGGCATCTGCACAGGTCAGTGGTTCTCAGCCGTGTTCTTTCAAATGGACGCAATACTTCCAGTTCACAGGAAATCTGCTCCTGGCGCATTTTTTCCATTTTCCCTAACAGCAGCCCTTTTACCTCAGGCATATGGATATTTCCAAGCTGTGTCAATCTTCGTATCTGTTCCCCCACCTGATAATCAAAATCACTTGTCATATCCTGGATAAAATTCTGCACTGCTTCCATATTTCCCTCTTTTGCCTGAAGGTACATGCCAGACATCATATTTTTATAATCATGACGGAATCTTCGCATTTCATTCTGCAGTTTTTCCAGACTCTCAATATAAGCATTTTGCTGCTGCATACTAATCTGCTGAGTCTGAATTTGCTTCTTTTGCATTTCCTGACGCCCTGCATAACCAAAAATAATAAAAACAATCAGCAGATATAACAGAGAAACCACTGCATTATCGTTACCAACCCGTTCTCCCATTTGCACCATAAAATAAAGTATTTCAGACAAAATCGGGTATAAGCTGATAAAAATAATACTTAGCTTTTTCGATTCTTTCCGTTCCATCCACAGCCGGAACATTTTCCCAACTCCGGTTTTATAAAGAAGCAACACCCAGATAACCTCTATGAGCGGTGTTAATACATACAGAAAAAAATAATATATTAACCGTTCTCCCAAAATATCCAGATGAAAAACCATATCAGGTGAAAATAAAACTCCTATGTGTACCGCAAAAGATTCCAACATTTCTAAAAAAACAGCCGAAATCCAACAGGCCAGCAGATTTTCCCGATAGAGAAAATATAAATAAAACATTGCTCCTGTCATTCCCATATAGGTAAACAGGATTTGTCCTGCATTATACCTCCATCTAAAGATACCCGCTTCATAAAAAACGGTCCCTGCCAATGCCCATACACAGATAAATAACAGAGTAAAAGCAATTATTTTCACTTTGCGCTCTTTTATCTGATATGGTTTTCGCTCCAAAAGCAACATGGAGATCCAGAACATAAACAGCACGCTTATTGTCAAACCAAAGGCATTACCGCAGAAAAGTCCCCAAAAACTCATAATCCTTTTTTACCTCCTGCAACTTCTCACAATCCCGGCAATCCAGGATTTCCATTTGTCCATCTTTTCGGAAGTTCATCCATTATGACAGTTTTCTCAATTTCACCTGAACCTTTGAAAGGCCGGAACCGCCTGTTGGTATTACCCTTTGCAGTCCATCACAGAAACCCGTTCTTCCGGATAAAACTGCTGCAGAACCTCTTCCTGTCTGTCCTCTGCTGACTCCGGCAGCTTCTTCTCCGGATGAAAATTATTATCCGCTTCCATGGGCTGCCCGGGATTTTCCTTAGCCTGCTCCACTTCCGGCTTATTCATAAACCGGGGATCTTCTTTTGCATCCTTAATGGCCGCTTTCACAGCTTCTCCCAGCAGCTCTCCAAACTGGGGATTTTTCTTCGTCACTTCTGCAACCTGCTGATATGCCTGCTGCACAATAGTCTGCTGTTCTTCTTTGGAGGAAGCCTGCTGAAGGGCATGTTTTATCCTCTCCCCTTCTTTCCGGGCAAGTTCCGCCATCTGTGCAAGCTGTGGATTCACCCGCCGCAGCAGTTCCCGCTCCTGCGGCGTTACGGACTCTCCTCTGGCAATCTTTTTTGCAATCTGCAGGGCCTTTCTGGTGTCACGTTCCCCTTCTTCCACTTCCTCAGGCTCCAGCAGCTTCTGCAGGAGTGATTTTTTAGTATCATCTGTTTCCACTCCGGTCAGATTGCGTATTACCTGATTGATATCTACCAGTAAATCACCGTTTTTTCTTTTTGCTGCTCCTGAATCCGAATTCGTCCTGTTTATATTAATGTTCATGCTCATTCCTCCCGTCTGACTGACACAACATGGTTCTTACAGTTATATCGGCAGGCGGAAAGAATCAGGCCACTGTTTTCCATGTGTCCTTTTTTCTGTAATAAATCAGTCCCACTGCATCCGCCAGAAACCATCCAATGGGAACGGACCACCAGATTCCCGTCACCCCAAAGGCCGGTACTGCTGAGAGCACATAGGCCAGTACCACCCGTGTACCAAGGGAAATTACCGTGAGCACTACAGACATGCCAGGCCTGCCCAATGCCCGGTACAGACCATACAGCAGAAACAGGCAGCCGATTCCGCAGTAGAAAGCGCCTTCAATCCGCAGGTACCGCACCCCTTCCATTATCACTTCTGTTTCCGACGAGTCCACAAACAGCGTCATCAGCGGCCGGGCGAATACCCAGACAAGGGCTGAAACCACAATGCAAAAGGCCATGGATGTAAGCAGCGCTCCTTTCAGTCCTTTCCGGATGCGTTCTTCCTTCCTGGCCCCATAATTCTGAGCAAGAAATGTGGAACATGCATTGCCGAAATCCTGTACCGGCATATAGGCAAAGGCGTCAATTTTCACTGCCGCCGCAAAGGCTGCCATAATGGCAGGACCAAAACTGTTCACCAGCCCCTGTACCATGAGAATCCCAAGATTCATCACGGACTGCTGCACACAGGTCAGTATGGAGAATCCCGCAATTTCCCTGACGCATTCCGGAGGAATCTGCCAGAATCTCCGGACAGCCCGAAGCTGAGGACAGCGCCCCATCCCGTATATCACAATTCCCACACCGGAAATATACTGGGAAATCACCGTGGCTCTGGCTGCACCTGCCACTCCCTGTCCAAGCTCCAGCACAAACCACAAATCAAGCAGGATATTCAGCACAGAAGAAGCAGCCAGAAATACCAGCGGTACCACAGAATTTCCCACTGCGCGCAGAAAAGAGGCAATATAATTATAGAGAAATGTGGCTGTAATTCCCCAGAAAATAACAGCCAGATATTCCCGCATATAACCCCACACCTCTTCTGGCACCTGAAGAAAGACACGGATTCCATCCAGGCAGGCAAAAGCGGCCAGATTCAGCAGAACTGTCAGTGTTCCTATTAATACAAAAGACCCGCGGATACTCTCCGCAAGTCCCTGTTCATCCCGCCGGCCAAAACGGATGGAAAACACTGCGCCGCTTCCCATGCAGAGTCCCAGGAGTACGGACGTCAGAAAGGTCATCAGCGTAAAGGCAGATCCCACAGCCGCCAGAGCATTGCTTCCCAGAAATTTTCCCACAATCAGCGTATCGGCCACATTATAGCATTGCTGCAGCAGATTCCCAAGAATCATGGGAACCGCAAATTTCAGCATGGAGGCCATAATGGGCCCTCTGGTTAAATCCCGGTCCATTCCTCTTCATCCTTTCCGGAATGTTTTCCCGTCCACAGAAACATTCCAATTCCCAAAATCAGAATGAAAACAGAAATCAGCTGGGACGTAGACAGAAATCCAAAGGTTCCCCGGTAATCATTTCGCAGCATTTCTATGATAAATCTTCCGATACTGTAAAGAATACAGTAAACAGCCGACACCTTTCCTTTTTGGGGGTTCCTTTTCGCATATGCCATCAGAAGAAACGCCATGGCAAAATCACCAATACTGGAATAAATCTGGGTGGGAATCAGTTTCACACCATTTGGCGCATAATCTGACTGCCAGTATTGAATACTGAATGCCGAATCTGTCTCCCTTCCGTAACAGCACCCGGCAAAAAAGCAGCCAATTCGCCCGCAGCCCTGTGCAAAAGCCACCGCCGGCAGCACCAGATCCAGATAAGACAGAAAATCTGCTTTTTTATAGCGGCAATAGCCCCAGCCGGCTGCCACCCCGCCGATTATTCCTCCATACACCACCCATCCATTCTGAAAATTCCACAGAATAGAAGGGTCCTTCAAAATATCCTGAAAACTCACGGTATAATATAGAAGTTTACTGCCCGCTGCTCCCCCCAGCACTGCACACCAGAAAATTCCAAACAGAATATCCGGGTTCAGTCCCTGCTTTTTAGCACGTCTTTCGCTGATGAGCAGTGCGCTCATGTAACCGATTGCCACCATAACGCCATACAGATGTATGGTCAGGGGGCCAATGTGAATATCATTAATCATAATTTCCTCCAGTTTTCCATTTGTTGTACAATCCTCAGTCTATTGTAACAAACTTCTCCGTTTCTGTGAACCATTTTTATTGTACCAGACCTGCCAGTTTCTGTTTATACATAGTTTGCAAACACATCTTCCTGGTTCCCGATTTTCATTGTAACAGTTTAAAAATACGGATTCAGATAAACTGCAAAATCACTAAACATTTCCAAATTAATGTGCTATAATATGCAAGGTGCTTTTAACACCTGAATTCTGTACTTATCAGAACATAGTTTCATTTTGCATACAAAACTAAGAAAGGACCTGTGATATGTGGATTGCCAATCAATGGAAAGAATATGAAGTTATTGACTGTTCCAGAGGAGAAAAATTAGAACGCTGGGGCAAATACCTTCTGGTAAGGCCGGACCCCCAGGTAATATGGGATACTCCTGAAAATCATCAGGGCTGGAAACACCCCAACGCCCATTATCACCGCAGTAAAAAAGGCGGCGGTGAATGGGAATTTTTTGACCTGCCTCAGCAGTGGGATCTCCATTATGGTTCCCTTACTTTCCACCTGAAACCATTCAGTTTTAAACATACCGGCCTGTTCCCGGAGCAGGCTGTAAACTGGGACTGGTTTGGAGAGAAAATCAGAAATGCACAGCGCCCTGTGAAAGTTCTGAATCTTTTTGCCTATACCGGAGGGGCCACATTATCGGCCGCCGCTGCGGGAGCCAGCGTTACCCATGTGGATGCTTCCAAAGGCATGGTCACCTGGGCAAAAGAAAATGCTGCCGCCTCCGGACTTTCTGAAGCTCCCATCCGCTGGATTGTAGACGACTGCGTGAAATTTGTGGAACGTGAAATCCGCAGAGGCAACCACTATGACGCTGTCATTATGGATCCCCCCTCTTATGGCAGAGGCCCCAAAGGAGAAATCTGGAAAATAGAAGATAATATTCATGCCCTGATAAAACTCTGCAGTCAGCTTTTATCAAATCAGCCTTTATTTTTCCTGATTAACTCTTATACTACCGGGCTGCAGCCTGCAGTACTTGCATACATGCTTGGAACAGAATTAAGAAATTTTCACGGAATCACAGAAGCTCAGGAAATCGGCCTCCCGGTTTCTTCCAACGGGCTGGTACTTCCCTGCGGAGCCAGCGGAAGGTGGGAAGCCAGTTAATACGGTACAGGTTCCCCGCCGCTGCAATACCGTTTTGCCTCTCTTACCGTATTGGACAGATAGCGGATAACTTCCAGCGGATATGGGCCCACTGCCGTTTCTCCTGTTACCATTACTCCTGCGGCCCCTTCTGCCACCGCCCGGAAAATATCAGACACTTCCGCTCTGGTGGGAATTTCCCGCTCCTCCATGGAGGCAAGCATCTGGGTAACCACCAGGAAAGGTTTTCCGGCTCTGCGGCACGCTTCGGCAATCCGGGCCTGAACCGGGGGAAGCTCCCACAGAGGCATGCTGTTCCCCAGATCTCCCCTGGCAATTACAATCACATCCGCCCAGGGCAGAAGATTTTCCAGATTCCGCACCCCTTCCATATTCTCTATTTTTGCAAATATTTCTATATCAGGCGCATTCGCTTTTATTAATTCCTGTTTTAACTCTTTTAAATCCTCTGCATTCCGCACAAAAGGCAGCATGACGCCGGTAACGCCATGGGAAACGGCTGCTGCAAGATTCCGCCTGTCGCTTTCCGTCAGGGTCGAAAGGTGCAGGGCTGCTCCCGGCAGGGCAATACTTTTTCTGGGCTGCAGAACACCGCCCCGCAAAACCTTACAGCGGACACCGGTTTTCGTAACTTCTTCCAGTTCAAGCTGAATTTTACCGTCATCCAACAGAATTTCCTGCCCCTGTTTCCAGAAATCAGCAGATTCTCCCTCGGTACCTCCGGGGAAAGCAGACTCTTTTTTCGCTGTGTCCGGGAGGGACGAAAGTAAAATCTCCGGCAGAGGAATATCTCCTTCTCCGGCCCCAAGTTCCGCCCATGCTCCCTGGGTCAGGGTAAATGGCTCCTTAAACGTTCCGATTCGAAGCTCCGGCCCCTGGAGATCTATCAGCAGTCCGGGCTTTTTTCCGGCGGCATAAGCAGCCTTTTTTATCATCTCCGTCCATTCTCCGGACGCCTCCAGCTCCCCGTGGGACAGGTTCAGGCGAATCCCATCCATTCCCAGCCGGAACATTTCCGTAAGTATTTCCTGATTTCCACAGGAAGGCCCTATGGTTCCATAAATATCAGTCCTGCTCATATCCGCTCCCTTTTCTGCTGTATTATTCCTGATTTTCCTCTTCTTCCGGTTCCACATAGGAAAATGCATTGGAAATTTTTGCATTTTCTGCGGAAAGCTCCACCGGCTCCCGGTAATAGGCAATCACCGGCGTTCCCACTTTCACTTTCTCATAGAGAATGGTGGCAATCTCCAGAGGGGCGTTGATACATCCGTGAGAACCGCTGGATTTGTAAATATCACCGCCGAAATTTCCATTTCTCCAGGAGGCGTCGTGTATACCCACATTATAGGCAAAAGGCATGAAGTATGTTACGTCTGATTCATAGTCCTCCCCCTTCAGAACTGCGGGGCTTTCTTTGTAGACAATCTTAAACACTCCGTCCGGCGAACCGTTGTCCTGGCTTACATTTCCCGTTACCACGTCTGTTTCCGTCACCAGTGTTCCATTCTCATAGTACCAGAGATGCTGCCCGGTATAATCAATCTCGATGTAAGTATTTCCGATATCGTTTTTTCCCTCTGCGAAAGGCCTCTGGGAATACATGGGTTCACGGCTTACCGGTTCCCCGGCTTCCAGATCTGTTTTTATCTGCTCTGCCTCTCCAGGTTTATTTACAATCCACCCGTAATCACCGCCGCCGATTTCTATGGTATCGCCGGAAGAAGTCTGAAAAGCACGCACGTCTGCATATGTATTATAAGTACTGGCAAGATACTGGGCATATTTTTCTATTTCGCCCGTTTTCAAAGAGACGTCATACAAATCTCCCACCTGTATAAAGCTCCTGATTTTCTCTCTGTCCAGTTTTTCCTCATAATCCTTTATTTCATAGGTAATTTCCGCATTTTCATATCTTTGAATCCGGTTCATGGCCTCCAGTACCACTTCGCTTTCCCTGGTATACTCCGGATTGATATAATCTTCCTCTCCCAGCGTTACCTGCGTATCACCTGCTGAAACAGCCTGCTTTACCTTTTCCAGCACCTGTTCCGGAATCATGCGGGTTCCCTTTTCTTCCGGCTCCACATAGTAACCGTCTTCTCCCAGCCTGATTTCCGCATTTTCCGGCTCTTTAATATTCTCTTCCTGGAAGCAGTCCATTCCGGCAACTGCACCGGAAATTAATTCTTCCTTATATTTCATGGTCACCGGAACTTCCCACTGCTTTGGCTGAAATACCGCCACAATCCATCGGAAAGGATTCTGCTGTTTCAGCAGTTTTTCCACGGAACCATCCGGCACATATTCACAGTCAATGTCCTGTCCGTAAATATGATGCTTCCCTCCGTCCCGGTCAAATACCGTCAGAAGATAATCCTCCACACCATCTCCCACTTTGTTCTCAGCTTTTTCCAGATTCATGCCCCCTGTTTTCCATCCGTTGATTCTGGTGCGAAAGAAAAAATGGCTGGTAAAATAAAAAGCCATGCCGAAATAAACGGCTGCCAAAAGCAAAACAACACCTGCCGCACCGGCTGCAATTTTGATTCTCTTTCTTCTCCTACGCTCCTGTTCCCACATCTGCATTCCTCATTTCTGTCTCAGTCTGTCTTTCGATTGTCACATATACCATGAATTCCTCCGTTTTCTCTCCCTGTCCCGTCCTGGGATAAATCCTCGCGCTTACTGCTCTCTGTACACCGTCAATGATTCTCATATAAGAATACTCTATGACAGACTTTCCTTTCTCAAATTCCTTTAAAACAGATTCTGCGGAAAATCTGGACCGGAACTCTTGCTGATGTTCTCTCTGTACCACTTCCGCCCCAAGAAGCTGAATCATTTTTTCGTATTTCGTGGAATTATAGTCGTTCTGCAGAATTTCAGCCAGGCGTTTTTCCTCCTCCGGCCCCTTGATAATACAGTAATCCCCCGTATGAACTTTTATCAGCACCACTTTAAAATACGTTTTTTCTTCCCCATTGTATCTCATAATTCTCCCTTATATTACTCCTCTTTCAGACATACCCTGCCCTCCTTCAGACTTTTCGGCACATCTATGATCCTCTGATTCTCTGAGCCGCGAAACCTCAGAGAAATATTTCTCTGTTCCTGTATAAATTCTCCATCTACCAGTACGTCCGTCAGCGAAAGGATTTCGTCTGTAACCTCGCATCTGGCTCTGCTCTCCTTTAACAGCTCCCGGTCAAAAAGATATCCCGTATAGCACCAGATATTTTTTCCCGGATACCGCTCTTTTACCTGACGAAGAAGGGGAAGCAGCGCTCTCTGATTTTCCGGTTCAAAAGGCTCCCCGCCCAAAATGGATAATCCGGAAATATAATCAGCATTTAACAATCTGACTATTTCCTGCTGTGTCTCTTCTGTAAACGGCTTCCCGTATGAAAAATCCCAGGTTTCGCGGTTAAAACACCCCTGGCAGTGATGGGTGCAGCCGGAGACAAACAGGGAAACCCTTACGCCTTCTCCGTTGCCAATGTCCGTCTTTTTAATTTCCCCGTAATTCATATGCGTTCTCCTGCTCCTGTCCTGTTCTCATTCCACGGGTGCTTTCCTGTTCTGATTTCGGTTCATCATTCCTTTTTACAGGTGCAGTACCCGTTCCTGGATTTCCTGGGTTCTGCCCTGGTTCCAGAACTGGGTTCCAATATAACCGCAGGTTCTGCGGGCCACATTCATCCTGTCTTCCTCCCGGTTCCGGCAGTTAGGGCATTCCCATACCAGCTTGCCGTCCGTATCAGATACAATCTTAATTTCCCCTTCGTAGCCGCATACCTGGCAGTAATCGCTTTTGGTATTCAGTTCCCCGTACATGATATTATCATAAATATGCTGCATAACCGTCAGCACCGCCTCAATATTGCCCTGCATATTGGGCACCTCCACATAGCTTACCGCGCCTCCCGGAGACAGTTTCTGAAACTGGGACTCAAAGGTCAGCTTGCTGAAAGCATCTATTTCTTCTGTCACATGAATATGATAACTGTTGGTGATATAATTCCGGTCTGTCACCCCTTCAATCACGCCAAACCGCCGCTGCAGACATTTTGCAAATTTATAGGTGGTGGACTCCAGAGGCGTTCCATACAGGCTGAATGCAATATCCGTCTCATCCTGCCACCGCCTGCAGGCCTGATTCAGACGCTGCATCACGTCCAGTGCAAAAGCGGTTCCTTCCGGAGCTGTATGGGATTTTCCCGTCATGTATCTGGTACACTCGCAAAGTCCTGCATACCCCAGAGATATGGTGGAATATCCGCCGTAAAGCAGCTTATCTATTACCTCGCCCTTTTTCAGCCGGGCCAGGGCGCCGTACTGCCACAGAATAGGCGCCACATCAGAAAGGGTTCCCTTCAGCCGGTTATGGCGCAGCATCAGCGCCTCCCGGCACAGCTCCATCCGCTCTTCCAGGATTTCCAGGAAACGTTCCCTGTCCCCGCCGGAAGAGCAGGCCACGTCCACCAGGTTCAGAGTTACCACCCCCTGATTGAACCTTCCGTAAAATTTTGGATTTCCCGCCTGGTCGTGATACACCGTCAGGAAAGAGCGGCAGCCCATACAGGGATAACAGTTGCCTTCTTTATTTTCCTTCATAACCTTTTCCGAAATGTAATCCGGCACCATCCGTCTGGCGGTACACTTTGCCGCAAGTCTGGTAAGCTCCCAGTAGGGGCTTCCTTCCCGGATATTATTTTCTTCCAGCACATAAATCAACTTGGGAAAAGCGGGGGTAATGTATACGCCCTTCTCATTTTTCACTCCCTGCATACGCTGGAGCAGCATTTCCCGGATAACCAGCGCCAGGTCATCCCTGAGACGTCCCTCCTCCACTTCATTCAGATACATGAATACCGTCACAAAGGGAGCCTGCCCGTTGGTGGTCATCAGGGTGATCACCTGATACTGTATCATCTGAACGCCCCGTCGGATTTCTTCTTTTACCCGCAGTTCCGCTACTTCATTGATTTTATCTTCTTCCAGTACAAGGCCTGCAGCGGCAAACTCCCGCTCCACAATTTTTCTAAGTTTCTGCCGGCTCACCTCCACAAAAGGAGCCAGATGGGACAGGGTAATGCTCTGTCCGCCATACTGGGAACTGGCAATCTGGGCAATGGCCTGGGTTGCCACATTGCAGGCGGTGGAAAAGCTCTTTGGCTTCTCAATCATGGTTTCACTGATTACTGTACCGTTCTGAAGCATGTCTTCGAGATTTACCAGACAGCAGTTATGCATATGCTGCGCAAAATAATCTGCGTCATGAAAATGAAGGATTCCTTCCTCATGCGCACGTACTATTTTTTCCGGCAGCAGAAACCGCTTTGTAATGTCCTTGCTGACTTCTCCGGCCATATAATCCCGCTGAACACTGTTTACAATGGGATTTTTATTGGAATTTTCCTGTTTGATTTCTTCATTGCTGCATTCAATCAGACTTAAAATCTGCTGATCCGTGGAATTGGATTTTCGTACCAGTGCCCGTTTATAACGGTAGGTAATATATTTTCTGGCAACTTCATAGGCCTTATACCCCATAATTTCATTTTCCACCATATCCTGAATTTCTTCCACATTATAGGTGCGATCCATATGTTCGCAGATATCAGAAATCCGCTCTGCAATTCCTTCCATCTGTTCCTGAGAAAGCCTGTCCTTCTCCGCCACTTCTCTGTTTGCTTTTGTAACTGCATCGGTGATTTTTCCTGCGTCAAAGGCTGTTTCTTTTCCGCTTCTCTTAATAATTTTCATTCTGCTTCCTCCAAAACACTAAATATGGTACTATACCCATATCCCAACACTATATATGCCTGTTTATTATAGTATTATCTGTATAAAAAATCAAGATGAAAAAAGCAGGATTTTGTCGCTATGTTTCTTCATGTTCTGCAGGTTCCACCTCTCCCCGGTACACTTCCAGTTCTTCCTCTTCCGGAAAATCCTCCGGTTCCGGGGGATTTTTGGGCTTTCCGGACTCCGGCTGCTCTCTGGTTTTTTTCCATTCCGGATGTTCTCCCAGGTCATCTGTTTTCTTTCCTGCGCTCCGCTCCTGATAAGCTCTGGTGCGGAAATTAAGATAAAGAATATTGACAATCTCCACCATTCCGTCTGCCAGAAGAATAACAGCCGTATAGTTCTGGTAAAATATCATGTCTTCAAAAGGATTCAGAATGACGGAAACGCTGAATCCCAGCAGCACAATGGTCACTGCAAAAAATCCTGCCCAGGCCCGGTCTTCCATACATTTTAAATCCAGTGCGTACTGCAGTTTGATTACACCGGACAGCAGCAGCAGAAGCCCCAGGGCTGTCAGAAAGGACACTGCAATGCGCTCTGCGCTGACCAGGCCGCAGATTCCCAGCAGCACAAACAGCACCCCTTCTGAAAATCCATACTCATTGAGTCTCTCATAACCGCCCGTCATAAAATACCGCACGATCATATAAATTCCCAGCACCACCACAAATCCGCAGATAAAATAGCAGATATCTATTACCTCAATCCGGGGGACAAAGAGGATCAGCGCTGCCACCACAATGGATATGGCGGCAATCAGGGATACCACTACGGTGCTGAACAGGCTTTTCTTTTTTTCATTCATATTTCACGCTCCTTTTTCTTTTGAAAAGACAGTTCCATGCACTTATATTAGAACAGTTTTGCAAGAAAATCAAGGCTTTCCCTGGGTATGTCCAGCCTCCGGGCCATCCCCCAATACTGTTAAAAATTCTAATCACCGGGCCATTGTTGTCTTTCTTCCTTCTGGCTATACTGGTAACTGTCCATATAAGTCCTGAAAAGAGGAGAATGAGTATGAAAAAGAAATTACCTTTTATTTTTGCAATATCCTGTTCCGCTGTATTCTTATGCATCTGCGGATTCCTGGCCTTTCAGTACCGGAATCTGGACAGACGCTTTCAGAAGCTGGAGGCGGAAGCCTTTCATCTGCAGGAGGATAAAGCGGAACTGAATGAGGAACTGGAAGACAGCGCCGCCCGGTTAGAGGATCGTGAAAAATACATTGCGGGACAGAAAGATTATATTTCTGAATTATCGGAGCAGATTCAGGATTTTGATGAGGATGAGACGGAAGACTCTGAACATACTGACAGAACTGGAAAAGACGGCATTTATGCCGGCAGCAATACCGGAAACGACCCTTATCCGGACCTGTATGCAGATAAGGATAACCTTCCTGTCCAGACCGGGCAGAAATACGTCTATCTCACCTTCGACGACGGCCCTTCCTCACTGACTCCGAAAGTGCTGGATTTGCTGGATGAATATGACGCCCATGCGACTTTTTTTGTAGTGGGCAAAAATAATGAAGAATATGCAGAATATTTATCGGAAATTGTGGAACGGGGACATACCCTGGCCCTTCATTCCTACAGCCACAACTACAATCAGATTTACCGCTCCGTGGATGCTTTTCTGGCTGATTATGAAAAAGTATATGACTGGGTATATGAGGAAACCGGCTATTCTCCCTGTCTCTTCCGTTTTCCTGGCGGCAGCACCAATGGCTCCTCCTATGTTGTCAGAAATATTATCCGGGAAATGGAGCGCCGGGGATTTACCTTTTATGACTGGAACGTCAGTTCCGGTGACGGAAGTAATCTGACCACATCTCAGAATATCATTGACAATATCTGTTCCACAGTGGGATATGTAGATAATCCCGTGGTACTGATGCATGACGGCCGGGGAAAAGACGCCACTCTGGCAGCCCTTCCCACCGTCCTGAAAACCCTCTCTGAAAAAGGCTATGATTTCCGTTCTCTGGATCAGAATTCAGAGCCTGTACAATATCGAAAATCTGAACCGTAACTGTTCCGGAAAACAGAGAAAGCTACTGCTCCATCTGTTTTCCAAGAAATCCGGCCGCCACTCTGGCCAGCTTGCTTTCCGTTTCACCCATGCCGGTTTCTTCCTTATTATACATGACCACGGAGCCGATAGCATCTCCTTCTGAAATAATGGTGGACACTACCTGGGACTGAAATTCTCCTGAGTCGTCCAGGGTGATTTTGACAAATCCCTTTTCGTCTTTCTGGGCATAAAAGGTTTCCCGGTCTGTGATTACGTTTTCCAGCTGTTTGCTGATGGGCTTACCGTCAAATTCCTTTTTCCCGGCTCCTGCCGCCGCAATCACATGGTCTTTATCAGTAATGCACACCAGGCATCCGCTGGTCTGGGCAAGGCTTTCCGCATACAGTCCTGCAAACTGGCCCAGTTCCCCAATGGGAGAATATTTTTTCAGAATAATCTCCCCTTCCCGGTCTGTAAAAATTTCCAGGGGATCTCCTTCCCGGATTCTCAGGGTACGGCGAATTTCCTTTGGCACTACCACTCTTCCCAGATCATCTATTCTTCGAACAATTCCTGTTGCTTTCATAATAAAATCCTCCATTTACAAATCTCTTATCTTTTTTCGATACTAGTATCTGTAAACGGAGGCATTTTATACCTGATTTTTTATTTTTCCGCGGCAGTTTTCTGTCTTTAAAGAACTTTCTCAATCTCCTCGATTACGATCCGAAGCGCCTTAATTCTGGCATATTTTTTATCATTGGATTCCAGTACATGCCAGGGTGCGTAAGTGGTACTGGTTTTCTTCATCATTTCGTTTACTGCTGTCTCATACAAATCCCATTTTTCCCGGTTCCGCCAGTCTTCTTCCGTAATTTTCCACTGTTTTTCCGGCGTGTTCTGACGGTCGGTGAAACGCTGCAACTGAACGTCCTTATCAATCTGTACCCAGAATTTGATAATCACCGCGCCCCAGTCAGCCAGTTCCTTTTCAAATTCATTGATTTCGTTATAGGCCCGCTGCCAGTCATTTTCGCTGCAGAACCCTTCCAGACGTTCTACCATAACCCTTCCGTACCAGGTCCGGTCAAAAATGGCCACATGGCCCGTTTTGGGCAGACGGTTCCAGAACCGCCACAGATAATGCCTTGCCTTCTCATGGGGCTCCGGGCTTGCAACAGGATGAACCTCATAGCCTCTTGGGTCAAGGGCTCCGGTAATCCGCTTGATATTTCCGCCCTTTCCGGCTGCATCCCAGCCTTCATAGGCAATAACCACAGGAATCTTTTTCCGATAAATCTCATTGTGCAGCACACGCAGCCTGTTCTGCAGTACATCAAGCTCCCGTTTGTATTCCTCGTCTGTCAGAACCTTGTCCAGTGTAATTTCCGACAGTTTCGGTACTTTTTCCACAGGAAATACATTCTGCAGAAGGGGTACTGCCATGGCGCTGTTCTTCAGCGCCGTCTCAATTCCGCTTACCAGTGTTTCCAGCACCTGTAACTGGGCCCATTTTTTGCTTTTTGCGTCTACAATATACCAGGGTGAAGTGGAAGCGTTAGTATCGTTTAAGTATCTGTCATAAACTTTCAGGCATTTATCGTAATGCCTGTTCTGCCAGGCGTCATTTTCGCTGACGCGCCAGCTTGTATTTGCGTCCTTCTCCAGCCCTTTCAGACGCTTTTTCTGTTCTTTCTGACTGATGTGGAAGAAAAACTTCATAACAAGATAGCCGTTGTCTGTCAGCTGGCGCTCAAACCGCTTTACACTGTCAATCCGCTCTTTGTACCTCTTTTCTTTCGTTTCCCCGTGCAGGCATCCGCGGGTTACTTCATCCATCCATCCGGAATCCAGAAAACAGAACTTACCTGCTTCCGGAATTTTCACAAAATACCGATACAGAAATGGTTTCCGCTTTTCTTCCTCTGTGGGGATGTCCATGGTTGCCACCTTGAAAAATCTGGGGTCAATGTCCCGGATAATCTTCCCCAGGATACTGCCTTTTCCCGCTGTACCCCAGCCTTCAAATAACACAAACACCGGCAGTTTATGCTCTTTAATCAGCATCTGCTGGGCCCCCAGTTTTGCCCTGGCCGCTCTGAGGCGCTCCTCCAGTTCCTCTTCCTCCGGTTTCTCCGGCCTGTTCCAGTTTTTTAACATAACTTCTCCTCCTTTTCTGATACCCCGCCGCTCAGACAGGGTATGATTCCTGTCAGTGTCTTACGGAAAAACTCCGTTCCCCCGACTCTGTCTCTATGCGATTTCTGGTAATCCAGTCTATGCGTATATAGGAATCCTGCTGCAGAGACTGAATGATTTTGTCCAGTTCTTCTTCCCGGCCCTGCATCTGGGCCTCCACAGACCCGTCGTAATTATTTCGTATCCAGCCGGTTACTCCGTAATGTCTGGCCAGGTGCTGTGCTTTAAAACGAAACCCCACACCCTGTACCCTTCCGGTAAATATCAGATGTTCCCGTATGATTTCCATCATCCCAGTAATTTCTCCCATTCTTCCGGTTTAAATCCTGTGGTGACGCCCCGCTCTGTCACCAGTATGGGCCTTTTCACCAGCATTCCGTCGGTGGCAAGGAGCTCATATTTTTCCTCCAGTGTCATCTGAGGCAGACGATCCTTTAATTTCAGTTCCTTATACACCATTCCGCTGGTATTGAAAAAACGTTTGATATCCAGGCCGCTTCTTTCATGCCATTCCTTTAATTCCTCCGAGGTGGGGTTCTGCTCTCTGATATGGCGGTCTGCAAAAACAGTCTGCCGCTCTTCCAGCCATTTTTTCGCTTTCTGGCAGGTGGTACATTTGGGATATTCCACAAACAGACATTCCATGCTGTGTTCCTCCTTATCTTCCCCTGATTTCCGGAATCCAGGGGGCTCTGTACAGCTATCATTGCTTCTGTTATTATATCAAATCTTATCCCGAAATTCAATTTAATTGTCAGACAGAAATCAGCCAAAACCCTTCATAATTGAAAAGTCATGGCTGATTTCATTTTTTATGTCTTTTTCTGTGTTTCCTTCTGCTGACCCCGCCCCTTTCCTGCAAAATAAAAGGTTCCGCTTATAACAACAGACACTTCTGCCAGCAGTCCCAGCACGGCTGTCCGGGAAAAATCCTTCATCCACTGAATATCCGGCTCTGATTTCGGCATCTGCACCAGCAGTTTTATCCCTTCTGTTTTTTCCTTCCATAAATTGCTCCAGAAAGAAAATTCAGACCACCGCGAGGGAAGGTAGGCATCGGGTATATGCACCTGATTTTTCAGAAAAAACACAAGCAGTATTCCCAGCAGCAGGCAGCATCCGGCCGCCGCCGCTTTTTCGGGAAGAGAATTCTCTGCTCTGTACTGCCGCCAGAGATACCGTGCAAAAAAAATACTGACTGTAACAGGCGCCAGCAGCAGGCAGGCCCCGCCGATTCCCCGCAAAAGCTCCAGATCCAGAATTTCCGGGGAAATCCCCAGCTGGCTCATGCAGATGGATGGAAGGTCGCCGGCTGACACATGTTCCGGCAGGCTGACCTCCATCCGGTCCAGCAGTTCTTCCTGCCCTCTTTTCCCCTCTGTACTTCCTGCCGGAACATCCGTTTTTGAATCCTGAAAACTCTTTTTTTGTCCTTTTTCGGAAAGGTGGTTTACCTGGAAGGCGATAAAAGGTTCCTGGCCTGCTATCACCTTTCGGATGGTATAGGTTTTTTCCTGACAGGTAATCTCCTTTCCCACCACATCCAGACTGCCGAACAGTTCCCAGGCTGTCTTTTCATCTGTCAGACAGCCTTCCGTATCCTCCGGCGCCGGAAGGCGGGAATCTCCAAACACCAGTTCCGGATTGCCGCACAGTAAAATAGCGTCTGCCTGTGCCTGTCCGGACAGATTCCCGTTCGTCAGCAGCACATCTTCTTTCCTGCCCCAGATACAGAAATCCAGAGGCTGTCCTGTTTCTGTTTTTCCCTGCTGAAATGCTTCCTTTATCTGCTGATTCTGCTCTGCCGCCTCCAGAGCCTCCGAAACAGTGACAGGCTGTTTCAGACAGAATTTCACCGTGTCTTCTGCCGAAATCAGTCTGCCCCAGGCGGCAGCTGACAGACCGGACAGCGCCGCCGTAATTCCGAAAACTGCTGCCATAAGCAGATATTTCCCGATTCTGTTTATCATAACTCTTTCCTTCTGACCCTGCTTCCGTCTTCCAGCGGCCGGCTGGAGCTGCTGACCACCTCCTGGTCTCCGGTCAGCATTCCGTCCTCAAGGGCCGCTTTGCTATCGTTTTTGTCCCTGACTTTCACTTCCAGACGTCTCACCACAAGTTCTGTTCCCATAACGCCCTGTTCTTCCTGCAGCACCAGCACATAATAGCCTCTTTCTGCTTCCCGCAATGCCTGAATGGGAATCACGGTACTGTAATTTTCTGATTTCTGAGTGATTTCCACTTCCGCACTGGCACCTGCATCCAGCACGCCCTCCGGTAAATCCACCGTCACGTCCAGAAGACTGTCATCTTCTTCATTTTCAGTCACCCCGGCAACGGTATAACCGCTGATTTTCTCTTTGTTGCCGGAGGGGGTAATAATAACCGGACTTCCACTGCTGACATATTCCTCATAAAATTTATCCACAGTCACCGTGAGTCTTCCGCCCTTTGAGGTGTCTGCCAGCCGCATGGCCGTTCCCTCTGTGGTAAAATCCCCTGTGACAATGGAAATGTTGGTTATCATTCCCCGGACGGAAGCTGTGATTTTCCCTTCCGCCTCCTGCAGAGCCAGCAGTTTATTCAATGCCAGCTCCTGCTGCTGCCTGGTAATTTCGTTCTGCTTTGAGGTACTGTCCGCGGCTTTCTGCTGGGAAGCGTCCTCTAACTCTCTGGCGGCATTCTTTACATTTTCTGCCCGTGAGGATAGGGCCGCTTCATAGGCTGCCTGCGCCTCTGATACCGCCTGTTCCAGACGGGCTTTTTCCGTCTCCTGGGCGGAAGCATCTGGTGCTGATTCTGGTTCCTGGCTCTCTTCGTCTTTCTTTGGCTGTACCTGGTCTTCTGCTTCCTGTCCATCCCCTTCTGCCCCATCCGGATGATATGCCTCCTGTGCCCCATTGTCATTTCCGTCTTTTTCAGCTTCCGGCACAGGATGGCTCAAAAATTCCTCCAGCGCCTGCTGCGCCTCATCCAGGGCTGCCTTTGCTGCGGCCACCTGCGCGTCTCCCTGAGAAACTGCCTGGCTGTAATCTTCCTGCGCCCGGTTCTGTCTCAGTTCCCGGTTCTTTCGTTCCACACTGCTGGCGCTCTGGGCGTCCTGATTCTGCAGTCTGGCTTTTTCCATCTCCTGTCTGGCTTCCAGAATCTGTTCTTCCAGTTCTTCCATATCTATGGTAAACAGCAGTTCTCCTTCTTCCACGGTCTGTCCCTCCCGGACAAAAATTTCCTTCACCCGCTGCCCGCTTTCCGTATAAACTGCCACTTCCTTTCCTGCTTCCACTCTGCCGCTTCCTGTGACGGTATGGTCAATGGTTCCTGTGGAAATCTTCACTGTTTCCACCCTGGCCATGGATGCCCCGCTCACCCCTCTGGATAATATGGTAAAACCAAGCATCACCGCCAGGAATCCGCCGAATATTCCAAATATTTTCTTTCTGTCCATGGTCTGTTCCTTTCGAAATACTCTGTCCGGCCCTTATAAAAGGCCGAAATTCTCACTAATCATTCTTTTACCGCACCTGCCATAATCCCTTTTTCCAGATAGTCCTGCCCTCCCAGGAATACCAGCAATGCCGGAAGAAACGTGACCACCGACGCTGCAAATGCCATGCCGGACTGGCGGACTGAGGTAATGTCCGGCAGAAACACCGACAGGGGAAACAGTTTCTTTTCTTTCAGAAAAGTCAGGGGCTGTTCTATCAGGCTCCAGTATTCCAGAAATCCCAGAACCATGGCGGCAATCACGCCGGAGGAGCCCACAGGCAGGCCGATATGGTAAAACAGCTGCCACTCTCCGGCTCCGTCCAGCCTGGCAGATTCCAGCAGACTGTCGGGAATTTCCGTAAAAAAACGGTAAATAATAAACACCGGAAAGGTGGAAAAAACTCCAGGAAGAATAATTCCCCAGAGGTTATCCGTCAGCTTCAGTCTGTCCAGCACCAGATAGTCTGACAGCATCAGCACCTGAAAGGGCATCAGCATGAGTATCATGTAAATCAGAAAAAATCCCTTTTTCCATGGAAATTCATATTTTGCAAATCCCCAGGCGGCCATGGTTCCCACCACAAGCTGTCCGGCCAGTACCCCAAAGGTAATCCGGACGGAATTCCAGAACATGACAAAAAATTCCGGAGAATCCAGAAAAATCTCCACATAATGCCGCAGGGTGGGGTAATGGGGCAGCAGGGGAAAATCCGCATATCCCTCGTTTCCCCCAATGACTGCTCCCAGATAAATGCCCAGCTCATCTCTGCCCATAAAAGAACCTGCCAACAGAAAAATCACCGGGTACAATGTGATAAGGGCAAGTACCCCCAAAAGGGCCCACAGCAATTTCTGCCCTCCATGGAATCTTTTTTTCTGTCTTCTTTTCCTGTCTGAAATTCTTTGCATTAACATCCCATCCTCCATAATATCAGTATTTTTCCTCACTGTCCCAGGATTTCTGTAAAAGCAGAATCAACCCCAGAAGCACAATGCTCTCAAGCACTGCCGCTGCCGCCATTTTGTCGAAGGAAAAGGTTCGAAACCAGTTATTAAACAGGTGCTGCATCATATAAATGCTTTCATGGGGATAGTCTCCGGCCACCAGATACGCCTCCCGGAATACCTTAAAGGAATTCAGAAAGGACAATACCGTTATGGTATACAGGGATGATTTCAGATTTGGCAGAGTAATGCTTCTAAAACACTGCCATTCCCCGGCTCCGTCCACTCTGGCCGCCTCATATATATTTTCTGAAATTCCGGCAAGTCCGGCCATCCACAGTACAATGTCATAGCCAAGGTTTTTCCAGATATAGCTAAGAACCAGTATCCAAAACGCCTGCTCTGTATTCATCCAGTCCTTTCCCCCGCAGCCCAGGTGACAGAGCCACTGATTTACCAGACCCTGTTCGTGAAACAGAAGACGCCACACCAGAGCCACAGACACTGCTGGCAGAGCCATGGGCATCAGAAATGCACTTTTCATGATTCCCCCGTATTTGCTTCGGTACAACACCACTGCGCAGACCAGAGCTGTAAGGATAAGAGCCGGGATACAAATCAGGGTGAACTTAAGGGTATTTTTCACTGCCAGCTGAAATGCCCCGTTCTCTAACACCGTCCGGTAATTGGCGGCGCCCACAAAGCGGTTGTCTACCGCTCCCAGAAAGGAGCGGCGTACCACGTCTCCAAAGGGCAGAAGATAGAATATCAGCACTCCCGAAAACCCTGGCAGAATCCACATGAGGCCCCGCCACTTTTTACCGTATGATCCCGCCTTATTTTCATTTCTCTGATTTTTTCTGTTTCTGCGTGTCATTTCTGCCCCCATATGTTCTATTCCGCCAGATACAGATTTACTTTCTGCATAATGGCGCCGGCGGCTTCTTCGGGACTCAGTTCTCCCTTCAGCACTTTTTCTCCCTGTTCCACCACTGCGTCACGGATTACTTCATCCTGCAGGGAAGGAGTGGTAAGGGACTCTGCCAGCTCTGTAAATTTCTTCATTTCTTCTTCCGTTCTGGGCTTCAGTTCATAATCCAGGATTCTGTCCATACCTGCTCCGCCTACACCCACCAGGCCTTCTTTTCCTTCATACTCGTGTCCGTCATTGGTAGTGCGGAATGCGTCTTTTTCCACAGCAAATCCGCCTCCCTGAAAAAATTTCTGGGCCTGAGTCGTAAACAGGAATTTTACAAATTCCTCTGCTGCTTCCGGCTGAGTGCTCTTGCTGCTGATTCCCATAATCATGGCCGGTACAAATACATTTTCCGCCTGTCCGGGCATATGTCCGTAGTCTCCGTCCCCCAGCTTTTTGTTGGCTGCCAGTATATAATCCATATCATAACCGCCCAGCAGTCCCACATTTACTTTGATGTCGCCAAATGCCACATCAAAAACTCCCTGACTGATACTGTCGCGGTTCGCCATACTCACTTCTTTTCCTTCTTCTGCGAATCCCACGTCCGTACTTACATTCTCCACACTGCTGTCGTATTCTCCGTAAGCATTTTTCAGCTTCGTTAAAAATTCAGTGATTTTTCCTTCATCCAGCGTGTTGTCATCTTTCTTCCAGGCCGTTCCGCAGGTATACCAGAATTTCCGGATAATTTCATCCGGATGCTGGCCCGCCAGACATCCTGCCTTCTGTGTCAGTTCGTCAAAATCTTCTGTAAAATACTGTCCGGACGCCTGAATCACCGGAATTTTAAACCGGGCCGGAATGGCACAGAGCTGTCCCTGTTCATCCTCCCAGGCTTTCAGAATGCTTTCAAAATAATTTCCCTCCGTAACCACAGAAGAAATGTCTTTCAGGATTCCCTTTTCCATATAGGTTTCCACGGGCATCCCATCCAGTACCAGTACATCCGGGCCTTTGCCCGCCATAATCTCTGTGGTCAGTGTTTTCAGTGCGTCAGAGACGGTCATTCCGCTTTCCTCTGACATTGCCACTTCATAATTGATATAAATATCCGCATGTTCTTTCTGAAAACTGCTGATGGCCTGCCGCAGTTCTTTATTATTATAAAGAGAATATACTTTCAGCTCTTTATCCGGCTTTGCAGGGGTATCCGGAGAATAAGTATATTTCAGCAGTACCATGCCTCCCGGTTTACCGGAATTGTCGTCATTGGCTACCACCAGCAGATTCTGCTCATCCAACATGGTCAGGGCATTTGCATAAAAAGATGGCCCACCCAGGGAATTCATGGTCCCGTCAATCAGCTGTTCTAACACGCTGCCGCCGAATTTATAGTGATAAAGGCCGCCTCTGGACAGACCGTAAATACTTTCTCCATTGTCTGTGGTGTCAGTCACAGTAAAGGCTCCGTTTTCGGAAACTGCCTTCCGCAATGCTTCCTCTGCCTGCTTCTGCTCTCCTGTTTCCGTATCATACAGAAGGGTTTCCGTACTGGTCTGAATGACCATGGTTTTCCCGGCCACAAAGCACTGATGAGATTCCACGCTTCCGTCAAACTCATAGGTCTGTTTTATGCTTCCGTCTGCAATGCTGACCTGATAAATGTTATCCCTGATATCTTTAATCAGAAGCTGGTCGCTGCCCAGAAATTTTAAATCCAGCACCATGTTTCTGATACCGGTTCCTTCACCGGAAGGATTCTCTTCATTTTCTGATTCATCTTCTGTTCCCGGTTCTTCAGTATCTGCTCCATCGTCCACTCTTTCCGGATGTTCGCTGTCATCGCTGAATACAAACTGAGGACCTGACGTTTCCCCTTTCACTTCTGGTATATCAAAGGGAAGCCTGTCTGCCTTTCCTTCCCGGTCCAGGATATATATTGCCGGATTTATCCCGCTTCCGCTCACAATTTCATTAAAAACGCATGCGCTCTGCCCATCGGAAGAAATGGCAGCATAGTCTATATACCCTGCATTCTCATCCTGAAATTCTTCCGGTAAATCAAAGGCTTTCTCCCAGGTTGTACCGGAGTCTTTGGAATCCCATATACTTTTTACGCCATTTCCATCATTTCCCATAAAACGGATGGTTCCGTCCTCCAGCTTCTTCATATCGTAAATATCATAAAAATCTGTGGGAAGCGCTATTTCTTCTTCCAGGAAACGCCCCATGGCAGTTCCTCCCCCGCCGTTTCCTGTCCCGCTTTCTTCCATGGCTTCCTGTCCGCTTCCGGCTTCTTCTTTTTTACTGCAGCCGGAAAGGCTTCCCAGAATCAGCGCAGCTGTTAATAAAATTCCTGTCGTTCGTTTTAATCTTTGATACTTCTTCATGCATTTTCCTCCTTTATGTCAGTCTGTTTTGGAATCTGGACACAAGAATAGCACATCTGTCTCTAATCTTTCTCTAAAGTATTTAAAATTTTTTAGAGATAAATTAGAGACAGATGTGTTAAACTGATTATAAAGATCAGGGTGTCAAAAGCATCTTTGGTGGGGCGCACCCTTTTGACACCCTAATCCTATAAATAATAAAAAGGATGGAAAATTCCTGTTTTCCTGAAAATTGTTCTGACTGCAGACAACCAACGGAGGCGATTCCTATGCGAATACTGATTATAGAAGACGATAAATCCCTGGCAGAAACCCTTCGCTTTCAGCTGGAGCACAGCCATTTTGAAACTGACGTATGCCATGACGGGGAAGAAGGGCTGCATTTTATCGAACAGCAGTCCCATGACCTGATTCTTTTGGACCGGATGCTCCCTGTTCTGGACGGGATTTCCGTGTTGAAAATTACCCGTGAAAAAAATATTTCCACGCCCATTATTTTCGTTACCGCTCTGGGGGCCCTGAATGAAAAAATTACGGGGCTTGACTGCGGTGCGGACGATTATCTGGTAAAACCTTTTGAGTTTGAAGAACTTCTGGCGCGTATCCGCTGTATTTTACGACGTCCTCCCAGATGGGAGGGCAGCAAACCTCTGAATTTTGAAGATATATCTTATGACGTGGAGCAGAAAAAACTCTGCTGCGGCAGCCTTTCCTGTTCGCTTTCTGCCAGAGAAGGGGATTTACTGGAGTTTTTCCTGCGCAATCCGGGACAGACCATTCCAAGAGGCTCTCTCCTGGCCAAAGTCTGGGGCCCGGATGCGGAAGTGGAAGACGGAAATCTGGATAACTATATTTATTTCCTGCGCCGCAGGCTGAAAAGCGTAAAAAGTTCCGTGAACCTGAAAACAGTCCGGGGGATCGGCTACCAGCTGGAGGTTTCCCATGTATAAAAAACTACATCTTCGCCTCACCCTGTTCTGTACCTTTATCTGCGGCCTGATACTGGTTGTCCTGTCCCTGTTCTGCCTCTCTTTTTCCGAGGCAGAATCTGAAAAAAGCCACTTTGCAGATTTCCAGATCAATATCAGTATGTTAAAAAACCATCTGGAAAACCAGACCGTACTGTCCCATAACTGGCTGGCTCAGATTACTGCAGATACCCGTTTTGAAATGGACATCAGAGACAATGGCTCCAGGCTGGTATTTGAAAACCTGAATCCTCTTTCCATCCACGAGGATTTATTTGAAGCGGCAAGACAGACTGCCAGAGAACAGTATATGGTTCTGGAAGAAGCTGTTTCCCCCAATTCCCTTCTTCCCATCCATGCAGAATTTAAGCTGTCCCAGGAGGGGCAGAACTATTTTGCCGCTGTGCTGATCATACCCAAAAACAGCGGTACCCTGAATGTTGCGGTGCTCTGCCCCCTTACTGACTTATATCAGACCCTCCGGTTCCGCCGGATTCTCTTTCTGAGCGCAGACCTGGCCGGGATTCTGCTGCTGGCTCTGTTTTTCTGGTTCTTTACCTGGTACATGATTCAGCCATTGATTATCAATAACCAAAAGCAGGCGGAATTTATCGCCTCTGCCTCCCATGAACTGCGTTCCCCCCTGGCTGTGATTATTTCCTCTCTGTCCGCCATGACCCATGCCTCTGTGAAAGACAGAGAACGTTTTTCCGAAACCATCCGGCTGGAGGGAAAACGCATGAGCCGTCTGATTGACGATATGCTGACTCTTTCCGGCACTGGCAGCTCCCTCTTTTCCGTCCACAAAACACCGGTGGAAATGGACACGCTGCTGTTGTCCGTTTATGAAAAATTTGAACCTCTGGCCCTGAAAAAGTCCATTTCTCTCACCATTGCCCTGCCGGATGAACTGGTTGCTCCCTGTCTCTGTGACCGGGAACGCATGGAACAGGTCCTTTCCATTCTGCTGGATAACGCTCTCAGCTACACACCGTCTCAGGGAAAAATCGCTCTTTCTCTGCAGACAGTTTCAGACAAACTGATTTTCCGGGTGGCAGATAACGGCCCCGGCATTCCGGATTCGGAAAAAGAAGCGGTGTTTGACCGTTTTTACCGCTGTGACAAATCTCATAAGGACAAAGCCCATTTCGGCCTGGGCCTCTGTATTGCACGGGAAATTATTCACATGCACAAAGGCAGCATCCGGGTGGAAGATACGCCGGGCGGAGGAGCTGCTTTTGTGGTAACCCTGCGCTGCCGCAATGAATAAAGACGTGAACTCTGATTTCATTCTCCTGTCAGATTCAGGCTGCGCCGGAAAAACGCCTGGACTCCCTCTGCTGACGCAGCCAGTTCATCCTGCGCATAATCCGGCAAATCGTAATAATACTTTCCGCTGGAAATCTGAACGGAAAGCCGGTCTATGGGAAATCCTTCCTGGGTTTTGAGGTGAGGTATCCGGGTAATAAGAAACGGCAGGCCCCACAAACTGCTGTCCTGACTCTCATATCTTTCCTGTCCGCTCCGGTAAAAACAGACTGCGCTCCGATACCGGCCCTTCAGGCCGCCGAACTGCCGGGCCAGGCTGCTGAAGTAATCCGTCAGCTCCTGGTCCGTACAGGATCGTCCCTGGATCCTTCTTACATATATCCCCGGCTGCAGTTCCTCCGGAAGCCCCTCAAAAAAAAGGCCGGTATCGCAGGAAAACACCGGAACCTGAAATGCTTCATAATATGCTCTGGCTTTGATGCGGGCATTTTCCAGTAATGTCTTCCCTGTCTCCTCCGGCTCCGGAACCGTTTCTTTCATATCCTTCAATCCTTTTAACGTAAGATTCAAAGGCTTAAGCATCCGTCTCATAAGCAGCAGCTTTCCCTCATTGGATGTTCCATATAATAATTCCATGCATTTTCTCCTGTCGGTATTCCGGCAGCCTTCTCCTGTTACCGTACACCAGCCCTTAAGACACAGGCTGTCTGTCAGTCCCCGCCTTCCAGCAGCCTTATCATTTCTTCTCTGGTAAATTTCACGCCCTCAAATCCTTCTTTTCCCAGAAGCTGTTCTGCCAGCTCACTCTTTTTTTCCTGCAGCCTTAAAATATTTTCTTCAATGGTTCCCTGTGCAATCAGCTTGTACACCGTAACGGGATTTTTCTGTCCAATCCGATGGGCCCGGTCTGTGGCCTGATTCTGAACCGCCACATTCCACCAGGGGTCGTAATGAATGACAAGATCTGCCGCTGTCAGATTCAGCCCTGTTCCTCCGGCTTTCAGAGAAATACAGAACACCGGTATGTTTCCCTCCTGAAACTGGTTCACCATCTCCACCCGGCGTTCTTTGCTGACCGCTCCGGTCAGACTCAGATAAGAAATTCCTTCTTTCTGCAGCTGTTCCTGTATTCTGGCCAGCATGGATGTAAACTGGGAAAAAACCAGAATGCGATGGCCTCCGTCCATGGCATTTTGTATCAGATCCATACACATCAGCAGTTTGGCAGATTCTCCCTTATAATTTTCATAAATCAGAGACGGATCGCAGCAGAGCTGGCGCAGCCTTGTGAGTTCTGCCAGAATCTGGATTTTCTGTGCGGCAAATTCCGCCTCTGTCTGGTCGTCCAGCATCCGTTTCATACGCTGTACGTGGGCGGCGTACAGTTTGTTCTGCTCTCCTTCCATCCGGGCAAATACCGCCTCCTCCATTTTGTCCGGCAAATCCTTTAACACGTCCTTTTTCAGACGCCGCAGTACAAAGGGGCGAATCATATTCCGCAGGCGGCCGGCTGCCTCTTCCTCCTGATTTATGACCACAGGAATCTCTGTTTCCTCCCGGAACCGGCTGTAGCTGTGCAGGAAACCCGGCATCAGGTAATCAAAAATACTCCACAGTTCGCTGAGTCTGTTTTCCACAGGTGTTCCGGTCAGCGCCGCTTTAAAGCCCGCCCGGACAGCCTTTGCACCTCTGGCCGCTTTGGTGTTGTGGTTCTTGATATACTGGGCTTCGTCCAGAATTTCATAGTGAAACCAGTGGTTTTCATACAGTTCCACATCTCGACGGAGCAAATCGTAAGAGGTAATCAGAATGTCCTTTTCCTTGGCTGTCTCCAGAATCCGGGCCCGTTCTTTTGCAGTTCCGGTCAGAACCACCCCATGAAGTGCGGGAGCAAACCGCCGGATCTCGCTTTCCCAGTTATAGACCAGGGAAGCCGGGCAGACGATCAGGGCAAAATTTGTATGAATGCTTTCCGGCAGACTGCCTTTCTGCCCCTGTTCTTCCTCCTGCTGTTTTTGTATCCGGATCCTTTCCTCCTGTTCTGACAGGAGAAATGCTATCACCTGCAGGGTTTTTCCCAGACCCATATCGTCTGCCAGAATCCCGCCGAATCCATTGGCATTCAGGGTTTTCAGCCACAGAAACCCCTGTTTCTGATACTCCCGCAGAACCTTTTCCAGAGAGGAGGGAACCTCAAAATCATTGTCTTCCACGGTTTTCATATTCCGTACAAGAGCCTTAAAGCTCCTGTTTTTTACCGCATGAAATCCATTTCTTTCTTTCAGCTCTCCGTCCAGATACAAAGCCCTGTATTTCGGCAGAAAAATGCTTCCCTGTTCCCAGGCTCCGGCAGAAACAGACAGGCTTTTCTGAATACCGGACAGAACCGTCAGCCCGTTATCCTCCATACTCAGAAAGTCTCCGCTTTTCAGCCGGACAAATCTTCGTTTTTCCTGACAGGAAGCAAGAATATCCAACAGTTCCTCAAGGGGCATTTCTTCACTGTTCAGTGTCAGCTCCAGCAGCTCTCCTTTCAGAGACACCCCCACAGAAACAGCCGGGGCAGGATTTACCTGAATGGATTTCAGCCTGTCGCTGACATAAACTGTGCCAGTCTGTGACAGTTCTTCCATACCTTCTGTCAGAAGTTCATACAGCTTTTCATCATCTCCCGACAGAATCATCTGTTTTTTATGGACATCTGTATTCTGAAACCAGAGGCGCACATGTTCTTTCTGTTTCAGTTCTGCCAGCTCGTCCCGGTTCTCAATCATACGGGGTTTGTCAAAAATATTGTACTTTAATTCATCATACCGCACATACATCTCACATACCACGGTCTGCCTGTCCGGCGCATCCAGATAAATTTCATATTCCGGTTCCGGCGGGAGATACAGTTTCTCCAGAAAGCTCTGCTTTTTTACCTGGCAGTGCTTTTCCAGCACCGGCAGAAGATTCCGGCAGAAAGCCGGCAGTTCCCCTTTGGATACAAAAAAACTTTCATATTTGTAGCTGCTCATATAGTCCCAGAAAGGCCGGATATCCCGGACATGTTCTATGGAATCACGGTAAATCACCCCGTCTTTCCACAGATAGGCCCAGTCGCTTCCATAGGTATAGAATACTTCCTCTGCTTCCAGCAGCGCTCCGTCGGACTGCCCCTGTATGGTAATCCGGGGCAGATATTTTTCGTCTGAAAGGCGCCAGTTCCCCCTGTGGCTGTAATTCATTTCCACCTCAAAGGTTTCCTTTCCCAGGGCTGCAAAAAAGCGGTCCATATTACCGCTGTGAACCGGAACATAACGATTTGCATTTTTGTCATGAAAGTTACGGATCTGCTTTCCCCGGTTCTGGTTTTCCACCTCCAGCATAAGGAATTCCGCCAGAGCTCTGCCTGTCCTGGTAAAAGCCTCCGGCGTATGATAAAATTCCAGCTCTTTTCCATAGGAAACCCATTCTCTCCGGCGCAGGGCGTCTGTAAAGGATGTAATATTTTTCAGCACATATTTTCTTTTGTTCCCGATTTTAAATTCCACATGAATCTGTCCGTAGGCCACAGACAGCCGCGGTTCCAGTCCTATGGTTCCGTTCATTTCCATCTGGCTGTATACCAGACGCTCTTTTTCTTTATACTGGTTCAGCAGCCGGGACAGTCCGTAGCTGCTGCTGCGGCCCGGCATAACTCCCCTGCCGGCAGAGGAGTCTGCCAGTACGTTCCTGCTGTCCCTGTTCTGAATATACTGCAGCAAAACTGCCGCACAGTGCTTGCAGATTCCTTCATAATTGTAAAAGGCCGGACAGGTACAGGAAACATGGATAATTTCAGACTGTTCTTCATCCACACTGGCCATCACCTGATACTGGCTGATACCGCTGCCCTGAACTCTGGCCTGAATTCCCACCATTTCCCGGCCCTGGCTGTTTTTCCCTTCACAGCGGATGGATTTCACATAGCCGGACCGTAAAAGTTCCTGTCCTCTGGAATAAAATTCATTTTTTCTGCACAGTTCTTTTACCAGTTTTTTCTCAATCATATCATGCCTGCCTTTACTGCTTTCTGTTCCTGCCGGTTCTGTAATCTTAATCTTACATTGGCTCATTTATGTATTTCTGTGTTATTATCTGACTAATTATACCTCTGTTACTGCCTCTCGTAAAGGACTTCCGGAAATACAGTCTGCCATACACAGCCGTTTAAAAGAACCCTGCTGAACTTCCATCTCACTCCGGAACTCAGCAGGGTTCAATCATTTGTTATCTGATATTAAACCACCTGTTTTTTGGCCACAAAAATCGGGAACGTATCGGTACCCTTCAGCTCTTTGCCGCCGGAAACTCTTACTTTTTTATCTGTGATAATATATTCTGCATGAACGCCTTCCTCAATCACAGTATCCTGCATCAGCACTGCATTTTTAACTTTGGCGCCTTTGCCGATTTTCACACCACGGAACAGCACGCAGTTTTCAACTTCTCCCTCAATGACACAACCGTCAGCCACCATAACATTTCGTGCGGAAGCACCGTTTACATAGCGGGTAGGGTTATCGTCACGAATCTTGGTATAAATGGAATTCTTTCCAAACAGGGCCTCCAGGTTTGCATTGTCCAGAAGTTTCATATTTGCATCAAAATAGCCTTTCAGACTGTCAATCCGCGCTGCATATTCCGTATACTCATATCCCATAACCTTCATTTCATCCAGATGCGGAACTAAAATATCCCGCTCCAGATAGGTGCTGCCTCTCTTGAAGGCTTCACTGATAAGGTTAATCAGATACTCACGCTCAAATACATATACATTCATGGAGAAATTCTTTTCTCCGGTTTCCTGAGAATTGATATGTATTCTCTTTACCCGGTCTCCTTCCAGATCAAGGGTATAGTACATGCCTTTGGTCAGTTCATCTGCTTTGAGAATACTCTCCGGCAGATTTTCCTTTGTATATGCGATGGTAACGTCCGCCTCACTGGCAATGTGAGCGTCCAGCAGTGCTTTAAAATCAAAATTAAATGCAATGTTGGTATCTGACATAATTACATATTTTTCTTTCTGGGATTTCAAAAATCCCACAATGCTGGCAATCATGCCCACCCGTCCTGTGTAAACACCCATATTTTTCTGAGCAAAAGGCGGGAAAATATTCAGTCCGCCATTCTTCCGGGACAGATCCCATTCACGTCCGGAACCCAGGTGGTCCAGCAATGAGAAATAATTTTCACGCACCAGCACGGTAATATTATCAACTCCGCAGTTCACCATACTGGACAGCACAAAATCTATCATGCGGTAACGTCCTGCGAAAGGGATGGAAGCCATCAGACGTTCGCTGGTCAGTTCTGGTACAAGCTCATCATAGGCATTGGGAAAAATAATGCCCAGTGCATTTGTGTTGTTGGAATTCATCATTGTTTATCACCATCCTTTACATTATCACTGACCATGGAATCAGGTCCGATTACAGCATTGTCACCCACATAAACTCCAGGCCCAACGGTTGCCACGCCTGTCACATCGCCTTCCGGCATCTGTCCCACCTGGGCATTCTGCCCGATAATTACATTTTCTGCAATAATACAGTGTTTTACCTGGGCTCCTGCCTTGATAATGGTATTACCCATTACCACCGCGTCTTCCACATGAGCGCCTTCTTCCACTTTCACACCTGCAAAAAGAATGGAATGCTTCACATTTCCGGAAATATTACAACCGTCAGTAATCATGGAATTTTCCACCTGGGCCCCTGTATTGATTTTATGCCCGGTCATACCGCTGTTTCGGCTGTAAATTTTCCATTTTTCATCAAAAAGGTTAATCCCGCTGTGCTCCGGGTCAAGAACTTCCATATTTGCTTCCCAGAGGGAAGAAATGGTTCCCACGTCTTTCCAGTATCCCTTAAAATGATATGCATACATTTTCCGTCCGTCTTTTAACAGATTCGGGATAATGTTGTTTCCAAAATCGTTTTCTGAAGTGGGATCTTCCTCATCCTCAATCAGATATTTTCTGAGAATGTCCCAGTTGAAAATATAAATTCCCATGGAAGCCAGATTGGATTTGGGCTCCTTGGGCTTTTCCTGGAACTCTGTAATCTTATCATCCTCGTCTGCAACCATAAGGCCGAACCTGGACGCCTCCTCCCAGGGTACTTCCATAACAGCCACTGAAAACTCTGCTCCCTTTTCCTTATGGAACCGGAGGAAATCGCTGTAATCCTGCTTGCAGATCTGGTCACCGGAAAGAATAATGACATATTCCGGGTCATAACGGTCAATAAAAGAAATATTCTGATATATTGCGTTTGCAGTTCCTTTATACCAGTCAGAACCGGAAGCCTGCTGATAAGGCGGAAGCACATGTACTCCTCCATACAGACGGTCCAGGTCCCAGGGCTGGCCATTTCCAATATACTCATTCAAAATCAGCGGCTGATACTGTGTCAGAATACCTACCGTATCAATTCCGGAGTTCACACAGTTTGACAGTGGAAAATCTATAATACGATATTTCCCGCCAAAGGGAACCGCAGGTTTTGCCAGCTTCTGGGTCAGCGCGTAAAGGCGGGAACCCTGTCCACCGGCAAGAAGCATTGCAATCATTTCTTTACCCATTTTTTCTCTCCTTTTCCTGTTAATTATTATCTCAACATGCACATATTCGTCTCTACCTGTCCAGATTCAGGATGGTTTGTACAAATATGCCATAGCTGATATCCATAAAACCTGACATTACTCAACATTTTTCCTTTTCTGGCAAATGACAGAATAACCTATTGTTATTATTGTACAGGATTATCCATTTTTTGTAAATAAATTATTGCGATTTTAATAAATAGTTATTACATTTCAGCCATAATCTGATTCTTAATAATCTGCCTGTGATTTTTTCACCGGATTGTATATAATAGAGACTGTACCTGTCGTTTTCAAAACCACCCCACAGGAGGACAACACCATGCCTGGATTTACCACACATTACCTGTTCGGTCTGAACACCTGGAAGAAACTGGATGACATCCCTCTGAAACAGGTTATTCAAAACAATCATGCCGCATACAGTCTGGGACTGCAGGGACCCGACCTGTTTTTTTACTTCCTGCCTTCCTATCTCATTCATGAAAACAACATTGGCTCGGTGGCCCACACAGAACATACCGGCAGATTTCTCCGCCATCTGCTGAACAGCCGCAGACTGTTTTCCGGCAAAAAAGAACAGCAGATTGCCGAAGCCTATATTGCCGGCTTTCTTGGCCACTACCTGCTGGACACCCACTGTCACCCTTATGTCTACTGGAAAACCAGGTTCCGGGAAAAAAATAACCGGTACCATGGCCGCCATATGAGTCTGGAAACAGAAATTGACACCACGCTGCTGGCCCTTTACCGCCGCTGCCCGCCTTCTGCTTTTCGGCAAAGCAGAGTGATTTCTCTTTCCCCTTATGAACTGCGCACCATTTCCCGCATACTGCATAATGTATACAGGCAGGCTTATCCCCATCTGGGCGTGCACCGTATTACCATGCACGCCGCCATCCGTTCCATACAGCTGGGTACGAGATTCTTCCACGACCCTTTCGGCTGGAAAAAAACCGTAGTCCGCGCACTGGAACAGCGTATTCTGGGGTATTCCCTGTTTTCCACCATGATTCCGGAAAAAAATCCCTCTGTCCACACCGACCCTCTGAATCTGCGCCGCCGCCCCTGGAAAAATCCCTGGGACACCTCCCTGGTTTCCGATGCTTCTTTCCCCCATATGATGAAAGGGGCCAAAAAACGCTATCTGGAAACACTGACAGCCCTGGACAGGCTTTTTTTGAAAAAACCCTTTACACCGGCAGAAACACTGGAAATCAGCAGACTGTCAAAACGCCTTGGAAACAATTCCTATCACAGCGGTCTGGATGCAGGGATACCCAGTTAAGTCCGAAATTCCGGGCGGTTCTTTGCATATTATTATTTCTGCCGAAAAACACTTTCACGCCTCAGCAGGGCAGGATATTCCTATGGAATAAAAAATTCCCGTATCTGGTTCAGTATGGTATTTACAAGTCTGGTTCTGGCTTCTACGCTGGCCCATGCAATATGAGGTGTAATCAGCAGTTTTCCGCTGTCCTTGATTTCTTTCAGGGGATTTTCCGGACTCATGGGTTCCACGCACAGCACATCCAGTCCGGCTGCTGCAATTTCCCCATTTTTCAGGGCTTCTGCCAGATCCTGTTCCACTACTATGGGGCCTCTGCCCAGATTCAGGAAAACAGCGGATTTTTTCATTTTTTCAAAGGCTTTTTTATCCATCAGCCCTTCTGTCTCCGGAGTCAGAGGGGCATGAACAGACACAATATCAGATTTTTCCAACAGTTCGTCCAGTTCCACCCGCTGATAACCCGGCTGATTATTTTTTCCGGAAGTGGAATAGTAAATCACATTGCATCCGAAGATTTTTGCCGCTTCTGCCACCCTTCTTCCAATGGCCCCCATGCCGATGATTCCCCAGGTCTTTTTGTCCAGCTCTGAGAATTTTTTGTCAAAGTGGGTAAAAATCCGGTCTTCCACATATTTTTCCGATTTCACATATTCATCGTAATAAGGCAGATGTTCCAGCAGGTAAAACAGCAGGGCAAACGTATGCTGGGTTACGCATTCGGTGGAATAGCCTGCCACATTGCGCCATGCAATCCCTCTCTGCTCCAGATACTCCTTGTCCAGATTATTGGTTCCGGTTGCCGCCACGCATACCAGTTTCAGATTTTCTGCAGTTTTTATGGTTTCTTCATTTACCGGCACCTTATTTACAATAATGACATCTGCGTCTTTTACCCGCTGGCTGGCTTCCTGAGGTGTGGAAAAGTCATATTTTACCACTTCCCCCAGTGTTTCATAACCGGACAGGTCCATATCCTCTCCAATGGTCTTTGCATCCAAAAATATAATCTTCATCTGATTTCCTCCTCTATTGTTAATTTTATTGATATCATCTCTTCCGGGGAAAATAAAACCCCCGCAGCTTCAGGCTCTGGAGCCTCTCTTCCATATTCTGTCAGCTCCGTGAGATATCCGCAGCCATTCTGCACCTGGTATTCAAAATATCCTCCGGGCGGCTCTGCAAATCCTTCCATGATGGACATAATTGTCCCGCCGTGGACTGCAAATACCACCGTTTCCCATTGATGTTCCTGCGCGGTACGGACGCACCGGCAAAAGGCTTCCCGGCACCGGCGGCGAAATTCCTCCGGTTCTTCTCCTCCTGGAAATCCAGTGGTTCCGCCGCTGTCAAGATACTTCTGATAGGCGGGATTTCCATCCAGTTCCTGATAATTTTTATATTCAAATTCGCCGAAATCCATTTCCCGCAGATCCGGTTCCAGAATAATATTTCCTTTCGGAGGGAACAGTGACGGATACAACGCCTGGGCTGTTTCCAGGCATCGGCGGCTGGGACTTGCAAACAATCCATCCGGCGGTGGAAATAACCTGCCCTTCTGTCTCAGACGTTCTTTTTCTGACGCCAGAATTCCCTCGTCGGTACGTCCCACATACCGGTGTTCCCGGTTGCCTCTGGTGGTCCCATGGCGGAATAAGTATAGTTTCATCCTGTTGTGTTATCCTTTCAGTCTTCCGGAGCGCCGCTGTAATACCTCTGATTTTTGCTTTTGGGCTTATCCGGCAAGGTCATTTTCAGCTGTCCCGCTTCCAGTAACGGATTCACATAGTGGGACATCATATAGTAAAATGATACGTCTTTTTTATTTTATCGAAAAAGCAAAAAATAAGCAAACAGTATGTTTGCTTATTTGGAAGATTTTGCTTATTTGTTTGCTTATTTCGACAAACTTTGCCCGTTTGTTTGCTTATTTGTTTGCTTATTTTGGAAATTTAGCTTATTTATTTGCTTATTTTTCTGTGTGTCTCCTGTTTACCTGTTTGCTTATTATTTCCTTTTTTCGACAAATTCTGCTTAACCGCTCTGTTCCTGCCCCTCCAGCACCCATCTGGCATGGCTGCCTTTTTCACTTTTACTGATTACCAGTTTCCGGTCCATCTGCTCTTTCAGCTCTGTCACATGGGAAATAATTCCCACCAGCCTGGTACCTCCTGCCAGCTCGTTCAGAATGCCGATGGCTTTTCCTCTGGCCTCTTCATCCAGAGAACCGAACCCCTCGTCAATAAACATGGTATCCAGATGCACCCGGCCTGCAGTGCTGCGAATCACATCTGCCATGCCAAGGGCCATAGACAGGGCTGCCAGAAATGATTCGCCCCCGGAAAGGGTTTTCACATCCCGCACCCGGTCTGTGACCAGATCATACACATCCAAATCCAGCCCTGCTTCTCCCTGTCTGCCCAGATGCTCCAGTTCTCGGCATCGCAGGATAAACTGGCTGCCGTTCATTTTTACCAGCCGCCGGTTGGCCTCCCCGATCACGGAACGAAAATAACGCCGCTGTACATAGGTCTGAAAATCCATTCGAATATGCTGTGCCAGGTTACCGTTTGCTGTTTTATCCAGATTACTGACAAGCTCATACTGTTCTGTTAAGGATTTTCGCTGTTCTTCCAGTTTTCCCAGCTGCTTCCTTGCCTGACAGTTTCGGCTTTTTAAAGAAGCAAGCTGTAGTTTTTCCTGTTCCAGTTTTCCTGCCAGCTTCTTTAACTGCTGTTCCCGCTCCAGCACAGGAGCAGAATCCACCGGTTCCTTTCCCGTCAGCTGCTGTCTGAGCAGTTCCTGGTTTTTCTGCTGCTCTGTGAGGATTCCCTGATTCCGGGCCAGCTCCTGCCGGAGTTTCTGCAGAGATTTTTCCGACTGAGATTTCTCTCTCTCCAGTCCGGCTTTCTCCTGTTCTGCAGTTTCCAGATACCGTTTTAATTCTTCTTCCAGGGAAAAGGGCAGTTCCTCCAGAAGGGACTGCACTGTCTGATTTGCAGTTTCAAAAGCCAGTTTTGCTTCATACTGTTTCTGTGTGAAGGTTTCTCTCTGCTGCTCCAGCCTTTCTTTTTCCTGCTGTGATTTCTGCAGTGTTTCTCTTAACTGCTGCAGCTGTTTTTCCTGCTCTTTTGCCTCTTTTAACCGGATATCTGTCTGTTCCCTTTCTTTCCTGCAGTCTGAAAGGGCAGGCAGAATCATCTCCGGAGAAAAATCCTCTCCAAAGAGCCGTTTCCCATCTCGTTCCAGCAGGGATTTTTCCTTTTCACAGGTTTCTTTCACCTTCTGAAATGCTTCCCGGCACAGGTTCATCTCCCGGTCCGCCTGTTCCCGCTCCTTTTTGGCCTGTTCTGCCTGCTGCTGAGTCACGGCTTTCTCTGACAGTTCTGCTTTTTTCGGATGGCTTTTGGAACCGCAGACCGGACAGGCCTCTCCTTCCTGGAGGCTTTGGGCAATAATTCCCACCTGTTCCTGAATAAACCGCTGATTTTTCTCCTCATATTCCCGGCTTTTTTCCTGAAAAATCAGCAGGGACTTTTCGGTCTTTTCCCGCTGCTCTTCCCGTTTCTTTTCCTGATGGTTCAGACGCTTTTGAGTCTGAATCATTTCATCCAGCAAAGACTGACGGTTTTCCAGAGCTTTCTTTCGTTCCTCCAGTACAGGCAGGTCTGCCGCTGCCTTTTCCAGGATTTTCTGCTGCTCCATAGCCTGCTCCATGGAATGCATTATGGTTTCCAGTTTCTTCTGCACCTGCCGGCAGCTGTCTTCTGTCTGTTGCTGCCGTCTCCTGGCCTGAGCCGCCCCCTGCTGCTTTTCTCTCAGTAAATCATATTTTGGCAGAAAGCTGCGCCACCTGGCAATCTGTTCCGACAGTTCCGGCATCCGGCTCTCATATCTGCGGGTATTCTCCTGAAGCTGTGATGTTTCCTTCTGCTCCTGCTCCTTTTGCTGCTGCAGCTTCTTTCTGCCTCTGGCAATTTCATGCTCTGATTCTTCCATCCGCTGAAATAACCGGTTGATTTCTCCGGCCTGCCGGAGTTTCCAGGCAGTTTCTTCCAGCTCTCTCTGAACCACCTCTTCCCTGGCCCGGATTTTCCCTTCTCCCTCTTCCAGTTCCTGAATCAGTTCGTCGAGGCTTGCCAGCATCTGCCAGGGCCTGGTCTCCAGAAGCCCCCGGCTTTCCTCCCAGGAATTTCCGGCTGCACTGTCCACGGGATACTGTACCCCCTGTATCTCATGGTCACAGAGTTTGCGGTTATCTTCAAGCTGTCCGTACAGGGATTTACTGCGTTCCCGCAGCTTCATCTGAAAAGCGGCGTAAATTTCTGTGTCAAATATTCTGGCAAATATTTCTTTCCGCTCTTTAGAAGAAGCATGGAGAAGCCTTAAAAATTCTCCCTGGGCAATCATGGCAGTCTGGGTAAACTGGGACGCTCCAAGACCCAGAATTTCTACAATTTTCTCATTGATTTCCCTGATTTTCCCCGGAAACTCCTGTCCGTCCGGCAGCCGCAGTACAACGGAAGCAGACTCTTTCGTCATGGAATATGCTCCTTCTTTATTTTTCCGTCTGCTCTGCCTCCGGTAATTGGGATTACGCCGGACTCTGTATTCTTCTTTCCCGCAGGAAAACGTAAATTCCACAAAAGTGGGCGTCTCCGGCTCCGCATACTGGCTGCGCATCATATCCCCTTCCCGCACTCCGCCGCTGGTCTGGTCATACAGGGCATAGGTAATGGCGTCAAATATGGTGGTTTTGCCGGCTCCGGTATCTCCGGTAATTAAAAACACGCCCTGATTCCTGTTCTGAAAATCCAGAACTTCCTCTCCGGCATAGGAGCCGAAAGCTGACATAACAAGTTTTACCGGTTTCATACTTCCCCTCCCAGTTCCTCCAGAATTGTTTCTGTGAGCTGCTCCTCCGCTTCTGTCAGCGGCTGCCCCTGCATTTCCTGATAAAATACCCGAAAGGCTTCCATGGGACTCAGAAGACTGCAGGTGTCTTCCTGAATTTCCAGCAGGTTCCTGGTTCTGGTATTGTCGATTTTAAGTTCCAGCAGACAGTCATAGACTTCCTCCAGCTGTTCTCTGGGATGGTACGGTTCCTTTTCATCTGTCAGAGTGACACTGATAAAATCCCGGCGGTTTTCCTTTGCGGCCCGGCCGATGATTTCCTGCAGAAGTCCCCGTTCCCGGCGCACCTCCTGTATGGGTTCCAAAGGTATGGTCTCAATCCGGACCTCTTCCCCTTTCCTGCCCAGTGTGGCCATGGTAATGGATTTCTTATGATGTTCTTCGCTGACGGAATATTTCAGAGGAGTACCGCAGTAGCGGATATGGGGAAATTTTACCATCTGAGGACCGTGAATATGGCCCAGGGCACTGTAATCAAACTGTTCCACCACAGATGCGTCAATCTGGTCCAGTCCTCCCACGGTCAGCACAGACTGCTCGGAGTCGCAGGTGAGAATTTCCTGTCCCCGGCCCGTGTAAAACTGATGAGACAGCAGTACGTTCCGCCTGCTGTAATCAATTTCTTCCCGGTTCAGGATTTCCCGCACGGCACTTTCATAATCCGTCACAGTCCCTTCCTCAAACAGATGCCTGACGTATCCCGGTTTTAAAAAGGGCAGCAGATAAAAATTCACCTCTCCCCATTCATCTTCCAGTACAATTTTTTTCAGATGTTCTTCCGGCCGGACCGGAGCCGTCACTGACACATAAATCCGATGTTTTTCCAGAAAAGAACTGGCATAATTCAGTCTCTGGGCATTATCGTGATTGCCGGCAATGATCAGAACCGGAATCTGAGGCGTAAGTTCTGCCAGTTCCTGCAAAAATCCGTCAAACACCGTATAGGCCTCCCCGGAAGGCACTGAGCGGTCAAAAATATCGCCGCAAATCAGCACAGCGTCCGGCCTGTGACAGCGGGCCTGTTTCACAATCTGAGAAAGCACTGCCTGCTGATTGTCTTTCAGGCTGTAGCGGTGTAACTGCCTGCCGATATGCAGATCCGACAGATGAAACAATTTCATATTTCTCTCCTTTCCGGCGCCGGCCTGCCTGTCAGCCACGCCCCAGATAGTGTTTCAGATCCTCCATCTGTTTTCTGGCCTGCTGGTAGCCTTCCTGGTACAGTTTCGTGAGTTTTTCCGGGTCTGATTCTGTTCTGCCCACTCCATGGGTTGTTTCCGGTGCGATTACGAAAACCTCTCCGGCCTGTTCCCGCTCCATCAGCTTTTCCATACATGCATTGTATCTCTCCGGCCTGGTTTTGATGGCTTCCACAATATTGGGATACTTTTTATATAATTTTCTGGAAATATCCCCCGCCTTCTCCGGCTTTTTCACATAACCCCGTTCTCTGGTAAGAATTACGATGTTTTTGTCACATCCTTCTTCCATGGCATGTTCATAGGGAATGGAGTCGGACAGTCCCCCGTCCAGATAATATCGTCTGCCCACTTTCACGGGCTGAAACAGAATAGGCAGCGCACAGCTTGCCACCAGCACGTCAAATTTTTCGTCTCTTCTGGGAACCTCCAGATATTCGGCTTTTCCTGTGTGAATATTCGTCACGCAGGCTTCCACCTTCCCCGAAAAGGCCTCAAAGGCTTCGTAGTCAAAGGATTCCAGTTTGTTGGGCACTTCGTCAAATACAAACGGAATATTGTAATAATTCCTGTGTTTCAGCAGATGACGGATCCCCATATATCGTTTGTCACTCATATATTTCTGGGCAATGGTCAGGTTCCTTCCTTTCTGCCTAGACAGATAGGATACCCCGTAGGCGATTCCCGCTGATACCCCGATAAAGTAATCCGGCATAATCTGTTCTTCTAAAAAAGCGTCGGTGACGCCGCAGCTGAATACGGTTCTGCTTGCGCCGCCTTCCATGGTAATTCCTAATTTCATATATAACCTCATTTCTGTAGCTGTCATTCAAACTGCCTTATACATTCTACCGGATTTTCTCTCTGTTTACAATAGAGCATTTTCTGTCATCGGACGGCTTATTCTGTCGAAAGGTAATTCCTTGCCACCAGACGGTTTATCATGTATAATATTTTTAAGATCATGGGTGGCAAACGGCCATATTGCATGTATTGCAGGGTAATGATCATTCTATACTGAGGAGGGGTATTTTCATGAGTCAGTCACAGGAATTGCGCATGACCTATTCCGGTCTGCTTCCACAGAAAGACGGAAAAAAAATTGTAAGGGTAATTTTTGAACGGGGAAAAGACTATGCGGAAGGCATCGTGCCTTCCGGTGCAATGGAAAAATCCTCCGGTTTTACGCCGGAAGAACTGAAGCAGCTGAGCGAATATCTGATGGGCAATGCAGATGATATTCTCACAAAAGCCAGGGAAGTGAACCCTCTCAGAAGCTGGATAAAGAAAAAATAAATTTATTTCAGTTCACACAACTCTCTCTGCTAAAGCTGTCTGTTTTCTGATTTCCTGTACCGGCGGAAACTGCCGGTACAGGATTCTTATTTTTTTGTACGTTTCAGCCCAGGCAGTTCTTCCTGATTACTGATTGGACTGGTATCCGCATTTTGGGCAGACATTCCCTTTGCGGTAATTATAACCGCAGCGGTAACAGCATTTCACCTCATGCTTTTCTTTCGCCAGATAGGCAATGCTTCTGGACTCCGGTTTTTCTTTCAGATAGGCCACAAATTTACCCAGAACATCACCCAGCGCCTTCAGATCTTTGGGAGCAATCCCTCCTGGAATTTTGGTTCTGACGCCGTTGCTCCTGTCCAGATACAGGCCCCGGTTCAGCAGCCCCGTCATTCCTTCTATCCCCCGGATGGAACGAACCGGTATCATTTCGCTGCTAAACACACTGTTATAGAATATGTGGTCCGGTGTCAGGATAAAACCTTCCTTTCCGTTTTTCCTTGGGGAGGAATCACATATGAGAATGGGAAATTCATAACGGTCTCTCTCACTGCCGTAGGTATTCATGGCTCTTGCCACAAGCTCTGCCTCTCTGGGCCCCCAGTCTCCGTTCATCACTTTTCGCACTTCATAAAAATGCAGCCGTTCGGTATCTCTGACTTTTCCCTTCAGTTCTTCTCTCAGCTTTTCCACCAGCAGCTCACATTCATCCATTTTTATTTTTGTCAGGCGCCGGTCTATCATCTCCAGCGTATTGGTCTTTAATTCCGGCAGGAACGCTCCCCCTTCGATTTTTTCATAAGCCTCCGCCGCCTCATCAAAGGACATTCTCATAATATTGGGACATATTTTATCAATGACTTTTTCGTCTATGGCACGAACCTTTTTTTCAATAAACTCAATGGCCGGTTCTGCCTGCTCCCCGGAAAATCCATCTTCTTTCAGTTTCTTCAGCATCCGCATCAGACCGTTCCGGTCGCTTTTTTCCGCCCGGCTCAGCATAGCGGAAATTTCCCGTTTCTCCGTCAGTCTCCGTTTTCCTTCCAGCACCTCCTGGTAAGTGGAAATATCCGCGTCCTGGAACCTGTCCAGCTTCTCCTTAAAAGTCTGGTACTGGCTGCGGCTCATATGCTCCGGTACAAGGGCAATCAGCTTTTTGGCCTCTTCCTGCCCCCTCTGCTTCTTCACCTCGTCCAGCGCTGATAACAGCTCCTTTTTCACCGGCTCCGGAATCTCTCCCTGAGAAATTTCTTCCATTACCCGTTTCACCATTCCGTATGGCTTATCCATATTTTCCGCGGCTTTCCGGCGCAGTTCTTCTTCCTCTTTCCGGAAAATTTCCTGTTTGATCTGTTTGGTGAATTTTTCTTTTTCAATCCAGTCCAGACGTTCATCCGACTGAATCTGGCTGCGCAGCGTTTTTAACTGGAACAGAGACATTTTTTCCAGCGTGCGCATACGGGCTTTATATCTTTCCCGGAAATTCACTTCTTCCTCTTTCGGCTCTTTCTTTTCTTCCTGCTGCTTTCGGAACTTCAGGACAGATTCCTTCTCCCGGAACAGAGATTTCTTCCCGGAATTTCCTTTCGCCAAAACAGCTTCCTGACCGGATGCAGACTCTGATTTCTCTTCTCCGGCTGCTGTATGGTCCGCGGATTTTCTGCTGTCCTGCTCCTTCTGTTCTTCTTTGGGGCTGTCAGAAGCCTGCGGCTCCTTCCCAGGCTCTTCCTGGGCCCTGGCAGAAGAATCCTCTGATTTCTCTTTGGAAGAACCAGAAGGAGCCTCCTCTTTTTCCGGATGACGGGAGGAGACGTTTTTACCTTCCGGCACGGAGGTTTCCTTACCGGATGCAGTTTTGTCTGATGCCTGCACTGCCTCTTCCTTCTTTTTTCCGGATTTCTTTTCTTCTTTTTCCCGGCGTCTTCTCTCCAGCAGTTCTTCGATTTTTTCAAGATACGGTTCTGCCTTCAGAGGCGGGTAAAATCCGTCGTCTATCTGTTCTGCAATAGCCTGCAGTTCTTCCTCGCTCTTTTCCTCCAGCTCTGCACAGGCCTCCTCAATGGCAGGCAGCGTGTGTTTTCCCCGCTGGGATTCAAACTCATTGAAATTACAGTTGGAAGTATGTTCTGCTTTGCTGCCAAGCAGCTCCTGATAATCTTCATAGGCTTCCTTGTCACCACCGAATTTCATGGCATAGCTCTGGCCCTCCCGCAGCAGCCTGCCCGGCTTCGGGGTATAGAACAGGTTACAGTTGCCGCAGGTATAGCTTCTGGCCAGATATACTTTACCCTCCTCCGTTTCCACGGGAAATTCCCGGCCCTGAGGATATACAGCCATATAGAGTTTTCTTCCGCAGCCGGGACACTGGTAGCCGCTTATGTAAAAATTATTTCCCGGACGGGCAGTATTGCGCTCCGCCGCCTTAATCTCACTTTTGATAAAAGTGGCTTTTTCCACACTCCAACGGATATTGTGCCACAGCCCCATGCCCTTTTCTTCCGGGGCCTCCTGTTCCTTTTCTTCCGGGGCCTCCTGGGCCTTGCGCCGGCCCTCCTCCAGGGCGGCCTCCACCACTTCCTCATAGGTCATCTGTATGTTATTTCTGTAAAACCGGAAATAGTTGTCCTGAAATCCCGGTGTTATTTTCATGTCTTTCAATATGGCGTAAAACAGCCCGTTTAGCTGACTGTAATCTTTGTCTACCTTCAGCCCCTTAATCACGCCCCATTTTCCAAAGGCATACAGGGTCATATTCAGCACATTAGTGACCACTTCATTATCCGCCACCGGCTCCATATCTTCTTCCTTATCCGGCAGTTCTATCACATTGGTAAGGATTTTTCCATTGTCAAAATTAAAAATCAGAGACCGGACGTTTCCGGAAAGAATCAGGAAATTGTTCAGCACCACAAAATTCCCGGTCCATACCACGTTGACTCCCATGGTATTCAGCATCCGGCCAAATACTTTCTTAAGTTCACTGTTTGCTTTTAACAGAATCATGGTCTACACCTGTCCTTTCTACTCTACCACAGCCCCGAACGGCATCAGCGCCAGCTTAGCCAGTTTAAACATCTGCAGTCCGAAGGGAATTCCAATCACCGTCACGCACAGCAGACAGCCCCAGAAAGCAAATCCTGCCGCCATGGGAATTCCCGATACAATCAGCCAGATAATATTGACCAGAAGGGAAACTGTTCCGCCGCCGTAGCGCACTTCTTTCCCAAAGGGACAGAGACTCAGCCCTGCAAACTTAAAACACTGTACTCCCACCGGAATCCCCACAATGGTAATACACCACAGGCAGCCGGTCAGCAGCCATCCCAGACTGCTGAACAGGCCGCCGAAAACCATCCACAAAAGATTTCCCAAACAATTCATCACATTCTGTCCTTTCTCTTTCGAATCAGCGTCTGAACCTTAAAATCATAACGCCTTTTGCCGGAAGGAATACCCTTTCCCCCTGGCGGTATTCTTTTCCCTGTGTCAGTTCCAGGCACTGCTCCGGTATGGAAATTTCCTGCTCTCTGTCTCCATGATTCAGCAAAAACAGGTATTCTGTCTGTTCTCCTCTCCGTCTCACCGCTTCTACTTCTTCCAGCACTTCCCCTGCCGGCACAATCTGCTGTTCCCGGCAGAGCCTTCTGGTAAAATCCCGGTAAAACTCATCTCCGGAACAGGTTCCCACATAATAAGCCTTTCCCTTTCCAAAAGAATTTTCCGTGAGAACCGGAGTTCCCGCATAAAAATCCTCCTGATACTCCGCCAGAGTCTCCGCTCCCTCCAGATGTATAATATCACAGAGTATTTCAGCGGGATATTCCTGATTCTCACAGATAAACCGGTTGCTTTTATGTTCCGGCAGGGCGTCGCTCTCTTCCACCCAGACCCCCAGAATATCCCGAAGCCTGCCGGGATAACCGCCGGTAATGACCCGGTCGCTTTCATCCACATATCCGCTGAAGCAGGTGGTGACAAAGGTGCCCCCTGCTTTTACAAATTCCCGTATCCTCTCATCCACACCTGGCTTTGTCATATACAAAAGAGGTGCAATCACCAGTTTGTAACCGGATAAATCGTCTTCTTCCCCGATAATATCCACAGGAATATTCTGCCTGTGCAGAGCTGTATAATAATGAAGCACCTGCTCCTTATATTTCAGATTTACACTGGGGCCTGCGGAATATTCCACTGCCCACCAGTTCTCCCAGTCAAACATCAGCGCTGTCTGTGCACTGATTCCGGAACCGATAATTTCACTTCCAATCTGTTCCAGTTCCCGGCCCAGCTCTGCCACTTCCCGGAATACTCTTGTATGCTCATGCCCTGCATGACTGATCACAGCTCCGTGGTATTTTTCACAGGAACCAATGCTTCGCTTCATCTGGAAAAACAGCACCGCGTCGGACCCGTGGGCCACTGCCTGATAACTCCACAGCCGCATTACACCCGGCCGTTTCAGGGCATTAAAAGGCTGCCAGTTCTGCTGGCTCGGCGTCTGCTCCATAAGCACAAAAGGCTTTCCGCCGCCGGTCCCCCGCATCAGGTCATGATGAAAGGCAATCTGGCTGACGGAATCTTCATTGGAAGGGTAATTGTCCCAGGAAATAAAATCCAGATATTTTCCCCATTTCCGGTAATCCAGGGGCTTATAAGCCCCCATGAGATTTGTGGTCACCGGAATATCCGGCGTATATTTTTTCACAGCCTCGTATTCCAGACGGAAGCAGTCCAGAATACTGTCTGAGTTAAATCTCCGATAATCCAGACTGATGGCCTGGGCCATGGTCCGGTCTGATTCCATATGCTCGCTGCGCAGATCCGGCAGTACGATTTCCTCCCAGTCATAAAAAGTATGCCCCCAGAAAGAAGTGGTCCAGGCACGGTTCAGTTCCTCCAGGGTACCATACCTTTTTTTCAGCCACTGCCGAAAGGCCTTTTCACAGTTTTCACAGTAACATTCCCCACCGTATTCATTGGAAATATGCCATGCAATCACGTTGTCATACTTCTGATACCGCTCTGCCAGCTTCTCTGCCAGCTTTACGGAAAACTTCCGGTATACGGAACTGTTGGGACAGGAATTATGCCTTCCTCCGAATTTCCGTCTGATCCCCTGTTCACTGGTCCGCAGAATTTCAGGATATTTCCGGGCCATCCAGGCAGGATGGGCGCCGGTGCCGGTGGCCAGGCAGACTTTCATATTATTTGCTCTGGCCAGTTCCATTATTTTATCCAGTTTATCAAAACAGTATGTTTCCTCGGAAGGCTGCAGCGCCGCCCAGGAAAATACATTTAATGTCAATGTGTCAATATGCGCCAGTTTCAGCAGGCGCATGTCCTCCTCCCAGGTTTCCTCCGGCCACTGTTCCGGATTGTAATCACCGCCAAAGGCGATTTTATCCTGCTTCCATACTTTTTCCCACATTTATGATTTCTCCTTTGTTTATCTGAATTTCCCCATATTCCTCCACAGGGGCTGTTATTTTTCCCTGCAGGGGCTCTTACCGTTATCCCTGTCTGTCCGGACGTGTCATATCTTTAAACATTATACCATATTCCCGGAGACACACAAAGATTTTTCTTGCAGATTTCTTCCCCGGGGTATAAAATGTTAATGTTCAACTTCAACCCCGGTGGGATGATTGAGAAACCTGGTAATTTTCGCAATTATCCGTAACCTGCTGTCACAAAGGAGTGATACTATGCCGCAGAATATTGATACCATTATTTTTGATTTAGATGGAACCCTTCTGGATACTTTAACAGATTTGACAAACAGCGTAAATTACGCCATGGAACGGTTCGGCTTCCCCCTTCATTCAGAAGATGCCGTCCGTCAGATGGTGGGCAACGGCGTCACGGTTCTTATGGAAAAAGCCATTCCCGGCGGACACGATTTTCCGGAATTTGACCGCTGCCTGAAAGAATTTCAGGAACATTATGCCCTTCACAAAAAAGATTTTACCTGCCCTTTCCCCGGTATTCTGGATTTCCTGAAAAAGGCTTCCGAATCCGGCTACAAACTGGCTGTTGTTTCCAATAAATTTGATCTGGCAGTGAAGGGGCTCTGTGAAGACTTCTTTACTCCCTACATCACCGCAGCCATCGGAGAATCTCCGCAGGTTGCCCGCAAACCTGCTCCGGATACGGTTTTCGCAGCCATGAAGGAGCTTCAGTCTCCGCCGGAACGGTGTGTTTATGTAGGTGATTCCGATGTGGACATTACCACCGCCGAAAATTCCGGCATTCCCTGTATCTGTGTAAGCTGGGGTTTCCGCAGCCGGGAATTTCTGCTTTCCCACGGGGCAAAATACATTGCTGACAGGGCAGATGATATGTGGGAGATTCTTTCTGACATGCAGGCCCTGTAAAATGCAAAACAAAGCCAAAACGTCTGCTGTCAGCAGAATTTCATAAAGACTTTTTCAGATTACTGGCACAGGCAGACTCCATTCTCTCTGAACGGTGTCTGCCTGTCCTGTATCGGTAACAGCTTTTTTACAAAGTTATTCTGTCAGATATACAATATACGCCCGGCTGCTTTCTGGCCCTTTAATTCAGCAGCATCACAGCCAGTGCTCCAATTCCCACCACGATGGTAATTCCGCCGAATAAACAGCAGATTCTCCAGTAGTTTTTCTGTTTCTCTTCATTTCCCTTATTCCGATAACTCATAATGTAGGAAATAATTGCCATAATTGCAGATATACTCAATGCTGTTCCCAGATAGTCCAACAATTTCATAATTTTCCTCCTGTGTACATGGTTTTGCCGAAACTCAGTTCAGGCCCCGGAATCCTTTTCCGATAATCTCACTGCTGTTGGTAATCATCATAAAAGCATCCGGCTGATTCCATTTGATATAATTTCTGAGCTGAACCGCCTGTCCCCGTTTCATAACCGTCAGAATTACATACTTCCTGTTATGGGTATAAGTACCTTCCGCCTGAAAAATGGTGGCGCTCCGCACAAGTTCCTCGTGAATAAAATCACAGATAGGTTCCGGGTTATCACAGACAATGGTAAAATATTTGCACAGATTGATATTTTCAATGGTGGTGTCAATCACCAGAGATTTTGCCATGAGCCCGCAGAAAGAAAACAGACCGGTCTGGGCGTCAAATATAAAGCAGGCCGCTACGGTAATCATCAAATCCACCAGAAACAAAGCGGTCCCTATATTGACGGTACTGTGCTTTTTCAGCACCATGGCCACAATATCCGTACCGCCTCCGCTGGCGCCGATATTAAATAAAATAGCGGAACTTAATGCCGGAAGGATAATTGCGAATATCAGTTCCAGCACCGGCTCATCTGTCATGGGGCGGGCCATTGGAAAATATTTTTCCAGTGCGCTCAGCCCCAGAGAAATCAGAATGCTTACATAAACCGTCTTAATTCCAAATTCACGTCCCAGTGCGGCAAAACCCACTACCAGCAGCGCCATATTGATGACAAAATTTATGGTTCCTGCGCTGAGAGGAGTCACTGCACTGAAAATGACCGCCATACCGGTAACTCCGCCAAAAGAAAAATTATTGGGGAATTTAAAAAAATGCACCCCTCCTACCAGCAAAATTGCTGCCACTGTAATCATTGTATATTCAAATATCGCCAGCTTTACCTTATGTTCCATAACCTGTACCTCTGTTCCTGTATCCGGTAATCCTACTTATTCTTCGTCTGTTTCTTCTTCCGGTGTCTCTCCGTGGGGCTCTTCTTCCGGTGTCTCTCCATCAGGCTCTTCTTCCGGTACCTCTTCGTCTGCCTCACTGTCCTCTGTTTCGTCTTCTATGACTTCTTCGTCATCCTGATAATACTCTTCCTGAGAAACTTCTTCCAGCTCTGCATTTTCACAGAGGAACGCTACCACTTTTTCCCGCACAATCTGAATGATTATGCCGGATTTCCCATAATCCGCTTCTAATTCTTCCACAGATTCGTATTCATATTCTTCTGCCAGGGCTTTTGCTTCTTCCTGATAGCTGTCCTCTGTCACTGACAGCCCTTCCTGGTCTGCAATAGCCTGAACCACAAGATATTCATTTGTCTGGGCCTGCGTCCCCTCTTCTACCGCGTTTTCTCCCATTTCGTCAAGAAACTCTTCGTACTCCATGCCCATCAGAGATGCATAGAACTCATATCCCTCCACGGTTTCATCATAAAAGTAATCATACAGAGCCTTGGGATAACCATCCACCGTTGCATTCTGCACAGCCAGCGCAAGGGCATCCTCTCCCGCCGCCGAATCAGATTCATCCTGAGCATAAATCATTAAATCTGCATTTAAGAATTCTTCATATTCTGCTGTGGTACTGTAATCTGAGACCTTTTTTACAAACTCATCATTATATTCCGGAACAATGACTTCACTGATTTTGTTGACAGTCACCGTAAACTCCGCCGTCTTCCCGTTCAAAGAGGGATCCATTTCATTGTAGTCCTCCGGGAAAGTCACCGGAAAGGTAAATGTTTCTCCGGCATTTTTATCAATCAGATTTTTTTCAAACTCTTCCAGGAATTCTCCCGAACCGATCACCAGGTCAAAATCTTCTCCGCTTCCACCGTCAAATTCTTCTCCGTCTATTACTCCGGTGAAATCAATATTGACGCTGTCCCCTTCCTGGGATGCCCGGTCTTTTATTTCCTTATACTCCGTATGCTCTTCCACAAGCTGCTGAATGGAAAATTCCACATCATCTTCGAAAACCTCAGGAATGGGATATTTCACGCTCAGCCCTTTATAATCTCCCAGTTTCACATAATCTTCCGCTTTAAAATCCAGTATATCTTCCCCACTTTTTTCTGATTCCTCTGTTTTTGCTTCTTCCGTGTCTTTTTCAGAATTCTCTGCCTGATTCTTTTTGCTGTTTCCACAGCCGGTAAATACTGCCATTCCCAATAACAGCAGCACTGCCGCCAGATAATTTCTTTTTTTCATACTTTCCTCCATTTTCTGCCTTTTCTGCAAAGGTTTTCTATCATAACAACGCTATTTTAACACAAGATTTTGAAGAAATCATGAAAATTGTAATTTTTTTGCTGAATCCTGAAAAACAGGGTTTTCCGCCGGGGCCGCTTTTAAGGGCGGTAACTTTTATTTCATGGCTTTTACCAGTCTATATGAAATGCTGTAAGTACCTGTTTATGGACATCTCCGGCGTTTCTTCTTTTCATCCTGTCCCGCTAAAAACCGTAAAACCACAGAAAAGCGGTATCCGTTTCTGGTATGTATATAGGATTAGGGTGTCAAAAGGGTGCGCGCACCCTTTTGACACCCTAATCCTTATAGGAAAACACTTTCACACTCTAGCGTGACAAGGTCTTTCATATAAGATAAAAAACTGCCGGAAAAGTCCCTGAGAGATTTTTCCGGCAGACTATAATACGAAAATTTTAACTCATCTGAGGGCCGCAGTACGGAGCCAGCTCCAGGCGCACAAACCATCCCTGTTCATGGTCGCATACAGGACAGGTCATGGGTGCTTCTGTGCCTTCATATACATAGCCGCAGTTCAGGCACATCCATTTTGTCTCCACTTTGGATACAAACAGTCTGTTTTCTTCCAGCAGTCTGGCAAACTCCCCGAACCGGTCTCCATGGATTTTTTCGATTTCCGCAATTTTGTGGAATTTTACAGCGGCTTTGCCGAATCCTTCCTCCTGAGCCTTGTCTCCAAAATGCTGATACACATCATCATGTTCCTCATATTCATTGTGCTGAGCCATTTTCAGCAGCTCTGTCATATTAGGACTTAAATCCACGGGATAGGTACCGTCAATCTCAATGGTTTCTCCCGCCAGCTCCTTTAACTGATTATAAAAAATTTCTGCATGCTCCTTCTCCTGGTCCGCAGTAAACCGGAATATTTTTTCAATCACATACAGCCCCTGCTGATGTGCCTGTCCGGCTGCAAAGGTATAGCGGTTTCTCGCCTGACTTTCCCCGGCAAATGCACGCATTAAATTTTTCATGGTTTCACTCTGCTTAAAATCTGTTGCCATAACTGTCTCCTGCCTTTCTTCCCATTCTTCCTGAAAATATTTACGCAGGTAGTATGTGCAGACATGGAAATTATATGCAGCAGTTTACCGTAAAATCTGTAATTTCTGTTCCGCCCTGAACTGTCGGTCAGGCATTTGCCTGCTCCTGCCGCTCAAACCCGTGAATCCAGTCTGCTTTCAGAAAATAAATTAAAAATATAATCGAGCTTAAACTCCAGGTCAGAGGGTAGGCCCAGAATACGGTGCGGATAACCGGAACCAGTTTCACGGCAACCGTTATGTAGGTAATTCGAATAACGCACCAGCAGAGCAGCATCACCACCATGGGCACTATGGACTTCCCGGCTCCCCGGAAAATTCCGGCCAGACAGTGGGAAAAGGCCAGCAGAAAATAAAACAGGGTTACGGTCCTGGCCTGTGTGGTTCCGAACCGGACAACCGCCGGATTGCTGTCGAAAGCCTGTATCAGTGTGGGAATAAAAATATAAATACAGATTCCCACAAGCTCCGCTGTGATAATGGAGCAGAAAATCCCGAATCTGGCTCCCTTTCTGGCACGCTCATACTCTTTTGCCCCCAGGTTCTGACTGATAAAGGTAGTCAGGGAAAGGGCAAAGCAGGTGATGGGCAGAAAGCCAAAGCCTTCAATCTTGGAATAGGCGCCGCAGCCTGCCACCGCAGTCATGCCGAATACATTGATGTTGGACTGCACCACCACATTCGCCAGCGCAATAATGGAATTCTGTACCCCTGCCGGAAGCCCATTGGAAATAATCTGGCGCATCATATTTCCGTCAAACCTGATTTTCCTGAGCTCCACCCGGTACTCTTCCTCTGTCCTGGTCAGCCGGATCAGACAGAGAAATGCACTGAAAAACTGAGAAATAATGGTGGCGGCTCCTGCAGCCCCCACTCCCATGTCCAGCACTGCAATAAACAAAAGATCCAGTACAATATTGGTAACAGAGGAAATAATCAGGTAAATCAGCGGGTGTCTGCTGTCTCCCACAGACTGCAGAATTCCCACAAAAACATTGTACATGACAAATCCCAGGGAACCTGCAAAATAGATTCTGAAATACAAAACAGAATTGGGGAACACCGTTTCCGGCGTCCCCATCCATGTCAGAATCTGAGGCGTAATCATAACTCCTGCAACCGTCAGAAATACCCCCGCCGCAAGGCCGAAAGCCACCAGCGTATGTACCGCCGCGGACACTTCCTCCGCTCTTCTGGCTCCGTAATAACGGGCAATGACCACGCCTGCTCCCATGGCAATACCGCTGAAAAATCCCACCATCAGGAAAATCAGGTTCCCGGAGGAACTGACTGCCGCAAGAGCGTCACTTCCTATAAAATTTCCTACAATCAGGGAATCTGCCGTATTATAAAGCTGCTGAAACAGGTTGCCCAGAAAAATCGGTATGGCAAAAGCAATAATCTTTTTCCAGATACTCCCCTCCGTCAACAACGTAGATGATTTGTTCTGCATACGAATGATTCCCCCTCCTCCTTAAGATAATACAATCCGGCAGGCGCCCCGCATCTTCAGAGGACATTCATAAGCGCTCTGGGAACCGTTGGTGTCTATGTAGGAAATGGGGCATTTCCTGCAGTCTCCCACAGTAAATTCCTCTGAAACCTCGAATTCCAGCTTCGCCTTTCTCTTCCCGTTAGGAGATTCCTTCTGATTGATACTTTTCCAGCTTAAAATCTGGCTGCAACCTCCGCACTTGTCCATACCCAGAGAAACCATTCTGCCGCAGGTAGGACAGGAATAATACATTTTGTCCATGGAGCCTTTCTGCTCTACCACTTCTGCCGGAAACTGTCTGATTAACTGTACTCTGATATCGTCCTTATCCATATTATCCTCCTTTAACTGATATACTGATCCAACTGATGGGATACTTCCAATACGTTACCTAACAGAGATTTTGCATTCTCTGCATTATTCAGGTTCTGCATACTCAGATCCGCCGCCTGAACAGAAGAAGCTGTCACTTCTTGTGTGGTAGCGGAAAGATGCATGATATTTTCCACTATCTGGTTATTTGCCTCTGAAAGACCGCCCAGCATCTGATCGATCTGGTCAATGTCTTCAATCAGGGTATTTACGTTGCCATTCATTTTATCAAAACTGTCGGAAGCCTGGTCAATCATCTGTTCCTGCTCCTGAGCTGCTTCCACAGACCGGGACACTGCCTCTGCCGCCGCCCTGGCATCCTCTGACAGTTCATTGAGAATAGACGCTATACTCTCCGTCTCCTCTTTGGTCCGTTCCGCAAGCTGGCGGATTTCATCCGCCACCACCGCAAATCCTCTGCCGGCTTCTCCCGCTCTTGCACTTTCAATGGATGCATTCAATGCCAGCAGATTGGTCTGGCTGGAAATTTCAAAAATAGTATCTGTTATGGTTTTTACCGTTTCCGTACGCTCCTGCAGCTTATGCATGGAAGCTGCCACTTCACCGTTCGTATCAGCAATAACGTCTGACTGTCGTTTCAGATGGTGCATTATTTCAAGGCTCTGACTGTTTAATTCCTCTGACTGTTTCGCCACCTGCACCATATTCTCCGAATGTTCCAGGGTGGTTCCGATGGAATCCTGGATATTCTGAGTCTGAATGGTCTGGGTCTGGATATTTTCTGCTGTACTCTGGTTACTGTCAGAAATGTCTTTCATGGCTCCGTTTACAATTTCTGTGGAAGCATTCAGCTCATTTACAATCTGCACTACTTCTTCCGTACCTCTCCGCACTTCTTCCGCCACTTCCAGCACATTTTCCATAACCTTTTTCTGGCTTTCCTGCTCCCGTGTCAGGCTGTGTCTGGTATCATGGTTGAATTTCTCCGCAAGCTGTGCCGTATAGTAAATCAGAAAAAGCATCACCGCTATGCAGACCGTAGTCCAGATCTGTTCCTTGGCACCCTTTCCCTCATAAGTATGCGTAACCAGAATTTTACAGACCACAATTCCCACATTTAGCAAAAAACATGCCATACAGGATATGGCTGAAAACTTTCGGTTAAAAAACAGAATACATGCAATATAGGGGATCGCCGCCATAAACCGCACAAAGGAATCGTCAAAGGACACCATCATGGAAAACGCCACAATAAAGAGACCCACAAAGGTAAGATAACGTACATTCACACCGTAAGGATCCCTTTTATTCAAATAAACGGAAACTCCTGTTACCGCCACTATAACCAGGGTAATGATTCCGGCAAATCCTGCGGTTTTTTCCCCCTGAGCGCAGGATATCCAGACAAGGCATAAAATAAAGAAATAAAAAACCATATAACCAAAGGTCAGGAAATGATTTGCCCGTTTAATCTGATCTTCCTTTTTCGCATATGGATACTTTTTTCTTACATGTTCTTCCACAATCTCACCTTCCTTAAAAAACTGCCGTATATTTTCCATACAATTATAGCATATTTTAAGAAAATTTAAAATATTATGTTCAAAAACAGCACCATAATGCTACAAAAAAGCCGGCATTCCCCCTTTCTGATATACAAAATAACCATAATTTACCGGAACACTATTCGATATAGCCCAAAAATACATTTCCGGCTTCTTCAAACATGGTATTGCTGTCCTGTCTTCCCATTTTGCGCACCACATTCAAATCCGGATAATACAAAAGGGTGTTGTGTTCGTCATATCCCACAATCAGCACAGCCTCCTGCTTCACCATGGCAAATACAGGAGTATTCAGGTTCACATAATACAGTACCTGTTCCACACCGCAGCCTGTCAGGTCAATCACTTTTCTTCCGTTTAATGCCTCTTCCAGAATCTGCCTGGGAGTCTCTCCCTGAGCAACCAGGTCGTCCACGTCGAGATTGATTTCTTCTGTTCTCAGCAGATATGTCAGACAGCGGGAAATATCATTATCGCTTACCCCGGACAAATCCACGGTTCCCGGCCCGATTGCAGGCTGTACGTTTTTCTTTCCTCTCTGCCAGATATATTTCTGTTCCTGGCCGATGACCACGCCCATGGACTGGTCTGCAGAAATAACAGCTTCTTTCAGGGAAGGAGTGGACAGCAGGATTTTTCCGCCGCTGTACACATAATAAGTTTCCTGTTCGCTGCCTGTTTCCAGCTTTACGGTTCTCTTTTCTTTCAGCACCACTTCCTTCGGTACCATCACCTGAGGCTGTCTCACCGTTTCTTCCAAAGACTCTCCAAGAACGATCCGGACCTGGCACTGTTTCTTTTCCGTCTGGGTTGTTTCCAGGATAATTTTCCTGGAAGACTCCAGCTGCTGGTTCTTTATGGTATCCTGCTCCACACTTTCATACCCTGTCTCCGTGCGGATTTCCCGGTCCAGGAAAATAGTTTCCTGTTCCACATATGCTTTCGACACATAATAACCGCTTTTCTGGTAATCTTTGATCACTCTGGATTTTTCGTCTACAATCACAATCCGGTACATGGGAACTCTGATATTTCCGGCAGCGTCTGTGACAATGTCTTCTTTTCTGGCAGCCCCATACACAAAATCGCTTTCCACAAATCCCACAGGCTTCAGATATTCTCCTTTATGGCCCTCAACCATACGGGTTTCCTCTCCTTCCAGATCCATAATTTTCAGTGAATGGGCCTGATCCTGGTCTTCTCCTTCCTGCCATGCAATATAACGCCCGTCCTCAGACACCGCATAATTTCCCGTTTCCAGCCCTTCCATCACCTGTTTTGCCTTTCTGTTGGAAAGGTCGATCCGGTACAGCACGTCATTGGCCAGCAGATAAAAAATATTTCCGTCGCTCACATAGAAAAGTTTTCCCCATTCTGCTTTCAGCATTTCCGGAGATTTGTCAGAGGGAACAAAAAGCTCCTCTTCAATGGTATTTCCCACGCTGTCATAATGGTATACGCTGATTCCTGTCTGCCCCTCGTGGAGCCCCCGGTTCATATATCCGTACACCACAAAATCCATGCTGCCTGTCTCATCAATTTTCATAATCCGAATCTGGTGTGCGGAATTGTTTTCCCGGTCTGAAATCCCTTCCGGACTGCGGAAACTGTATACCTGAGAAAGGCTGTTGCTGTCACTGTTGTAACTCCAGAGTTCCCCTTCCTGGACAAAGGCGATGATATTCCCTTTTTCATTTGCCATATGCTCCACATCAGACGACCGGATACCCAGAAGCATTTTGTTCCGGTTCACCCTTCCGTTTTCTCCCCGGAAAATCTGATTCATGGTACGCTCGTAATTGAGCAGGTACATGCGTCCCGCCCTCTGATCATAGCGGACCCGGTAATACTCTTCCACATTATAGTATTCTACTTCCCCGTTCTCTCCTGTGGCTGTCAGCACATAGGGAAGGATAATGGTGTTGTAGGAACTTCCCATTTCCTTGATAGAGGGTACGGTCTGCTCCAGGCGCTCGCCCTGGAAATCTGCCCATGTTACCTGCCGCAGGCTGGAGTGGATCGTCACTTTCTGCAAAGTGGTATTATCTCCCATGCTGTCCGGTTCCAGATAGGTGGCAAGGCTGTCCCCGTTCTCCCTGTCAAAGGTCTGGTCATGGAAATTCTTTACAAATTCCAGGGATTCCCCGATATAATAGTCGCTCTCTCTGGCAATTCTGGTATAATAATACACCTGCTTTTCACGATATTTTACAGAAATCACCAGCATGTATTCCGTTTCTTCCTCCAGAATATTCTGAAACTGCAGAGTGAGATGTATTTCACCGTTTTTTTCTGTAAAATCATCCAGTGTTCCATCTTCAACCAGCCGCTCCATATTCATGGTGCGCACTTCATAAGTTACTTCATCAATCTGGTTCTGCCCTGTTTTTATCACCATGGGCAGGGACAGTTCTTTTCCCAGGGGAGTGATGGTATCCCGCATTCCGGTTCCATCCATTTCGGAGCTGTATCCGTACAACTCATTGATTCTGACATCTTCCCGCTGCAGATACACCACCGGAAGGGTAGCCGGAGCCATTTCGGAAGTCATATCTGTACTGTCCTGATGACTGAACAGCCCTGTAATTCCAACGGTTACACAAAAAACCAGCAGCAATACCACTGTCTTTATCAAGCCTTTACGCATTCTGTTTGTCTTCCTTTCCATCCTGCAGTACAGCCAGTGTGGGCTCTGTATGCAAAAATTCCATCACTTCCCGGTATCCCCTGCTGTCTTTTGCCTTTCCTTTTTTCACCGCACGAATCAGAATATTTTTGGGCGTATGCTCCATATCAATAAATTCCAGAATCTGTACCTGATAGCCTTTGCTCTCCAGAATCTGCCCCCGCAGGGCATCGGTAATCAGCGCAGCCATCCGTTCCTTTATCAGTCCGTAACCCAGCACCGGGGCCAGTAAATCATTCTGTATCTGCCGGTTCAGTTCATGCTGGCAGCAGGGCACCGACAGAATCACCCTGGCACCCCAGCGGATCGCCCTGTCCAGGGCATAATCGGTAGCTGTATCGCAGGCATGGAGGGTGACTACCATATCCACGTCTGTCACCCCTTCATAACCGGCAATATCTCCCACATGAAATTCCAGCCTGTCATATCCGTATTTTTCTGCCAGACTGCTGCATGTCTCTATCACATCTGCTTTTAAATCCAGTCCGATAATATGCACCTGATACCCTTTCAGCTCTTTCAGATAATGGTACATGGCAAAAGTCAGATAGGATTTCCCGCAGCCGAAATCCAGAATGGTCAGTTCCCTGTCCTGGGGAAGCTGGGGAAGTATATCTTCGATAAACTCCAGGAAACGGTTTATCTGACGGAATTTATCATATCTGGATTTAACAATTTTTCCTTCTTTTGTCTGAACTCCCAGATCCACCAGAAAGTCCACTTTCTGTTCTGGCTCCAGAATATGGTTTTTCTTCCGGTTATGGGATAAATCCACCTGTTTTATCTTCGGTAAAACACCTGAACCATCCTGAAATGCTCCGGCACCGGCACAGACCGGACACTGTTTTTCCTTTATGGTAATTCTGCCCTTTTTACTCACCAGCACAGTGGCCTGTCCCTGTTGAGAAGACAGGGCAAGCTGACGGTATTCCGTAATCCGGTTCTCAATCTCCGCGGCTGCTTCCCCTTTGGAATAATTCCTGTGAAATACTTTTTTCTCCTGATATTCACTGGCCTGGAATACCAGGTTATTTTTAATCAGAACCGGGCGGATAAGAATTCTGGCGGCACTCTCCCGGTGCCGCGGGCCGCTGAGCACCATATGAATAAGCTGTTCGTTTAAATATTTTTCCAGTAACTGGTGTAATTCCTTCATAACAGGCCTTTCTTACTTTACCGGATCAGGGCGCCAGAATCTTCTGTCTGATCCCTGAATCCTTGTTGAAATCCCCCGTTTGCACAGGCTGCATTTATCAAACATTATACACATAACTCCTGAAAGGTCAATCCTTTCCGGCAGGCTTTCCGGTAATTATTAATCCGTCGTTTTCCTTACATTCTTCCACAGAGCGCAATTTCTCAATCATTTTATCACAAAATCTACGGAAAGTCACTTTCGCACTTTAGCGTGAAAAGGTTTTTCCTGTAAGATAACAAAACTCCCTGCAGAACTTCCACAGTCCCGCAGAGAGTTTCCTGTTCCGATACATGCAGCATCCTGCCTGACTACCACCAGCGGCGGCAGCGTTTATGGCGGCATCTTCTCTGATACATTTCGTTAAACAGCAGTACCTCGATCAGATTCTGCAGACCATTGTTGCCATGAGGAGGCCTTCCTGGCGGTGGCGGTGGGCCCCAGCCCGGTCCTGGCGGCGGTGGCGGCGGTCCCCAGCCTGGTCCCGGCGGCGGTGGCGGCGGTCCCCAGCCCGGTCCTGGCGGCCTTCTCTGCTCCACCATGCGGCCTTCCAGCGGAAGTTCTTCGGCCTGCATGTCATCTGTTTCATACTGTTCTGCCTCATAGGGGCTTGCCTCAAAGCTCTGGATGTTCATCTGGCCTCCCGTGGCCCCGTCATAAATCCGGTTTACAATCTGGCGGAGCATGAGTTTATCGGGATATTCGTCAAACATCAGACTGCCTTCATATTCCATCTTGTCACATTCTTCTTCTACCAGTGCCTGAATGGATTTCACTTCTTTGGGATACAGATCTTTTAATTTCTGCATATCTTTTTCATATTCCAGTTCTTCCAGATATACATTCTGCATGGGGTATGCCATATAAAAGGGCATTTTGGGCATATTCCTGTCCGGCATCCGGTAAAACATTTCCTGTTTATAATCCACTGCTTTACTCCCATTTATTCTGTCTCTATTACTATATGCCCCGTTTTCGGTTGTGCTACACCGGATTGTCTGTTTCTTCCACAGCCAGCAGAAACAGGGCCGCCGCCAGCTCCCCCGGATGGAACATCAGCAGATTCAGCTGTTCCTCCAGTCCGGGCATTCTCTGTTTGTATCCATAATAAATACATCCTGTCAGAAAACTTCTGTCTGCCCGTGATTTTGCCACGTTTCGGTCGGAAATCCGTTCATTCCCCGGCTTCTTTCCAAAAGAATCCCTGTCCGTATAAAACTCCGGCTCTTTTATTTTTCCCTGTATTTCCCGGATAAAGGCTTTCAGCCCCCAGGGGGTCTCTTCCGGAATCTGAAAAATTTCACCGCAGATTTCCGCCCCACCCAGAAAATAATCTTCCCTGGTATAGCATCCTGTTTTTCTGCCGATATGTTCCTCGATACTGCCGCAGAGATGTCTGCCGCTGCCAGGTTTCACAAATCGTTTAAACGTTCCTTCTGTGAGGCAGGCTTCCGCTGCCGCCACCCTTGCAGAATAATTCCAGATGGCTTTGTCCCAGTCTCCCAGTTCTTCCGTATAAAAACAACAGGATTTTCCCGCCATGCGTCCAAAGGCTTTCATGGTATCGTAATAGCCCAGCCTGACATTGTCATCCAGAACCTTTCTGTCAAAATTTAAAATCGTTCCCAGAGGCCGGCTGGGGGTAATATATGTCACATACGGTTTATTTACATAATTGGGATGGCTGGGCGAAGTGTGCAGATCCACAGCTATCACTTCTTCTGCTCCCATTTTCAATGCAAGATCCACCGGCAGGTTGTCATAATAACATCCGTCCAGATAGGTCACCCCATCTATTTTCTGCATGGGAAATACCGGGAACACAGAGGCGGAAGCCATAATAAAATCTTTCAGCTTCCCCTGAGGAATCTCATTTAAGGTCAGCTCCAGGGGTTTTATGGGGGTTACCTGCACGGTTACCAGACCGTAATCCCTCCCGGAGGCGCGCACCCGCTCCTCATCCACCGTCCGGTCAATAAATTCAATAAAAGGTGAAATATCCGCTCCTTTATTTTTCACATATTTTTTCAGAAAAGGCCGGATGGCCTCACGCTGATTATACATTCCTTCTATGGTTGTGGTAAGGTTCAGTCCGTCCGCCATTACATTTTCCATCTCTATGGTATCCCAGAGTTCGCAGGCCTGCTCAAAATCCCCGGCTGCCATCAGAGCTCCGTTGATGGCTCCGATAGATGTTCCTGTTACAATCTGGTACGGAATTCCAAGTTCCCGCAGCGCTTTCCAGGCTCCCAGCTCATAGGCGCCTTTGGTTCCTCCTCCGCACAGGGCTATTGCTCTTTTCATGAAAATCCCTCCTGGTAAATTCTGCACAGATCATCCGGCATTTCGGCCCGTCCGGCAGATATCTGACTGTTTCTTTCACAATAACACATTTGACGATATTTTTCTACTTTGCTATACTTAATACAGATCTTAATCACAGGTTACAGTTACAGCTCACAGAAAGGATTAATTTATGAACGATACCCAGGCAATTCTTCTGGTCAGTTTTGGCACCAGTTATCTGGACAGTAAGAAAAAAACCATTGACAAAATGTTAGAAAGGACCGGAGAAACTTTTCCGGACTATAAAATTTATCAGGCATGGACCAGTAAAATGATTCTCAAAATCCTGAGGGAGCGGGACAATCTCATCATTCCCACCATTGAGGAAGCCATGACCAGCCTGCAGGCAGACGGGGTGAAAAAGCTGATTGTACAGCCTACCCATTTCATCAACGGCCTGGAAAATGAACTTATGACAGAGCTGGTGCAGCAGCACGCTTCCCCTGAGATGGATATCCGGTTCGGCGCTCCTCTGCTCAGCAGCACCCAGGACCAGCAGGATGTACTTAAGGCCCTGATCCAGGAATTTTGCCGGATACCCCAGGAGGAAGCGCTGGTATTTATGGGACATGGCACCACCCATTATGCCAACTCCGTTTATGCCGCCCTGGACTACATGCTGAAAGATCTTGGGCACCCCAATTTCTTTATGGGAACAGTGGAATCTTATCCGGACCTGGATACTCTGATCCGGCAGGTGGCCCGCACCAATGCAAAAAAAGTCCATCTTGCGCCTTTTATGCTGGTGGCCGGCGATCATGCCAACCGGGATATGGCCGGCTCGGAACCGGATTCCTGGAAATCCCTGTTTGAAGCCGCCGGATATGAAGTGGAATGTCACCTGCGGGGACTGGGAGAATATAAGGACATTCAGGATATCTATCTGGAACATCTGCGGACTGCAATGGAAGCACAGCATCTTTCCTGACAAAATAAAAAAGAATCCTGCTTTGCAGGATTCTCCGCCTGCGGCGGGTCGCTTTAGCGACATATTTCTTTTCCGCCGCAGTGTGATAATTGTCTTTTCTTCTATAGGAAGACACTTTCGCGCTTTAGCGTGACACGGTCTTTCCTATAGAAGAAAAATAAGGGCCCAGGTTCCTCCGTTCTGAGGGTTCTGGCCCCTTTGCCCCACGGGTGGGGTCACACGACAATTTTTACTGAAATATGATTTATTTTTTCCAGTAAGTATTTCCCTTCCGTCCCATAATGCCTTCGGAAATCATATCTCTGCGGATAGTACAGAAATCCTCGTGAAACCGGGCAATCAGCTCATTGATTTCCTTTTCCTCATAAACCCTGCCAGTCTCCAGGGTCCCGGCAATCTCTTCCAGGCAGATCCGTTCTTTTTTTCGCTGCGCAGGAATGGATTTCAGCCTGCCGTATTCAAAAAATGCGGAAATTACTTTCCTGCGGTAAGCCTCCTCCCGCTGCTTCTGCTCCTGTATCTCGTCTGATTCTTCTTTGATAATATCCAGGATATTGGCCATAAACACTTCCTGGCAAATGGAATACATGGTATAATACTGTTCTTTATAAGAGGTTACTGCCTTCACATCCTCCAGCTTTTTCAAATGGAAAGAAATGGTTGCAGGAGTAAGGCCCAGACGCTCTGCCAGGCGCTCCACATACATGTCTTCCTTTATCAGAGATTTCAGAATCTGCAGCCGGGATTTGTCCGCCAGGCATTTGAACAGTTTAATGGCTTCGGTTTCCATCATTGCTCCGCCCTCCATATTTTGTTAAATCTCTCTTTAATTTTTTCTACAGTTTCCAGTTTAATCGTTTCTGTCACAACCTTTTCCACATCCTCATGCTGCTTTGCCTTTTCTCTGGAAATCTCCCAGTTCCTGGGAATCTCCTCCAGCTTCGCCAGATATTTTTCCTTTAACTGTTCGCCCGATTCCTGTCTGCTTATGGCTTCAAACACAGTTTTGCAGATACCGTAAATATTGATTCTGATTTTCATCAGATTGGCCTCATCCTTCCGGTGGGTTGCCGCCAGCTCTGCTTCTTCACGATGGAGCTTTTCCACAGAGTCTTCCAGATATTTCAGATATTCTTTCATTATTTTCCCGTCCTCCCTGTTTTAATTTTATATTTATCTAATCAGATATGGACACTATACCATCCGTACCGTAAGATGTCAATATCTGTTTTGATATTTATCTAATTATTTTGTCAAAGCAGAGAGTCAGATACACTTCAGCTGATTTTTCCATTCTTTCCACCCTGAACCTGTTACACATCCCGGCGCGCCAGGCGCGGCATCATGGACATGACAACCTATTCCATGCCCATAAAGCAACAGTCCCCAATGGGCCGAAGCCCATCGGGGACTGTTGCTTTATTATTAAATACAGATTTAATATACGAAAATTGCTACGCCAAATGCCGGCAGCGGATACGCAAAGGAGAATGGACGGTTATCGCACTCTTCTTTTTCCGCTTTGTAGGTCAGAGGTCGTTTCTCACCTTCTCCGCCGTATTTTTTATCATCACTGTTAAAAATCAGCTTATACTGTTTTTTCAGGGGCACTCCTACCCGGTAATCTTCCCTGGCTACCGGTGTGAAATTACATACAAACAGCAGGTTGTTTTTGCCGCTCCGGCTCTTTCTTACAAAGCTGAAAATACTTCTGAAATTGTCATCCGCATTAATCCACTCAAAATTATCAAACCGGGTATCTGCTTCATACATAGCCGGATATTTGGTATAAATATGAAGCAGGTCTTTCACATAAGTCTGGAGCTGGAGATGCTCCGGTTCTTCTAACAGGAACCAGTCAAGTTCCCGTTCTTCACTCCACTCCCGAAGCTGACCGAATTCCTGTCCCATAAACAGAAGTTTTTTGCCGGGATGTCCCATCATGAATCCATATCCTGCTTTCAGATTGGCAAATTTCTCTGCTCCCTCTCCCGGCATCTTGTTAATCATGGAACATTTCAAATGTACCACCTCGTCATGAGACAGCACCAGAATATAATTTTCACTGTGGTTGTAACTCATGGCAAAGGTCATCCGGTTGTGATTGTCCTTCCGGAAATATGGATCCAGTTTCATATAATCCAGGAAATCATGCATCCAGCCCATATTCCATTTATAGCTGAAATTCAGACCGTCATCTTCCACCTTGCCGGTAACTCTGGGCCAGGCGGTAGATTCCTCCGCAATCATAACAGTTCCCGGATTTCTTCCCAGAATCAGTGTATTAATATGTTTGAAAAATTCAATTGCTTCCAGATTATGATTGCCACCGTACTTGTTGGCAACCCACTGGCCATCCTGTTTTCCATAATCCAGATACAGCATGGAAGCCACTGCATCCACCCGCAGACCGTCCACATGATAATGTTCAATCCACATCAGGGCGCTGCCAATCAGGAAATTCTTCACTTCATTTTTGCCGTAGTCAAAAATCTTGGTGCCCCAGTCGGGATGCTCGCCCTTTTTCGGGTCTGCATACTCATAGAGGCAGGTTCCGTCAAATTCCGCCATACCATGGGCATCTCTGGGGAAATGAGCCGGAACCCAGTCCAGAATCACGCCAATGCCATGTTTGTGCAGATAATCTACCAGATAAGCAAAATCCTCCGGTGTTCCGTACCGTGAAGTGGGTGCGTAATAACCGGTTACCTGATATCCCCAGGAACCGTCAAAGGGATATTCTGAAATTCCCATCAGTTCCACATGAGTATATCCCATTTCCCTAACATACTCCGTCAGCCTTACCGCCAGTTCCCGATAGGTGTAAAAGCCGTCATCGTCTCTGCCGGGATGACGCATCCAGGAACCGGGATGTACCTCGTAAATAGCCATGGGCTGTGTGTGCACGTCTTTACATGCCGCGCGTTTTTCCATCCATTTGCTGTCTGTCCACTTAAAAGCATTGATATCCGCCACTGCGGAGGCATTGCCCGGCCGCAGTTCCGCATAATTTGCAAAAGGGTCTGCTTTGTAAAGTTTTCTGCCATCCGGAGTTTCAATATAAAATTTATACAAATCTCCCACTTTCACCCCTGGGATAAACAGCTCGTAAATTCCCATGGGCTCCAGACGGGTCATTTCATTCGCCTCTTCCTCCCACTGGTTAAAATCTCCTATCACGGAAACTTTTGCCGCATTCGGCGCCCATACCGCAAAGTACACACCTTTTTTCCCTTTATCTGTAATGGGGTGCGCACCCAGTTTTTTATAAATATCATAATGTGTTGCCTGTCCAAAATAGTACATATCCAAATCTGAAAAACGTTCCATCACTATCACTCCTGTTTCCAATATTTTATTCCTCGAAGTCTTTCTCTCTCAGGTAAAGATAGCCTTCGGGGCTGAACTTCTTTCCGCCAAATAGTTTCTTCAATCCACCTCTTTCCGCACTGCTGATAGCCATGTCTACAATCTCTTTCACTTCCGTTAATGTTGTGGCCTCATCCAGTTTCTGTATGTTGCTGATACGGTTGTAAAGTGCTAATATTCCCATATCATCAATTTCGCACTCCTGCTCCTCCGCGTATGCTTTAGCGAATTCCACCAGTTCATCACTGGTAAACACAGGTATCTTTATCCGCTCCGTGAATTTTTTCGCAAAATTCACATCCTGGCTTAATACTTTTTCAATTCCCTTTCGGGTATCTTCCAGAATAAACAGAAGTCCGTCTGTATTCTGCTCCATCAAAAGAGACAGTCTCGTAGCGGTTTCCGGAGATATCTCCCCTGCTTTTTCTATAATCAGATAACCTCCTGCTATTTTTTTCAGCAGCTGGCTCAAATCTTTCTGGTTCAGGGATTCCCCTGTAATTTTTCCAACCTTTCCTGCCGGATGGCTTCCGCTCTTCTGCACCGCCTTGATAATATCCGTTGCCAGCACTGTTTTTCCGCTGCCCCGGCCGCCCATAATCAGAATATTTCCGCTGGCGGAGCTATTGTCTTTCCCTTTCCGGTGCAGAGCCCCTTCCAGCACCTGGCAAAGCTGCTGTTCCATCCCGGTTACCGGAACGAAATAAGAAAAGATTTCTTTCTCTTCCTCGCTGAGTTTCCGGACAGGCTCTGCCACCGGCTCCGGACGTATCTCAGGTATTCCTTCATATTCTCTCTGAGAAGTTTTCCTTACAGAAGGAATATAAGGCGCTTCCTCCTCCAGCTCTGTTCTCACTTCCGGAATAACCATTTCCTCCGGCTCCAGTCTCACCTCCGGAATAACCATTTCCTCCGGCTCCGGTATCACTTCCGGAATAACCATTTCCCCCGGCTCCGGTCTCACTTCCGGAATAACCATTTCCTCCGGCTCCAGTCCAACTTCCGGTATCGGGATATGCTCCGGCTCCAGTCCAACTTCCGGTATCGGGATATGCTCCGGCTCCAACCTTACCTCCGGCACCGGGATATGCTCCGGGTTTCCCTGTAAACCAGCCTTTTTTTCCAGAATGGGTTTTAGCGGCACCTGATTTTTCTCCTCTCTGGCTGCCTTTGCAGCCTGAAATACAGAAGCCAGATAGCGTTCCGCATCTTTTTTCTCAGCTGCAGATTCCGTGATGTTCATTTCTTCTGCCGGAATCTGAGACTCTTCCACAAGAGGATAAGGTTCCTCTTCCGAAACCCTGGGCTGTTCCACCATGGGCTGCTCTTCTTCTAAAATCTGAGGCTGTTCCACCATGGGCCGCTCTTCTTCCGAAATCTGAGACTGTTCCACAAATGGCTGCTCTTCTTCCGGAATCTGGGGCTGCTCCACAAATGGCTGCTGCTCCTCTTCCGGAATCTGAGGCTGTTCCATCATGGGCTGCTCTTCTTCCGGAACCTGAGGCTGTTCTTTACCCTGGTATAATTCCGGCATTTCTGTTCCCGGCAAAAATTCCGCTTCTGAACCTGTTCCCGGTATCTCTCCTTCCGGAACCGTTTCCGGCCCCGGCATCCCCGAAGTCTCTTCCTGCATGGAATACTCCAATACCTGCTCCGGCAGAGGAATTTCTTCTCCAAAACGTTCCACCGGATCTGCAGTTTCCTGGAAATATCCTTCCTGTTCCGCCTCTCCCGGAAAAGCTCCTTCCGGAAGATTCTGTTCTTCCATCTCAAATCCTTCTGCATTCTGCAGATAACGTTCTGCCAGCAGTTCCTGGGGCGATACCCCTGCATTCAGTCTGGGAATAATCTGATTCAATCGTTCCATCAGTTCTTCCGCCTCCTGCAGTGCTCTTGCTTTTGCAGATTCCAGTCTCCGCTGCTGGGCAACAGCCATGGCGGCTTCCGCTGCACGTCTCGTCTTCTCCCATTCTGTCAGAACATCCTCAATATTAATCTGACCGTTTATCTGAGGTTCCTGCCAGCCTCCGCCGGGAACGGAAAGGCTTATCTGGCCGTCCCAGTCTTCTGCCAGCATTTCCTGAAAATCATTTTTCAGAGAACCGTCAATTTCCTCATCTGTCTCAATATGGCCATACCGTTCTTCCTCAGGTACTGGTTCCTCTTCTTCCTGAGACACCTGAAGATATGGAATTTCCTCCACCATCTTCTTGATATTATCCATGGTATCTGTCACAGTCTCTCTGGTATCGGCATCCAGAATCTGCTGCATGCTTCTGGCCAGTTCTTCCTGCAGGTTCAACGTGTTAAACCGCCCGGTATTGGAAGTAATATCCGGTATTGGCACTGCTTCCTGAACGATTTCTTCTGATTCCGGCGGTTCCGCGGTATTTTCCACCGGTTCCCCCCGGCCTGTCTTAAACTCCCGGTACTTTTCTTCCTGATATTTATTCAAAGGCTGATAAAGCATCTTCAGCTCCAGCGCCTTCTCCACATATTTTCCATCACCAAACCAGAGCACCAGGTCATCGCAGACTTCCACGCATCGCTCACTGTCTCCGGAGCGGTGATACAGATAAGCCAGCTCAAATGCCCATTCTTCCTTGTACTCCCTGTCTTTAAATTCCTCCAGTATTTCTATCAGTTCCGGCAGAGAAGCCCCTTCCAGTTTTGCAATCTGATAACGAAGCACATATTTCAGATTATCCTGAGGAGCCACCTCCAGAAATTCTTCATAATATTCTTTTGCCTCTTCCAGTCTGCCCATCTTCATGGCCACCAGTGCAAGCCGGTAAATAATATTTCTGCCTACGGTTGCCCGGTCATAGGCCATGAGAAGAATCTCATGACTGTTCTCATACTGTTTATTCCTGTCATATATTTCGCCAACCATACAAAGAGTTGCCGCACTCTTTACCTTCCTCCAGTTAATGGTATCTGCAATTTCTGCTGCTGTCCGATAATCCTTTTCCTGCACCAGATTCCTCAACTGTTCCAGCTTGAGCTTATATTCGTATTTATCCAACGGTTTCACCTCAAAATTATAAAAAAGGTATAAAACTCCTAATTATCAGCCTGTACCTTGCATTTTACCATATTTCACCCATAAATGTCAAAATATAAAAAAGAATGCGCTATGCGCATTCTCCGCGCGCGAGCGGATTGCGCAGCAACAAACATCGCCCCCGCGAGCTGCGCATCATCGTTTTTTATTCTATAGGAAATCCGGAGGAATTTCCTATAGAATAAAAACAAGGAGCCTCCAGAGGAGTGCTCCTTAATGTAATGTGAAAATTTTAATCTTCTCCGGCAGGTACAGCATAATGTCCGGCTGACAACAGGCCCGTCATAATGGCTGTCTGTTCTGCTATCTGTCCGATTTGTTATTTTTATCCTTTTTGGCTTTTATTGTCTCTTTCACCTGTCTCTGTTTTTTTACCGGCTCATCCTTCGGAAAACAGACCAGCCTGTTGGTGGCAGGATCCAGCCGTTCGGCCCTGATGTAACTTTCCGTATCCTGAGGAAGCTGTTTTTTCTTCAGAACCCAGGACAGAATATTCTTTATCACATAGAAAAACACCGCAAACACCGGAACTCCGATAATCATACCCGGAATACCGAAAATTCCGCCGAAGGTCAGAATGGCAAACACCACCCAGAATGAAGATAATCCGGTGGAATCCCCCAGTATTTTCGGCCCGATGATATTTCCGTCCACCTGCTGAAGCACCAGGACAAAAATAATGAAATACAGTCCCTTTACAGGATTTGCCAGCATAATCAGAATGGCGCTGGGCACTGCCCCCAGATAAGGCCCGAAAAATGGGATTACATTTGTTACTCCCACAATCACGCTGACCAGTACCGTATAAGGCATTTTCATCAGATACAGACAGACGAAACAAAGCAGACCGATAATCAGGGAATCCAGAATTTTCCCGGAAATAAAGCCTCCGAATATTTCGTTGCTTTTATGCACGGTGTGAATGATGCTGTTGGCCTTTTTTGCTGAAAAAACAGCATAGGTAATTTTCTTGCTCTGGCCGATAAAGGCTTCCTTGCTCATCAGCACATAAATAGAAATAATAATCCCCACCACCACGTTAAACACCAGTTTCACCGCTATGATCACGCCGGAAGTCAGGCCGGCAATAATATTTTTCGTCTGGGGAAGAAATTCCGTCCGCGCCCAGTTTTCAAAAAATTCCGTACCCTTGGTCAGCGCCATTTCCAGGTAACCGGTAATCTCACTGTCGGAGCTTACATACTCGTTGAGCCAGTCCATAAAACTGTTGACCTGTCTTGGCAGGGTGCCGATCATACCGTTGATGCTCCGGTAAAGTTCCGGAATTACCATCTGCAGTAAAATACCGATAATCACCGCCACAAACAGCAGCGCTCCCGCCACGCTCAGCCCCCGTACCACTTTATCTGCCTTTTTCTGATTCTTTATTTTTTCCCGCATAAAAGGCAGTAAATGACGTTCTTCAAAATTTACAATGGGTGTTACCAGATAGGCAAGGATCAGACCGATAATGATAGGCTGCAGAATCACCATCATTTTGTCCACAATTTTTGTAAACCCGTGATACCGATATACCAGAAAGAAAAATAAAATACTGGCCGCAATAACCAGGAAAAAAGTCAGCCCCATGGCCATATAGGGCCTGATATTCCAGTTCGATTTTTCCTTTCCCTGTCTGTTCTCCTGTTTTTCCAAAATAAAACTTCCTTTCTTCCCGCAAATCTCCGGCGTACACAGCCTGCCTCAGGCCGGCCCTTTGGGCCCTCCTGTCCGGCAGACCACTCCGGCAGCAGACTATCCTTTATAATAATTAATCAGACAGCCTTTTAAGATAATCGTGCGCTCATCCTCTGTCAGTTCTCCCATACCCAGGGTAAATTCCTGCAGTTTTCCGTCCTTCACCACATAGGCCGAAATTTCTGTTTTTCGTTCTTCCACAGCCTTGCGGATATCCGGAATGAAAATATAATCCTCATTTGAGAAAGGCAATTCTCCCTCTGAAATCAGGAATGGAAGCATACCCCAGTTAATCAGATTGGAGCGGTAGCGTTTCGTTGCATACTCGTTGGCAATATTGGCCCAGCCGCCCAGCACTTTCTGGCAGGAAGCCGCCTGCTCTCTGGCGGAACCATCCCCCGGTTTCACTGCAAAGATGGTACTTCCAAATCCCAGCAGTCCGGCTTCTCCTTTTTCTCCGAACCCTTTCTCCGGAAAGGCTTGATTTACTGCTTCCATTACCGGCCTCAGTTCTTCCACTGCCTCTACCGGACAGGTGCCCGCCTCCATGGCTTTCTGGGCTTTCTGAATTTCTTTTGCACGTCCCACATAGGCCGGGTCTTTTCTGGACAGGGTAAATTCTGCCAGTCCCAGAGGATTGGAACGGTAGGAAGATGTCTCTCCGGAAGGAATCAGCTCATCCGTGGTGGTAACCGGGTCATGAATTTCGGAAACCACTTTTAATACCATATTCTGAGGCAGTTCACTCATAGCCGGCCAGTCTTTGATATTGGGGCCGAATTTGATTTCCTGGGCGGGATCTGCCGCTCCTTTGCTGTCAAACACCCTGTTCGCATAAATTTTGCTGTCAAAATGATATTTCGGATTGGTGTAGCATACATCCATGTCAGTAGCCGCGGTAAGATAGCCTTTATTTGCCGCTGTGGCTGCTATGGAACGGGCGTCCATCAGGGCCACGGAGGCAATCTGACCGCTCTGGAGTTTGCTTCCCTCCCGGTTGGGGAAGTTTCTGGTGGAATGGCGGATGGAAAAACCGTTGTTGCCTGGTGTATCCCCGGCGCCAAAACATGGTCCGCAAAAAGCCGTCTTCAGGATAGCTCCTGTTTCCATCAGCTTCTGTGCCGCACCGTTTTTCATCAGTTCCATATAAATGGGCATACTTGCCGGATATATGCTTAATGTAAATTCATCAGAGCCGATGCTGGCTCCGTCCATGATATCCGCCGCTGCCGCAATATTTTCAAATCCGCCGCCGGCACAGCCTGCAATGATTCCCTGATCCACATAAAGTTTCCCGTTCCTCACTTTGTCTTTCAGGGTAAACTCCACGGCTCCGTCCAGGCTTACCTGAGCTTTCTTCTCGCAGTCATCCAGAATATCCAGAAGATTTGCATTTAATTCCTCAATGGTATAAGTATTGCTGGGATGAAACGGCATGGCAATCATGGGTTTCACTTTGTCTAAATCCACTTCTATCATGCCGTCATAATAAGCCACCTGGCCGGGATTCAGTTCCTTAAACTCTTCTTTTCGTCCGTGAATCTCGTAAAATTCCTGAATGATGTGGTCTGTTCTCCAGATGGAAGACAAACATGTGGTCTCTGTTGTCATGACATCAATGCCAATTCTGAAATCCGCACTTAAGGATGATACGCCGGGGCCTGTAAATTCCATAACTTTGTTATTCACATAACCGTTGGCAAATACTTCACCAATGATAGCCAGGGCCACGTCCTGAGGGCCCACCCCTTTTTGAGGTTTTCCGGTGAGATAAACACCCACCACTCCGGGCATATTGATGTCATAGGTCTTGTTCAGAAGCTGTTTTACCAGTTCCGGGCCTCCTTCTCCCATGGCCATGGTGCCCAGCGCTCCATACCGGGTATGGGAATCGGAACCCAGAATCATTCTGCCTCCGCCAGCTAACATCTCTCTGGCATACTGATGGATCACTGCCTGATGAGGCGGCACATAGACACCACCGTATTTTTTCGCACAGCTCAATCCAAACATATGATCGTCTTCATTGATGGTCCCTCCCACTGCGCACAGAGAATTGTGGCAGTTGGTCAGTACATAGGGAACCGGAAATTTCTCAAGCCCGGAAGCCCTGGCAGTCTGGATAATGCCCACAAAGGTAATATCATGGGAAGTCAGTTTATCAAACCTGATTTTTAATTTTTCCATATTGCCGGAAGTATTATGCTCCTCCAGAATTCCATATGCAATGGTAGCCCTGGCTGCTTCTTCTCTGGTTACTTCCTTTCCGGTTTCTTTCTGAATGGCTGCCGCTGCCTGAGGTCCGTTGTCAATCAGAGTGGTACCGTTGACCAGATAGACACCTCCGTCGTGTAATTTTATCATATTATTTCCTCCTGAATCTTTCTGTAAATTTTATATTGAGTTCCATGAACTTCACAATATCACTTTCAACGCATCAGCGTGACAGGGTCTTTCCTGTTAAGAAGATAGAAGAAAGAAGCCAATGGAAACCTCCATCGGCTTACTTCTCCTTACTAAAGTATTATACGGGTCTGCTGTTAAAATTGCAAGGTAATTTTATTTTCAGAAGAATTCCTTTATCTTCCGATACAGCAGTTTCATTTCAACAGGTTTGGTCAGATATTCGTTCATACCGATACTGGCGGCATACCGGCTGTCTTCCTGTGAGGCATTGGCTGTCAGAGCCATAATAGGCACCGTAACCGCATCTGCCCGGTTCAATGCCCGGATTTTTCTGGTGGCTGTCAGGCCGTCCATTACCGGCATACGGATATCCATCAGCACAAGATGATACCAGCCCGGCTGAGAAGCGCTGAATTTTTCCAGAGCCACCAGCCCGTTTTCAGCAGATTCCACAATCAGATTCCAGCTCTCCAGAATGGTCTGTACGATCTCCAGGTTGATGTCATTATCTTCCACCACCAGCACCCTCTGGCCCTGAAATCCCTGGGGTTCTCCGTCACTGCTTTCTGTCTCCTCCGCATCAGGCTTTTCCGGAATTTTAAAGGGAAGTTCCACCACGAAGGTGGTTCCCTCAGCAATTTTGCTCTCAAACTGTATGGTACCGCCCATAAGCTGTACCAGATTTCTGGTAATGGCAAGACCCAGTCCGCTGCTTTCAAACACCCGTCCCTCTGTGGCATTTTCCTGTTCAAAGGGCTCGAACAGCACCTTCTGAAATTCTTCGCTCATACCGATTCCATTGTCTGTCACCTGAATCCGGAGAACTGCCTGCGCTCCGTTCTTTTCTGTCTGCAGAGCAGTCAGGGAAATGTTCCCTCCCTCTCTGGTAAACTGAATGGAATTGCTCAGAAGATTCAGAAGAATCTGCTTTAAATGCATGGCATCGCCCCGGTAGCTCTCCGCCACATCCTCTCCAATGGAAATATGTAATTCCTGTTTCTTTTCTTCCACCTGCATGATTATCATGGAAGTAATTTCCTGTACCAGCGAACGGAACTGGAATTCCTTCTCCACAATCACCAGTTTCCCGCTTTCAATTCTGGACATATCCAGAATATCATTGACCATGGACAGCAGGAATCTGGCCGACAGGCCTATTTTCCCCAGGCACTCTCTCACCTTTACAAAATCCTCAGGACTGGCAGAAGCAATGACAGACATACCCATAATCGCGTTAATGGGTGTACGGATGTCATGGGACATTCTGGAAATAAAATCTGCTTTGACCCGGTTGGCGCTTTTGGCCTCATCCAGGGCTTCCTGCAGCTCCTGTCTCTTCTGCTCGTCTTTATGGCGGATTGCATTGATATCACGGGCAAAAATCATAATCCGGAAATCGTTCTGATTCTCAGATACCAGCTGAATCAGATTGGAATACCAGTGGCATTCTCCGTCCGCCTTCTTTCTCTGATATTCAAAATATACCTGTTTTTCTTCTTCCAGCAGGTGTTTCTGCAGCGCATATACCGACATGTTTTCCAGGTACTTTTCCCTGCAGTCCTCACATACCTGTCCTTCCGCAATTTCCTCCACCAGTTCCCGGTAGCTTTTGTCCATCAGGACTTTGGCCAGGCCGGTATCTTCATAACGGAAATTATAAATATCTCCGCGCACCAGGTCTGCTTCATAAATATCATCATACATGTTCCGGATACTGATGGCAAACCGTTTGCTGACTTCCACCTGCTGAAGCACAGCGTTGCGAATCTTTTCTTCCATGGCCTTGCGCTCATCAATATTCCGGGTCAGGGCAATCTGCATGATATCCTCACTGTAAGGATTCTCAATCCGGATTACATGAGTATCTGTCCAGTGATAACCACCGTCATCTCCCCTCTGAAGATGTTCCATGTATACGGACCTTTCTCCCTCTCCAAACAGTTTCAGAAGGCTGCTTCTGCTGAAATTTTTCACAAAAGTTTCTTTATAGTCCGGATGCATGGTGGAGGCGCCGATTTCAATCAGACTGTCAAAGGTCCCGGATATGGGAGCATAATGGCTGACAAACCCGGCATTTTCCACCATAAAATAGGTATTCTTAGTAAGATTCACAGAAATTACCATGGTATAAATCTGAGACACGGCAATCTGCATCTGCTGTTTGCCCAGCTCTTTCTCCTGGTCCAGCTCTTCTATCATATGATTGCTGATGGATACCAGGCAGGCGGGAATCTCATCATTCCACATAATCTTTGTGGCAGACATATCCACAAATTTTCCAAAAGGCATATCATAACTGGTCATGGTACTGCTTTCCCCGTCTCCGATGAGACATCCGGGACAGTTTCTGCAGCCGCAGTTCCATACCTTTTCGCAGATATCGCCCAGTTGTATAAACGGCCTGATTTTCCTGAGCCGGTCATTTATATATAAAATCTCATGGCTGTCCTGTGCCATAACAAAAATAGAAGCCCCTGTTATATGGTCCAGTATGTTTTCCATCTGGTTTTTTTCTCTCATAAAGTTTCCCATTCCTCTGTCATTATTATGCGGTATCTGTGCGTTTGGGTGTACCTTCCGCATTTTACTCAGTTACAAAAATATGGTACTTATATTATAGAGCCTTTTTCCGGTTCCTGCAATAAAAATTTCGGCTGTTCAGCCCCGGTTCGTATCATTTCCGCGCAAAACAGCAAATGGTACGAACCGGGGCTGAATATTAAATCATGATTTTGTTTCTTTCTGTAAATCCGGCATCTTCCTTACCTCTGGTTCCTGCTGAAAACGAATGGTGGCCTTGAACAGATCTCCGTCAAGATATATCTCAAATTCTCCGCCCATCAGGCCTGTAAGGTTTCTGGCAATGGACAGCCCCAGGCCGCTGCCTTCCGTACTTCTGGAAATATCTCCCCGGATAAAACGCTCTGTCAGCTCATCTGCCTGAATGTTCAGGGGATTTTCCGAAATATTTTTAATGGAAAAAGCAACCTCTTCTCCGTCCGCTTCCATATCCACATAAACTCTTGTATGCTCCATGGCGTATTTCGCCACGTTATTGTAGAGATTTTCCAGTACACGCCAGATTCTCCGCCCATCTGCCATAATTACCACAGGCTCACCGGGCAGTTTGGTGATTATGGTAAGGTTGCGGGCCTCAAATTTCTCGTTGAATTCGCCCCCGGTCTGGTAAACCAGCTCCACCAGATTAATCCTTTCCATTTCCAGCCTGATATTTCCGGAGCTGACTTTGGAGGCTTCCACCAGGTCCTCTGTCAGCTGTTTCAGCCGCTGGGATTTGCTGTCCAGCACCGCAATATAATTCTGCACCCGCTCATTGGGCAGTTCCTCCCGTTTCAGCAAATCCACATAGTTAATGATGGACGTGAGGGGCGTTTTAATATCATGAGATACATTCGTTATTAAATCTGCCTTTAAGTGTTCGTTCCGCATACTGGCCTCCACTGCATGGAAGAGTCCGTCCCCGATGGTATTGACTGCTTCTGCCAGACGCCGGTTATCTCCCGTCAGTTCATCTACTGCAATCTTATATTCCAGATCTCCGTCGGAAATTTTACGGATTCCCTCCAGAACCTTGTTGCGCTGCACTCCTTCCCGGATAAGCAGCACCCCTTCCGTTCCGCACAGCAGCAGAAAACACAGAATTCCCCCGGTCAGCAGAGACAGATCCTGGAAATCAGACAGCATAAGGGAAAAAATCACAAAACATGCCATAAGGTGCAGCCCAAACCAGACCAGTATTTTACCGGAGGATTTCCTGTTTGTAAACATCATACCGATGCCTCGTACAAACCAGTTAAGAATACTGCGGCTCCACAAAACGCCTGCCCGGATTCTCCGCACAAAGCTCAGATAAAAAGTCAGCAGAAAGGCTGTGTTGAAAAATGCCAGAACTCCGGACATAATCAGCAGACCTGCCATCTGGTCACTGCCGAATCTGAAAAACACTTCCCCGGCCATCATAATGCAGACAATTCCCTCCAGCACTGCCAGAATATACAGAATTTCCGTGGGTATCCGATCAAAGAGATTCAGATATATTTTTCCGCCTTCTTCCCGCCTGCCCGCTGCCATACTGAGATAAATCAGCGCAATCAGGCACATAACCAGACTGACAACCATCCCCAGTATGCTGATATAAATCCAGGGATGCATCTGGTTATATTCCCCTTTTGCATCCAGAAAACTGTCCTGATGGGGAAAAGATGTATCCACACTGATAAACAGTACGCTGCCTTTTCCCCCGTAACGGGGCTCCAGCCTGTTGTAAAATACATCTTCCATTCCCTTAACATTTGTTTTAAGTCGAATATCATGCTCCTGATAAAAAAGGTATTTTCCCTTTTTCTCTCCATATTCCTCCAGCTGCATATTGAGGGGCTCTGTGATATTTGTATAAATACTGTCCTCATTTCCCCGGCTGATCAGGTAGCTTACATTAGTGCCGTCCTCTGTCAGATTGTAAAGATTCAGGCATCTTTTGTACTGATTGATTTCCTCCCCGATATTTACCAGAGTGTACTCCAGCTCTGCATAGGCGCTGCACATCTGCTCCATGGAGTAACGGCCTTTCATAAAACTGTCCCATATCCCCTGTCCTTCCAGGGGCAGATAGTCCTCATCCGGAAATTCATAGCTTACTTCTTTCCGCACGCAGGCCATATCCATGCTGTTTAAAAGCAGGGCCAGTTCTTCTGCGTCCAGATCATACAATTTCCCTTCAATGACTTTCCGGATAATTTTTTCCATTTCTTCGGATCGCTCAGAGGAAGCCTTAGCCTCTGCAGTCGTAGAAGAAGCAGACAGACTCTGCTCCATGGGTTCCGTCTGCATTCTGTCTGCGGGAATCCCGGTGCCTGCAGAAGACATACTGTAGGAACCTCCGTAATAATACTCCACATTCTCAATAATCACGTCCTGCAGTTCTCTGGTCATCTCTCCCAGACTGGAAACTGTTTTTTCCTCGCTCAGCACTGATTTGCCGTCTTTGTAAATATTCCGGTTCTGGAGAATTTCCTGGTCCACCGTGTACGAGGAACGGAATGCAAACTCTGACTTGCTGTATCCCCTTGACCACTCTGACAGATCGCCCAGGTGATACCGAATTCTGTTCTGTCCTTTTTCTTTTTTCCCTCCGGTCTGCTCTGTCCTTTCCCTGCTGTTGGAGTAAGTCCGGATATCTATTTCCTTTTCACTGTCATAACTTCCGTCCGTTTCAAATTTTCTGCGCAAATCAGTAAAATTCAGGATTTCTTCTGCTGTCTCCTGAAATTTGGAAGAAAAATAGCCGGAAGACTCAAAGGATTTGTCCTTTGCATCTCCCAGGTTCAGGATTTCTTTCTGATACAGCACTGCAAGAATCAGAACAGACAGTACCAGTATCACCGAAAATATCTGTTGTGCTGCCACCGCAGCAATTTTCAGTCCGGCAGAATATCGAATTTTTGTCACTTCACCACCGCTTTCATTTCCATGAGGCTATTTTGATTTCTCAATCTTATACCCTACGCCCCAGACTACTTTCAGATATCTGGGCTCTTTTGGATTTATCTCTATTTTTTCCCGGATATGACGGATATGTACCGCTACCGTATTGTCTGCCCCAATGGCGTCTTCGTTCCAGATACTTTCATAAATCTGGTTGATGGAAAACACTTTCCCCTGATTTTTCACCAGCAGCAGCAGTATATTGTATTCAATGGGCGTGAGTTTCACCTGTTCATCATCCACGGTGACCTCTTTCAGGTCATCGTTGATCACCAGGCCTCCCACCTGATACACACGTTTGCTGCTCTCCGCTGCATTTCCAAGCTGGGTGTAGCGTCTGAGCTGGGATTTTACCCGTGCCACCAGTTCCAGAGGATTAAAGGGTTTGGTTACATAGTCGTCTGCACCGATATTCAGACCCAGAATCTTGTCCGCATCTTCGGATTTGGCGGACAGAATAATGATGGGTATACTGCTGTCCTCCCGGATTTTCAATGTGGCCCGTATACCGTCCAACCGGGGCATCATCACATCTATAATCAGAAGATGCACTTCATGCTCTTTCAGCATCTGCAGCGCCTGTTCTCCGTCATAGGCTTTCAGAATACGATAGCCTTCCTGCTGCAGATATATTTCCAGTGCGTCCACAATTTCTCTGTCGTCATCACAAACCAGAATACTTTTCATTTCTTTCGCCTCGCTTTTTTTCATCCATTATACCCGCAGGAATGAAAAATAGCAAGGTTCCCCCGCATACAGTTAAACTGTAATATTTATTTTATTATATCAGCGGATTGTTAAATAACACATGAGAAATTTATTAAGATTTTATAAAATTGCGGAGCAGCTTACGGGAAATCCCGCGCTGCTCCGGACGGATTAGAAACAGGGTGGGTTATCTAAAGAGGAATTTTAAAATGTTTTCCAGATTTTCTCCACATCCAGCATCCCAAGGTCCCCCGCCAGTTCTGTCAGCTCTGCCTCCAGACAAAACAAATCTGCTGCTGTAGCAAAAAAATCCAGTATCACGTTTATGGCAACTGCAATCACAATGGCCTGGGCAGGGATTTCAAGCTGTAAAAGCAGAATCGTATAGCAGGCAAGAGCACCGCCGGGAATGGGCGGTGTTGCCACAGCCAGTACTACCGCAATAATCAGCGCTGTAATCAGCCATACCGGGGATATTTTCACACCATAAATCTCCGCCATGCAAATTCCCATTACAAAATATAAAACAGAAAATCCCGGCATGAATATCACCTGACCAAGAGGAACACCGATATTTACAATTTTTTTATCAATCCCCAGCTTTTCCTCGCACACTTTCCTGTTCTCCAAAAATGCGGCAGCAGAAGAAGCGGTTGTCAGACCGATCAGAAAAACCGGAAAAACTTTTTTCAGGAAGACTGCCATAGAAACTTTTTTACGAATACATACAAGGCCTGTATAAACCGCCATGAGAAAGACATCTCCGAGCAGCATAACCGGCAGCACTTTATAGGCTTTCAGCAGTACAGAAAAGTTTTTACCGAGAATCATATTGAAAAGACTGCCAAAAATGAAAACGGGGACAAAAGCACTGATATTTTCCATGATCAGTAATATAACGGCATTTGCCTGTTCTAAAAACTGCGAAACCATCCCAGCCCTGTTCCCCAGAATCAGCATTGCCATCCCTGCAAGGACTGCAAGAAAAATAATCTGTAAAGGATTTCCCTCCAAAAAAGGGGTAAAAAAATTGTCCGGTACAATTCCAAGAACCATTTCCAGAAGTTCCGAAAGCTGAAAGGAACTGCTGCCGCTGCCTGCAAGAGGAAAGAAAGGCAGAATGGCAATGCCGAATACTGTCGTAAAAATCAGCGTCATCCATAAAAACCTGCTGATCATCCGCTTTCCGACTTTTCCCAGCGTTGCAATGTCCCCGATATTATAAATACCGCCTGCCACCGACAAAAATATCAGGGGCCCTGCAACAGCACTCAGCAGCCCCATAAATGTGTCAAAAACAGGCGTAATCATTTCCTCTGAAAGAAAATTAACCGTTTTTTCCGGCAGAAAACTGCTTACCAAACCGCAAAAAAGAGCCAGTGCCACTGCTGCCAGCAGTGATACTGCAGGAGATAATTTTTTCTTTTTTAACGTAAAGGTAAGGTAATTGACTCCATTTTTGTACTGCCAGGCGGGAATTTCTCCCATACCTGAAAGGATGCCTTTCAGGCCAGCGCTTTCTTCACCGCCGTTCGTATGAACCACATCATTTCTTTCTCCCGGAACAGAAAAACTGGCATACAGACGGTTTATCCGCTTTCTGCACTGAAACTGAAAAGTCCCTTTTGTGCCAAAATCTTTCTGATATTTCAGCAGTATCTCTTCCACAGCCAGCCGTGTACGGAGAATGTCTCTTTTTTCCCCATTGGCGCGTTCACAAAATGTCTCTACTTCATGACACGCCACATCTATATCATGATTTGTCATGGTGTAATTCTGCATTTTAAACTCCTGAAAGATGAAATCCGTTGGTACGGTACTGTTTCATACATTTTTCTTCGCTCTCAGTTTTCCCACATCCAGCATGTCAAGACCTGCAGACAGTTCCACAAGTTCCGCCTGCAGACAGAACAGGTTCACCGCTGTGGTAACAAATTCCATTATTACATTGAGGGCAATGGTGACCGCTACAGCCTCCATGGGAATCTTAAGCTGGACAAACAAAATCGTATAACAGGTCAGCGCACCGCCGGGAACAGGAGGCGCCGCCACCGCAAGCACAACAGCAATAAGACCGGCCGTAACCAGCCACGCCGGAGAAACCGTCACGCCATAGATTTCAGCCATACAAAATCCCACCGCCAGAAACATAACGGAAACCCCCGGCATAAAGATAACCTGCCCGAAAGGGATACCAAAATTAACGATCCTTCTGTCAATCCCAAGGTCTTTTTCACAGCACTCCATATTCACCCCAAATGCGGCAGAAGAAGATGCCGTGGTTAATGCAATCAGAAAAGTGGGCATCATCTTTTTCAGCAATACCCCCGGCTGTACCTTCCTCCTTTTGCATACCAGCACAAGATACACTGCCAGAAGAACAGCATCTCCCAGAAGCATTACCAGTATCACCTTATAGGCAGGAAGAAATACTGAAAAGCTGTTACCCAGTATCATATTTAAAATACTGCCGAACACAAACACGGGAACAAAAGAACTGACTGCCTCCATAATAAGCTGTATAATATAATTGGACTGTTCCACAAAGGCCGCGGCAATTGTAGCTTTGTCTCCCAGAATCAGCATTGCGATTCCGATTAAAACTGACACAAAAATAATCTGCATGGGATTCCCTTCTGTAAAGGGCGTAAAAAAGTTGTCTGGTACAATATCCAGAACCATTTGAAACAATTCTGAAAAATCAAACTTTCCCCCGTCTCCGGTTTTAAGGGAAAAAAACGGCATGGCCACCACAAATACGGGCAGTGTCAGAAGAATTGTCATCAGCATAAAGCGTCCAATCATCCTCTTTCCGATTCTGCCCATAGTCGCCATGTCCCCAATGCTGTATATTCCCCATACAATGGAAAGAAACACCATAGGACCTGCAATGGCTGATAAAAGCCCCATAAAACGGTTAAATACCGGGCTGATAATTTCATTTGCAAGAAAAGTCCTGACACTCTCCGGCAGGAAACTGCACACACCGCCGCACAATAAAGCCAGTATTACGGACAGCGCCAGTGAAGCCATCTGAGAACGTCTCTTCTTTTTGGGAGTAAATATAATAAGATTCTCTCCGTTTTTGTACTGCCACGCGGGTGCAACCCCCATATTGGCCAGCAGTCCCCGCAGTACCTGGCTCTGTTCTTCCTCCCCTGTATCAAAGGGATCAACCCTTTCCCCTGGCAGGAAAAGTTCCAGACGGATACGATTAAGACGTTTGACATATTTTTGTGCAAATACTGCCTCCACACCAAAAGCCTCCTGGTACTTTAACAGCGTTTCCTCCACTGCAAGCCGGATTTGGATAATATTTCTGGCATCAACGCCCCATTCTCCAAACGTCTTTTCTGCAAAACTGCTTGTCTGCGCAATATTTTCATTGTTCAATTTCATTTTTTCCATAATTTTTTCTCTTATTGCCAGTTTAGTATTTTTTAAGAAGCTGTCTGCAGGCTGTTTTATCCCTGCATCTGCTTCCTGTACTCAAACCAAAGCATGGTAATGTCATCAGACTGTTCCGTTTTGCGTCTTTGCAATTTTCATGCTTCAACTTTAATTTAATTATAGCAGATAAGAATTTTGCTTTGGTGGGTATGGGATGATTTGCGTTTTTTCAGGTATAATTTGTTATGTATTATACTTAAAAATACATATAAGAAATGTGTATCCTGCCTCCATACGCTTATGCACTGGCCTGAAGCTCTGGCAGCCGTGCCATGCGATAGATATACCCGCCCTCATTTGTTTTATGGGAATTTTTTACATAAGAAAGCAAGTGCAGAATGGATTGTTTCTGTTTCAGGTAATTCAGGCATTATTCTCACCACCTTTTCGTGCTGACTTTTTAATTTCGCTGTGATAAAAATAATTGACAATCACAGGCGGTGCAAAAAAAGGTCTGCTCATACTATCGTCATTTGTCACATAATCAAGTCCGATTTCAGCAGCATATTTCTGTAATTCTGTGTCAAGATTTTCCCAATAACTACGGTCACCCCGGTTATAAATCTCCTGGTAGAGGGACAGCAAATCCGGGTATTTCCCGGCAATGTAATCCATGATAACCGCCTTACAAGATTGCTATTGCTCTGGAAGCATCCATCTTCCTTGCTATATAGCCTTTTTCTTCTAATATTTTCAGATGTGCATAAACACTTGAAGTCGATGCCCCCTACCATCTTGCATATCTCCCTGATAGTAGGAGCATAACCATTCACACGCTGATATTGCATAATGCTTTCATACACATTCTGCTGTTTCTCCGTCAATGGTGCTCTGTCTACCAGATCAATTCTTGCTGCTTCGCTCATGTTCCGTCTCCCTCTTCTTTAACTCTATCGCTACTCGTAGTGCAGCTCAATTCCGCTTCGCTTCATTTCGCTCACGGCAGTCGCCGTATCAGATAACCAAGTCCCATATGTTTATGTGCAAGCACAACACATCTGTGCCTTGATTATCTGGCACTTCTCGTTGCTAACCTGAAAAATACCCATGTGGATGTACTGTGTGTTCTTCTTTTGCATTGACTGCCGACAAAATCCTGTCCCGGTACATGAGTCCCCTCTGGATACTGTAAAATCCAAATCTTCTGCGTATCTCATCCACCGCCGAATCCATCTTCATCTGCTTTTCACGCTTCTCCACACTTGAGAACAAATCAATCTGTTCCCAATAATTATCTGTTACTAGGTCTGCACCTCGGACACCAACACTGCGGATTGGCTTGCTCCAGTTATAGTTTTCCTTAAATATCTGATAAGCATATGCAGCTATCTCTCCGGTGATATTAGTTGCATGGTCAATCTTTTTCTGACGGGTAAAAGAGAATAACTCATTATCCCTGACACTTATCTCAACCACTCTGCACCGGAATCCATTCTCACGAAGTCTTGCTGCAACACTCTCAGCCAGAATATAAAGAACAATCTTTACATCCTCATCGCATACTAAATCCTTTGGTGTCGTTGTGCTGTTTCCCACCGATTTGATTGGAGCGTGGGTATTCTCCAGCTTGACAGGTGAATCATCATAGCCATTAGCAAAAGACCATAAGATACTGCCCATCTTTCCAAGGTGACTGTTAAGCACATCTTCATCTGCCCTTGCAAGATCACCTATGGTTTTAATACCAAATAATGCAAGCTTTCTGTTCGTACTTTTGCCAACGTATAGAAGATCTGCCACTGGAAGTGACCAAGCCTTCTGCTTAAACTCACTCTTATACATAGTTGTGATTGCATCAGGCTTCTTATAATCTGAACCAAGCTTTGCAAATATCTTATTGAAAGAAACACCAACACTCACTGTGATGCCAAGCTCTGACTTCATTCTCCTGCTGATTTCCTGTGCAATGAGCAATCCATCCCCTTTAAGGGAGCTGCTCCCTGTCACATCAAGCCAGCACTCATCAATTCCATATGGCTCCTGTCTGTCCGTATATTCTGCATATATCTCATGAGCCATCCTTGAAAATCGAAGATATAAGTCCATTCTTGGTGATACAAATGTTATGTCCGGACAGACTTGCTTTGCCTGCCAGAGTGCCATTCCTGTTTTCACACCGTACTTTTTGGCAATATAGTCGGCTGTTAAGACAATCCCATGTCTTGCCTCCGGGTCACCGCCTACTGCCAGTGGCTTTCCTGCAAGCTCAGGATGATGCAAATGTTCAATCGAAGCATAACAACAGTTGATATCTGAATGAAGTATTACCCTGTCTCCCATCTGCATCACCTCCTGCATTTAATCTGTCACTACCATAACCTTTAGTCCAAGTATATGAGTAATGTTCCTTACAGGGCATAGTATAACCCCAAGAATAATCGACTGTCAACAGACACATGTGTCCTTTTTCTCATTATATTGGATTTTTAACTTGAATAATTGGCACTATTGCTATATACTATGGAGTGAAAAGAGACATTTGAAATCAACAAAATGAAAGAAAAGAGGCGTATGTATGTACTCAATCGGAGAAATCATTTCAACATATAGAAAAAAGAAAGGCTTGCTCCAACAGGATCTCGCTGATGAACTGGCAAAGGAAGGCATTACCATTTCCTATAAAGCCATATCCAACTGGGAGAGAAATCTTGCTGAGCCGAGCGTTACCATATTTTACAAAGTGTGTAGAATCCTTGGTATTACTAACATGTATGAAGCATATTTTGGAGTAAATCCTGCCGATTCTTTCTCATCACTAACTGATGAAGGCAGGGAAAAAGCTATGGATTATATCAATCTGCTCCACGCATCCGGAATGTATGAAAAGCAGACTGCTAAGATAATTCCATTCCGTAGCATTGATATTTTTGAAAATGCCGTATCAGCCGGAACCGGTAACTTCCTTATAGACGGACCGAAAGATACTGTACGCATAGATGAATTTATCCTGCCGGAAGATACTACTTTCGGTGTACGCATTAGTGGTGACAGTATGGAACCTGAATTCCACGATGGTCAGATTGCATGGGTATTACAACAGGAATCTGTTGCTAATGGAGAAATCGGCATCTTCGCTCTAAACGGAGAAGCCTATATTAAGAAATTACAAAACGATAAAGACGGAATTTTCCTTATCTCACTTAATGAAAAGTATGCACCTATCAAGGTTAGTGAAAATGACCGCTTAGACATATTTGGAAAAGTTCTTGGAAAATCTGATGCTTCTGCTATCACAGGACATTGCCGATAAAATTGCAAGTCCTTTTTATTGGACACATTATTTTGCATAATTGACAATAAGAAAATATCTATAGAACTGAAAGAAGGGATCTTTATGGCGGTTACCAATAATATCAGAGAAATCCGTGAACAACGAGGCATTTACCAGGATGACCTTGCCGCTGCTATCGGATACAGTACCAAAACTGTCGGCAGGATAGAACGTGGGGACAGTACCCCATCTGCCGAATTTATGCTGCGGATATCAAAGTACTTTAATATGCTGGTAGAAGATGTATTTCATGTAGCGGATTGAACTGGGGAATCAGAGATTCCCTGTTCAGGACATGCCTGGCAATAACTGTTATATATAAAACAAGGGTGAAAAGCCTGATTTGTAAGCTTCTCACCCTCATTATCATAGAAGAATCTAATTTACAGAGATTTTCTCATAGTCTCCTGTTCAGAGTCCCTCTATTCCAATCTGTAATATTACAAATTTTACTTATCTGCTTACCCTTCTAGAGCGTGTTTGAAAATTGCTTTCTGACAGATGTGCGTCACAATTTGTGGGAGATTTGAGCCAAATGAAGGGTGCATAGTGGGCTATGTAACCTGAATTTGGCTCAAATCTCCCGCGAAGTGGGGCGTGCATCTGGCGGGAATGAATTTTCAAACACGCTCTAGTATATCATCAATGACGCTCCGCCAGCTTTTGCACTTGCTTTCAATGCTCTTTTACAAACAAACTGAAGTCTATCCCAATGTGCAGACCTTTGATTATACACGCTTATAAATTATTGGTTCATCATATCCAAAAGTTCTCTTTCCATTAACTTCCATGCTTTCTGATACTTCCAGAAAATTGTTGGAAAACTTTTCCCAAAGTTTGAATGTCATTACCGGAGAGAACTGGCTTGTGCTGCCTCCCTCCCAGATTCCGTCCTTTTCATGATAAAGTGCCGGAGTAAATTTTTCAGATTTTTCTAGTTTAGAGTAATCAACATTCTTCATAGAATCATATGAAAATGTATTTTTATCTTCTCCTTTTGGAATTTCATAAGAAGAAAGTAAAATTCCCTGTTCTATTTCCGTGATAAGGAAAAGATGTGGAGATGCATGACGTTTCCCATTAATTTCATAATAACTCTCTTCAACAACAAATTTTCCTTTGAAATCTTCAGGAAGGTTATTTATTTTGTCATTACAGATTGTATTTACATGTTCCGCATATGGATATGTTTTCCCCTCTGCCTGCATTTTCTTAAATTGATCCTTATTATCAAAATGTCCTGTCATCATTCCTACAAAATTATCAAGTTTCATCATATACTTTACCTCCTGGTATTTGCCTAATCACACTATTCCTCTTTTGCTTTTGCCATACTGGCGATATCTCCCACTCCATTCAATACCATTGTCGGAAGATAAGCATAAGTTTTGAGTGTATCCTTCGTTGAACATCCAGAGAGAACCAATACAGTAGACATACCACTTTCCATTCCTGAAATCACATCTGTATCCATACGATCCCCAACCATTACAGCTTCTGCTGAATGACATCCAAGCATATTCAATCCTGTTCTCATCATCAGTGGATTCGGTTTCCCACAGAAATATGCCTGTGTACCTGTTGCCATTTCAATGGGTGCAATCAATGCACGACAGGCAGGAGCGATTCCGTTCTCGATCGGTCCGGAAACATCCGAGTTTGCTCCAATCAGCTTAGCTCCCTTCAGAACTAAATTCGTTGCTTTCGTTAAAGTATCCAATGAATAGGAACGTCCCTCTCCCACAACAACATAATCCGGATTTACATCATTCATTGTAATGCCAACGTCATAAAGTGCATTTAAGAGACCAGCTTCTCCTATCACAAATGCTGAACAGCCTGCCGCCTGTTCCTTTAAAAAAGCGGCTGTTGCCAATGCGCTGGTATAAAAATGTTCTTCTGGCACATCAAGTCCCATCCTTGCCAGTTTCTGATTTAATTCCCGTGGTGTATATCCACTATTATTTGTCAAAAATAAATATTCTTTCTTTTCATCATGCAACCACTGGATGAATTCTGGAACACCTGGCAATATCTGATTGCCATGATAAATCACACCATCCATATCACAGATGAATCCTTTTTTTTCATTAAAATCGATTATGGATTTTCTCATGTTCATATGCGCCCTGCCTTTCTTGTTTCTTTAGAATACACCTTGCTCTTTTCATAATAAAATAAAGCGCTATTTTCTACAAATATTTTCATATTATATCATCCACACATAAAATCAAATACATAGTACTGTGAAATCGAAGTAAATATTTCTATCAACAGAACCTTTTATGACAACATCTCTTTCACACAAATACTCCGATAATCACTCGGTGATATTTTATATCTTTCTTTAAATACTCGGTTAAATGTTCTCTGACTTTCAAATCCACTATCCAGACAAATGTTTGTAATAGAATCACTCGTATTTTCCAAACGCTGGCATGCATAGTTCAGCCTTGCCTCGTTAAGATATTGATTAAAGTTTCTATGGAATGTTTTGGAAAAGAGTCTGGATAAAACATATTTGCTCACCCCCAGATCTTTTGCCATCTCTTCCAGCGAAAATTTCTTCTTAAAATTTGCTGATATATAGGAAACTGTCTGGTAAATAAGATCGTTGCTCCCCACATTACTCTTTTCTACCAAATTTAATTTTCCTATGCAGCGTGCCAACACAATTTGAAGATATGCCTGTGCAACAGTAATATCCGACTGTTCTGTCTCTAAAATCGCATTTATAACCCTATATACCTCCGGTTCAACCTTTTCCGCTTTGATGATCGGGTATTCAGGAGCCATGGATTGCATGATATCTGCAAATTTGGCAATCGTAAATGGCGATGCAATCAGATAAGTCGCTTTATTTACACTGGGTGTCAGTACCTGATAGTGATGAATAACATCTGGAAATACAAAGCCTATATCTCCTTTATCCATATGATATAGTTCCTGTCCGACACCAAGTTCTAATGCTCCACTTGTTACACAAACAATCTCCAATGCATTATGAAGATGTGGTTCAATATGTTTTGACTTCCTATTTATTGCTATGATCTCCTCTTTTGTGTCAACATATTTTAACTGCATGAAATACTCCCCTTTGCAACATTTGTCTATATCTTCTTTCGATTTGGCAAGCAATCCTTTTACACCTATCTTATAATCAACTTGTAAATAAGGAAAGGAGGAATTGCAAATGAGCAACCTAAAAAAATATCTGAATGACCTTTTAGTATTCTACACTGAATATTTTGAGCATCCTTACCATGTATAAATACTAAAAGGACTATTTTGTGAAAACTGAATATTTTCTTAAAGCCATTTCATAAAAATGAAGTGGTCCTTTTTATTTTCAAAATACAGTTCTATCACTTTATATTATAGAAAAAAGCACTGTCTCATCGAACAACGATCAGACAACGCTTTCTCTTGTCAATTCTAATTTATGTCTGATGCATCTGTTACTTCATCTGCAGCAATTCCTTTTTCTGCTTTCAGTTTTTTATTTGCATCTTCAACATTCATTCTTGAAAGTGCAAACATAATCAATACATCAAAGATTAACGGAAGCCAAAGATACATGAACTGCATCATATCAAGTGCAGACTGTGGCTGAGTTGCATTTGTTCCGACATATCCACTGAGCTCAAGCATCCATCCAACAACAGCGGTTCCAATACCTCCACCGATTTTTACACCAAGAGAAGTACAAGAGTACATCGTTCCATCAATTCTCTTTCCCTGTGTAAGATAAGTGTATTCAGAGCAGGATGCAATAACAGCATTCATATCTCCCTGCCATGGTCCCTGACCTAAGGCTGCAAGAGCTGTAAACGCCATCATCAGCGGAACACTACCCATATATCCGGCAACAACAACAAGTGCTCTACCGATGACTGCTAAGACATAACCTCTTAAGTTCAGTTTATACATGCCTTTCCACTTACCAACTAATGTCGGTGTAAAAATCAGGGCAATGATCAGTGGAATATTTACTGCCCATGCAAATTGTCCAAACAAATTCTTATTTTTCAGTACCCATGTCATGTAATAAATGCCAGCTCCAATCATGGCACCATATAACTGCTGTAAAATATATGTTCCACAAATCATCATGTAATATTTGTTTTTGACAAGAAGCTTGAATGCCTGTACCATTCCATACTTTTCATTATCATTCTTTACTTCTCCTTCATTAAGTTCTTCCTCCGGAAGTTCCTTAACAGAAAGTGCTGAAATCGTATTTACGACCAGACCAATGATTGCATAGATAATAGCAACCGTTCTCCATGCCGCAGCATCTCCACCACATTTATCTACAAATCCAACTGTAATCGCCTGAATCAGAAGACTTGTTGAAAATGCAAAAATAAAACGGTAAGATCCCATCTGTACACGCTCTTTGCTGTTCTTTGTAATCAGTGACGTAAGTGCTGAATAAGCAATATTGTTTGCTGTATAAAACCCACCATTTAACAGCGTATAAGAAATAAAGAACCATGCATATTTAGCCGTTGTTCCCAAACTCACCGGTACTGCAAAGCAGCCGACCAGCGTAATGGCACAACCAATATATCCGTATAGCATCCAGGGTTTCGCTTTTCCCATTTTACTGTGTGTTTTGTCAATCATTGTTCCAAAAAATATATCCGTAAAACCATCAAATAGTTTTGATACGGCAATCAGGGTACCCACGACACCTGCAGCAAGTCCTACCGAGTCCGTCAGATAGACCATCATAAAAGATGTCAGGAACGCATAGACTACATTACCTGCAATATCACCTGATCCGTATCCAATTTTGTTATACCATTTCAAATACTTTTTTTCTTCCATCGAATTTCTTTGCTCCTCATCTTCATCGCACTTAGAATCTCAATATGGCTAACCGTATGATATCTAATTCTGTTTTTTTCTCTGATTTTGTCTGATTGCTCTGTATATCCGGACTTTACATTACAATCAGACTCTCTTTCCTTGTTTACGGGTTACATGAAACTTTATTATCCCTTTACATACGGTATCAGTGTAAACTGAAACCGGAATAATACATCATCAAATCGGTACTGCTCCAATACAACTGGACCACAACTATTAGAACCAATGCCATTTAATGCGTAGTCAACACAGAATACTACACTATCTGATTCTATTAATTCATAATTATGCGTTTTCTTCTCAAGTTCTTCCTGTGTATAATAAGAAGCATTGAATGAAAATGCCTTTTCTGCGGATGCCACAATTCCATATCGGCTGTTGTTAAGCTCTACATATTCACAATCATAATGGCTTCCATTTTCCTGTGGACGGATATAGTCCTCATGTAAATCCCCTACATCTGCCCGGTACAAACCGTGGCTCGCAGCCTGATGTTTATCACAATAACTTTCCTGTGGTCCCATTCCAAAGTATCTTACAGCTGAAAGTTTTTTATCCAGGAACATCCTCACACCAAATCTCGGAAGATCCGGGAATTCATCGTCTTTTGTTACTGCAATATCTGCATCAATCTTTCCAGCAGCTTCTATTTTCCATGTAATCGTCACATCAAGAATCTTCTGTACTGTCTCTGCCACAACGGAAGCATGGCTTGTAATCTTCACACCATGTTTTCCCTGCACAACCTCTGTCGTATAGGCTCTTGTGTAAGCCTTATCATAGTGGGCTTTCTTCCATTCAGACTTGATGTACATATCGTTATCTGTTGGAGCTCTCCAAATATTTAATTCCATCGGATGGTTCAAGTATTCCCGCCCTGCGAATTTCATCTCTGTAAAGAGTGCAGTACGTTTGTCTATGGTATAAGCAAATTCACGCCCCTTGATATGAATCTGTGTATCATTTTCATTTACCTGTAATTCAGAGTCCACTACTGTTTTTGGTATCCATTTCTCTGCAAGTTTACATTTTGTATCCTCTTTACTTACCTCAATTTCATCAAATCCAAGAATATGGTCTTCATCCAACAGTGGCAATTCTTTTTTCAGATGGTAAATAAGTTTTAAATAACATTTCCCATTCTCTGGAACATTGATCTTCAGGTTTGTTTTTCCTTCCCCGTGTGGTGCCACAGAAAACTCCGGAAGTATGCCTTTGCTGATCACAAGACCATCCTGTGTCAGCTCATAACTAATCTTCACATAATCTTTCAAGTCATCAAAATCCATGTAGTTATGAAGCACCAGTTCTCCGCTTTCTTTGTTATAGGAAATAACTCTTGCCGGGCGATAAACATTCTTGTATTCGAAAAGTCCTGTATGTACCGTTCTGTCCGGATATACTAATCCATCCATACAGAAGTTGCCATCATGAATTTCTTCGCCATGGTCGCCCCCATAAGCATATATAGTCTTTCCATTCTCAGCAGTTCCATGAGCAATCGCATGGTCACACCATTCCCAGACAAAGCCGCCGCACATTTTATCATTATCCTGAATCATCTGGAAGTAATCTTCAAAATCTCCAGGTCCGTTTCCCATGCTGTGACAGTACTCTACCAAAAGGAAGGGTTTGCTTCCATCTTTATCCAGATATTCCTGAATTTCGGAAAGCGCTGGGTACATCCGGCTGTACACATCCAGATTGCTGTAATCATATGTTTCATCATAATTACGGTATCTTGCACTCTCATATTGTGTGATACGGTCTGGATCAAAATTCTTTGTCCATTCCAGTGCTTTTTCAAAGTTGCAGCCATAAGCACTCTCATTTCCCATTGACCACATAACAATACAGAAACGGTTTTTGTCACGTTCCACCATGAGTTTTACGCGATCAACGATTGCCTCTTCCCATACCGGATCATCTGCAATCTTCTCATTCCATCGTTTGAACCGATTGTAATCAGTGTCTTCTTTTCTGTAGATCATAAATGGACCATGAGCTTCAATATCTGCTTCATCTATTACCATGAATCCATACTTGTCACACATTTCATAGAAAAATGGTGCGTTCGGATAGTGGCTGGAACGGATCGCATTAAAATTATGCTGCTTCATTAACGTAAGATCGGTTGTAATCTGTTCCGGATTGATTGTAAATCCAGTAACCGGATCAGAATCATGTCGATTGACACCACGGAATTTAATCTTCTGTCCATTTAAATAAATAACCTGGTCTTTAATCTCTATCTTTCTTAATGCAATGTGATCTACAATTACTTCATTCTCTGTTTCAAGAATCAGTTTATATAGATATGGATTTTCTGTATTCCAAAGTTCCGGACTTGCGATTTCTAATACAGCTGTTCCTTCTTCAGCAATACTTCCTAGTGCTACAACTGCTCCGTTTCTATCTTCAATCGAAATTTTTACATTTAACGGAGAGTAGAATTTCATTTCAATTTCTACTTTCGCAAGCATATCCTCAATTCTTGTTTTAATATGATAATCACTGATTGCCTGTTTTGGGCGTTTCAAAATGTACACATCCCGGAAAATACCACTCATACGGAATTTGTCCTGATCTTCCAAATAGGAACCATCACACCACTTCATTACCAACACTGCCACCGTATTCGTTCCATCCTGAAGTACATCGGTAACATCAAACTCACTGGTCATATGCGAAACCTGGCTGTATCCTATGTAAGAGCCATTGATCCATACGTAAAAGCAACTGTCTACTCCTTCAAAGTTCAAAAAAGATTTTGGCGCTTTCTCATCTCTACTGTACTCAAAAGTATGTACATAGGCTCCACACGGAATGTCCTGTGGCATATATGGTGGATCAAACGGAAATGGATACCGGATGTTTGTATACTGGTGTGTATCATATCCAGCCATCTGCCATACACTTGGAACCTGAATCTCATCAAAATTTTCTGTATCATAATTCTTCTCAAAGAAAGAATCCTTAATGTCATAGATGCTGTTAAAATACTGGAATTTCCAAGTTCCATTCAATAACTGCATACGATCTGACTCTTCTCTGTGTTCCACCAAGTTATCCATTCTTCTGGATGCCGGAATATAATAGGCTCTGGCTGGCATTGTGTTTTCGTGCAGTACGCTTAGATTTTCATAATAACGTGGTACGATCATAAATAGCTCTCCTCCAATACATATACTTTTTTGTTCTTTGTTTTCCTAAAGCAAACCTTATACTTTACTTTTTGTTTACGTTCCTTAGTTATGCTATATATAGCTTATCCTAATTCGCAAAATATGTCTATGAATTGGATTAGACAAAATATGCACTAAATGATACAATGATAAAAAGTACGAAAAGAGGTGCTGTCCTATGCATTTGAACACCGGTTATTTGAACCACTCACATATGGATTTCAAAGACAAAAGTCGTCCGCTGATTGTCGGTAGCTGTGGTACTTACCGTCTTTCCAGACATCCCAAACTTCCGTCCTACCGTCCAAGGGGTCGTCTGGATTATCAGATTATATATATCACTGCTGGTTGTGGGCATTTTCATTTTGATAATGTAAATAATGAAACGATTGTTCCAGCCGGCAACATTGTACTGTACAGACCGAAAGAACTCCAAAAATATGAATATTACGGAGAAGATAAGACAGAAGTATACTGGATTCACTTCACAGGAAGCAATGTGAAAAATATCTTACGTCAATATGGGTTTCCGGATAAAGAACGTGTCTTTCAAGTGGGTACATCTAATGAATATGAACAAATTTTCAAACGTATCATTATCGAGCTCCAACGCTGTCAAGACAATTATGAGGAAATGCTTGTCCTTTTGCTACGTCATCTTCTGATCAGTTTCCACCGGGAACTGACAAGAGAGCACATATTAAAAAATGAATATCTTGATCATGAGATGGATAATGCTGTTACCTTTTTCAGTGAAAACTACAATCAAAATATCAATATTGATGATTATGCTGCCTCACGAGGCATGAGTGTCAGCTGGTTTATCCGAAATTTCAAAAAATATACCGGTTCTACACCAATGCAATTCATTGTGGGAATCCGTATCAACAATGCTCAGATGTTACTTGAAACAACAACTTATTCCATCAATGAGATTTCTAAGATTGTCGGATATGATAACCAGCTTTATTTCAGCCGGCTTTTTCACAAGCTGAAAGGATATTCGCCAAGAGAATACAGAAAAATAAGAAATAAGTTATGAAATCTATAATGCCCGTAAAAAACCAAATGCCAAAAAAGGATGCCACCGAATCAAAGCAGATTACGTGACATCCTCTTCTTTTTATTAGTGCTATTTTATGAATTCAACCGAATAGTAATACATGTACTCATTATCGGTATCTATATGCTCCCCTGTAATATCCTGTATTGGCAACGAACTTAACCCCTTTTCTCCATAAATCAGTGCCGCTAATCCTTGCTCTGTTCCATACTCTATCTTGCATTTGTTTTCAATAGACGTTGCTGATCTTCCATAATATTCCCTGTTTGTAACTCCCTCCAAAATTGGTATTTCTGTCATATATTTTGAATATTTATCTGCTGCGATGAGCTTTGCAGTAAAATTATCAAAATCCGGTGTAATGACAATCAATCCATTTGTGGAAGATTTCACATCTTCATAGGAAAGTTCCAAAACTTTTTTATGTGAAACTCGTTGTCCAAGCTGATATTCTGACAAATAAATAGATAACGTTTTAAATGTATCCCTTGAATTGTATCGAAACATCATTGTTCCATCAATTCCTGATAACAATTCAGCAGTTTTCATTCCTATACTATCTGAATCTACTGCTTCAATATAGTTTTGTGGTTGTCGCAATTTATTACATACGATGGATCCAAAAGTAACCATAGATATTCCCACTACAATAAGAAGCACTATAATGATTCTCTTTAAGTATCGTTGTTTGCGGCCACTGTCCTTTGTTATCTGTATCAATGTATCTTCTGATTTTTTTTCAATATTATCTATTTCAATATCTTCACCAGCCAAGAACTCATTAAGACTAATACCTAATATTCCGCATAATTCTAAGTATACTGATACATCCGGCAAACAGATTCCTCTCTCCCATTTAGAAACAGACTTATCACTCATACCTAATTTTTCTGCCAGTTGCTTTTGCGTCATCCCCAATGACTTTCTCTTACCTGCAATGTATTTTCCAATTTTGATAAGATCCATCCATCTACCTCCTTTTTTATATTGATCGTACTCTTTTTTAGAGAAAAAACATACCCCTCGAAGGTAGAATATGATTTTTAAGCCTGTCTAGTTTGCCAGATAAACGAAAGAGCTTATATAGCGGATTCATATATAACCTTACAGTTTTTATTACTGTATCCTATATATTCCATACACTGCAAGCAAGAAGCATCGAAGCTCGTCTCTGTCTGTAAATTCCTTTTGCACAAATCCTTCTTCTTGGTGGAAAGACAATATTTTATCTTGTTCATTAATCCAACATATTAGCTTTTTATTTTTTCTTTCATTTATGTAACAAATTTCGCTCCATTCACAATCACCACAAATTATTTCACACTTTTTACAAGACAAAATATTATCATGAATAGCTTGTTTAAATTCAGAATACGGAAGTAGCATTCCTTCTTTCCATCCACATAATTCAAGAATCTTTTGATCATATTCTCGAACCTTATCAGCAACACTACAGCTTCCATCTTGTAATCTACTGGAACATCCCTCACAAAAAATATCTAACTGCAATGTGACACAAACAATTGAAGTGTTTTCTAATTCAGCTATTATTTTCTTTATATATTCTTTATATTTTTCATTATACTTTTTCACTGAGAAAAAGGAGATACACAATCCGTGATGTGGACGAAGTTTGTACTGGTATTCCATTTTATTCTCCTTTATGCCAAATAGGCGTTTCTTCCTCCCAATCCTTTGAGGTGGTTAAAGTGAACAATCTGCTCAACGGGTAAATGCCACTCCTCTGAAGGAAGCCGGATGAGTTTTGTCTGCATATAATTAATCTCTGTTTTCTCGCTTATTATGAATCTTCCTTGATTTTGGATCAATAAAATTGGATTTATAGATTTTTATCCCTTTTCTTTTTTGCCATTACAAATCCAAACATTAAAATCAAATTTACAAACAGTACAACTATACTACCTTCAATTTTACAGTTGCCACCCGACAAAATTGAGTTTCCACTAATTATCATGTTAAACATAAGATTACCCCTGTATTGTTTTCAACTTCTTTAATCTTACAAACAACCTTTTATCCTTCGGGCACATATTTTCAAGTTCCTCAAGACTATATCTTCTCAAATCATCTTTGCTTTTTATCCCCATTCTAAACGCATCCATGCATAAAAAGTCATCAAATCTGACTCCATGCTCCATATCATTCAGATCTTCTATACTACGCAGTTTTATCCCCTGATTCTCACAAATCGTATACAGCTCCTGCAATGTTGTTGGTCCCATATTACGAAACTTTATAAAATGTTCCTTTGGATATTCTCCCAATCCTTCCAATGACTCAAATCCATTTCTTCTGAGAATATTCCGTAACCTGCTCGACATTTCAATATCATCATAATCTGTTTTTTCAGCGTACATAAAAGCTCCCTTTTGTCATTTTATTTATCGTATAATTTATCAACCTCAGCTTCATACACCGATTCAGTATGAGTATCAAATAGCACCCACTCCACCAGATCAAAACAATCCGGATTATCCTGCAAGAACCTATTTACTGTATGTATTGCAATCTTTGCTGCCAACTCAACCGGGAAACTATATACTCCCGTTGATATAGAAGGAAATGCAATAGACCTAATTCCATTATCCATTGCCAGTTGCATAGAATTAAAATAGCAGTTAGCAAGAAGTTCCTCTTCTCTATTCCTTCCTGCATTCCATATCGGTCCTACAGTATGTATCACATAATCACATGGCAGATTATAGGCTTTTGTTATCTTTGCTTCTCCAGTCTCACATCCGTTAAGTGTCCTGCACTCCGCCAGAAATTCCGATCCTGCTGCTCTGTGAATTGCACCATCTACACCGCCTCCACCAAGAAGTGAATTGTTAGCCGCATTTACGATTGTCTGCACATCTGTTACTTTTGTTATGTCACCTTTTATCGTCTTAATCAAATACATTGTTTAATATTCCTTCTCTATCTCTTCATCTATTGCATACATTTTCTTGAATGCATCAAGGTCTGCTTGATTTTTAATCAGCATGACCTCTTCTATCTTACCTGTATGAATGTCCTTAAAGCCTGCAACCTGCTCGCCATTACATATGCTCGCTTTGATTACTGGTTTCTTATTTTCTTTATCATATGTCTTTGTAACTATCTTTTTCTTAAATAGTCCCACTCTGAGCACCTTCTTTTGACTTTGCCATCAGTATGAGTTTTTCAAAGGACTGTGCAAAGCGTACATCATCATCTTCTGTACGCTTTCTCGGTCCTTTCATATGATTCTTATGAGAGCTGCGTCTTGCCTTCTTGTTAAGATGTCGCTCCATAAGCATCTGATCTATGTTCTCATTCGTGTACCACTTGCCTGATTGGTGAATAGCATATACACCTTTCCCAAGTGCCATAGCAGCGACACCATAATCCTGCGATACTACTACATCCCCTTTATGACAAATGCTGATCAGTTTATAATCTACTGCATCTGCATCTACAAATATCTGCACTAACCTCTCTCCATTTCTCGTTGAATCCATGTCATAATTACATCTACAAGATAATCCGCTGCACCTGACTTAGTTCCTTTCCCGGTTGCATTTTATGCCACTTTCGGATACACTCCCTACAGCATGTTGCCGTTGCATGTTGGGCAATAAATACCGGATGACCACGCATTGGTGTCTGTTTGCCTTCATTTGCTATATATGACGGAGCTTCTCTTTTTGTAATGAAATCCTTTGCATGTTGTCTGATTGTGTCCAACCCTTTTTCATTTATGTAATCAATATCTTTCTGCTTCAGATGGAAACTGCTTCAGAACTTGGAATTATCCAGCCGCTCAAATAACCGCCTGTACCATTCATCCTTAGTCATATCATCACCACAAATCATATAGTTTCATGGTTTCTGAATTTCGATATTCATGTTTCTCATAATATCCTATCAGCTTACCCTCGTCTCTGAGTGCCACCATGTAAACATCTTTATTCTGTTTCTCATTGTGAAAAATATAGACGATATTATGGCTTTCATCTGCTGCAAACCAGTCCACAACCTGCTGTATTTTATCCCTGGATTCTGGATTATGGCAATCTAACAGACTTCTTCCAATAAGTTTATCGCCACCTCTCTTTGCATAGCTGATAACAGCTGCCGGATTCATGTAAATAATCTCATGCTTGAGATTGCATATAACAACGGATGCCCTATCCTGATCAACAATGCTCTTATAAAAACTGACATAGGATTTAAACTTAATCACCTTTTCATTATCCAGCCTCTTTTGAAGTTGTGGTTTCTTTCTTCGATAATAATCGTATATTTCTCCATCAGGTATCCAGATTTGTGCCTCATTTATCTTATCAAGTACAGCTTCAACAATCTGTTCATCTGCCAGTAAATCAGGGGCTTTATCATGCTCTGTTACATACTTTTTGTATTCTTCATACACCCTGTCTTTTACTTGTGTAATCTCATACTTTCTGCCATCTTCCCATGTTATCTCTTTGGGAATGAGCAGTCCGTCCTTTGAAAACTCTGCAAGTACATCAACATATACCTTATTGCTCAATATAATCACCTTCCTCGTATAACTGCCACGGAGATTGAGGTTTTCCAGCCAAATCAAATTACAGTATTCTTTTGCCTGTCCAATAATCGCTTTTACATCAGTAATCATCGGGAAAACAGGCGAGATAAAACAGGTAGTACGAACACCGGCTCTGTGAAACGCTTTCATAGCAGCAAAACGACGTTCAACAGACACCGCCTTATCCATATCATCTTTGAAAGTTTCATCAAGTGTATTGATTGACCATGATACACGAACATCGGGAAAATCCTTTATCAAATCTAAATCACGCATAATCAGGTCTGATTTTGTTGCGATAGAGAGTTTTGCTCCGCTGCCTTTCAGTTCAGTCAGCAAAGTTCTTGTGCGCCCATAGACTTCTTCCTGGGGATTATATGGGTCTGTAACAGAGCCGATAAACAATTCCCTGCCCGCATACTTTTTCGGGTTTTTTATTTTATCCCAATACTTTACGTCAAGAAACTCGCCCCACGGTTCGGGATGGTTTGTAAAGCGTTTCATAAAAGAAGCATAACAGTATTTGCAAGCGTGAGTACAACCCACATAGGGGTTGACCGCATACTCACAGACGGGCAGATTTGATTTTGATATAATACTTTTTGCCGTAATTTCTTTTATAATCATTTCCATCTCCCAAAGCGGATTTGTTTCTCTATATCAGGATTATATTGCTCTAATTGCACTTCATCGGGATTTGCGTAGCCAATACCGATAAACACGGGTATCATATAGGTCGGCGGCACTTTCAGTTTTTTCTTAACAATATCGTGTTCTTTATTCAGCGGTATACGCATGGAGCAGGACAGTCCTTCTGCTGTTGCCGCTAAAAAGATATTTTCTATCACACACCAAATAGTAGCAAAAGGATTTAATTTGGAAACATACTCGCCATTCAATTCCTTTGACTTGAATAATGGTATAATCACATACGGTGCTTCTTTCAGCATGGTATATTGTTTGGGCATGGCATAACCGTACATTTTTTGCCCCAATGTAATCTGATAAGGTCTGGGCATATTCAGATACCTGTGGGCATCGAATTTATCCGCAATCGCTTTGGCTTCGGAAAAAGCATATTCTTTTTCTTCATCGGTTCTTAAAATGATAAACTGCCAGTTACGGTTATGATCCCAGGTGGGAGCTTTGTTTCCTGCTTCCAAAATTCTTTTAATGACCTCAAAATCAACTTCTGTATCTAAAAATTCCCTCGTCGTTTTCCTTCTGTTCATTGCTTCGTAAAGTTCCATCATTTAATCCTCCGTTTCCCGATTGATAAGTTCTGTCAGATTTTTTGTAAACGTCCGTGAAAGGTCAATTAATTGTTTTTGCTCCTCCTGTGTAAACATGGACATTGCCGTATCTTCTGCCCATGTGATGTGGCGGACGACTTTTTCACAGTAAGCCTTGCCCGCTTCGGTTATCCGCACTAATTTCTCCCGTTTATTTTCTTTTCGCTCTTCAACCGTTACATATGCCTCACTTAAAAGATTTCGTATAATCAGATTGACTGTCTGTTTAGACTGAAAGGTGCGCCTGCAAATCTCCGTCTGTGTTACGCCGCCCCTGCCATAGAAATCATCATAAAATAAAACATTAACTACTAACAGTGTTTTCATCAGCATTCCGTGACGTTTCGCGTACTCATCATACAATGCAAGCTGCTCATCCCGAAATTTGCAATACAGATATGCGTTTTTCCTGGTTTCCTTTGTTATACCATCCACCTCCTGTAAAGTCAATTGCAGTATAGTCAATTTATTGACTATTGTTAGCGTAACAAATCTTATGCTGCCTGTCAAGACTGCAAATCCATCAAATTTGAAGTTCATTTTCTGCTGCCCAAATTCAAAAAACTGGTTCTGATAATTATGTTTTTACAGGGATAATTACAGGGAGGCATGTGACTCATCGAGTCACATGCCTCCCTGTTCATGGCTGTCTGTTAGCCGACAGTCCCTGGCATTATACGGGTACTGCTCTTTTTCAGGACTTCCTTCCAAACAGAAAATGCCGCTCCTTTTTTTCCTGGGGCGGCTGTTCTTCCCCTGCCTTCCATTTAAAATACTCGGCGTCCAGATCCACATGTATTTCCGGCAGCAGCTGTTTCCCATCCGTCTCTCCTTCAGAAACAGATTCCGGTGTTTCTTCCGTTTTCTCCTGGGCCACGGCTGCTTTCAGCTCTTTCAGTTCTGCTTCTGCCAGTGCTGCCAGCCCGGCTCCCGCCTGGGCCAGAATGTCCTGTATGCCTGCCTCTTTCGAATCCCTGGCGTCCGTCCCGGAATCCGGCTCCTGAGACATATCTTCCACTTCCAGCCCTTTTTCCCGGCTTCTGGCTGCTCTGCGGCGCAGATTTTCTGCAAATTCTTTTCCGGTTATCCGTATCATGCTGTCAGAGGTATCTTTTTTGCTGTCGGATTCCTCCCGGTCCAAATCGTAAGTTTTGCCTGTACGCTCAAAATAGGCCTGGTTGATTTTGATTTCCGGTTTCACAGCGGAATAGGATTTTCCTTCATTCTGAATCCGTTTTTCCTTTTTCCCTTCCATTTCCCGGCGGTGTTCCCGCTCCAGCTCCTTATTTACTTCCTGAATCAGCTTTACATATTTATCCGTATCGGCAAAATCCCTGAGCTGCCCCGTAAGTTCCAGCTGATTGCGCCGCACCCGCTCCCGGTGTTCTTCCATCTCCGCGTTCATTTTATGATATATGTCCCGGACCGCATGGCTGGCATCGTCCATAATATAGCAGATTCGATTAATTGCATCGTCGGTATACATAATAGAAGCCGCATAAATATCATCTGCATGCCTGCTGGCCTTCTGAATAATTTCCTCACCGCGCTTCTCACAGCGCCGCTCTGCCAGCTCATGTTTCTGAGATGTGACCTCATACTGGTCCATGGCTTCATAAACAGCCAGATTCAGCTGCTCCAGCAAATCAAAAACCGCCTTTTTTTCCACAATTATTTTATCGCTGTTTTCTCCGTAGGAAGGGCTCTCTGAAAACAGCAGATGTATTTTTTTTAAAATATGTTCTAATTTATCCTGTACACTCATGATTTTATTCCCCTGTTCTGACTGATTAATTTTAACAGAATTCCTTTCCCGTTGCAAGAAATAATCTTATCCGGGCTGTAAATACCCCTGTTTCCGTCTGTGGTTCCCTTCTTCCTGACAGCTTTGCATTTTTTCTTACAGCAGCCTTACTTTCACCTTACAATCCGCTCCGGCCGCTTTTCTCCCTGCAGTAACTATGCTACACTTTTTCTGTGAAAACATCATTTGTTCCGGAATTTTCGCCGGTTTCAGAAAGGAGTATTATGGAATTTCAGTCATTACACAAAAAAGCCATGTGATTACTTATGTGTTTCAGATGATCCGGCACCTGTTGAATTTCTATCATTTTTCCGCCTTCCGTCAGGGCGATGATATTTACATTCACCATGTTTTTTTTTCGAAAGCAGGATTATATCATTCCCACCGCCCGGATTCAGGCCCTGCGTATTGTACAGCCTCCCATTGCCCGGCTCACCGGCCGCTGCGAAGCCCGGATTATCTGTGTGGGAATCGGAGACAACGGAGAAGAACTGGCCCAGCTTTCTCTGTGCCGGAAAAAAGAGGAGGTTTATGAATTCCTCCAGGTGCTTCTGCCGGAATTTTCCATATCCTCCATAAATTCTATGCGCCGGCCGCCGAAACATACCGGAAAGCTCTGTGCATGCGCCTGCCTGTTTCAGATATTTTCGGGCTGCCTTCCGGGTCATTCACTTGCTGTATGTGCTGACGCTTCCCTGTATGACAAAAAAGGACAGAGATTTCCTTGCAGAACGTATTGTTCCGAATTTGAGGTAAAAACCATTTCTCCCGGATAACGCCGCAGAAATAAAGAGTATTTCAGACAGCTAAAATAAAAGACAGGTGTTCTGCCTTCCGGGAACACCTGTCTTTTATTTTAGCTGTCATTTATCAGAATCTGAAATCACGCTGTCCGTTGTGAATGTTTTTCAGATAATCCACAACTTTCTCTTTCACCTTCGGATTGGTGATTACATCCAGTTCCTTTTCAATCAGTTTATCTCCGATTGCTTTTGTTTCTTCTGCCGCATAGTCTTCCAGATATTCTTTCAGCGTCATCAGCGCATTTGGATGGCAGCAGTTCACAATCTGACCGCTTTTTAACAACGTCATAAACCGGTCTCCGGTTCTGCCTTCCCGGTAACATGCCGTACAGAAACTGGGTACATAATCCATTTCCATCAGCCATTTTACCACCTGGTCCAGCGTGCGGTTATCGCTCACATCAAACTGAGCAGAATTTTCTTCTTCCGGTTCCGGCCCTGCATATCCGCCCACACTTGTTCTGGAACCGCCGCTTATCTGGGAAATACCCAGATGGAGCACTTTCTCCCGGCAGGACTGGCTTTCTCTGGTGGATACTATCATACCGGTATAGGGCACTGCAATCCGGATACATGCCACAATTCTGGCAAAAGTCTCGTCGGTAATTCCATTGTCAAATGCATCCGGGTCAATATCGTCTGCCCGGCGCAGCCTGGGTACGCTGATGGTATGGGGCCCCACTCCTTTATAAGCCTCCAGATGTTCCGCATGCATCAGAATTCCCGCAAAATCATAACGGTAATTATTCAGGCCGAACAGCACCCCCAGGCCTACATCGTCAATGCCGCCTTCCATGGCCCGGTCCATGGCTTCCGTATGGTATGCATAGTCATGCTTCGGCCCGGTGGGATGAAGTTTTTCATAGGATTCCCTGTGATAGGTTTCCTGAAACAGAATATAGGTACCGATGCCTGCTTCTTTTAATTTACGGTAATTTTCCACTGTGGTGGCGGCTATGTTCACATTAACCCGCCGGATAGCTCCGTTTTTGTGCCGGATGCCGTAGATGGTATGGATACATTCCAGAATATACTCAATGGGGTTGTGTACCGGATCTTCTCCGGCTTCCAGCGCCAGCCTTTTATGGCCCATATCCTGCAGCGCGGTAACTTCTTTTACAATCTCTTCCTGCGTCAGTTTCTTCCGGGCAATGTGTTTGTTTTTTGCATGATAGGGACAGTATTCGCATCCGTTGACACAGTAATTGGACAGATACAGCGGTGCAAACATAACGATGCGGTTTCCGTAAAAATCCTTTTTAATCTGTTCTGCGAGAGCAAATATTTCCTGTATTTTATCCTCCAGTTCACAGTCCAGCAGCACCATGGCTTCTCTGTGGGAAAGGCCTCTGCGCTCTCTGGCCTTTGCCAGTATTCTGTCAATCAGCTCCCGGTTCTCTTTATTTTTTTCACCGTATTCCAGAGAATCCAGAATTTCTTCATGGCTGATGAATTCTTCTGCTTTTGGCGACATGACATTATACATATTGTTCCTCCTTTGATCCTATAAATCACCGGGAAAATCTCCCCGGTCTGTTACCAGTTCATAACCAATAGATTTCATCCTTCGTTCCAGACATCCTCTGCACTCGGCTGCCTCCTCGCCGGTGCAGATTTTGTTGTCGTACAGATCGTATTTTTTCCGCACAGAGACAGGCGACAGATTGGGCATCACCACATTGGCTCCTGCCTGAATCCCTTTTTCCCGGCCCCTGGGGTCTATGGTCCCAAGGGATGTGGTGGCGGGCAGCAGCAATTTTGGCATCATGACCCGCAGCAGGCCTGTCAGGAACAGTGTCAGTTCCACGGTTCCTCCCTGTTCTCTGGCAAAAGGCGTGTCATGGTGGGGTACAAAAGGTCCAATCCCCACCATATGGGGTTCCAGCTCCCGGATAAACAGCATATCCTCCGCAAGCTGTTCCGGCGTCTGTCCGGGGCTTCCCACCATAAATCCGGTTCCTGTCTGATAACCGATTTCTTTCAGCTGGAACAGACACTTTTTCCGGTGCTCCAAAGACAGCTCCGGCGGGTGCAGTTTTTTGTAATGAGCCTCCTGTGCCGTTTCATGGCGCAGCAGATAACGGTCCGCTCCCGCCTGATACAGTCCCAGATAACTCTCGTAAGTACGTTCTCCCAGGGACAGGGTAACGGCACAGTCGGGCCAGTTCTGTTTCATGGTGCTTACAATGTCTTCCAGCATTTCCTGAGAGAAGCGGCTGTCCTCTCCGCCCTGGAGCACAAAAGTCCGAAATCCCAGTTCATATCCCTGATGACAGCATTCCAGTATCTGGTCTTTTGTCAGCCGGTATCGTCTGGCCGCACGGTTGCTTCTGCGAATGCCGCAGTAGTAACAGTCGTTTCTGCAGTAATTGGTAAATTCAATCAGTCCTCTGGTGTAAACTTTATTGCCGTAATATTTCTGCTGCCAGTATCTGGATTTTTCAAAAAGGTATTCTGCGGTTTCGGGGCTGCGGTCAGATATCAGCCAAATCCATTCTTCTTTTGTGAGATGTGATTCTGCTTCCAGTTTGTCAATCAGTTGTCCGGACTGTTTCATGGTTCCTCCTGTAAATGCAAAACTGCCCCCTCAGGGCCAGAATCACAGAACGGGGAAACTCTTTCTTCTGTGATTCTTTCCTGAGGAGACAGCGTCAGTCTGACGGCCTGCTTTCCCACAGGCCGGACAGAACGGTATAATATGGAAATTCTGTAATATTTCTTATTTTTGCTTCGCTGTACCTTCCCCTTCAGGAACCCCTTGTGGTCTGGTCTGCTTTTTTCTTTTCTTAATGCAGGAACAGATTTCCTGTGCTGTAATCAGGTTGCCGGTCAGAATCTCTTTCCGGTCACCTGTTTTTCCTATGGTACCATGGTTTTTCAAAAATTTCAACAGGATACATGATATTTCCAGCCCGGTCAGTACAGGCTGTCCCGCTTCCTTCTCCGTTTCTTAATGCTTCTCACAATCAGAACCGTCAGCAGAACCAGTAAAATCACAACGCCTGCTCCAATGCAGAAAACTGCAACGGCAATTTTATTGGGATTACTCAGTACCGCCCCTATGCTGCTGTCATCTCTGATGACTTTCCGGTTCTGAACCGTGCTGTAATATTCCGGTATTTCAGAGTCTCCGCCGTTTTTTTCAAAGGAGTCCAGATACTCAGCCACACAGACCCAGGCTTTCAGTTCCTTTCCGTTTATATATACAATATGGTCTTCCATCCTGTCCATGGGAATCTCATTTCCCTGAGCGTCCTTTGGCACAATAGACAGAATACCGTGAGACTGGTCTGTTACCGCTCCCAGCATCTGGCCGCTGTAAAGATCCGCCACCATCCGGTACAGCTTATCATCCTCCAGTTCCTGTACTTTTCCGGACATGTCCTGCAGCTCCACTTCTGTCACTCTGTTCATCATCATCCGGCTGGGATTGATGGTATAGGTAAGGCCGCTGCTGTAAAGCTGGGCCGTGGACATCATCGGAGAAATGGAAGCGTCCACTTCTGCCATTGTTTTCAGCTCTTCTCCGGTAAAATACGCACTGATCAGAGGATAGCCCGGCACTCCGTCCGGCCCGATTCCCAGTGAAAGTACCTGAAATGCATCTGACACTGTGATATCTTTATCTTTGTGAAAGGTATCCCGGATACAGCCGCTGGGAACCACTGCCACCACTGCCGGATTCTCGTCTCCCGTATCATTGCTGTTGACCATATACAGATAGGAATCTGCCAGAAGATTTCCCAGTGTCTCCTCCTGCAGTTTTTCCCCCAGACCATTTATTTCCGTAAATTCCCAGGGATTGTGCACCAGTATCTGCTCTCTGGTATAGCCAAATCCGGAGAGATATTCCGAATCAATGGTAAGCCCCAGTTCTTCCACTTTCTTCCCCGCATCCTCATGTTCCTTCCATGTCTCATCCATCAGCGTCAGCTGATAATCTTCCAGATTCCAGCGGCCGTCTTCTTTCTGAACCATACGCAGGAAACCCACGCGGGCGCCGTATTCTCCGGCAGACACAACAGCGGTATCTCCATGGATGATGGGCTCCTTAAGAATACTGTGGGTATGGCCGCTGATAATCAAATCCAGATCCGGTACGCCTTTTGCCAGCAGTTCATCCTCTGATTTCTTCTCTTCCTCCCAGGTGCCGCTGTGAGAAACGCATACAATCATGTCCACATTTTCCTGACTCTTTATTTCCTCCACCGTTTCCTTCACTGCTTCCACCGGGTCGCGGAAAGTCAGAGCACAGGTAGGTGCACAGGCCAGCGCATCTTTCCCGAATACTCCTGTTATGGCAATGTTGACGCCGCCTTTTTCCACTACAATATAGGGTTTTACTCCATAATTCTCAAAGGCTTCCTGCAGCAGTGCACCGTCTTCTGCCTGTTCTGCGGCCAGTGTTCCTTCCCAGTCAACATTGCAGACCACCAGAGGCGGCACCTCATCTCCGCTGTCTTTCGCCCTGTGGAGCATATCTGCAAGTCCCTGGCTGCGGTAATCGAACTCATGATTTCCAAAAGTGGCTGCGTCCGCTCCCAGATAACCCAGCATCCGAAGTTCCGCCGCCTGTGTGGCATATACAGTCTGATACAGGGTTCCCATGGAAAAATCTCCGCCGTCCAGATACAGCAGATTTTCGTTTTCCTGCCGCTGTTCTTCCAGATAACCCATGATTCTGGCGGCTCCTCCCACATTCTGTCCTTTTCCGTCTTCCTCCAGATAAAAGGATTCCAGATGGGAATGAAGATCATGGGTAAATACCACATTAATTTCTTTTGATTCTTCTGCCAGCACAGTCACTCCTGACACCCCAATCCCAATAAGAGACAACAGCAGCACATTCCACATTTTTTTTATTATTTTCATAGAACTGTTTCTCCGTGTCCTTAAATTTCAATCAGCTCATATTCCCGGCTGCCGATACCGATTTTTTCTGCGTGTTCCACACAGGATTTCCAGTTGGTATCCGGATGGGTAATGTGGAAATGATCATGGCTTTCATCATGGTCATGTTCCCTGTTTTCATGCAGAATGCTGCCGGAAATCACAGGCTGCCGGTTGCAGGCGTCCGCACATGCCACGTCCAGGGCCACCGGGTCAAAGGAAGCAAACATTCCCACGTCCGGAATAATGGGAATATCATTCTCCGCATGGCAGTCACAGTTGGGAGATACGTCGCACACAATGGAAATATGGAAATGGGGCCGTCCCTGAAGCACTGCTTTGCTGTATTCCGCCATTTTGCAGTTCAGCACATCATTGGATTTTCCAAAACTGGGCACAATGGCATCTTTGGGGCAGACCCCGATACACCGTCCGCAGCCCGCACATTTTTCATGGTCAATCGCTGCTTTTTTGTCGGTAACGGCAACTCCCTGATGGGCACAGACTCTGGTACACATGCCGCAGCCGATACAGTTGTCCTGATTCACATTGGGCTTGCCCTCGCTGTGCATTTCCATTTTTCCTGCTCTGGATCCGCAGCCCATGCCGATATTTTTCAGAGCTCCGCCGAATCCTGTCATTTCATGGCCCTTGAAATGGTTGAGGGAAATGAAAACGTCTGCGTCCATCACTGCCCGTCCGATTTTGGCTTCTTTTACATATTCTCCGTTTATCGGCACCAGCACTTCATCCGTTCCTTTCAGACCGTCCCCGATAATCACATGGCAGCCTGTGGAATATGGGGTAAATCCGTTTATACAGGCGGTATCCAGATGATCCAGTGCATTTTTCCGGCTTCCCACATACAATGTATTACAGTCTGTCAGAAATACTTTTCCGCCCAGCTCTTTCACCACATCCGCCACTGCTTTGGCATAATTCGGACGAAGAAATGCAAGATTGCCCAGTTCTCCGAAATGTATTTTTATGGCCGCATATTTATCGGTAAAATCAATGTCTCTGATGCCTGCCGTCAGAATCAGACGTTTTAATTTGTCCGGAATGTTTTCCGTAAATGAGGTTTTAAAGGTTGTAAAATATACTTTTGATTTTTCCATATGAAATTCTCCTTCTCTCATGATATGTATTTAAAATTCACCCGCTGTTCAGATACCCGCTGTGCTCACAGGGTATATCCTATTCTACATCACCCGTAGTTTTTTTTCAATTTATTTGTCCCGATATGTGCTTTATTTTTCCGCTGTTTATCCCTGTTTTTTTCCATGGCCAAATCCCTTTTTCCGCTAACGTTTTTTTTACTTTTTCTTCATAATTTCTTTCGAATTCTTTATGTTTCTTTTAGAAATTGTCCATAATTTGCACACATTTATATCTTATACTCAGTATATCAAATGAAGTTGATAGCTCAAACATGCGCGCACCGTTATCAGCTTCGACAAACAACAATATAACTTTATTTTCAGAAAGTTATCTTACATAAACCGGTGCCACCGCCCAAGATGTGGCACCCCATGAAACATTTCATAAATTTACTCCCCCAAAAAGCGTTGCCTCTGGCAACGCTTTCCTTCCGTCCTTTTACAGAAAACTATTTCTGTTCCTGATATGTGATGTTCCCGTCAATCAATACATATTTAATATTTGTGTCTGACACCATGGGATTGCCGTCTGCGATCACAAAATCTCCGTCCTTACCGATTTCCAGAGAACCTGTTCTTTCTTCCACACCGATATGTTTCGCCGCATTGATTGTAATTGCCTGCAGAGCGTCAAATTCATCCATGCCGGATTTCACTGCGAGCCCTGCACACAGGGCAAGATACTGCTGGGGAATCACCGGGGAATCTGTGATGACCGAAACCTGGCATCCTGCCCTTGCCAGGTCTCCCGGTGTGGCAAAGCTCTTATTTTTCAGTTCAAATTTGCTGGCATGGGTCAGCGTGGGGCCAACTGCCACAGGATACCCTTCTTTTGCCAGATCTTCGGCAATCAGAGAACCGTCCGTACAGTGGTCAATGGTAAGTTTCACCTGAAACTCTTTTGCAATACGGATGGCTGTGTAAATGTCATTCGCCTGATGGGCATGGGCCTTCAGAGGCATCTCTCCCTTCAGAACGGGAATCAGCGCCTCCAGTTTTGCGTCCCAGGCTGGCTGTTTCAGTACGTCATCTCCCGCCGCCTCTTTTCGTTTCATGTATTCTCTGGCTTTTTCCAGCATATTCCGGAGTATGGAGGCGGTAGTCATCCGGGAATAGATATCTTTGTCTTTATAACAGCGTTTGGGATTTTCTCCAAAGGCGCATTTCATGGCTGCTTTCTCTTTCACTATCATGTCGTCAATCCGCTTCCCTGTGGTTTTGAATACGGTAAAGGTTCCTCCCAGTACGTTAGAGCTTCCCGGCCCGGACGCCACGCAGGTTACGCCGCCTTCCATGGCAAGCCGGATACTCTCATCCTGCGGATTCAGTCCGTCTGTGGCGGACAGCTGCGGAGTTACGGAATCCGTCATTTCATTATAATCCGCACCCTCAAATCCGATGGCATAGCCGTCCAGCCCCAGATGACAGTGGGCTTCCACAAAACCGGGATATACCTGCAGTCCTGACGCCTCCAGCACCTGAATATTCGGAACGTTTTCCATTTCCAGGGTGGGTTCTATTCTGGCAATTTTCCCGTTTTCCACCAGAATATCGGCTGTATAAGGCTCTCTGTGAATTCCATCGTGAAGGGTTCCCTGTCTGATTAATATCGTGTGATTCATGTTATCATTCCTCCTGAAAGTTTTTATCTTATTATATCATAAATCACTGTGTATTACGCAGGTTTTCCTCACTCAGGATTCCTCACTGCAAATGCCGGTTCACTGATACAGCTCCATCAGTTTTTCCGCTGGTATATCCACTTCTTCTCCATAGTTCGGTATACATGCAAGAACCGGGACTTTTCCGCGCTGTTCTATCATGCTGCGGTTCTCCTGCTCCATTTCCAGTTCCGGATGAAAATGATTCAAAATCACGCCCCTGGCCTCAATTCCTCTCATCTTAAGATATTCCAGGGTCAGAATGGTATGGTTAATGGTGCCCAGGCCCGCCTCTGCAACTACCAGGCAGGGAAGCTGCAGCTCTCTGATAATATCTTCCAGCCACAGTTCCTTCCCTTCCTCCTGCCGCATAGGGCATAAAATCCCTCCGCTGCCTTCCATGGTGATATATTCGTATTCCTGACAAAGTTTCTCATACCCCTGACACACTACGGACAGTTCAACCGGATTCCCCTCCTTTCTGGCTGCCAGATGAGGGGAAACTGCCTGTTCATAAATATAGGGCACCATGGATTCCAGCGGCTGGGCAATCCCGGAAACAGCCCTGACCCAATCTGCATCTCCCGGTATAAGCCTCCCATGGACGTCCCGTTCATTTCCGCTGACCGCCGCCTTATAATATGCCGCTTTTACACCTGCTTTACGCAAAGTCCGCACCAGAAGAGCTGTTACATACGTTTTTCCCACATCGGTTCCTGTGCCGGTAACAAAAATTCCTCTGCTCATACTTTCACCACCTGATATCCCAGTTCCTTCAGCATTTCCATATCCCGTCTGATGGTAATTCCCGCTGTAGTCAGCATATCTCCGGTAATGGCCGCATTTGCACCGGAACGGAAACAGTTCCGTCCCTGATCTTCCATCAGTCCTCTGCCTCCTGCCAGGCGGATGAAAGATTTCGGCAGAATAAACCGGAACACTGCGATAATCCGGCGCATATCTTCCTCTGTCAGCTTCGGATTTTTTTCATATGGAGTACCTGGTATGGGATTCAGCATATTAATCGGAACAGAATTCACCCCCAGGTTCTGCAGAGTCAGCGCAAGGTCAATGCGGTCCTCCATCGTTTCTCCCAGACCCATTATGCCGCCGCTGCACACGCTCATTCCGGCGGCTCTGGCATTTTTCAGGGCTCTGATTTTATCCTGCCAGGTATGGGTGGTACATACCTTTGGAAAATAAACCTCTGAAGTTTCCAGATTGTTATGTACCCGTTCTGCTCCGGCTTCTTTTATTTTGCGGAAATCTTCCTCTTCCAGCAGACCGAAAGACACGCATACCGAAATATTTACTGATTTTTTTATCTGCCGGATACTTTCACAGACCTGTTCCACTTCTTCACTGTTCAGTTTTTTTCCGGATGTGACAATGGAATATCTGGGCACACCGCGCTGGCTGTTGTACTCCGCCTGTTGTACCAGTTCCTCTGTACCAAGCAGAGGATAACTCTCCACATGGGTCTGATAAAAAGAGGACTGTGCACAATATTTGCAGTTTTCAGAACATTTTCCACTTTTCCCGTTGATAATTGTACATAAATCGAAAGCATTTCCACAAAAGGCCCGGCGAATTTCATCGGCTGCCTTACATAATTCTTCCAGAGGCTGCTCTGCCAGAAAAAGGGCTTCTTTTTTATAAATCTGATATCCGTTCAGAACCTTTTCCTTCAGCATTTCAAGCCTGTTTTTCATGGTTTCCCTCCACCTTACTGTCATAAAGTCTTGATTCAGAGTTACACTTTTATTCCGCCAGGGTTCCCAGAATACTCCGGGAAGCCGGTACCAGCCGAACTGCCAGCCCGGCAGCCAGAAAACACAGAACCAGGTCACCTGGCATATCCAGCGGAAAACAATCTGCCAGTACCATGGCAAAGGCTGTTTTTTCCCCCACATAATAATTCAGCATCATATATTTGTATACCAGCCCGATTGCATAGGTAACTGTAAATCCCCCAAAGGCTGCGGTTAAATATTTTGCGTATCCCCGAATCCCGGACTTCTCCACAACCAGTCCCACCACAAAAGCTGCCAGGATAAAACCCACCAGATAGCCGAAACTGGGGCGGAAAATATAGGCGATTCCGCCGCCTGCGGCAAAAATCGGCAAGCCGCACAGCCCCAGCAGCACATACGCTCCTATACTGACTGCCCCCATTTTATATCCAAGTATCATTCCTGCCAGCAGCACAAATAAAAACTGCAGGGTAAAATAGTCCATTCCTGGTATGGGAACCTGAATAAAGGCTCCTGCCGCTACCAATGCTGTGAACAAACCCCCGCAGACAATTTCTTTCACTGTTAATTTTTTTCCCATAATGCCCTCCTGTGTATATTTTTCATTTATAAAAAATAATATACACAGAATCGCTCTTATTGTCAACTTAATTTCTTTAATCAGTTTACATTATGATGGCCTTTTCCATTGTGATGGCCTTTTTGGCTATGATGGCTGCCGCCATCATGACCGCAGCCCGTTTCCATTTCTCTCAGTTCCTCTTCTCCCACCGCTTCCTGCCTGCCGTTTTCATACTGGGCAAGAAGACGTCCCAGCTGGCACATGGGAATTGACTGGCATTCCTCTGCTGTCAGTTCAGCATTATACTGGGAAAGAAGCTGATACATCTGATATTTCCCCAGAGACATATCAATTTCATGAGCAGACCTCACCGTATCCATATCAGCGCTTCGGCACATACCATGATAGTGGGTGGTTATCTCGCTGTTTTCCAGTCCGGAGAGCAGTTCCTCCGCATTTGATGAAGCCACGGTAACCGTCAGTTCCGCATCTCCTGTGAGATATTTCTGCATGGCCTGACTTCCCACCAGCAGTTCCACCGCCTCCAGATAGTCTTTTCCCTCCAGCTCCAGATGTGCCAGAACAATCTCTCCTTCTTTATTCCGGCTCTCCGCAGCGGTCACACGATTCCTGCGGTTCAGCGTCAGTTCCACAGAAGGATTAACATCCACACTGACATAGGATACTGGCATTTCCTGGAAAAAATACCAGTTTCCGATTCCGACACAGAGCAGTAAAAGGGCGCAGGCTGACACCAGAGGGGCCAGACTGACCCGTATGGAGCTTTTTGCAGTTTTCCTTCTGTTCTGAGTCAGATGTTCCGACACGGACTGTTTCATCTGCTCAGTTGCACGAATCTGTCCAAATGCTTTCCGAATCTCATCATGCACTGCCGCCACCTCCTAACTTCTGTTTCAGTATATCCCGTCCCCGCGATAAAAGAGAATATATGGTATTTTCTTTCTTATGCAGCATAGTTCCTATTTCCCTGGCAGTATACCCTTCATAATAATGGAGATATATTACGTCTTTATACTTTGCCGGCAGACCAAGCACTGTCTCCAGTATTTCCATCTGCTCCGGCTCCACACTGGCAGCTTCTTCTGAAAGCACTTCCAGCGGCACTGTCCCGTGTCGAAACAGCTTTCTCTTCAGGTCTTTGCAGGCATTGAGTGTGACCCGGATAAGCCACGCTTTTTCATGCTCAGAATTTTCAAAGACCGCAGAATGGAGGACATACTTCAAAAACACCTCCTGAAGCACATCCTCCGTATCTTCATGGTTATTCAGATGTAAAAGGCAAATCCTCCGTATCATATCGGCATACGTCTTTATTGCCTGTTCAACCTCCTGTTCACCACGCATAAAATATCCCCTTTGTTCTTCCTACCAGTGACGTCCTCCATGGTGTCCGCCGCCATGGTGTCCGCCGCCACCGTTTCCATTACCGTAACCGTTCCAGTTGTCACAGTATCCGTCGCCGTTGGTATCTGAATAATTGCCGCAATGTCCGCTGCCGTTATGGGTACAGTAATCACAGATTCCATCTCCGTTGACATCCGTAAAGTTGTTGCCGCAGGCTCCGTTATGAGCACAATGGTCACAGTATCCGTCACCGTTCGCATCTGCATAGTAAGGACAGACTGCCGCTGTTGTGCCAGGATCTGTATTCTCTGTTACGTCTGCCGGTGCTTCTGTGTCTGTATTATCTTCCACCGGTGCCTCTGTGTCTGTATTATCCTCCGCCGGTGCTTCCGTATCCTGTGCTTCGTCGCTGTTATTCTCAGCAGGCGGTACTTCGCTGTTGTCTTCCGGCTCCTCTGTGGGTGTCACTACCGGCAGTATCACATCTTCCGGGTCAGTAACCTCTGCACCCTTTGTACTTACCGTCTGTACAGCCTGTTTCAGCATATCCTCCGCTCCGGACTGTCTCACCTCAGTCTTCTGTTCCACCTGTTCTTTTTTCAGCGGCGTTTCCTGATTCTGCAGACGGAAAGCTGCTGTGGGAACAGCAATCCCCAATACTACAAGACAGGCTAACCCTGCAACTAACATTTTCTTACCGTTTTTCATAATATAACCTCCTGATTTTCTCTGAATATATTGCTATTATTTTGTTTTCTACTTATAATACGATATATTCCGAAAAATCCTTGCATCCCGGCAACATATTTTTTTCTGTTTTTATCATAACATATAATGGACTCCTTTTCATTATAAAATATTATATAATTCAGAAACTTAACAGGTATGGAATTTTTATATTTTCTGTGGTATAATGCTGATATTATACCGCCCTCAGGGCCTGTACTGCACAGCAGTTATGACAGATTCATGGTTGCTGTTTACTTTTAATTAAGAAAGGAACAGTAACAATTCACAAACAGAAAGTGTAGAGAACTAATATGAGCGAAAACAAAGATTATCCTGTAACAAAATCAAATCAGAACAGAATATCAGATTCCGCCCGAAACCAGCAGAAGATTGCGGAACTGGAACAGCGTATCGCCTCTCTGGAAAAATCTTTGCAGGAAGCAGAAGAGGCCAACAGGGCAAAAAGCATTTTCCTGTCCAACATGTCTCATGATATCCGCACCCCCATGAATGCCATTATCGGAATGACCTCCATTGGGTTATCCCATATTGATGAAAAGGCAAGGGTGCAGGACTGTCTGCTTAAAATCAAAACGTCCTCCACTCACCTGATGAGTCTGGTCAATGATGTGCTGGATATGTCCCGTATTGACAGTGGACGTCTTTCCTTAAATGAAGAGGAATTTTCTCTGGCAGATCTGGTTCATGACATCGCTGTCATCATACGCCCGCAGGCGGCTCAGAAAAATCAGAACCTGCAGATTGAACTGGGTGTAATTCATGAGGAAAATCTCATTGGAGATCCCCTGCATCTGCGTCAGATTCTGGTGAATATTATTGGAAATGCAGTAAAATACACCCAGAAAGAAGGAGACATTCTGATTCGCATCTGCCAGCGCCCGGATGAACCCGATGATTCCGGACACCGGCAGGTATGGTTCGATTTTATGTGCAAAGACAACGGCATGGGAATGAGTCAGGAATTTCTGAAGAAAATCTTTCTGCCCTTTGAACGGGTGACTAACGCTGCCACCAGCAAGATTGAGGGAACCGGTCTGGGCATGTCTATTGTGAAAAACCTGGTAGACCGGATGGAAGGACAGATCCGCGCTGAAAGCCAGGAAGGGGAAGGCAGCACGTTTTATGTAACACTTCCTTTCAAAGTGGCTCTTCAGGAGCGGGAAGAACTGAACCTTCCAAAGGGACAGCAGATACTGGTGGCAGAAAGCATGGAAAGCAGGCTTCCGCCCATTCTGGAATATTTAAAAGACGGCGGGCTGGTTCCGGTACATATGAAACGGGGACTGGACGTGGTCACATGGCTGACGGAAGAACAGTACGAAAACCGTATGCCCTGTGCCATGCTGCTGGGGCAGGAACTGGACGACATGGCGGTACTGGAGCTGGCCACTCATGTGCGCCATCTGGCAGGACAGGATTTTCCAATTCTGCTGGTATCGGAATCAGACTGGGCACAGATGGAATATCAGGCCACCCGTACCGGCATCAACGCTTTCGTGCCATGTCCTCTCTTTAAAAGCAGACTGCTGGAAACCATTTCCGGTTTGATTAATCAGGAGGATATGGAAGATGACCCATATGCCAGTCCTGACATGGATTACAGCCAGTACCGGGTTCTGCTGGTAGAAGATGTGGAGCTGAATCAGGAGATTGCAGTGGAAATTTTCTCTCTTATCGGAGTTCAGACAGATGTGGCCGACAACGGCGCCCAGGCTGTGGAAAAATTCGCAGCATCTCCGGAAGGCTATTACGATGTTATTTTTATGGATATCCAAATGCCTGTTCTGAACGGATACGAAGCTACCAGAAAAATCAGGCAGCTTTCCAGAGCAGATGCGGAAAGTGTCTGGATTGTGGCCATGACTGCAAATGCTTTCGTGGAAGATATCCGCCTGTCACGGGAAGCCGGAATGAACGAACATTGTTCCAAACCTGTAGACCCGGAACGTCTGCAGGAAATTTTGCGCAATCGACTGAAATATAAACAGGGGTCAGGCTGTCAGTGATTTTACATTGATACCCTGATCAGATAACAGAAAAGAGTAGAAGGATTATGCAGCCATATCAGGAAGAATACATTGCCAGTTTAAAAGATATTTCTGCCCTCAGAACCCGTAAACATCCGGGAAACCTCTCTTTTGACGAATATCTGGAGGAAGTCTTTCGGGACCGTATGCAGGCAGAGCAGAAAATAAAGCGTAATATGGAATTACTGCGCGGAGAACTGTTTCCGGTTCTGGACCATATACACAACATCAGTGAAGATAAACTGCAGGAGCTGCGGGAATTTGCAGACGCACTTTTATATGAAAACGGCAGAGATGCGTTGGATGCAGGGCTGTTCTGTCAGATTCATAAAGCGCTGCTGACACTTTCCCGGCTAACCAGAGACCGAAATGCCATGATTCGGGAATTGTACTGGCTCGGCATGGCCCACAACAATCAGTGCAACAAACTGGTGGGGCTGGATCTCTCCATTACGGATAAATACACCTCCCAGATGCGTCTCTGTTTTACAGAAGCAGCCGCTTACCTGAAATATTATGATGAAATTGACGACACAGAAACACGGGGTTATATTCTGCGTTCCCGGGCAAATATGTCTCTGGGTAAATTCAGATCTGCCAGTGAAAAAATCCATATGATCAAACGTTCCCTGGAAATTCTGCAGGATAAGGATTATCAGGAAAAGGCGCCGGATCTCCCCTGGGACAAATATATTTATCTGACCCATCAGCAGATGGCAGCCAGCATTTCCCACAGCAGGGAAACTACCATGACTTCTGCAGATGTGACTGATATCATGGAATCTGTCTATATTGTCCACGAACGGAGGTTCCAGGAGGCAGACGCCCGAAATGAACATCCGCCCATCCGTCCGCGGTTTGCCTATTATGCCATAGAATATTACTGCGGACTGAACAGCCTGGACGGTCTTCTGAACAAAATGGAACTTTTAATGGATAAAGCAGATCTCACAGATTTTTCCACGGACAGCATGTACGGCATTATCTCTCTGCCGGCTTTTTACTGTCAGTATTTAAATGATTACCCGGAGCGAATTCCGAAACGGACAGAATATCTGGAAAGCCTCTATCACCGGATTTTAAAATACATGGACTCTGTTCCGGATGACTCTCAGAACGAGACGCTGTTCCTCTATCTGCGGCAGCTTTCCTCCACCTTTCTGGAAACGGAAAACAGTATTTCCTACAAGGAATTCCTGATAAAAGTACAAATGCGCTTTGCTCCGGAGATTTTTGTACATTCCTGGGCTGTGGGAAAAGGCGCTGTGACTCTCTGCCGCATTATTCTGGAGGAAGAACCTGAATTTTTTGATGATGCCGCCATGTTCCGGGCGATTTCTGACCCCACGGAAAAGAAACAGTGCATTCTGAATTATGCCATGGAAGCCGGTATGCTGCACGATATCGGCAAAGTGAATTTTATCAATCTGTATTCCCAGGCAGGGCGTCAGTGGTTTGAGGAAGAATATGAAATGGCCCATCTTCACACCCTGGCAGGGGAAGCTGCTCTGTCTGCCAGAAATTCCACCCGGCCTTATGCTGCCATTGCCCATGGACATCATTCCTGGTATGACTGTACCCATGGCTATCCGGATTCCTATCACCGTCTGGAATGCCAGTACCGTCAGATGACAGATCTTATCGGCCTGATTGACTGGCTCCATGACATAACTGACATGCAGCGTCTGTACATGGGCTTTGAAAAAACCTTTGAGGAAGCCATTGAAGATGCCATTGCACTGGGAGGCAAACGCTTTTCTCCCCTTCTGACTGTCCGGCTGCAGGATGAAAGAACTATATTGCAGCTTAAGACTGCTTTCACAGAAGGATGCCGTGAGGCATACCGCCAGATTTATGATGGAATGAAATCATAAAAGGCCGCTGCAGCCGGCAGGAAACAGCAGCAGATAACTATTTGCATGGTAATCTCTGTATACTTCCTGCCGGCTGCGGCAGCCTTTTTTTAACAGCCAGAATTTTTCCATTGGATTTTCCGTCTTCGAACAGTCTTTTCCTAAAACCATTTTCCGGCATAAAATGCAATTGTCTGATACAGCAATGCTTCATCCGTACTCAGATCTTTATATCCTGTTTTCTTATTTTCATTCTTTAAAATGCCTGCGATACCGGCATATATGGTATTTTTATCCCACTGGTTTTTTATACCGTTTTTTATGATCTGCAGATATTCCTCACTGATTCCTGCAATTTCCCGAATAGTCAGATCCGGAACTTTATGCCGCAGCATATTTCGGACCATATTTATCTTCTCTTTTTCCAGTAAACTGCTGTACAGCGTATTTATGGCTGTAAAAAACTCCTGCATCCTGGAATTGCTCTGATTTCTGCAGGTTTGCGGAATATCATGTTCCAGACAGAATGTTTCTTTTCTGTCCTGCTCCGTATCTTCCATCTGATACAGCAGATTCAGCACAAATCCGTACTTTGCAAGAAGTTCCTGAGAGGCAAAGGCCTGAACTATGGATGCTGTCTTACCGTATTCTCCGGTGTGAATGCAGCGAATCATCCGCTCCATCACCAGCAGCTGGAGTAATTCCTCCTCTGACAGTTCTCTGTCTCTGATTATTTTTGCCTTTTCATATTCCAACGCTATCTGTATGGCGTCTTCTGAAAAACCTGCATCCATAAAGCGGAGTCCCTGTTCCCATAAAATACCGTATGGTTTTTCTGAATTGCAGACATTTTCTTCTGCTTTTTTACCGGACAGATTCCTGTACAGATATTCCAAAACATCCTGAAACAGTATGTCTGTATCTTTCATAATTATAATCCGCCTTTCTGCTTTCACACCTTAGTGTGGTAAGGGCTTTGTTATTCTATGGAAAGATGTTTCATACCTTAATGCGGTGAGAGCTTTTCATAGAATATCCTGTAACATTAACTGAATCCTGCCTTGCTGGATTCTCCGCCTGCGGCGGGTCCCTCTGGGACTTATTTCTTATCCGCCGCAGTGCGATATGAGCTTTGTTATTCTATGGAAAGATACTTTCACATCTTAATGTGGTGAGAGCGTTCCATAGAATAACAAAGCACCGCGGATACCAGATTTCCCCGGTATCTGCAATGCCTTGTATGTTTACTGTTTCACATCAATACGCACCAGTGCTTTTTTCAGCGCAATCTCTGCACGGGCCACGTCTACCTCGGCACTGTGATTGCGAAGGCGCTCCTCTGCACGGGCTTTGGCTGCCTGCGCGCGGTTTACATCAATCTCATCCGGCCATTCGGCAATTTCTGCAAGAAATGTCACTTTATCTCCAAGAATCTGCACAAAACCTGCGTGAACTGCTGCTTCCTTTTTACCGTCTGCTTCTGTAACAGTTACAATTCCAGGAGCAAGTACGGTGGTCAGAGGGATATGGTGTTTATAGACACCCATCTCTCCGTCCACGGAAGTAAATTCCACCATGGAAGCCTCTCCTCTGTAAAATACACGGTCCGGCGTGATAATTTCCAACTGAAAGTATTTGTTTTCCTCTGCCATATGCTCACCCCCTACTTCATGCGGGCGCGAACTTCATCAATTGATCCTGCATTCAGGAAATGGCTTTCCGGAACATCGTCATGTTTACCTTCCAGAATTTCCTTAAATCCTCTGAGTGTTTCTGCAATGGGCACATATTTTCCATCCAGTCCGGTAAACTGAGTTGCCACAAAGAATGGCTGGGACAGGAATCTCTGTACCTTTCTTGCACGGTTTACCACCAGCTTATCATCTTCTGACAGCTCATCCATACCAAGAATTGCAATAATATCCTGCAGTTCTTTGTATCTCTGTAAAATTTCCTGTACGCCGCGGGCCACTTCAAAATGCTCCTGGCCTACCACACGGGGATCCAGAATACGGGAAGTGGAATCCAGCGGGTCTACTGCCGGATAAATACCAAGTTCCGCAATGGAACGGGACAGTGTGGTGGTTGCATCCAGATGAGCAAATGTGGTTGCGGGAGCCGGGTCTGTCAGGTCGTCTGCCGGCACATAAACTGCCTGTACGGAAGTAATGGAACCGTTCTTTGTAGATGTAATACGCTCCTGCAAAGCACCCATTTCTGTCTGCAGCGTAGGCTGATAACCTACGGCGGAAGGCATACGTCCCAACAGTGCGGACACCTCAGAACCTGCCTGTGTAAAACGGAAAATATTGTCAATAAACAGCAGCACGTCTTTTCCGCCTTTATCACGGAAATACTCTGCCATGGTAAGTCCGGTAAGTCCCACTCGCATACGTGCTCCGGGGGGCTCATTCATCTGTCCGAACACCATACAGGTCTTGTCAATAACTCCGGATTCTTTCATTTCATAGTAAAGGTCATTTCCTTCACGGGTTCTCTCACCTACGCCGGTAAATACGGAATATCCGTCATGCTCTGTGGCAATGTTATGGATTAATTCCTGAATCAGCACGGTTTTTCCTACGCCGGCTCCTCCGAACAGACCGATTTTTCCACCTTTCTGGTAAGGACAGAGCAGGTCAACGACTTTGATACCGGTTTCCAGCATTTCTGTGGAAGTAGCCTGTTCTTCAAATGTCGGAGCCTTTCTGTGAATCGGCATATATTCCACATTTTTCGGCGGTGCCACTTCATCAATAGGTTCACCCAGCACGTTGAACATACGTCCCAGCGTCTGCTCTCCAACCGGAATGGTAATAGATGCCCCTGTTGCTTCTGCATCCATTCCGCGGACTAATCCGTCCGTAGAACCCATGGCAATACACCTTACCGTATCATCACCCAGATGCTGGGAAACCTCCACAACCAGACGTTTTCCGCCTTCCAGCGGAATGTTGATTGCTTCGTTGATTTCCGGCAGGCTGCCTTCGGAAAACTTAATATCCAAAACAGCCCCGATAATCTGAGTGATTTTACCTATATTCTTATCTGCCATAATTTCACTCCTTAAAATTGTTGATGACTGAAAATGTTCAGCCTGTTTCTGTTTCAGAAGGGCCTTTTCGGCTCTTCTGCGCGGACGGGCCCCTGCCTCAGGCAGCTTTTTCCTCTGGCCCGCCCTGCGATTAATCTCAGACTTTTTGTTTCTCAGCCTGTTTCTCTTTCAGAAGGGCCTTTTTGGCTCTTCTGCGCGGACGGGCCGCTGCCTCTGGCAGCTTTTTCCTCTGGCCCGCCCTGCGATTAATCTCAGACTCCTCTTTCTCTCAGCCTGTTTCTGCTTCAGAAGGGCCTTTTCGGCTCTTCTGCGCGGACGGGCCGCTGCCTCTGGCAGCTTTTTCCTCTGGCCCGCCCTGCGATAAACGGGCCATGTTCTTAAAGCGCAAAGCGCTTTAAGATATGGCCTCAGCGCCGGCAATAATCTCTGTCAGCTCCTGGGTAATGGAGCCCTGGCGCGCTCTGTTATATTTCAATGTCAAATCACTGATCATTTCTTCTGCATTGCTTGTTGCGGAATCCATGGCCTGCATTCTGGCGCCGTTCTCACTGGCAACCGCCTCCACCAGAGCGCCATAGAAAAGGCTTGTCATATACTTGGGTATAATTAAATCCAGGGCCTCTTCCTCGTTTGGCTCATAATTCATCAGCACATTGCTGTCTGCCTCTTTCAGTTCTGCTTCATCAAATTCCACCGGAAGCAGCTTCATCAGAGTGGGCTCATGGCTGACGGTATTTTTAAAGTGGGTATATGCAAGGTAAATTTCCCCGATTTCCCCTCTGGTAAAAGCGCCCAGAACCTCCTTACAGATTGCGGCAGCATCCTCATAAGTGGGACCTTCGATTACATCTGAATAGTCCCCTTTCATTTCGTAGCCTTTCCGCTGCAGGGATTCCCTGGCTTTACGTCCGATAATGTAAATCTGGACTTCTTCTCTGGGAATACCGCTGTCGGTAACCAGCTTCACAATATTGGAATTGTATCCGCCGGCAAGTCCGCGGTTAGAAGCAATGGTAATGATTGCTTTCTTCTGAGAATTTCCCGCTTTCAGGTAGGGATGATTCATATTTCCTGACCTTGCAAGCATTGAAGTTACCGTCTGGTACATATAATTAAAATATGGATTGGACTGTTCCGCACGATTTTTCGCTTTCTGCAGTTTAACGGTAGAAACGAGCTTCATGGCTTTTGTGATTTGCTGCGTACTTTGTATGCTGCCTTTTCTTCTTTTTATGTCCCTCATGGACGCCATAAACATTCACCACCCGTCTACTTAAATTGTGCCTTACATTCCTCAATGGCTTTCACAAGTCTGGTTTCCGTTTCTTCTTTGATTTCCCTGTCATTGCGGATTGCTTCCGGAATCTCCGGATATTTGGTATCCACAAATTCAAACAGTTCCTGCTCAAATCTGAGAATTGCTTCTACCGGAACATCCAGAAGATATTTCTTCGTAGCCGCATAAATAATCATAACCTGGTATTCCACCGGCATGGGCCTGTACTGCGGCTGTTTTAACATTTCACGGATTCTTTCACCCTGTGCCAGCTTCTCCGTGGTATCTGCATCCAGTTCAGAACCGAACTGTGCAAATGCTGCCAGCTCACGGTACTGAGCCAGCTCCACACGGATAGGCGCCGCAATTTTCTTCATAGCCTTAATCTGAGCAGAGCCTCCCACTCGTGATACGGAAAGGCCTGCGTTGATTGCCGGACGGAAACCTGCATTGAACATTTCTGTTTCCAGATAAATCTGACCGTCTGTTATGGAAATTACATTCGTCGGAATGTATGCGGAAACGTCTCCTGCCTGCGTCTCAATAATTGGCAGCGCTGTCAGGGAACCGCCCCCTAACTGATCAGATAATCTCGCCGCACGTTCCAGCAGTCTGGAATGCAGGTAAAATACGTCTCCGGGATATGCCTCACGTCCTGGCGGACGACGCAGCAACAGAGAAAGTGTACGGTATGCGGTGGCATGTTTGCTCAGGTCATCATAGACAACCAGCACGTCTTCCCCTTTTTCCATCCACTCTTCACCAATAGCACATCCTGCATATGGTGCAATATACTGTAAGGGCGCCAGCTCGCTGGCAGTGGAAGCCACGACGGTGGTATAATCCATGGCACCGAACTCCTCGAATGTTTTTACAATGGTTGCAACGGTAGAAGCCTTCTGACCGATAGCAACGTAAATACATTTTACGCCCTGTCCTTTCTGGTTAATAATGGTATCCACTGCAATTGCTGTTTTTCCTGTCTGGCGGTCACCGATAATCAGCTCACGCTGTCCTCTTCCGATGGGCACCATGGAGTCAATAGCTTTGATACCTGTCTGTAATGGTGTATCTACGGATTTTCTGGAGATAACACCGGATGCCACTCTTTCTATCTGTCTGAATTTTGTGGTTTCAATGGGCCCTTTTCCGTCGATAGGCTGTCCCAGCGCGTTTACCACACGTCCGGTCATGGCGTCGCCTACCGGTACCTCAACCACTCTTCCCGTTGTCTTAACGGTATCCCCTTCATTGATATTTTTATGGTCGCCCAACAATACGGCACCCACATTATCTTCTTCCAGGTTCAATACCATTCCATAGACTTCTCCGGGAAATTCCAATAACTCGCCCTGCATGGCATTTTCAAGGCCGTGAATACGGGCAATTCCATCCGCCACCTGAATTACCGTACCGATGTCCGATACTTCAAGCTGAGACGCATACCGTTTCACCTGCTCTTTTATAACTGAACTTATTTCCTCCGGTTTTAAATTCATGGAGCGCATTCACCTACTTTCAACTGTATTTTTGATAATTCCCTGGTAAGGCTCTGCAATTTATGTTTCACACTGCTGTCCACTACTCTGTCACCAATTCGAATTACCATGCCGCCGATTAAACTTTCATCCACATCGTAATGAATTTCAAATTCCACATAACGGGTGGTTTCCAGTAATTTATTCTTTATCTGCTCTTTCTGACTGTCTGCAAGCGGCATGGGTGCAGTCACATAAGCAGTGCCGATGTTTTTATATTCCTTTACCTGGTCAATGAAATATGTGAATACAGATTCCATTTCACCATAGTGACCCTTGGAAACAAGCATACGCATAAGCCCTGTAATTTCATCATGGACCCTGCCCTTAAAAATCCGTTCCAGAATCTCTATTTTTTCTTCTTTTACGATTTTCGGGTGATTCATCAGTTTGGAAAGCTCGTTGTCTTTTCGAAGAATCTGCTGAATGCTTCTTGCTTCTTCCAACATTTCATCCACCTGACCAGATTCCACAGCAAGCTCAAACAGTGCATCCCCATATGTTTTGGATACTAGCTTTGCCATGTACTCTCACCTATTTCCTTCAATGTTTCCTCCACCAGTGCGTCCTGAATGGATGTATCAATGGAGGCTGTCACTACCTTGCCTGCCATCATGGAGGCAATGGCAATCATTTCCTGTTTCGCCTCGTCCATAATACGTTTTTTCTCCAACAGCGCTTCTTCGTTGGCACGTTTTATGATACGGGCTGCCTCTTCCTTCGCCTCATCTACAATCCTGCTTTCATTTTTCAGGGCTTTCTGGCGGGCCTCACTTAAGATCTCCTCAGCTTCTTTTTCGATTCCTCTGATTTTCTCATCATACTCTGCTTTAACAGCAGCAGCTTCTTCTCTGTCTTTTCTGGCAGTATCTATATCATTTTTAATACGGTCCTGTCTGTCCTTTAACATCTTTTTTGCCGGATTAAACAGCAGATAAGACATTAATGTAAACAGAAACAGAATGGCGAGAATCGAGAGAACCGCGTCATGCAAAAGCTGTGGATTTAAGCCAAATAACTGTTCCAAGGCCTGTCCTCCTTTCATTGATATTGTGCCGCTTTTCGCACATCAAGGTATGCCTGAAAGGCGCTTCTTTGATATTGTGCCGCTTTCTGCACATAAGGGTATGCCTGAAAGGCGCTTCTTTGATATTGCGCTGCTTTCCGCACATTAAGTAATCCCCTTATTTTAATGGCTGCACAAACATCAGAAGGATTGCAACCAGCAAACCATACAGACCTGTTGTTTCTGCTACCGCCTGTCCCAAAAGCATGGTAGATGTAATGTCTGATTTTGCTCCCGGATTTCTTCCTACTGCGGATGCCGCATGTCCTGCTGCGATACCCTGTCCAATACCAGGTCCGATACCTGCGATAACCGCAAGACCTGCACCGATTGCTGAACAAGCTCTGATTAATTCTGCTCCTGTAATGTTATCCATAAGATTTTTCCTCCTTGAGTTTTCTTATAATTATTTTTTAAATTAAATTGAACTCTTTTTTCGCTGCGCAAGGTTCCTCTTCCACAGCTTACACATATCCGCCGTAGGCAGCCAAAAAGCGGCCTTTCTTACGTCGGTTTTCCATAACCGGGGTTCTTCCTTAACAGCGTTACTCTTCCTCCCCGATTGCATTGCTGATGTATGTCATCGTCAGCATACAGAACACATACGTCTGGATACAGCCTGAAAATACATCAAAATACGCATGTAATACGCCTGGCCAGAAATATGCAACTTTTGACAGCAAAGCATAGATCAGCGCCATAATAATGGTTCCTGACAATACGTTTGCAAATAAACGCAGAGACAGGGAAATCGGCACCGCGATTTCACTGATCAGGTTAATCGGAAACCAGATTGGCAGCCAGGGCGGCAGCGGGGAACACATATCTGTCCATATTGCCTTTGGCGTCTGATACTTAAACTGATTAAAATGAATCAGAATAAAACTCAGAAGGGCCAGCGGAAAGGTTACGCCATAGTCTGCTGTGGGCGGCCGCAGCCCAAACAGCCCGGAAAGGTTGGATACCAGAATAAAGATAAAGATGGTTCCCACATAGTTGACAAATTTTCCGCCGCTTTTACCCATAACGCCGCAAACCATGCCGTCCAGTTTTTCCACAATCAGTTCCACCACATTCTGAAAGCCTCCCGGTACATCTGCCGCATGTTTCATGGCTCGGTTAGCTGCAAGAGAAAACCCGATCAGGACTATCATAACGATTAAAATACTCACATGAGTTGTGGTAATCCAGAATGTATGTCCAAACAGCTCATAGGAAAACAGACCATGTACCATAATGTCAATGTCTGCCCCGGAAGACAGTAAAATTGAACTCTGCACTCTCTCACCTCCTTATATTGTTTCTTTATAAAATTTTCATCATGTCTCATCTGCCATGGGGCAGAATCCATAACATTCCTGCTGTCAGTTCGAAGCCATCACCTCTTTTTATTTTCATGGCTGCGGGAATTTTTCCCCCGCATGGTAACAATAAATTTATGTGTAATGGGCTGTAAATAAGCAGCTATCTTCAGCCCCATCACCCCTGCAAACATAACAATCACGTTGCCCAGTTCAAAATACCAGACAACGACAAATGCAAAAACCACTGCCAGATAGCGCAGCACCGCATACAGTGCAGCTTTCCGGTAATATCTTTTCTCTGCCATGGCGTCCACTGTATCGAGAATCACCACCGCCATATTGACTGCCATCCCCATGGCCAGAATAATGCCCGCCCAGAGTCCCGTGGTATATCGTACCTTATCCTCTGCAAACCATATGCCGGCAGCCTGAATCAGCGCTCCGTATATTATAATACCACATAACAGTTCCGGAAGTACCTGATTAATCCTTCTTAACATGAACGGTATCCTTTTCTTTCTGACTGCACTGCTCCCCGGAACCACCATGACGCCGGGAAGAAGTATCATCGGAATAAATTTTCCTGGCCATAATAAAAATATTGCGGAATCCGGCCAGCGCTCCCACTGCAAACAGCGGAATGGTAATCCAGTCCATGGAAAATTTTTTCCCGATATAAACACCTGCCAGTACACATAAAAAAATCGGCACCAGCATGTTGATTCCAAACTGCGTAATTAATGTGAGAGAACGATATACGCTTTTTTTGTATTTCACATGGGTACCTCCGCTGTCATACAGTAATTTCCATACATATGAAATTATTATATCCATTTTTCATACAAATGTCTATTCATTTCTTTCATTTTTCACAGAACCATCTTTACCTCTCGGTTTGTACGGGTATACTGGTAATACTTAACACCTGCCGCATCCAGCATCCGCCTGGAAGCAATCACAGAAGGAGTATCTTTATATTTGTCACTGTCGTACACTATGGTTCTGATGCCTGCCTGAATAATTGCCTTGGCGCACTCATTACACGGAAACAGAGAAACATAAAGTTTCGCCCCTTCCAGACTGCCGCCCCGGTAATTCAGAATAGCGTTTAATTCGCTGTGGGTCGTATAAAAATACTTGTTGTCCAGAGGCTCTCCTTCCCGGTTCCATGGAAATTCATCATCGGAACACCCCATGGGAAACCCATTGTAGCCCATGGACAGAATTTTATTGTCCGGACTGACAATACAGGCTCCCACCTGCGTTCCGGGATCTTTGGAACGCATGGCGGAAAGCATTGCAACTCCCATAAAATATTCATCCCAGGTGAGATAATCCTGTCTTTTACTGCTCATTTTACACCTCATCTATTCCTCAAAACATTCCGTTCCTGAAGTTGGCCTGCCGCAGGCTACTTCGTACCGAAAATCCGGTCCCCCGCATCTCCCAGCCCCGGTACAATATAGCTGTGCTCGTTCAGACCTTTATCCAGCGCTCCAATATACAAATCCACATCCGGATGTATCTGCTTCATGGCCTCCACTCCCTCCGGAGCCGCAATGATACACAGAAAATGTATATTCCGAACGCCTTTGTCCTTCAGCATCTGAATGGCTGCCACTGCCGAGCCTCCTGTGGCCAGCATGGGATCCACCACAAACACTTCCCGTTCCGGACAGTCTTCCGGCAGCTTGCAGTAATATTCCACAGGCTCCAGTGTATCCGGATCCCGGTACAGGCCGATATGCCCCACTTTTGCCGCCGGAATCATGGCCAGCATACCGTCCACCATGCCAAGTCCCGCCCGCAGAATAGGAACTACCGCCAGTTTCTTCCCTTTTAATTCTTTTACCGTAGCGGTGCAGATTGGGGTCTCGATTTCAATATCCGTTAATTCCAGATTCCTGGTGGCCTCATAACACATCAGCATGGCGATTTCTCCTACCATTCCCCGAAAATCTCTGGAGCCGGTAGAACTCCTGCGCAGCCAGCCGATTTTATGCTGAATCAGCGGATGTTCCATAATTGTTACTTTTCCCATATGCTTCTTCTCCTTCGTTTATAAGATTTACCAGCTTTCGGATGGTTTTGTTCAATGTTTCATAACAGATTCCATAGGACTGAAGAGTCCCTCCATAAGGATTGAGAATCTCCAGTTCATCTCCTGTCAAATCCGTCAGAACCTCCACATCCACACCGGAAATGTCCCTGTGCTCTTCCAGTATTTTCTGTTTCTGAGCGGCTTCCATGGTAATAATCAGATTTTCCGGAAGCAGATCTTCTCCGGAAAGCTGTTTCGACATCTGATTTTCCACATTGATACCGTTGCTGATCAGCACTGCCTCCACTTTCTGATTCAGAGGCTCCGGAAAAAGCACCACCATTCCCCGGCTTTCTATTTCCATCGGAAATTTCAGGATATATTCTTTCATAATCGCCTCTGCCATGGGTGCACGCGCTGTTCCGCTGTTACATACGAAAATAATCCTGTCATATCTTTTCATATCCGCCGCCTTTCCGGTTTCCCCTCTATACCTCTATAATCTGATGACCGGCCGCTTTCAGCAGACGGTTCATGATGGCCTGTCCGATTCCGGCTGTGGAAAAGCTCTCAGAATATATGATATCCACATCCAGCTCATCAAATTCCCTTAAAATTCCATACAGACGCCGGGCTATGGTATCCTCATCCGCTCTGGTTCCGATACTTTTCACCAGGCCGTACCGGTATTCCCCTCTGGTCTCATCGGTCCCTATAATCCCTGCAGCTCTGCCTTCCTCGCCGGCTTTCCGGGCCAGTTCATTGATTTTCTCCCGAACCTTTTCCCCGGCCCCGGACACCAGAATCAGCTCACCTTTCGGGGCATAATGCCTGTATTTCATTCCGGGCGCTCTGGGGCGGACCCTGGGATTCTCCGTTTTAAGGCCGGGATCTGTCCTGAGCGTTCCAATTACATTCCGTATCATTTCTTCCGTAAGATAGCCCGGTCTTAAAATCATGGGGATTTCCTCAGAAAAATCCACAATGGTAGACTCAATGCCGATGCCCACCGGGCCTCCGTCCAGAATCATGGGGATACGCCCCTTAAGGTCCTGCGCCACATGCTTTGCTGTGGTAGGGCTGGGCCTGCCGGAAAGATTTGCGCTGGGGGCCGCAATAAATCCGCCGCCCGCCTCTGTCAGTGCCAGGGCTGTGGGATGGCCGGGCATACGCACTGCCACCGTCTCCAGTCCCCCTGTGGTTTCCAGAGGAACAAGTTCCTTTTTTTCAAAAATCATGGTCAGAGGGCCCGGCCAGAATTTCTCTGCCAGCTTCCTGGCCTGTTCCGGCACCCTTTCGGCAATTTTTTCCAGAGCTTCCATACTGGAAATATGTACAATCAGCGGATTGTCCGAGGGACGTCCCTTGGCCTCATATATTCTGCGGGAAGCCTGAGGGTTCAGGGCGTCTGCTCCCAGTCCGTATACCGTTTCTGTGGGAAACGCCACCAGGCCTCCCTGTTTTATAATCCGGCCTGCTGCAAGTATCTTTTCTCTGATCTGCTCACTGTCCTGATTATCATCCGTAACATTTACAATTACTGTTTCCATACGATTACCTGTCGTTTCTGTCCTGCCTGTTTTCTTCTGAATCATATTATCCCATAATCAGGTAATCTTCGCAACCACTACATCCTGTAGGAAAAGAACCATTTCCACACTATTGTAAAAATGGTTCTCTCAGATGGCTGCCCTATATGATTTTACATCTCTGTCTGTTTCTCCCCTTCCGGACTGCTTTCTCCTTCCGGCCCGCTGGCGTTCCGGCCCAGATACTCCAGTATACCTGCTTTCACCGCTTCCGCCACTTTCTTCTGATATTCCTCTGTTGCCAGAAGCGAGGCTTCCTGGGAATTGCTCAGAAAGCCGCATTCCACAATTACCGTGGGTGTGGGCGTCTTTTTCAGAAGATAATAGCTTTCATTGGCCTTTGCCTGCCTGTGATTCTGGGGGTCCAGCCCGGCTACCATGGCCTTCTGCAGAGTTTCCGCCAGTTTTTTCCCTTCTGCTGACTGCCCGTAATAGAACACCTGTGCGCCTTTGACCGATTCTTCCGGATAACTGTTCTGATGGATACTCACGGTAAATACCGGCTTTGTTTCCGTAATAATCTCACAGCGTTTCCTCATATCTTCTACTTTTTTGTTATTGGAAGACTGCCGGTAAAGGCCGTTTTCATCTGTCCGGGTCATGACAATTTTAATTCCCTCTTTTTCCAGCTGCTTTTGCAGTTCCCTGGCAATTTTCAGGTTAATATCCTTTTCCTTTTCTTTGTTAATACCGATTTTTCCGGGATCATCGCCTCCATGCCCGGCGTCAATCACAATACAGATTTCCCCTTTCTGAGCCCGCATATTTTCCACCATATGGGCTCCCTCTCTGGCAAAAAAATAAGCTCCCACCAGCAATACCAGGGCCATCACAACTTCTATTCTTTTCTTCATATCCGATTCACCTGATTATCTTTATAAATAAGGTATGACGGAACATAAAAGACTAGTACAGCATTGTGTAAAAATACCATTTCTTATTTTACAGCTTTTCTTCCCTCCAGCTTTCGGTTGATCCGCTCTGCCTCCCGGTATTCCTTCCAGAAAGAGAGAAGCATCACTCCAATGTATACAAAAGCAATGGCTGCCACCATTCCAAGCACCTGTTTCAGGCTGTCAAAGGAAAACCAGCCAAACCGGAAACCGCTGAACAGCACCACCAGATTGACATAAACATAATAAAGCAGAATACATGCCAGCATGGATTTCCCGGACAGCTCCCGTTCTGTTTCCTCAGGCATTACCAGGCTGCCCAGAGCACAGGCGAAAGAAAGCCCCAGAATCTGCCAGAGAATATCCACTTTAAGTTCCAGTTCCCATCCATAAAATACGGTAATGTACAAAGCTGTCACAAAAAGTATTCCTGTCGTAATTTTTACATAAAGGAACAGCATTGTCTCCAGTCGCTTTGCCATAATTTTCCCTCCTCACACACCCAGCTTTTCTTTCAGCAGCGCTACATACTGTCTGGAAATAATCACTCTTTCCCCGTTTTCCAGAAGGGCCTCGTAGCGCCCGCCGAATGCCGGGGCCAGCCTCCGGATTTTATTCAGATTCAGAATGGAAGATTTGGACACCCGCAGGAACTCCCGGCCCGGCAGTTCTTCCAACAGCTCATAAAGCCGGCTTTTTACCTGATATACCTCCGAGCTGCAGTATGCAAATACTTTCTGGTCCACTGCCTCAAAATAAAACACATCCTCCGGTTCCACAAAAAACATGCCGTTGTCCTGATATACCGTAAGTTTGTTCCCGCCCTGTTTCAGCCGGTTAATCAGCTTCACCAGGTCTTCATTCAGAGAACTGCAGCGGATGATAATCTCGTCTTCCTCCTCCGGCCCCGTATCTAAAATAGTCACTTTCATAATTAGCGGTCACTGATATCCTTTCTTTTCTGCATCAGTACAGTCAATATAAATGCAATTATACCACAGCCTGCCAGAAATAACACCTGAAAAAGGGAATCCACTGTTTCTCCTCCCATTTCCACCGTAATTCCCATGTGTTCCTGATATTCTGTCAGCAATTCTGCCGGGGTACCTGCAAAAGTGGTTTCCAGCGCCTGCCCGCAGCAGACACTGCGCATCAGGGAAGCTCCGTGGAGTATGGGAATATATTTCAGCACCCCGGCCACCCCTTTTGGAAGATTGCCCATGGGCAGATAGATAGCTCCCACAAATCCCACCAGCGTGCCCACTACTGTGCCAATGCCGGACCAGGCGCTGCTGCTCTTTACAAACAATGTAAGGAAATACATGATGACCGCAAATACGCAGGTGTTCAGCACAATCAGGCCCACAATCTGAATCAGGGCGCCAAAACTCAGCCATTCTCCTCCGGTGGCTGTAATATAGCAAAGGGCAATTCCCAGTGTCAGCATACACATGAAAATTCCTGCCAGTACAGCAGAAGCCATATAGGAGAGGGCAACCACACTCCGGTTTACCGGAGCAGAATACAGACTGGCCAGCCTGTGCTCAGACAAATCTGCCACCCGGTTTCCAAGAACGGTCAGGGTAACGGTTACTGCATTTACAATCAGAATTCCTGCCAGCGTCCAGTATTGCACCAGTTCTTTCGCATGGGCCTGGTCTTTGGCCCCATCTCGAAGGCCGCCATACTCTTCCAGCAGGTTCACCACACCTTCTTCATTCATATTCCCCAGGAATACACCCATCAGCATCAACACAATCAACATGGACAGCAGAGAAAAGAATACCGCGCCCCGGTCTCTCAGAAATATCAGACAGTTCCTCCTGGTCAGACTTAAGAATTTTTTCATAATGCACCCCCTCCTGCAGTGTTTCCCGCAGCCTCGCTTTTTTCCTGCATCTCCGTAACATTCAGAAATACGTCGTCCATGGTGCCCTGCAGCACCTCAAATCCGGCGATTTTCTGCTCCAGGGATTTCACCAGGGGAATGGCGGACAGCGTATCGTTTATCCGCACCAGAATCCGTTCTTCCCGCAGGGACCAGTTCAGGTTCCGGACTTCCAGTTCTTTCTGAATCTCCTGATAATATTCTTTTTTCGGCACCAGGTACAGTTTGTCTTTTGCATATTTTTCCTTCAGGAAAAAGGGTGTTCCATATTCCACAAAATGGCCCCGGTGCATAATCCCGATATGATCTGCCTTTGCCGCTTCCTCCATATAATGAGTCGTCAGAAATACCGTCATATTCATATTTTTCCTGAGGCTGTGTATGGTTTCCCACATGGTTTTCCTGGTGGCCGGGTCAAGTCCCGTGGCAGGTTCATCCAGAAACAGGATATCCGGCGTATGCATTAAAGCTCTGGCAATCTCACATTTCCGTTTCTGTCCGCCGGACAGTTTTCCAAAGGGGCGTTTCAGCACATCCCCAAGTCCCAGAATTTCCGTTACATGGGTGAGATTTTTCTTTAATTTTCCAGTGTCTTTCTCATACAGGCTTCCGCGGATCAGCAGATTCTCCTTTACGGTCAGGAATTTATCCAGACAGTTATTCTGATATACCACGCCGATATGGCTCCTGATTTTTTCATTATCTTTTCCAAGCTCAAGCCCCTGAATCACAGCTTTCCCGGCTGTGGGCTCCTGCAGGGTGCACAGCATATTGATGGTGGTGGACTTTCCCGCGCCGTTCACGCCCAGAAATCCAAACAGTTCTCCCTGTTCCACAGAAAAACTGATATCGTCCACCGCCTTTACGTCTCCATAATATTTTTTCAGATGTTCTGCGGTTATGGCTGCTTTCATTTCTGTCTCCCTCCTTTTTCACTCACTTTACCAGATTGCAGCAGGAATGCAACAGGCAAGAGGGTAACATGCAAAAGGAGCAGGTCAACCTGCAAAAATACAGGGTGACATACAAAAAACAGGACTGCCTTATGAAAGAAGTCCTGTTTTTGCTTATTCTCTATGCCCAAAATTCATATTTGTTTCCCGGAAGTCCATAACTGTTTCCACTGGAATTGTATTTGCCGGAATAGCTCAGGCCATTGGCTCTGGCACTGTCCGCAATCTGTTCTCCAAGAAAAGCAACTTTATCAGAAAAGGTTCCGGAAGGGCCGAACAGTTTCTCCAGACTGTCCAGATCCGCTTCCTTTAATTTGTCTTTATCCAGACTTAAGGTTCCGTCTTTCTTTATGGTAATTCCTGCCGTCTTTAAGGCTTCGCTGTTTTCTCCCGCCACATCCTGAAGCATCTTACGATAATAGTAATCCATGGAAGAATCGCCGGATTTTAAATTTTTCATGGTACTGTTATAATGCTCCAGCAGTTTTTCCACCTGTTTTTGTATTTCCTCACTGCTGCCGCTTTCTTTTGCTCTGGCAAACATGGAATCCTGTCCTTCTTCCAGAAATGCCTGGACGTTCTGTGCCAGTTCCTCCGCTGCTTTTTCCAGCTTCTCGCAGTTCTTTTTCCCAACCGGATTTACGGTTTTGTCTTCCCCAAATATATCTTCCAGACTGTTACTGTTTTTGTTCAGATAATCTACCAGAGACATATTTACCGGAACCCCGGCTCTCCTTGCTGTTGCATTCAAAATCTGGTCTGTCACCCGCATCTTTATACCTCCGTTTCTGCCTCCTGCTGCAGCATTACTGTAACTTTAAATGTGTCACCGTTTATTTTGATATCCATACTTCCAAGATAGCGCTCTGCAATCTCTTTTACATTTTTCAGGCCGATTCCATGCTCCATCCGGCCGGAAGGCCCTTCTGCTTTTCTGGTGGAGGGAAGTTCGCAGCCCTCCTGCCAGTTTACTGCCCCGTCAAAGCTGTTTTCCACTTCAAGCAGTAAAAACTGCTGTTTCCGTCTCAGAGAAAGGTTTATCCGGCGCTTATGCTCCTCTTCCAGCCTTTCACTGGCTTCTATGGCGTTATCCAGCAGATTGTTCAGAAGAATCCCCAGGTCAAATACCGGGATGGTATCCTCTGGCCTGTAATAAAATTTCACCTGAAAATCAATTCCAAGGGCGGCGGCTTTTTGATATTTGTCATTGATTACCACATCTGTCACCGGATTTCCCGTGGCAAACCGATAGTCCAGATTCTCCATGGTTTCCTCCAGTTTTTCCATGTACTGCCTGGCCTCCTGATAATTCCCGCCCATTGCCAGCCCTTTGATACTGGTCATATGATTCTTCATTTCATGCCGGACCTTACGGATATTTCCGTAAAAATGTTCTGCTTCCTCCAGCCGCTGTTTCAGCAGCTTCATCTGCTGTTCTTCCACAAAATGTTTCTGCCGCTCCTGCTGCAGATTTTCATACTGCTGAAAAATACAGATGGCTGTCACTTCTCCTACCCAGAGCAGCAGTGCAATCACGGGAATCCTCCACCGCATATCTCTTTTTTCATCAAACAGAAAAAACATGCCCTGTTCCGTTTTTATCATGGACAAATCCAGTACCATCCGCATCAGCATGGCTCCTGCAATGTTGAAGGCAGACAGAAAAACCACATCCTGCCACTTCATATCTGAGAACTCTTTTATTATTTTTCCCAGGATTTTTGTCATAACCAGAAACATCAGACCGTAGGCAAACACCAGAATCATCTGGCTGAAAGCCGCATTCCGGTAAAGCAGACTCATATAATCCGGGGAGGAAGGATCCAGGGAATCAAAAACTTTCTCACTGTCGTACTGGAATATGCTGTTGGTAATAAGGAAACTAAGCCCGTGGAAATTATAAAACAGCAGCAATACAAATACCGGTTTTTCCAGACGCCTCTGACACCGCACAAAAGCACAGGTCAGAATCAGAACTGCTGACAAAGCATACCGTACCCATCCGGGCAGTCCCGGCCAAAGGCCTGCCAGAAGATTCACACAGGCCAGCATTCCCGCCATGACAACATCCAAAACATTTCTTTCCGGGTAAAAAACATGCCACATCACCAGAAAACACAGCATCTGCACTGTAATGTGCAGAATGCCGGAAAGGCTGAGCAGCCATTCATAATTCGCCTGACTCAATGAGATTCCTCCGAAATATAGTTCAGGTATGCTTTCACAAACTCCTGATATTTGTATTTTGAAATTAACAATGTATCCCCGTTTTTCATCCGCACCTCTGTCCGGCTGTATCGCTCCACATACTTCATGTTAATAAGATACCCTCTGTGCACCCGGAAAAAACTTTCCGGAAGTTCTTCTTCCAGCCGGCTGATTCTGTCATAAGATATGATTTTTTCGTTATTCAGGCAGAGAATTACCTTACGGTTGCAGCTTTCCACATAATAAATATCTTCTGCTGACACTTTTCTTGTGATATTTCCAATCCGAATCAGCAATTCTTCCGGTTCTTTGGATTTTCTGTCTGTAAGGCAGCGGTATTCCCGGACTGCCTGTGCAAACACTGCTGCAAATTCCTGTTCTTTCACAGGTTTCACCAGAAACTGAAACGCCTGCACAGAAAAGGCTTCCATGGCATATTCCGGATAACCTGTTACAAAAATCATCAGCGGCAGGCTTCCCCATGCGCCTTCGCCCTGTTCTCCGGCCCGAATCCGAAATTTCCTGGCCACTTCCATTCCATCTGCTCCTTCCATGGAAATGTCAAGGAACAGGATATCCGGAATTTCCTTCTCCAGATGTGTCAGCAGCTCCTTTCCAGATGAAAATTCCGTTATCCTGCAGCCAGACTGCTGTTTTTCTGTCAGACCGCGCAGATAACTGCGCACATACGCTTCGTCATCACAGATTGCTATGTTCAATTTCTTCCACCTCATGACTTTCCGGGAGCTCTGGATTCCGGTCATTTATGTTATCGACACTTTTTCCCCGGAATTTCTGAAAATGCAGTGACTGGACACCTCCATGTTGTGACTGGCTCCCTTTCAGTCAGAAGCAATGGGAAACATGTGTCTGCCATAGTACCCCTTTGGCACTTCATAACTTTCAGTGGTTCCGGACTTATTCTTTTTTTCGGCTTTTTGGGACTCTTTTATGAAGGGAAAATACTGGATACTTTCAGGAACGAGAGATTTGCAGATGTATCCGCAGAGGATTTTCTGCACCATAAAAACCGCCCCATCCATGATTTTCCTCATGAATGGGGCGGTTTTATGAGCTAATTCACATATTTTATAATGGTATCCCACGCAGATGGCCGCTCCAGTCCCAGTTTCCAGTAAGCTGCCCCCGCCAGATTATTCTGTTTCATGACCTTCAGCTTTTCCTCCAGAGAAGCCTCATTCTCAATCCACATTTTGTAAGTCTTTCCTCCGTTTTCATACTCTGCAATATACTGTCCGTCCTCCTCTGACCACACAGGCTGGGCTCCGTTGGTGGTATAACGGTTCTCTACGGTCTGCATACCCTCTTCTGTGCAGGTAAAGGTATAAGGCAGATAATCCTCAGAAGCAGATTCCACATCCTCTCCGGCTCCGTCTTTGGGCGTCAGCTCCCAGATTCTGCTATAGAAGGGCATACCCAGAATGGTCTGTTCCGGCGGCACCTCTTTCAGGGTATTCTCCACGCCATCCCGTACAAAACCGATGGAGGCCACAGAGCCAATATCTTCAGAGCCGCTGTAATGCTCATCATACCCCATAATAATCACATAATCTGCAAACACTGCCTGTTCTGCCCGGTTATAAAAAGCAGTATAATCCGTGGGCACATAATTATCCACAGAAAGCACCAGGTTATTATTCTCACATTTCAGAGACAGTTCCCGGATAAACTGAATATAGGCATCCCCCACTTCACCGCTTAAAGCCTCAAAATCCAGATTAATACCGTCCAGGTCATATTCGATGGCTGCTGCAATAATCTGGCTGGTAAGATAATCCCTGACAGAACTGTGAGTCAGCACATAGGTGCTGTCAGCGTCAGGATTTTCCAGATTACTGATTAACCCCCAGACTTCCACATTATTCTGATGGCAGTAATTGACGTAATCCCGGCTGGCCAGAGAATAAATATTACCGTCATTGTCATTCAGGTAAAACCAGGTGGGAGAAATTACATTCACGCCTTTGGTGGACTGCAGGATATTGGAAATCCTTCCGTTTGCCTCCTGGCTGGTCACCTGATGCCATCCGAGGCTTACCGGACCCTCTTTCAGTAAATGGGAAAATACCGGCTCATCAAACTCCCTTGCCAGCGTTTCCGTACCTGTCTCACCCAGTCTTTTATTTTTCAGCCACCCTATCATACCGTCCTGCGTGCAGACCCTGCTCCAGTCTTCTCCCGTATCCAGAATGGTTACTGTACTGTCTTTTTCCAAATCCGCCACAATGGGACTTTTAATACCGCCTTTTACACGGATTTCCGTTTTTTTCCGAATGGGCGCAGTCTGAATCTCACCCCAGGCTGCAGTAATTTTCACCCGATTGGGATTCTGATACATGGCAAAATCAATATTTGTATATTGCTGCACAAAATCCAGTGCCAGGTACATATGCTCTCCGTCCACCCGGACAATTACATAATCCGTGCTTTCATTTTTCTTTGTGACCGCATATTCCATAGCGCCTGCATTTACGGAAATAATATCCGTACTGGTCACATACCGCAGGATATTTTCATTGGAATCCCAGTAAAACCGCTGGTTCAGGTACTGCTGTACCAGTTTATAGTCCATATATACATGACCGTCCCAGTATTTTGCCTGTTCCTCCAGAAGCTGGTTATCCAGAACCACAGCCAGGTCTTCTTCACCCTGAACATTATAGTATTCATTCAAATCCGCACGTTCTTTACTGGGACTGTATTTCTTAATCACCACACTGAGCAGCGCCAGCAGAACCACCACTGTAATAAAAATAACTGCTGCCAGCACCGGCGTCATTCTGCTGCGGCGCCTCCGCCGGTTCCTCCTGGAAGCTCTCCGCGGCCTCTGCCTGTCGGATCCCCGCCCTCTCCTGCTTTCTGTATTTTCTGATTTCCCTTCGTTTCTCCCCGCCATTTCTTCCGGCGTCCTGTCTGTTTCTGACATTTCATCCTCCTATGTAGAAAACCCCTCATGTAAAAACACAAGGGGTCATTCTCAAATTTTACTCAGTATCTGCAATGCGTCCTCTTTCAAAATCAGCTCATAATGTTCTTCACAGTACGCTCTGATTGCAGATGAATATTTTTCCTGATGTGCATATTCCGCCAAAATATTACATACCTTGTTGAATTCCTCCGGTGTATGCTGACTTTTACTGATAATCAGGTAATACTTCCGGTTCAGTTTATTTTTATACAGCACGTTGCAGCCGTTATAAAATCCTTTCAGCACCCGTGCCAGCCGATTTACTTCATCCAGCTCATCAAACACAAACAGTTTGGTGATATCCACCACAAGGGGTTCCTTTGTTTCCTGCTTCTGCCGGATGGCTTTTTCAAGAGGAATAAAGTCGTTGTCGCAGTTGGCTGTCTCCGCTCCCTTGCTCTGCTCCTGCAGTTTACGGACCAGATCCAGAATGTCATCTGCTCCCGCTGTCTCAAACACCCTGTCGCTTTCCTCTCCTGTGTATTCCTCTTTCGTATCGTCTTCCGGCTCTCCCGGTGCAAACTGGGAAAACCGGGTATCCAGTTCTTCCGGATACTCCACTTTTGTAATAATCAGTATAATTGTATCTGCTGACAGAGGAATCGCTTCAATCATTAACGGGATATCCTCTGCTTCAAATCCACATTCATAAGCTGCCTGCTGCATCATATCCCGGAAAAGCATTTTGGCCTTCTCGGTCCCATATGCAAGCTCGCTTAACTTGAGCTGCCGATCCGCCAGATCTTCTCTGGTAAGCGTACAGCGAATCTGGTTCTCATTTACCTTCTCAATTTTCATGTAATCCCTTCCTTCTTCTAAATGGCCACATCGGGAATCTCTATATAAATACAACAAAGAACAAAATAAATTATGCAAAAATCCTGTTATTTTACTGCTTTTTATGGTACTCAAAGTATATTACATATTCTTGTATTTCGTCAAGTCGTACTCCCCCCGTTTTTCTAAAAAAAGTATTAATTTTCTAAACATTTTTCAAAAACTATTGCATTTGCTAATATTTGTATGCTATAAATGTTTCAGAGATGTCAGTTCGGTTCCGACAGAAAGGAGCCCGCAATATTTTTCCATCCTGCAGCTGCTTTTCCTTTCTTATTATAACACTTTTATTTTGAAAAGTAACCTGCTGCGGGGTCGGGAACTTATGGCAGAATCTTTCCAGATGATGGTTCTGCCCGTCTGCAAGGTCTTAATGACACATTTCAGTAAACGTATCTCTTCATGTATTTCCCCGTTTCTGTATCATCTTATTCCCGTACCAATGCCCTGTGAATGTTCAGGTTCAGCCAATATACCTTACGGAGCATGAGCAGTTCAATAAATATAGTATGTGGAAATCCGATAAAATTAACCCGGAAACAGGCAGCCATCTGACTGCTGATATTCAGATACATTTCATAAAACGTCGGTATTCCGGACTTTGTTCCGCCCTGTGGGGCGCCATGGAACTTCTTACTTTACATCTCGGCAGAAAGACCTTTTCAGACAAGTCAGATTCTCTGGAAAATCCTCTGTGATCTGCGGTAAACGCAGGGCGAAAGGTTTCCTTATCGCCATTACAAAAAATTGCTGTGCTGGCAGTTGTGGAATATTCCATTCCATACTTTGGGAAAAGAAAAAAGAACCAGGATTTCCAGGGATTCTGTTTATTCCGGAATATTCCGGAGCGTATCTGTGTGGGACAGCCCGTACCGCTGTTCCATCTGAAAACTTTGTTATATCACGAAATAACTTCATCGTCATGAAGAAACAAAAGGGGGGAATCGTTCAGGTATTTTAAATTTTGCATAAGAAGAGAATTCTTATTCACGAATCATATATGAACCGGACTGTTTCAAGGTATACGGGAACTGTCCGCTGGTTTTGAACAAAAGAAAAGGCGGGGTAATCACATAATTGAACAAATGTGATTACTCCGTTCCTTTGTATCATTCCGTCACTGTGAACTGCCGCAGCGGGAATCTAATCCTGCCGCCGCAGCCTGGCCGGAATAATGATTATTTTGCCAGAAAATCATTAATTTTATTTACCAGTGCATCCGGTTCTATTCCATGTACCATTGCTGCTTCTGCAATGGTCTCCATCTGAGATGAAGGGCATCCAAGGCAATGCATACCGATTTCCAGTAAAATCGGCGCGATATTTTCATCAATCTGAAGCAGTTCTCCAATCATGGTTTCTTTTGTCACCTGAGCCATTTTTCTTACCTCCTTATGTTTCACATACATCTTACAGTACATGCATTTCTATATTATAATACCATTCTTCCTATTATGCAATGTTTTATTCAAAGGGTTTTTCAATGAATCTGAAAAGAGGTTTTCGTGTGCCCTTCAGCGTGACAGGGTCTTTCCTATAGAAGAATAAAAGAGGCATCCCAAACGGAATGCCCCTCATGTTTTATTCTTTTAAATTAAAGATTCATACAGTTTCGTAATATCTTCCACACTGGTTTCTTTTGGATTTCCAGGTCTGCATGCGTCATCATAAGCTGACTGTGCCAGGAACGGAATATCTTCTTTCTTTACGATTTCCTTCAAATCCTGAGGAATTCCAACATCCTGAGAAAGTTTCTTTACTGCGTCTACTGCGGCTTTGCGGTATTCCTCCTGACTCATGGAGTCTACGCCTTCCACACCCATTGCTCTGGCAATTTCACGGTATTTTTCTCCCGTTGATTCTGCATTGTATTCCATAACAGTGGGAAGAATAATTGCGTTGGCCACACCATGAGGCGTATCGTACAGTGCACCCAAAGGATGTGCCATGGAATGTACGATTCCAAGTCCCACATTGGAAAATCCCATTCCGGCCACATACTGTCCAAGGGCCATTCCTTCTCTTCCTTCCGGTGTATTTTCCACTGCACCGCGAAGATGTTTTGCAATAATTTCAATGGCTTTAATGTGGAACATATCGGATAATTCCCATGCGCCTGCTGTAATATAACCTTCAATAGCGTGGGTCAGGGCATCCATACCGGTAGCTGCTGTCAGTCCTTTTGGCATGGTGGTCATCATATCGGAATCCACAAAAGCCACAACCGGAATATCTTTGGGGTCTACACACACCATTTTGCGATTCTTTGCGGCATCGGTAATCACATAATTAATAGTAACCTCTGCTGCAGTTCCTGCTGTGGTAGGTACTGCAAAAATCGGAACAGATTTATTCTTTGTGGGAGCAACTCCCTCCAGACTTACCACATCTGCAAAATCCGGATTATTGATAATGATACCGATGGCTTTTGCAGTATCCATGGAAGAACCGCCGCCGATGGCAATCAGGTAATCCGCCCCTGATTTCTTACATGCTTCCACACCTGTCTGTACATTCTCGATGGTGGGATTTGCCTTGATGTTGGAATATAATTCATATACCAGCCCGGCTTTGTCCAATACATCCAATACTTTTTTTGTTACCCCAAATTTTACAAGATCCGGATCTGAGCACACAAATGCTTTCTGGAATCCCCTTCCTTTTGCCTCTGTTGCAATTTCCTGAATTGCACCTGCTCCATGATACGATGTCTCGTTTAATACAAATCTGTTTGCCATTTTCCTTCTCCTTTCTGGTCATACAGCTCCGTAATTGAAACTGTATTTCTATTATCTCTGAAATCTTCTGAAATTTCAATAGCTCTTTTCCATTTTTCGCACATTTAAAATCTGTACATCAGGTTGCAGGAACCCGGCGCATCTTCATCCACATAGCCTGTATCATGAAAACCTGCTTTTTCGTATACATGGAAGGCTGCTTTTGCCTCTTTTTTCACACATACTTCCACACAGGAATATTTTCCTTCTTCTCCCAGAACTTTTAAAATTTTCTCCAGAGCTTCCGTTCCATATCCTTTTCCCTGAAATTTTTCATCTATCATAAACTGCTGTAAATCGTAACAGGCCGGTTCTTCATCCAGATCCCGGACCATGGCAAGTCCCACCAGTTCATTTCCGTCAGATATGGCAAATACCCTTGCTCTGTCCTCTCGATACACATATCCTCTTGCCAGAATCCCTATAGATTGGGCCACAAAAAATTTCTGTTCTTCTGCCACTTTTAACTGTGCCGCCTGGAGCCAGTTATTTTCATCAATTTCTTTTAATTCTGTCATTTCTCCTCCATTTTCTCAGTTTTTTCTGATTACAATTGTTTCTGTGTAAGAATTTTGTCCATATACAAAAGTGCCATCCTCATACACGGTATATGGGCATACTCTGATATAGTAACGTTCTCCCTTTTTCAGATTTTTAAGGGTTTTCACTCTGGTTGACGAACAGACTGTCTTAACCCCCTCCCTCAACCGCTCATCCGTTGCATACTGAATCCGGTAACCGATGGCATATTCCGCTTTTTCACAGATTACTGTAAGTTCTCCTTCCGTTGGGCTTTCCAGAGAACGGATCACACCTCTGTTCAATTTTATCTCTTTTTCCGCCTGAATGCAAAAAGAAAATTTATATTTCTGCCAGCTCCATTTTCCATGATTCCTGATTTCCAGATAATAAGTACCCGGAACAAGAATCCTTGACAGGCTTGCGGAAGACCAGCCTGTGAAATAATCTGTCTTATATTCCAAATCGGCTTTTTTCATCATCTCACTGCCTGTCTTATTATAAACGGCTCCTTCACAGCCCTTCCCGCTGCGCTCCAGATACAGGGTAACCCGGGATCTTTCCGGTATCACAAAGCGAAAATACCGTACCCCTTCGTCAAAAGTCAGTTTTCCCTGGAAAACAGTTCCCAGTTCATATTCTTCCGCTTCCTCCATTCTGGCCGCATTTACCGTAGAGGCTCTAAATAAAAAAACAAAACTAAAGCATAATAATAACATCATCAGGTTTTCTGCTGTCCGTTTCCGCATTTCTGTACTCCACGCCTTTCGTTTATGCCATTATCATTTTATAAATGTTTTTCTTTTACATATTTTTCTTTTTATCATTTTCTATCATATAATAACATTTTAAAATATATGTTTCAAGGAATTATAACATTTTTACATAGAATATTGTCGTTTTTTTGTCCTTTATAATATGTATACAGGCAGGAGGGGAGATAGAAATGGATGAATTTGTCAGAAATCGGATTACGCAGCTTCGTATCAGAAAAGGTGTTTCAGAATATCAGATGAGTTATGATTTAGGGCACAGCCGGGGATACATCAACAATATTTCCTCCGGTAAGTCCCTTCCTTCTTTAAATGAATTTTTCTCCATATGTGACTATTTCCAGATAACGCCTGCTGAATTTTTTGACCGGCAGCAGCAAAATCCGGAGCTTGTCAATAAAGCTCTGTCCAAATTTAAGCTGCTGAATGACAGTGATATGATTCTGGTGCTAAGTTTGCTCAACCGGCTTTGTGAAGAACAGGGATAGCAGGAGGCAAAAAGATGCTATCTGATTTCAGCCTAAACAAACAACAAAGCGGACAGGTTCGCTTCAACTCCCTGGATCCCTCATTCATGAGGGACCTGGACAGTTTGCTGCGCCGAGCGCGGTCGCTTTAGCGACATCTTCTATAGTGTGACAAGGTATTTCCTGTAAGATAAAAAAGCACCCCGGCAATCGGAGTGCTTTCTTTCTGAAAACGCCTGTTTTAAAGGCTTTCAGTAATGAGACATCGGGGATTCGAACCCCGGACAACTTGATTAAAAGTCAAAGTATCTTTTCCTTATTTAAAGTGGTTTTATCATCTTTTGCGTACATTCTGCGGACATTTCACTTTTTTTTAAATCCTTATATTTTTTCAAAAACTTTTAATTCATGTCTTGACAATACTACGTTAGCGTAGTATAATAAAATCATCAAAGGAACGGAGGAAAAGAAAATGAAAAAGGCAGAGATAAAAAAGATTATGAAAAGAGCATGGGAAATTAAAAGAGAAGATTCCAGAAACATCTTCTCACTCTGCCTTAAAATGGCCTGGGCAGAGTTTAAAAGCCCGGCAAAGAAGAAAGGAAGGCGTAAAATGAATGTGCAAAACATAAAGAAGGGGTTCTACACGGACGGAAACCGGATTTTCTCCTGCTACTGGGGAAAAACAGTTATCTGGACACCTGTAAGAGAAGAATCTGATTGCTTCTTAAAAAGTGGGAACGAAATGGCGAGGTTTCATGAAGACCTTGACGTTTCAAAAGTAAAGCCGGGAATGGAGTTTTGCCAGGGACAGATAAAAGTCCTTGACAAGAACACCATTGAGATTTTAAAAATCTCTCCGGTAAACCCGGTTTATAATAAAAAGGGCTGCTGTGTGAGCCACGAAGGCTACACAGAACAAAGAGTAACTGTAACAGCTTAAAAAATAAAGCTGACTTATCGGCATAACGGGGAGAATGGAGATATTAAGACAGAAAGAGAAATAAATAAATACAGAAAATTCATGGAGAATATAGAAAATGAGTACAATTGCGATTCCTGCCCCCACAATGAGGGAGACTTCCCGAATGCTGACCTGCCTTGCGGACAGCAGAATTGCTGGGTAACCTGTCACTGCAGAGGAATGGAGGAGTGATAGAAAATGAAGATAATTAAAATCGGGGCAGAAGATCTCCGGATAACTGTAGAAGTTTTAAATTTCTACGCAACTCATAACCACTTCGGATTCTCAGAATCCGAAGTGGAGGCTATTAAAGAAGTTGCTTCCGTAATGGCTTCTGAATATGAGCATGGGTTAGACCAGGAGGCTCATTCAGAAGTGACGATTGAGGCAGAGGAGGGTCGGGAGATCCCGCTTGCAGAGTGGGCAAGAAGGAACGGTATAACACCGGATTCTGCAAGACAGAAAGCCCTGAGAGGTGGCTTTGAAACAGCCAGAAAATCTGGAAGAGACTGGCTGATAAGTGAAAATGAGAAATACAGAGATAACAGGAGGAGAAAATAAGATGGACAGAAATAGAATTTTAGAAGAAATTTTGTTCAAGAAAACAGGGCGCACTTTCTCCGGGAGTTCCATCTGGGAAGAAATTGAGCGTGCCGCTGGAGAAGCTGAGGAAGGAAGCCGATGGATTGCCGGGCAGGATAATACTCTTGAAAAATGGGAGTATTACATTGAAATCAGCAGAACATATGACCCGGATTTTGACCAGTGGGAGACTTCCATTTCACTGGAAGAAATAAAAATAACAGATAAAAAAACCGGACGCGTAACATATGTACAGGTATTCGGTGCAGAATTATAAAAAATGGAGGAAAATATGAGCAGAGAATATTTTAAAAATTTAAACAAAAACGCTGAAAGCCTGAATCCGGAAAGCCTTGAGTTTGTGATTCCGGAAGGGTTTCATAAAAAATTAAACAGTATTGAGCTGGACATGCTGCTTAATGACCAGCTTCTGGACTCCGGTTTGCAGCTTGGGGACTATATCATGGGAAGCCGGAAAATAGTCCCGGCAAACAAAGGGGCTCAGCATATAGAGAAGGATTTTCAGCTTTCCAAAAGGCTCCGGGAGTACCTTGAAAAATTTAATAATATGTGAATTTAAGCCCCGGATAAAACCGGGGCTCTTTCTTAAATCATCCCAAGCAGGGACTTCCACATTTTTTTTCTTGCGGTAATCTCGCCATCCGTTTTCTGATACTTCAGTACTATTTTTTGATATTCACTGACTGCCGATTCCATCCCCTTTCCAAAACAGGGCGGCTCCCCTCTGTCCGCTTCCACTTCCCCGGTATAATATCCCAGAGCTTTCAGTCTCCGCTCCAGAGGAGTCACCACCGCATGGTATTTATGACTGCTTCTGGAAACTGTCACGGTATTTCCAAGTGTTTCATCCCCGGCAATACCATCCTGCCCGGAACCGGTAGCCTTCTGCACATCCAGAACGAACTGCCGCTGAGTATAACCTGCAACAGAGCCCTGAGCGGATGTATTTCCTCCTGTGGACCCGCCTGCTGTATCCTTTCCGGAATAAATGATTTTTCCGTTTTCGTCATAGACATTCTGGCCCGGTTTACAGTCCGCAATGGCAAAATCCTTATTATGATAAGCCCCTGTCTGTTTCTGGCAGATACCGCCTTTCCAGCCGGAACCCACCCGGTACCAGATTTCTTTCTCATTTTCCACAGGTTTTTCCGGCTTTTTGTCTTCCGGCTGCACCGCTTCCTCTCCGGCTCCGTCCTGTCCGGAAATCTGCTTTTTGAAATCTTCCCACAACTCCGTCCTGTCCATCATCTTCCGGGGGCAGTATTTCCCTTTGGCGTCATAATGACGAATGACCCGGTCTGCAGGAATCCCGGTTTCCTCCATCAGATATTTCACCAGTGCAATGGCATTTGCACGGGCTGTTTCATAATCCCCGTCGCTGTTTACACAGATTTCGATGTTAATGGTATTTCGGTTATTTGCGTCACGGACAGCATGATTACCGCCATATTCGATTCCGATGGAATACGTCCCGTCCGTATGTTCCGCTGCCTGATAAATACCGTC
>NZ_KE159567.1:0-51070 GCF_000403845.2 Eubacterium sp. 14-2 | reverse complement strand
TACCTCCGGCAGTCCTGCCAGAGACGTAAGCAGGGATACCACCCCGGCCAGTGCTGCGGTTCCCAGAACCACCTGCCAGTCCACCGCTCCTATGGTGGCCGCCGCGGGAATCAGGGCCACCGCGCTCTGTGCCATGGTCTTGACTGCCCGGACCGCTGCCGCTTTCATCCATTCAATCTGTTTTCTGTTTTTCATACCATTTTCCTTTCTTATAAAATCATCAAAATTGCTGTTACTGAAGCACCCACAATCGCGCTTACCAAAGTTGTAACAATTGCAACTTTTATCTGGTTAAAAGTTTCTACAGGCTCGTCCTCTAATGCTTCCAGACGCTCTCCCTGTTTTTTGAGTTCTTCCACCACATTTCCCATACTGACTGCCATTTTCTCTACAGAAATGGTAATGTCATTTATGTGATTAATACTGCCTTCCAGAATATCAAGTCTTCTATTCTGTCTCCTGTCTTCCTCTGTCATCCGCTCTGCAAACTCTTTATGAAACCTGTCATGCTCCATTCTTGTTAATTCTTCCATAGGCACTTCTCCAAAAATTCATTTTTATTGATTATAGAACATTTCTCAACACCATTTGTACCATTTTAAAATTCACTAAACACGGATTTGAGCGGGATGATTGAAGGAGTCTATCAGAATGTAGATTTTCCCACCAGTTCTGAACGTGTTAAGATAAAAAATCTATATATCGCAAATGAACCATGCTTTGTTGTTGCATCTGCCTCGCAGGTGTATTATAACGCTCCTGCAAAAACTATAGAACTTAAGGCAGGCTCTAATATATATATTTCTGGTGGAGTTGATGGATTTGCGTCTGTAGCCGGAGTATTTTTTTTGGAAAAAGGAGAAGCCATTGAACTTTATGCAAGCTCAGAAAATGCTGGCCCTGGGCTTTTTAACCATATTGAATACCGTATTTTAAAATTTAAAGTTTAGCTCCGTTTCAGAGGATATTGGATAGTAAACGGTTCACCGGCATTCAAAGCAGCATCCAGCCATACATAAGCAGTCCCATTCTCTTTTATGCCGATACTTAATACTTTATTCAATATATCATTCCTGTTTACAGCAACGCTTATTGTGGTATAAGTTGTTGTGCGTGGTGCGTATTTTGATGGCAGAGAAAATAAACTTGTAAGTTCCGTTGGTGTATTTTTCATAACACTGGATGAAATAAACACTGTCCCATTTTCAATATAAGCTATACATGGAGTCCCCGGAAATAAAATAGTAACCTCGCTGGAAATATCCCTATAACCTAAATCCGTGTTTAACTTACTGACCGCCCCAGTCAGCGTCCCGTCTGCCAGCCCGGAAATGTCATTTGTCCCACACAGTTTCCACAGGTACCGGACATTCTTTGCAAGCAGCGAAACCTTCCGCCAGAGGCTGCTCTGCTTCTCTCCGCTTTTTATGGTATCGAAATCTGTATATCCGGTCGGTTCTTTTACATCTTCACTGGTGAATTTCATGGAAAAATCTTCAATATTTCTGCTTGTCTGAATTTCTTCCCATGACGTATAACCTGTATATTCACTTCCGGTTCTCATAAATTCTCTGCATATTCCATTTTCTTCCAAAATAGCAGTCTGCGCTTTGGAAGATAAATTTCCTGTTTCGTCGACATGTTCTGTTTTCAAAATAAAAGTGTAAGGAGTTTCATTTGATAATGGTAACTCTCCCCCTTCTATGTTGGAAGAATCACATATGCAGACATTATTTTTCGATATAGTGTCTATGTTTCCGGTAAAATATCCGGTTCCGATTTTTTCCTGGTATGTATCGGCTATATTATTTCCACTTCCATCATTTACTGCTCTTGAAGATTCAATAGCCCTTTCACAAGTTCCCTTTATAACGTCTTTTAATACCATAAAGTCACTCCTTAAAATATTTTTAAAAACGATATGATTATATCAGCATACACATTTTTATTTGAAATGTAATGATTAAAACATGCCTGCAGGCATGTCTCTTTGTTTTGATTTCCTCTGGTTCTTATAAAAAAACGAAGATCATCTGGGGTCTCTCCAGAAAAATTTAAAACCACTTCTTCTGTAAGATTGTAACCCATGACACTCTTCCAGCTCATGATTCCGGAATATATGCTTTTAAATTCCGTCTGAGCATAAAGACCTTCCGGGACATGAATACTGACAAAAGCCTTCACTGCATAGGCTCCGTCTTTTAAAAAAATTCCGGAACTTCCAGTGTCTTCCCATATGTTATCCAGAGTTTTTGTCAGGTTTATTTCTGTGATACTTCCTGATAAAATTTCTCCCGCTCTGTCTGCACTTTCTTTTGCCTGCCTGGCATACTCCATAGCGTTGTCCAGATCTTCTCCCGGCCTTGTCCCGGTACCTCCCCTGGCCCAGCTTTCTGCCTCTGCAGCACTGGAAGCAGCTCTTTCAGATTCTATATGTATATCTGCGAGATAATCCGGTCGCAGGTGCCTTTCCCCGATACTTCCCTCTTTAATAATAGCCGACACATACCCTTCGGCGCCGACGGAAAAAGCTATTGTGTCGCTGTCCAAAAACTCAAACTCTGTAATCAGACGTGATAAATCAACCCCCATGGTTGTCCCGTCAATCAGTGGCAACGTCAGCATTTCTGTCACCGGGTCATAGTAAATTCCTGTCTGTATTTTTTCCATTGGTGTGTCAATCGTGACGGTTGCTCCATTTTTTCGGGTAAATGTAATGATTCCAGTCTGATCATCATAAGACACATCCTTAAAAAGTGGAGACACCTCAATCTTCGTTGCTTTTGTGCTGTCAAGGACAATGACCCGGTTATCTATTTCGTCCAGAGCAACATCCCCTTTGTCTAAGTTGTATTTGTTTAATGGTGTTTTATCGCTGGGATAGTTTTCCCAACCATTTCCGTTATTTATACGATTGTATGCTTTGTTCATAGATATACCTCATTAAAATCTGAAAAAATCAAATCTGAATTCTATGCTTGTGGCAGATGGATTCGGATTGCTTTCCGTCGCTGATATATTTACTCCGGAATCACTTGCATTTCTTGCAACAAACTTTCCTTCCTGGTCCAAAACAAATACAAATGTTCTTTTTCCATAATAACCAACTGTTCTGACACTGTGAGAATTCGGGATAAATAAATCTTCTGATGTCCCAACCACAATACTTTTTGATTCTCCGGCAGGATGTGAAAAAGCATGGTACGACCCGTACACGCTGACAAATACGCCAGAAGTTCTGACTTTAAAATTTATCCATTCAGAACCATTTGTTATCGTTTCAAACTCTTTATATGTCTGCTGAAGGCTTTTGATAAAAGCGTGTTCTATCAATGCACCATTGGGGAAAAATGGAGTATCCTTTAAATAAAATCCATCATTCTGCTCACTGTATTGTCCAAGCCCAATCAGAATACACGGAGTTCCTCTCGGAGAATATATATTTACAAACCCATCGCCTGATATGCCGCCACCGGACGGGTTTTCATCCCCAGATTTTGCGAAAAGAAATCTTTTTATCGTATTCGGCCTTGTGGAACGATCTGTGTACTGTAAATAAAGACCGTCTTTTGCTGTTATGACAGCTCCCGTTATTTCTCCCCCTACTATTTTCTGACCATTTATTTCCCCTCCATTCAGGAGGCTGCAGTTTATTTCCCCGGTAGTAATATTATTGCCATTTATTATTGTCTGTCCACCGGTTTCGAGATTCGTAAACGAAACAAGCCCGGTAAGGTCTATCTTATCTGCCTTAACTTCATACTGCGTGCCTCCTTCATCCGTAACAAGAAGTTTTACTTCTGCTGTTTTCCCGGTTCTGTCATTTGAAACAGACATGGATACACTTTTTACAGTCTGCTCTATCCGTGAGGAAAGACCAGACTCCACGTCCTTTATTTCTGACCTTGTTTCTTCAACATTTCTCTCAAGAATGTTTGTTTTCCCTTTAAGCTGGATAATGGAATTCTGAACACCATTTACTTTTTCTGAGTATTTACGAACTCCGCTGGATGAAAAATTATCACGAAGCGCCTGTGTACCTTTTAGGGTTCGTTGCAGGACATAACTTTCCACAATATTATGAACTGTCAGAAATCTAACCGGGTCTCCAACCTCGAAACACGGATTGCCCATCACATCTGCTTCAAATGGGCGATAGGAAATATTGCAGATTTTTCCGTATAAATTTTTTGCAATAATGCGAAGTTCCTCTGCAGATTTTCCATATATCAGAAAATTATTTTCGATAACATAACAGTTTTCTTCCTGTTTTTTATCTCCTTCCGGCCATACCTGACCTATATCATTTTCTTCCTGGCGTATCTGAAGCCTGTCTATTGATTTTGTAATAAAATTCTCATAATTGCATTCTATATACTTACTTTTATCAATCCGGAATGATTTCGGATCCTGCGGATACAGATGTCCTGTTTTTGCCTGGGGAAGATAATCCGGTGCGTGATCTGGAAATAAATCATCTGACGGATAAAGTCCCTGCATATTTTTCTGAAGGTAAATATACTGAAACATTCCATCACGGCTGATATGACCGAAACATCCATTAATTTCACAGATTGCAGTTATAACATCAAGTCCGCTAAGGGAAGAATCTCTCAGTATACTGACCTGTTCCGTATCGTTGTCAATATTCACATCTTCTCCAACCTGGATTGTCTTTTCCACAATCATATCGTCATTTACCAGTGTTACTTCCTTTTGCTGCAATCCGAAATAATTCATAAAACTGTCCCGGAACTGACGCATTGTAACTTTACTGTCTTTTTCGGGAAGAATTGTATTATACCAGGTAATTACACTTGAATTTATAACATCGTACATTGCATCATAAGCTGTAATTTCTCTGTATTTTCTGTCTGCAGAAAGGTTGTCTGAATTAACCTTATATTTTCCGATAACAAATGGCATATCAGAATTTTCATTTATCACCATTTTTACATCCAGCCATTTTCTAATCATTGGAGTGAAAATATCAGAAATTTTAAATTTGAGAATCCCTGCCTCGCAGGAGCCAAAACGAAGCTCGCTTTCTGAGCACAGACTTTCTTCCAGTGCCATTTCCTGATTATATAAATCTTCATTGGTTAAAATCACATTATCAAATGAAATTATTATTTTTTTTGAAACACTGTCTTTAAAAAATAAATCTGAATATTCGTAATCAATCATGGAAGCCCTCCTAATACTCAATCAGTTCCACTGAAAAGGAATTGTATTCTATGTCTTTTGCGGCTTCATCCACGGTATGTATGGAATATGTGATGTCCGGCATGTACATAATTGCCGTTTTATAGTCCAGTTCCTCATCGTTCCAGTAAGTCACCGTCACCCTCCGCTGCCTTTTGCTTGTTATTTCTAATGTTGCCAGCCCTATCACGTTCTTGAATGCCGTCATTTCCGCCAAGTTCATGGAGCGGATATTGAGCGTCAAAGAAGTTTTAAAGTTTTCGCTTGTTTCTCTGTGAAGCAATACGTTTGCATCCCTGTATGCGTCTATTTCAATTCTTTGATTCGGTACAGACTCCCATCCATCTGCCAGAATGAAGCTGTTTGGGAGTACAACGTCTCCGAATTTTATCAGCCATCCGTTAAACATTTTCCTCCCCTCCTAATATGCAAATAACCCTTTCCCGGTTTTTTTGAAATATGTATCTGCCTCTGCCTTTACTGCTTTTGTTATGTCTTTTTCCCCAAGATAAACACGCACATTTATATCGCCGCCCATTCCGCCGCTTTCTTCCATGGCCTGCTTAAATGCTTTTAACATTACAGGAAGCGGTGTCTCAATGTTTGTCTGTCCGCGCCTCTGGTCTCCAAGAACCGCCATAAACGGGTCACCGCCTCGGATTACCGCACCGGAAGCCAGATATGGTATCTGAGGAACCTTTATGGTCGGAATCCAGGTAAACGGGCTTAATCCGAGAATATTCACAGACCTGAGCCTGTTAAGGGCGTCGTTAAGACCATTAAACGGAAGTGATATGGCTTTGTTTATTCCGCCGATAATAGCGTTTATAACTGCCTTTAGCCCGTTCAGAATTCCATCTTTGATACCGTCAAAAATCTGTCCGCCTGTGGAAAAGACATTCTTGACAGCCTGCCATGCTGCGGAAAACTTGCTTTGAAACCATCCGGAAATATTTCCAAATGCATTCTGTATCCCGCTCCATACCCCTGAGAAAAACTGCTTTGCCCCGGAAAAAGCATTCTTTATATTTTTGTAAGCGTCCTGGAATTTTCCCTGGAACCAGCCTGGAATATCACTGAGAGCGCTTTTTATTCCAGACCATACCCCGACAATGTGGGATTTTATCTGATTGAAAATATCTGAAATAACATTTTTAATTCCGTTGAATATACTGGAAGCCAGTGACTTCATCCCATTCCATACAGTAGATACAATGTTTTTTATCAAATCCCATATGGTGGAAGTTAATGACTTAATTCCATTCCATGCAGCACTGACTGTGTTTTTAACAAAATCGACACCGTTTTTTACAAGATTTTTCAGTATTTCCCATACTCCGGAAAAAACGTCTTTTATGGCATTCCATATACTGCTGAATATTTTTTTTATCCCGTCCCATGCTTTTTGCCAGTCTCCGGTAAACACACCTGTTACAAAGTCTATTACTCCACTGAGAACATCTGCTATGTCTCCTATCACTTTTGTAATCGTTTCAATAGCTGTTAAAGCTATATTTCCAATAAAGTCAAAAATTGGTGTAAGAACCGGAATAATATTGTCTGCTATCCAGGCGATAAACGGTACCAGGGCTTCTTCCCAGAGAAGTTTTACTGCGTTTGTCAGTTTTCCGATAAATTCTGAAATCTTGCCTATTGTCTCTCCGAACGGTCCTTCCATAATTTCTTTGAACCTGTCTCCAAGCCCCTGCAAAACCGGAACGATATAGGTGTTATATCCGTCCATTATTTTTCCAACAATTGTTGATATTCCATCTGCTACGGAATCAAATAGTGGTTTTAAATGATTGTCATAAACATCTGAAACAGCGTCACGAACGGTCTGTACTGCAATGAGAAGACCATCAGTAAAAGGTTTGATGGCTTCCAGGGTTCCGGCTATTGCGTCTTTTATTTTGTCCTTATTGTTAATGATTGGCTGAGTAATCATATTCAGGATATCCCGGCCAAGTTTTGCAGCATTTTCAGATATTAACATTCCAACTTCTGCAAAAATTCCAATCAGGTTTCCAGTTATCTGCTGTGCTGTATCGCTGCCAAATGCGGAAAAAATGTCTGCCAGAGCAACAGAAAAATTTCCGATTATTGCTGCTATTTCTGTTCCAATATCAAACATGGACACGATGTACTGCTTAATTCGCTCTTTATTTTGTGTCAGGTACTTTTCTATACCACCAATAAGATTCTGCGCTATAGTAAGCCCAATTCTTGCCATAGAACCAACAACCTGTCCCAGCGAATACGCCAACTGGTCCGCCAGCCTGTTTGCAGCTGCAATTACTTCCGGGTCTGTAAATATTTCTTTCAAAGTCTGACCAATAGATATCAGGTCTTTTTTTAATTCCGCAAAAATAGGTTTGTAGTCTCCGAGGCCTTCGAAAAATCCATTTACAAACAAATCCTTTAATTCCCTAAGCCTGTTAAGAACTCCATCAAGTGCGCTTCCGAGAGAGTCCGCCCCTTCTGTTTCTTCATTAAAGGAAAGTTCAGGAAGTTCAAATCCACTGCCTGCCGCTCCTCCACTACCTGAGCCGGAACCACCGCCACCGCCCGATTCCTTGCTCAGAACATTTAACTTATCAAACGGAGCCAGCGCCTTTCTTGCAGCTTTTCCGGCTTTTTCTGCCGCTGAACCGGCCGCGTCCATACCGTCTGCAAGCTCATCTGCTCCACCTGCCGCTGACGATAAATCCTGTGCAAACTGCCCGGAATCTGCGGTTGGAAGTGAAATTCCAAATAATTTTGAAAGCACAGAACCTATCTGCTTTGCAATGGCTATCAGGATAGAAAGAACTGTGTTTAAAAATTTAATAACAGGGGTTAATACGGTTATCAGACCGGAACCAATAACGGACAGAAGCTCTTTGAACTGTTCTGACAGGATTCTTGTCTGGTTTGCCCAGCTATCGGAAGTCCTGGCAAAATCTCCGGCCGAAAGCGCGGTCTGCTGCATGACATATGCATACTGTAATTCTACTTTTTCAGCCTGCGTCATGGCCTGTATGCTCTTGTTAATACCCTGCTGCCTTGCAAACTCCTGCATATTTACCTGTGTCATAACAACGCCATATTCTTTTAATGACTCTGTTTCCCCGGTATATATGGATTTTAAGGCATAAGAGGTTTCCTCTACGCTTTTGTTATAGAAGCTGGCCATATCAGCCGCACGAGCCGTCAGATTTATTGCCATATCGCTGGCTTCTTCTATGTTATCAAGCATGGAAGCGCCCATAGCCATAAATGTGGAGCCCAACTGTTTTGCAGATAACTGTGAAATTCCAAACTGTTTTACAGAGTTTCTGGCAAATTCCTCCATCTTATACGACATGCTTCCGAAAGCTGTATCAACGACATTTTGGACTTCCTGTATGTCGCTGGCAGTATCAATCGCCTGTTTTCCTAACGAAATAAGACCGGCAATCCCAAGGCCGAAACCAAGAGACCCGATAATTCCTCTTAGGCTTCCACCAATTCTTTCCATGCCGGAAAGAAGCCCTCTGGCACCTCTTTCAAATCCTCTTGTATCAAGCTGTGTATTTATCCGTATACTTCCATCGTATCCTGCCATATAAAAAGACACCTCCACATAGCAGAGATGTCTCTATTCCCTGCCCGTAGCTTTTTCAGGTTAGCGACACGCTCTGTTTGCGTGTCGGTGAATAATTATTTCTTTTTCTTTTCTTCAAATTCATCTATCTTTCTCTGGATAGTTGAACGTTTCATTCCTTTGCGAACTCCCTTAATTCCCATAGATTTTGCCTTTGACAGCAAATCATTATAAGATTTTGCACCAGACTCGAATCTTTTCTGCCTGTTCTGTGCATATTCTTTTTCTCTTTGGGTCATGCCAGAACCGAATTTTTTACCTTTGGAATCCTGCCAGGACATTACATAAGAACCTTCCTGGTCCTGTTTCTGTCCCTCAATCCATCTTGATGGTCTTCCATCTTCTGTAAGCTGAGATTTTGGAATCCAAACCTTTTTGGAATATTCTGCCCCTGTATCTCTCCGTTGAAAATTAGCCTGCAACTGAACCGCTTTTTCTGATTCCTTAAAATATGATGGCTTGCTCGCTTTGGCAGAACCTCCGCTCTTCATTCCGCTTTTTCCACCACTTCCTCCCATATTTGTACACATCAGCCATACACCTCCTTTAATTCCCTGAGCCAATTTACATATTCTTCATTGTTTTCCATCATTTCTGCAAAACTCCTGCTTTTTATTTGGTTATACCATTCCGTAGTCTGCCTTACACTCCTGAATGGCCTTGCAGTGGAGGGACGATTCATTGCTTCTGTTGGAATCGGAAAATTTACATCATAAGCCATGTGTGGCAAATTGTATTTATTTGGAATAAACCTGCCAAGCCCTGACGTTCCACAACAGGTCAAATCATCCCCAAGAAATTGCAGTCTGGTTTCACCACAAAAGAATTTAAGACCACATTTATGTGCCTCATTTTTTATTTCTTTAAAATTTTCCGAAAGAAGCTCAACCGGATACTGGTACCTGCTCCCGTTATATTCCATACCTTCTTTGCACTTATTTTTTCTTCTTGTAGAAAATCCCTCTATTATAATTCCATATGCCCCTGCTTCGGAAAAAACTTTAAGATTTTCTTTAATTTCAGAAAAATACATAGGGAAATATGGTTGAATCCTTATGTTTATTCTTTTTGCCTTATCTCTTAGTTTTTTAATTGCTTTTATGCGTTCTTCAAATTCTGGCGCGCCCATTTCCATTATGTCATATTCTTTGCAGGCAGCAGAAATTTGAACAACGCACTCACATTCCGAAATAAGGCTTATATAAGGTTCTTCTGCAATCAGCGTCCCCTTTGTACTGATGATGAACGGATATTTTGTTTCTGCAAGCAATTTCAGACATTCAAGGGTTTTGCACTCCGTCTTTTCTATCGGTTGGAATGGGTCGCTCGTCGAACCCCAGTGTATGGGTATACTCCAGTCGCAGAACCTCGTTTCACTTGTCCGTTTGCCACTGATAAATAGACGCAAAGCGTTAATTCCTCCGTTTGTAGGTGCAACAATGTTTTTATTCGGCTTTTCGTTTGCAAAGCAGTATGAACACGCAAAAGAGCATCCGGTGTATGTATCAAAGTGTATCGGATAATCACACCCGGTGCACTGTGTTCCACATTGCATGGTATATATTCCGTTTTTTTTATCTTTCAATGTCCCTTTACTCCCTTCGCATATCTCATAAATGCGTCATACTCTTCCTGTTCCTGTGCCGACATCTGCATATCTTCCACACTTTCAAGCGCATACCATTCTTTTACTTTTTTAAGTTCTGCCTTATCAGAAGGTTTCATCTTCGGGTCTATCTTTTTTGTTCGTATGTCCACAATTCTGGTAAATGCGCAATCTTCCAGTGTAGACAGCAACCCCATGAATACCCAGAAATGCATATCAGCAGTATTCAGATTTATACCGAACTGTGTCAGAAAAGCGGAATATATACGCCACTGGTCTATATCATAGTCCATATCTTTTTTGCGCTCTTTCTCGCTTCTGACAGGATTATCCATGTACCATCCAAACAAAAACCACCGGATACCTTCCTGCATGGTTGCAATGTCAGGGTATTCAGTCACGCTATCAACACCAAACAGCATTTCACAGGATACAGACACTTTTTCCATTTCCGACAGTTCACTGTCTTCAATAATCTGAAATATCTGTATCCCTATTCGAAAATCGCTGTTAATTGGATAACCTCTATATTCAGTTGGCAGCCTGTCCAGCATGATATTAAACATCAGCTTTTCGCGCCTTTCCGGTTTTTATTATACTTTTTACTGATGGTCTGATTTCGCTCTTTTGCATATTTCTCAATAAACGGAGAGATTTTCTCAAAAAACTCAGCAATTGAAAACATATCCGGGATAATTTTGCCAAAAATCTTTTCAGAAGCAAAATCTCCAAAAATATTATCAATTTTTTTACAAACTTCTTTGCTTAAATTTTCACGAATTATTACGACATTTCTCAGTGTTTCGTAATTTATCTCTTTTCCATCATATGAAACAACTTCATTTCCCTGTTCTTCTGCTTCTTTTATTTCCTGCTGTGTTTTCTGGTCGTCAAACCACTGCAATAATTCAGAAAATCCTTTAAAAAATCCTCCGTCTGATACAGAAAACTCTATGCAATCTCCGTTGTCATTTACCTCGATTTTTCTAATACCATTATCAACTCTTAAACTGTCCATACATCCCCCCTGTTTAATCGCTCAGTGCTTTGCTTCGTGAAGGTGCAGGAGCTCCCTCCGGCGTAAATTTCTTTGTTTCTGCATTAAAAGTTCCCTGGATTCCATCGCCTCGGCCCCCAAGTGTGATGGAGTTTGTAACATTGCTTCCAGCGTCCCCTCCGGTATTTCCAACAGTGATTGCGCACATCCGCTGTACTGCCGGATAAGACGGGCCAGCTCCTTTAATTCTCACACGGACGTAAGAGGTAACTGCCTTGCTGCCAGTTGGTAATGTGTCAATAAGGTTATTTATCCAGTCAACCAGGTCTGTATCGTCCTGGTCCACGTCCTGTATTTCGAGGGAAATGGAAGGGGTATACGATTTCACATCCGTCGTTCCGTTTTGCTGGTTAATCCACTGCTCCGATTCTTCTTCAGCGTTAAATTCCTCTGTCAGGGAAGTTATTCCTTCCCCAAGAAGGTGATAGCTCGGATTTGACATGGTCTTATCGTTGTTTATATCTACAAAATGCTGCAATTCATGTCTTTTCATTTTTACGCTCCTTTCTTTCGATATTCCATTACCACATTCGATACATATACAGTTGATTTGTCATTTCCGACTTCTTCAACAGCCGAAAAACTGTCGCCTGTGGTAAATTTCGTTATTTTTCTGTTTCCGGTCAGCTCTGGCAAATTTTCCACATCTTCCAGCCATCCGGCAATATTATCCAAAACCGCCTGCGCATTTATCATCTGTCCGTTTCCGGTCGGAAAGCTCTGGTAGGCAATCTGAATATTTAACTCTGCTGTGAATCCTCCTGAGATGTCCCATTTCTTTATCCCTCCGCCGCCGGATATGATATACACACACTTTCCAACATCTTTAGAGTTGTACTTAATCTTTGTGCCCTCCGGAATATACGGACACTCTGCAATCAGTTCCAGCAGCATTTCCCCGACTTTATCATATTCCGTTTTCGGTAATCTCTCTTTTATCTCCTCTGCCATAACTTACACCTTTAACAGTTCTACAGGAATTTCTCCCGTAGTGATTTTATATTCCCTCTTATCGCCTGTCTGTTCAATGTGTCTTAACTTTTCAAAATCTATCTTTCTAAAGTCCAAATTAAATCCCGTTTTTGACAGGCGTTCTTTGATTTCTTCGGGCATAGGCTAAATCCTTACTGCGCCAGAAGAAATAGAACTGGCAGAAATACAGCCATTTGAAACAAAATAGCTGTTCTCCATCTTGCTTTTCATCATGTGATACAAATTCACATACATTTCAGCCGGAAGTTTCAGAAGTTCCTTGTGCAGTTCATCAACATTTGCAGATAACTTCTCTCCGTTCTCAGGTATAATAAGTTTAATCTCTTTCATCTTCTTATCTTCCTCCAATCTCAAACCTCGGTATCAGCGTATAAATGTACTACTCATTTATCACTTCTCCGCCATATGTACCAAGCAAATCAGAAAAACCATTACGCCCATCATCACACTTGTGCCAGTTATATGGAGAGAAAAAAATTGGTGTTTATGTTTTCGCTTCGCATATCATCACATTTTTCTTCTTCAAATTGCATTCCACACAATCGGCATTTGTAAATATTCTTAGCCCTGATAAACACTATCTTCCTCCTATTTCAAATCTTGGTATTAAGGTATAAACGTCCACCGTATCAACGCTGAATGCATATCCGTACTTGGTTTTGATATACTCAAAAAAGCCGCCGGGGTACTTGGTTTCGTCTTGGTCTATCAGCCCGATAGGAACGTCAATGTCAATGCCTAATTCCGCTTTCTTCACAATTACGAAGAAATTTTTCCCCTCGGTGTCAAGCGTGAAACTCTCAAGCATATCCTCCGTTGTGAGGTCATTCCACACTTCCGGCGCTTTGTACGGCTTCGGCAGATTGCCATTGTTCGGGATTTTCACCACGCATACGCTGGCGTTTTCCATGCCGCTTGCCTTTTGGTTCGCCCCCTGCGTCAGTTCCACACGCACATTGTCAAACCGTGTGCCGAAATATGTTTCTGTTTCCATAAGTCCGTTTATGTACCGATTGTAGACAATCACGCTGTCAACATAGCCTATTCCCACGCAATCACCCCATTTCTGCAAATAAAAAGAAACTACCAACTGGATAGCTGATAGTTTCTGAATTTCTGTTATTTTCTTAGTTCTGCCGGAAACTCTTGTATGAGTGGTTCGCCCCATATATCCGCAAGGCTTGACTTCATAAAGATTGGGATGCCGTATTTTCTGCAATCTTCCACAATTTGTTCAATCCATTCTCTTTTAGGAATTACCTTGTCTTTTCTTCTTCCTGTTTCTGCGCCCACAATAAGCCATTTGCAACGTGGTACGTCTATTGGTTCTAAAATCGGCTCTACACTTGCGAATATGTTATAATCAGGATTCCACCATTGTTTACTTTCTTTTTCAGTGTAAGAATATCCGAACCACATATTCCCTTTTGTCTTTACAAAAAAATCTGTATTGTTTATCAGTTCGACATACCTCGCCGGATTCTTCGTCAGAAACAGATAATTATGCTGTGGTGCTTTCCCGCAAGCCTCAAACACTTCCTGAATCCATTCATCCGGCACCCACTTCCCAAACAAATCGGACATAGAGCACACAAAGATATTTCTGCCCTGCTTTCCTATGTAGTCATTCAATCGGTATCTGTGGAACGTAGGACTAAAGCTGTGAGGATATGCAAGTGCTTTTCCGTCACTTCCTCTTATCGGCTCCGATTCATCAAAAATATTTGCATACTTCTGTTTTCCTCCAAACCTTTCAGCAATACCCCTTGCATAGCAGTATTCGCAATCGTGAAAACACCCAGTAACCGGATTCCATGTTGAATCACACCAATCAATTTTTGTTTTGTTCATGCAAATTCCCTCCACAATTTATTTGATATGTATATTTTATCATGGAAAGAATCAGCGTTTGTACCAACTTAAACGCCACAGAACCCCACAAACTATCAGCTATTCAGTTGTCAATGTGCAATTCTTTTTAGCTTTCCTCCGGCTCCGTTGGCTTTTCCACTGGCTTATCCTCCGGCGGTCTGCTTATCGGGGCATTGCGGCGTGGGTAGGGGATTCCGGCATACAGAAGGTTCACACCGTTTGAATCCGGCACGAGTGAGAGATATTCTCTTACAGTATCGCGGTATAGCTTTTCACGCTTTTCAGGGTCTCTCGCCGCTTCGTCAATTTCTGTGGACTGCTCTGCCTTTGCTGTGTACGATATGGATTCAGAGCCGGAGGAAACAGAAGATACTACTTTACCGCGAAGCGCGCCGGATTCGTCCGTGATGTACCCCTGTCCCTCTGTCACACGCTTGTTTGCCGCTTCAATCTGCCCGGCAATCTCAATCAGCTTGCAGACGCACCGCCGGACGGCTTCTGCATCGTCCTCGTTGGTGGGAAATGCGAATTTCAGCTTATTTAGCGTAAGAGCGTCCACTTTCCGGCAAGCCTCCCATGACAGCCGGTTAAAGTCGGTTTCTGGTATAGAATCCTCGCCGTATATGCTTTTGTAGTAGTCGTAGGTTACATATCCCATAGTTACTCTGCTACCTCATAGGTCTTTTCAAATATGTCTGGCTTGTAAGGGTACAGTTCGCCATTTACACCCTTGATGATAAAATCACCAACAGAAGCGGTCATATCTCCCTCTAAAGTGTGGATAATCATTTCAAAAGGCTCTTTCACGCCCTTAATTGTCGCTTTATCTCCGACAAAAAGGCTCATGTTCCTGTCAAATTGTCCTGTCCATTGCATAGCCTCAATTACAACGGGTTTCTTTCTATACTTCATACTTCCTCCAATCTTTTTTCCGGCATGAAATACTTTACATATCCCATGCCGGTTTAATTCTTACTCCCCGGTCAGCTTACTTCCACCTTTCTTCTGCCCGGAATCTTTACCTTTTTCAGCAGCTTCACTTTTAGCAGAATCAGATTCTTTATATCCTCTCAATTCTGCTTCCAGTTCAGCGATCCGCTTATTGGCTGCTTTCAGTTCTTCTTCAACAGCGTGTTTGGTTTTTGTGCCTTTTTCCAGCACAGTGCCGTCCTCGTCGATTACACTGTAGCCCTTTTTCAGGTATTCATCTTTATTTGCTGGGGAAATCAGTGTTTCCTGATTCCCCTTTAATACTCTAAGCATATTTCCTACTGCCATGCTGCACCTCCTATGATGATAATCCGCCGGTTCCCTCGGTGACAAACCGCAGTCCGGCAATCCGCTGATTCAGGATGAACACATCACCATAGGATTCCTCATAGTACAGCCACTTGCCCTTGCTTTTTGCGTCCGGGGCAGACAGTCCAACGAAATCATACTTTTCCGGCGTAATCACGCAGGACGGGTGAACCAGAAACATCTGAATCTGTTTTGCGCTTGCTCCGACCTTGGAGCCAGTAGTGAAGTCATAAGCGGTTTTCATGTGCTTAGAAGGAACCTTTTCAATATTCACCTCGTCAAGCCTGGCAATCAGCCGGTTAATCTCTTCATCGTTCTGCCCATTGACGGAAATGCTGCGGCCAATCTTCTCCGCATTTTTCAGCATTTTGTAAGTCTTAGGATTGACGTATAACAGTCTGCCCGTTGCTGGAACGTCTCCCTCGTCCATATCCATCATCAACGTGTCGAACACTTCAAGGATATTTGCTGTTGTGAGTTCCGTGGTAATATCCTCGCCGCCAGCGTCCACCCAGTCAGAGTGCAGTTTAGACACCAGATAGTCGTCCATCTCCGGGAATTTCTGCTGCTCGTTGAATGTTCGGGTGATATTGGTGATAGACGCTACCTGATTCGTTTCGTCAATATCCATCGGGTGAACCAGGGTTGACCACTCACGATGGAATGTCAGGGTCTTGTCCTCCCAGTCATTTTCAAAGTTCCGGGAAAATCCCGTGATTTCGTCCCGGCTGGCATTTGTCCTGCCAGTGGTGGACAGAATCGGGATATGGATTGTCTTGGCGTTCAGGAACGTATAACGGCTGTCATTCTCCGTGCTGCGAAGTGCCGCAAAATGAAGCTGCTGCGGATATGCGTTTGCCAACGCCTGCTCATATTTTTCTGCATAGTTCAATGGTTCTGCCATTATTAATCTCCTTTCTTAACCTCCCTTATCGGGGTGAATCCGAAATTGAAAGTGGGCTTGTCATCGCCCCCAGCAGGTTTCCCGGTAGTGGGAGCCGTGAACTGTCCTTTCGGCGCACTGCCGGCAGCTTTCTCCTTGGCTTCGGCTTCTGCCTTTTCCGCTTCGGTCTGATAGAAATGGTCTTTTTCATTCTCCTTTGCCAGATAGTCCGACAGCCCCATAAATGCGCCGTCCTTCCACTTCAAGCCGTCCTCGCCCATGATTTCACGCATAAGCGAATCCCTGACACGTCCTGATTTGATGCCCAGATTGTCAAACTCACCTTTCAGATAATCCCTCTGGTCACGCTCCAAAATCTGTTTCGTAGCCATGTCCTGCGCTTCTTTCGCCGCCTGCTTATACTTCTGAATCTCCTCTGCCTGCTTCTCCGGGTCGATGTCCTTGAACTTTTCCAGGGTTTCATTCGCCGTGTCAAGCTGCCCTTTGTAATTGTCCCGGTCTGCTTCTGCTGCCGTCAGCTTCTTAGCCTGCTTGTCAAACTCTGCAATGGTCTTGTAGTTCTCCGTCACCGCAGCATTGACCGCCACTTTCTGTTCGTCCGTAACCTCGATTCCTGTTTCTTTCAAAATCTGTTCAATGTTTTTCATGTGTCATATCCTCCTAACATGGTTTTTAACAGCGTGTCCGCTGTATGGATTTAGGCAGATGAACCACTGCCGGGGTAATTCTTCACAGCGGAATCGAACCGCGCTTACTGCCAACGCCCCTACCTTTTCAAGATACTTTCGCTGCGCATCACGATTTTTCTGTCAAGGCGACTGGATTTGAACCAGATATGAAGAACTTGGCGCGTCTGCCAAACAGGAGATGAAGGAATCGAACCCTCGTACCGTAGATTTGGAGTCTAGGCGATTTCCAGTTATCATTAATCTCCCAGGAGTGCGCCCACCCACAAGGGGCAGACGCTAGGATAAGGGAAATACCGCCTGTCACGGTCAGCACTCCACAAAGTAACTGGGTTGATTTTCACATAATGCACCCATGCGGAATTGAACCGCCTTTACAGCACCATTACTGACGGATGCACCCTCATGAAAGGAGAGTTAGGAAATTTATCAAAAATTAGATAATGTCAAAATAAAAATGCCAGCAAACACGATTTCTCGTATCTACTGGCTCTTGCGTCAATGCGTCTTGGCTCTAAATTATCTACATCTTATCTTTTTACCTGAAAAGAAGTTCCTTAACGGTCTCTTTCCTATCTCTTTTGCCTGTTCTTCGCTTTCCCATGGTGCTATAATTTTATATGGACAGTTTTTACAGCTTTTACATTCATAATGGCGTTTTTCTGCCGAAGAAACATATTTTAACGGCTTTCCTATTGCCATGCAAGTTTTCAATTCTATCATTTTGCTTTTTCCACTTTCCCGTCCTTAATATCCACTACAACCTCATTCTTGCACAACCGACACAAAATAGGTAGGTTTTTCGCCTCGGTGTCCGGTCTGATTTTCGTTCGGGTTTTTCCTCCGCAGATGGGGCAGAGTACAAATTTTTCTGTCATGGTCGATTGTTCCATTCTTCAACAGCTCTCTTTCTATCATCATACAGCGGATTTATTCCTCCACTGCCTGTCAAGGAAAACTCAACTTTATACCTATTTGGCAATTTTACACCGCAGTCCTCACATTTGATTTCAAAATCAAATCCAACTCCATGATGTGCTGACGAATTACTGACCGTATTAAACACCGCTTTTCCGCCACAAAACGGACAGTTTTTCAATTCTTCCATTTCCCTATCCCTCCCGATTTCTATATAATAAAAAACATTAGTACCGCAGGAAACGCTTCACATTTGTTCCTGTCTTTGATTATATTCAGTGCCTACATATCGGTCTTACCTTATGTCGCGCCCATTTCTTAATGCTCTTTACTGCTTATATTGTACCGCAGTTTGGCGGGGGAGTTGTACCAAGTTAAAGGCTATTTCTTTTTGGAATCTCCGAAAATAGCATAGAAAATCAGAGTAAGCATTATGCCAATACTCCAAATCAAAACAACTGTTCCGCTGAACACCCAAAAACTGCTAAATATGTACTTCAAAATCTCCAACATTCCCATATCCTCCCTTTTGCGGTTTCCGACAGGGGAAAACTCCCCTATCAGAATGGAATCTTTGACAGTTTTACGTCCACCTTGCCATGCGGACGAGCCTTGTCCTACTGCCGGGTCACGCCCGTAGGTTAGTCAAGAGTCGTCATCTGACTTGACACAATCAGTTCCGTTCCTGCCCGGAACACCCCGTCGCACCTGTCCTCTGCTATTGAGACGGAATCGAACCGTCCTTAATCTGCATATCGGAATCGAACCGATAATAGTACGGAATCGCTTTTGGTTATTGCTGACCGTTTTCTCCCAGTGCAGAACCCATTTTCTTGTTGAAATGGATAGTCAATTCTGATTTTCAAGCCAAACAGTTTCCAAAACTCCGGTTTCTCTTTCTTTGATATGCTCTCCATATCTGCCTGAACAAGAAAACCTTAAAAAGAAATAGGCTCATGGATAGGCAGGAATCAAACCTGCATATTAGGCACACTATAGCCACGGAGATTTGCACTCCTTTTCGTTTCGGATTGCCCCCTACTCCGGCTCTTCCAATTAAGTTACTATCCACTGTCCATTTTCTGTCTGCAAGGACTGTGCAAGATTTTATGTCTTTACTGACAAATTTTCTCGATCTATTTTGTTTTTGTACGCCATATCTGCAATGTTTGATAGTTTTGTGGGTTCATTCCGATCATAATATTTTATACTTCTTGCAGATATGGCTTTCGCGGAACTTCATGCCTTGCCGGAATTGCATTGTATGAAAACCCTAACATACAACTGCATTTCCTTAAAACCGCTTCACTGGATTTTGAGACTATGGCAATCCGTTCCACGAGCTGAAAAACAACTATTCCATACATGGTAATAATCATCAAAACTCCCTCGCTTCTTTGGATTGCTTACATGATACCACAGCTTCAAAAATTATTTGTACCAAAGTTATACGCAAAAGAGCGGCATCACTGCCGCCCCTTTTTATCGTTGGATATTTTCAAGGTTCTTCGTCAAATATATTTCTATTACTTCGTAACCATTCAAGAAATGGCAAGCTGTGATATTCCAAAGAATCGTTGTCCCTTAATTTGTGTAAGTTATTGAAGATATATCCGCAAATCAAATCTGCCATTTCGTATTCGTCTTCACAATTTTTAATTCGGTCGAAATTTCTCATAAAACACCTCCTGAATTATATTATACACTTTCTTTCACCGCTGCCCCTTGTCATTGGAGATTTTTTCTTCGATTGCCTGAACAATATAAGCGTTCATACTTTTATCGTCCATTTCTGCATACTGCTTTATTTCGTCACGTTTCCCTTTTGGCAGTGTCAAAACCACCCTATCATAATTATTCTTGACATACTTCTGCACCGCCCTCTGCTGTGCCTTGCTCACTTTATCGGACATACCGTAACACCTCACTTTTACAGTATTGTACCATAGCGGATATATTGCTATCAATATACAAATTGCACAATTAACGGACATATTGCTAGTAATATATTTGTGAATTATTCCGTCTTGTATATTGCTAGCAATAGTGTTAAGATAGACTTATCAAAGGAACGGAGGATATGGTAAATGAAGAATAAATGGGAAGTTATACACGAGATGGACGGAGAAAATGGAGAACCTACTTCATGGGCAAGAGAAATAAACCATTCAAAATACGGAAAGTTTGTTTGGATAACAGAAAATGAAAATGGTTTGTATGATGTTGAAGTTGATAGAGGCGGTTTTACAACTCTTGTTACATGTAAAACCGTTATTAGCGCAAAGCGCTGGGTATCAATGAATATAGCTTAACCACCACCCACCCGGCGGGGTTGCGCCGGGAGAAAGAAGGGAAGATATGAAAGCTGAATTAAAGGACTTATTCAGGGCAATACAGAATGAAAGAACAATGATATTGCGCTTCTGCAATATGCGAGACCGCGAAACGATGTTAGACCACAGGCATGACGCTCTGAGAATGATTCATGAATTTGAATGGGATAACGAACTTTCCGCAAGCGCAAAAAGATTTCTAATGCGCAGAATTTGCAGAGCTGCAAGAGAAACCGGTCTGATGTAATTTCTATCCCGTCCCTGCCGGGTAATGCAGGGAGAAAGTGAGAAGGATATGACAACTTATGATATGGAATTTGATTTTTACAGTGATGAACCGCCGAAATACTTTAGCCGTCCGGCTAACGAATTTGACGGTTACGACCCACAAGAAAATAGTGAAGAACAGGCGGCAGGATAACACCTACCGCCCTTTTATTATCTTCTCAATCTGTCATACAGATTTTTAACATGTTTGAAAATAATATCCCTCTCGTCAACGCAATCACAATCTCTGTCAATCTGTACCACCATATCGCAGACATTTGCAACAAGAGTTTCAAGAGAATCAAGCATCCGATTCTTGTCTCCTCCGTCTCTACTGTTACTGTACTGTTTCTTATCCTCTTTGTACCTGTCCATGTCCGTATCATCACCAGACAGGCGGGAATAGTTCGGGCGATGGACATATCTACCAGTAGTCGCGCTCCTGCCGCGGCGATAGGAATTGCCATTATCGTAATCATTGGAGTAGTTCCCCTCCCGGCTGTAATCGCCGTTACGGGAATACCCGCCACGCTCCCGGCTGTAATCTTCCATATCCCGGCTGTAGCCCTCCTGCGAATATCCGCCGTCCTGCATCATGTTGATTTTGTCAATCTTTTCAGTAATGCAAACAAGCTTATAGGCATTGTCAATGTTGGACTGGGATAAGCCTTTTTCCTCAATCGCTTTCAACTCTTTTTCTGCGTTTTCTCTCAATTTATGCATAACTTAACCCTCCCTGTTAATCGTGATGTTTGCGTTCTGCATATCAATCGCCTGAGTGGAGGTGTTTTTGATTGATACCTGTACGCAGCAGCCCTTCGGAATCCATACATCTGTAGCCATAGCCACGTTGAAGTAATCGCCAACTGCTGCCGGAGTTACGATTGCATTTGTGGATAAGTCTGCTTCTCCGTTGATTGCGATTGCAACGGATATCGGGCCAGCCGTTCCGCCAGTAGCAACAGCGATATTGCCAGAAAAGATTACCCTGTATTTTGCTCTGCAATTCTGCGTACACCCACGAACTGTAAACTGTCCGCTGCCTGTCCTATGTAATACAAGACCTTTATTGCAGCATGATGTTTCACCAGAAAACAAAGCGTTCTGATTTTCCTGTATTGTCTGCACAGGAACATTTACAAATTCTGCCATGTTATTTTCCTCCAAATAAAAAACTACCAACTGTTTATAGTCGGTAGTTTCTGGATTCCTATATTATGTTCTAACCCTCTAACAAAAATTGCTTTTCTTCCAATCTCTCATAGACCGTTTGACCGTTATTTGTTTGGATATACGGTAGAAATATTTCCTCGAACCGCACCATCTCAATATCCAATAAGGCCATTTGCACTTCAACCCAATCTTTCAGTATGCGCCACGCCACACGTTCTGCCTGTTCTCTTGTGTCCTTAATTTGTTTCCGGGGATTCTCTCTTTTCTCCTTTTTCAGAACTTTCAAGCACTCGTCCACCTTAACCGGGAGCCTAACCGGAATCTGCTGTACTCCGGTATCAATCAGAAATGACAATCCTGTTATAGATTCACCCTCATAATTTTTCATAATAGATTTTGCTTTGTGCTTCATTAATATGTATTCTATTTCTGATACTGTTTTAAAGCTGTCAACGGTTGTTGTGTAATTTAATATTGCCATTTTGCACCTAGCCTTTCTGTGCGCCTATTTAAGAATTGTGGCAGACAGATAGGCTTTTCTGCTTTTCGGGTGTACCTCCCTAGCCACAAATATATTATCTCATAGTTTAGAAAAATATTTGTACCAAAGTAACAGCAAAAAGAAACCCACAAACTACCGACTATATTCAGTTATCAATGTCCAGTTAATCGCAAAAGGACAGAATCCATGTTCTGCCCTCCCACGTTGTAATAACGGCTCATGCCGAACATTTCCGATGTTTCACGGAAAAGATACATTTATTATTCTGTTAGTGCTGCTAGAAATAGCAGCTACTTTTAGCAGCTACCGCAGCCGCCACACTGCCCGCATCCGTTATAGCTGCCGCATCCATTCCAGTTTCCACAGCCATTGACCGGGAAAGTAACGGGCGTACTCGGCTGAACCACCACGGCATTGACCGGGTAATCCTTGCCAAGTCTGCGGATAAGTTCCGCTGTCTGGGCTTCCTGATTTGCTGTAATAAAGGCGTTCTGCGCTGTCTGGCTTGCCTGGAATGAAAGTTTCTGATTTTCCAGTTCGAGTGCATGGATCCGCTCTGCCTGTCTGTTAGCCTCCATCTGGTCAAGTCTTGCAATTACCCTATCCGTGTCGTTGTGGGTAGACTGGATAATGTCGCAAGTGTTCTTTGCGCCGGAATACATCAGGTCTTTAATGTCCCCGCGAACATCACAGCAACACTGCTGCGCATTGAACATCATGGTTGTAAGCTGCTGCATAAGAGCCGCCTGCTGATTGCACCGGGACAATTCAGCCTGTGAGAATCCCTGCATTACGGTAGTGCCAAGGTTGTTTACTGCGCCGGTAACTGCGTATGTGCTGTCACAGATTCCATTGCTGATTCCGTCCAGCTTAGAGATGATAGACTGCGTGTCAAACCCTCTCTGCAGGTCTGCCTGTGTAGCAAATCCCATCATTGCGCCGCCGGCACCATTACCGCCGAAGCCACCGCCCCAGCCGCCGAAGCCGCCCCAGCCGAACATGGAGAACAGGAAGAAAAGCGCAAGCATTCCTAACATGTCTCCACCCCAGCCGCAATTGTTGTTTCCGTTGTTGCCGCTTAACAGAGCAACATCAGAAGCTGATAATCCGTCCGAATTCATGTAACATATACCTCCATATGTGATTTATTTACAAAACCGCCAAAACGGTTATGTAGCGATTTAAAACATTCCTTTAAACAATCCTTGTGCCATCTGCGCCATTTGGTTCGCCTGTTCGATCTGCTGCTGATTTACCTTGCCGGAGCGCAAAAGCTCATTCATTTTATCCTGCGGATTTACACCCTGCATTTCCTGCCGGAACTGCTTAAATTCATTCATCATTTGGGAGAATTTATTTCCCCCTTGCGCCGGAAGTCCTCCCTGTGCCTGTTTGTTTCCCATCATTCCCATTAACGGATTCGCCATTGCTCGCAACCTCCTTATTCGCCTTTACAGGCTGTTTTTCCTGTGCATTGGTAAATTGTTCAATCATTGCCTTTAACTGCTCAAATTCGCCACGCCGGACGTATTGAGAGAGGTCTATTTGCGGTTGCTCTGTTGGCATTGTCCTCTGATTGATTTCAGATTCCGAAACCTCCTGAAAGAAAAATGCATGAAATTCAGGACTGCCAATTTTATCAACAGATTTAACGTAAAAATATGGCTCATTGTTGTCCATCATCCAAACAGTTTGTCCCGGCTGTACAATCTGGTTTTTTGCTCCGTCAATGCCAGATACTCTGATCCAGTCTACATTCTGCGTGGGGGTTGGTGCGCTCTGCTGTCCCCAGCCACCGCCTTGCGACTGATTATAATAGCTCTGCATAATGTTTGCCTTGCGCTGTTCGTATTCCCGTTCCAACTGCGCCATCTGCTGATTTAGTGCCGGATTCATTGTCAATGCCATCTGAACGCCCTCCGATTTCTTTCTATGGGTAAATTTTCGCATAAAAAATAGACAGGTACAATTTCATGTATCTGTCTAAAAAAACTCTCAAAATATTCAAAAACCTGTCACAAAACTCTCAATATCTTTTTCTTCATGCTCTTGTTTACCCGGTTCACCGTTGATATGCTACAATTCATATACTCTGCACATTCTTCAAGGGAATACTCTTTATTTCTCAAAGAGAAAAGCTGCTCTTCTCTCGGTGTCATATTCGCATTTTCTTTGATAAAGTCAATTTCGGATTTTACAAAATCGGGTATTCTCAACATAGCACCTACTTCTTTTTAATTCTGGTTCCCTTTGATGGTTTCTTGCCCTTCTTCTTTTTGTGGACTGCTACCCTCGCCATAATTATTCACATCTCCATCATTTCCAACATATCCAGCATTGCCACCGTCGCCGCTGTCAACCACTACAGTATCAAATTCAGACCACTTATAATCATGGTAAAAGCTTTGGGCTGCTATGATAAGAATCAAAACACCTATAACAATCCATTGAAAAAACAAAACTCTTTTCAGTGTTTTAAATATTTCCATAGCAATTCCTTTATCTTCTTTTTCCTTCACATTATCCCTATTTTCCATTCCCGCACCTCCGCTCTGTATTTCCCTCATTATAGCAATTTTAGGGAAATAATTCAATACCACACAAGACAATCTCCCGGCTGATAATTCTCTGCAAACTCATTTCTGCGCTTTATCTTATCTTTCCATTTATCCATAAGTGCTTCGTTGTGCAACGTCTCAAAATGTAATTCCGGCAGAAGGATTGTTAATTCCTCTTTGGATTTATCATCTCTGTTCAGAGTTGGCTTATATTTGTTTATGTAATAAATTTCATACAGAAACATATCCGCTTCGGTTTTGCACTCTGCTACCTCGATATGGCTTACTTGCAGTACATCAATCAGCTTGTGAAATGGCTTTTGGAAGAAATGGCCGTTAAGTCTTGCATTTATAGGCTGTTTTGTCCTACCAAGATAAGCGATAAACTCGCCAGTCGGACTGTCATAAAATATCTTGTATATCGTATATTTGTTTTTAGACATTATCCCCTCTCCCAAAAATAAATAACACTCTTCCCGGACGAATCCCAAGTGTCATAGAACCGCCCGTCCACCACCGTCACCACATGCCCGTCAAGCCCTAAAACGTATGTTCCATGCGGAAAATTGCAACAGAATTTGTAAACGTCCATAGGGTAATCCGGCTCATAGCGTACATATCCATTGTCTGCCAGGTATTCTCCCCATACCTTATTTGCTGATAGAACATCCTTTTGACGGTATGCAATCTGTACAAGGTCGTCAAAGACTTCATTCCATGTGCGCCCCGTAGCCTTGCAACACGCACGGATGGCGCAATCGCCGACACGCCTTTCTTTGGGGTTTGGGTTGTATTTTATCCATTTATCCATGATATTCAGCTCCCGTTATTCCTAAAAACAATATATTGAGGTTCTAAATAGAAACAACCATCATGTTCATATGTTCTGCTGTCCCAATCCTTATCAAATCCTTCTCTATCGTTAATAAAAACTCCCGTCACGCTGTCCTGCTCCATCATATAATACAGTTCTTTATTCTTCTTTTCGTTTTTCAATCCAAGAAAAACATATTGACCGTCAACCGCGCTACTCTCAATCACAAATGCGGTCTCTCCGTTCATATACTCCGCAATTTTCCTCCACAAAGGATAGTCGCTATTATCTATGTTTTCGTTTTCAAACATATGTAATGTATTCAGTTTAACTTCTCTAATCATCTTCCCTACCTCCTGCCACAATTTTACAACAGATTCGGGCGGGGGTTGTACCAATTATTCATCGTATTTCTTCCCCAACAATATTAACTTTGAAATATTCAGAACAGCCTTCACGTGATATTCCAGCAAGGTAACATTTCAAAGGAATACCACAGTCGAGCAATTTTCCATCAAAAAACATTTTCTTTTTCATGAAATCACTCACAATTTCAATATCAGTAATAACATGGAATCTTGCCAATAGATAACCAAATTCCCTTGTATAGTCATCTAACCGGAATCCGAACTGAATACCATTGAATAAAAATGTTGTTTCCTTTTCGATTTTCTTATCTAATTCAGTTTTCATTCCTTCTCCTTTTTATATCTTCTTGCGCCCTGATTCGCTTGCTTTATTTTTGCTTCATCTATTTCTATCCCATATTTTTTAAGAGCATCCGTAATACCGATGCCCCTCACTATATTATCGTATTGCTCATGAGAAACTCCATAAAATTCACAAACATCTCTTTCTACTTCATTTTTTACTCCGCAATCACTCATTGTCTTTTTTATACCTCTTTGCTCCACTATTTGCTCTTTTTGTCTGCTCCCTGCCAAAATCAGCTACCTTTATGCGGTCATTACTTCTGATTCCCCACATATAGACGCTCTTGGTCGATATGCAATCCGTTTTGTTTACAAAAACTCTCATACTCCCCAAACTGCCTATCAAACAACGCTTTAACCTCTGATAATTCCTCTTTCATAGCAGAAATAGCGTTTTCATCATGCAGAGTTTTGATAGAGTGCTTAATATTATACATTCGCTTCTTAGCATCTCTGATACGCCGCTCCATTGCCCGCTGTTTCTGGAATAAGTCATATTTCTGCCTGTTTTCCTCATTGTCGTAGTCTTTGTATGGATTACTATTTCCGGGATAATGCATGTGCATTGTGTGTCGGCAATTCGCGCCGCATAGCCCCGTAACCGTTCCGTACCCGGTAACTTCCACCAAATCAGGGTATTTTTTCTGTCTCTTGAATCGTTGAAAAAAATCTTTTATCTTGCCAAAAATATTCTTTTTTGGTTCTTTATATCCCATCTTTTCTAATAATGAATCAGATATAGAATATATTTTTCCTTGCCAGCTCTGGTGGTTCGCCGGCTCCTCTTTGTCAGTATATCTTGCTCCAATATGGCTACTAACAAGAACCGTTCTTAATCCTGCGTTGGCACATTCAGTCAGCGTTATTTCTGCATTTGCCTGATTTATCCCGGTCAACACGCACATTCTAACAGCGGCTTCAACGGTCATTTTTCTGCCACCCTCATACACAACATGCGTTCCGTATTTTGATACTTCTGTTACAGCTTCTCTGATAGCCGTGTTTCTGTCAACTCCATGCGTGGCTTTCCACCATGCCGCATCACAAGACTTATTAAACTGCTGGTTAAGGTCTGCCGCTGTTGTCCTTGTCAAGTTGCGGATTTCTCCCTTTGTCCGCTTATATGCCGCATCTAACAGCTTCTTTTCACTCTCTGTCAGATTTTCAAGGCGCGGTGCTTTTCCAACAAAGTCCTTTAATTCTTTGTCAGATTCTACCATATCAGCCACGGATTTATTTATGTCCTCATTGATTTCATATCCGGCTTGTAGAAATGCTTCTCGGATTTTTTTTTCAACACCTGGCAGACGCTTTCTGATTTCCTTTTCAATATCAGATGCTAATATGCCGGATTGTTCATTTAACAGCTTTAATCTTTGCACATTGGACGGAATAATCTTGATTTCTCCCTCTGATTCAAAGAGATTGACAATAGAATCAATGACTTTGTTTGTCAGGTACATATTAAATTCAGATGCGACGACGTGGCTACTTTCCACTAATTCATTGAGATATTCTGGCGTAAACATACAATATTCCTTTCTACACTTCTATTAAGGGATTGTAATACTTTTCTTCTCCCTCTATTCTTGCCTTTATAGCTTCTTCCTTTGTTTTGTATGTTCCCAAATGAATTGTTTTCCCAAGAACAGTGACGCGGGCGTTCCATGTTCCATATCTCTTATCACAGTAAACACCTTTATGCCCAGTTGTATTATTCGGTTGCAACTCTCTATTTATCGTATTTATTCTTTTATCTGCAATCCTTAGATTTATTTTCCTATTATCGAGTTTGTTTCTGTTTATATGGTCGATTATTTCTGATTTAGTTCCAGTTACTTCTTTGTGAAATAATAATGATTTGTCAGATGTTCCACTTACCGCATACCCAACAGCGTTTAAGTGTCAATGGTGGATTTTAAGCCTTTCCCAGTCTTCAATATCGCAGAGCATATGAGTATTATCGTTCAATTTTACCTTTACATATCCGTCAACAATCGAATACTCGTTTTCTTTTCTTTGTTTATGCCTTGTTTCTTCTCTCAAACAGCCGCAACTTTTTGTGTGTCCATTCCTAAGTTTATTGCCGTCAACAGAAACAATATTCCCACATTTGCATTGACATTTCCAATAACGCCTATTTCCCTCTTTCCTATCAAATTCAATAACTTTCAGCCTGTTAAATTCCCTATGTAACATATCAATCTTTTTCATATTGCACCGCCTTTCATGCGCCTATAATAAAAGCGTGGCAAGCAGATAGGCGTTTCTGCTATTCGGGAGCTACCCTAGCCACACTTATATTATACACTATAAATTTATTCGGCTTGTACCATTTTACTCTTTATTGAATCCGTTCTTAGCCGCCTCTATAATTGCCTCTTTTTCATGTTCTGCAGCGTACCTTGCCCAGTCTCTTTTAGCGTCTGGATTTTGATATTGTAACAATCTTGTTGAAGGAATTTTTTCTACTCCGGGTCTACTCCAGAAACCATAGTCTGGAGAATAAAAAGCACCCTTTTGAGTTTTGGGGTCTACATATACAATTCCGCCATGTTGGTATCTTCCATATGGTACGCCGTTCGGATTATAGGCATATATAACTCCCCTCTCTCCGTTTGTTTCGTTATACGCCTTTATATCCGCCCGTAAGGCTCCGCCATCTTCACCAGGAACGTGTTGGAGCATTCGGGTAAGAAATTCATTGTCCAGAGCGTCCTGCGCCTTATCCAGCTTGATTCCGAATCGCGTCATATTGATATTTACGGACACGCCGCCCTCATTAACATTGATATTCAGTTTTTTGAATAGGTTTTTGAAATAATTCTTTCCGATAGCCACCGTATCACGCCCTTTCAACATTCCCTATGTGCTGTCTGATTCTCATAAAATCACCTCACAAGCCGAAACTCTATGGTTCTTTCAGAAACATCTAACTGTTTTGCCCTGTCCTTTGTCAAAACATGGACGCACCAATCAGAAATAACAACAAATTCTCCTGGTCTATTCTTATGCAGATATTCCTTGATTTTTTTCTGCAATATCCCCATGGCTTCACCAATGATATTGTGGGAATAATCATCCTCATATTCGCTTTCGTCCATGTATGCACCGAAAATATATCCGCTGTCTTTTATGTCCTGAAGAAACTGCTCAAATTCTTCATCAATTTCTAACTGCATTTCCATTCCCTATTCCTCCCCAAACAATCCTTCCTGTGGCTCATTCGACCGGCTTTCCTCAACAGCCTCCTGAACCATCTGCTTCGCTTCTTCTTCCGTATATCCCTTATGCAGCACAAGCCATTTCCACTTTGCCATATACCCCTGATTGGCAAGCTGCAGATCCATAGCCGCATCCTCTTCTTCGTTTTTCAGCAAGTCAGCAAAAGAACAGAACAACTCATAGTTCTCATTTTCTGTTGGTGCAACATCACCATTGATAACGAGCATAGCATTGATGATATACGCTATGTCATGGATTGCTCCTGTGCGCCCTTCTCCGTTGGAATTAGGCTTGTCCAGTACATCACGGTAGGATAATGCTGTGTCCGCGGTTCTTTTCTGTGTAACACGAACCTGTGTTGCTGTGGTTGCCTGGATAGATTGCCCGTCAAAGACAAAATATCCGGGGTCAAAACCACATTTAAAGCCTATAACTGACAGATAGAAATTAATTCCCTCTTTCCGGCTCGTAACCTGTAATGTTGGCTGCCATTGTTCAACGGGAGAGCCACCAGTTCCGTTTCCTGCGTCCAGATTTCCCACATCAGCGACAAACTCCGGCAACTCAATCCCATTCATGGTTGCATACTGGATAACAGACTGGTCAACAATCATCATAGGAGAAGAATTCTTTGTTTCTTTCCCTAGCGTTGACATTGCAATATCTAACGCCCGAAATTCCTCCATGCAGTTCGCAAAACAAGGCGCTCCCAGGGGACTGTCAGAATCAATGAAATTGTAAACCGGGCATTTTATGTACCTGAACAGCGGCTTTTCAAGGTTCTCCGCCCAAAACTCCGGCTCAATGTCCGCCCACTTGGTCTGTGATAATGGTATTTCTCTACCAACATCATCCTGATTGTCAGATTTAAAAGCCTTGGTTGATACATGGTATATCCTTACTGTTTCGCTTTCCCCGGCTTCGTTCTGCCTTGTGGATTCCTCGAACCTGTGCCACTCTGCTTTTGTATAAAATTTCTTACCTTTGGAGTAATAGGAGAAGAAGATTGCTGCCTGGACTTCTTTGCTGCTGTCAAACTCTGTGACAAGGAACATATCTGGCCGGAGAAACTCAATGCCACTCCCATCCCATTTAGCCATCACTCCACCAAAGAAAACCATCGCATGAATATCATCTTTTGCGTTCTGGAGAAAATACTTATCAATGATTTTCTGCATCTTCTCAGGCATATCCCCGCTACGAATTCCCTGCGCCTTAATATCAATATTCTGTGTTATCAGCTTCGCCCATTCCTCGACTATGGTGTTCCAGAAAGCGACCGTGCGACCGTCACTCTCTTTTAACCATGGCGGCTTCCCACTCTCCAATTGCCCCCACAGCTTAATAGCAGCGTCCATTTCCGGCGACAGGTATGTTTCCACACCGAAAGCCTTTTCAGCGTCCGTTTTAAATAACATCTTTATCTTCTCCTTAAACCATGAAATCAAGCCCATTCTTGCCACTCTCCAATTACTTCCACCGTCTTTTACGCTTATACCCTCTGTATCGTTTATGATGGCGATTTAAAACTTCTGCAACCGCAAAATACTGCTCCCATTCTTCATCCGTTCTTTCCTTCGGTTCTTCTGTGACAAATTTCCACATCAGCTTAAATAGATTTATCAGTTTCTTCATTTCCGTCCTCTCCCTCTACTGCTATTTTTCCGGCATTATAATACGAGCAATCCGTAGGTTTGTGAACTGTATTATTTTTTACAGATTGTTCGTATGCTAAATCCGCTATACTTCTGCACACTTCCAAATGTGTCATTATTTCAATCACCGCCCCTCTCATATTCTTCCAACTCCTGCACCTGCCAAATCATGGTTTCGGCTTCTCCATCCACTTTACGCAGTTATACATATACTCGTGGCTATTCTCTGCTGAAAATCCTGTTTGCTCACTTTCGTATGTTTCGTGTATGTACCCGATAATGATTTCTCCACAAACATCACAGCATATAACTTCTTTATCTGGAAGTTTTCCGGATTCACATTCAATCCACCCGCCGCCGCAATCCTCTGACCGTTCCATATCTTCCAACTTTGCGGATAGGGATTCTATGGTTTCGGCGGCATTGGATATTGTGTCATAAAATCTGTTGTATTCCCATTCGCTAAAGTTTTTTTGCAATTTCCCTCAATTCCTTTACCTGTTCGCTAATGCTCATTCTGTCAATCCTCCACATCCACTTGTCCGCTTTCCTCTAACCATTCTTCTATACATGGCAAACATATATAGCAGTTCCTCCATCCCTCGCCCTCAATAATCGCACTTTGCATAACCATTTCTGTTCTTTTTGGAAATTCTTTTCCGCAAACACAACATTCATGCGGCTTTCTTGTTTTTACAATCTTTTCAGAAAAATTGCTTTCTGAACCGTCCATATCTCCCGAAAAAATTTGACTGTCTATATATAATTCCTTTTCGTATTTCATTTCCCTATCCTCTCCTTACCGCATTGGTAGATGCTTTATATTCTAATCAATAATACCTGTTACAAGAAAATAAATCATCCCTACGACCATAAATAACGGATATACGATATGTGAAGCCTTATATGCGTTATTTACTTTCTTATGAACTGATATGTCTATCCCCTCTAGCAAGTACAGAAAAGAAAAACATAATATAAGAATTGCTATACTTTCATTCATTTATCTTTCCCTTTCTACCACATAGCCAGTTTCTTCATGTAATGCGTAAAGCTGTAATTAAATCCGTCCCAGTAATCATTTATCGAACCAATATTCAAATCCTCTACTTCGTCCTCTTTTTCATCGTCCCATTTTAATTCTGATAATGCCTTGATAAGTCCGGGACAGTTCCGGGATATTTGCAGCCGCCCACTCCGAAGCAGATTATCCACAAGCCGGATTCTGTCAAGAATAGTTTCCTTGTCGCAACCGTTCATTCTGGTATTGATTCTGTTTTCCAGAATGATTTTTTTAAGAGTGTTTATCAGTGTTGGAGAAGCATTGTCCCCAAAGGCTTCTTGAATATACCCATATTTTGATTCTGAATAGTGATGGAATTCCACAAACTTGTCCGTAATCTGCTTTGTGTCCACTTCCTCATGGATTGGCAGCTTGTCCTCTGCCAGTACAATCATTTTCTTAAATCCATTCAGGAACCCAGTGGTATAATATGTTGTTCTGGACTTATTACCTCCAAAGTCAATGCCAATCGTCCGCATGGTAAAGTTGAACCGTAGCACTCCATTTTGATTGAACAACTCTGAATCGTCTATCAAGTACGGGTCTGGATTATCTGCAAAGTATTTGAATATCAATCCCTCTGCCGCTGTCCGATTCCCCAGAATGTCACGCTTGTACCAGACTGTACCCTTGTCATAGGTTGCCAATATCTCCCGGAGCTTCTCGCCGCTGATACTCATATTATCAGCTATGGTAAAGTGTCCATAATTGTACCCATAGGACGGATTTTCTTTCTTCTTTTCCTCATGGAAATCCAGTATTTCTTCATAGTACCAGTTAGACGGCGCTTTCGGGTTTAGGTCATGGAACACCTTTCTATCATCGCTGGAAAGAGTGCGGTCGAACACTTCTTTGATGAAGTTCGGGTGGCACTCGTTGGCTTCGGTTATGTAAGCCATGCCATAAGTGTTACCCTTAATCAGTTTCTCGTCCCCATCCTTGCCGCCGCCAGACACAAGCACTATCTTTTCCCCGGCCTTGGTCTGGACATAGACACAATCCCGATTTTGATATTTTCCTGTGCGGTATCTGCCCTCGAAGTAGTTAAACAGTCCGTAGCCATCACAGTCAAGGATATTAAGCCGGGCGGTAGCAGTGGACACGCCTCCGGCAAGATGAATGTGATTCTTATGAATCTCCAACATCATGCAGAATATCATGGTCTGCAAGACGTTTTTTGACCCTCGTTTACCTCCTTCGGCTACATTAAACCATGCAGTAAAGCACCGTTGCATATATTCATGTTGTCTTTGGGTGAATGGCGCGGGGAAATTCATTTAATGACTCCAATCAATAAATTCGTTCTCGCTTCGTGCATTTCTAAGCTAATTTCTCCGGCACACCGTTCGCACAAATGAAGTCCGAGAGTGCGGCAATTAATATCGTTAAACGGATAGCCATAATTCAATTTGCCAAGTCTGTAATACTCTCTTTCAATTCCAAAAATATCTTTTTTCTTCACTTTTGGAATTTCTTCTCCACAACAATCACAAACAATTTTTTCTATCTTCATTTTTATACTCCAATCCAAGACCAGATTAAAAATCCAACAAAAGCAAATCCATGAATAATCATCCAAATGATAGAGAATATCTTTACTCTTGTATCATCATTTTTCTTGTCCAAAAAAGCACCAGTTGCAACCCATCCTGTACAATAAAAAATTCCAATTACAAAAATCGAAATCATTTTTCCTATATTTGCTAATTCTTCCAAGTTTCCCATCCTCCGCTACTCAAAATCCTCAATATCCCGGTTCGGCACTGGCTTTCTGATAAGGTCAGCCAAAGCGTCACGATTTTTAAGCTGCTGTTCTATGCTGCTTACGTCTGTCGGCACATTCTTTGTAAACTTATCCACCACAATCCCAAGTGCTGTTGCAATCTCCGACAGTTTCGCGGCTTCTATCTTCTCCGGATTTGCCAATGCTTTCAAGTAATCATCTATCACGCCCTGGGCCTGCTCTTTCCGGCTGTCCATATATGCAAGCATATCAAGGGTGTTTTGTTCTTTTTTTTGTTGGCATTTTGTGGCATTTTCTTTATCTGCCATAACGATATTTTTGACGGTGTTCCTTGATACTCCATTCATTTTAGCAGTTTCGTTATAGCTGCCGCACTCCACATAATCAGCCAATATTTTTTTCTTTTGCCTGTCCGTCAGCCTGGCAGCCACTTTCTATCACCTCAATCATAAATGTTGATTCATAATTTCCCACTGTGCCTGTTGCGCCTGTTTAATATCTTCACTGCCAACACCATACTTCAATATTTCACAGTTTGCAGAATCACAAGCGCAATGATTCAAGCAACAATATGGCCCACGTTCTGTATCTTCCACAAAATCACAGTCTATTCCACTCCACATATCCTCACCTTTGCTTTCTGCTTTGGAGTTAGCTTATCCATGTTACACCGCCCATACGCTCACCGATTTCATTCAATGCCGCCGGATTTTACAATGCTTTTTGCTTCCTCAATCTCAACTGCTAAATTGCAAGGATAAAGATCATCCTCATACTTCGCTTTTTCCAATTGCTCCACAACCTTATCCAAGTTATAGGCGACAGGCTGTTCTTCAACCGCCTGTTCCAAATTTGGTGTCACGTCAACCAACACATTGTTTCTCAAAGACTGCATCAATGCACTTCTGCTAATCAAATCATTACTCATTATCCATTACCCCTCTCCAATTCTTTCAATGCGGCTTCGGCTGCTTCCTTTGTAGAAAACCACTTTTCCCCAAAATCCGCAATATCCATATCAATTTTCAGAAACTCATATTCTTTCATTTTGCTTGAAAGCCTTGCGTCTATTCCATCTGTGTAAATCACAAAGCTATCAACGCAAAGAGTAAGAATTTTTTCGAAAGAAAATGAATACACCGTATCCCCCACCGCACAAGGCAGCTTCAGAAGTTTTCCTTGTTCCTCTAAGTCCTCATATTCTGCTAGTTTATCAATTATATCCGTTTCGTTCACATATCCTTTTCTTCTATCAATGACATAAACTGGACGAAATAACTCCCCGTCCGCATGTCTTCTTGTCAATCTCTCCATATTTCCCTTTCCCTCCAAAATCAACCTCTTAATGGAAATCTTACTTCCACAACTTCTTTATGGTTTCCGTGGGAAAAATATTTCTTGCCTCCCACAATAGGACAGCAGTGAGGATGTGTTTTACCCTTGAATATTGGAACATCTTTACATTCAGGATTTCTACAAGTGTAAGAATCAAACACATTTAAGTACTCTCTATATTCGCATTCAGAACATTTTATATTCCTTTTCTTCAATATTCTCCTACCTTTTCACAATCCCCCTAAATCCCCTGATGACTTTAAAATTGGCTTCATGCGGCGTTGCCCCGACACCTTTACAACCGGATGGGAATGAGGGCATTATTATTCTTTGCCATCGGTCACACTCTATTTCCCGCCCAAGGTCTTAACGGTTGCCAATTTTATGCCTAATGATATTGTACAGGAGATTTTAGGGGGAGTTGTACCAAGTTAAAATTGATTAGACAATACTTTTATACTGTTCTGTCTTTCTTCCCTCTTTTTGCTTTTCTTTCAGTTTCATTTCAGCGTCAGCAAGGGCATTTTGCAGTCTTTCCAATTCGTCATCAACTTTTTTATTGACACTCACCCTTTCGGAATACTGAAACATTTCATTTGTGGTATTGATTGCAAAAGCCATAGATTCTGCAAAGTGAACCGCCGCTTGATGGGCGGCAAGCCTTTTCCTCGCTTTTTTAACTTCCATCTTTTCATCAAAACAATACCATTTCAGATAATCCCGCCGTTTCTTTGCTTTTTCCGCTTTCCGTTTCTTCTCCTGCTCTTCTTTCCACTTTCTGTCAAGATATTCCTCATACCGTCTTTGGCTGTCGTAATAATCACTTATCCATTGGTCTAAGTCTGTATCATCATCAAAACTATAGCAGGGCGGCTCTATTGGTGTTCCATTCGGAGAAGATGTCATACCTCCAGGACAAATTTCTTCTGCCAATAATGGGCAGTTTTCACAATCTTCTATTTCCGACGCTTTCATTTCCCTATCCTCCTTAACTCCTTATCAAACAAACTAAGATAGTATTTCGACAATCTTTACCGCCTTATCATAAGGCAATGTTTTCTTGTTAAATTTTCCCATAAGCGACAACGCATTTGAAATAACAGAATTTTCCTCTATGCGCTTATAATCTTCCTCTGTCGGGATTGATAGGTTTGCGCCACCTCTCCACGAATCACCGCCCATTTCCCGACCGTATTTGTCAAATTGAGAACTGCTACCATCAATCCGTATTCTACCAGTCGGAGTAACTCTCGTAACGGTTTCAATCCGTTCTACCACTCCTGATAAATTCCAAAGCCTATAAAGAACTTCATCCCCTACTTTTACGTTTAATTCTTCATACATTCTTCTTTCCTAACCTCCAAATCGAATAAATAATAAAAATATCTCCTAATCCCATAAAAATCCGTCCGGCAGTACGGAATCTGCTCCATTTCTTTCAGCTCCCATTTCACTCTAAGAGCGTCATATGACTTGTTTTGTGTGACAGACAGTAAAATGTACTCTGCAATCGTTTCATTCGCTCTATGAGCCGCCTGTGAAGCGAGAGAGGCATATCTGCCGGACTGTATGTACTCTGTAAGCTGCATGTACCTCTCTTTGGTGATTCCGTAATGCTGCCATGAGTGCCTGTGGACTGAATGGTATTGCAGCTCTGTCGGCTCGTCTACTTTCCCCCACTGCTCCGCCATAGCCTTAGCGATTCCTAGGAATGTTTTTGAGCGTTCCTTTGCCCTTATCTTTGGCGGCAGACTATATGTATCATAGTGCCATTTGCTGTCAACAACTTCGTTTCCACAGATATGCAGTTCTGGCTCAACAATATTTGTTGGGGTCAAGAACGGCAATCCTTTCAACCATAGACATGTCCTTTTCCTTTCTGTATGTCCGTATTCATAAGGCTGTATTATCTGGTCTGGCTTTTGGTAATTGCTACTCATGATTCCCACCGGGTTCTCTATGGCGATTTTTTCACAATCCGCATGAACAAACCGCATAAAAAATTGAATTGCTTTTTTTCGGTCTTCCTCTCGTTTTATCGCTTTATCTCCGTACTGTTCAACATTAAACCAACGATTTCCGGTCACCGTCAGATATGTACAAGGTGGAAAAGCGATAATCATATCCCATTTTCCGTCAATCCTATGCTCCATTCCGTCCACTGTCTGAAATTCACAGTTTCCATTCAAAATCGGCAGCACATCATTCTGTATATGCCATTCTTCGTGTCCTCCGCTACACGGTTCTATGTCGCATGAATACGCTTCATGCCCTAATTTTCTGAACTCTATACAAACACGCTGGCTTTCCTCACAAGCTGCCAAAACACGCATATTCCGTTTTGGCGTAGGCTCGAAAAGTCTCATCTGCCAAAATCCGCTGTATCGCTTGCATTCTGCTTTCTTCCCAGGACATTCCTTATGGTCGCAGCATGTGTTTAAGCATGTCCGGCATAGGCAGGTGTGGCATTTTCTGTGCATGGAATCACCTCCCTGAAATTATCCATGCCATTATTCTGTATTTTTTCCATAATCCTGATTTTTGCGTCAAGTTTATCAATATATGCAAATAAAACTTTTTCATAATCAGATTTTTCCATCCTCATTTCATCTGCGATTTTATCATGCGTCCATTTAACCTTACGAAGGGCGATTATTTTGCCAATATCTATATTTTTCTTCATTTTCTGCCTTAATCTTTCAATAATTCTTTTTCCAGTTTGTCAAAATCATATTTTCTTTGCGGAAAACTGTTAAATCCGTTCCTGTTTTTTTTGGTTTCCTGCTCAGTATAATTTGCGTCCAGATAATCTACATACCCGCTGTTAAAAAACGTGCTTCCATTCTGGTACTGCAGATATTCAACACTGTCAACGTACCGTTTATATCGCTCTATCGCCCTTGACATTTCATCAAAACCGATTTTAAGCAGTTTCATTTTGCCGGAGTCAGACACCTGCCCTTTCCCTTTCTTCACCGGATACAATTTCCAGAGCTTTTCAAACAGTGCCAAAGCGTCAGCTTTGCACATATTGTTTTTATTTACTTTACTTTCCTTTACTTTACTTTCCTTTATAGAGCGGAAATTGGCATTTCCCTCTTTGTAATTAGCATTTCCTGCCGGGTAATTGGCATTTCCTGATGATAAATTACTATTTAATGGTGTCTTTAATAAACCTTTGCACTCATCATCCTGCAAAAGCCAGTAGTCGGAAATCACGATCCGCACGTCCCTTGTCTTAACGACTTCCCAATATCTTCTTTGGATACCTCTACTGGTCAAGACTCCCCACCTGTCAAACAGCCCTTTGTCAAAAAGACCAATCTGCAAGCAGTAGCCCACTGTCTCCCGGACAGTACCGGAACCAATGCCGCCGCCCATCTTTCTTGACGTGGATGCACAATCGTCATAGCCCCATTTATAGAAATATCCTTCACCGCCATAAGCCCTCTGGCACAGATAGAAGTAGATTCCAAATCCATCCCATCCATGCGCATCCAAGAGCTTATCTATTTTAGTATCATTATCAAAAACATCAACCGACCACCCGGCATAGTCTATCCCTTTTTTAGGTGGTCTTCCTGCCATGTCGTTAAACCTCTTTTATTAAAACTTCAATTCGTGGATTTTCCTTATCCACTTTGAACCTGTCGGAAAATCCGACTACATGTTTCCATCCGTCATCTTTTAACACTCCGCACTGGACAAGCGCATCCTGGATTACTTTACGACCAAACGACGAAATATTATCCTTATCGCGCCGCCTACTCGGTTCAATCCATGTGTACTCCATGAATACCGGACTATCAATCCTCACGCCCTTCATGCACTGCCTTATCGCCGCCGCAACGATATTTCCGCTGTCCGCTTTCATCTTCGCACCTTTGTGTCGGTTTGTGCGTTCTGCGGCTATGTAATCATTTAGGTTTGGCAACGCGCCAGGGATTATCAGATTGTACTCCACATAATCCTCCTTTCTGGCGGCAGAGACCAATCCGCCGCCGATTCCGTGATATATCGCATGAACAAATACTACGGTTGATAGTTACCTAATTTGGCAGCTCTATCTTTACCATGATTGCTTTAATCCACGGCAAAGAAGATACTGCATCCTCTATAAACTGTTCTTCCTGCTCTTTTGGTAAATCAACAGGAAATTCAAAAAGGTTTTCAAAAATTTCTTCTTTTCCATCCGACAAATACCAAACCCTGTCGTCCCTAAGTATGTAGCTATCAATCCTTGCCTTGCCCCAGCTTGCCATCCAGTACATAGCGCAGTCGTCAGCGACGATTTCATAATTCACCATTGGAATAATGGGCAAGTCTGGATTCTGCTGTATCAATTCAAACAGGGAAAGCAAATTCTTTTTCTGAATTTCTATTACTTTTTCCATTCTGACCTCCTAATCTAATTCCCTTTTAAGAAGCCTTAAAAGGGCTTCCATAGATATTCCATACAAAATCTCCTGCACTTTATGACATTTAGTTATATATGGGCAATCATCGCAATCATACTTTTCACACTCATGTCCTAATTCTTCTACCGTCATAACGCCTCCTAATTCTCCAAATATTCCTCCAGACAAGCCGCATAATCCACGCTCTCACGCTCTTTCGACCATTCATCCCAGAAATCTATAGTCTTACTCTGCGGACGCTCCTTTGCAAGCTCCACATGGATTTTAAGCGGTATCGGGCAGGCATCCCCGACCACAAGGCAGTCACCGGGAGAAAACATGGTAGTTGTTTCAATAACATCCGCACTCCCAGAAGGCATAATGCCCTTAATCATACTTTTGTCATTTTCGTTATTCAGCTTCATCACGATATAGTTTGCACACTGTGCTATGATAGTCTTATTAAGCTCTGACGGGCGCTGTGACGCTACAAACAGAGTTATGCCAAACTTCCTGCCCTCTTTAGCGATGTTTTCAAAAATCTCCACCATGCGCCGATGTGCCGCCGTAAGCTGAAAATCTGTCGGTATGTAAACATGCGCTTCGTCGCAGACAAGGGTAATCGGTCTTACGTCCTTCTGCATAATCTGGATATTGTAAATCAGCTTCGTAATCGCCCCGATAATCAGCACCGCTATGTCATGCGGTATGCCGGATAAGTCAATGTTCTTTATTGGCTTATCGCCGCCCATGATACGGTTTAGAAAGTCCGCAAGGTATGACTGCGGCTCTCCATTGAAGAGGAATGAATACCTCCTGTCACTCAAAAGGTTCTGCATGGAATTTACCACGCCGGACAGCTTACCGTTGTATTCTCCTTTCGCCATTTTAGGGTTGCCATCCTTTGTATATCCGGTCGTTACCATCTGTTCATGTAAAGATTTCAAGACCTCCTTAATTACAGCAAAATTAAATTGTGTAGGCTTACCCTCATTCCCATTCGGGCACTGCGCGTAATACGCTTTTCTAAGGGCCGACATAATCACTGTGCTGTCCTCTTTCACTTTCAGCACATTCGCCGCCATATCCGAAAACCCAAGCATCCAGATAGGGAACGAAACCTCGCCCATTTTGATACTATCCACATAAGAAAGCCGGCTGTACTCCCCGTGGATATCAAATATGACAATGTTGGCGCCTGGCAGTTTTGCAGTTTCCTCAATGATCTTTGTAACTGTTTCAGATTTTCCACAGCCAGTATTTCCCGCAATGCAGGAATGCCGCTGGTAGAATTTGTTGCCGTCAATAAAAGCTGGCATAAGGTGTTCTGCATAATATCCAATCTGAAATTTGTCGTCTAAACTGTCATTTACCATCATTTTGGCAAATTCCATAGGAAATACCATTTTTATCTTTGCCGCAACAGACGGATATTTGTTAATTTGCTGTCTAAATCTACCGTCAATCACGCTCCCTAAAATCGAACACTCAATCACTTTCAAAGACGGCTGCTGCAATTCCTCCATGATGGCATTATCATCCATCTGCGTCTCCACGTCATTATCCGTTATGGCGGTTATCATGGTCACAAGTTCCACTTCGCCATCCGATACGGATATGAGGTCATTAAGGCGGGAATTTGCAAACTCTGCATCGTCTGTCCTGATTTGTATTTTGCCTGGTAATATTTTTACTAATTTCATTCCGTCACTCCATTTCATCAATAAGACTTTTCAACTCTTTTTTTGCCGCATCAGACAGTTTTTCAGAATAAGCATCATACCACCGTAAAAACCTATCCTTTAATGTCATTCCCGTACCGCATGGAATTTTTACCAATTCCTCAAATCTCTTTTCTGTTTCGTTTTTTAAAAGACTTGCCACCTTTGACGGAACAACAACCGGATTTCCTCCATAAGCCTTGACTTTCTTTATTTCATCCTGTGAACTAACAGGGATTGAATAAGGCTGTGGATTCTGCTCATCAAACGATTCTACAAGCATTTCCTGCACCTTTTTCACATCCCCAAGATAAGTATTAAATTCCAAATGGTACACATCATCTTTGTTTGACTCCACCATCTTCCTTACAATCTCAAACGGAATGCCCCCGTTCACCATTCCCTCTGCAATCATCCTGGAAGTAACATCCTCAACATTCCATGTATCACCGGTTTTGCGGTCACGTTCCAAATTTATGTATTTTGGTTTGAAATTGTACCCATACTGCAAATCGCTGTTACAATTCACAAATAATCCATTTACAAATACCTGTCCTGCAAATTCTTCATCTGTAAGAATTTCTCCATATTGTGTTTCAACTTTTTTGTAGTCAAAATCACACATTCCAATCCAAACATCAGACAGGTTATTGTATTCGCTCCAAGAAACGTTTCCCACCTCAATGCAAAGCCCCATATCTTCCGTTTCTCTCTTGCTAACATAAAAGGCAAGTATCTTTTCAAGCCACTTTTCGGAGTTCTTAAACCTTGATTCCCATACCTCATTTTTTTCATTGTTCAGCACTGTAAAGGTCTTTCCGATACGGTTCAGGACAAGGGCGGCAATCTTATACCCCTCGCCAAACTGCCCGACAGTATCATCATTTCCTGCCTTACTGCTTCTGCCAAGCAAAAGAGTGTTGATTTTGAGTGCAGATTTGCTGTTTTTTAACTGCAAAACCTGTCTTTTTCTGTCATACTCAATGCTGAAATGTTTTTCTTTATCCAAAACTTCTTGGTCTATACCGTTCTGAATTAACTCCCGAATTGCATCGTTAAAAGTCCAGTCTGACACATAATTCGGAGTTAATGTCAATTCATAACATTTTGCATTTTCCATTTTCTATTTTCCCTATCCCTCCAACAATTCCGAATAATTCCTTATCCTTGCCTTTTTCACGCTCTTGCAGTAGTCGCACACACCACAGTAATGTGGCTCTTCGATTCCCGATTTAACAGCGATAAACCGTGGCATGTTCCTTTCGATTTCCCGTAATGCCAAGTCTAGGGTGGCTTGGTCTATCTGGAAGATGTCGAAGTTTGTGACCGCCTCCTTTGTGGCGGCCTCCAAATAAAATGGCAACTTTCCGTAGCTATTGGCGGTGCATCCAGCCTGATAAACAGCCCCCTGCAGGTCATACCGCCAAAACGCAAGGCTTTTGAAGTTCTGCACCACCTTTAAATCGGTGATGCAGATACCTTCAACAAAACTGTCCATCTTCATTTTCCAGGGAGCGCCAAACATTTCAAAAGTAAGGATTTTCTGTTTCTCTCCGCTCATATACTGCATAAATCGTTCGTCCTGCTTAACCCTTTTGATTATCTGGTCAGCTTTGCGGAAATCTGCCCGGAGTGCACCGTTGCGGCAATAGAAGATGTTTGGGGATTCTTCCCTTAGCTTGTCCAGCGTTCCTTCAAACCAACGGTCCACAAGCGTCCCGATCAGCATAGCTTTGGTTGTAGGTTGCTCGTATTCTCCTTGTATCTTAGCCATAGCCATAGCTTCGCATTTGCAGAAATCTTTGTACTGGCTCACGCTGAAAAAGGCTTGATTACTCTCTTTTGAGTAGTAATTTTCATCATTTAGCTTCTGCATCAGAACCACCCTCAAGATTTAACTCCTGCTGCCCGCCAGACGACTTTTCTTCCTTCTTTACCTTATTTTCTTTTCCGGCAAAAGCATCCTGTGCCTCTTTCTTCTCTGCTCCTGGTAAACCAAAAACTTCCTCACACTTTGCCATGCCGTCCTTTAAGGATGTGTATACTCTCTTGAGACGCACAAGGTCATTCATGGAAAATGCTGACGCTTTACAACCTATATATTTTTCAATAGCTTCCAAAGGTACGGAAAACTCTTTTTCAAACAATGCTGCCATGTCATTAACAAGATACTCGACAGAGTTTTCGTTGTTTGTAGGATTGCTTTTGTCATTATGCATGTCTTTGTTTCTGGTGTGTTCCTGCATACATTTGATAAGCGTTTGATTACACTGCTCCGCGGCATCTTCCACTACATCTCCTGGAATAACCCCAAGTATACATGCCCTAAGCCGCCGCGCTCCTTGATTAGCTACCATCTCATAAATATCCCGCGGATCTGTCAAAGGAACATTTCCTTTTTTAGTGCTGCGGATATGCGGCACGCTGAAAATCTTTTCCTGCCGGGTGTTGGTTTCCAGGTCCCAAGCGTAGGCCATTACCTGACTTTCCCCAGCTTTCTGTTCTAACTCCACAATACCAAAACTCATGTTTCCCCAGTTCTGCGCCAGTGCTTCTGCTAACCGAATTGAGGGTCCTACCACTTTTGTCCCACCACGCGGGTATTCATACATGGCCTTTTCTGCAAGTCCCTTACGCTGACATGCCTGCATAATACGGTTGCAGCTTGCCACATAATCCCGCGGGAACTTTTTAGCCATAATAATCTGCCCCTGAACCTCCTGCGTCTGCCTGCTTGTGACCATCTCTGCGGTTACGCTTCTTCCTGTTGCCATTTCAAATCCTTCCATTTCCTAATCCTCCTTAATCCAATTCCCGGAGTAAAACCACTCCACAAGCATATCTTTAAACTCCTTTGTCCATTTCAATCTATGAACAAAATTCGGAACCACTTCAAAACACCTTTCCAGCGCGTAATCAAACGCATTGTCTTCTGGTACAAAAACCCCGGTTCCGATTTCCTCCCACCCGGATCCTTTCAGTTTTTCTTCAATCGAATTATTTATTCTTTCCAGTTTCATTCACCTCAAATCCCAGAAAAATTCCACACATTCTCCTGTCAACAGAAAATCCTTCAGCATTTACATACTCCCTGAAAGCCTCTATCCTTGCTGATTTCTCAATCAGTTCTTTATATTCTTCAACCGAAACTGTTAATTCTGCAATTTCCTTCCTCCAAATCAAGTTTTATCTGGAAAAAGCCGATTTCTTCCAGCTTTCCCAAAAGTTCATATCTTTCTTTTCTTTTTTTTCTTCTTTCTCCCGGCATTCCGGGCATATACCCTGCACCAGTTCTCCATGGTCACAGTTTCCGCCACAGATTTCACACACTACCATAAGAATCCTCCTCCGTCTCTCCATTCGATACCAGACCGTCGTTTATAACAACGGTGGCCCCGTAAAGCTCGTAATCCCTCTGGCACTCCTGAACCGTTTTTTTGTAATCCATTCTGATTCCTTCCTTTCATTTCCCTGCCTCCATCCACTTTTTAAGCCCTTCCGTATCAAACATAATCGGGCTCCTGTCTTTCTTCGGGTTAATCTTCCATGAAATCCCGTTTCCTTTCGTCCTGAAAATTCTCATAAGATATGCTTCCGGGATTCCAAAATCCCTGACCAAAGCGGTTTTTCTCATGTATCTTTTTGGAAATTCCATCCTGTCACCTCCCTGCAAAATAGATAATCATATAAAGGGCGATAAAGCCCATCACCATCGCCACCATTCCTGCGATAAAATAGCAGACAAATTTGAATTTCTCAAAGCTCATTGGCTCCCGGTTTTTCTTCCCGGAACGTAAAATAATTTCATTCATAAAAAATTTTCCTCCTTTTTGAACATTTGTTCTTGAAATCGCAGGAAAATTATGATATTATAATCCTGCGAACGGAAGCGTACAGAAGTTCGCCCCCTGCCCCGGTGGTGCTCCCACACTTCCGGGGCCCTTTTTTTAAACATCATCATATCTTACCAGATGGGATTCAAATCCGGATAAATCTGCATATCCATCAGTGAATATCTGGTAAAACAGTTCTTCTGCCTTATCTCCCGTCAAAAACTCACGTGTTTTCATACCAATTCCAGGTTCTCTTGCTACAAGATTTCCTGTTTTTCCAATCACCACCTCAAGAACCTCTTTCAATCTGATTTTACCGTCCTCTTTTATGATAATTCTCATGGCTTCCTCCTCTTCCTGTTATCCCTTCTGGACAGTGCCAGCAAAACAATAAAAAGCACTGCCAGTATTAAAATATATTCCATTTTCCTATCTCCCGTATTTCTCAAGAGCCTCCATGTAAGGAAGCTCCTCCTCCGACTCAACAATCTCAGTGCATTCTTTACAACCGAGCATATTATGCCTTTTTTTAAAAATTTCCTTCGCTTCCTTTTTCGTAAAGGCTTTTATAATATCAATGGCAACTTCTCCTTCCACTCCCTTGCAGGACCTGATAAGGCAGGAGTGATAACAGAAATATCTTTTTAATGTTTTTCTCAATTTTCTTCCTCCAGTTCAATCTTCGATTCAATCCGTTTCATGATTCTGCGGATTTCTTCAAATTCAATCCGAATCCTTTCCTCACTGAACTCCATGTCTACAATGTGCTCCACTATCTTCCATTCAGTGAAGCTCAGACCTGAAAGCAGGGCCGGAAGTTCCTTCAGTTGCTTTTTTGTCAACTTTTTACACCTCTTTCACGCCAGAATCCTGTCCGGCTCCTCCTGCTCTTTCTTAATATGTAACTGCCCGGCTTCACTGGCCTTACTCTCTGCCACTCCGAGAAAATACCCCTTTTCAAAAGGGGACATCAAGGGGAGTGCTGCTGCAATTGCCCTCATGATTTCTTTTTCTTTTTCTGTCACAATTTCCACTTCCTTTCTATTTGTGATATAATTCCTTTATCAAAAATAAAGGAGAAATGATATGAATTTTTCAAACATGACAAACGTTATTAATTCGACTATCAGAGAATCCGGCAAACTAAGAAATCTCGAAAAAGAAATTGAGCGCGGCTTAGATTATGAAAATCTCGAAGCGATAAAACGCATTGCAGGCAGTGCGGAATTCCAGGCTAAATCCTCCGCTGTTCAAGCAGAATTAGCTATAAAACAATCTCAAAAAGCTGACATAAAAAGCTGGGTCGCTATTTTTATATCCATATTTGCCTTAATTGTTGAGTTCATGGCTTATCATGAAGAAATATTCTCTTTTATGTTAAAAATTTTCAACTAAGCAGCTTTATAATTGCCGGGATTACACCAGTAATTGCCGCAAATACCGAGAACCCAAGGGCAACGTCGGAAATGTCTATGGGTTTTCTTTTTTTTATTTTTCACTTCTTCACCTCCCATCTCGTGATTATGCAACTATTATATATCGCATAATCACTATTGTCAAGAATATTTTTGTTGACAATATCACTTTTTTTTGATATGATAATTTTGCAAGGAGGTGGAAACTTGAAAGACAGGCTGAAAGAGCTACGGAAAGAGCTTGGACTTACACAGGAAAAGTTTGCTGAGCGGTTGAGTATGAAGAGAAATACAATAGCGACATATGAAATAGGAAGAAACGAACCTATCGACGCTGTCATAGCTCTTATCTGTCGGGAATTCAACGTCAATGAAACCTGGCTCCGTACAGGGGAGGGGGAAATATTTAACCCTTTGACAAGAAATCAGGTTATAACTGATTTTGCCGGAGATTTAATCAAGGAGGATGGTACATTCAGAAAGCGGCTGATTGAAGCACTTGCAAAAATGGATGAATCGGGATGGATTGCACTGGAAAAGCTGGCGAATGAAATCATAAAAAAGGACTAGGAAAAGTCCTAGTCCAGCAGCTTTTTGATAAACCGGTATATTAATTCCAGAAATTCTTCATCATCGGAGTTAGAAATAAGTCCGATGATGAGTTGTTTATAATTCATAACCGTACCCCCCCCCCCTAAATTTTAGAATGTATGTTCTTGCTATATATTAGTACATATGTTCTTATTTGTCAATAAGATAATTTTTAGCGAAAGGATATGTGTATGAGAATTTGGAAGAAATTAACTATCCCGTCTAAAATTACTTTTATCTTCTGGACAATATGTGCTTTGTATATGATTATTTCCGGAGAATCAGGAACCGGGATTCTGGAAGGAATATGTATCTGGATGTTAGGATATATTTTTCTGGTTGGAATTGTGCAGTTTTTATCAACCAGAAAAACAAATAGTGCTCCAGCGGAAAATTATGAAATTCCAGAAAGTTTTTCTAACGAAATCACAGAACCGACGGAATATTATCAGAATTATGATTTGATGGACGGGCACAGATTTGAACATTTCTGTGCTGATATTCTGAAAAAGAATGGATTTGAAAATGTGGAAGTAACTCGCGGAAGTGGAGACCATGGAATTGACATTCTGGCAGAAAAAGATGGCGTATCATATGCAATCCAGTGTAAATGTTATTCTTCCAATGTAGGTAATTCTGCAGTACAGCAGGCGCATACAGGAAAAAGCCTGTATAGAAAAGACATAGCTGTCGTGCTCACAAACCGGTATTTTACATTACAGGCAAGGGAAGAAGCTGGGGAACTTGGTGTTAAACTCTGGGACAGAGATAAATTAAACGAGATGATTAATAATGGTTAAAACGCTACTATAGAGTTTTAATAAAAAATACTGAAGAAAGGGGGAATAATTTATGAAAACATGGAAACTTGTATCAGGTATTTTGTCGATTGTTTTATTTCTTATTGTTACTTACCAGTCCTGTGCAGCCGGACTGGTAAACACTCTGGAAGAAAACGGTGAATCAGGCGGTAGTGCTGGAATCATAGTGGCAATTATGATGTTGGCTGGCGGTATTGTTTCTATCGCAACCAGAAAAGGTTCCAAGGGCGGGAATATTGCACTTGTTGTACTTTTTGGAATTGCCGCAATCCTTGGGTTCGCTCTGGCTGGAAGCTATGCAGACCTTAATATCTGGGCTGGATGGTGTACAATAAACGCTGTGGTTGCAGTAATATTCTTAATCACAGGAAAGAAAAAAGAATCAGAATAGGTAATACTGATTGTGTTTATTGAAACAGTCAGAACAGGAAATGTATTAAAAATAAAAACCGCCCCTGCGCCAACAGGAACGGTTTAAACAGATACCGAAGATGATACCTGCAACTCAAAGATATTGTATCATCTTCCGGGACAGCCTGCAACCAGAACATCTATTTGTTTGCGCTGGCTGTTATTTTTATACAAATTTTTAAGGAGGATGGCTTTGTGGCAACAGCAAAATACAAAAAAAATTATCGTGGAGAGTATGAAGCACGAATATGGGATGGGACTTTTAACCCGGATGGGAGCAAGCATCGGAAGCGCCTTGTGTCAAAAAAGTCCAGCGCAGACCTGGAACGACAGGTAAACCGATTGAAAAATGAAGTTGAAAACGGAAAATATGTGCAAAAAACAGATATATACTTTACAGATTATGCCAGAGAGTGGTTGAGTGTGAAAAAAAGTGTCCGGGAGAAAAACACGCAGGCCATGTATCATAATATCATCGAAAAGCACCTTTCTTTTCTTGAGGATGTGAAACTTTCAGAAATCAGAAATCATCACTTTCAGCTTGCTGTAAATAACGCGCTGGACAAGCCGCGCACATGTCAGCAGATATATATAACATTCAGGCAGATTATGAAAATGGCTGTTACAGATAATTATATCGGATCCGGTATGTTTAATATGATTTGCTCAGATATAAACCTTCCAAAAATTGTTCGAAAAGAAAAGAGGCCTTTGACAGAAATTGAAAAATCTGCATTGCAGAAAGCGGATTTTTCAAACCGGGAAAGAGCGTTTATCTATATTATATATTCCTGCGGATTGCGGCGCGGGGAAGCTCTGGCACTGTCTGTATTCGATTTTTCCTTTAAAAGCGATAAAACTACCATATCTGTCACAAAGTCTCTTATTTTCGACGGTAACGCGCCTGAGATAAAGAATATGCCAAAGACAGACCATGGATTCCGGGAGCTTCCGGTTCCGGACAGCACAGCACGATTTCTGAAAGAATATATCAGGGGGATTTCCGGGACTTATCTGTTTACATGCAGAGACGGAAGCCTGATCACGCACTCTTCTTATGTTAAGATGTGGAGTTCCATTGTTTCAAAAATGAACCGGTCCGCAGAAGGAACAGAAGCATTCCCGGTCATAACCGGACTGACCGCACACATCTTCAGACACAACTACTGCACCAATCTATGTTATAAAGTGCCTGCTATCAGCATAAAGAAGATTGCCCAACTTATGGGCGATACGGAGAAGATGGTTCTGGACGTTTATAATCATATTATGGAGGAAAAGGAAGATCCTGCTGCTGTCGTAAATGATGTACTGGCGATATGATTTTGCGGACATCCGGCGGACATTGGCATTAAAATCCTGACTTGCGGACGCTCTGCGGACATCCAGAACCATTTAAAAAAGTACAGGATAAGTTACATTGAAAAACAGCGGAAACCATTGATTTTTCTGGCTTTCCACTGTTTTCAAACTAATGAGACATCGGGGATTCGAACCCCGGACAACTTGATTAAAAGTCAAGTGCTCTACCAACTGAGCTAATATCCCACGATATAATTATCAATTACAAATATTTTATCTGACAAGTGCCCAGTTCCGGAATCGAACCAGAGACACGAGGATTTTCAGTCCTCTGCTCTACCAACTGAGCTAACTGGGCATTGACTGAAAAATTGCGGGGACAGGATTTGAACCTGTGACCTTCGGGTTATGAGCCCGACGAGCTTCCAGACTGCTCCACCCCGCGATATTAAATATGATAAACAGAAAAATAAATTGTTCCCATTCTTCTGTTTTAATGGATGGAGAAGGATTCGAACCTTCGAAGGCGTTGCCAACAGATTTACAGTCTGCCCCCTTTGGCCACTCGGGAATCCATCCATAATATGAAACTATAAAGTTTTCAAGAGCCGATGATCGGACTCGAACCGATAACCTGCTGATTACAAATCAGCTGCTCTGCCAATTGAGCCACATCGGCCTGTAATCATAAGATTACGGATTTATCAAGATACAGTATCCTGATAAACATGAACAATGGGACCTACAGGGCTCGAACCTGTGACCCTCTGCTTGTAAGGCAGATGCTCTCCCAGCTGAGCTAAGATCCCATATTCAAACGACCCAGAAGGGACTCGAACCCTCGACCTCCGCCGTGACAGGGCGGCGCTCTAACCAACTGAGCCACTAGGCCATCTACAAAAGTATAACAAAAACATTACATTTTGTAAAGTAATAATTCCTTATACCCTGAAAAACCCATACAGTATACAGCCATCCATCTTCTTCCTTCCCGTCTTCCTGAAGGTCAAGCCCTCGACCGATTAGTAGCAG